>NZ_JBNADX010000028.1:0-83658 GCF_049629545.1 Micromonospora citrea
CCCTCGTACCGGAAGGACCTCTGATGTCACGGATCTCCCGTCCCGGTCTCGCGGCTGCGGCCTGTGCCCTCGGGCTCGGCGCTGTCGTCGCGTTGACCGGGCAGCCTGCGCAGGCCGCGCCGCCGGCTCTCGATTTTGGTTGTGAGCGGATCGCCTGGAGTTCGGACGGTAACTACCACGATCGCGACGACATCGGCGCGTCGGCGATGGCGTTGGCGTTGCTCGCCGAGCGGGGGCAGCAGTCGCGGCTGGTGCACTGGGACTACAACTCGCACCTGGGCAGCTCGACGGCGAGCTGGGAGCGGGACATGGTCACCGCCACCGAGGGCGTCGGCGGGCGGTTCGGCTACGACGTGGCCGGCATCTTCCGCAACAGCCAGACGAATCTGGACGCCGCGGTGACCCACCTGCGTTCGGCGGTCGACGCGTCCACCGCTACCAACCGGCTGTGCCTGGTCGGCGCCGGCCCGATGGGGGTGGTGTACCGGGCGTTGCAGGGCTCGAACAGCGCGGCGCGTCAGCACGTCACGCTGATCTCGCACTCGGACTGGAACAACAATCACGACGACGATGACAACCGGTGGAACCTCGCCGACATCCGCCGCGACTTCCCGCAGGTCAAGTACAAGAGGATCCCGGATCAGAACGCCGGTCTGGGCACCGGTGGCGGTGAGGAGAAGTGGGCCTGGATGGCCGACAACTCCGACCAGCGGCTGCGCTACGCGCACGACGTGGTCAACAACATCATGAACAAGAAGGGCGACGTCTCCGACGCCGGAATGATGTACTACCTGATCACCGGCGACGACTCCGGCAACGCCAACAAGCTGCGCACCTTCCTCACCGCGTCCGGAGGTGGAACGTCGCCGCAGACCGTGCAGGGTGAGTCGTTCACGTCGAACTCGGGGGTGCAGGTGGCCTTCCACGCCCCGGCGCAGGGCGGCGCCACGGCGGGTTATGTGAACGACGGTGACTGGGCCGGCTACGCCCAGGTGTCCACGGTCGGCCGGACGCAGTTCTCCGCCCGGGTGGCCTCCGGCACCTCGGGCGGCACCATCGAGGTGCGTTCCGGCTCGCCCACGGGTGCGCTGCTCGGCACGGTCGACGTGCCCGCCACCGGCGGCTGGACGACCTACACGACCGTCTCGACGACGCTGTCGGGCACCGGGACCGGGCCGCTGCACCTGGTCTTCACCGGCGGCACCGGCTTCCTCCTCGACGTCGACAGCTTCACCGTGAGCTGACCTCGCCAGTCCCGTCGGTCGCGCCGGTGGTGGGTGCCGTTCACCCACCACCGGCGCGAACTGTTCGTGGTACGTCCACCGCCCCACGACGGTCGTGCAGTTCCCGGCGACGGGGTGAAACGCCAGGGACGGGTGCGGAGTGTTCCTGGCTGGACCTGTTCCACCCCACCCCAGACCGGTCAGCCGAGGAGTACGAATGTCACGCAGTTCACGACGAACAGTAGGAGCTGTCGCTGCCGCCGCGGTCGCCGTGGGAATGGCGCTGGCCGGGGTGGCGACGGTGCACGCCGACGACGACGTCGCGGCACCGGTGGAGTTGACCGACCGCTGCGGCTTCGCCGCCGGTGACCAGTGGCGTCCGGTCCCGCTCGACATCGGCGACCACGACCTCGCCGGGCGGGCGCCCGACGACGATGTCAGCGGTGTTCGGGTCGCCGCGGGGTTCCGGGTGTCGGTCTTCGACCGAACCGACTCCGCCGACCCGCTGGTGGTGCTGACCAAGGACGAGGACTTCTGCGGCAGCCCGCTCAACGACCGTGCCAGCCGGATACTGATCGAGCGGATCGACGCACCGGCCGACGGCGCCACGCCCAGCGCAGCCGCTTCGCCATCGCGGCCGGCCGTCCCGTCCACGCCGGCCCCGGCCGAGCCCGCCCCGGAGCCGCCTTCCTCGGCGGTATCGGCCCGTACCGTGCAGTTCACGCCGGACACGGTCGCCGGACCGTCCTCGACCCACTACGGCGTCTCGGTACGTACCGCGGACCAGACGGTACGCCCGAAGGTGTATCAGATCGACGGATCACGGTTCACCGGCGACGACGGCGAGACCGTACAGCTGGCGAAGTGGCCGCCGACGCCCTCCGGGGCACTACGGACGGTGTCCTTCACCGGTTACGCCCAAGGCGCGACCGACACGACGGAGGTGTCGGTCAGCCTCACCGACGGCCGGACCTTCCCGTCACTGGCCGGCGTCGACATCCGCCCGCACCGCTACGGCATCCGGCCGACGGCCCTGTCCGCAGACCGTAAGACGGTGACGTTCCCGGTGACCGGCGGCAACAAGTGGATCAGCGTGCACTTCGGCGACGGCACCGGCTCGGACCTGCACTCGATCCACGTCAACGTGGACCTGACCACCGACTTCAAGGTCGCCAGGAACGCCCCGAACGTCGTCTACTTCGGTCCGGGCGAACACCGGATCGGCGGCGACCCGGCCGGCCGGGGCATCCTCGCGTTGGCCACCATGCCGGGCAAGGACACCGTCTACCTCGACCGGGGCGCCTACGTCTACGGCAAGATCGACCTCGCCGGGGTGACCGGGGGCCGGGTGATCGGGCACGGTGTGCTCGCCGGTGACGGTTTCCGCTACGCGGCCCGCAAGTCGCACCCCGCCGACGACGCGGCGATGATCTGGGCCGGCTTCGGCAAGGCCGCCGAAGCCAAGTCGGTCTCCGGCCCGACCCTGGTCAACGCCTCCCACTTCAACATCGTCACCGCCGCCGACTGGGACATCTCCGGCGTGAAGATCTTCGGCTGGAGCGGCAACAACGACGGCATCCACCTGCGCGACGGCACCCGGGTACGCGACTGCTTCGTCCGGGCCGGCGACGACAGCCTGCGCACGATGAGCAGCAACACCCTCGTGGAGAACTGCGTGGTGTGGCAGCACGCCAACGGTGGGGTGGCCATCTCCGGATGGAAGATCCCCACCGGAGCCGCCACGGCCAACACCTGGCGCCGCATCGACGTCGTCCGGGCGGAATGGCGTGCCGACCGGCCCGCTCTCGGCGCGGCCGTCGTCTGGCGCTACGCCGAGAACCACGCCATCAGCGGCCTGCGCTTCGAAGACGTCCGTATCGACTACGGGGTACCCCAGGCTCTGCACGTGATGCTCACCGACTCCGCCACCGGCACCATCGGCGACATCACCATCGCCGGGCTGCGCGTCGACGGGCCGGTCACCGGCCGCAACACGATCTCCGCACGCCCCGGCACCCGCATCGCCAGGGTGACGATCAGCGGTCTCGTCATCGACGGCAGGCGGGTCACCGCCACCAACGCCGGCACCGTCGGAAAGCTCAGCGTCAGCGGTGCCGTCAGCGGCGTCACCATCGACGGCCAGCCGCTGCCGTGAACGCGGGGTGGGGTGCGGAGGTGACACCGCACCCCACCCGCTGCGCTCAGGGGCGAAGGTGGGCGAGGAGTTCGCTGGTCCCGGTCGCCTCGTCCACCCGCAGCGCCGCGTGCAACTGCTGGCGGCCCCGTCGCAGCCACGTCTTGACGGTGTTCTCCGGAACGCCCAGCTCGGTAGCCACGTCCCGCACGGGAAGGTCGACGACATAGTGCAGCACCAATGCCTGCCGGTGCCGTACCGGCACCGCCCGCAGCGCCTCGGTGACGGCGACACCGTCAGTGCCGTCGCCGTCGTGGAACCGATCGGCACCGAGGCGCAGCAGGGCGGCCGCGCCGCGCAGCGCCCTGCGGCGCCGGGAGAACGCGAGGTTGAAGGCGACCCGCCGGACCCACGCCTCCGGCGCCTCGTAGCCGCTGATCTTCGCCCACCGGGGCAGAGCACGGGAGAACGCTTCCTGAGCAAGCTCCTCAGCGTCATGACGGTTACCGGTCAGCACGAACAGCTGACCCACCAGCCGACGGTACGTGGCCAGGTAGAACTCGGTGAAATCCCGATCTGTCGACATCGGACCTCTCGACACCTGCCGCAACGTGCGCATCCCCGAGTCGGCGCTAACCGTGCGGCGACCATCCGACCTGGACGCTGCCGTACTCATCCGCTTAAATAACGATCGCACCGTATGTGATTAATGCGGCAGCGTCAAACGGTAGAATGGCGACGGCTTCGCCCAGGGGGGACAACGGTGACTGACGGAATTCCGGACGGCGAGGCGACGCGCGATGCGCTGCGCCGGATGGCCGGGACTGCCGCCGACACCGCACGTCCACCGGATCTGGGCGACCTGAGCCACCGCGCACGCCGTCGCCGCGTTCGCTCCGTCACCGCGGCCGGCCTGGTCGCCGCGGCGATGGTGGCCGTTCCCGTTGGCGTGGGCGTGACGGCCGCACCGACGCGCGAGCCGCAGCTCGCCGCTCCCGCACCGACGGCCCCCGCCGCGCAGGCGCCGGTGCCCTCGCCGCCCGGTCCGTCGAATGTCCCATCCACCGCGTCGGCGAACGCCCGGACGACGGAGACCGGCGACCCGATACAGCCGGCGACCGAGCCGACCATCGGCACCCGCCAGGTGAAGCTGTTCCTGCTACGTGAGCAGGCCGGCCAGCGCTGCCCGCAGGTCGTCGCGGTGACCCGGGAGGTCCCGGCCCGCAGCGTCGCCAAGGAGGCACTGCGGGCGCTGCTCGACGGCCCCACGCCCGCCGATCGCGCGGCGGGCCTGACCAGCGCCTTCGACGGTGACGCCCACCGCTTCCGCTACCTGAAGCTGGACGGCACGAACGCGCGGGCGGATTTCACCGATCTCGACGGCATCCTGGCCCCGGACGACAGCTGCGAGAAGACCAAGCTGCTGGAACCGATGCGCCGCACCCTGGAACAGTTCGGCTGGATCGAGCAGGCACGGTTCTCCATCCGCGGCGACCAGCGAGCCTTCTACGTCGGCATACTCCACGATCAGGTTCCCGACTGACGACCCGCTCGGCCACCTCCCGCGTGGACGAGACGTGAAACCTGGCGCCGGCATGCGGAGTGCCATGTGTGTGAACCTTCAACGCCAGAATCAGAACCGGCCGCCCAGCCCCGTCAGCAGGACCGGCGTCGCGTGTACCGTCCGACGGCGATCGCGGGTCGCCGCGCTGATGGTGATCGCCGCCCTCAGCGGGGCGAGCGGCGGGTGCGAACCGGGCGACACCCGGGTCACCGTGGCCCCGTCCACGAAGCCCCCGGCCACCGCGGCGAACCCGATCACGTCAGCCTCGGCCACAGTCCCGAGCGCCTCGCCTACGCAGCGCACCAGCAGCGCCTCGGCCTCCAACGCGCCGAGCAGGCCCGATTCCGCCGCGACGACCAAGGCACCCACGACCCCACTGGTGCCGGTCACCAGCAAGAACACCTCCCAGGGGCGGCTGTACATGGTCTCCGGGCTGTCACAGTTCGAGGCCAACCACGCGTACCGGTACATCGCGATCGTCACCGGCACGGAGCCGGGCGTCAACGGCCACCCCGGGCTCAGCGCCACGCAGAAGGCCGCTCTCCGCACCCACCTCAGCTCCATCGTGGCCACGGTCTCGATCGACCACGGCGGCAAAGGCCTGCTGCCGGGCGACGGCACGATCAGCTACTTCGAGATGTACACCGCGATGGCACTCGGCTCGACGCTCTACCGCCCGTTCTTCGCGGCCGAGGCGCACATCGACGACGAGTACGGCCGCAACTGGAGCGAGAACCTCCGAAAGTTGGTCGTCGCAGCCGGTGGCATCTCGGCCGACATCGTGACGATGATGCTCGATCGGGTAGCCAACGGTCAGAAGATCGAACGTGGACACAACGGCGCCATCGAGACCTTCGGCGGGCTCGGCAGGGAGTACCAGCCGCACCGCCTGCGCAACGACAAGGCCTTCTCACGCAGTGCCGGCCGTCTTCAGGAAGTCATCAACACACTGAAGTGAAGACGGGCCCCGCCCGGCCGACGGTTCCTCGTCGGCCGGGCGGTTGGCTGGATGCAGCTTGTCGACCGGCCGGGCCGCTGCATCCAGCCGGCCCGGCCCGCGCGGTTCACTTCGCGGCGGCGCGCAGGTCGTCGAAGATCGCGGGTGCCTGGGCGCAGACCCGGTCGTACGCCTTGTTGAAGTTGGCGTCGCCCTTGCCGTTGGTGTCGTAGTCGGCGATCCCGCCGTGCAGGAACACCAGGAAGGTGATCGAGTCGGAGAAGTCGGGCGTGATGCCGGCGTACTTGGCGTTCAGGTGGACGCCCAGGCCCTTCTTCGGGATGGTCACGTTGGCGTCGCACGCGCCGCGGGCGGTGTTGATGAACTTCTGCCCGGCGGCGCCCAGCTCGATCAGCTTGATCTTGTTCTTGGCGGCCAACTCGTGTACGTATTCGCAGGCGGAACGGTCGGGCCCGCAGTTCGGGTCGATCGGGAAGCCCGGACTGGTGACCGTCCAGTGGCTGATGATGGAGAGCTTCGCGAGGTCCTGCGGGGCGTTGTGCTCCAGCCAGCAGGCCGCGCCGGCGGACTCGGTCATCGGCCCCCAGTTGAGCACGGTCAAGCCGCCGGCACGCACGGCCTCGATCAGTGCGTTGACGGTGGCCGGCGGGTTCTTCACCCACGGGTTGGAGGCGGTGCAGGTGGTGAAGCCGCCCTTGAGACCGCAGATCGAGGACAGTTCCAGGTTCTTCAGGTACGCCCCGTAGGCGTTCCGCGCGTGCGTCATCGCCCCGGCGCAGTCGGTGATCCGCTGCTCACCGCCGACCACGACCTTGGCCAGCGAGAACTTCGAGGCGTACACGCTCAGGGCCGCCAGGGCCGAGATGTCGTCGGCGTCGGTCTCGCCGCCCGGCTCGCTCATGTCGGAGGTCACCCACAGCTTCGGCTTGCTCGGGTCTGTGGGAGCCGGCGTGGTGGGTGGAGCCGGGGTCGTGCCGCCGTCCTGGTCGACGGTGAACGTGACGCTGCGCCTGGCCGTGGTGGATCCCTTGCTGGCGACAGCGGTCAGGGTGTACCTCCCCTCGGACACCGTCCGGCTGTCCCATCCGAAGGGTGACCCGTTGTTGTCGCCACCGAAGAAGTACGGTGCGACGCGTTCGGTCCGGGTGAGGTCCGTCGGGCCGTCGAGGTGGAACACGACGCTGTCGGGCCGGCCGTCGACCTTCGCCTCGATCGCCACCTTTCCGCTGAGCACCCCGCCCGCGGGGACTCCGGTCAGTCCCGTCACCTGGAGGGTCTCGTCGGCGGAGGCCTGCGGCCCCAGTATCCAGATGCCCGCCACCATCGCGGTCGCCGCCGCGGCGAAACCTGCCGCGGTCGTCCATCGCCTGCTTCTCTTCGCCATGCCTGTCACTCCTGCCAGTGCTTGTGTCGATGCCCGCCGCGGTCACGGAAGGCAGTTACGAACGAGAGATCCCGTCCAGCCGCATGCGGCGTACGCGTCGGAGGGCGGGGACGGTGAGGTGAAGGTGGTGGTGACTCGGGGTGCGGAGCCGGGCGACGTCCCGGCTCCGCACCCGGTGATGCCGTTACTTGCAGCCGGTGACGACAACCTTGTTGCCGGAGGTGTTGGCGCCCTGGAAGGTGTTGGCGGAGGTGCTGCGCACCACCGCGCAGTCACCGCCCTCGACACGGATGGTCTTGTTCTTCACGCCGTCCTTGAACGCGTAGAGCGGCGCCTCGACCATTCCTGGGTTGACCTTGCGGGTGAATCCGTCACCGACGATCCTGATCGTCCGGGTGTCGGCCTTCGTGCCGCCGGCCCAGGAGAAGACGCCCTGGTTGTAGCCGTTGGACGAGTTGGAGATGACGGTCAACCCGTCCAGGATCGCGGTGCCCTGCCCGTAGTCGCCCCAGGCCATCTGGATCGGCGCGCCGTTGCGGTTGTGCACGATCGTGGTGTCCCGGATGGTGAGGTCGCCGGTGTAGAGCTTGGCGGAGTCGTCCCAGGTGTCGATGAAGGTGTTCTCGATCAGCGAGTTGTCGCCGCCGCTGAAGCCGTCGGAGTTGTTGCTGCCCAGGTCCCGGTTGTCGATGTACCGCATGCCCGACATGACGACCTGCGCGCTCTTCGCCCACATGTGGTAGAAGCGCGGGTTGACCGAGGTGTAGTTGCGCAGGGTCAGCTTGATCTTCGCTTCGGTCGTCACGCCGGCCCGGGCGTAGTCCTTGGCGTGCGGGCCGTCACCGGTCAACTGGGACGTCTGCTTGTCCCGGCCGGTGATCGTCAACGCCTTCGTGCGGTTGGCGGGGATGAAGAAGTTGCCCTTCAGGGTCACCCCCGCGCCGATCACGATCTCCGTCCAGGAGTCCGGTACGGAGAGCTTGCCGATGGTCTTGTTGGCGGTGAACGTCGCCACCCCGTTGCTGACCGACGGGTTCGCCGCACTCGCGTCGCCGCCGGTCGTCGGCGTCGGCACCTGCGTCGGCGCCGGCTTGCCGGCCTGCTGGCCGACCGTGAACCGTACCGTCTGCTGGGAGGTGCCGCCGGGGCCGATCGCCCGCACCGCCAGCGTGTACGCGCCGTCCGGCGCGGTGGCCGCGTCCCAGCCCGGCACGATCGTGCCGTTGTTGCCCAGGAAGTAGTAGGGCGCCTGCCGTTCGGTCCAGGTCGCCGTGCGCGCCCCGGAGAGCGAGAACTCCACCCGGTCGACCGTGCCGCTGGTGCGCGCCTCGATCCGGGCCGTGCCGCTCAGCGTGGCGCCCTCGGTGACACCGGCGAGCTGCGTGATGCGCGGGGCGTCGTCGGCGGAGGCGCTCGGGGCCACCGCCCACGCCCCACCACCCGCAGCCACCACCAGGCCGGCAATTGCCAACTGACGCCAGGATCGTCGTGACATCGTCGCGTCTCCTCAGGACTCGTCCGACTTCCGCAGGTCGGCGGAAGCGCTCATCGACAAGAGACACCCCGCGTCCCTGGTCCAGGTTTCGTCGCAGGGACGTCGGATGCAGCGCTGCCGCGGCGAAGCCGTCCACCGTCACTCCTCCTGGGCGTTGGCCGCAGCCGGCGTGGACGGCGCGGCGCCGCTGCCGGACCCGCTCGACCGTCGTGTGACCGGGCCGGACACGAATGACGGAAAACTGCGCGCGATGAAACCGCCCACGAGGTTGGAGAGTGTTCCCCCACTGTCAACAGCGACGCCATGCCGGTTCATCGAGTCGGCGAGGCCAGTGGCCCCAGAAGGAGTTCCGTAGTGCCCAGTAGAACGAGACTGCTCGCCGCAGCCGTCGGCGCCGTCACCGTGTTCGGGATGGCGGTCGCCGGCATCACCTCCGCCAACGCCGATCAGCAGCAGGCCGTCAGGACCAGCACCGCCGCCGCGGTCACCTCCGGCAACCCGATCGTGAAGGACATCAGAGGCGCCGATCCGGACGTCCACGTGTGGGACGGCACGGTGTGGATGTACACCTCCCAGGACCAGCCGCCGATCGACTCCACCACGAACTACTCGGGGATGGACGGCTACCACGTCTTCTCCTCCACCGACATGGTGAACTGGAAAGACCACGGTGAGATCCTGCACTCCCGCGACGTCAGCTGGGGTTCGCGCGGCTACATGTGGGCGCCGGGCGCGGCCCGCAAGGGCACCACGAACTACCTGTTCTACCCGCACAAGGACAAGAGCGGGGTCTGGCGGATCGGGGTGTCCACCGCGAACAGCCCGGCGGGGCCGTTCAAGGACATCGGCAGCCACATCCCGAACATCTCCGGGATCGACCCGATGGTCCTGCAGGACGGCAGCAACTACTACCTGTACTGGAGCGGCTGGAAGAACGAGGGCGGGCAGACCAAGCACATCCCGTACGTCGCCAAGCTCAAGAGCAACATGACCGAACTGGCGGAGAGCCCGCGTGCGGTCAACTACGGAGCGACGAACCACAAGGAGGGCATCTTCGTCTTCAAGAAGGGCTCCACCTACTACTTCACCTACACCGACTGGCAGGGCAACCCCGATCAGGGCTTCTGGGCCACCGGCAGCTCCCCCTACGGCCCGTTCGGCGGTGCCGGCCAGCTCAAGGGCGCGGTCGGGCCGCGCCCCGCCGGGGCGCAGGACCACCATTCGATCATCGAGTACGCCGGTAAGTGGTACTACTTCTACCACGTGGGCAACTACACCAACGCCGCCGGTCAGTCGGGCGCCGGATACCGCCGCAACGCCTCGGTGGACTACCTGCACTTCCGGTCCGACGGCGGCCTGCAGAAGGTCGTACACACCACGACCGGGGTGAACCAGGTGACCTCGCCGGACGGCGACACCCCGCCAGGCGACCCCGGCCGGATCCAGGCCGAGGACTTCACCTCGCAGACGGGCGGCATCCGCATCGAGACCACCGCCGGCGCCGACGGGCGCAGCATCGGGTACGTCACCGACGGCTCCTCGGTCACGTACGAGGTGGACGTCACCGCCACCGGACGCCACCAGGTGACCTTCCGCTACGCATCGGCGGCGGCAGGCGGCCGGATCAGCGTCAAGCAGGGCCAGACGCAGGTCGGTACGACGACCGCCGCCGGCACCGGTGCCTGGACGGCCTGGCGTACCGTCACCACCGACGTCGACCTCAAGGCCGGCACGAAGCAGCGCCTCACCCTCACCTTCGAGGGCGACGGCGACTACCTGCTCAACCTGGACCTGCTCGACATCGTCCGGCGCTGACGGCAACACGCACCATGCGTTCCGCCCGGGCAGGACCGGGCCGGGCGGAACGCCGCCGAGCGATGAGAATGGTGGCGCTCGTCGGCGTCAGCCCGGTGCCGTGGTGAGGCCGTTCACCGCATTGGCGACGCGCTCGACGGCAGCATCCAGGGCGCCGGCCGCTGCTGCCGAGACACCGCCGTCCCGGATCTCGTCGGCGACGCTGCGACGCAGGTCGGAGAGCAGCTGGGCCAGATTCTCGGGCCGGGCGCCCTGGTTGTTCACCACGTTGTCCACCTGCGCGCCGATCTTCTGCGCAGCCCCTGCCGTGACGGTGCCGTCGGCGACGCCGCGGCGGAGCAGGCCACGTAGCTCGTCGGCCGCTCGGGTGAGGGAGAGGGTGGGAGAGGCGGCGGGTGCGGCGGCCCTCGGTGTGGCCGCCGCGGCGGTCGGTGGCGCACTCGTGCTCCTCGTGCGCACCCCCCGGTTCGGCTCGGCCGTCCGTGGCGATCCGGTCGTGGGGGCGATTCGTGGCGGTGGGGACAGCGGCGGCCGGGACACCGCCGGTGCGGGTGGGAGTGCCGCATGCTGCGGGGACGGCGGCCGGGTGAGCAGGAGGACGGCCGTGGTCACCACCAGGGCCGTCACGACCAGCATCGCCGCCACG
This sequence comes from Micromonospora citrea, assembly GCF_049629545.1. GTDB lineage: Bacteria > Actinomycetota > Actinomycetes > Mycobacteriales > Micromonosporaceae > Micromonospora > Micromonospora citrea_A. The sequence goes on from NZ_JBNADX010000028.1 coordinate 11,220, forward strand.
ACGATCGAGGGCCCTGTCCTCCGCCGATCGTCAATGACGGCTGGTTCCGGCGCCGCTGTCACCGCCACGTCGATCGCAGCGGTGGCCCGAAGGATCCTCTCGGACGGTGGGGGAGTGGAGAGCGAGGCGCCGGTCAAGGCCGTCAGGTCGGCAGCCACCTCGGCGGCCGAGGGGCGCCGCGTCGGCTCCGGATCCAGACACCGCCGGCACAGCTGCGCCAACTCCGCAGGGACGTCGGCGGGCAGCCTGACAGGGCCGTCCGGAGGCTGCCCGGTGAGCATCTCGACGAGCAGGGCACCCAGGGAGTAGATGTCAGCCGCCGGATCGGCGGCAGCGTCGGCGAGACGCTCGGGCGCAAGATACGGAGGCGTACCGAACGTCCAGCTTCGCACCGGGCGCTCCCCGATCCGGGCAGCGATTCCGAAGTCGAGCAGCTTCACGTCGTCGTCGTCCACCATCACGTTGTCCGGCGTGACGTCCCGATGCACGACGCCCTGCGCGTGGACGGCGGCCAGCACCCTGGCCAGCCGGGCGGCGATACCGGCCGCCCGGTGCCAGCCGATCGGGCCGGCGGCCAGGACGTCGAGCAGGGACTCACCGGTCACCATCTGCAGGACGAGGTAGGTCACCGTCGTGCCGTCGGGCGCGCTCGCCTGGCCGACGTCGTGCACGACGACCGCGTCGGGATGTGAAACCGCCGCCACGGTCCGTGCCTCGTTTCGGGCGAGAGCGTCCCGGTCCACCGGCACCCCCCGCTCCGGTCCCGGGAGTTTGATCGCGACGAAGCGGTCCAGTTCCAGGTCGACCGCCCGCCAGATCACCGACATGCCGCCGGCGCCGATACGGTCCGACAACCGGTAGCGGCCGCCGAGCGTCTCGCCGGGGGCCGGCCAGCGAGCGGGCCCGTGCCGGTCAGGCGGACCGGCGACGGACGAGTTCGGTGGGAAGGATGACGGTGCCACTGGTGGGTTGTTCCTCGGTGACGTCGGCCAGCAGCAACCGGCAGGCGATCCTGCCCAACTGCTCGACCGGTTGGCGGACGGTGGTCAGAGCCGGCTGGACCAGCGCGGCCACGGGGGCGTCGTCGAAGCCGACCACCGCTACCCTGTCGGGTACGGCGCGACCGGCTCGTCGGAGCGCGTGCAGCGCCCCGACCGCCATCGCATCCGACGCGACGAAAACCGCGTCGACTGTCGGTACCCGGCCGATCAACCATTGCATGGCGTGGGTACCCGACGCCTGAGTGAAGTCACCGTACGCGATGGCGCGCGGTTCCATGCCGGCCTCCGCCATCGCCTCACGGTATCCCGCGAGGCGATCCGCAGCGGCCGGCATGTCGGGCGGCCCGGCGATCATGGCGACCCTACGACGTCCTGAGCGCAGCAGGTGACGCACCGCCGTGCGCGCGCCACCTCGGTTGTCCACGTCCACATAGGGGACGTCGACGAGATCGGCCGGTCGGCCGACGGCGCGCACCGGCACACCGGAGGCGGTCACTGCCCGCGCCACCTGCTGTTGGCCGTACCCGCCGACCAGGAGAACGCCGTCGGCGCCGCCGGTGAGCAGGTAGCGCTCGATCGCCGGCAGGTTGTCGCGCGTCACCGTGAGAATGGGCATGGGCGAGCCATGTACCGCCAGTTCGGCCTCGGCCCCGGCGGCCAACCGCGCGAAGAACGGGTCGGCGAACACGCGGGCCGTCGGCTCGCACACCACCAGGGCCACCACCGGCGGGTTCCGCTCCGGCTTCCGGACACTGCGCCGTACGTATCCCAACTGGTTCATCGCCGCGTACACACGCTGCCGTGCGCCGGTTGTGACCCGGACCGAGCCGGTGAGCACTCGGGACACGGTGGCCGGTGACACGTTGGCCGCCGCGGCGATCTGTTGAACGGTCGGCTGCGTGCGCATCATGCTCCGGCTCGAGGTCAGGTACCGAGCGGTCGACCCTGTCCTGGCGACAGGCGGGCGCGTCCGCAGCGCGACGAGCCCGGCCGATGTAGCAGGAAGCGGCCCTCGTCGCGGGGACTCTGCTCCCGACGGGGTGTGGCATGACCCGACACCGCCGGAACGACGGAAGCGTGGCACGACCGCGGCGACCTGGCAAGGGCGATGGCGCCGTGGATCCCCACGCCGTGACGGCCGGTGCAGGACCGTCACGTCCGGACGGTCATCGATCCATCGGCATCCCGTGGGCGCTGTCCGCCCGGGTCACGTCCACCCACGCATCGACCATGCGGCATGCCCGGCGATGCCGACCCGATCCGCGCGAACCTCGGGCATCGGCGGGAAACGCCGCTACCCGGAGAGCCAGTCCGTGAAAGGCATTTCAGGCGGCTCGGCGTGCGCAGCTTCCCGACGCCGCCCGGCGGTGCGGCCCGACACGGAGGGGCCGCACCGCCCGGACGGTGCCGTTCAACACCCCAGCGGGTGCGCCGAGACAGTGACGTCGTCGAACCACAGGGTGTTGTCACCACCGCCGTAGCTCTCCCAGCCGAACCGCACATCGGCGAGCGCGGGACGCCAGTCGCGTACGCTCCACTGCTGATCGACCTCGGCGGTCGGCGTACCGTCGACGAGCAGGCCCGGGACCACGACGCCATCCACGCTGGTGGACATCGTCCCGGAGGTCCCGTCCACGGTGAACGAGACGCAGTTCCACACCCCGGTCGGCAGGGGGGTGCTCTGCGCGACCCCCGCTGGGCTCTGGACGGGAACGGTGGCGTCGTCCGATTCGCGGTTCCACTGCAGCGCGCCGTTCTGCCCGCCGAGGCGCAGGTCCTTACCGCCGTCGGCGTCGTCCCGCAACGCGACGAGGGTCACGTGGCCTCCGGGCAGCGGGGTGCTGTGCCGGACCCAGAAGCGCACGTGCCAGGCCCTGCCCACCGTGGCGAGGTCGGCCACCGGTTGGACGAACACGTGGTTGCAGTAGCCGGCGCGACCGTCCACCCGTACCGATCTGGAACCGGAGTGGGCGATCGTGGAGTCGACCGTGGCCGTGCCGGATCCCTGGCAGTGGGGCCGACTCACGGTCCAGACGCCGCCCGGCGTGGTGCCCTCCTGGGTCTCGAACCCGTCGCAGAAGCTCGCGTGGTCGCAGTCGGCGTCCGGGGGACTGTCCGGCGGCGTGGACGGGCTGGGCGACGGCGGTGACGGTGTGGGGGTGCTCGGGGCGCCGGCGGGGTCGGTGCAGGTGAGCGTCACCGGCTGGACGTTCTGCGAGGCAGTGCCCAGGAGGCCGAGGGTCGTCGCCGTTGCCGGCGCCAGATCCGCGTTGAAGGTGGCGTTGGTCGCGGTCACCGTCGACCCGTCCTGGGTCACGGTGGCGTTCCACGCCTGGCTGATCTTCTCGCCGTTGGAGAAGGACCAGGTCAGCCGCCAGCCCGAGAGGGGGGCGGTCCCGGTGTTGGTGACGGTGACCTCGGCCTGGAATCCGCCGGACCATTGGCCGACGACCCGATAGGCCGCCGCACACGAGGTCGTCGACGCGGAGGCGGCGGGTGGGGCGAGCAGCACGGGTGCCGTCGCGGCGGCGAGCAGGACCGCGACGACGGTCGCGGCCGACGCCGACCGTGCGGTCGGCAGCCGGAGGGTACGGGCCATTCGTGACTCCTACGGTCAACAGGGGGTGGGTCCACGCCGAGGTGGACGCATCCCGGTGGTGGTGTCCGGGCGAGGTGTGGCGACGGCCGCTTCGCATCTCACGTCGGTGATGGTGGGTCGGAGATGCCGCTGCCCGGCAGGCCCGCGGTGGTCGAGCGCCCGATGCGGTGGCGACAGCCAACATGCCGCCGCCTGCGACTCGCCACCCCCTCTCCACTGATGCGAGGGCGACCTGCGGCGACGCCTGAAAGGCGTTTCAGTGGCGGGCTCGATGACCGCGGGGCGGACCAGGGGGCTCACGGAAGGCGTCACCGCAGGTGGGAACGTTCACTCGCCTCCGCCGTCGACGCGAATCGAGAATTCGATGAGTCGACGGCATGTCCGGCAGGTGACAAGGACCTGCCTATGCTTCGCCTGGAAGCGCTCCCATCGATCTCCACCACCATCTAAGGACAGGGCATGTCTCTGAGAAAATCGGTGCGCGGCGTCGCACTGGCGGCCTGCTTGGCCGTCGGTCTGTCGGCTTCCGCGACCGCTACGGCCGCCACGGCCGCTTCACCCCAGGCGTCGCCGGCGTTGGCAGCCGACGCCGCGGCACCGACCGCCGACTGGCTGCACACCGAAGGCAACAAGATCGTCGACGAGGCCGGCAACCAGGTTTGGCTCACCGGCGTCAACTGGTTCGGCTTCAACGCCACCGAGCGGGTCTTCCACGGCCTGTGGAGCGGCAACATCGACACCATCACCCGCCAGATGGCCGAGCGCGGCATCAACATCGTCCGGGTGCCGATCTCCACCCAGCTGCTGCTGGAGTGGAAGGCCGGTCAGACGGTGATGCCGAACGTCAACCTGTCGGCCAACCCCGAGCTGGCCGGCAAGAACAACCTGCAGATCTTCGACCACTGGCTGGAACTGTGCGAGAGGTACGGCCTGAAGGTCATGCTCGACGTGCACAGCGCCGAGGCGGACAACTCCGGCCACGTCTACCCGGTGTGGTGGAAGGGCACCATCACCTCGGAGCAGTTCTACCAGGGCTGGGAATGGGTCACCGCCCGGTACCGGACCAACGACACCATCGTCGCGATGGACATCAAGAACGAGCCGCACGGCACCCCCGGCAACCCGCCGCGCGCCAAGTGGGACTCCAGCACCGACCAGGACAACTTCAAGCACGCCTGCCAGACGGCGGGTCGGCGGATCCTGGCGATCAACCCGAAGGTGCTGATCCTCTGCGAGGGCATCGAGGTCTACCCGCGCCCCGGTGAGACCTGGGAGTCGCCGAACACCGACCCCGACCGCAGCCCCAACTACTTCTACAACTGGTGGGGCGGCAACCTGCGCGGCGCCAAGGACCACCCGGTCGACCTCGGCGCCAACCAGGACCAGCTCGTCTACTCCCCGCACGACTACGGACCGCTGGTCTACGAGCAGCCGTGGTTCCAGGGCGACTTCGACAAGACCTCGCTGACCAACGACGTGTGGCGGCCCAACTGGCTCTACCTGCACGAGGAGAAGACCGCACCGCTGCTCATCGGCGAGTGGGGCGGCCGGCTCGGTCAGGACGCCCGGCAGGACAAGTGGCTCAAGGCGCTGCGCGACCTGATGGGCGAGTACAAGCTGCACCACACGTTCTGGTGCCTCAACCCGAACTCCGGCGACACCGGCGGCCTGCTGCTGGACGACTGGAAGACCTGGGACGAGACCAAGTACAACCAGATCCTCAAGCCGGTGCTCTGGCAGCACAACGGCAAGTTCGTCAGCCTCGACCACCAGGTGCGCCTCGGCGGCAACGCGTCGACGACGGGTATCAACCTGACCGAGCGCTACGCCGACGGCAGCGAGGACGACGACGTCGCCCCGACCGCCCCGGGTCGCCCCGTGGCCACCGACGTCACCGCCAACGCGGCCACCCTCACCTGGGCGGCGTCGAGCGACAACGTCGGTGTCACCTCCTACGAGGTGCTGCGCGCCGTCGGCACCGCGCCGGCCACGGTCGTCGCCACCGTCTCCGGCACCACGCACCGCGTGGGCAACCTGACCGGCGACACCACGTACACCTTCACGGTGCGGGCCCGCGACGCGGCCGGAAACGTCTCGGCCGTCTCGCCGGGGCGTACCGTCACCACCCCGTCGGGCGGCGGTGGTGACGGCGGCTGTGCCGCGACGTACACCGTGAGCAACGCGTGGCAGGGCGGGTTCCAGGGCCAGATCCAGGTACGCAACACCGGCACCGCGGAGATCAACAGCTGGAAGGTCACCTGGACCAACCCGGGCGGCACCAGCATCTCGTCGGTCTGGAACGGGAAGTGGACCGTCTCCGGCGACAAGAACACCGTCACCAACGAGCCGTACAACGGCAAGGTGGCACCCGAGGCCGCGACCACCTTCGGCTTCACCGGCGCCGGTGCGGGCACCGCCCCGGCCGACCTGACCTGCGCCGCCTCGTGACCGGCCCGCTCAACCACGAAGGACAGACCGTGAAACGCAGAATCCTCGCACTCGCCGGGGCGGTGGCGACGCTCGTCGCGGCGGCCACCGCGGTGGTGGCCGCCCCCCAGCCGGCCCTCGCCCACGGGGCGATGACCTCGCCGGCGACCCGCACCTACGCCTGCTACCTGGAAGGGCCGGAGAGCCCGCTGACCAACGCCTGCCGCGACGCCGTCGCCCAGGGCGGCACCCAGCCGCTCTACGACTGGTACGGCGTGCTCATCGGCAACAACGCCGGCCGGCACCGGCAGCTCATCCCCGACGGCCAGCTCTGCGGCGCGGGCACCGCGAAGTACGCCGCGTACAACGCCGCGCGGACGGACTGGCCGACCACCGAGCTGACCCCGGGCGCCGACCACCGGTTCACGTACGCGGCCTGGGCGCCGCACCCCGGCACCTTCGAGCTGTACGTCACCCGGGACGGCTACGACCCGACCACGCCCCTCGCGTGGTCGGACCTGGAGCCCGTGCCCTTCTCGACGGTCACCAACCCGAGGATCGTCAACGGCGCCTACGAATGGGACGGTGTCCTGCCCGCCGGCAAGACCGGCCGGCATGTCATCTACTCCATCTGGCAGCGCTCCGACAGCCCCGAGGCGTTCTTCAACTGCTCCGACGTCGTCTTCGACGGCGACGGCGGAGGCAGCGGCCCCGGCCCCGACCCCGAGGCCGGCTGCACGGCGAGCGTGACGCTGGACCAGCGGTGGCCCGGCGGGTTCCAGGCGACGCTGACCGTCCGCAACGACGGGCAGGCCAGCGTCCGCCCGTGGTCGATCGGCTGGCACATGCCCGGTGGCGCCACCATCGGCAGCGGGTGGAACGCCACCGTCAGCCAGAGCGGGCACATGGCCCGCGCCGACGCACCGAGCTGGAACGAGCTCCTCGCACCCGGGTCGTCGGTGTCGGTCGGCTTCATCGCCTCGGGTGAGCCCTCGACCCCGGTGGTGGAGGGCACCCGGCTCAACGGCGTGGCCTGCGACTAGGCCGGCCTCGACTCCCGCCAGGGGACGGGCGGGGAGGAGGTCCGGCCGTGCGACCCGGTGGTCCACGGCCGGACCTCCGGCACCGGGCGGCCCGGCCCGGTCGGCGGGCGGTCCCGGACCGCCCGCCGCACCCACGAAACCTCGACCACCGTGCCGGTGTGTTGGTTGGTGACCCCGCCGCGTCGCGGCGGTGACCGGACCCGAAGGAGCACCGATGATCGCGCTGTCCCGGACCTGGCGTCGGCCGGCCACGCTCGCCCTCCTGCTCGCCACGGTAGCCGCCGCGACGTGGTCGGTGGTGCCGGACGCCTCCGCCGATCAGCGGCCCGAGCCGCCGGCCCGCCAGGCGCTCGGCGTCACCACAACCTCGGCAGCGGTGACGCTGCCCCCGGCGAACGCCGTGTTCGACTACCAGATCGGCGGCGCCTACCCACTGCCCGCCGGGGTGCGGGTGGTCAGCCGTGACCGCGAGGACGCCCCCGCCGCCGCCTACACGATCTGCTACGTCAACGCCTTCCAGACCCAACCCCAGGAGACCGCCTGGTGGAAGGCGAACCACGACGACCTGCTGCTGCGCGACGCCGCCGGCCGCTACGTCGTCGACGGCCAGTGGAACGAGATCCTGCTCGACATCTCCACCCCGGACAAGCGGGCCCGGCTCGCCGGCATCGTCGGCGGCTGGATCGACGGGTGCGCCCGCGACGGCTTCCAGGCCGTCGAACCGGACAACATGGACTCGTACCAGCGATCGCGGGACCGTCTCACCCGGGCCCAGGCGCTCGACTACGTCCGGCTGCTCACCGCCCGGGCCGACCGCATGTCGCTGCCCGTCGCGCAGAAGAACACCGTCGAGTTCGGTGCCGCCGGCAGGAACGCCGGCCTCGACTTCGCCGTCGCCGAGGAGTGCGCCCGCTGGACCGAATGCGACCGGTACACCGACGTCTACGGCAACCACGTCATCGTCATCGAGTACACCGACGAGGCATACCGCACGGCGTGCCGCACCGTCGGGGACACACTCTCCGTGGTCCGCCGGGACGTGCGGGTCAGTGCCCCCGGCAACCGCCGGTACGTCTACGACGCCTGCTGAAACCTCCGTACCGTCGGCGGAGTGTCCCCGGTGAGTCTTCCCGCGATCGGTGCGGGAAGCCACGAGTTGGGAGTCGACGGATGAGTGGCATGCCCCGAGCACGACGACGGTGGGCTGTGGCGGGACTGGCGGTGGCAGCGGCCGGCGGGATCTGGGCGGTCGTCCCGTCGGCGTCGGCCGCCGAGGCGCCCCAGATCACCGCGGTGACGGGCGTCGCCGAGGGAACCACGCTCAGCGGCATCGCCCGCATCGAGGCCCGCACCGTCGGCCAGGTGGAGCGGGTGGACTTCGACCTGGCCGGACCCAGCACGGTGCGATGGACCGAGCGAGCCGCGCCGTACCACTTCATGGGCAACGTCGGTGACGCGGTGCCCGGCCTGAACCCCGCGACGGTGCAGGAGGGCGCGTACACCCTCACCGTCCGCGCGGTCGGCCCGGCCGGCACGGCGAGCCGCACCGTGCGGTTCGCGGTGCGGCACGTCGCTGCCGACCCCGGACCGCGCCCGCCGGTCACGTCGCCGTCGCCATCGGCGACGTCGGCGCCGGTCGCCGCGCCCGTCGTCGACGCGGCCAACCCGTCGGTACGCGACGGGGTGGCCACCTTCACCGCGAGCCGCACCATCGACAAGTTCACCGTGCCCGACTCGTGGTCGCGGATCGTCATCGGCGCCGGGGTCACCCTCAAGGGCAACTTCCTCATCCCGGCCAACCGCACGAAGCCGCTGACGATCGCCGGCGAGAACGCCGAGACGTCACAGGTGGTCGGCAACGGACCACACGTCAAGGACTACAGCTTCGCCGGCGTCAGCACCGAGGCGCGGATCAAGCTCACCCTGTCCACCTACACCTCCCGCAACCCCCGGATCTTCCACATGCACGCCAAGAAGGCGCAGCTGCTCGTCTCCGGGATGCGCTACATCGACGACCGGGACGCCGGCAACAACAACTCCGACGGGTTCAGCGGCGGCGCGAACTCGGTCATCGAGAACACCTTCATCGACACCTGGGACGACTCGGTGAAGCTCTACAACGGCGACCTGACCATCCGGAACACCACTATCGTGCACAACCGCAACGGCGCACCCATCCAGATGGGCTGGGGCGACTACGGCACCGGCACCCTCACGATCGACGGCCTCACCGTCATCTCGAACTCCGAGGAGATCTACAACCAGGGCGTGGTGTCCTGGGCCGGCGGCGTCAAGGCCGACAGCCGCACCATCCGCATCGTCGGCGCCGGGCTGATCCGCAGGACGAACCCCGGGATGAAGGTCGCCCCGCTGTACGTGTTCCAGGACGGTGTGCGCAACAAGACCGTCAAGGTGGAGGGCGGCCAGTGCGCCATGGTGCGCAGCACCGCCAGCAACACCGAACACCGGGGCAACAGCTCCGGCAACAGGATCGTGGTCACCGGCTGCCGGTGACGCGATCGTGGTGCCGCGCCGTGACCGACGCTGTGTGAACCCCGGCTGAAACCTTTCGCGGTACGCCGGAGTGTCCCTGTCCGACACGGTCTCGCACCCCCTTGCGGGACCGGGAGGGAGATCAGCGTGAACATCCGTGGCAGACGCGGAATCGGACCCTTCGCCTTCGTGGCGGTGCTGGCGATGGCGGTCGCCGGCCTGTGGTCCATCGTGCCGTCGGCCTCCGCCGAGACCGGACAGCCGGCCGCCGCACCGGCGAAGCCGAAGGTCTGGGTGCTCAGCGACCTGAGCATCCCCGGCGGCGGCACCGACCGCGACGACATCGTCACCCTGGCGGCGATGAGCACCTACGCCGACCGGTTCGACATCGCCAAGGTCGTCGTGGGCTCCACCACCGTACGCATCGACTGTGACGCCGCCGTCGACTACGCGCGGGACTCGTTCGGCGCACACCTGCCGAACATCACCCTCGCCTCGACCTGCGCCGACCGGGAGGGTTTCACCACCTGCACCGCCGGCAACCCCTGGGTGGACAACCCGCCCGCCACCGTCCGGTCCCTGGTCACGGCCATCCGCGCCGGCAAGCTCACCGTGCTCAACTGGGGACCCATGACGGAGATCGCCGCCGCGGTCTGTCACCTGGAGAAGAAGTCCCCGGCCGACCTGGCCAAGGTGCGCATCATCAGCCACTGGACCGACCCCAGCCCCGGCTACGACGACAAGTACAACTGCAACAAGGACGTCTCCGCCTGCGACTACCTGCACCAGGCCGCGAAGCGGGCCACCGACCGGATCAGGCTGATCGAGATCGGCGCCGCCGGGCAGCGCTTCGTCGACGAGGCCAACGACGCCTGCCGCGCCGACACCGACATCCCCCGTACCGGCCTCGGCGAGTTCCTCAACGTCACCAAGGACACCGGCACCCCGGACCTGTCCGACGGTTCCACCTTCCTGCTCATGCTCACCGGGGGCCTGAAGGGCTACGAGAAGGACGGCACCGACGACGTCAACTTCACCAAGGGCTTCCGGCAGCTCTGCGACAACGCGCCGCAGATCTTCGACCACCTGCGGGCCAGCCTGACCTGACCAGGAACAGGCGGTACGGGGCGGCGGACACGCCGCCCCGTACCGTCAGTTCGGCACCCGGTCGTGCAGCACGTCGACGTAGAACGCCCGCTGGTCGCCCCGGATGGAGAAGCGTGCCTCCTCGATCCACTTGAACTGCTCCAACGTGCGCTGCATCGGCTCCAGCAGCTTCGTCTTCTCGCAGGAGTCGTCCGGGTCGAGGATCCCGTCCAGGTCGGTGAAGTCCGCCCGGGCCCGCGGCCCGTCCAGCTTGAGGTATTGGAAACGGTGTGAGTCGCGGTCGAAGACGCTGGTCAGCCCGGCGGCCCGTTCGGCTTCTGTGGGGCCCTCGAGCAACGCCCGCAGGGCCTGCTTGGCGACGCCCTGCGCGGGCAGCTCCCGGGTGACCGGCACCACCTGCGGACACTGCTGCCCGGCCCGCTCCCTGAGCAGGAAGAGCTTCACCCGCCGGGTGCCCGTCGTCGGCTCACCGGTCGGCTGGACCGGCTCCGAATCCTCCGACGGCCCGGCCGACGACGGCGCCGGGGAGGCCGAGGCGGGACCGGTAGGGGACGAGGACGGCCCGGCGACCACCGGTCCACGTGCGGGTGGCTCCTCGACGGCGGCGACGAGCGCCGGCACCCCCAGGAGACCGGCGACCACCACGCCCGCCGCCCCGGCCACCCCACGGCTGCGGCGACGACGGACCCGGCGCCGCAGATCCGCCACGTCCGGCGGGCGGGCGTCGCCTGCGGCAGCGCCCGCCGCCCGGCGCAGCGCGGCCCGGGTCACGCCCTCGTCCGGCACACCGTCGCTCACCGCTGTCTCCTCGTCCCGCCTCGTCGCCCTGGCACTCTACCGTTTGACGCCGATTCCTCGATCACATAGCGTGGCCTACGCGCGAATCGACGGGTGGTGGGGCCTCGTCCATGTCGGATGGTCACGCCGGGCATGTCCTCTGCTGGCGCAGGACATGACTCGCGGCGTGGCACGTGTCGAGAGGTCCGATGTCGACCGACCAGGAGTTCACCGAGTTCTACCTGGCCACCTACCGGCGCCTGGTGGGACAACTCTACGTGTTGACCGGTAGCCGTCACGACGCCGAGGAACTGGTCCAGGAAGCGTTTTCCCGGGCGCTGGCCCGCTGGGCCACGGTCAGTACCTACGACGCGCCCGACGCGTGGGTCCGCCGGGTCGCGTTCAACCTCGCCTTCTCCCGCCGCCGCCAGGCGCTGCGCGCGGCCACCGCCCTGCTGCGCCTCGACCGGGAGCCGCGACACGAGGTCGACCGCAGTGACGCGGTCGCCGTCGTCGAGGCCCTGCGGGCGGTGCCGATGCGCCACCGGCGGGCACTGGTCCTGCACTACGTCGTGGACCTGCCGGTACGTGAGGTCGCCGCCGAACTCGGCGTGCCGGAGAACACCGTCAAGACCTGGCTCCGGCGGGGACGCCAGCAACTGCACGAGGCGTTCCGTGACGACCTGTCCGCCGAGGCGACCGAACGGCTCCTGGCCCACCTCAAGGCGTGAGGGGCGGGGCATCGCCGGGGTGATCAGGGGCGCAGCGCCCGCAGCGCGTGGTCGACCAGGGCGTCGGCGTACGCGGCGGTGAGGGGGCCCGAGCGCAGCAGCCACCGCTGGTAGAGAGGGGCGTAGAGCAGTTCGAGCGCGAGGTCGAGATCCGCGTCGGCGGCGATCTGCCCGGCGCGCTGGGCGCTGCGCAGCCGCTCCTTCTTGGCCTCGTCGACCGGCCCGGCCAACTTCTCCCGGTACTGGGCGGCCAGCTCGGGATCGCCGGCGATCTCCAGGTTGAGCGCCCTGATCGGCGCCTCGAACGCGGGGTCGGCGAACTCGGCGACGGTCGCGCGCAGCACCGCCTTGAGGTCGGCCTCGATGTCGCCCGTGTCGGGCAGCGCCATCCCGTCCGCGCCCTCGCTCAGGGCCAGGAACGAGTCGAAGACCACCGCGCCCTTCGAGCGCCACCACCGGTAGATCGTCTGCTTGCCGACCCCCGCCCGGGTCGCGATCGCCTCGATCGACAGCTTGGCGTAGCCCACCTCGGAGACCAGCTCCCGGGTGGCCCGCAGGATCGCCTGGCGGGAGCGCTCGCTGCGCCGGGCGGGGTCGGGGGTCTTCACCTCGGGCGACATGCGGCGAGCATAGCGGATCAACGAGACGGTACGTCTCGTCTTGACAAGCCATCCCCTGGTGCTGGCAGACTGTGGCACGTAAGCGAGACGGACCGTATCGTCTCGCTCAATCGGGGGAGGGTGCGATGACAACCGGACGCGCGTGGTTCATCACCGGGGCGTCGCGTGGACTGGGCCGGGCGTTCACCGAGGCGGCGCTGGCCGCCGGGGACCGGGTCGCGGCCGTGGCGCGCCACGTCGAGCCGCTGCGGGAGCTGGCCGCGCGGTACCCGGACCGGCTGCTGTGCCTGCCGCTGGACGTGTCCGACTCGGCCGCCGTCACCCGGACGGTGGACCGGGCGGCGGCCACCTTCGGCCGGCTGGACGTCGTGGTCAACAACGCCGGAGGCCTGCTGCTCGGCATGCTGGAGGAGGCCACCGAGGAGCAGATCCGGGCGCACTTCGACGTCAACTTCTTCGGCGCGGTCTGGGTCACCCGGGCTGTCGTGCCCCACCTGCGGGCGCAGGGCGGCGGACGGATCCTCCAGGTCACCTCGATGGGCAGCGGCGCGGGAGTCGCCTCGGTCGGCGTGTACGTCGCCGGCAAGGCCGCCCTCGACGCGCTCAGCCAGTCGGTGGCCATGGAGCTGGCGCCCTTCGGCATCAAGGTGACCATCGTGCAGCCCGGCGGGTACGACACCGGGCTGTACACCCAGGGCACCACGATGACCGAGCCGGACCCGGCGTACGCGCCGCTGCGGGAGAGGCTGGCCGAGATGTGGGGCGACGACGCCGGGCCCGATCCCCGCACCGCCGCGCCGGTCCTCATGGAACTGGTGGACCTGCCCGACCCGCCGCTGCGCCTGATCGTCGGCGACCGCTCCTACGACATCGTGCAGCAGATGGAGGCCGCCCGGGTCGAGGAGTACCGGGCCTGGGAGCACCTCAGCCGCAGGGCCCCGGGCTGACCGCAGGCACAAGACGGCGAACGGCCCGGCGGAGGACTCCGCCGGGCCGCGTGACCGGCGCCGCCCCGGCCCGGGGGCGCCGGTCCGGTCAGGCCGCGCGCCGGGCGAGACCGCCCATCTTCACCGCGGTGAACACCGCGGCGGCCAGCGCGACGTCGGAGAGCAGCATCAGGCCGATCGCGTACGAGCCCTGCGACCCGTACACCCAGCCCATGATCAGCGGCGGGACGAACCCGCCGAGCCCGCCGGCGGCACCGACCAGGCCGGTGACCGCACCCACCTGGTCGGCGGGGGCGACCTTGCCGACGAGAGCGAACACCGCGCCGCTGGCCGCGCCGAGCAGCAGCGCCATGCCGAGCAGCGCGACGGTCGCCACCGGCATCAGGGCAGGCTCGAACGCTTGGACCACCGCGAAGGCGGCCACTCCGGCGAAGCACCACACCAGCACCGGCACCGGGTGGAACCGGTCGGAGAGCCAGCCGCCGACCGGGCGGGCGAGCACGGCGAGGACCACGAACCCGGCGGTGCGCATCGCGGCGTCGTTGGCGCTGAGGTCGTAGGTGGTGCGCAGGTAGGCGGGCAGGTACACGCTGAACGCCACGAACCCGCCGAAGCCCACCGCGTACAGGAAGCACAGCTGCCAGGTGACGGTCAGCCGGCCGACCTTGCTGAGCCGCTGCCAGGCCGACCCGGCCGGCCGGGTCCGCCCCGGCGCGTCGCGCAGCAGCAGGAACGACAGGACCGCGTACGCGGCGAGGATCGCGGCGACGAGCAGGAACGGCGCCTTGTCGCCGTAGGCGTCGGCGAGCCGGACGGTGGTGAAGTTGGCGATCGCCGTGCCGCCCATGCCGATGCCGAACACGCCGATGGCGAAGCCGCGCCGCGCGGGCGGGTACCAGCCGGAGACCAGCGGCACGCCGACGGCGAAGGCGGTGCCGCCGATGCCGAGGAAGAACCCGGTGACGATCAGCGCGGCGTACGAGGAGACCGTGGTCAGGGTCAGCACCGGCACGATCGTGGCGATCGTGACCAGGGGGAACACCACGCGTGCGCCGTACCGGTCGGTGAGGGCGCCGACCGGGATGCGGCCCAGCGAACCGACCACCACCGGTACGGCCACCAGCAGGGACTGCGCCGCGAAGCTGAGGTCGAGGCGCTCCTTGATGCCGGGGCCGAGCGGGCCCAGCAGGGCCCACGCCCAGAAGTTCACCAGGAACCCGAGCGTCGCCAGGACCAGCTGGAGCGTGGCGCCCGACCGCTCGGGTGTCGAGGTGCCGGGGGTGCCGCCCGGTGTGGGGGTGGTGTCCCCGGCCTGTCTGTCGCGGCCGTTGGCCATCGCTGCCCTCCGTTGGTTCGTCGTGCCTGGGCCGGATCGGCCCTATGGGGAGTTGCGGATTCCGCTTTACCGCTACGAGCCTCGCCCCGTTGATCAGCTCCGGTCAGGGCCGGAAGTCCCGCGTCGACGGGCACCTCGACGTGTCACCCGCCACCGGCCGTGACGACGATCACCGCAGGTGGGCGGGCCCGCCGGAGTGCCGTGCCCCGTCGCGGGGCACGGCACCCGGGCGGCCGCCGTGCTCACCGCCGGGAGCGGGTCCGGGTCCCGCGCGAGGGGGGCAGCCGCGGCGGGCCCTCCCAGCCGGGCCGGTGCGGCCGCAGCCCGGGTCGGTCACCGCGGCTGCGGTAGACCACGTAGGGGCGGGTGAGGTAGCCGACCGGCGCGCTGAAGGCGTGCACCAGCCGGGTGAACGGCCAGAAGGCGAAGAGCGCGAAGGCCGCCACGACGTGGATCTGGAAGCCCACCGGGACGTCGGCCATGAGCCGTGGGTCCGGGCTGAGGTAGAACAGCGACCGGAACCACGGGGAGATGGTCTCCCGGTAGTCGTAGCCGGGCCCGGTGACGTTGGCGCGGACCGTGGACCACAGACCGAGCACGATCACCGCGGCGAGCACCACGTACATGGCCTTGTCGTTGCGGGTGGTGGCGGCGAAGACCGGCCCGGTCAGCCGCCGCCGGGCGATGAGCAGTCCCATCCCGATCAGAGTGCAGAAGCCGGCGACCGTGCCGATGAACACGGCCATCAGGTGGTACGTGTGCTCGGTGATCCCGACCGCCTCGGTCCACGCCTTCGGGATCAGCAGACCGCCGACGTGACCGATCAGGACCATCAGCACCCCGAAGTGGAACAGCGGGCTGCCCCAACGCAGGATGGTGCTCTCGTAGAGCTGCGAGGAGCGGGTGGTCCAGCCGAACTTGTCGTACCGGTAGCGCCAGAGGAGCCCTCCCACGAGGATCACCAACGACAGGTAGGGGTAGATCACCCACAGCAGCGTGTTCACCGGCGGCCTCCCGTGGTGTCGACGAGTCCGAAGGGTTCCAGGCCGACCTGCTCGACCGGCGGACCGGTGCGGGCCAGCCGGGCGGCGGCGGCAAGGTCCGCCGGCTGCGCGGCCGGCAGCATCTCGCGCACGGCCGCGACGGCCTGCCGGTACGGCGACCGCTCCCGCCCCAACGCCTCGACCAGCAGGTCCAGGCCGACCCGGTTGTCGCGCAGCAGCCGCCACCCGCCGTCGGTGACGGCGGCCAGGTCGAGCACCGCGGGCAGGAAGTCGGGCAACTCGCCGTCGACGACCTCCAGGCCCGCCTCCTTGTACGCGGCCGAGAAGCCGACCAGCGCCTCCCCCCGCCGGCGGGTGTCGCCGCAGGTGTAGTAGGTCAGGTGCAGGCAGCAGCGGCGCCGGAAGTCGAACAGCTGCACGTAGGCGGCCCGCAGGTCGACCGGCGCGGTCGTCTCCCGGTGCGCGACCACCTCGCGCAGCGGCGCGGCCACCTCGGCCGGCAGGCCGTCGAGCGCGGCCCGCACGGTGGGCAGCGCCGCGAGGACCTCCTCGTCGGGGTAGCGCAGCAGCAGGGACGCGGCACGGGCGGCCACCGCCCGCCAGGTCGGCTGGTTCACGGCTTGCTCCCGTCGGTGTGTTCGGGCTCCGTGCGCCGGGGCGGGAAGAGACCCTTCGGGGTGCTCTTGCCGTCCCAGTTGAGCAGGTTGACCCGACGTGGCTCGTCGCCCGGGTCGGTGAAGGCGTCGGTGGTCTGCCGGTCGCGCTGCATGTGGAAGGTCTCCACCTGCACCGGAACGGGGGTGCCGGACGACTCCCCGAAGGGCCCCTGGCCGTACGGGCCGCCACCGCCCATGCCGGGGCCGCCCTCGTAGTCGAGGCTGCACTCGGTGGCGATCTTCTCCAGCCGGTGGGCGTCCTCGGCGTGCGCGGCGGGGATGACGTAGCGCTGTTCGTACTTGGCGATGGCGAGCAGCCGGTACATCTCGTCCATCTGCGCGCCCGTCATGCCGACCGCGGCGGCGATCGACTCGTCGGCGGCCTCACCGAGGTTGATCCGGCGCTGGTAGGAGCGCATCGCGGCGAGCCGGTTCAGCACCCCGCGCACCGGCGCCGGGTCGCCGGCGGTGAACAGTTCGGCCAGGTAGTCCACCGGGATGCGCAGCGCGTCGATGGCGCCGAAGAGGTTCCCGGCCTCCTCCGCGTCGTGGCCGGTCTCGCGCAGCACGTCGGCCACCGGCGACAGCGGCGGGATGTACCAGACCATCGGCATGGTCCGGTACTCCGGATGCAGGGGCAGCGCCACCTCGTACTTCATGATCAGATCCCAGACCGGGGAGCGCTGGGCCGCATCGATCCAGTCGTCGGGGATGCCGGCCTCGCGGGCGGCGGCGACCACCGCCGGATCGTGCGGGTCGAGGAAGACCGACCGCTGCGCGTCGTACAGGTCGTGCTCGTCGCGCACCGCGGCGGCCTCGGCGACCCGGTCGGCGTCGTAGAGCATCAGCCCGAGGTAGCGCAGTCGCCCGACGCAGGTCTCCGAGCAGATGGTGGGCTGGCCGATCTCGATGCGCGGGAAGCAGAAGGTGCACTTCTCGGCCTTGCCGGTGCGGTGGTTGAAGTACACCTTCTTGTACGGGCAGCCGGTGACGCACATCCGCCAGCCCCGGCACCGGTCCTGGTCGACCAGCACGATGCCGTCCTCGGCCCGCTTGTAGATCGCCCCGGACGGGCAGGCGGCCGCGCAGGACGGGTTGAGGCAGTGCTCGCAGATCCGCGGCAGGAAGAACATGAACGTCTTCTCGAACTCCTGCTTGACCTGGCCGGAGACCTTGGCCAGCACCGGGTCACCGGCGGCGATCTCGTTGCCGCCGGCCAGCGAGTCGTCCCAGTTGGCGCTCCAGGTGACCTTGGTGTCCTTGCCGGTGAGCAGGGACTTCGGCCGGGCCACCGGGATGTCGTCGCCGGCCGGCGCGTTGATCAGGTGCTCGTAGTCGTAGGTCCACGGCTCGTAGTAGTCCTGCATCGACGGCAGCTTCGGGTTGGCGAAGATGCTGCATCTTCTTCAACCGCCCGCCGGAGCGCGGCTTCAGCCGGCCGGAGCGGGTCCGCGTCCAGCCGCCCTGCCAGCGTTCCTGGTTCTCGTAGGTGCGCGGGTAGCCCTGCCCGGGGCGGGTCTCCACGTTGTTGAACCAGACGTACTCGACGCCGGACCGGTTGGTCCATGCCTGCTTGCAGGTCACCGAGCAGGTGTGGCAACCGATGCACTTGTCGAGGTTCATCACCATGGACATCTGTGCCATGACCCGCATCAGTACTGCACCTCCTGGGAGCGGCGGCGGATCACGGTGACCTCGTCGCGCTGGTTGCCGGTGGGGCCGAGGTAGTTGAAGGCGAACGACAGCTGCGCGTACCCGCCGATCAGGTGGGTGGGCTTGACCAGCAGCCGGGTCAACGAGTTGTGGATGCCGCCGCGCCGGCCGTTCACCTCGGCCTTCGGCACGTCGATCACCCGTTCCTGGGCGTGGTACATGTAGACGGTGCCCTCGGGCATCTTGTGGCTGACCACGGCCCGGCAGACCACGACGCCGTTGCGGTTGACCGCCTCGATCCAGTCGTTGTCCCGCACGCCGATCTTCGCCGCGTCGGCCTCGCTCATCCACATCGTCGGACCGCCCCGGGACAACGTCAGCATCAGCAGGTTGTCCTGGTACTCGGAGTGGATCGACCACTTCGAGTGCGGGGTGAGGTACCGGACGGTGATCTCCAGTTCCCCGTTGCGGCCCAGCCGCGGCTCGCCGAAGAGCTTGTGCATGTCCAGCGGCGGCCGGAAGATCGGCAGCGCCTCGCCGGCCTCGTGCATCCAGTCGTGGTCGAGGAAGAAGTGCTGCCGCCCGGTCAGCGTGTGCCAGGGCTTGAGCCGCTCGGTGTTGATGGTGAACGGCGAGTAGCGCCGGCCGCCGTGCTCGCTGCCCGACCACTCCGGGCTGGTGATCACCGGCACCGGACGTGCCTGGGTGTCGGCGAAGGTGATCTGCTTGCCCCCGTGCTCGGCGGCCAGGTCGGCCAGACGTACCCCGGTGCGCTTCTCGACGTCCTCGAAGCCGGCGATGGCGACCCGGCCGTTGGTGGTCCCGGACAGCGCGAGGATCGCCTCGCAGGCGTGCACGTCCTTCGCCAGCGACGGCCGGCCGTCGGCCGCGCCGCCGCGCACCTCGCCGTTCTTGCGGCGCAGGTACTCCACCTCCGGGCGGACATCGACGGCCACCCCCTTGCCGCTGGTGCCGAGGGTGTCCATCAGCGGCCCGAGCGCGGCCATCTTGTCGGCGACCGCGCCGTAGTCCCGCTCGACCACCACCAGCTTCGGCATGGTGCGCCCCGGCACCGGGGTCTCGCCGGTGGCCGCCCAGTCGACGACCCGGCCGTGCGGGGTCGCCATCGCGTCGGGCGTGTCGTGCAGCAGCGGCGCCGCCACGAGGTCCTTCCGTACGCCGAGGTGTGGCCCGGCCAGCGCGGAGAACGCCTTGGCGATGCCGTGGAACGCCTGGAAGTCGGTCCGCGTCTGCCAGGGCGGGTCGATCGCCGGGGTGAACGCGTGCACGAACGGGTGCATGTCGGTGCTGCTCAGGTCGTGCTTCTCGTACCAGGTGGCGGCCGGCAGCACGACGTCGGAGAAGAGCGTCGTGGAGGTCATCCGGAAGTCGAGGCTCAACAGCAGATCGAGCTTGCCCTCGGGGGCCTCGTCGTGCCAGGTGACGTCCTTCGGCCGTAGCTCCTCCGGCGCCTCGTCGGCGCGCAGGTTGGCGTCGGTGCCGAGCAGGTGCCGCAGGAAGTACTCGTTGCCCTTGGCCGACGAGCCGAGCAGGTTGGCCCGCCACACGGTGAGCACCCGCGGCCAGTTCTGCGGCGCGTCCGGATCGGTGCAGGCGAACTTCACCCGCCCCTGACCGAGCTGCTCGGCGACCCAGCCACCCGGGTCGTCCGGGGACGCCGCGAGGGCCTCGTCGGCCAGGTCGAGCGGGCTGCGGTCGAAGGTCGGCATCGACGGCATCCAACCCGACCGCGCCGACTGGGCCAGCAGGTCCATCGTGTGCTTGCCGGCGAAGGCGCCCGAGCCGGTGGGGGAGGAGACCACGTCGGCGGAGTAGGTGTCGTAACGCCACTGGTCGGTGTGCACGTACCAGAAGGCGGTGCCGATCATCTGGCGCGGCGGGCGGACCCAGTCCAGGCCGAAGGCGAGCTGCTGCCAGCCGGTCACCGGCCGGCACTTCTCCTGCCCGACGTAGTGCGCCCAGCCGCCGCCGTTGACCCCCTGGCAGCCGGTCAGGGTGACCAGCGCGAGGATCGCCCGGTAGGTGGCGTCGGAGTGGAACCAGTGGTTGGTGCCGGCGCCGAGCAGGATCATCGAACGGCCGCCGGAGCGCTCGGCGTTGTCGGCGAACTCCCGGGCCACCCTGGCCACCTGGGCCGCCGGCACGCCGGTGATCGGCTCCTGCCACGCCGGGGTGTACGGCACCTCCACGTCGTCGTACCCGGCCGGCCACTGCCCGGGCAGGCCCTCGCGTCCCACCCCGTACTGGGCCAGCAGCAGGTCGAACACGCTGGTGACGAGCTGGCCGGCCACCGTACGGGTGGGCACGCCCCGGCGCAGCACCTGCGGCGTGTCGGTGTCGAAGCGGGGCAGCTCCACCGGCACCGCGTCACCCGCGCCGAGGCAGGTCAGAGCCGGCTCCAGGTCGCCCAGGTCGAGGTTCCACTGCCCGGCCTGCTCGCCCCACCGGTGCCCGAGGCTGCCGCGCGGCACGGCGGCGGCGTCGGTGGCCGAGTCCCACAGGACGGTCTTGAAGGCCGCCTCCCGGCCGGACTCGCCCAGGTCCTCGGCGGTGAGGAACTTGCCCGGCCGGTACGCCCCGTCCGCGCCCGGCTCCAGCGTCACCAGGAACGGCAGGTCGGTGAACCGGCGGACGTAGTCGACGAAGTGCGGGGTGCGCCGCTGGACGAAGAACTCCTTGAGGATGACGTGCCCCATCGCCATGGCGAGGGCGCCGTCGGTGCCCGGCTGGGCGGGCATCCACTCGTCGGCGAACTTCACGTTGTCGGCGAAGTCCGGGCTGACCACCACGACCTTCTGGCCCCGGTAGCGGGCCTCGGCCATCCAGTGCGCGTCCGGGGTACGGGTCACCGGGACGTTGGAGCCCCACATGACGAGGTAGGAGGCGTCCCACCAGTCCCCGGACTCGGGCACGTCGGTCTGGTCGCCGAAGACCTGCGGGGAGGCCACCGGCAGGTCGGCGTACCAGTCGTAGAACGACAGCATCGACCCGCCGAGCAGCGAGATGAACCGTGCGCCGACGGCGTGCGACACCATCGACATCGCCGGGATGGGGGAGAAGGCGGCGACCCGGTCCGGGCCGTACTCCCCGATGGTGTGCACGTGCGCGGCGGCGATCATCTCCTGCGCCTCGTCCCAGGAGATCCGCACCAGGCCGCCCTTGCCGCGCGCCTTCTGGTAGCGGCGGCGGCGTTCGGGGTCGGCCTGGATGTCCGCCCACGCGGCCACCGGGTCCCCGAGCCGGGCCTTGGCCTCCCGGTACATGTCCACCAGCACGCCCCGGGCGTACGGGTAGCGCACCCGGGTGGGGGAGTAGGTGTACCAGGAGAAGGCGGCGCCCCGGGGGCAGCCGCGCGGCTCGTACTCCGGCCGGTCCGGTCCCACGCTCGGGTAGTCGGTCTGCTGCTGCTCCCAGGTGATGATGCCGTCCTTGACGTACACCTTCCAGGAGCACGATCCGGTGCAGTTCACGCCGTGCGTGGAGCGCACCACCTTGTCGTAGGACCAGCGGTCCCGGTAGAAGGTGTCGGCCTCCCGCCCGCCGATCTGGTGCAGCGTCCGGCCGTCGGCGGACACCTCGGCCCGGCGTACCAGGCCACCCACCTTCAGCAGCGCCCGCCCCGCACTCTCGGTCGCTCGCGACATACGCCTCATTCCTTCGATAGCTTTTGCCGTGATGCCCCACGTTCGTGGCAGTCGCGCCGCAGTGCAACCGGAGCGGGACGTCCCGGCCAGCCTGCCGCCGCACTACCTGCGCCAACCGGGCCGAAGGTCCTGAGATCAACAGGTATTTTCGCTGCTCCCCGCGCCCGCGATCGGCGGGACCGAGGTCCTGCCATGGTGGTGACCGTGGACCCTTGCCGGGGTGATTGTGACCCGTGAACGTCCGTTGTGTGACCAGGACAGCGGTGACGCAGCAGGCGGGTGCGCCCCAGCGGGCGCCCGGAAGATCCGTACGGGTGCCCCGGCAGGACGTCGGCGAGCGCCCCTTCATCGTCATCTGGGAGGCGACCCAGGCCTGCCCGCTGGCCTGCCTGCACTGCCGGGCCTCCGCCCGCCCCGACCGGGACACCGGCGAGCTGGACACCGACGAGGCGGTCGCGCTGATGGGGCAGGTCGCCGCCTTCGGCCGGCCCGCCCCGTTGTTCGTGATCACCGGCGGCGACCCGTTCCAGCGTCCGGACCTGGAGACCCTGGTCCGGCGGGGCACCGAGCTGGGCCTGGCCGTCTCGGTGTCCCCGTCGGGCACGCCCACCCTCACCCGGGCGGCGCTCGCCGGGCTGCGCACCGCCGGCGCCCGGGCGGTGTCGCTGAGCCTGGACGCCGCCACCGCCGCCGGGCACGACGGCTTCCGGGGCGTGCCCGGGGTACGGGACCTGACCCTGCGGGCCTGGCGCGACGCCACCGAACTGGACCTGCGGGTCCAGATCAACACCACGGTGACCCGCGACAACGTCCGCGACCTGCCGGACATCGCGGCGCAGGTCCACGACCGGGGCGCCATGCTCTGGAGCGTCTTCTTCCTCGTGCCGACGGGCCGGGGCCAGGCGTTGCGCAGCCTCGACGCGGCGCAGACCGAGGACGTCCTCAACGTCCTGTACGACCTCGGCGAGACGGTGCCGGTCAAGACCACCGAGGCGCACCACTTCCGCCGGGTCTGCCTGCAACGCGACGTGCTGGCCCGGCGTGGCGAGGACCCGGTGCCGGTGCTCGGGCTGGGCCCGCTCTACCACGAGCTGCGCGCGTCGCTCGACGAGCGCGGGCTGACCGGCCGGGCCAGCCGTTCCCGCCGGCCACCGCTGCGGGTCAGCGCCGGCAACGGCTTCGTCTTCGTCTCGCACCGCGGCGACGTGCACCCCAGCGGGTTCCTCCCGGTGACCGCCGGCAACGTCCGGCAGCGGTCGCTGGTGGACCTCTACCGTGACTCCCCGCTCTTCACCGGCCTGCGCGACCCGGGCCGCCTCGGTGGGCGCTGCGGCGCCTGCGAGTTCCGGGCCGTCTGCGGCGGGTCGAGGGCCCGGGCGTACGCCACCACCGGCGACGTCTTCGCCGAGGAGCCCGGCTGCGGCTACCGGCCCGGCTCCTTCCCGTACTCGCACGAGGTGGACCTCACCGCCGGAGCGGTCGCGGCGGGCGGCGCTCCGGCCCCGGCGGGCGACCCGCAGAAACCACCCGGACGGTGACCTGAGACCTGCTCGGGTTCGGGACCTGGTGCTCTCCCCGGCGGCCGGCCGGCCGGGCAGGGTGATGAGCATGATCACGGTACTGCTCACCGCCGCCGGGGTGGTCCTCCTCGCCGCCGGTCCCGTCATGGTCGCGCAGGGTCTGCTCGGACGGCACAACGTCTCCCGGGAACTGACCCACCAGAAGATCGCCTTCCCGCCCGGCGGACTGCCCGCCCCGCTGGCCCGCTACGCCGACGCCCCGGTGCGCACCGGCATCCAGGCCCGCGCCTACTCCGACCTGATCGCCGGGCACGTCGCCAAGGCCACCGGGGGACGCACGTACGCCGAGATCGCCCAGGAGTGCATGACGGCCGGACGCGACGACGCGCGGCTGGAGCGGCTGCGGCAGACCGCGTTCATGGGCGAGACCCTGCGCGGCGCGCTGCTCGGGGCGTACCAGGCCTGGCAGGTCACCGCCCTGGTGATCGGCCTCGGCGCGCTGGTGGCGCTGGTCGGCCTGGTCTTCCTCGCCCTGGCGGCGCACCTCGGATGAGCGGGCGCGGGCCCGGGTGCGGCGGAGGCGTGCACCGCCCCCGCCGCACCCGGGTCAGGCCTCGTCCGGCTCGGTGAACAGCGGCGTGCTCAGGTACCGCTCGCCGGTGTCGGGCAGCACCACCACGATCGTCGCGCCGGCGTGCTCCGGCCGGGCGGCCACCGTGACCGCGGCGTGCAGGGCCGCCCCGCTCGACACCCCGACGAGCAGCCCTTCCCGGCGGGCCACCCGCCGGGCCGCCGCCCGGGCCCGCCCCACGTCCACCCGGACGATCTCGTCGTACACGCCTGGATCGAGCACCTCGGGCACGAAGCCCGCCCCGATGCCCTGGATGCCGTGCGGGCCTGGGGTTCCGCCGGAGAGCACCGGGGACTCGGCCGGCTCCACCGCCACCACCCGCAGGTCCGGTTGCTTGGACTTGAGCACCTGACCGACGCCGGTCACGGTGCCGCCCGTGCCCACCCCGGCGACGAACAGGTCGACCGCGCCCTCGGTGTCGGCCCAGATCTCCTCCGCGGTCGTCCGACGGTGGATCTCCGGGTTGACCGGGTTGTCGAACTGCCGGGGCAGGAAGGCGCCCTGCTCGTCGGCGATCTCCCAGGCCCGGCGCACCGCGCCGGCCATGCCCTCGGCCGCCGGGGTGAGCACGATCCGTGCCCCGTACGCGGCCAGCAGGGCGCGGCGCTCGACGCTCATGCTCTCCGGCATGGTGAGGGTGACCCGGTAGCCACGCGCGGCGGCGACCATGGCCAGCCCGACGCCCGTGTTGCCGCTGGTCGCCTCGACCAGCGCGCCGCCGGGTCGCAGCTCGCCGCTCTGCTCGGCCGCCTCGACGACGGCGAGCGCGAGCCGGTCCTTGACGCTGCCGCCGGGGTTGGCGGACTCCAGCTTGGCCAGCAGCGTCACCGGCACCTGCTCGGCGAAGCGGTCCAACCGCACCAGCGGGGTACGGCCGATGAGGGCGGTCACATCCTTGACGATCATCTACTGCTCCTGGATGAGGGTGGGCACGCGGCCGGCGGGAGGGGCCGTCGTGGCGTGGGGGCTGTGCAGCCGGGCGCCGGGTGGCACGTCGTGCAGGACCAGGCAGTGGGCGCCGACGCGGGCGTCCGCGCCGACGCGCACCGGGCCGAGCACGGAGGCGCCCACCCCGAGCACCACGCGGTCGCCGATGGTGGGGTGTCGCCGGCTGCCCTTGCCGTCGGCCCACCAGCCACGGCCGCCGAGGGTGACCCGGTGGTACATGGTCACGTCGTCGCCGACGCGCGCGGTCTCCCCGATGACGACACCGGCGCCGTGGTCGATGAAGAGCCGCCGCCCGATGCGGGCGCCGGGGTGGATCTCGATGCCGGTCAGCAGACGGGTGAGCTGGCTGAGGGCGCGGGGCAGCAGCGGTACGCCGCAGCGGTGCAGGCGGTGGGCGGCCCGATGGCTCCACACCGCCCACAGGCCGGGGTAGAACAGCAGTTCGGCGGCGCGCAGGCCGTGCAGGGCGGGGTCACGGCGATAGGCCGCGCGGACGTCGTCGAGCATGGTGATCCCGGGGACAGGGGCCGGGCGGCGCAGGGGCGCCCGGCCGTCAGGACAGGCCGGCGTGCCGGCGCCACCCCGGTCGGGTCCGCGGACGCGGACCGCGCGGGAGACGGCCGGATCAGCTCCGGCGACACCACTCGTCGAAGACGCGGCGGACGTGCGTACCGCTCATCGGCACGCTGAAGCGGCGGCCGGCCAGCCGGCGGCGGTCGCCGGGTGGCGCGGGCCGCACCCACCGCCCGGGGCGGTTCACCGGGCGGCCCCGGCCGTCGGGGTGATCCGGTCCCAGGCCGGGATCGGCAGCGTGATCACCGCGGCCGGGAAGAGACCGTGCTCCTCGTTGTCGATGTGCCGGTGCAGCCGGTCGAGGGCGGCCAGCACCGGCGGCCAGTCGGGCGCGCTGCGGTCGACGCCGCCCAGCACGCCGTGGATGTCGTCGTGTTCGGCGCAGAGCTGCCGCACCGCCTCGGCCATGCTGCCCTCGGCGCGCAGTTCCGCGAAGAGGCCGCCCTCCTCGGTGGCGGTGTGCGGCATCAGCAGCGCGAGCAGGTCGTCGAGGGCGTCCAGGGTGTCGGCGGCGCCGCCCTGCACCGCCGTGCGCAGCCGGCCGGCGGCGTTCGCGATCGCCTCGTGCTCGGCGGAGAGCCGGCCGATCAGCGGGAACTCACGACAGCCGCAGTAGTTGCACACGGGGGTCCTCCTCTCCTGGTGACGGTTCCAGCCTGCGTCGCGGTTACCACCGCGGGCAGGGCCGAACGTCCCGGCGCGCCGGGACGGCGGGCCCTGACCCCGCCGTCCCGGCGACCGGCATGCTCAGACCGCGACCGGCTGGCGGGACAGCCGGATCTGCCACACGTCCGGTCCGTCCTGCAGCCACTCGGTGCTCATGCCGCCGCCGTAGCGGGCCTCGACCTCGGCCAGCAGCGGGCGGGGGGCGTGCGGGGCGACCAGTACCAGCGCGCCGCCGGCGGGCAGCGCGTCCAGCGCCGCGAGCACCCGCGCGTGGCGCTGGCCGTGCGGCAGCAGCCGGACGTCCAGCCGGGGGTCGATGCTCAACGTCGCGGCCGGCGCGTCGGCGGGGCCCTGATCGCCACCGCAGCCGCAGCCGCCCCCGCCTCCGCCACAACCGCCCTTGCCCGATTCGTCCGAGGAGCCGAGCAGATCGTGCATACCGTCCAGCAACGTCGCCAGCGATACGTCGGCCGCGTCCACCAGCACCGGGACGATCAGCTCGTTCTCCTTGGCCAGGTGCACGGCGAAGAGGGCGGCGAGGGCGCGGGCGGCGGCGGCGAGGCGTACCGGCCGGTTGGCGGTCTCCAGCTCGGTGACCAGGCCGGTGATCGCCCGGTGCTCGTCGAGCATGCCCCGGACCAGCAGCGCGGCCTCGGGCCGGTCACCGGCGGCGGTGTAGAGCGACCCCTCCTCGGCGTACGCGTGCGGCAGCAGCTCGTCGCGCAGCCACCCGAGCAGCTCGTCGCGGTGCCGGAGCGCCCCGGCGGCGTCGCCCCGGTCGGCCGCGTCCAGCAGGTCCGCGACGTGCCGGTCGAGGTCGGCGGCGAGCTGGGCGTGGTGCCGGACGACGGCCTGCGCGGCCTGCTGGTCGGCCGGGGAGCGTGAGGCGGACATGGAACCCTCCAGGGTTTTGCGGGTGAACGACGTTGTAACGTTATCTAACGTGGAAACCTCGAGAACAGGGCCTACCGGTGAGACCATCGACTCCCACCGCCACCGGGCACTGGGCACCGCCAGCCGGGCCTCGATCCTGGAGATGGTGCGCGACGCCGGCGCCGGCATGACGATCGCCGAGGTGGGGGAGCGCACCGGCCTGCACCTCTCCACCGCCCGCGCCCACCTCGACCGCCTGGTCGACGCCGGGCTGCTGGTCAAGGCGCGGGCCAGCGGCGGTCAGCCCGGCCGGCCGGCGTGGCGCTACCGGGTGGCCAAGACGGAGACCCCCGCCCCGGCGCCGTACCGGGCGCTCGCCGCCGCGCTGCTCGACCACCTGTCGCGCCGCAACCCCGGCGACGTCCGGGCCGAGGCCACCCGCGCCGGCCACGACTGGGGACGCCACCTCGCCGCCGCCACCGCCGGAGGCGAGGACCCGGTCGACACCCTGCTCGACGTCCTGCGCGGGCTGGGCTTCAGCCCCCGCCGGCAGGAGACGGCCGACGGGACCGTCGAGGTGCACCTGCACACCTGCCCGTTCCTCGAGCTGGTCAACCGCAACCCCGACGCGATCTGCGCGCTGCACGTCGGCGTGGTCCGCGGCGCGCTCGACCACGCCGGCGCCCCGCCGAACGGCGCCGTGCTGGAGCCGTTCGGCGCGCCCGACGCCTGCGTGGTCCGGCTGGTCGTGCCGCGGACGACCGGGGAGCCGGCATGAGCCGCCGGGCGGTCCCCGTGCGCTGGCGGCTGCCCGTCCTCGCCGCCGGCGCGTTCGCCCTGGTCACCGGCCTCTACGCCGCGCTGCTCCTGCTCGGCCTGCCGGTGCCCGCGCCGGACGTGCCGCTGGAACAGGTGCACGGCCCGCTGATGGTGCTCGGCTTCGTCGGCACCCTGGTGGCGCTGGAACGGGCGGTGGCGCTCGGCGCCCGCTGGGCCCTGCTCGCGCCCGCCTGCTCCGGCGCTGGCGGGCTGGCGCTGGTGCTCACCGGACCGAGCCTGCCCGCCCGCCTGCTGCTCATGGCCGCCTCGGTGCTGCTGCTGATGGTCTACCGGCAGCTGTGGCGGCGGCAGCCGGCCCCGGCGCTGCTCGCCCAGGCCACCGGCGCGCTGGCCTGGTACGCCGCCACCCTGCTCTGGCTCGCCGGCTTCGGGGTGCCGGAGATCGTGCCCTGGCTCGCCACCTTCGTGGTGGCCACCATCGCCGGGGAGCGGCTCGAACTGGCCCACCTCAGCCTGCCGAGGCACGGCGAACGCTGGTTCCTCGCCGCACTCGCGGCGCTGACCGTCGGGGTCACCGCCACCGCGCTGTGGCCGTCCGTCGGGGCGCACCTGTTCGGGGTCGGCCTGCTCGCCGTCGTGGCCTGGCTGCTGGTCAACGACGTCGCCCGTCACACGGTGCGCGCCACCGGCCTGCCCCGCTACGTCGCGGTCGGGCTGCTCACCGGGTACGTCTGGCTGGGGCTGGCCGGCCTGCTCTGGGCCGGCGCCGGCCCGGTCACCGACGGCCCGCGCTACGACGCCACCCTGCACCTGGTCTTCCTGGGGTTCACCATGTCGATGATCTTCGTGCACGCTCCGGTCATCCTGCCGGCGGTGCTGCGCCGCCCGCTGCCCTACCGACCCTGGCTGTACGCCCCGCTGGCCCTGCTGCACGCCACCCTGGCCGTCCGGGTCCTGGTGGGCGACGCGCTCGGCGTGCCGGCCGTGTGGCGCTGGGCCGGCCTGGGCAACGTCCTCGCGGTGCTCGGCTTCGTCGGCTGCGCCGTCGCCGCCGCGCGCGGCGCGGCCCGGGGGCCCACCCGCACGACGGTCGTCCCGCCGGCCGTGGCGGCGGTGCGGTGATGGCCCGCACACTCGGCGATCCCGCCCCCATCGGCGCCGCGCCGGCCCCCACCGACCCGGACCCGGCCGGACCCGCCGCTCCCACCCCGGCCGCCGGCCCGGCCGCGGCGGGCACCGGGCGGGCGAGCTGGCACCGCAGGGTCGCGGCGCTGCCGCTGGCCTACCTGGCCGCGCTCGTCGTGCTCGGCTTCGTCCACCCCTTCCTGCCGACCTGGCGCTGGGCGGCCATCCACCTGCTGCTGCTCGGCGCGGTCAGCAACGCCATCGTGGTGTGGAGCGCCCACTTCGCCGCGGCGGTGCTGCGCGCGTCCGCCCCGGACCGCCGCCGCGCCCAGGCCGCCCGGCTCGTCACCCTCAACGTGGGGGTGCTGGCGGTGCTCGTCGCCGGCACCGCCGACCGGCCGTGGCTGGGCGTGGGCGGGGCCGCGCTGGTCTTCGCCGCGGTGGCCGCCCACCTCGTCGGGCTCGCCCGCCGGCTGCGGCACGCCCTGCCGGCCCGCTTCACCGTCACCGTCCACTACTACCTGGCGGCGGCCGTCGCCCTGCTCGCCGGGGTGCCGGTCGGCGCCTGGATGCTGGTGGTCGACGACGCCGTGCGCCCCCGGTTGGCGCTGTTCCACGCACACGTCAACCTGCTGGGCTGGGTGACGCTGACCGTCCTCGGCACGCTGCTGACCCTCTGGCCCACCGTGCTGCGCGCCCGGATGGCCGACGGCGCGGTCCGCGCCGCCACCGTCGCGCTCCCGTTGGCGGCGACCGGGCTGGCCCTGCTCGGGGTCGGCGTGCTCGCCTGGTGGCGGGTCGTCGCCGCGGCCGGGCTGGCCCTGTTCACCCTCGCCGCGCTGGTCGTCCTGCGACCCGCGCTGGCCGTGGCGCGGGTCCGGCCCCCGACCGGCTTCGCCGGCTGGTCGCTCGCGGCGGCCTCCGGCTGGCTCCTGGTCGCCCTCGGCACGGACGCCGTGACGCTGCTGTCCGCCGACGATCCCGCCACCGCCGCCGACCGGTTCGGCGCCGTGCTGCTGCCACTGCTGGTCGGCTTCGTCGCGCAGGTCCTCGTCGGGTCGCTGAGCCACCTGCTGCCCATGGTGCTCGGTGGCGGTCCCGCACCGGTACGCCGCCGCACCGCCCTGCTGGAGCGGCACGGCGCGCAGCGCGTCGCGACGGCCAACGCCGCCCTGGTGGTGTTCCTCCTGCCCACCCCGCCCTTCGTCCGTATCACCACCTCACTGTTGGTCCTCGTCGTGCTGGTGCAGTTCCTCGTACCGGCCGCCCGGGTCCTGCTCACCGCCCGGAGGTAACCCGTGTCCGCGCACCCCGAGACCCCCGCCGCCCGTCCGCTCGGCGGGTTCGCCGCCGGTCTCGCCCTCGTCCTCGTCGCCGTCCTCGTCGGGGTGGCCGCGCAGCGCGTCTCGCAGGGCGCGCCGGTCCCGGCCGCCGCCTCCGCCGTGGCGCCCACCGGACACACCACCACGGTCACCGTGGTCGCCGACGGGATGCGCTTCCACCCCGACCGGATCGAGGTGCCGCCGGGCGACCGGCTGGTCATCGAGCTGACCAACCGTGACCACCGCCGGCACGACCTCGTGCTCGACTCCGGGGCGAAGACGCCGCCGATCGCGCGGGGCGGCACCGCCCGGCTCGACGCGGGCGTGGTCGGCGCCGAGACCCAGGGCTGGTGCTCACTGCCCGGCCACCGGCAGGCCGGCATGACCCTGCGGATCGTCCCGACGGGGACCGCCCCGGCGGGGCCGGAGGCGACGGGCCACCCGAGCGACGCCCACGCCGCGGCGGCGCCGCAGCTCGACGCGATGGCCGTCCCCGGCGACGGCTTCGTGGCCCGGGACGCCGTCGCGCCGGCCACCCCGACCGGCCGGCTGCACCGGCGCGAACTGCACGTCAAGGAGATCCAGCGGGAGGTAGCGCCCGGCGTACGACAGCGGCTGTGGACCTTCGACGGCACCGTGCCCGGCCCCGTGCTGCGCGGCCGGGTCGGCGACACCTTCGAGATCACCCTCGTCAACGACGGCACCGTGGACCACGGCATCGACTTCCACGCCGGCGCGGTCGCCCCGGACGAGGTGATGCGCCCGATCGACCCCGGCCAGCGGCTCACCTACCGCTTCACCGCCACCCGGGCCGGGATCTGGATGTACCACTGCTCGACCATGCCGATGCTGCACCACATCGGCAACGGCATGTACGGCGCGGTCATCATCGACCCGCCCGACCTGCCCCGGGTCGACCGCGAGTACGTCCTCGTGCAGTCCGAGCTGTACCTCGGCCCCGACGGCGAGCCCGGTGACCTCGCCAAGATGCAGGCGGAGCGCCCCGACGCCGTGGTCTTCAACGGCTACGTCGCCCAGTACGCCCACCGGCCGCTGCCCGCCCGCGCCGGCGAACGGGTCCGCGTCTGGCTGCTCGACGCCGGTCCGAGCAGGGACAGCTCCTTCCACGTCGTCGGCACCCAGTTCGACACCGTCTACCGGGAGGGCCGGTGGGAGAACCGGCCGGCCGACCCGGGTGGGGCCCAGGTGCTCGGGCTCGGTCCGGCCGCCGGTGGCTTCGTGGAGATGGTCTTCCCCGAGCCCGGCCACTACCCCTTCGTCAGCCACGTCATGGTCGACGCCGAACGTGGCGCCCGTGGCATCTTCGAGGTGAGGTGACGCCATGTCCACCGCCGTCAGGACCGCGCGCCCGGTCGGGTCCCGTCGCCGGCTGCGCCGTTTCGTGCCGCCGCAGCACGGCGCCTGGGCGATGCTGCTGCTGCCGTACACCGTCGGGGTCGCGCTGGTCGGCCCGCGCTGGCCGCACCTGCCGCTGCTGGGCGCCTGGCTGGCCGGCTACCTGTTGTCGTACTACGTCTTCCAGGCCGTCAAGACCCGCCGGCCCGGCCGCTTCGCCGACCAGCTGCTGGCCTACGGCCTCGTCACCGCGCCACTGGCGGCGGCCGTGGTGGTCGCCCGGCCGGCGGTGCTCTGGTACGCCCCGGTCTACGCCCTGCTGCTGGCGGTCAACGCCGGGTACGCCTGGCGTCGGCGCGAGCGGGCCCTGCTCAACGACCTCGCCTCCGTGGCGCAGAGCTGCCTGCTGGTCTTCGTCGTGGCCACCATCGCCGGGGTGCCCCTCGCCGACGTGGCCCCCGCGTTCCTGGCCCTGCTGCTGTACCTCGTCGGCACCGTCCTGTACGTCAAGACCATGATCCGGGAGCGCGGCGACGCCGGCTATCTGCGCCTCTCCGTCGGCTTCCACCTGCTCGCCCTGGTCGCGGCGGTCTGGCTGGACCTGCTGCTCGCCCCGGTCTTCCTGCTGCTGCTGGCCCGGGCCGTGCTCCTGCCGGCGCGGCGGCTCCGGCCGGCGCAGGTGGGGGTGATCGAGATCGTCTGCTCGTTGCTCGTCCTCGCCGTGGTGCTCGTCGCGCTCTGAACGGCCGCCGCGCACCTGGGGGACGTGGCCCGGCCGGGACCTGCCGACGGAGTCGGACGGGCGGCGCTTCCGCGACGACGGCACCCGGGGTACGGGCCCGAGCCCGTACCCCGGGTGCCGCTCAGCCGGTCAGCGTGTCCAACGCGGCGCGCAGCCGCCGGGTCGCCTCGTCGGCCACCTCGCGCAGGTCGGCGGAGTCGCTCAGTCGCACCATCACCTGCGGGTCCATCGCCTGCACCAGGGTGGTGTCGGGCCCGTCGGCGCGGACCACGACGTTGCACGGCAGGAGCAGGCCGATACCGCGGTCGGCCTCCAACGCGCGGTGGGCCAGCGGCGGGTTGCAGGCGCCGAGGACGACGTACTCCTCCAGGTCCACGCCGAGCTTCTCGCGCAGCGTGGCCCGCATGTCGATCTCGGTCAGCACGCCGAAGCCCTGGTCCTTCAGCGCGGCCCGGACCCGCTCGACGGTCGGGGCGAATTCGGCGGGCAGCCGGACGGTCATCGCATAGCTCATGTCTGCTCTCCTCAGGTACACATGCTGCCGGCCGGCGCCGGCCGGTGGAGGCGATCCGCCGAACCTCGTCGGCGCGCTCAGGTCAGGCCGCGCAACATGCCGTGCCAGTACATCGCCGGCAGGCCGTGGCGCTTGAGCAGCCACATGTCGTAGCGGGGCTTCATCGTGTCGATGAGCGGGAAGCTCGGGCTCGGCTTCAGCGCGTAGTCGAACTCGGCCAGCAGCATCCGGTTGTGCGCGGTGACCAGCGGGCACGAGGTGTAGCCGTCGTAGCGGGCCGGCAGGGGCCGGCGCCGTCGGGCGGCGAGCAGGTTGGCCACCACCACCGGCGCCTGCTTGCGGATGGCCGCCCCCGTCTTGGAGGTGGGCAGGTTCGCCACGTCGCCGAGGGTGAACACCTCCGGCCAGCGAGGGCTCTGCAGGGTGTGCCGGTCGGCCTCCAGGTAGCCGAACGGGCTGGCCGGGTCGGCCAGCGGGCCGGCGGCGAGCCAGTCCGGCGCCTTCTGCGGCGGTACGGCGTGCAGCAGGTCGTAGTCGAGGGTCTCGGTGGCGCCGGAGCGGTTGTCGCGGATCACCGCCCGCCGGGCGTCCCCGGCGACCTCGACGAGCTGCGACTCGTAGCGGACCTCGATGCCGTAGCCGGCGGCCACCTTCTCCAGGCTGCGGGCCCAGTCCGGCTGGCTGAAGATGGTCGGCGTGGGCAGCACCAGGATGATCCGGATGCCGTCCAGCAGCCCCTGCCGCCGCCACCAGTCGGCCGCCAGGTAGGCGATCTTCTGCGGGGCGCCGCCGCACTTGATCGGGCCGGGCGGCATGGTGAAGATCGCGGTGCCGCCGCGCACCTGCTGGATGAACTCCCAGGTGCGTGGCGCGAGGTCGTAGCGGTAGTTGCTCGACACCCCGTCGCGTCCCACCGATTCGGCGAGGCCGGGCACGGCGTCGAAGTCGAGCTGGAGGCCGGGCGCCATGACGAGCTGGTCGTAGCCGACGACGTCGCCGCCGGCGAGCGACACGGTGCGGTTGCCCGGGTCGACGTCCACCGCCCGGTCGCGGAGCCACGTCACGCCCTTCGGGACGAGCGTGCGCTGTGCGCGCACGGTCTCGCCGGCGCGGGCCAGTCCGGCGCCCACGAGAGTCCAGAGCGGCTGGTAGTAGTGGCTGTCGCTGGGCTCGATCAGGGCGACGTCCGTCACGCCCTTGCGGCGCAGTCGCGCCGCCACGCTGATGCCGGCGGTGCCGCCGCCGACGATGACCACCTGGTGATGCCGGACTTCGGTCACCGGACCTCCCGGGTTGAGAAGGGTGGTCGAGGGCAGGGCCGTCGTGTGGCCCTCACCGTCGACCCTCTTCCCCCCAGCATACCCCCGGGGGTATGCGGCGGCGCCACCCTGCGTGGTCGCCGCCCCGGCCGCCCCCGCCCCGGCCCGGCTCAGGCCCCGGTGTCGACGCCCTCGCGTCGCCGGGCGGCCAACTGGAAGCGGTGCAGCCCTTCGCGCAGCTCGTCGTCCTCCATCACCAGGCGGACCAGGCCGCAGTCCTGCGGGCCGGTGACGTTGAGCTGGCACAGGGTGCACGGCTGCCCGGGGCGCAGCGGGCACTTCGCGTCCGGCCTGACACGCGTGCGGGTGGTCATGCCACCACCATGCCCGACGCGGGGTCCTCCGGACAGGGGCCGTTGGTCACGTCCCGCGCGCCGCTCGCTGCGGACCGTGGCCGTCGCGGGCCGGGGTGGCGTGACGCCCGACAGGCGCACCGACGGCCCGGTCACGGCGCGCGGAAGGTGTCCGAGCTGCCGGACAGCAGGTCGTGGCCGGCGCGCAGGAGGGGGTCGGCCGTGCGGTGGCGTTGCTGCTTCGTGCGGTACAGCCGCCGGTCGGCGGTACGCATCAGGGCGTCGAGGGCGTCACCGTCCTGGGGGGCGGTCGCCGTGCCGATGCTGACGACGGCGTGCCGACGTACCGCCACCTCGATCCGGTCCGCGACCGCCCGGGCGGTCGCCTCGTCGGCGTCGACGAGGACGACGACGAACTCGTCGCCGCCGATGCGGGCGATCGCGTCCTCGGCGCGCAGCGCCTCCCGCGCGGCCGTCACGGTCCGCCGCAGCAACTCGTCGCCGGCTGCGTGCCCGAAGCGGTCGTTGACGAGCTTGAAGTCGTCCAGATCCAGGCAGAGCACGGAGGGGCCGGGGCGGCAGCCGTTGCGGAACAGGTACCGGGCGTACTCGGCCAGCCCGCGCCGGTTCAGCGCGCCGGTGAGCGGATCCAGCGCGGCCAGGGCGCGCAGCTGGGACCGCTGCCGCGCCAGCGCCCGCGTCTGGGTGGAGCAGACCGAGACCAACCCCACCATGCCGGCGACGTAGACGAAGACGTGGCCCGGGGGCGTGGGCCGCCCGGCGGCGACGACGGCGAGATAGGCCCCGATGGTGAGCGCCTCGAGCCCCACCATCAGGCGCAGGTGCGGCGTGTAGCTCGCCACGAAGACGGTGGTGCTGACGAAGCCCAGCGCCGCCGGTGACGCGGCGCCGCCGTCCCAGTACGCGCAGAACGCGACGATGGCCAACGTGATCACCAGGATCGTGAACGAGATCCGGTACCCCGCGGCCTTCGAGGTCACCCGCTTCGCCGCCCGCAGGCCCACCAGGCCGGTCGCCACCCCGCAGCCGTACGCCGCGAGCATGGGCCCCCGGTTCGGCTCGCCGATGGTCAGCAGGCAGTAGGCGACGGCGATGGTGTGCGAGCCGACGTGCAACGCGGCGCTGAACAGCATGCGTCGGCGGCGCTCGTTCACCCCGGTGTCCACCGCACCCACCGCACCCCGTCGATCGCTGGAGGTGGCGTACCACCCGACCGGTCGCCTGGGCCGGCCAGTGGCCGGCCCGACCAGGCACCGCACCACCTCGACATCTAATGATGTGCGCCAGGTCACAGTCAATAGTCGAACGGGTGCCTGCGCCCGACCGTCGCGGACCGGGGCCCGGGCGTGACGCAGCGTCGACGCACGACGCCCGCGTGGCCGTACCGGGCGCCGCGCCTTTCGACGGCGTGGGTCGACGGCTGCCCGACGGTAGGCGCCGCGACCGCGCGGGACGTTTGCCCGCCGGGGCCGGGGGAAGACACCGGCGCCGAGCGGGCCGGTCGGCCCGGCCCGCCCCGTCGGTGCGGGTCTCGGCAGCACACCCCGAGGAGGAGCGACGATGGCCGACGCTCGACGCAGCACCACCGGGGCCGCCAGGCCCACCGGCGCCCGGAAGGCCACCGGGGCGCGCAAGGCTCCGATGAACCGCAAGGCCGCGGCGAAGAAGGTCGCGACGGCCACGAAGCGGGCCACCGGGGCGAGCGCGGCCAAGACGCCGGGCGGCAAGCCCACCCCGACGACGGCGCGGGTGGCCCGCAAGACGGACACCGCCGCGACGGCCGCCCCGACCCGCAGGCCGACCGCCAAGGCCGCCGCCGCCAAGAAGGCGCCGGCCACCCGCGCGCCCGCGAAGAAGGCGCCCGCGAAGAGGGCGACGCCCGCCCGCGCCCGCGGCACCGCCGGGCGTACGCCCGCGAAGAAGGCCACCACGATGGAGTCCTTCGGCACCCGGCGCAGCGCCCGGCCGTCCACCCGCTGACCACGCCCCGGCGCGCGCCGGCCACCCGTCCTCGATACTGGGCCGGTGACTGTCTCCTGGGCCCATGTCGGTCGGCTGTGGACCAACGGGTGAGCCGTTCCTGGCCGTCGACGCCGGCCTGCGCGAGGCGTGGCGGGGTCACCCCCTGCCGTCGGCGGACCTGCGACCGCGGTCAGCAGTCGTAGGAGTGCTCGCGCAGCAGCTTCCGTACCGTGTCGGGGCCGGGGCTGTTGCCGCCCCAGCCCTCGACGTCCTCGTCGTCGACCTCGTCGACGTGCCAGTGGTCGCCGCGCAGCGCCGTCGAGTTGTACGCCGGATGTTCGAGGGTGACCTCGCAGGTGGCCGGATCCGAGTCGGTGTTCACCTGCCAGGTGAAGTCGTAGGCGACGGTGTTCCTGCGCTTGCGGTTCTTGCGCAGGGACGTCTTGGTCTCGGGGGAGACCGTCACCGACTCGTAGCCCGCCCGGCTGAGCTTGTCGACGTACTCCCGCTCCGCGTCGCCGTCGTCGCCGCACCCGGTGATCGCCACGAGGGCGATGGCGACCGCCGCCGCCGTCGCGACGTTCCTCCTGCTTCCCACAAGGGGCCTCCTGTCCGTGCTGTTCGAGGGGTCTGCCGCCCGCCGCCGTGCCGCCGGGACCGCAGCGCCATCACGATAGGGGGCACCGACAAGCGGACCGCCCCGGTCCGGCGCGAGGTGCCGAAGTCCGACAGTCAAGATCGGACGGCGGATCTCGACGTGGTCCGGTGAGCCGGTTAACTTCGTGGGCGACGGCCGCAGGACCGGCGAGCGCACCCAGGGGGTCAGGTCATGCCACAGCGCGTGCTGCCGATCTACCTGGCGGTCGACACCTCGGCGTCCACGGCTACCGGGAATCGTCTGGAGGCCGTCCAGCAGGCGCTCATCCAACTCGTCGACGAACTGCTGTCCAGTCCCGCCCTCGGCGACCAGGTGCGGGTGGGCATCGTCGCCTTCGCCGACCACGCGGAACTCGTCCTGCCGCTGACGGACCTCACCGCGCTGCCGTCCCTGCCGCGCCTCTACGCCCATGGGGCCACCCGCTACGGTCCACTGTTCCATCGACTCGGTCGGGTGATCGACCATGACCTGCGGGTCCTGCGCTCCCAGGACACGTCCGTCATGCGTCCCTTCGTCTTCCTCGTCACCGACGGCGTCCCGGTCGACCGGGACTGGGAGCGGGCGTTCCAGGACTTCGACCGCCGCGCCAAGGCCCAGATCGTCGTGATCGCCATCGACGTCGGTGCCGAAGGGAGCGAGACCTGGCAGCGGCTGCGCCCCGTGGCGGTGTACGAGTGGGACGACCACCACGAAGACGTGCTCGCCACCCGGATCTTCGGCGTCGTGAGCGACTTCGCCCGCACGCTGACCACATCGGTGATGCTGCCCGGCCGCCACGACACCCGACCGCACCTTCCACCGCCGTACCCGCCCCTCGGGGAAGCGGACCTGCGCTGACCGGCCCTCCTGGAGCGACATGCCCACCCCACCAGCGGCCGACGCCTGGCCGGACCTGCCACCCCGGGTGCCGGAGCGCACCCTGCGCACCTGGGGACCCGGAGTCCGGGGCGGCTCGTCCACCGTCTTCGACGTGTTCGGCCACGACGACAAGGTCCTCTACAAGAAGTACGCGATACCCCGTGCCGAGGTCGACCTCGACCGGCTCGTCCAGCTCTACCGTGGTCTCGACGACGACCAGGCTGCCGTCGTCCGGCGTCGGTACGCGTGGCCGTTGGCGGTCGTCGCCGGTGGCGACGGCGCGGTGGCCGGGGTGCTCGTCCCCCGGGTGGGGATGGCCTACCAGGCGCACCTGTCGACCAAGAAGGTCCGGGTCAGGGACCTCAACTACCTGCTCTACGAGGCCCGGGCCGCCCGGGTCGGCGTCGATCCGGCGAGCCTGCGGGAGAAGCTCAGGCTGATCCGTGCCCTGGTGGAGGCGTTGCGCTGGCTCGAGGCGCGCGGTCTGGTGCACGAGGACCTCGCGGCGCACAACCTGCTGTGGACGCTGCATCCGCAGCCCGCGGTGCTGCTGCTCGACTGCGACTCGATCAGGCCGGTGGACAGCGAGGTCGAGGAGCCGCTGCTCACCAGCACGGACTGGACGGACCCGCGGGTGCTGACCGGCGACACGCCCCGACCGGATCACGCCTCGACCGTCTACGCGGTCGGCCTGATCGCCGCCCGGGTGCTCGTCGCGCCGTCCTGGCGGCCGTCCGGCACCGACACCGACGAGCCCCTCGGCGGCCAGGTGCCCGCCGCGCTGACCTCGCTGATCCGTGCCTCCGTGCGCGCGTCGGGATCCCGGCCCCGCCTGTCGCAGTGGCTGACGACGCTCGACGGCGTGATCGACGCGATGACCGGGGAAGGGCCGGAACTGCAGACCACGCCGAGCGTGTCGCCGGTGCAGTCCCTGCCGCGCACCGCCTGGACGTACGCGCTGAAGGGCAGGTTGGCCGTGACGGTCGGGTTCGTGATCGGCGCCGTCGCGGCCGTCGTGCTGCTCACGGGGCTGCTGTGATCACCGCCGGCCCGTCGTCCGATGGGCCACCCACCACGCTCACCGGGCAGGTGTCGCACTGGTTCGGGCAGGCGGCGCAGATCGTCACCGGCGTCGCCGGCTTCTCGTACGCCTTCGGTTGGGTGGTCACCGCCCGGTTCTTCGGCGCCTTCGGCGTCGACCCGGAGGACGCCGGCATCACCTTCGGCTGGCTGGCGATCCGCGCCTTCCTCATCGGCATCACCGGTCTGGTCGTCTTCGTCGTCTCCCGGCACCTCCTGCAGGCGGCCGAGCGCAGCGCACCCGTCGTCCACATCGTCCAGAGCCGCGCCGCGATCGTGCTCATGACGGTCGTCTCCTGCATGGGCGTCGCGGGGCTGGCGGCGCTCTGCCTCGCGGTGTGGACCACCTCGCGCGGCGGTGACGTCGACGCCGTCCCGGTCACCGTCGTCCTGCTCTGCGGCGCGGTCAGCACCGGGCTGATCCTGTGGCTGCGACCGCCCGCCGTGCAACTGGGCTGGAACACCAGCCTGTGGCTGCGCGGGATCGCCGGCGCCCTGCTGGGCTTCCTCGGCGTGAGCCTGCTGCTGCTGCCGTACCGGCTGAGCGACCACCTCGCCGCCGACGTGCGCGCCGGCCGGCCGGTGCGGCTGCTGATGGCGCCGGGCGTCCCCGCGCTGCAGGTGACCCGGGTCCAGCTCGCCGCCGTGGACGGCCAGTCGCCACCGCCGCACCTGCCCCCACCGGCGACCTGCGTGTCCCGGCTCGGCGGGGCCGCCGGCGTCTCGCTCTACTACGTCGACGGGAAGGTCCTGCGGGTCGCCGACGAGAGCGTGACCGCCCTGGGGCCGTGCCCGCCGGCGCCGTAGCGGGAGCGCTCAGCGCAGGAACCGGGCCACGGTCTCCACGAACCACTGCGGGTCGTCGAGCCAGGGCTGGTGCCCGGCGCCGGGCTGCACGGCCAGTTCGCCCTTCGGGAACAGGCCGGCGTACTCGGCCGCGCGGGTCGCAGGGAGCGCGACGTCGTATGCACCCGCGACGAGCAGGACCGGGGCCCGCAGGTCGCCGGCGGCGGACCGGACGGCCGCCGGGTCGAACGCGTCGTCGGCGTAGTAGCCGGCCGCCGCGTCCGGGTTGCGCCAGCTCGCCTCCCGCTCGTGGTGGGCTTGGGCGGCGTCGTCCCACCGGCCCCAGGTGAACGGGGTGATCGCCGCCCAGTCGTCGGCGGTGGCCCGCCCCGCCCAGATCCGCTCGAACGCGGCGAACGCCGCCGGGAACCACGGCTCCCCCCGGCGCAGTTCGGCCAGCTCCCGGCGGTCCCGGTCGGTGACCTCCACGCCGACCGGCCGGGGACTGGGGTTGAGCAGGACGAGCCGGTCGACCCGGTCGGGGTGCCGGGCGGCGTACAGCAGGGCCAGGGTCGCGCCGGCGCAGTGCCCGGCCAGGTCGACGCGCTCCAGGCCGAGGTGCCGTCGCAGGGCCTCGACGTCGGCGACCTGCCGGTCGCACCGGTAGGTCGCCGGGTCCACCGGGGCGGCGGACTCCCCGGTGCCGCGCAGGTCCAGCCGTACCAGCCTGCGGTGTGCGGACAACCCGCCCAGGTCGCCGAGGTACGCCGAGGCCTGCATCGGGCCGCCCGGCAAACAGATCAGCGCTGGGCCGTCGCCGCTGGAGTGGTACGCCAGCCGGGTGCCGTCGGCGCCGTCGAAGGTTCCCATCCGCAGATCGTATGCTCGCCGGACCGGTCCCCGCCGACCCGAGCGGTCGACCGGCCCGCCGGGGGAGGGGAGCGCCGATGGATCGGCAGCGGTCCGGACCGCTCGACGGCGTCCTGGTGGCCGACTTCTCGCGGATCCTCGCCGGGCCGTACGCGACGATGCTCCTGGCCGACCTGGGCGCGGACGTCGTCAAGGTCGAGGGACCCGGCGGGGACGACACCCGGACGTGGCTGCCGCCGGTGCGCGACGGCGTCTCCACCTACTACCTGGGCGTCAACCGCAACAAGCGGTCCATCGCGTTGGACCTCACCGACCCGGACGACCTGGACGTCGCCCGGCGTCTCGCCCACCGCGCCGACGTGATGATCCAGAACTTCCGTCCCGGCGGCCTGCGCCGGTTCGGCCTCGACCACGACAGCGTCGCCGCCGTCAACCCGCGCGTCGTGTACGCCTCGATCAGCGGGTTCGGCGCCGGCGCGGGCGCGCACCTGCCCGGGTACGACCTGATGGTCCAGGCGGCCTCCGGCCTGATGAGCCTCACCGGGGACCCGGACGGTCCGCCCTACAAGGCCGGGGTGGCGGTGTTCGACGTGATGGCGGGCCTGCACGCGGCCGTCGGTGTCCTCGCCGCCCTGCGGCACCGCGACCTGCACGGAGTCGGCCAGCACGTCGAGGTGAACCTGCTCTCCTCGGCCCTGTCCGGCCTGGTCAACCAGACCAGCGGCCACGTCGCCGCCGACAGCGTGCCGTTCCGGATGGGCAACGCCCACCCGAGCCTTTTCCCGTACGAGCCGATGCCCACCGCCGACGGCGACCTCGTCGTCATCGCCGGCAACGACGGCCAGTTCCGCCGGCTGTGCCAGGTACTCGGGGCGCCCGACCTGGCCGACGACCCCCGGTTCGCCCGCAACCAGGACCGCACGGCCAACCGGGACGTGCTGCGCCCGCTGCTGGTCGACCGGCTGGCGCGGCGGAGCCGCGACGAGTGGTTCGCCGACCTCACCGCCGCCGGTGTGCCGTGCGCCCCGATCAACACCGTCGACGACGGCGTCGCGCTGGCCCGCGACCTCGGGCTCGACCCGGTGGTCACGGCGGGCGGCGTGCCCGGCGTCCGGCACCCCATCGGCTTCTCGCGGACCCCGCCGCGCCACGACCTGCCGCCGCCGCGGCTCGACGAGCACGGCGCCGAGATCCGCGCCTGGCTGGCCGATTAGGGCGTGGGTCGACGTCCCTGACCGGCCTGCGGGGGCCCGGACACCGACCGGCGGCGCGGGAGTCGCTGTGCGGCGCACACCGGACTCTGTCATCGGTTGGTCACTGCGAGTGTCGACAAGGGTCTATGGTGGGCACAGGTAGGCGACCGGCACCAGGAGGAGGACCATCGTGCGCCGCATCATGACCACCATCGCACTGCTCGGGCTGTCACTGTTCGTGCTGCTGGCCCCGACGCCGGCGAGCGCGGCGAACACCGTCGACGTCACCTCCGCCACCCTGGTCGCCCGAGGCGTCGCCGTGGACGTCACGGTCACCGTGGTGTGCCCCGCCAGCACGTCCGGCTCCATCGAGCTGAGCCTCAGGCAGCGGTCGGGCAGCGGCCTGGCGTACGGGTCCGGCTGGGCGCCGGTGCACTGTACGGGCGAGCCCCAGGAGGTGACGGCGCGGGTGACCGCGCAGGAGAGCGGCGAAATCTTCCGTAACGGCGAGACGCTGGTCACCGGAGGTCTCGAAGTGTGCGGCGAGGATTCGTGTGAGTACCCGCCGTTCACCGACACGATCCGCGTCACCCACTGAGCCGGCCGACAGCCGACTCGGGGCCGCCTCCGCGTGCGCGGACGTCAGGGCGTTCCGGAGGCGGGCCGGCCCGGGTACGGCCAGGCGGCGGGGATGCGTTCCAGCACCCCGCCGGCGAAGACGTCGCGCAGCCCGAGCGGCTTGAGGTGCACGTAGCCGATGTGGCAGTCGCAGACCGCGACGCCGCACGGCCGGGGCTTCAGGGCGGCGCGCCACGATCCGTCGTACAGGTTGCCGATCGGGGCGGGCATGAAGTGGCAGCGCCGCACCGTGCCGTCACCGAGCACCGAGATGGCGGTCTCGCCCGCGTGGCAGGGCTGCCCGAGGGACAGGTGCGGGCGGACGCTGAAGCCGAACAGCGGGTCCAGCCGCGTCCAGGTGGCCTCCTCGTCGGCGTCGTACCGCCGCCCCTCGGCGGCGTTGACCCACAGGTACACCTGCGCCGGCAGCGCCGCGCGCAGCGCCCGCGCCTCGTCGAGGTGCTCCGGCAGGCCGACCACCCCGACGGAGTACCGGACGCCCAGCTCCGACAGGCGGGCACAGCGGGCCAGGAACCGTTCCCGGGTGACCTGCCCCGGGTGGTACGTCGTCCACAGCGCCGCCGTGCCCCGGTCGGCCTCGGCGAGCCAGTCCACCCGGGCGGCGAGGTTGGTCTGGATGACCACCCGCCGCACGTGCGGCAGGTGCGACAGCGACACCATCGCCTCCCGGTACCAGCTGCGGGTCAGCCCCTCGCCCCACGGGGTGAACAGCACCGACAGCCGTACGTCGGTGGTCTCCGCCACCCACCGGGTGAACCGCGTCAGCGCGGCCCGGTCGGCGCGCAGCAGCTCCGGCGGGTCCCGCCGCTTGGCGAACGGACAGTACGGGCAGTCGTAGTTGCAGCTCGCCAGCGGCCCGCGGTAGAGGATCGCCAGGTTCACCGCGGCACGTACCCGGTCATCGCGTCGCGGACCTCGGCGGAGGTCAGCCACGGACCGATAGCGTCGGAGCGGGCCAGCCCGGCCGCGGTCAGCCGTAGCCCCCCGTCGGTCGCCCAGCCCCGCTCGACGAGCCGACCGAGCTGAGGGAAGTCGTCGGTGGGCCGGCTGCCGAAGCGGGCCCGGTAGGCGGCGGCGTCGACGCCCTCGGCGCGCAGCAGCGACTTGAGCAGCCAGCGGCGGCGCTGCTCGGTGTCGTCGAGCCGGTAGCCGAACTCGGCGTACCGGAAGTCGTCGGCGGGCCGGGCCAGGTAGTCGTCGAGCACCGCCCGCACCTGGGACACCCCGACGGCGTAGTCGAAGGAGTGGTGCAGGGCGGTGGTGTAGGAGCGGGCCCCGCAGCCCAGGCCCACCATGCCGTCGTCCTGGCAGCAGTAGTCCGGCCCGTCGGGGGTGGGCGCGTCGGCGCGGCGGAACTGCCGCATCGACTCCTGCCGGTACCCGGCCGCGCCGAGGGTCTCCACGGCCTGCCGGTACAGGGCGAGGCGCTGCGCGTCCCAGTCGGCCCGGGCGTGCGCACGCCGGCCCAGACCGGTCAGCGGACGCACGTACAGCGGGTACAGGTACAGCTCCTCGGGTCGCCAGGCCAGCGCCGCGTCGAGACTGGCCCGCCAGGTCCGCGCGGTCTGCCCGTCGATGCCGTAGATCAGGTCGATGTTGAGCACCGGGACCGCCGCGTCGCGGATCGCGCCGAGCGCCGCCTCCACCTCCGCCCGGCGCTGCGGGCGGCCGGCGGCGCGCGCTTCGACGTCGAGGAAGCTCTGCACGCCGATGCTCACCCGGGTCGTGCCGTGCGCGGCGAGCACCGCGAGCCGGTCCGGCGTCGCGGTGGCCGGCGACGTCTCCACCGACAGGGGTACGCCCGGCAGCCGGGCCCCCACCGTGGTGGTGGCGATGTCGAACAGCTCGGTCAGCTCGTCGGCCGTCAGGTACGTCGGGGTGCCACCGCCGAAGGCCGTCCGGGCGTACCCGACGTCGCCGCCGAGGGCGTCGGTGACCTGCTCGGCCTGCCGGCGCAGCTGCCGCAGGTACGCGGTGACCTGCTCCTGCGGCGCGTGGGCGCGGGTGAACAGGTTGCAGAAGCCGCAGCGCATCTCGCAGAACGGCAGGTGCACGTAGAGGAAGAGCGCCTCGCGTGCCTCGGTCCGCCACACGTCGGCCAGCGGCGGCCGGGGCCGCAGCGCCCGGTACGAG
This sequence comes from Micromonospora citrea, assembly GCF_049629545.1. Taxonomy (GTDB): domain Bacteria; phylum Actinomycetota; class Actinomycetes; order Mycobacteriales; family Micromonosporaceae; genus Micromonospora; species Micromonospora citrea_A. Next base: position 56,141 of record NZ_JBNADX010000028.1, read on the forward strand.
GTCTTGTGCGGGTACGCGTACAGGTACTGCTGGTACGGGGAGCCGTCGAGGCCCGTGTCGGTGCTGGTCACCATTCTCCCGGGTGCAGGGTGAAGTGGGCGTACGGGACGGTCCACACCACGTCGTGGCCGATCCGGTGGCCGGTGTGCCCGTCCTCGCCGTACGCGGTGCCGTGGTCGGAGCAGATGATCGTGAACACCGGTCGGCCCCGACCGGTGAGCAGGGCGAACAGCCGACCGATCCGCCCGTCGACGTACTCCAGGGCGGCGGCGTGGCTGGCCCGGTCGTCGCGTTGCGCGCCGGGCAGGTGGTGCCGGTTCGGCTGGTGCAGCGCGGCGACGTTGAGGAAGGTGAACAGCGGCTGCCGCGCCGGCACCCGGGGCAGCACCTCGGCCAGCCGGTCGAGCTGCGCGTCCAGGCAGGTGGGGGAGGTGACCCCGAACTCCGGCTCCCAGTGCGCCTCGGCGAACAGGCCCGGCAGCACCGACCCGAGCGGGCCGCGCCGGTTGAAGAAGCCCACCCCGCCCAGGCAGAGCGTGTGGTAGCCCTCCTTCGCCAGGGCGGTCGGCAGGTCCGGGGCGTCGAACACCCAGGTGTCGGCGCCGGAGGTCTCGCTGCCGGGGAACGCCGCCGCGTAGAGCCGCTCGTGCCGGCCCGGCGCCACCGGTGTGGGCAGGAAGCCGGCGAAGAAGGCGTGGTGCGCGGCGTAGGTGAAGCTGGCGGGGGAGTGCCGCCGCTCCCACCGGCCGCCCGGCAGCACCCGGGCCAGCCGGGGCGTACGCCCCGCCGCGGCCAGTTCGGCGGCCACGTCGTGGCGCAGCGTGTCCAGGGTGACCAGGAGCAGGTCGTGGCTGCCGATCAGGCTCCGCACGCGACCACCTCCCGCCCCGGCGCGCCGACGCTCGCCCGCCACCGGTCCCAGCGGCCGGTGACCAGCGCGTGCACCTGCTCGGCGTAGGTGTCCCGCCCGTCGGCCAGCACCCCGGGCAGCAGGTCACCGAAGGCGTTGACCTCGGCCACGGCGTGCCGGCGCCACCCGATCAGGAACATCAGGTCCACCCCGACGTGCAGGCAGCCGGGGAAGCAGGCGGCGACCCGCTCGCAGGTCTGCATCGCCGCCGACCACGCCGCCGGCCCGGCCGTCGCGCGCAGCGCGGCCAGATCACCGCGCGCGTTGCCCAGGTGCAGGTTCGTCAGCGGTCCGCGGGAGGCCCGCACCACCGCGTGGCTGGGCCGGCCGGCGACGACCACCACCCGCACGTCGACGACCCGGTCGCCGAGGCCCGCCTTGGGCAGCCACCGCTCCACGTGCAGGCCCTCCGGGGCGAGCCGGTCCACGATGGCCGCGACCTGCGCCTCGTCGTCGTAGCGGCGCAACCGCAGCGAGTTGAACAGCCCGTCGGGCGTGGTCTCGATCGTGGTGACCGCCTGCACCCGCCGGGGGCCGACGGCGAGGGCGATCACCCCGGCGGCGGATGAGCCGTGCGCCGGCTTGACGAACACCCGGCCCCAGCCGGCCGCCGCCATCCGCGCCCGCAGCGACGCGTACCCGTCGACCGGGGGCAGTGCCTCGGGCACCGGCACGCCGGCCGTGGCCAGCAGCGCGTGGCAGCGCCGCTTGTCGCAGAGCACCGCCACCTCCTGCGGCGGGTTGAGCAGCCTCGCGCCGCCGGTGGCGACCCGGGCCATGCCGTCGGTCAGGCCGGCGTACGCGTCGGCCAGCCCGACCAACTCGCCGTGCCGGGCGGGCACGGCGGCCCCGCGCAGCAGCCGGTCCACCTCCGGGTCCTCTCCGGGGGAGTCGACGCGTACCAGTGCGCCCGCCGGCGGCGGGGCCGCCCCGGTCAGCACGTCCCGCCAGGGCAGCACCGCCGGTCGGGGCAGCCCGGCGGCGAGCGCCGCCCGGGTGAACAGCTCCACCCGGCGGTTGGCCGGGTTGCCGACGACGGTCAGTTCCATGTCACTCCGACACCGCCGTGTACCGGTAGCTCTCCCCGTCGTACTCGTCGGGCTCCTGCGGATCCGACACGTCCACCCGCACACCGGGCAGCGAGGCGGCCACCGACGCGGCCGCCTCCTCGGACAGGAAGTGGTGGTGCAGGTCCAGCTCGCGCAGGTGGGTCAACGGCTGCCCGGCGAGCAGGGCGGCCAACCCCTCGTCGCCGAGGGTGCCCATGGACAGGTCCAACCGCGCCAACCGCCGCACCACCGGCGCCGAGGCGAGCGCGGCGGCGAGGTCGTCGGCGATCTCCGCGTTGCGCAGCCCGAGCCGGCGCAGCGCCGGGAACCGCTCGCCGGCCAGCAGCGGCGCGAGGTCGGCGACGCCCGTGTCACCGCCGTAGTCGTCGATGCCGAGCCACAGCTCCAGGTCGGTCAGGGCCGGCAGGTCGGAGTCGAGCACCGCGGTGACGAACTCCCGGGACAGCCCGCCGCTCTCCACCGTCAGCTCGCGCAGCCGCGCGTGCCGCACCGGGGAGAAGTGGAAGTCCTCGCCGCCGCGTACCCGCAGCACCTCCAGCTGCGGGTACGCCTCCAGCAGCGGGCTGACGTCACCCACCCGCATCCAGGAGACCTCGCACTCCTCGCTGGTCATGTCCCCGAGGAACAGGGCGCGCAGCGCCGGCAGCCGGGACGCCGCCGCGCAGAGCTGGGCGATCGGGGCGACGTGGAACGCCGCGTACCCCCAGGCGCCGACGACCAGCGACCGCACCGACGGCCCGGCAGCGGCGACGAACCGGTCGAAGACGGCGGCGAACTCCGCCGACAGGTCGCCCTCCCGGGTGCCCGGCGGGTAGTCCCAGCAGGCGATCCGCCAGGTGACCTCCCCGTCCACGGTGGGCAGTGGACCGTCGCCGGGCACGTCGACCACCGGCCGGCCGGCGAAGGTGCGCGCGTGGGAACCGAACGTCATCGTCGCTCACTCCCCGACCGCGGTGAACCGGTACTGCCGGCCGCTGTACTCGTGCGGGGTCTGCGGGTCGGACAGGTCGACCTCGACGCCCGGCAGGGCCGCGACGAGCCGCTCCTGCCACTGCGGCGACAGGAAGTGGTGGTGCAGGTCGAGCCGGCGCAGGTGGGTGAGCGGCTGCCCGGACAGCAGCGCCTCGGCGCCGGTGTCGGTGAGCACCCCCATGGACAGGTCGAGCACCTCCAGCCGGCCGACGACGGGGGCGGCGGCCACCGCCGCCGCCACGGCGTCCTGGGTGTCGGCGTTGCAGACCGCCAGGTGCCGCAGCGCCGGCAGGCCCTCGCCGGCCAGGAGCGCGGCGAGGTCGTCCACGGTGGTGTCACCGCCGTAGTCGGAGCGGCCCAGCCACAGCTCCAGCCGCCGTACGGCGGGCAGCTCGCTCTCCCCGACCGCCCGCACCACCGTGCCCGGCAGCCCGCCGGACTCGACGCGCAACTCGCGCAGGCCGGTGTGCTTCACCGGCTCCAGCCGCAGACCCTGCGCGCCGCGCACGTGCAGCACCTCCAGCTCCGGGTACGCCGTCAGCAGACCGGTGACGTCGCCGTGGGTGATCCAGGAGATCTCGCACTGCTCGCCGACCAGGTCGGCGAGGAAGAGCGCCCGCAGCCCCGTCCACTCCCGCGCCGCCTCGACGAGCAGGTCCACCGGCAGCGGCCGCTCGTACGCCTCACCCCACTCGCCGATCACCAACGCCCGTACGGCGTCGGCCGGCACCTCGGCGCGCAGCGCCCGGAACAGGTCGGCGAACTCCTCCGGGTCGGCGTCGAAGTCCTCGACCTCCAGCCGCCAGGCCACCGCCGACGGATCCTCCGGCAGGGTCATGCCCGGTGTGAACGGCAGCACCGGTGACCCGGCGAACGACGACAGGTGGGAAGCGATCACGGTTACCTCCGGTCCTACTGCGGCGACGGCGGCGAGACCGTAACAGCCGCACCCGACAGGAAGATCAGCAGTGGCGGACGGGCCTGCTCAGGTGGCCGCCGCGGGCGGTGCGGCGGGACAGCAGCGCGTGCAGCGCGACCAGCGGCAGCACTCCCACCGGGTACCAGGCCAGATCCACCGGATCGAACTGCACGCCCAGCGCCAACCGCGCCGCGAGGCTGCGCTCCGACAACGCCGCCGGGATCCCGGTGAGCTGGGCGCACTCCACCGCCCAGCAGAACAGCGTCGCGATCGCCCCGGCCGGCAGCGGGGCCAGCCGGGGCCGCAGGAAGAGCACCGCCGCCCACACCATCGACGCGTACAGGGCGGTGCCGGAGTGCTGCCGCAGCGCCCCGTCGTCGAGGGCGCGGATCGTCAGGGCCAGCCCGAGGAACAGGGCCGCCGCGACCGGCGTGAGCAGCCGTACCCGGCCCGGCGTGAGCGACATTCCCGGGATGCTAGCCGCGGTGCGTCCGGCACGGCGTCCCGCCACCGGCGGTCGGGCCGGGGCACGGCCGGTCGGCCGGCCGCGCGGGAGCGGACCCACCGTCAGGCTACCGGCAAGTAACATCGACGGATGACCGTCTACGCGCTCGCCCAGATCTCCGTGCACGACCGCGCCCGATACGACCGCTACGCCGCCGCCTTCCTGCCGGTCCTAGCCAAGTACCGGGGCCGGCTGCTCGCCGCCGACGAGGCCCCGCGGGTCGTCGAGGGCACGTGGCCGTACGACAAGGTCGTCCTGATGGCCTTCGACAGCCGGGAGAGCTTCCAGGCCTGGGCCGACTCCCCGGAGTACCGGGAGATCTCCCGCGACCGGGTCGCCGCCACCGACGGCGTCGTGCTCCTGCTCGACGGGCTCCCCGGCCACCGGCCGTCGGGCGGGCCGGACACCTGACCTCAGGCGACCCGGGGCGTCGGGACGACCGGCAGTGCCACCCGTCGGGCCGTACCGGAGATGTCGCCGGTCCGGATCACCTCCGTCTCCTCCGTCGCCACCGCGCCCTCGACGGCGGCCCCGACGTCCGGCCCGGCGGCACCCTCGATGGCGGCCAGCAGCGCCCGGAGCCGGCCCACGTCGGCGACGGCCATCCGGAAGGACCCCCGGCAGACGGCCCCGCTCCACAGCGACAGCACCACGGCCGCCCGTTCCGGGTGGTAACTGACCCGCATCGTCCGCTCGTCGCCCCGGGTGTCGGTGAACAGGTCACCGAAGCAGGGCATCGGTAGTACCTCTCCCATCCACCAAGGATGCCCGACGGGCCGGGCCGAAGAAAGCCCGCCTCAGTCGGGCAGCCGGGGCATCTCCAGCCCGGGGGCGCGCCCGAGCAGCGTGGCCCGGGTCAGCGCGGCGGACCCGAACCGGTCGCGTACGGCGTCGACCGCCGCGTCGAGTTCGGCGCCCGGATCCGGCGCGAACGGCAGTTCCGGCTGCACCGGGGCGTCGTCGAGGTTGCCGACGGAGACGCCGATCAGGGTGACGCCCCGGCGGTCGATCTCGGGCAGCGCCGCCCGCAGCAGCGTCCGGGCCGTGTCCAGCAGGACGGCGGTCTGCGCGGTGGCCTTGCCGACGGTGTGCGAGCGGGTGGCCCGGGCGTAGTCGGCGAAGCGCAGCCGCAGCACCACCGTGCGCCCGGAGCGCCCGGCCGCGCGCATCCGGCGGGCCACCCGGTCGACCAGGCCGGACAGGATCGCGTCCAGGTCGGCCGGGGTCCTCGGCCCGCCGCCCAGGGCGTGCTGCGCCCCCATCGAGGAGCGTCGGCGACCCACCTGCACCGCCCGGGGGTCCCGGTTGTGCGCCAGCGCGTGCAGGTGCCGGCCCGCGCCGCCGCCGACCAGCGAGACCAGCGCCGCCTCGCCGAGGCGGGCGACCTGCCCGACGGTACGGATGCCGCGCTCGCGCAGCTTCGCCGCGGTGACCGGACCGACGCCCCACAGCCGCTCCACCGGCAGCGGGTGCAGGAAGTCCCGTTCACCGTCGGGCGGCACCAGCAGCAGCCCGTCCGGCTTGGCGACCCCGCTGGCCACCTTGGCGAGGAACTTCGTCCGGGCCACCCCGACGGTGATCGGCAGGCCGACCTGCTCGCTGACCTCGCCGCGCAGCCGTCGGGCGATCTCCAGCGGCGGCCCGACCAGCCGGCGCAGGCCACCCACGTCGAGGAACGCCTCGTCGATGGAGAGCCCCTCCACGAGCGGGGTGGTCCGCCGGAAGATGTCGAACACCGCCCGGCTCGCCGCCGTGTACGCGGCCATCCTGGGTGCCACGACCACCGCGTCCGGGCAGAGCCGGCGGGCCTGCCCGCCGCCCATGGCGCTGCGCACCCCCCGCGCCTTCGCCTCGTAGCTGCACGCCAGCACCACGCCGCCGCCGACGATGACCGGGCGGCCGCGCAGCCGGGGGTCGTCGCGCTGCTCGACCGAGGCGTAGAACGCGTCCAGGTCGGCGTGCAGGATGCTGGCCTCGCTCGACACGAACACATGTTCGCATGGCCGACGACCGTCGCCGCGCTGACCTGCACGAACGCGTGTCCTACAGGTCGCGGAACGGCGCCGCGTACGCGAACTCGCCGCGGATCGCCGGCCGCCAGGCGGCCAGCGGGCGGGCCATGAAGTACTGCGGTCCCCACGGTCCCGGCGGTGTCACGCCCAGGTCGACCGCCGGCCGGAACCCGAAGCGCGGGTAGTACTCCGGATGCCCGAGCAGCACGACGAGCGGCTCGTCGCGCGCGTCGGCGGCGCCGAGCACCGCGTGCATCAGCGCCGAGCCGACCCCGCCCCGCTGTCGTCCGGGCAGCACACCGAGCGGGCCGAGGCCGACGGCGACGGGCTCGCCGGCCACGGTGCCGCGGGTGCACACCACGTGCCCGACGACCTGCCCGTCGGGGTCGACGGCGACGAGGGAGAGGGCGGGCAGCCAGCCGGCGTCGGCGCGCAGCGCGTCGACCAGGGTGGCTTCGACGGGTACGGCGTCCGGCGCGTCCGGCGCCGCGAAGGCGGCGTGGTGCACGGCGCGGATCGCGTCGATGTCGTCGGGGGTCTCACGTCTGATCAGCATCGGGGGGATCCTGCCGGACGGGGGTGACCGGCGGCCACCGGGTTTCGGACCGTCCGGGTAGCGTCCGGGGCGGCGTGACGACGAGGGAGGCGCGGTGGTGCGGACGACGACGGTGGACGTGCCGGTGGGCGACGGCGTGGCCGACGCGTACCTGGTGCGGCCGGAGGGGGACGGGCCGTTCCCGGCGGTGCTGGTCTTCATGGACGCGTTCGGGCCGCGACCGCGCCTGGTCGAGATGGCCGGGCGGCTGGCCGCCGACGGCCATCTGGTGCTGGTGCCGAACCTGTTCCACCGGGCCGGCCGGGCCCCGCTGGTGGACCTGTCCGAACTCGGTGACCCGGCGCGGCGCGGCGCGCTCTTCGCCCGGCTCACTCCCATGATGCGTGCGCTGACCCCGGGCCTGGTGGCCGCGGACACCGCCGCCTACCTGGACTTCCTGGCCGTCCTACCCGACGTCGCCCCCGGCCCGGCGGCGATCGTCGGGTACTGCATGGGCGGCAGGAACGCGCTGCACGCCATCGAGGCGCACCCCGACCGGCTGGCCGCGCTGGCGAGTTTCCACGCCGGGCGGCTGGTCACCGACGCCGCGGACAGCCCGCACCTGGGCGTCGGCGCGGTCACCGGCGAGCTGTACTTCGCCCACGCCGACCACGACCCGGCGATGACCGCCGACGACATCGCGACCCTGGAGAAGGCGCTCGACGCGGCGGGCGTGCGGTACCGCTCGGAGCGGTACGACGGTGCGCGCCACGGCTTCACCATGGCCGACACCCCGGTGTACGACGAGGCGGCCACCGAACGGCACTGGGCCGCCCTGTCCGACCTGCTCGCCCGCACCTTCGACCGGTGACGGCCGCGCCGGGCCCGGCGGGAGGTGCCCGGGCGCATCGTCGCCGGCTCGGGGGCACCTCGCACCGCGGTTGCCGGCCGACCGTCCCGACGGGTGACGGCGCCGGGGGACGCGGCGCGGGCCAGTGGTGCCGAAGTGGACCGCCACCCGGGCGGTGCGCCGATCTACCGTCATGCGATGAGCATCGATCCGCGGGAGTTGAGCGGGCGCTTCGCCGCGCTGACCACCGCCCACGTCGCCGACGCCTGCCTGCGCGCCGGGGTGCCGGTGCGCTGCGCGCCCGCCGCCGTGCGGCCGGTGGCGCCGGGCGTACGGCTGGCCGGTCGGGTCGTCCCGACCCGGCACGTCGGCAGCGTCGACATCTTCCTGGAGGCGATCCACCGGGCGTCCCCCGGCGACGTGCTGGTGGTCGACAACGCCGGACGCGTCGACGAGAGCTGCGTCGGGGACCTGGTGGTGCTGGAGGCGCAGTCCGCCGGCCTGGCCGGGGTGGTCGTCTGGGGCCTGCACCGCGACACCGCCGACATCCTGGCGGTCGGGTTGCCGGTGTTCAGTCTCGGCGCGACCCCCACCGGCCCGCTGCGCCTTCACCCGCGCGCGCCGCAGGCGCTGGAGTCGGCCGAGGTGGGGCAGTGGACGGTGGACGCCGACGATCTCGTCCTCGGTGACGACGACGGGGTGCTCTTCGTGCCGGCGGCGCGGGCCGCGCAGCTGTTCGACCTCGCCGCGTCGATCCGGGACACCGAGCGCCGGCAGGCCGAGCGGATCCACTCCGGGGTGTCGCTGCGGCAGCAGGTCGGCTTCGGCGCGTACCTGGCCCGGCGGGCGCAGCATCCGACGTTGACGTTCCGGGAGCACCTGCGGGCGGTCGGTGGCGCGATCGAGGAGTGAGCCTCAGCCGACGGCGGTGGCCGACGGGGGAGCGCTGCCGCCGCGCGGCGCCTCCCCGGTCATCAGCGCGACGATCTCGGCCCGGTCGGCGGCGGACGGCAGCCCCCACTCGGGGCGGTAGTCGTACACCTCCCGCAGCGGAGTGGACGAGGTGCGGCCGTCGAGGATCTCCACGGCGTCGGTGTCGATCAGCCCGGGGTGCTCCACCCCGCACGCCTCGGCGACCTTCACCAGGTCCCGCCGCAGCGTACGGACGTAGTTGGCGGCCCGCACCGACTTCAGCGTCGGGTCCAGGCCCCGGACCAGCCACGGGTTCTGGGTGGCGACGCCGGTGGGGCAGGTATCGGTGTGACACTTCTGCGCCTGAATGCAGCCGATCGCCAGCATCGCCTCCCGGCCCACGTTGACCATGTCGCAGCCGAGCGCGAACGCGACGACCGCGTTGTCCGGCAGGCCGAGCTTGCCGGCGCCGACGAACACCACGTCCTCGTGCAGCCCACGCTCGGCGAAGGTGCGGTAGACGCGGGCGAAGCCCTGCTGGAACGGCAGCGACACCGAGTCGGTGAAGATCAGCGGCGCGGCGCCGGTGCCGCCCTCACCGCCGTCGACGGTCACGAAGTCCACCCCACGCCCGGTGTCGCGCATCAGCGTGGTCAGTTCCTCCCAGAAGGTGAGGTCGCCGACGGCGGACTTGATGCCCACCGGCAGGCCGGTCTCGGCGGCCAGCAGCTCCACCCAGTCCAGCAGGCTGTCGCAGTCGGAGAACTCGGCGTGCCGCGACGGGCTGACGCAGTCCCTGCCCTCGAGGATGCCCCGGGTCGCCGCGATCTCCGCCGACACCTTCGCGGCCGGCAGCAGCCCGCCCAGGCTGGGCTTGGCGCCCTGGCTGAGCTTGACCTCCAGGGCCCGCACCGGCGCCCCGGCCACCAGGTCCTTGAGCCTGGCGAGGTCGAACCGGCCGTGCGAGTCCCGGCAACCGAAGTACGCAGTGCCGAGTTGGAACACCAGGTCACCGCCGTTGCGGTGGTACGGCGACAGCCCGCCCTCGCCGGTGTTCTGCAGGCAGCCCGCCAGCGCCGCGCCCTTGTTCAACGCGGTCACCGCGTTGCCCGACAGCGAGCCGAAGCTCATCCCGGAGATGTTGACCACCGACTCCGGCCGGAACGCCCTGGCCCGGCCGCGTGCCCCGCCGAGCACCTTCGCCGCCGGCAGGCGTACGTCGTGGCCGGCCGTCGGGGTCGACGGTGGCACCGCCCGGCCGAAGGTGCGGTGCTTGATGATCGGATAGCCGGGGGTGTACTCGATGTCGTTGTCCGTGCCGAAGCCGAAGTAGTTGTTCTCCTGCTTGGCCGAGGCGTAGATCCAGCGCCGCTGGTCACGGGTGAACGGCCGTTCCTCGTTGTTGCCCGCCACGATGTACTGCCGCAGCTCCGGCCCGATCGACTCCAGCAGGTAGCGGGCCCGCCCGATGACCGGGAAGTTGCGCAGCAGCGCGTGGTCGCGCTGGAGGACGTCGCGGGCGGCGAGGCCCGCGAGGGCGGCGGCGACGACGGGTACGGCTCGACCGGTCCACTTCATCCCGCCACACTTTCCGGTCCCGTCGCCGGTCAAACCGGTCCGGTGTCCCGTCATGGCACATGCTTGACACTCGCGTCCCACCTGATGCCTGACATGATCATCAGGACGCTTCGCGGGGCCTTCACGATCTGTGACGGGGGCGCGAATCGCGGAAGGTGAGTGCGCAGCGCCGACGAATGCTGACCAACATGAACGCCAAGATCGAAGATTCAGCGATCGATGACACGCTCGTCATCGCCAGCCCCACTAGCGCAAATCGGTTTGTTGTGCAAAGCTGTCTGCATGACTACTGCTTCGGTACCCGCTGGCGGCGATCCCCGCCGGCTGCTGGCTGAGGCGCGCGACCTCGCGCGCCGGGTCCGTCTTGCGCAGCGGGTGACGTGGTTGCCGCTGCTGGTGCTGGCCCTGGTCACCTTCGGCGCGATTCCCGTTTACCGGTTTGGCCACCGGGTCGTCAGCGACTGCCACGTGGTGGCGGACGGTCAGGTGTGCAAGGTCGAGTTTCAGGCCGTTGGGTTCTACTGGCTGGTGGCAATGGTGGTGGCGTATGTGGTGATCGCCGGCGGTTACCTGCGGGTGGCCCGGGCCCGGGGAGTGGGCGCCCGGGTCTGGCCGTACGTGCTCACCGGTGTCGCACTCGTCGTGCTGTTCTCCGCCGTCCCGCCGGCTTGGATCTTCCGCGACCCGACGGTGTACACCAACCACCCGTCCGCCTTTTCCCTCTTCCTGACCCGGCTGCTCGATCCGGTCGGCTTGATCGGGTTGGCCCTGCTGGTGCTGGCGTGGCTGGAGCGGCACGTTGCGCTGCTGCTGTTCACGCTCGGATACCTGGCGGTGGTGCTGGTGCCGGTCAACTTCGGCTGGGGGGCCGGCTGGGGCGGCCGGTGGGGGGACGCGCCCCCGCTGGTCATCAGCGGCGGTCTGCTGTTGCTGGGCAGCGCCGGTTTCGCGCTGGCGCAACGGCGGCGGCGGTCCCGGTGACCGGCCCCGCCGACACCCCGCCGCCGGACGAGACCGAATCCCCGCATCCGGTCACCGGGCTCGATGACGTGGTGCACCAACGGGTCCGGCTTGGCATCCTCACCATCGCGCACGAGGCCCGCCGGGTGGAGTTCGGCTACCTGCGCACCCAGCTGGAGCTGACCGCCGGCAACCTCTCCCAGCACGTCAGCGTGCTGGAGGCGGCCGGCCTGGTGCAGGTCGAGAAGGGCTACGCCGGCAAACGAGGCCGGACCTGGGTCACCCTCACCGCAGCGGGCAACGCCGCCCTTGCCGAAGAGATCGCCCGGCTGAAGCTACTGATCACCCGGGTCGAGACGGCCAACGGGCAGTAGCGACACCAACCGACCCGCGCGAGTCCTGCAACCTGGCGAATGGCGACCAGCTAGCTCAGCTGCCCAAAGGCGGAGTTGAGGGCGTCGTCACTGACCGCGTCCATTTCTCCCGACGGATCTAGGCCAACTGTCAAGCATGTCCTGGGACGGATATGTCAAGCATGTGGTGGGACTAGACAGGTCAAACCGGTCCGGTCAGCTCGACGCCTGGCTGATGTTCACCATCCACGGGGTGCCGAAGCGGTCCTCGCACTGCCCGAACTCGTCGCCCCACATCTGCTTCTCCAGCGGCACGCCGACCACCCCGCCGGAGGAGAGTTGGTCCCACCAGCGGCGCAGTTCCTCGGCGTCGTCGCCGCTGAGGGAGACGGTGTTGGCGTTGCCGCGGCGCAGCTCCATCCCGGGCGGCATGTCCGAGGCCATCAGCACGTGGCCGGCGGCGGTGCGCAGCATGCCGTGCATGATCTGGTCGGCCACGGCCGGGTCCGCCATGCCGAACTCGCCGAACGTGGTCAGCGACAGGTCCCCGCCGAACACCTGCTGGTATAAGCCCATCGCCTCGCGGGCGTTGCCGGCGAAGTTCAGGTACGGGTTGAGCTGCGATGTCACGACATCCTCCTCGAGGTCGACCCGCGCATCGTCGCACCGGGGACGTCCCGGCGGAGGCGTACACGCCGGGTCACGTCGGGACGAAGGCCCCCGCCGCCGCGGCGAGCGCCGCCGTCCGGGCCGCCTGTTGCGCGAGTGCCGCGTCCGCGCCGCTGCGCAGCAGGAGCAGTTCGTGGTAGACGGGCGCGGTCGCCGCGACCAGCAGGGCGCGCGCGTCGGTCCCGGCGGGCGCCTCGCCCCGGGCCACCGCCCGGTGGACGATCACGGCGCAGCGGTCGTACCGGTCGGCCCAGAAGGCGCGCAGCGCCTCGGCGGCCTGCGGGGAGCGGAACGACGCGGCGATCAGCGCGCCGGTCAGCGGCGGGTCGCCGGCCAGCGCCGCGTGGACCTCCCGGTTGATCGCCGTCAGGTCGCCGTCGAGGCTGCCGGTGTCGCGGGGCCGCCAGTCGTCGCCGGTGGCCTCGGCGAGCACGTCGGCGAGGAGCCCGCCGACGTCGCGCCAGCGTCGGTAGACGGTGGTGCGGTGCACCCCGGAACGGTCGGCGACGGCGTCGACGGTCAGCGCGTCGTAGCCCTGCTCGACCAGCAGGGCGGTGACCGCGTCGAGGACCCGGCGGCGTACCTGGGCGCTGCGGCCGCCGGGACGCCGGACGGGCCCGGGCGGTGGCGGGTCAGGGATACGGGTTGCCGGTGACGACTCGTCCATGGCACGATCTTATAGCAACAGTCGTCGCGTTAAGGAGGCCGCCGATGCTCCGGTGAGGTGATCGTCCCGACGGCCGCGCCCCGCCGCGGTCGCCCCGACCACCCACCCGTGGAGATCGCATGCCCACCCAGCTCAGCGTGCACGACCTGACCAAGGCGTACGGCGACCGCCGGCTACTCGACGCGGTGACCTGCGCGGTCGCCCCCGGCGAGCGCGCCGGGATCATCGGCGAGAACGGCGCCGGCAAGTCCACCCTGCTGCGCCTGCTCGCCGGCCTCGACACCCCCGACGACGGCACGGTCACCGTCACCGCCGACGGCGGCGTCGGCCACCTCGCGCAGGACGCCCCGCTGCCGCCACACCTGACCGTCGGCCAGGCCGTCGACGCCGCCCTGGCCGACCTGCGGGCCATGCGGGCCCGGCTGCGCGAGCTGGAGCCGCTGCTCGCGTCCGGCGACCCGCGCCTGCTCACCGAGTACGGCGACCTGGCGACCGCCTTCGAGCTGCGCGGCGGCTACGACGCCGACGCCCGGGTCGAGCGGGCCCTGCACGGCCTCGGCCTGGCCGGCATCGACCGGGACCGCCGCCTCGGCGACCTCTCCGGCGGGGAGCAGGCCCGCCTGCACCTGGCCGCGGTGCTCGCCGCCGGCGCCGAGGTGCTGCTGCTCGACGAGCCCACCAACCATCTCGACGACGCGGCGCTCGGCTGGCTGGAGGAGCACCTGCGCAGCCGGCGCGGCACCACCGTGGTCGTCTCCCACGACCGGGTCTTCCTGGAACGGGTCGCCACCGTCCTGATCGAGGTCGACGCCGACCGGCGCAGCCTGACCCGGCACGGCGCCGGCTACGCCGGGTACCTCGTCGAGCGGGCCGCCGCCCGGCAACGCTGGGCCCAGGCGCACCGGCGCTGGCGCGAGGAGGTCGACCGGCTGCGCCGCACCGCCGCCACCACCGCCCGCCAGGTCGCGCCGGGCCGCCCGATCACCGACGGCAACAAGATGGCGTACGACCGGGCCGGCGGGCGGGTGCAGCAGTCCCTGGCCAGCCGGGTCCGCAACGCCGAGCAGCGGCTGTGCCGCCTGGAGGCCGAGCCGGTGCCGCCCCCGCCGCGGCCGCTGCGGTTCACCCCGCCGCCGGCCCCGCCCGTGGACGGGGTCGTGCTCGACGCCGTCGGCGTGGCCGTCACCGGCCGGCTGCACCCGGTCGACCTGACCGTGCGGGCCGGGCAGCGGCTGCTGCTCACCGGGGCCAACGGCGCCGGCAAGAGCACCCTGCTGCGGATCCTCGCCGGGGAACTGCGCCCCGACACCGGCCGGGTGCTACGGCGCGTCCCGGTCGGTTACCTGCCCCAGGACGTCCCCGCGGACCGTCCCGGTCAGTCGCTGCTGGCCACGTACGCGCACGGCCGGGCCGGTGACATCGAGCGGCACCGGGCGGCGCTGCTGTCGCTCGGGCTCTTCCCGCCCGACCTGCTCGACGTGCCCGTCGGGCGGCTCTCCACCGGGCAGCGCCAGCGCCTCGGGCTCGCGCGCCTGTTCACCGCCCCGGCCGGCGTCCTGCTGCTCGACGAGCCGACCAACCACCTCTCCCTCGGCCTGGTCGAGGAACTGGAGACCGCACTGTGGGCGTACCCGGGGGCGGTGGTCGTGGTCAGCCACGACCGCCTCCTGCGCCGCCGCTGGCCGGGCACGACCCGGTCGATGGCGGCGGGCCGCCTGTTCACCGCCGCGTCGACCGTCTGACGGGAGTCGTCATGCCACCCACCATCACCGAACTGCCCGTGGCCGGGCCCGACGCCGGCCCGTACGCGATCACCGTCGGCCCGGACGGCGCGCTGTGGTGCACCCTGGTCCACGCCGGAGCGATCGTCCGGATCACCGCCGACGGGGACGTGCGCCGCCACGACCTGGACGACCCCGACTGTGGTCCGGCCCTGCTCGTCACCGGCCCGGACGGCGCGCTCTGGTTCACCCGGATGCGCGACCACCGCATCGGCCGGCTCGCCCTCGACGGCACGCAGACCTCGTACGCCGTGCCCGGCGCCGGCCCCTACGGCATCGCGGCCGGCCCCGACGGCGCGCTCTGGTTCACCGAGTTGGCCGCCGACCGGATCGGCCGGATCACCACCGACGGCGAGCTGACCCACGTCGACCTGCCGGTCACCGGCGGCATGCCGTCGATGATCGTCGCCGGGCCGGACGACGCCCTCTGGTGCACCCTGAACCAGGCCCACGCGATCGCCCGGATCACCACCGACGGCACGGTCGACGTCCACCCGCTGCCCACCGCCGGGGCCGCGCCGGTCGGCATCACCCGTGCCGCCGACGGGGCGCTCTGGTTCGTCGAGATCGGCGCCGGGCAGGTCGGCCGGATCACCGTGGACGGTGACGTCCGGGAGTACCCGCTGGCCGACCGGGCCGCCCGGCCGCACGCGATCGCCGCCGACCCGGCCGGCGGCTGCTGGTTCACCGAGTGGGGCGGCAACCGGGTCGGGCACGTCACCGCCGGGGCCGTCGTCGAGGAGTACGCGCTGCCGACGCCGGCCTGCGAGCCACACGGCATCGTCGTCGCGCCGGACGGCGACGTGTGGATCGCCCTGGAGGCGGGATCGGCGGCCCGGCTGACCCGGTAGCTGACCCTCGCCGGCCGGCGGGTGCCGGTCACGCCAGGGCGGTGGCGGGCCGTGTCGGTCCCGCCACCGCCCGGGCCGTCCCCGCTCAGTGGTGGCGGAACGACTGGCGGACGATGCCGCCGACCAGGGCGCACCAGGTGCTGGTGCTGACCTTGCCGGTGCGCGGCAGCCCGTGCAGCCGCTGGAGGTCCTTCACCGCGTGCTTCGTGGCGTGGTCGTACTCGCCGGTGACGGTGACCTCGGCGTGGCCCTTCCAGTTCAGCATGAACTGGATCGCCTGCACCGGCAGGCCGGTGGCGTCGAGGTCCAGTTCGGGGGCGAGGGTTTCCCAGGTGGGGCCGGTGAGAGTGGCGTCGACGTCGACGGGGATGCCGTTGCGCGCCTGCCAGTCCTGCACCGCCGCGATGGTGGCGGCGTCGAAGGCGCTGTTGGGCGTGACGGCGTAACCCCGGTACGCCAGCAGGTACTGGGCGACCCGGACGGCGGGGGAGCCGACGAAACGCCACAGGTCCGGCCAGCGGCGGGCCGGCACGTCGGCCAGATCGGTGCCGAGCCTGTCGAACACCCGCCGGCGCACGGTGGGGAAGAGGCGGTAGAACGTGGCGCCGGGGCAGAGGGTGGTCCGGAAGTCCCAGTGGCCGAAGATGTCGTGCGCGTGCAGCCCGTACTGCCGGCAGATGGTGGTGCAGAGGTCCACCAGGGAGTCCAGCAGCGCGTCCGGCGGGGTGTCGGTGACGTAGGTGCCCTCGTTCTCGATGCCGATGGACCGGCCGTTCTCCCCCGGGCAGTGGGCGGAGACCATCTGCCGGTCGCCGGCGGCCAGCCGCTCCAGGCTGCCGTGGCGTCCTTCGAGGACGTACCCGCCGCGGCTGATGGTGAAGTGCTGGCCGGTGTCGGACCAGCCGTTGTTGTCCATGTGCAGGTTCTGGCAGTCGCGGGCCAGCTTGATCGCCTGCGCCTCGGAGTAGTCCGTGACGTTCGGGAACGCCATGTGGTGGACGATGATCTTGTTGGTGGGGATCGCGCTGATCACCAGCGGGTCCGCCGGCGGGCGGGCGCCCCACTCGTCGCAGCTGATGATCCAGTCGAGGTCCGCGCCCGGGTCGGCCTGGGCGGCGGCCGGGAGGGCCAGTTCGGACCCGACGACCGCGACGGTGGCCGCGCCCAGACCGGCTCGCAGCAGGGTACGGCGGTCGAGTTCAGGGTGGTCGAAGTGCATGGCATCTCCTCGGCGGCCGACGGCGGCACTGGTGGCGGATGTGAAAAGTAGCTCCATACTGTTCGCGTGACGTGGAGGATATTGCCACCAGGGGCGTGCGCGCTAGAGGTCTGCGTCGATCCGTTCGCCGGCCGGCCGCCTCCGCTCAGGCGTCCGCCCCGACCCGTCCCCGGTGCGGCATCCGCCAGCCCTCGGCGAGCCGGGACGGGTGCACGTTGCGCCCGCCGCCGAAGAACTCGCAGAACTTCATGATCAGTGGATCCCACCCGATCGGGTCCACATGCGACGTCCCCGGGATGACCAGGCTCTGCTCGACGTGCGCGCGCAGCACCCGCACCTGGAACGCCGTCGCGTACGACGAGCTTCCGCCGAACGGGTACGACGCCACCAGCCGGCACTCCAACTGGATGGGGCACTGCGCCACCCGGGGCGGCGCCACCAGGTCCGACGGCTGCGCGGTCAACCCGGCGAGGCGGAACTTGTCCGGCTCGTACCTGTAGCCCTGCGCGGCCTTGTGCGCGGGCACCATCGGGCTGCCGGTGGTCAGCGCGATCCGGTCGACGGCGTCCACCATCGCCGACGACGGCAGGTTCAACACGCACTCGCCCTCGCGCAGCAGGTTCGCCGTGGTCTGCGCGCTGTCGCCCAGGCCGAGCATCGCGCAGTCGCCCAGCCACCAGGCGGACGACATCGGCGCGAGGTTGGCGCCGCCGTCCGGGTTGCGCGTGCTGACCAGCACCACCGGCGTTCCGAAGTAGAGGACCTTGAGACCGGGCACGACGTGCATCTGGCTGCCTTCCGGGAGTCGTCGCGACCGCTGGTGGCCGCGCGTCCGACTCTCCCCGAGACGGTAGGGAGTCGCTGGCGGCGATCGGACGTCGCGTTCGGCCCCCCGGGTGGCCGTCAGCCGGCGGCGAACCGGTCGAAGGCGGCCAGCAGGTGCCGACGGGTCTCCACGTTGCCCAGGTGCCCGGCCTCCTCGACCACGTGCAACTGCGCGCCCGGCCAGGCCCGGCGCAGCTCCCAGGCGGTCACCAGCGGGCTGCCCAGGTCGAGGCGGCCGTGGATCAGCACCCCGGGAATGCCGGCCAGCCGGCCGGCGTCACGGATCAGCTCACCCTCCGCCAGCCAGGCGCCGTGGGCGAAGTAGTGCGCGCAGATGCGCACCAGGGCGGTCCGGTCCGCCGACGGCCGGTCGCCGTACGGGTTGCCCGCGCCCTCGGCCGACACCACCGCGTCCTCCCAGGCGCACCAGTCGACGACCGCCCGCTCGCGCACCGCCGGGTCGGGGTGCTCCGTCAGCCGGGCGTACGCGGCGACGACGTCGCCGTCGGGGCCGACGCCGCCGCCGGCGAGGAACCGGTCCCACTGCTGCGGGAAGAACCGGCCCACGCCCCGGTACAGCCAGTCGATCTCGCTGCGGCGGGTGCTGGTGACCGCGGCGATGACGATCTCCGACACCCGCTCGGGGTGCCGTTCGGCGTACGCCAGGATCAGCGTGGAGCCCCACGATCCGCCGTACAGCAGCCAGCGCTCGACGCCCAGGTGCGTGCGGAGTCGTTCCATGTCGGCGATCAGGTGGTGGGTGGTGTTGTGCCGCATGTCGGTCGCCGGGTCGGCCGCGTGCGGGGTGCTGCGACCGCAGCCGCGCTGGTCGAAGAGGACCACCCGGTAGCGGTCCGGGTCGAAGTAGCGCCGGGCCCGGGTGCCGCACCCGGAGCCGGGCCCGCCGTGGACGACCAGGGCGGGCCTGCCGGCCGGGTTGCCGCAGGCCTCCCAGTACACCTGGTTGCCGTCGCCGACGTCGAGCATCCCGCGCTCGTACGGCTCGATCGGCGGGTACAGCTCGTCCATCGGTGACCTCCCCGGAAAATGCAACAGCGCTGTTATATTAGGGTACGTGCCCGACCCCACCTCCGGGCCCGCGCTGCTCGGCACCCGGCTGCGACACCTGCTGGAACTGCTCGACGGTGACGTGGCCGCCGTCTACGCCGACCTCGGCCTGCCCGGCTTCCGCCCCCGCTACACCCCGGTGGTGCGCACGCTGGCCGACGGCGGGCCACGATCCATCCGGGAGCTGGCCGAGGCCATCGGCGTGACCCACTCCGCCGCCAGCCAGACGGTGGCGCAGATGGCCAGGGACGGCCTGGTCACCCTCGCTCCCGGCGCGGACGCCCGGCAGCGCCTCGTCCGGCTCACGGCGAGGGCCGAGTCGCTGCTGCCCGTCCTCGACGTCGAGTGGGCCGCCACCACGGCCGCGGCCCGCCGCTTCGAGGCGGAGCTGTCGTACCCGCTGAGCCGGCTCGTCGACGAGGCCGTGGCGGCGCTGGGCCGCCGGTCGATGCGGCAGCGCATCGCCGACGTCGCACCCGGCCCGGCCGGGGCCGACTGACCCGGCGCGGGGTCGGGACGACTGTCCGCGCCCGGCGCGGGTATGCGCGGCGCCGGGAGGCGGACGCCTCCGGGAACGAGGGTGTCATGGGAGCCGCCGCCGGATTCGTCGGGCTGGTCGTCGTCGTCGCGATCGTCGTGCTGCTGCTCTCACTGAGCGTCCGGATGGTGCAGCAGTACCAGCGGGGGATCGTGTTCCGTTTCGGCCGGGTGCTGGACCGCATCCGCGAACCCGGCCTGCACCTGATCGTCCCGATCGCCGACCGGATGGTGCGGGTCAGCATGCAGACCACCGTGATCGGGGTGCCCGCGCAGGGGGCCATCACCCGCGACAACGTCACCCTCACCGTCGACGCGGTGGTCTACTACCGCGTCGTCGACCCGGTGAAGGCCCTGGTCAACGTGCGGGACTACCCGTCGGCGGTGCTCCAGGTGGCGCAGACCGCGCTGCGGTCGGTGATCGGCAAGGCCGACCTCGACACGGTGCTCGGTGACCGCGACAAGGTCAACGCCGAGCTGAAGGCGGTCATCGACGCGCCGACGGAGAAGCCGTGGGGGCTGCTCATCGAACGGGTCGAGGTCAAGGACGTCTCCCTGCCCGAGGGGATGAAGCGGTCCATGTCGCGGCAGGCGGAGGCGGAGCGGGAGCGCCGGGCCCGGGTGATCGCCGCCGACGGCGAGTTCCAGGCGTCCCGTCGGCTCGCCGACGCCTCCCGGGCGATGGCCGACACGCCCGGGGCGTACCAGTTGCGGCTGTTGCAGACGGTGGTGGACGTGGCCGCGGAGAAGAACAGCACCCTGGTCATGCCCTTCCCGGTGGAACTGCTGCGGTTCTTCGACGAGGTCGCCCGCGGCTCTCGGGAGCCGGCGGTCACCGAGCCGGCCGTGGAGGTCGTCCCGGGCGACGGGCACCGGCGCGAGGGCCACCGCTGAGCGGTGCCCGTCGTACCCCCGTCCGGGCCGCCACCCTCGGGCGGCGACCCGGATCCGCGGATTGACTTCGAGTGCGCTGGAACTCCTAGCGTGTCCGGCGACAGCACGAGGGACGTCGGCGAGGGGACCACACTCATGCGTTACCGCACCCTGGGCGGCACGGGCATCGAAGTCAGCACGTACTGCCTGGGCACCATGATGTTCGGGTCCGTCGGCAACCCGGACCACGACGACTGCGGCCGCATCGTCGGCGAGGCGCTGGAACAGGGGATCAACGTCGTCGACACGGCCGACATGTACTCGTCCGGCGAGTCCGAGACGATCGTCGGCAAGGCACTGCGCGGCCGCCGCGACGACGTCGTCCTCGCCACCAAGGTGCACTTCCCGATGGGCGAGGGGCGCAACCGCAGCGGCAACTCGCGACGCTGGATCACCCGCGCCGTGGAGGAGAGCCTGCGCCGGCTCGACACCGACTGGATCGACCTCTACCAGGTGCACCGGCCCGACGAGAAGACCGACCTCGAGGAGACCCTCGGCGTCCTCAGCGACCTGGTGCGTGCCGGCAAGATCCGTGCGTTCGGCTGCTCGACCTTCCCCGCCGAGCAGATCGTCGAGTCCCACCACGTCGCCGAACGGCGGGGGCTGGGCCGGTTCCGTACCGAGCAGCCGCCGTACTCGCTGCTGGCCCGTGGGATCGAGTCCTCGGTGCTGCCCGTCTGCCAGCGGTACGGCATGGGTGTGCTGGTGTGGAGTCCGCTCGCCTCCGGCTTCCTCACCGGCCGGTACCGCAGGGACCGGCCCGTCGACCTGACCAGCGGTCGCCCCGCCCTCACCCCGGCCCGCTTCGACCCGACGCTGCCTGGCAACGCGGCGAAGTTCGACGCCGTGGAACAGTTGACCGTCCTCGCCGAGGAGATCGGCCGCTCGCTGCCCGAACTCGCGCTCGCCTTCACCACCGCGCACCCCGCGGTGACCTCCACGATCATCGGACCGCGCACCGCCGCGCAGTTGCGGGGGCTGCTCAAGGCGGCCGACCTCGCCCTCGACGACGCCACCCTGGACCGGATCGACGCGATCGTCCCGCCCGGCGCCAACCTCTACCCCCCGGACGGCGTGTGGCGGCCGCCGGCGATCGCCGACCCCGCCCTGCGGCGGCGCCCGGCGTACGAGCGGGCCGCTGCCTGAACGGCCGCACCCGCCCGCCGCTCCCGATCGGGGGTCGGGAGCGGCGCTCCGGATCCGCGGCGTCAAGTCCCCTGTCCGAAACCCATCGGCCACGACGGCTGTCCGTACGCCGGGAAACAACCGTTGCGCCGATGGCCGGGTTGCGCGCGGCGGCGAGAATGATCAGCGTGGCCCTGATCCCTGACCACCTCCGGCAGACCGGGGGGACCGCCGCGTGAGCACCGACTGGCAGCTGTCGGGTTACACGCCCGTGCGGCAACTCGGCGCCGGCGCGTCCGGCCGCGTCCTGCTCGCCACCCACGACGCGAGCGGCGTACCCGTCGCCATCAAGTACCTCACCAGCTCCGTCGGCGACGATCCGTCGTTCCGTACGGCGTTCCGGGACGAGGCGTTGCTGCTCGTCGAGATCGACGACCCGCACATCTCCCGGCTCTACGAGTACGCCGAGTCGCCGCAGGGCGCGGCGATCGTGATGGAGCTGGTCAACGGGGTGTCGCTGCGGCAGATGCTGCGCGCCCACGGCCCCACCGAGCCGGAGGCCGCGCTCTGCGTGCTCAAGGGCTCGCTCGCCGGTCTCGCCGCCGCCCACACCCGAGGTGTGGTGCACCGCGACTACAAGCCCGAGAACGTGCTGGTCGACGTCGAGGGGCGCAGCAAGCTCGCCGACTTCGGCATCGCCGTGCCGATGGGCCGCGACGGCGGCGGCTCGGTCAGCGGCACCCCCCGCTACATGGCGCCGGAGCAGTGGACGGGAGCGCCGGCCAGCCCGGCCTGCGACATCTACGCCGCCACCGCCACCTTCTACGAGTGCCTGACCGGCCGTCCGCCGTACGACGGCAAGGACCTGTTCACCCTGCGCGACCAGCACGCCCAGGCGCCGATCCCGACCGACCCCGCGCCGGAGCCGGTGCACGGCCTGCTCCGGCACGGCATGGCCAAGAGCCCCGCCGAACGGCCGCAACCCGCGTACGTCTTCCTCACCGAGCTGGAGCGGACCGCCGTCGCCGCGTACGGCGAGGACTGGGAGGAGCGGGGCCTGCGCGAGCTGGCCCGGCGGGCCGCCCTGCTGGCCGCGCTCTTCCCGTTCCCCGACGGCGTCGGCGGCGCCACCAGCGTGGCGAGCACGAGTCTCGGCATCGGGCGGATGTTCCCGCGGCACGGCAGCGCCCGGGCCGCGCTGCTCGGCAGCGGCCTGGTCGCCGCCCTGCTGCTCGGCGGGGCCGGCCTCAGCTACGCCTCCCGGCACGCCCCGGCGTTGGCCCTCACCGACGGCACGTCCGCGCCCCGCGCGTCGGCGGCCACCTCGTTCGGCCCGACGGAGCCGGTGGCCGCGCCGCCCATCACCGCCGTGTCGCCCAGCCTGACCCCGACGTCGACGCCCACCCCGATCCCGTCCGAGGCCGGCGCCTCGCCCATCCGGACCCTGTCGGCGACGGCGACCCCCACCCGCACCCGCCCGGCGACCCCGACGCCGCCCCCGTCGCCCAGCACGAGTCCGCCCCCACCCGCGGACGTCACCGCGCCGTCGGTGGGCAAGCTGGACGTCACCCCGCGTGCCCTGGAGCCCGGCGGCTGCCCGTACGGCACCCAGGTCAGCACGGTCACCGCCACCGCCTCCGACGACCGGACCGCGGACGCCGACCTGCGGGTCTCCTTCCGGTACGTGCTGGAGGGCACCAGCCACACGGTCCGGATGACCCACCTGGGCGGCGGCGCCTACCGGGGCACGCTGGGTGAGCTCCCGACCCCGAAGTCGAGCACCCGCATCCCGGTCGAGGTCATCGCCGTCGACGCCGCCGGCAACGCCTCGGCGGCGGCGGGCCCGGAATACGTGTCGCTCTCCTCGTACTGCACTCCCGGCTAGGGGCCGACGGTGCGACAGTTCCCGACCGGAGGTGGGCTCGGATGACCAGACCCGACGAGCGGGGCGAGCCCACCGTCCACCTGTCGGCGGGTGAGCCGACGGTGTATCTGGGGGCGGGGTCCGACGACGGCACCGTCCACCTGGGCCAGGCCGACCGGACGGTGTCCTTCGGCGCTGGCGGTCCGGCGGCGGACCGGGACGCCACGACGGCGTTTCCCGACGTGGACCGGACCGTGCACCTGGCCGGCGCCCACCCCACCGGCTACCCCCCACCCATGGACGAGACCGTGCATCTGCGTGGCACGGACGAGACGGTCCACCTGGGTGGCACGGACGAGACGGTCCACCTGGGTGGCACGGACGAGACGGTCCACCTGGGTGGCACGGACGAGACGGTCCACCTGGGTGGCACGGACGAGACGGTCCACCTGCGTGGCGCCGACCGGACGGTCCACCTGCCGGGCGGCGGAACGCCGGGCGTCGGCGACCGGACGTGGGCGGCTGCGGACACCACGGCGCGCACCGGGGCCGCGTACCCCGACGCCACCGCCGCCCTGACCGCGCCGACGGCACACGGCGGGCGGACCGGCGGGGCGACGGCCACCGGCCGGGGCGTGCCCCCGGGCGGGGCGGGTGGCGAGGTGCGTTTCGGCCCCGGCGTGCCCACGACGCCGCCGGCCGCGCCGGCCTGGCCGACGGCGGCGCCCCCGGCCCGCCGCCGGCCGCTGTGGCGACGGGTGGTCTCCGTGCTCTCCGCCCTGCTCACCCTCGCACTGGTGGTCGTCGTCGGCCTCTGGCTGTGGCAGCGGCTCGACCCCCTGGAGATCACCGAGGTGGACGTGGCCGTGCCCAGCCCCGCCGGGGACCGCTGCGACGTGACCGTCGACGTCGTCGCCACCGTGCGCACCAACGGCCGGGCCGGAGTGATCGAGTACCAGTGGCTGCGCTCCGGCTCCCCGCCCGGCGCACTGCTCAGCGAGCGGGTCGGCTGGGGCCAGAAGACCGTCACCCTCACCCTCAAGTGGGCGTTCAGCGGCGTCGGCACCACCCGGGAGACCGCCACCGTCAACATCGTGGACCCCTCACCCCGCCAGGCCCGCACCGAGGTGACCTACGCCTGCCGGGCGTCCTGACGAGCGTTTCCGCACGGGCGGGTTCGGGTAGGTCGGCAGCCGACCGATTCGACCGTGTGGAGGGTCCGTATGAAAGACAACTTCGGCGACGCGGTGGGTGACGCCTTCCGCGCGGTGATGCTCTTCCTGCCCAAGGCGCTCGCCTTCGTGGCGATCCTCGTGGTGGGCTGGCTGGTCGCCAAGGCCGTGCTGAAGATCGTGGACAAGGTGCTGGAGCGGGTCCACTTCGACAAGGCGGTCGAACGCGGCGGCATCAAGACCGCCCTGGCCCGCTCCCGGTACGACGCCAGCGACATCGTCGCCAAGCTCGCCTACTACGGGGTCCTGCTGGTCACCCTCCAGCTCGCCTTCGGCATCTGGGGCCCCAACCCGATCTCCGACCTGATCGCCGGGGTCATCGCCTGGCTGCCGCGCGCGTTCGTCGCGATCGTCATCGTGGTGGTCGCCGCGGCCATCGCCACCGCGGTCAAGGACATCATCTCCAGCGCCCTCGGCGGCCTCTCCTACGGCCGGGTGCTGGCCAACATCGCCTCGGTGTTCATCCTCGGGCTGGGCGTCATCGCCGCGCTCAACCAGATCGGCGTCGCCACCGCGGTGACCACCCCGGTGCTGATCGCGGTGCTCGCCACCGTCGGCGGCATCCTCGTCGTCGGGGTCGGCGGCGGGCTGGTCCGCCCGATGCAGAACCGCTGGGAGTCCTGGCTGACCCGCGCCGAGCAGGAGTCGCAGGTCATCGCCACGCACGCGCGGGCGTACCAGGCGGGCAAGCGGGACGTGCAGGCTCACCTCGGCGCGTACCCGGCCACCCGGGGCGACGACGCCGACGCGACCCAGGTGGTGCCGCGCGCCGACGACGCCGACGCCACCCAGGTGGTGCCGCGCCACGACGAGTCCGACCGGACCCAGCCGGTCACCCCGTACGCCGACGCGGACGTCAACCGTCCGGCGAACCCGGTCGTACCGCCGCAGGCGACGGCCAGGCACGACGAGCCGGCCCGCGACGACGTCGAGGCGACCATGGTGATCCCGCCCGCCGACGCGGAGAAGTTCCGCCGCTGACCGCACGGCCGACGCCGGCGGGACGGGCCCACCCGGGTCCCGTCCCGCCGGCGTCCTCGCGTGTCCAGGGGCCCCGGCCGACCCCGGCGCGGGCTAGCATCGACACATGACCTGGCGATGTTGATCCGCTCCTGAGGGCCGCTGCCGCGGACCACCGGGCGACGGGTACGCCCCGCGTCCGTCCGGTCCCGTGGAAAGGCCCCCATGACCACCGTCTCCGCACGCGTGCCCGATCCCCGCGTCCGTCGCCTGGCCGGCACGCTCTACGCGTATGCGTTCCTGTGCGACTTCATCCTGCTCTATCCGCTCTACGCGCTGCTGTTCAGCGACACCGGCCTGTCCGTCGGGCAGATCTCGTCGCTCTTCGTCATCTGGTCGGCGACCAGCATCCTGCTGGAGGTGCCCTCCGGCGCCTGGGCGGACGCGTTCTCCCGCCGTCTGTTGCTCTGCCTCGCACCGCTGCTGGCCGGCGCCGGCTACGCCCTGTGGGTGCTGGTCCCGTCGTATCCGGCGTTCGCCGTCGGCTTCGTCCTCTGGGGAGCCGGTGGCGCGCTCGGCTCCGGCGCGCTCGAGGCGCTGGTCTTCACCGAACTCGACCGCCTCGACGCCGCCGGTCGGTACGCCCGCACCATGGGCCGGGCGAAGACCGCCGGGGTGCTCGGGGCGCTCACCTCGATCGGCCTGGCCGGTCCGGTCCTCGCCGTCGGCGGCTACCCGGCCGTCGGGGCGGCCAGCGTGCTGGCCTGCCTGCTCGCCGCCGCCGTCGCGACCCGGCTGCCCGAGCACCGCGACACCGCGTCGCCGGAGGTGGACGGGGCGGACGGCGACGACCTGGGCTGGCTGGCGAGCCTGCGCGCCGGCCTGGCCGAGGCCCGGGCCGACCGGCGGGTACGCGCCGCGCTGCTGCTCGTGCCGGCGGTCGCCACCGTCTGGGGCGCCCTCGACGAGTACACGCCGCTGCTGGCCCGGGACACCGGCGTCGCCGAGTCGACCGTGCCGCTGCTGCTCCTGCTCACCTGGCTGGGGGTGACGCTGGGCGGTCTGCTGACCGCGCCGGCCGAGCGGCTGCGCACCCGCGGCTACGCCGCGCTGCTGGTCGTCGCCGCCGTGACGCTCGCGGTCGGGGCGGGACTGCGGCACCCGGCGGGGTTCGTGCTGATCGGTGTCGCCTTCTGCGCCTTCCAGATCGCCACCGTGCTGGCCGACGCCCGGCTCCAGGCCCGGATCGCCGGTCCGAGCCGCGCCACCGTCACCTCCGCCGCCGGGATGGCCACCGACGTCGCGATCATCGCCGTCTACGGCGGGTACGGACTGCTCGCCGGCATCGGCGGCAACGCGACCGCCTTCGTGGCGGCGGCCGTGCCGTACCTGATCGTCGCGGTCTGGCTGCTGACCTCCCCGGACGCGCGCCGGGCGGGACGGGCCGCGGCGGTAACCACGCGCCCCGGGGCGACCCGGTGATGGTGCCGACCGCCCCTGGGGCGGCGCTCGCGTCGGGCCCACCCCGCCGTTTCGTGCCGGCCCGGATGGATGGCCGTGCCGGACGTTCCGTTGGCGTTCGAATGGCGGGCTGCGGGGTCGCGCGTGACGGCGTCGCCCTGATCAGTCGGGCAGGGCGTCGAGGTAGACCCAGCGGCCGTCCTCGCGGACGAAGCGGCTGCGCTCGTCGAGCGTCCCCGGCCGGCCCGCCTCCCGGTAATGGGCCCGGAACGTGACCGTGCCCTCGCTGTCGAAGAGGCTGCCCCGCTCGGTGTCCACGATCTCCAGGCGGGTCCACTGCTGGCCGGGGTCGAGCCGCAGCCGGGCCGGCCGGGTCGAGGAGTGCCAACTGCGCAGCAGGTAGGCGGCGTCGCCCACGGCGAACCCGCTGTACCGGGACCGCATCAGCGCCTCCGCCGTACCGGCGGTGCCCTCGCCCCGGTGCACCGGGCCGCAGCAGTCGGCGTACGGCAGGCCGGAGCCGCACGGACACGGCCGGCCCGGGTCGCCGGGCACGCTCCGACGGGTTCCACGTCTCGCCACGGCCCCATCCTGCCGCACCCACCGCCGCCGCCCCGCCCGGGTACGCCGAAGGGCCGGCCCCCGGGTGGGGGTCGGCCCTTCGGTGTGTTGGTCAGTGGGAGTAGCCGCGGGTGGCGGCCCAGTCGGCGAGGGTGTCGATGTCCATCTGGTAGGTGGCGGTGTTCGGGT
>NZ_JBNADX010000029.1:0-78748 GCF_049629545.1 Micromonospora citrea
CCACTTCTGGTTGGCGCCGGTGTGGCAGGTCCACAGGTGCACCGCGGTGCCGTCGGCGGAGTTGTTGCCCGACACGTCCAGGCACTTGCCCGACTGCGGGTTGCGCAACGTGCCGTCGGCCTGGGCGGACCAGTTCTGCGCCCCGGTGCCGTTGCACGTCCAGAGCTGGATCTTCGTACCGTCGGCGGAGCCGCCACCGGAGACGTCCAGGCACTTGCCCAACGCCTTGACCGTCGAGTTCGGCGTCACCGTCCACGTCTGCGCGGCCGAGCCGTTGCAGGTGTAGATCTGGATCTGGGTGCCGTCGGCGGTGGCGGCGTTGCGGACGTCGAGGCACTTGCCGCCGAGTCCGACGATCGGCCCGGTCCTCACGGCTGCCGTGTTGAGGGTGAACGAGTCCACGTCGTAGAGGGCGGCGGTGCCCGAGCCGGCGAAGGTCAGGTAGAGCGTGGTGGTGCCGGCGGGCGCTCCGGAGATGGTGCCGTTGACCGTGGTGAAGGTGTCCCAGGCGCCGGTTACGGGCACCGTGGCGGAGCCGAGCACCGTGCCGGTGGCCGAGCCGGCCCGCAGCTGGAGGGTGCCGCCGGCGCCGGCCGAGGAGACCCGGGCGCTGAACGAGGTGACGGTGTCGAGGCGGTACGGCTCGAAGGCGATCCAGTCGCCGTTGTTGATGTTGCCGACGGTCTTGCCGCCCTCGGCCGTGGCCTTGTCGAAGGTGGCGATGCCGGCGGAGGTCTTGTAGTGCTCGGCCTGGCGCTTCTTCGGTTGCAGGGTGTGCTGCTTGTGGGTGGTGAGTCCGCCCGCATCGGTGTACTCGGCGTCGAAGATGGCGAAGATGTTCGCGGCGTCGTCGTGCTCACCGTCGACGGGGATGGTGATCGAGCCGGTGCAGCCGGTCCTGGAGGTGATCTGGTGGCCGTGGCTGTCGTGGCCGAGGACGTAGGTCATCTTGACCTTGGCGCAGTCGATGGCGCCGTCCTCGGGGTCGGTGACGGTGATGCTGAACGGCACGGTGTCGCCGTAGCTGAACACCTGGCCGTTGCCGGGGTTGGTGATGGTGACGGTGGGGGCGGTGTTGCCGACGCCGATCTGCACGTTGGCGGTGCCGCTCGCGCCCTGCGGGTCGCGCACCGTCAGGGTGACGGTGTACGTGCCGTTGGCGGTGTACGTCTTGCTCGGGTTGGCCGCCGTGGAGCTGGTGCCGTCGCCGAAGTTCCAGGAGTACGTCAGCGTCCCGCCCTCCGGGTCCGTCGACCCGGCCGAGGAGAAGTTCACGGTCAACGGGGCCGCGCCGGAGGTCTTGTCGGCCGAGGCCGCCGCGGTCGGCGCCCGGTTCCCGCCGGCGATGTAGTCGTAGCGGTAGAGCGCCGAGTTGGCGTCGCCGTTGAAGTAGCCGGTGCCGTAGTCCAGGACGTAGAGCGCGCCCTCGGGCCCGAAGGCCATGTCCATGACCTGCTTGCCGTTCCACGGGAAGGTGTCGATGACGCCCGGCGAGCCGTCGGCGTTGAGGTGGATCGGCTTGACCCAGCCGCGGCCCAGTTCGCCGGCGAAGAACTGCCCGTCGAAGGACTGCGGGAACTTGGTGGTGGAGGTCGACGAGGCGTTGTACCGGTAGACCGGGCCGGCCATCGGCGACTCGGAGCCGCTGCCGAACTCCGGTGGGCTGCCGGCGTCGCCGGCGTACCGGATCCAGGCGGCCCTGGCGCCGGGGAGGGTGGTCAGGCCGGTGTTGCGGAACGAGTTGTTGGTCGCGCCGCCGACGCAGTTGTACTTGCCGCCGGCCGTGCCGGTGGCGAAGTCCCACTCCGCGTACGTCTCGGTCGCGGTGTTGGTGCCGGTGCAGTACGGCCAGCCGTAGTTGCCCGGGCCGGTGATCCGGTTGAACTCGACCTGACCGCTGGGGCCGCGGGCGGTGGTGGTGCCGGCGTCCGGTCCGTAGTCGCCGACGTAGACGATGCCGGTGGCCCGGTCGACGCTCATTCGGAACGGGTTGCGGAAGCCCATCGCGTAGATCTCGGGGCGGGTCTTCGGGTCCGAGTCGACGAACATGTTTCCGGCCGGGATGGCGTAGGTGCCGTCGGCGTTGACCTTGATCCGCAGGATCTTGCCGCGCAGGTCGTTGGTGTTGGCCGAGGTGCGCTGCGCGTCGTACGCCGGGTTGCGGTTGGTGCGCTCGTCGAGCGGGGCGTAGCCGGCGGAGTCGAACGGGTTGGTGTCGTCGCCGGTGGACAGGTACAGGTTGCCGGCGGCGTCGAAGTCGATGTCGCCGCCGACGTGGCAGCAGATGCCGCGGTCGGCCGGTACGTCCAGGATGTCGACCTTGCTGGCGGCGTTGAGCGTGAAGTCGCTGTTGAGCGTCCAGCGGGAGAGCCGGTTCACACCCTGCCAGGCGGAGAAGTCGCTGCCGGTGGCGGGCGCGTCGCCGGAGGGGGTGGACAGCGGCGGCGCGTAGTAGAGGTAGATGTGCCGGTTGCTGGCGAAGTTCGGGTCGGCCCCGATGCCCTGCAACCCCTCCTCGTCGTGGGTGTAGACCGGCAGCGTGCCGATCACCGAGGTGTTGCCGGCGGCGTCGGTGCGGCGCACCGTGCCGTTGCGCGCGGTGTGCAGGACCGACCGGTCGGGCAGCACCGCGATGGTCATCGGCTCGCCGACCTCGGCGACGCCCTTGGCGAGGGTGACCTGTTGAAAGTCGGTGGCGACGATGGGATGCGCCTGGGCGGGGGTCGCGCCGCCGAGCGCTGCCGGGCCGGCGCTCAGGGCGAGCGGGCCGGCGGTGGCGGCGAGCAGCAGCGTCGCGGCGGTGCAGAGCCGCCGTCGCGTTCGGGATGTGGTGGGGGTGTCCTGGGTGGACATGTGCCGTCCCTTCCTGACGAGTGACTGCCAGGGCGGGCGCGCGCCGTCGCGCCGGATGCCGTAGCGGGGAGGTGCTCCTCGGCCCGCCGGGTGCCGCCCGGCCGGCCGTGGCCATGGATGGGGTGGGGCCACGTGTTCGGTGGTCACCAGTCGATGGGTTCCCGCGCCGCCGGTTCACCTCGACGGAACAACTTCGTGATGGCCACGACATTAAATTGTGTACGTCGATGTGTCCAGACCTTCTGCCCATCCATCGTGGACTTTCGTCGATTCGGCCAAAAGTTCGTCCTGTGGCGCACGTCAATCCGAGGCTCCGCAGTGCGGGAGCCTCGGATCGACGCGCCGCAGGCAGGGTCAGCGCGGGCGGTGGACCGCCTGGGCGGCGAGGTCACCGAGGGCGTCGCGGGTCCCGGCGTCGACCGGGGCGGCGGCCAGGGCGGCCAGCGCGACCTCGGCGCGTACCCGGATCATCTGCTCGATGCGCTCCCGCGCGCCGGTGCCCTCGATGACCGCCCGCAGCTCGGCGGCGCCCTCGGCGTCCAGCGCCGGGTTGCCGAACAGCTCCCGCAGCCGGGCCGTCTGCGCCCGGTCGGCGGCGCTGCGCGCCAGCGCCATCATCACCGTGGGCTTACCCTCACGCAGGTCGTCCAGGACGGACTTGCCGGTGACCGTCGGGTCGCCGAAGACCCCCAGCACGTCGTCGCGCAACTGGAACGCGTCGCCCAGCGGATCGCCGAACTCGGCCAGCGCGGCGACCAGCTCCGGCCCGGCACCGGCCAGCGTCGCGCCGATCTGCAACGGCCGGGTCACCGTGTAGCGGGCCGCCTTCATCCGGATGACGGTCAACGCGCTGGCCACCGACCCGTCGCCCACCCCGGACACCAGGTCCAGGTACTCCCCTGCGATCACCTCGGTGCGCATCAGCGAGAAGACGCCGTACCCCCGCTGCACCTGCTCGCTGCTCAGCCCGCACTCGTGGAACATCTGATCCGACCAGGCGGCGCAGAGGTCACCGCAGAGCAGGGCGGTGTTGCGTCCGTACGCCTCCGGGTCGCCCCGCCACGCCGACCGGGCGTGCAGGTCGGCGAAGAGCCGGTGCACCGACGGCTCACCCCGGCGGCGGTCGCTGCCGTCCAGGATGTCGTCGTGGATCAACGCGAAGGCGTGGAACAGCTCCAGCGCGGCGGCGGCCACCACGATCGGTCTGCCGTCCCCGCCGCCCGCGCCGCGCCAGCCCCAGTAGCAGAACAGGGGACGCAGCCGCTTCCCACCGGCCAGCACGAACCGGTGCAACGCGGTGAACACGCCCCGGGGAGCGCCGTCCGGCCACTGCGGGCCCTGCCGGTCGAGGAACGCGGCCAGCTCGGCATCGAAGCGGGCCCTCAGGCCACTGGCGTCGGCGGGGGCGACGGTGACCGTCACGACGCCTCCCCGACGGGTCGCCGGCAGGCGTCGGGCGCCGCCAGCCCGGCCAGCTCCAGCAGCAGGGCCTTGACCTCGGTCGCCGCGACCCGGTCCCGGGCGGCGGACGCCTCGGAGCAGAGCAGCACCGGCCCGTCGGCCGGATCGGCGGGCAACCGCCCGTGCGAGCCGCGTACCGCCTGCGCGCCCGCGTCCAACCCGACGACGCTCATCAGGTACCGCAGGCCGAGCGTCCGGCGGGCCAGCGCCACCGCCGCCCGCCGCTTCGCCGCGCCGGGGGCGGCCGGGTCGAAGAGCAGCTCCGCCGGGTCGTACCCGGGTTTGCGGTGGATCTCCACCAGCCGGGCGAAGTCCGGCGCGCGGGCCTCGTCGAGCCAGTAGTAGTAGGTGAACCACGAGTCCGGCTCGGCGATCAGCACCAGCTCGCCCGCGCGCGGATGGTCCAGCCCGTGGGCGGCCCTGCCGTCGGCGTCGAGCACCTCGGCCACCCCGGGCAGGGCGGCGCAGAGCTTCGCCACCGCCGGCACGTCCGCCGCGTCCCGCACGTAGACGTGCGCGACCTGGTGGTCGGCGACGGCGAACGCGCGCGAGGTCCACGGGTCCAGGTACTCCATTCCGGCCTGCGTGTGCACCCGCAGCAGCCCCTCGGCGCGCAGCGACCGGTTGACGTCGACCGGCCGGGACACGTCGGTGATGCCGTACTCCGACAGCACCACCACGGTGGCGTCGCGGGCTCGGGCGGCGTCCAGCAGCGGCCCGAGCACCGCGTCCAACTCGGCCGCCGCAACGGCGGCCCGGGGCGAGGACGCGCCGAAACGTTGCAGGTCGTAGTCCAGGTGCGGCACGTAGACCAGGGTCAGGTCCGGGGTGTGGTCGGCGAGGATCCGCTCGGCCGCACGGCAGATCCAGCGTGACGAGGCCAGCCCGGCGCCGGGCCCCCAGTAGCTGAACAGCGGGAAGACGCCCAGCCGGTCGGTCAGCGCGTCGTGCAGGTCCGGCGGGTCGGTGTAGCAGTCCGGGTCCTTGCGCCCGTCGGCGTGGTAGACCGGCCGGGGGGTCACCGTCCAGTTCACGTCCGCGCCCATCGCGTACCACCAGCAGACGTTGGCCACCGTGTAGCCGGGCTCGCGCCGGCGGGCCGCCTGCCACAGCTTCTCCCCCTCGACCAGGGCGTGGTGCTGCCGCCAGAGCAGCACCTCGCCGAGATCCCGGAAGTACCAGCCGTTGCCGACGATGCCGTGCGCGGCCGGGAGCGTCCCGGTGAGGAACGTCGACTGCACCGTGCAGGTCACCGCGGGCAGGACCGTGCCCAGCTCGGCGGCGAACCCGGCGTCGGCCATCGCGCGCAGCCGGGGCATGTGCGCCAGCAGGCGTGGGGTCAGGCCCACCACGTCCAGCACCACCAGCCGCCGGCTCATCGCCGTACCCCCGCCGGGGTGGCCCGGCCGGTCGGGGTGAGTCCGAGGGCGACCAGCTCGTCTCGGGCGAAGGCCAGCTCGGCGGCGATCCCGGCGGCCAGCTCCGCGTCGCCGCGCGGGCGCCGCGCCACCGGCAGCACGCCCCAGGTGTACGTCTCGATGTCGAGGTGGTCGCAGCCGACCTCCGGGCCGGTGTAGAGGGCGGTCAGCGCGGCGCGCAGCACCGGCACGGTCGAGCCCAGCGGCGGCTCGGGCGGGGCGTGCAGCGGCACGTGGTAGTGCACCCGCCACGGCCCGGGCAGTCTGGCGGCCAGCGCGAGGTCCAGGTCGTCGGCGGCCCACGCCGGATCTGCCGGGTCACCGGGGTACGGGCCCGCGGGCGCAGGCACGCCGGTCGCCGCCGCGCAACCGGCCGCGCGGGTCTGGTGCAGGAAACGCGGCTCCACCCAGCGGCGCAGCGCGTCGGCCGACCCGGCCGGGTCGGCCGCCTCCAGGGCGGCGGAGACCTGGACCTTCACCACCGGCAGCCCGGCGGCGGCCAGCCGGGCCAGCGCCTCGGCCGGCTCCTCCCAGGCGCAGGCGAGGTGGGCCAGGTCCAGGCAGACGCCGAGCCGCTCGGGATCCGCCCCGGCCAGCAGGGCGCAGGCCTGCCCGGTGCTCTCCACCACGCAGCCCGGCTCGGGTTCGAAGCCGACCCGGACCGGCCGGCCGCTGTCCCGCTCGACGGCGGTGAGACCGGCCGCCAGCTGGTCCAGGCGACGGCGGGCGGCGTCGGCGCGGGCGGTGTCCCAGGGCCGCCGCCAGGCCAGCGGTAGGGTGGAGACCGAGCCCCGGGCGGCGTCGTCGGGCAGCAGGTCGGCCAGCACCCGGGCCAGGTCCAGGGTGTACGCGAGCCGCTCGGGTGTGGTCCAGTCCGGGTGGTAGACGTCGCCCTTGACCACCGGGGCCTGGAAGGCCGCGTACGGGAAGCCGTTGAGGGTGACCACCTCCAGCCCGCGGTGGCCCAGTTCGGCCCGTACCCGGCGGCGCAGCCGCGCGTCGGCGGCCAGCTCGGCGGCGACCGGGGCGGCCAGCCAGAGTCCGAGGCCGAGCAGGTCGACGCCGAGCGACTCCCGCACGGGCACGGCGTAGGTGTCGAGCTGGGCGAGGATGCCGGCGAGGTCCTCGGCGGGGTGCACGTTGGTGCAGTAGCCGAGGTGGACGGTGGCGCCGCCGGCGTGCCGCAGCCGCATCAGCTGCCGCCGCGCAGGATCGAGTTGCCGGCGTAGCTCTGTTCCGGGCGGTCCAGGTCGCTCAGGTCGAGTCGCCCGGACTGGCCGTAGAACTCCACCGGATTGCGCCACAGCACCCGGTCGACGTCGTCGTCGGTGAACCCGGCCAGCAGCATCGCCTCGCCGGTGGCCCGGGTGAGCAGCGGGTCCGAGCGCCCCCAGTCGGCCGCCGAGTTGACCAGCATCCGCTCGGTCCCGTACGCCCGCAGCAGCGCCACCATCCGCGACGGCGACATCTTGGTGTCGGGATAGATGGAGAAGCCCAGCCAGCAGCCGGTGTCGCGGACCAGCTCGACAGTTGGCTCGTTGAGGTGGTCCAGCACCACCCGCCCCGGCTCGATGCCGGACTCGGCGACGACGGCGAGGCTGCGCGCGACGCCCCGGGCCTTGTCCCGGTGCGGGGTGTGCACCAGGGCCGGCAGGTCGTGCGCGACGGCCAGGGCGAGCTGGGCGGCGAAGGCGTCGTCCTCCTGCGGCGTCATCGCGTCGTAGCCGATCTCACCGACCGCGACCACGGCGTCCTTGTCGAGGTAGCGCGGCAGCAGGTCGAGCACCGGGCGGCAGCGCGGGTCGTTGGCCTCCTTCGGGTTGAGTGCGACGGTGGCGTGGTGGC
The DNA here is from genome assembly GCF_049629545.1 of Micromonospora citrea. Taxonomy (GTDB): domain Bacteria; phylum Actinomycetota; class Actinomycetes; order Mycobacteriales; family Micromonosporaceae; genus Micromonospora; species Micromonospora citrea_A. The sequence continues at coordinate 7,578 of NZ_JBNADX010000029.1, forward strand.
GTACCCCGAACTGCCCGGCCCGGAAGGGTTCCCAGCCGATCAGGGAATCGAAGTAGTCGGCGAAGGAGGCGGCGCTGGTGCGCGGCTGACCCAGCCAGAAGGCCGGCTCGACCACGGCGCGCACCCCGGCGGCGGCCATCCGCTCGTAGTCGTCGGTGGTCCGTGAGGTCATGTGGATGTGCGGGTCGAAGATGCGCATGTCACACCTCCCTGATGGTGAGCCGGTCGAGCAGTTCGGTGGCGTCGGCGGGCACGGCGCGACCGGTGGCCCGCCGCTCGGCGGCCAGCCCGGCGAGCATCGCGGCCAGCTCGGCGTCGGCGCGGGCGTCGAGGTCGTGCACCACGGCCAGCGGCACGCCCGTGAACACGCACTTGAGCACCGCCTGCCGCCAGGCGGGCGGGTCGAGGTGCCGGGCGTACGGGCCGAGGGCGGCGGCGAGCAGCCGGGTGTCGTTGGTGCGGATGGCGTCCTGCAGCAGCGGCACGCCGGCCGCGCCGATCGGCAGCAGCGGCAGGGCCCGCAGCACGGCCCGTTTCTCGGCGGCGTCGCCGTACCGGTAGAGGGCGTCGGCGTGCCGGGCGTGGTCGCTCGGTAGGGCGGTCAGCAACAGCGCCCGGGCCGCCTCGTCGGCGCTCCAGCCGTCCGCGCCGGGCAGTGGCGCGCGGCCACATCGCCGGCGGGCCACGGCGAACGCCGCCGTGATGGTGGCCGGGTCGGCCGCCACCCGACGCAGCGCCGCGTCCAGCCAGTCGGGATCGGGTACGCCCCGTAGCGCGGCCCGTAGTGAATCCGGTGTCATCCCGTCTCCTCCCTGGTGCTGCTCGGGCAGGTACCTGCGCGCGTCCGCCGCGCTGCGTCACCTCACGGCGGGTCCGCGGCGTCGGCCCGGGCGGCGCGCAGGAAGTCCAGCGACCGGGCGGCGACGGTGGGGGCGGCGTGCGAGTGCCGGGGCAGCTCCACGGCGACCAGGCCCCGGTAGCCGGCGTCGGCCAGGGCGCGCAGCACCGGCGGGAAGTCGATCTCACCGGCGCCGAACTCCAGGTGCTCGTGCACGCCCCGGCGCATGTCCTCGATCTGTACGTTGACCAGGTGCGCGGCCACCTCGTGCACGCAGTCGGGCACCGGCAGGGGCTCCAGGCAGCGGCAGTGTCCGATGTCGAGCGTGATACCGAAGCGGGCCGGGTCTCCGAGCGCCGCGCGCAGCCACCGCCAGCCGGCGATGTCCTCGACCAGCATGCCCGGCTCCGGTTCGAAGCCCAGGACCACCCCGGCGGCGTCGGCGGTGTCGAGCACCGCCGCGCAGCCGGCGACGAGCCGGTCCCGGGCGGTGTCGGGCGCGACGGCGTCGGGGCGTACGCCGGCCCAGAAGGAGACCGCCTCCGCGCCCAGGTCCGCGCCGATGCGCACGGCCCGGCGCAGGAACTCGATCCGCGGCGCCGGGTCGTCGTGCAGCAGCGTCGGGGCGTGCTTGTGCCACGGGTCGAGCAGGTACCGCGCGCCGGTCTCGACGACCACGGCCAGGTCGAGCGCCGCCAACCGGCGACCGACGGCCGCCACCCGCCGGGCCAGGTCGGGCGCGAACGGGTCGAGGTGGTCGTGGTCCAGGGTGAGGGCGACCCCCTGGTAGCCCAGGTCGGCGACGACCGCGAGCGCGTCGTCGAGCCGGTGGTTGGCGAAGCCGTTCGTGCCGTACCCGAATCGCAGGGCGCCGGGTGTCACCGGGGCCGGTCGCGGGGCGGTCATGTCGGGGAGACCTTCCGGGCGAGCCGACGCGCCAGCGGCGCCGCCGCGGCGACCGTCAGCCCGAGCGGCCCCGCGCCGGCCCGCGCGATCAGTGCGCCCTGCAACGCGGGCAGCCCGGTGATCCCGGCCCCGACCGCCGCCCGCACCCGGGCGGCGGAGGGCTCGACGGCCACCCGGGCCTGCGCCGCGCCGTAGCGGGCGGCGTACCACCCGGCGAGCAGGGCCGGCAGCGCGGCGGCGACCTGCTGCGCCGGCCGATCGCCGAACGCGGCGCGGCCGGGCGCGGCCTGGGCGGGCGGCCGGGCCACGCGGGCCGTGGCGGCGCTCGTCGCCACCAGGGCCGTGCCGGCGAGGGTACGCAGCGGCAGCGCGGCGTCGGCGCCGGTGACCTCCCGCCGGGAGAGCGCGGTGACCGTCCAGGTGTGTGCGGCGACGGTGACCGCCGCCGGCAGCGCCCGCAGCACCCGCCCGCCGGACGCGCCGAGCAGCACGTCCAGGCCCCGGCAGGCGGCCATCACCGCCGGTGCGGCGGCGCTGTTCTTGGCCGCCAGGTCGTACCCCCAGATCGTGGCGGCGAGCGGGACCGCGACCGCGGCGGCCCGCCGGCCCCCGGCGGCGGCGGCGAGTCCCACTCCCGCGCCGGTGAGCCCGGCGGCCAGGCCGAGGGCGGTCGCCGGGGCGACCCGGCCGCTGGGGATGGGCCGCTCCGGACGCTCGACGGCGTCCAACCGCCGGTCGGCCCAGTCGTTGGCGGCCATGCCGGCCCAGTAGAGCAACACGGAGGCGGCGGCCAGGGCGGGTGTACGCCGACCGAGCGCCCCGGCCGCGGCGGCCCCGGCGACGACGTCCCCGGGCACGGACAGCGCGGCCGGCGCCCGGACCAGTTCGGCGAGGTCAGTCATGCGGGGCATGCGCACCTCCGGCGTGCAGCCGACGGGCGAACCCGCACAGGCGGGTCCACTGCTCGGCCAGCGAGTGGGTGGGCGCGCCGAGCGGGTCCTTGAAGAAGAAGGCGAGGTCCTCCAGCGGGCCGGCGTGCCCGGCGGCGTGCGCGGCGGCGGTGAGCCGGGCCAGGTCGAGCACCAGGGGCGCGGCCAGCGCGGAGTCGCAGCCGTGCCAGGTGAACTCCATCCGCATCCCGGTGCCGAGGAAGCCGGCGAAGGTGACGAGGTCCCAGGCGGTCTTGAAGTCGCCCAGCTCCTCGACGTACTCGATGCGGGTGCCGCCCTGCGGCTGGTAGCCGAGGGTCTCGCCGAGCACCCGTTGCTTGCTGTGCACCTTGGCGGCGTTGGCGGCCGGGTCGGCGAGGGTGGCGCCGTCGCCGCCGCCGAGCAGGTTGACGCCGGACCAGGAGCGCACCCTCAGGTGTCGCATCGCGAACATCGGGGCCAGCACCGACTTGACCAGGGTCTCCCCCGTCTTCCCGTCGTGCCCGGCGTACGGCAGGCCGCGCCCGGCGGCCAACGCCGTCAGGGCGGGCAGCCGCAGCCCGGTGGACGGGGTGAAGTCGACGTACGGGCAACCCGCGAGCACCGCCGCGTACGCGTAGAGCGAGCTGGCCGGGAGCACCTCGTCGGGGCCGGCGAGCGCGGCCCGCAGCGCGTCGGGGTCGGCGTGCGCCGGGTGCGCCCGGGCGGCCGGCTCGGTGGCCGAGACGTTGACCACGACCACCCGGTCCAGCGCGTGCCGGTCCCGGAAGGCGGTGAGGTCGCGTACGGTCGCGGCGGCCCGGTCGGCCTGGGTGCCGCCCGTCGGGGCCGGGCGCAGCTCGCGCTCGACGGCGGCGAGTTCGTCGGGGAGAGCCGCGACCAGCCGGCCGGGCAGCACGCCGGCGGCCGCCAGGGCCTCGGCGCGCTTGGCCAGCGGGGTGGTGACGACGTCGTGTCCGCCGAGGACCAGGTCGGTGAAGGCCGGCAGGGCGGGGCCACGCACATCGGGCAGCTCGGTGACGCAGCCGGTCGACCCGGTGAGCCCGGCCCGCAGGGCCAGCGCCCCGACGATGCTGGTGGTCGCGACCGAGCCGCGCGCACCCACCAGCCAGACACCCGTACGCATGGTGCTCCTTCCCGATCAGGAGGAACCAGCCGTGCATTGAAGAATATGAATATCAGAGTTTTGCTGGCAAAGATACCGGTCTGTGCGGATGGGCCCCGTCCACCGGTCGCCCCGGCGGAGCCCACCGGTCGGCGTCGAAGTCGGCGGCGACGACGCCGGCCGGAACCCGGTGCGGTTACGGACGGACGGGGCTGGCAGGCAGGGTCGGTCGGCGTCTCGGCCCTGCCTCCCCCGCATCCGGCCGGCCGGGGCGACGGCGCGCCCCGATCGGACGTCTCGCGCGAACGCGGCCCTCGACGGGTCGCCTCCGCAGGTGGTGGCGGTCCTCCGGTGCGACCGGGGAATCCCGGTCCGGCCGCACCGGACGACCGTCCTGCTCGCGCCGTCGGGCCGGGTGGCCCGGCGACACGTCCCTCCGGTGCCGGCCTCGTCCCGGCCGCGGGGCGCAACCGCGGCCGGTCCCTCGCCGGCCAGCGCCGGAGGTGGCTCAGGCGGCGATCGTGGCCAGTGCCGGCTCCACCTCGGTCCACGAGGAACCGAGCTCCGCCGACCGGGTCACCGCGTCCAGCACCAGCTGGACCTGCAAGGCGTCGGCGAAGGAGGGGGCCGGGTCGGCGCCGGTGGCGACCGCCTCGATGAAGTCGCGCATCTGGTGCGTGAACGAGTGCTCGTAGCCGATGATGTGGCCCGGCGGCCACCAGGCCGACATGTAGGGGTGCTCGCCCTCGGTCACCAGGATGCGGCTGAAGCCCTGCTCGGCGGCGGGTCGCGTCGCGTCGTAGAACTCCAGCTCGTTGAGGCGCTCCAGGTCGAAGACGACCGTGCCGAGCGAGCCGTTGATCTCCACCCGCAGGGCGTTCTTGCGGCCCGTGGCGAACCGGCTCGCCTCGTACGTGGCCAGCGCGCCGCCGTCGAGCCGCGCCACGAAGACCGCCGCGTCGTCGACGGTGACCGTCCCGGTGGCCGGGCCCTGGCCGTCGACGACGCCGTGCCCGTCGGCCGCCCCGGCGCCGTTCACCGTGGCCGCGAGCCCACTCGACCCCGCCGGCAACGGCCGCTCCTTGACGAACGTCTCGGTGACGGCGCTGACCCCGGTGATCCGCCGGCCGGTGACGAACTGGGTCAGGTCGATGATGTGCGCGCCGATGTCGCCCAGCGCGCCGGAGCCGGCCCTGTCCCGCTGCAACCGCCAGACCAGGGGGAACTGCGGATCCACGATCCAGTCCTGCAGGTACGTGGCGCGGACGTGCCGGATCACCCCGAGCCGCCCGTCGGCGATCAGCTGCCGCATCAGCGTGACCGCGGGCACCCGTCGGTAGTTGAACCCGCACATCGACCGCACCCCGGCCGCTTGCGCGGTGGCCGCCGCGGCGGCCATCTCCCGGGCCTCGGCGACCGTGTTGGCCAGCGGCTTCTCGCACAGCACGTGCTTGCCGGCGGCCAGCGCCGCGAGGGCGATCTCGGCGTGGCTGTCGCCCGGCGTGCAGACGTCGACCACGTCGATGTCGTCCCGGGCGATCAGGTCGCGCCAGTCCGTGGTGTACGCCTCCCAGCCGAGCCGGTCGGCGGCGTCGGCCACCTTCGTGGCGTCCCGGCCGCAGATCAGCGCCATCCGGGCCCGCGCCGGCAGGTCGTACACCCGGTTCACGGTGCGCCACGCCTGCGAGTGCGCGGCGCCCATGAACGCGTAGCCGACCATGCCGACCCGCAGTTCTCTGTCTGTCGTGGACAAGGTGGGTCTCCCCCCGTGTGTCAGAACCCGAGCTTGAGGTAGTTGCTCGCGTTCTCCTTGGTGATCGTCTCGGAGGCGAGGATGATCTCCTTGGGCACCTGGAGTTCCACCAGGTCGGACATGCCCCTGCCCTGGCCGATCAGCCGGGCCAGGGAGACGGCCGAGGAGGCCATCGACGGGCTGTAGGTGACGGTCGCCTTCAGCACCGTGTTGTCGGCCTGGATGTCCTCCATCGCCTTCTTCGAGCCGGCGCCGCCGACCATGAAGAACTCCTTGCGGTTGGCCTGGTTGACGGCGGCGAGGACACCGATGCCCTGGTCGTCGTCGTGGTTCCAGAGCGCGTCGATCTTCGGCAGGGCCCGCAGCAGCTGCGAGGCCTCCTGCTGGCCGGAGTCGGCGGTGAACCGGGCCGCCCGCCGGTTGGCGATCCGGAAGCCGTTCGCCGTCAGGGTGTCGGCGAAGCCCTTCGACCGTTCCTGGGTCAGCTCCAGCTCGTCCATGCCGGCGATCTCGGCGATCACCGGGTTGCTGACGCCCTTGGCCTTGAACTGCGCGACCATGTACGTGGCGGCGGCCACGCCCATGCCGTAGTTGTCGCCCTTGATCTGCAGCCGGTATGCGCGGGCGTCGGGGAAGGCCCGGTCGAGGTTGACCACCGGGATGCCGGCCCGCATCGCCTCCAGGCCGAAGGCGTTGAGTTCCTTGCCGTCGTGCGGCAGCAGCACGATCACGTCGGGTTTCTGGGAGACCAGGGTGGACAGCGCCGCCCGCTGGGCCGCCGCGTCCGCACCGGCCTCGACCGTCTTGAACTCCACGTCGGAGTACGCGCCGGCCTGCGCCTTGGCGTTGTTGGTGATGGCGGCGATCCAGCCGTGGTCGGCGGCGGGCGCCGAGAAGCCGATCGTCACCCGCTTGCCGGGCTCGTTGTTGCCGCCCGGGGCGGCGGCCGCCTTCGTCTGGGCCTCGGTCGGCGACGCCTCGTTGCTGGTGCAGCCGGCGAGCAGGACGCCGGCGCCGGCGGCGGCCCCGCCGAGGAGCAGTCGGCGGCGTGACAGGTCGCGACTGTGCTGGGTCATGACGACCTCCTGGGTTCACGGTGGAGGGAAAAAGGGTGTGTGCGGTCCGGCCACCGTCGTCTGCTCGGGTGGCCCAGGTGCGGGACGTGCGTTCTCGGGTGCGGGCGGTGCTGCCCGGCTCGGGACGGATCAGCCGGTGGTGAGCCGGTTACGGCCCAGGAACCGGCTGACGCTGCGGAACTGGACCTGCTGGACCAGGACGGCCACGACGATGATGCCGCCCTTGACCATGTTCTGGGCCTCGGTGGTGAGGCCGTTGATGGCGAACAGGTTGGTGATGGTGGCGAAGATGACCACCCCGAGCAGGGAACCGATGATGGTGCCCCGCCCGCCGCTGAGCAGCGTGCCGCCGATGATCGCGGCGGCGATCGCGTCCAGCTCGTAGAGGTTCGCCATCGCCGCCTGGGCCGAGTTGGCCTGGGCGGTGAGCATGATGGCGGCGATCCCGCAGCAGAGGCCGGAGAGCGCGTAGAGCAGCACGGTGTGCCGTTTGACGTCGATGCCCGCCAGCCGGGCGGCCTCCGGGTTGCCGCCGACGGCGACGGTGCGGCGGCCGAAGGTGGTGCGGTTGAGCAGCACCCAGCCGGCGGCACCCACCAGGGCGAGGATGTAGACCAGCAGCGGGATGCCGAGCAGCTTGTCGCTGGCGATCGCGTTGATGAACTCGTTGCCGGAGACCTGGGTCTGCTTGGCGGAGATCTCCGCGGCCAGACCGCGGGCCGCCACGAGCATCGCCAGCGTGGCGATGAACGGCACCAGCCGGCCGTACGAGATGAGCAGGCCGTTGACGAGGCCGACCGCCAGGCCGACGGTGAGCGCGCTGAAGATCATGCCGCCGGCGCCGTAGCTCTGGGTGGCCACCGTCGTGCACCAGACGCCGGCCAGGGCGACGATCGCCCCGACCGAGAGGTCGATGCCGCCGCCGATGATCACGAACGTCATGCCGACCGTGACCACGCCGACCACCGAGGCGAGCTGCAGGATGCTCAGCACGTTGTCCCAGACCCAGTCCGGGTCGGAGTACAGGTCGGAACGGGTCAGGGCGCCGATCGCGATCAGCACCACGAGCACGCCGATCAGAGCGAGATTGCGCCGGGCGCCCTCGCCGCCGTCGCCGCGCCACCAGGAGAGCCGACCGGCGGTGGCCGTCTTCCCGCCCGCCGCCGCGGTCTCGGCCGCATCGACCGGCGGCGACTGGGCCGGCAGCTGCGCCGCCCGCTCCGGCGCGGCGGTGGGGGTCACGTCGGTCATGCCGCGGCTCCTTCCATCAGGGACCCCGCCATGACGAGGTCGAGCACGGTGTTCTCGTCGAGTTCGCCGGCCGGGGCCTCGTGGACGACCCGCCCCTCCCGCATCACCAGCACCCGGTCGGCCAGGCCGAGCACCTCGGGGACCTCGCTGGAGACCAGCAGCACCCCGACGCCACGGGCGGCGAGGGCGCGGATGACCTGGTAAAGCTCCGCCCGGGCGCCGACGTCGACGCCCCGGGTGGGCTCGTCGAGCAGCAGCAGCCTGGTGTCGCCGAGCAGCCAGCGCCCGACCACCACCTTCTGCTGGTTGCCGCCGGAGAGGGTGCGCACCGGGCGGCGTACGTCGCGCGGGCGCAACTGCAGGCTCTCGGCGATCCGGTCGGCCTCGGCGCGTTCCCGGCCGGCGTCGGTGAAGCCCGCGCGGGCGTAGCGGCCGAAGGTGGCCAGTGTGACGTTGCGGTAGACGGGTTCGCCGAGCAGCAGCGCCTGGCTCTTGCGCTCCTCGGGGGCCATGCCCATGCCGGCCCGCACGGCCACGCCCACACTGCCGGCGCGCAACGCCCGGCCGGCCATCCGCACCGATCCGGAGTCGGCGCGCCGGGCGCCGTAGATGGTCTCCAGCAGTTCCGAGCGGCCGGAGCCGACCAACCCTGCGATGCCCACGATCTCCCCGGCCCGCACGGTGAGCGAGACGTCGGTGAACTCGCCGGACCGGGTGAGTGCGTCCACCGTGAGCAGGGGATCGCCGGTGGCGGTGTCGGCCGGGCGGTCCGGGAAGACGTACTCGATGGTGCGGCCGGTCATCCGGGCGACCAGGTCGCGGGTCGGGGTGTCGCGGGCCGGCAGGTTCGCCGCGGTGGTCCGGCCGTCCTTGAGTACGGTCACCCGGTCGCCGATCTCGCGGATCTCCTCCAGCCGGTGGGAGATGTAGACGACGGCGATGCCCTGTGCGGTCAGCTCGCGGATGATCCGGAACAGGTTGCCCACCTCGTCGTGGGCCAGCACGGCGCTCGGCTCGTCCATGATGATCAGGCGGGCCTCGTGCGACAGCGCGCGGGCCATGCTGACCACCTGCTTGCCGGCGGCGGGCAGCGCGCGGACCATCCGCCCGGGCGGGATCTCGGGGTGCCCGAGCCGGCCGAGGATCTGCCGGGTGCGCCGCGCCATCTGCCCGCGCCGGACGAAGCCGAGGCGGCGCGGCTCGTGGCCGAGGAAGGCGTTCTCCGCGACCGACAGGTCCTCGACCAGGTCGAGTTCCTGGTAGATGGTGGCGATGCCGGCGCGCATGGCAGCCTGCGGACTGGCGAAGGCGGCGGGGTGGCCGCGCCACTCGACGAGCCCCGAGTCGGGGCGGTGCACCCCGGCCAGCACCTTGATCAGGGTCGACTTGCCGGCGCCGTTCTGCCCGAGCAGGCAGTGCACCTCGCCGGCGCGCACCTCCAGCTGCACCCCGTCGAGCGCGCGTACGCCCGGGAAGGTCTTGACCACGTCGGTGAGGCGCAGGACCACCTCGCCCGCGACGGCGTCGGCGGGGGCTTCGAGCAACGGCGCGTCTGACACGACGGTCTCCTCGGCTCGTTCGGTCATGCCGGCGCTCCGTGGTGCTGCCGGCGGTCGGTCGCCGTGCTCACGACGCCTCCGCGAAGGCCACGTCGCTGGCGAGCACGGCGGCGCCGGCCACGCCCGCGCGAGGACCCAGCTCGGACAGGACGACCGGCAGGTTGCCGGTGGCCAGCGGCAGCGACCGGCGGTAGACCACGCTGCGGATCTCGGCGAGCAGGATGTGCCCGAGCTGGGCCAGCCCACCGCCGATGACGATCATGGACGGGTTGGTGAAGCTGACCAGCCCGGCGAGCACGCCGCCGACCCGCCGCCCCCCGTCGCGGATCAGCTGGATGCAGGTGACGTCGCCCTCGACGGCGCCCTCGGCGACGTCCATGGCGGTCACCGCGCCGCGGGCGGCGAGCCGCTCGGCCAGCGCGGGCGAGGCGCCGCTGCGGGCGGCGGCGGTCGCGTCCTTGGCCAGCGCGGCGCCGCTGAACAGCGCCTCCAGGCAGCCGATGTTGCCGCAGGAGCACATCGGACCGTGCGCGTCGACCTGGATGTGGCCGATGTCCCCGGCGCAGCCGTCGGTGCCCCGGTAGACCTCGCCGCTGAGGTAGATCCCGCACCCTATTCCGGTGCCGATCTTGACGAAGAGGAAGTCGTCCACGGAGTGGGCGACCCCGCCGTGCCGCTCGCCGATGGCCATGATGTTGACGTCGTTGTCGACCACCGCCGGGCAGCCGTGCTCCCGGGTGAGCAGCTCCCGGACCGGGAAGCGGTCCCAGCCCGGCATGATCGGCGGGGAGACCGGGACGCCGTCGCGGAAGCTGACCGGGCCGGGCACCCCGACGCCGACGGCGTCCAGCTTCTCGTACGCGCCGTCGACCCGGGCCTTGTGCAGCAGTTCGTTGACCCGGTGCAGGGTCACCTTCGGGCCGTTGCGGATGTCGGCCGCCTCGGCGTACGCGGCGACCGGTTCGAGGCGGCCGTTGACCACCTCGACGTCGATGGAGCTGGCGCCCAGGTCCACGGCGGCGAAGCGAAGGTGGGGGCTCAACTCGACCAGGGTGGAGCGGCGGCCGCCCCGGGAGGCGGCCAGTCCGGCCTCGGCGACGTAGCCGAGGCTGACCAGGCGTTGCAGCTCGGCCAGCAGGCGGGGGCGGGGCATCTGCAGCCGGTCGCCCAGCTCGGCCCGGGACATCGCCCCCTCGTCGCGGAGCATCCGCAACAGCCGTACGTGCAGGGGGTCGACGGTCCGCACCGGGACTCACCTCTTCACCGGAGTCGTTCACATCGGCGTCACGTCGATGTGTTGTGTCCGACACAGTAGGAGGCTTCCGTGGCGCATGTCCAGAGCTTCAGCCGATCTGATCCCAACTTTTGTCGCTCAGGACAAAAGTTGTCAGTGGATCAAGGAAAGACGGTCCTCGGCCGCGTCCGATCACCGCCCGTCCGGAGGACGGCGGAACGCCATCAGGGCGTGACCGGCCCGGTGGTGGGGCACCGCGGGGTCGAGGAACCCGGCTCGTCGGGCCGCCTCGCGGTGCCACGGGACCGGGGCGACGAACTCCCCGCCGGAGAGGCCGACGGATCTCCCCGACAGCGGCGAGGCCGGCGGCGGCGAGGAGATCGTCGCGGCCGGGCTGGTAGTGGCGCATCATGGTCTCCCAGTCGCGCCGCCACCGGGCGACGTCCTCGGGCGTCAGGGCGGTCGGCACGGTCAGGCCGGGACGGGGTCGGCGATGTCGTGGTCGTGCAGGCCGCCGAGGTCCCATTCGGGGAACGGGTCGGCAAGGGCCCGCCAGGCGGACTCCCCGATGGCGATCTCGGTGTCGGTGAGCAGGCAGGCGGTCAGCGCCGCGCGCAGGCCGTCGCCGTCCAGGCCGACGCCGATGAGGACCAGTTCCTGCTGCCGGTCACCGAAGACCGGATGCCAGCGGGACTCCAGCTCCGCCCGCTCGGCGGCGTCCTGCGGCCAGTCCCCGGACACCGCCACCGGGATGCCGACCGGATCGCAGCGCCCGGACGGTCCGGCCTGTGACCACAGGGCCTGCACGTCCGGGCGGCTGGCCAGCCAGAGGAAGCCCTTCGACCGCAGCACGCCGTAGCCGTCGAGGCCACCGGTCAACAGGTCCCACAGCCGCTGCGGGTGGAACGGCCGGTGGTCACGGAACACGATGCTGGCGATGCCGTACTCCTCGGTCTCCGGCACGTGCGCGCCGTTGAGCTCGGCGACCCAGCCCGGTGTCGTCTCCGCGCGGTCCAGGTCGAACCGGCCGGTGTGCAGGATCTCGCGCGGCGGCACCCGTCCGTGCACGGCGCGCACCTGCCGGGCGGCCGGATTCAGCCGGGTCAGCAGCGCCTGCACCACCGCCAGATCGTCCGTGGCCACCAGGTCGGTCTTGTTGACCACCAGCACGTCGGCGAACTCGATCTGGTCGACCAGCAGGTCGGCGATGCTGCGGTCGTCGCCCTCGTACGCGGCCAGCCCGCGCGCCTGCAGCGTCTCCCCCGCCTCGACGAGGGCCAGCAGCCCCGCCGCGTCGACCACCGTGACGGTGGTGTCGAGCCGGGCCAGGTCGTCGAGGACCTGTCCGTCCTCCACCCCGAAGGCGAACGTGGCGGCCACCGGCATCGGCTCGGAGATGCCGCTGGACTCGATCAGCAGGTAGTCGAACCGGCCCTGGCGAGCCAACCGGGCCACCTCGTCGAGCAGATCCTCGCGCAGGGTGCAGCAGATGCACCCGTTGGTCAGCTCGACCAGCCGCTCCTCGGTGCGCGACAGCGTCGCGCCGTCGCGCACCAGCGCGGCGTCGATGTTCACCTCGCTCATGTCGTTGACGATCACCGCCACCCGCAGCCCGTCCCGGTTGGCGAGGACGTGGTTGAGCAGGCTGGTCTTCCCCGCGCCGAGGAATCCCGACAGCACCGTCACCGGCAGCCGGCCGGTCACGGCTGGTCCACCACCTGACGTCCCTTGCACAGGCCGCAGTGCGCGCAGGCCCGGTGCGGGACCACCATCTCCTTGCGGGGACAGGGGCAGGGGGTCAGTTGCGGCACGCTCGCCTTCCACTGCGCGCGCCGGTGCCGGGTGTTCGCCCGCGACACCTTCCGCTTGGGTACCGCCATGCCGTCCTCCCCTTGGTTGCCGTCAGCAGGATAGTAACGGTAATCATTTCCATTAGCGTCCTGAGGGTCGGTCGACTGAGCGGCACGGTCGGAGGGCGTTGCGAGGGCCTGGACGGTGAGCGAACCGACGCCGCCGGCATCCGCGTCCGCCGGGCGTCGTGCGCCGGCAGGCGGCGGATCCGGACCGCACGGCAATCCCGGTAAGCCGGGACTCACGCCCGACCCGTCGCCCGAACCACCGCAGGGACCCCACGACACCTCCGGTGGTCGGTACGCTCCGCCCGTGACTCCGCAGGAACAGTCCATCCTCGACGCCGCCGGCCTGGGCGGCCGGAAGGCGTACGCGCAGGACGCCGCAGGCAGCGGCACGGCGCTGCTGGTCGACGTGTCCCCGGACGAGATGCTCGACGTGTGGGCGGTGGCCCGGGCGGCCGTCGAGCGCACGGGCCGCTGGCCGGTGTTGTGCCCGCGGCACTCGGCGCGCGACGGCGACCTGTTCTCGCGGTTCTACTTCGACGAGGGCAGCGACGGCGGCGACGGCAGCCCGGAGGCCGTGCTGGCCCGGGCCGAGACGATCGATGTCGACGCCCGCCTGGCCGAGCGGCACGCGCAGTTCCCCGACGGCCTCGTCGACTGGGTCGACGAGACGATCGAGCTGGAGCGCGAGACCACCCACGCCCGCTACGGCGACGCCCCGGCCGCGCGGGAGATCCGCGCCGCCGTCACCGGCGCCGACCGGGTGGAGATCGCCGTCAACCGGCACCTGTTCGACTGGGAAGGTGACCGCGAGCCGCTGGTCGGGCCCGACATGAGCGTCCAGGACTGGTACGGGTCGACCGACGAGCCGGTGACGCTCGTGCTGCTGCCGGCCGCGCAGCCGTGGGCGGTCTACGCCTACGTCAACGCCCTGCACGACGCCTGCGGGTACGGTCACGACCTGCTGGTCGCGGCGGCCCGGCACTGGCACGAGCGCTACGGCGCGGAGCCGGTGGCCGCGCTGGAGGTGACGACCTGGCTCACGGTCGCCCGGCCACCCACCGACCCGGAGGAGGCGTGGCGTCTGGCGTTGGCGCACTACACGCTCGCCGAGAACACGCTCGCCACACCGGCCGTCACGCTGCGCGAGCACGCACACCTGCTGCCGCACCTGGATCGATGGGTCCTGTTCTCCCGACCGTGAGCCGCGGACGCCCGACTCACTCGCCCGGGGACCAGCGTGCATCGGCGTGGACATTGCGTGTGGACACCGTGTCCACGCGCGCCTAGGCTCGCGGCATGTCCCTCCGCACCGTCCTGTTGACGGTCCCTGTGGTGGCCCTGCTGACCCAGCCGCTCTGGGCGCCGTCCTGGGGCGCGGGCATCCTCGGCGAGGTCGGGGCACTCGGCGTCCCGGGCGCGATCACGGCGACCGTGGTCTTCTTCGGCCTCGTCGCCCTCTACTGCCGCTGCCTGCAACGGCTCCAGGAGCGCGTCACGCCCGAGGCGCGCTCGCGGTCACCCCGATCGGTCTGGCTGATGTTCGCCGTCCCGTTCAACTTCGTGGAGGACTTCGTCATCATCGCCGACCTCGGCGGCAGCCTCCGCCGCGACGGCCGCGTACCGGATGCCGCCGTCCGGGTATGGACGGTCGCCGGTGCGACCTGGTGTTCCTTCCAGATCGCCTCGCTGCTTCCCGGAACGGTCGGCGTGGCCTCGGGCGTGCTCGCCCTCGCCGTCTGGGCGTGGCACTGGCGCCACACCGCCGTCATCGGTCGCCGGTTGACCGCCGCCACCACCGCCTAGGCAGGCCACCCGTGCCCCTCCCCCGCTTCCACCGGCTGCCTCCCGACGAGCAGGCCCGCATCCTCGCCGTCGCCACCCGCCACCTCTCGGCTCGCGGCCTCGCCGGCATGTCGGTCAACGAGATCGCCGACTACGCCGGCCTCTCCCGCTCCGCCATCTACAACTACTTCGACGGCAAGGGTGACCTCGTCGACGCTGTCCGCGCCGCCGCCGTCAGGGAGGTCGCCGCCGCGCTCGGCGACTGGACCACGCAGCCCGACCCCGAGGCGTTCTGGGCCGAGTTCCGCGCCGGCGCGCAGCGGCTCTCCGCCTGTCTCGCCGGGGCTCCCGAACTCCGCCAGGCCCTCGCCACCGTCACCGGCGGCGGACTCGACGACTGGGTGGACGCCTTCTTCGCGAACGCGTGCGCGCTCGGGCTGGTGTCCCCGCAGCGGCGCCGTCTCGCCCGGGTGGCCACGGGCGCGATCCTCGCGGCGACGGACACCGTGGAACTGGCCGAGCCGGGCAGCGTGTCGACGGCAGATCTGGAGGCGGTGCTGCGAGCGGTCTGGCGTGCGTGACGGTGATCCGACGGCCGCAGGCCGTCGTGAGGTCATCGGGGTTGGCAGATGCGACCGCTCAGCGCCGGGTCCCCTTCGCGGGCGGTGCTCCAGAGCGGGTTGACGGCCAGCACGAGCGGCGGGGACTGCCAGGCGGCGCCGAGTCGCTGCAGCACGACGTAGCCGCGCCAGGGTTGGGTGACCGGCTGCCCGGACAGGAACCGCATCGCGCGCTCGTGGATGGCGCGGCGGTTGAGCAGGCCACCGTGCAGGGCCGGCACCTCGACGACCGGTATCCGGGAGTACTCCCCGGAGGGCGCCTCGGCGGCGCTGACCAGAGGCAGGAAGGCCATCATGCGGATTCCGGGCACCGGGCACAGGATGCGGTTGCGGTAGAAGGGGGCCTCGACCATGACCGAGCGCACGAACGGCTCGTCCGGGCTCGCGTCGACGGCCTTGGTGAGGTTCGTCAGCGCGGCGATCAGGCGCAGTTCCCATCCGGCGGCCGTTCCCCAGCCCTCGTGGCCGGGAGGCGGATAGTAGGCGCGTCCCGGCCAGATCAACGGGCTGAACAGTAGGGCCGCCCGGACCGGGCCGTGGGAGAACTTCTCCAGGTAGGTGCGGATCACCAGGGCTCCTTCGCTCTCTCCGAGGAGCGCGACGGGGCGACGGGTACGCCGGTGCAGGGCGTCGACCTGGGCGGCGAGCAGCACCGCGCTGGAGTCCAGTGACCGATGGGTCGCCTCCGGCGGGTACGGCAGGGGTCTGCCGTCCTGGGTCACGCCCGCGTAGGAGAAGTGCGCGACCCGGGGGTCCGCGGGCAGCTGCCCGTCCCAGCTGGACTCGAAGCCGGCGAGGACGACGACCGCGTACGGCACGCTCGCCGGCAGCGGCTCCACCGTGACGGGTGGTCGCCACTGACCGGTCGTGCCGGAGGCGACGCTGATCAGCGACGGCGCGGCGACGGCGGTGGCCATGGTGAGGATGATCGCCACCGGTGTCACCGGCACCGCCGCCCACCGCGGACGCTCGTGCCGGACGGCCGCGGTCACGGTCACGCGCCACAGCAGCCCGTTGGCCACCCCCGCGAGGCCGGCCACCGGCACCCGCCACCACTGCGGGACGCTGACGATCACCGCGCCGGCCGCGGTGATGACCAGGAAGTTGACCACGGACCAGAGCAGCAGCTGCACCGACGGCAGCCCCTTCCACCAGTGTGCCGTCACGCCGGCGCGTTGCAGGAACGGGGCGATCACCAACAGCGGTACCACCGAGGCGAGGAGATACCAGGACAGCGCGACCGCGGAGAAGGCCACCGAGATCGCCGCCCACGGCGAGATGATCACCGTGGCGAGGGCGGCGACCTCGACGTTGCGGCGTACCAGCTGCCGCATCGAAGGACGCGGCACCTCCGCCGGCCAGGACAGCGCGGTCAACCCGGCCGACAACACGCCTCGGGCGGCGACGACGGCCACCAGCCCGGCGACGAAGGTCAGCCACGAGTCGTGATAGACCAGCAGCCACCGCAGGTCGTGATACGAGTCGTACGGCCACGTCGCCGTCGACTGCGGCGCGAGCGCCTGGGCCGCCCCGAGGCCGAAGCCGACCAACGCCGCCATCTCCACCATCGGTGGCAGGGCGCCGAGCAGCAGCACTGCCGCACCTCGACCGACTCTCGCCACCCAGGCCCCCATCCCGTCGGATGCAGAATTTCGTGAATGGCGGGTCGGTGAGGGCCGTTTGGCTCAACCGGCTGAGCCGTCGCCGCGAGCCGTACCGACGGCGCTCGTCGACGGGCGTCGGGCTCCGTCCGTCGACGGCGACCGGTGATCGACGGTGTCGGCCACGGAGCAGGTGACGCGGTGTCGATGCCGTTCTCCGCTATGGTCGGATGCCATGTGGTGTCGCGACCGGGAGACCGGATGACCCGGCGAGCACGGGTCTTCATCGGGTCGTCCAGCGAAGGGCTGGGGGCGGCCCAGGCGATCCGCAGTCTGCTCGCCCACGACGCGCAGGTGACCCTCTGGAACGAGGGCCACTTCCGCAGCGGCGACGGCTACCTGGAGACACTCGTCCGATCGCTGGACCTGTTCGACTTCGCGATCCTGGTCGCCACACCGGACGACACCGGCATCTCACGGGGCACGTCCGCCCTGACGCCCCGGGACAATGTGCTCTTCGAGTTCGGCCTGATCATGGGACGCCTCGGCCGGGGCCGGACCTTCCTGGTCCACCCGAAGCAGCACGACCTACGGCTGCCGTCGGACCTGCTCGGCGTCACCACGCTGTCGTGCCCGTGGCCCGATGGGGCCGCGGGGCAGCGGGTCGGGCTCCAGGACTTCATATCCGCGCTGGGTGCCGCGTGCGACCGGATCCGGGACACCATCAGTGGCTGGACCGCACTGGCGGCCGATGCGGAGCTGAGGACATCGGGATTGCTGCGCTGCTACACGAACCTGACGGAAGCGCAGGCGGCCATCGGGCGGGCGATCATGACGGCCCGGCGGAGCATCCTCCTGACGGCGACCAACCTGGCCTTTACGCCGGCCCTCAACGTGGCCGAGTTGCAGCAGCGGATCCGGGAGGGCGTGGACGTCCGGTTCCTGGTCCTCAACCCGCGCAGCGCCCACGTGGAGGCGACCGCGCGCGAGTTCATGATCTCCGCGGTGCAGTTGCGCGAGGAGAACCGCCTGCACCTACGCTCGCTGATCGATCTGCGCGACTTCTCGCTCGCCTGCGGGCCGGGGGCGGCACGGCCCGGGACCGTGGCCATCCGCCTCTACGACGCACCGCCGCGCATGCGCAGCTATTCATTCGACCAGCCCGACGGCACCAGCTTCTTCGTGCCGTACCTCAATCGGTCCCCCTCCCGTCCACTCCCGGTCTTCGAGGCCCGCAACGACGGTGCCGTCGCCCAGCGGTACCTGTCCGCGATCGAGAACCTGTGGTCGGCGCCGGACACCGTGACGGCGGAGGCCTTCCTCGCGCAGGATCCGTCGTACCTGTGAGAGAACGCCGCGCACGACGTCCGCACGGCCGAGCCCGCCACCAGGACGTGCTGCGGCGTATCGTGCGCCCGTGGGGTTGCGGTTCGAGACGCGGACCGGCACGGTGCCGGAGGGCGCGACCTTCACGGACATCGCCCTCGACCTGTATCAGCGCGCGACGTCGTAGATCAGCTTCAGGATGCCGTTGGAGTAGCTCTCCGACTCCCGTAGCCTGAGCATCTGCTTGTCCCGGTCGGCCCGACCGAACAGACTCTTACCGGCACCGAGCAGCACGGGGAAGACGAGCAGGTTGTACTGGTCGATCAGGCCCGCGTCCGACAGCCGCCGGGCCAGCTCCGCGCTCCCATGGATGAAGATCGCGCCGCCCTCACCTTCCTTCAGCGCGGCGACGTCGTCGGTCGAGCGCAGGATCGTCGTCGGCCCCCAGCCGTCGACGAGGGCGTCGTCGGACAGCGTGCTCGACACGACGTACTTGGGCAGCTCCTTGTAGGCGGCGTGGTCCTCCGATCCGGGCCAGACCGGCGCGAACGCCTCGTAGCTGCGGCGGCCGAACATCAGCGCCGTCGTGTCGGTGAGTTCCTCGCCCTTCAACGACCAGGCTTCCGGGACGAACTCGAGGTCCTTGAACACCCATCCGCCGCTGCGGTGCTCCTCCCCCGGGCCGCCGCCGGGCGAGTCCACGACGCCGTCGAGCGACATGAAACCGGTGTAGACCAGGTCACGCATAGTGCTGTCCCCTCACGTTCGGGCGGGCTGTCGGTCCACGCTAGATCGCGGCCGCGGCGGCCGTCTCGGACGGAACCGACATCGGATCCCCGCGTGTCGCCGGCCTGAAGCTACCCGCTCGGTACGACGAAGAGGGCTCGTTCGGTGGGGCGGTCGTCGACTCGCCTCAGCAGGTGGCAGCGATCGGTACGGGCGCCGCCGCCTCGCAAGCCGGATCGGCGGTTCAGCGCAGGGCGGTGTGAGTGTCGGCGAGGAACCGGTCGCGGTCGTCGCCGTGGGCGAGTGCCGCGTGGTGGACGGCGTCGATCGCGGCGATCAGCGGATCGTCGTTCGCCAGGGCGAGCAGGGCGGGGAACGCGGCGGCCTGCTGGAGCATCTCGGTGACGCGAGGTGCGCGAAACGCCGTTGCTTCCCGGCGGAGCGTGACGGTGGTGTGCGGCACCTCGGGATCGGACAGGAGCCGACGGAACGCATCGGCGCCACCTTGCTCGGTGAAGGAGCGTGGCAGAGTGCGGGCGGTCTCGGCGGCGGCGAGCGCGTCGGCGATCCACCCGATCTGTTCCAACCCGGCCACCCGCATCGCGTGGCGGGCCGCCCAGCAGGCTGCCTCGCGTTGGCGGGCAGCGGGCAGCGCGTCGATGCGGTCGAGCAACGGGCGGTCCATCCGGGCCAGGGACTGCGCCTGACTGGGAAGCTTGCGCAGCCGCTCCGGCGGCGGCGGGCCTCCCCACCGCTCGGCGTCGCGCGCGGCCCGCAGGCGGCGGGTCTTCTCGGCCTGCGCGGTCGCCTCGGCAGCCTGCCCACGCAACGTCTCCTGCCACGGATACGAGCCGGCGCTGTCGAGCAGATGGTCCCAGATCAGCCCGAGGGCGACGGCGTGCCGGCCCAAAACGCCCTCGTGCCGCAGTGTGACGCCGTCCGGGCCGGACGTCAGCCGCACAGTGCTCGGCTCGTCGTCCGGCAGCGTGGCCAACGGCTCAGGGAAGATCGGCTCGTCGGCGGTGGTCCACGACCATCGGAGAGTCTCGCCGTCGACCCGCTCCAGCCGGACCGCCAGGTCACCGACCGGCAGTACGCCCACCGGGACCTCGACCGGCGCGGGCCGGTGGCGGACCACCGCCACGCGGGACAGGCCGGCGTCGTCCTCGTACGGGTCAGGTGGCGGCGGAAGGATGGCCGGACGGCCGGAGGGACGCGGTACCAGTGACAGCATCGCCTGCTCGGCGGCCGTCGCCGGTTTCTGCTCCCAGGCGCGGCCTCCCGGGTCGGCCAGCACGGTGCGCCACGGCGTCTCCTCGGACACCGCCCAGACGTGCAGCTCGTGCAGCTCGGGCGGGTCGCCGTCGGTGCGTACGGTCTCGTGCAGGCGGTCACGCGCGTGCACCCGCACCCGGATCAGCCCACGCGGGACCGCGACGTCGGTGAGGGCCTCGGCGCCGCCGCCCATCAGGCCGACGACCGACAGCCGGCCGCTGGGACTCCACAGGGTCGCCTCACTGATCGCGTCCCAGCCGGTGTCGGTCACCAGCGGCGGCGCGGGCAGGACCCGGACGCGTGCCTCGATCCAGCCGGTGTGGATGCCGCAGAAGCCGGTGAACTGGTTCGCCCCGCCGACGTGCACCAGGTCGTCGCCGCGGACGTAGATCCCCACGCCGGACGCACCCGGCACGGTGAACACGTCGTACTGGCAGTAGCTGACGAACAGCCGCGCCCGGTCGGTCACGAATTCCGCAGGTCGGTGGTCTGCGCCCGGTACAAGGTCCACCGGCAGATCCTAGGGGCGTTCTCGTCTCACCGAGGACCCGACGACCGTCCGGAACAGGGCAGGTCGGGCTTGCGCCCGGGGGCATTGGCAGCTGCCGGGGCGGACGGTCTGCGAGCCCTCAGACGTAGGGATCGTGGTGTCCGGCTCGCTCTGTCACCGGCTCTACCTGCCCGGCCGGCGGGGCAAGTCCGCCGCCCGGCCAGACATCGGCACTGAGGTCGACGATCGCGGTGCTCACACCTTTGTATCCCACGGCCCGCTGGACCGGGACGGCCACGAAGAACGACTCACGCCGCGACCGCGGGAGCGCCCGATGTAGCTCGGCGAGGAAGTAGCTGGCTCCTGAGGTACCGACTGCGCCCGAACCCCAGACCAGCAGAGTCGTGTGCACGCGGCCGGTGAGCTGCGGTGTCAGCTTGACGATGAAGCCCCAGGCGCGGTCCCGCGTGTCGACGAACTCGTGTTCCCCGCACCGGTAGACAGGTGGCTTCAGAACCCCGTCGTCTTCGGCGTCGACCCGGCGGAACGGAGCGCAGAAGAGATCCATGTGCGCCCTCGTCAAGGAGTTGACGATCGGGCCACCGATGCACACCAGGTCATCGTCCAGCCCGTCCGGCAGGACCGACGCGGACACGAGGGAAGGTTGGACGCCGACTGCACGGTAGGCGGTCAGTATGTGCGCCATGGCGTACGCGTCGTGCGTGCCCATCAACGGTACCGAACTCGATTCCACCTTGGCCGGGAACACCGAGGCGACGACGGCGACACTCGATGGCCGACCGAGCGCCAGTCGCAGCGACCGCTTCGACAGACCACGCCGCAGGCGCAGGTAACTCTCGACGAACAGGACTGCCAGCAGGCTCGAGACGACACCCGCGATGAGCTCTCTCGTCAAGTCCGCTCCTGTCTGCTCGTCGCCCAGACTGAGGCTCGGCCGCATCGCGTGCAGAGCGTACTGAGCCTGCGCAACAGCCGGGACCGTCGGCGCCGAGGAGCACGAACCGCCGCACCGATATCGGCGGTCGCAGGCGTCGCGGCCTGCCGAAACACCGACGCATCGACCGTTGGCCGCCGGGAGCCACACATGCGTACGCCAAAGCGCTCGTGCCGGTCCCGGTGGGCCACGGGATCCCGGGCAGCACGGGCGTGGCTGATCATGGAGCGGTGACGAATCCCCCCGCGCCGCCGGCCGACCCCGGTGTGTTCTCGTTGGCCGTCCCGCCGCTGTTCGCCGCGCTGGCTCCGGCGCGGAACATCCTCATCGCCGGAGCGGGCGGCGGGTTCGACGTGTACGCCGGCCTGCCCCTGGCGTTCGCCCTGTGGCGCGGCGGCAGGCAGGTGCACCTGGCCAGCCTGTCCTTCTCCGAACTCGAGCTGATCGACCGGGACGCCTGGGTGGCGGAGCACGTCGCCGCGGTGCGGCCGGACACGACCAGCCCGGACTGGTACTTCCCGGAACGCACGCTCTCCCGCTGGTTGGCGGCTCAGCAACTGCCCCCGACCGTGTACGCGTTTCCGCCGCTCGGCGTCCAGCCGTTACGGGCGGCGTACCGGCACCTGGTGGAGCGCCTCGACATCGACGCGGTGGTGCTGGTCGACGGCGGCACCGATGTCCTGCTGCGCGGCGACGAGAGCGACCTCGGCACCCCGGTGGAGGACATCACCAGCCTGGCCGCCGTGACCGCGCTGGACGTGCCGGTCAAGCTGGTGTCCAGTCTCGGCTTCGGCATCGACGCCTACGACGGCGTCAACCACGTCCAGGTGCTGGAGAACCTCGCCGCACTCGACCGCGACGGCGGCTACCTCGGTGCCCTGTCCATCCCCGGTTCCAGCCGGGAGGCGGCGCTGTACCGCGATGCCGTCGCCGACGCCCAGGCCGCCACCCCGGACCGGCCAAGCATCGTCCAGGGCCAGATCGCCGCCGCCACCAGCGGCGCGTTCGGAGACGTCCGGTTCACCAGGCGCACCGGCAGCGGCGATCTGTTCGTCAATCCGCTGATGGCGATCTACTTCACCGTCGACCTCGACAAACTCGCCGCCCGGTGCCTGTACCTCGACCGCATCGAGAACACCATCGGCAGACGACAGGTCATCACCCGCATCCAGGCATTCCGCGACGAACTCCGCACCGCCCGCATCCCCCGCGCGTTCCCCCACTGATCGCCTTGGGACCGCCTCGCCGACGGAGACGGCGGCTGTGGCTACTCGCGGGGTGGCAGGGGTGCCGCCGGGCGGACCGCGGTGAACTGCGCGTGCTCGCCCCGGGTGGCGGCGAGCAGCAACAGCCACTCGTCGCAGCCCTGCCACGGGTAGAGGTCGGCGGCGCCGCCGCGTACCGCCCTGGGACCGGCGCCGGTGCGCGGGCGGGCATCCGCCGGGGCGCCCACGAAACCGGGCATCCACACGTCGGCGCAGATCTCGTTCGCCGAGCCCATGGCGGCCAGCCCGAACGGGTTCTCCGCGGCGGCTGTCCGCTGCTCGTGACCGAAGTCGTCGAGCAGGTGGTCCTCGCCGGGTTTCCCGTCGCCGCGGAAGGTCAAGGTGGTGGTGCCAGCTCGGGCCGCGTACTCCCACTCGGCCTCGCTGGGCAGCCGGAACGGCATCGCCCCGAGCAGGTCGTCCAGGTCGTCCTCGATCCGGGCCGTGCCGGAGTCGGCGTCGGCGTAGTCGTCCTCGTACTCGGGCAACCAGTGCCGGACGTGTGCGACCGTCAACGGGTGCCGGGCGATCAGGAACGGCTCCACCCGCACCTCGCGTACCGGCTGGGCGTTCCCGGCAGCGGCGAAGAACGGCTCCAGAGTGTCCTCGGCTCCCCCGCTGCGCTCGATCGCGCGGACCGCCGCCAGTTCCGCCTCGGACAGGCCCATGCGGAAGGTTCCGCCCGGCACCTCGCGGAAGACGACGCCGGACGGGACGTGCCGCCGGGCCGGGCGTCCGGCCACGATCTCCTCGGTCCACATGGCGCCGAACGCTAGCAGTCCGGTCCCCCGGCTGCCGGACCGTACGGCGGCACGGCGGTACGGCCCCGGAGGCTTCCGCCTGCTCCAGATCCTGTTCGACGACATCGTCGTACGTGCTACGGGATCGAAGTGAACCCGACCGTACGCCGGCACCGTGGCTCGGGCTCGAACAGGGTCAGCAGGCTCTCGCCCTCGGCGACAACGGCGTCGCGCTCGCCCGTCGTGAGCGCGCGCAGCGGCGTGATCCGCACCGTCGCCGCGCCGTCGTCGACGGCGACCGTCCAGGTCCCCGCCACCCGGCCGTCGACCAGCAGGAAGCGCGCACCTGTAACGCTCAGCCCGCGATGCGCGGTGTCGATGACGCGGCTGCGGTCGTCGTAGCCCAGCACCGCGTTGTCGAACGCCGGCAGGAAGCGCGGCGGCGCCGGGGTCTCCGGGTCGGGCAGCACGCCGTCGGGCACGTCGAACAGCTCGCGGCCACGCTCGTCGCGGAACGTGCGCAACGACGGGCGCAACCGGTGGACGGAGTCCCGCAGCCCACTCAACCCCGACCAGGCACGGATGTCGGCGCTGGACGCCGGACCGTAGGCGGCGAGGTAGCGCAGGACCAGCGCGTCGACGGTGTGCGGCGACGCCGGCTCCAACGCCTGGCCCAGCCACTGCTCGATCGTGGTGTGGTACGCGGCGCCGCGCTCGCCCCAGATACCACGGGGTGGTACCTGCACGAGCGGCACGAGCGTGCTGAGCGCGTCGCCCAACCAGCGCGGCTCCACACCCGGCCAGCGGTCGGCGACTGCGCGGGCCGCCTCGGTCAGCCTGCGTGGCCGCTCCTCGAACAGCGGCCGGCCCAGTCCTGCGAGCTCGTCGAGGTCGACGCCGGGCAGCACCCGGCGCAGCGTCGACCACATGCGGGAGACCACCATCGCCTGGTGCACGGGCCGCAGCGTGCGACAGTCCCGGGCGGTCACCAGGTGGAGGGTGCGGCGCATCAGCAGCGTGCGGACCGCCTGGCGGCTCAGCAGCAGCTCGGCCAAGGCCGGCGGCTGGAAGCCGGCCAGGCGGCTCCACAACCCGACGTACGGCTCCAGGGGCTCCTGCGCCTGCAACCCCACCAAGTGCTCGAGGGCGTCGACGACCGGCATGTCGTGCCGCTGCAGCAGGAGCTGACGGGCCAGAAGTGCCCGATTGAGGGCACGGCGGTCGAGCACGCTCATGGCGGTGACGCTATCGCCCACCCCGGACATCCTGGGGAAGTGAGCACAGACGAGCCGGGCAGGTGCGCCGACATCTGTGATCAGCGCCCTCACCCCACCACGCCACGCAATGGCAGGGACCCAGTGCCGCCGGCCGGTACCGCCACCAGCATCCGCTCATGGGCTACGTCCGGATGTACGCCCCCGGACGTTCACCTTCGGCGCCGGTATCGGGCCGGCCCCGGCCTGCGTTCGCACCCGGGCATGAGTGACCGCGCGCGGACCGCCGCGTGATGCGGTGCGGGGCAGGGCCACCTTGCCTCCCGCCCCGGCTCAGGTCCACAGCGGCTCATGGCAGGACGAACGAAATCTCCCTGCGAGTTCAGCGCGGAATGCCGATCGTGACCCGGCGAACGATCTCCCCGCGGCTGAGGCCCAATCGCTGGGCGATGAGCCGTTCGAAGCGAAGGGGGCACGGAGTCGTCGACATGGACGGGCCGGCTTTCGGGAGGGGGCGGGGCGAGCAGTTCAAGGCATGAGTCCCGATCCGAGGCGAACCGGTTGCGCCGGGCCATCATCGGGTCGGGACGGACGCGGGCGACGAGGGCAGTGCAGTTGCCGGAGGAGCGCGCCAGGAGGATCGGATCCAGGTACCGGACCGGAACGCGATCGTGAATGGTGAATGTGCCGGTGCGGTTGCAGGGAACGCAGGCGACCAGGAGCCGGATGTCGAGGAGTTCGCCGTGGGTATCGACGCGGACGGGCAGCACGATATGAGGACGCGTAGACATGATCTCTCCGAAGACCTGACGGAGGGCACGGGAAATGAGCCGACGGCGACGTCGGCGACCGTTGCACGGGAAAGGTGTCAGGTCTAGAGAGCAGGCGGCGTCACGCGGGGTGAGGTCCTCTCGTGGGTCGGCTGGAGAAGAAGATCCGGTTACAAGGTAGGGCGGCGCTGGTTGGCGCGGCCACCCGATTTACTGGTGCCGAGCAGTGCGGGGCGGGGATCGGCGAGCTCAGCCCCGACCATTCGTACGGTGGGGCGATGAGGTCATGAGCGTCCCTTCGACCTGTCGGCATTATCGGCGCCGGCGCAGGCGGGGCGGGGCCGGATGTTGTGGTTGAGGTGGAAGACGTTGTGCGGGTCCCAGCTGGTCTTGAGTGCGGTGAGCCTGGCGAGTTTGGCGGCCGGGTACGCGCGGCGTACCCCTCGTTGCCCCTCGTCGGCGGCAAGTGAGTTGACGTAGACACCGTCGGCGTAGGGGGCGAGCGCGGCTGCGGCAGTGCGGGCCGCTGCCATCCGGGCGTCGTCCTCGGTGGGGTCGGTCCAGCGGGAGTCGGCGCCGAACTCGAACATGGTGCCCCGGTGGCTGAACGCGGCGTCGGCTTCGGCGACGTCGGCGATGGCCCCGCCGTGCGCCTGCAGCCCGACGCCGGGCAGTGGGGTGCCGGCGTGCAGGTCTGTCGCGCCGCGGAGCAGGAACGCCTCGATCGCCGCGGTGGGGAACTGCCGCAGGTAGTGCGCGCTGGAGTACCGGCGGTAGGCGTGGCCGCCGGAGGTGTCGTCGCGTTGCTGGAGTTCGAGGTACGACGGCGTGGTGACCCGCTCGGCGACCGGACGCCCGAGGGCACGCATCGCCGGCAGCAACCGGTACGCGCGTGCCGGGTCGCCGACCCATACGAAGCCGACCGTGGCGATCGGACCAGTGGCCGTGCCACGGACATCGGCGGTGAAGGTCGCCTGCCGTGGCGCGACGACGTTCAGGTCCCGCCAGCCTTCGAGCACCGGCACGGCGTCCGCGGCGGGAAAGTCGAACTCGGCGACCAGGGTCTGCGTTCCGGTGTGGTGCAGTTGGAACTCGAAGTCGGTGACGATGCCGAAGTTGCCGCCCCCGCCGCGCAGGCCCCAGTAGAGGTCGGGGTTCTCGGTTCGGCTCGCGGTCACCACCTCCCCCTCGGCGGTGACCATGGTGTACGAGACGACGTTGTCGCAGGACAACCCGTACTGTCGGGCGAGCCAGCCCATGCCGCCGCCGAGCGTCAGGCCACCGACCCCGGTGTGTGAGACGTTGCCCGCAGTCGTGGCGAGACCGTACCGCTGCGACGCCCGGTCGAGTGCGCCGAGCAGCGCGCCGCCCTGGACTCGGGCGCGTCGCCGGATCGGGTCGACTCGGACGCTGTCCAACGGGGTCAGGTCGATCATCAGGCCGTTCGCGGGGACGGCGAGGCCGGCCACGTTGTGCCCGCCGCAGCGCACTCCGATCTCCAGATCGAGTTCGCGGGCCAGGCGTACCGCGGTCACGACGTCGGTGACGCTCGCGGCCTGCACGATCATCCGCGGGCGGCGGTCGATCATGGCGTTCCACACGGTGCGGGCCGCGTCGTAGCCCGGGTCGCCCGGGGTGAGGAGGCTGCCGTCGAAGCGCGGGCCGGTCGCTGTCGTCATACGTTCGAGCCTGACGGAGATCGGTACACCCGCTAAGGTCCGATCGTATGGGCCGGACCAGGACCAATTCGAGTACGGCGGCGGACCTGCTCATCGATGTCGACCGGTCCGCGGCCGAACCCCTGCACCGGCAGATCGCCGCCTCGATCCGGGGCGGCATCCGGGCCGGCCGGTTGCGTCTCGGGACGTCCCTGCCCCCCACCCGCACCATCGCCGCCGATCTGGGAGTGTCCCGCGGCGTCGTGGTCGAGGCCTACCAGCAACTCGTCGCCGAGGGCTACCTCACCAGCCGGGCGGGCAGCTACACCCGGGTCGCGGTCGAGCCGGTCACGGCGCCGGCCGGTCGCCGCGCCGACGATCGGCCGGCGGCACGGATCGACTTCGGGTACGGCCGCACCGACGTGTCGTCGTTCCCCCGGGCCGCCTGGCTGCGATCGGTGCGGACGGTCCTCACCACCACACCGAACGAACGCTTCGCCTACCTCGACGGGCGTGGCGTACCCGAACTGCACGCCGCCCTGGCCGACTACCTCAACCGCGTCCGCGGCACGTCGGCCCGCCCGGAGAACGTCGTGATCTGCAACGGCTACGGCCAGGGCGTCGCGCTGCTGATCCAGATGCTCGCGGCGCGCGGCGCCCGCCGGCTGGCCGTCGAGGACCCCTCCGCGGACGACGACGCCCGCCCCGTCGCGGCCGCCGCCGGCCTGGACGTGATCGGCGTCCCCGTCGGGTCGGACGGCCTCCTCGTCGAGGAACTGGAACGAACCGACGCGGACGCCATCGTGCTGACGCCCTCGCACCAGTGGCCCACCGGCGGGGTCCTGTCGGCCACCGCACGGGCCCGGGTGATCGAGTGGGCGCAGCATCGTCGCGCCGTGGTGATCGAGGACGACTACGACGCGGAGTACCGCTACGACCGCTCGCCCGTCGGCGCCATGCAGGGGCTGGCGCCCGACACCGTCGTGTACTGCGGCACAGCGAGCAAGACCCTGGCGCCAGGGCTGCGCCTCGGCTGGCTGCTGGCACCGTCACACCTCGTCGACGACATCACGGCGGCCAAGGTGCTGGCCGACCGCGGTTCTCCCGTCATCGACCAACTGACCTTCGCCGACTTCCTCACCCGCGGCGAATTCGACCGGCACCTGCGGCGCATGCGCCCGGTCTACCGCCGCCGCCGCGACGCACTCCTGGCCGCGCTGCGCACACGGCTGCCCGAACTGGAACCGGTCGGTGTCGCGGCGGGCCAACACGTCGTCGCCTGGCTCCCGCACGACCTCGACGAGGCCGCGGTCGTGGCCGCCGCCGCCCGGCACGGGCTGGCCGTGCAAGGCGTCTCCCGCTACCGACTGAGCCCCGCCGGACCCGGCGGGCTGATCTTCGGCTACGCCACCCTCACCGAACGCGCCATCACAGAGGGGGTGCAAGCCCTTGCCGACGCGGTCGCGGAGATCCGATGTGGCTCCGGTCGGCACCGATGATTCTCGCTACCGGTGGTGGTGGAAGGCACCGACCCTCGCCGGATCTCCCTGGACCAGCGGCTCGGCTACCGATGCCGCCGCGACCCACCGGTCCAACAGCCCCACCAACCGCCGACGCAAGGTTCCTACCTGAGTCCAGACGATGTCGTCGCGCGACTGGCGTGTCACCCCTGCTTCGTCAGGGACGACCAGCTCGGGGCTTCACCCGAATCTGGCCGACCCTTGGCCTCGCCGTGGCGTACCTCACCGCGTTCTACCTGCTCTCCCACGCTGTACGAGACATCCCGGTCAGCGTCGCGTACGCGATGTGGTCCGGCCTCGGCACTGCGGCAATCGCCGCGATCGGTGCCGCCTTTCTCGGCGAGCCACTCACTCCCACGAAGCTGGCCGGCATTGCGCTCGTCGTCGGCGGTGTGGTGGTCCTCAACCTGGGCGGTGCCCATTGACCGCTGCACGGCGGCCGGCCCGAGCCCGGGACCCGGAGGGCCGACGCCGAGCCATTGCCGTCGCGGCTGCGCAGGTCATCGCCGAAGTCGGCGTCGGCCGGGCCACGCACCGCGCCGTTGCCGCTCGGGCCGACGTGCCGCTCGGCGCGACGACGTACTACTTCCCTCACCTGGCCGACCTGGTGGCGGCCGGACTCTCGCAGGCCCACACCTTCGGCGAAGCCCTTCTCGCGGAATGGGCTGCCTCTCTGGAAGGGGAGGCGGAGCTGCCCCGGGCGCTCACCCGGCTGGTCACCGACTACGTGGCCGACCGGCCGCGTGCCCTCATGGAGAGCGAGCTGTACCTGGCGGCTGCTCGGGAGCCCGCGTTGCGTGACCTGGCGCGGCGATGGATCGGCGGATTGCAGGATCTCGTCGCAGCGCGGACCGACTCCGACACGGCCTACGCGGTCGTCGCCCTCGTTGACGGAGCAGTAACCCAACACCTGGCCACCGGCTTGCAGATCGACGCGCCCAGGCTCGAAGCGGCCTTCACCCGGCTGTGCCGGCGCTGACACCGGTCGCCGGCGTCGCGCCCGCGCCCGCTCCCAACAAGCCGAGCCCGATGCCGTACATGGACATCCGGTACAGCTGGCCGATAGCCGCTGCCGTCCCCTCCGGCGGACAGGTATGCCGGTGTCACCCCGGCATACCTGTCCCGCCGAGCCAGCCGAAAGGCCGGGCGCAGGTTGGTCAGCTGGACAGGAACCGCTGGTTCCACCGTCGTTGCCACTCGACGTTGCGCCAGCCGGGGTGGTGCGGCGCGGAGTTGGAGCCCAGGACGACCCCCCAGAACCCGTGCGCCATACAGCGTTCCAACGCCTCTTCGGCGATGCCCTGGCCGACCGGACCGTCCTCGAACTCGGCATGCAGCGGGGTGTAGCCGATCCACCCCTCCCCGATCACCGTGGGAACGTGGTGCCGCTGCGCCCAGCGGGCGATGACCGAGAGCCGGTCGTCCAGGGCGTAGGTCATGGCAACCCGATAGTCGCCGTAGTTTTCGTACAGCCACCGGTCCCACCGAGCAGTGTCCACCCAGTCGTAGGTGTAGAACATGCTCGCCGAGACGCCGGTGGCCTCCAGCCGCCACGGGTCGGCCTGTTCCGCGTACTGCTCGAACGGCGGGGCGTCCTCCCGCAACAGGCTACGCAGCTGCGGCCGGGGAAACTCCGGCGGCGCCACCCGTACCCCTGCCCATCGCTCCAGCGCCGCGAGGACGCCATAGACGTAGACATGGAAGTGCGCGACCTGCCCGTTGTCGGGTACGGCACCGATGTCGAGGTCCGGGGGGATGCCGTAGCACGTCGTGGCCATGATGTCGGGGTGCCGCTCGCGCATCAGCGCGACCGCGTCGGCCACGGCCTGCCGCTGCGGCCAGTACGGGTCGGTCTCCCCGCCCGGGAGCCGGTTCAACCGGCTGAGGTCGACCTCGTTGTGCAGTTCGGCGTAGGCGATCCGGTCGGCCAGGCCGGCGTCCTTGACGAACTGCACCAGGTCGGCCATCGCCCGGGCGATGGTGACGTGTCGCTGCTCCGGTTCGATGGCCATCAGCGCGTCGTACCACTGCCGTCCCTGCAGGAAGGCGGGGCTCTGCTGGTATTCCCAGGACGACAGGATCACGTGGCAGTCGTGTCGACGGGCCGCCTCGAAGAGCTCCCGCAGCCGGCGCCGGCCGTCGAGGACGGCGCCGCCGGCCACGTCGTACCAGCGGGTCCGTCGACCCACCCCGCCACCCATGGTGGTGAACCGCAGCGCCGAGGTGTCGATGTCGTGGTCACCGAAGATCAGGTACGGCATCGCGCAGATCCGCACCGTGTTGTATCCCCGCTCGACCGCCTCGGCGAAGGCGGCGTCGAGGTCGTGGAAGGGCTCACCCTCGGTGGTCTGGGTGTACCAGGTGAAGTCCCAGAGGGTGATGGTCAGCCGCGGCGGCAGGTGCGCCGGAACTCCGACGGGATGGGAGGGTGTCACGATCGTCGCCATGCCTTTCTTACCAGGGAGGGTGTGCGGTCAGCGGGGCAGCTTCGCGACGGAGAAGGCGTCGTAGACCAGCCGACGGGTACGCGAGTCGAAGCCGACCAGTCCCATCGTGGAGAGGCCGTTGTACTCCTCGTTGTACCCGAGTCGCTGCTTGTAGTCCTTGAGCACCCAGAAGGTGTAGCCGGCCACGAACTCGGGGCGGGCCGTCACCTGCGCCCAGTGGGCCTGGAAGCTGGCCGCCTGCCAGTCCTCGGTGCCCTGCTCGGTGTTCGACCCCCGGTTGCCCAGGAAGGACCAGGTGCCGTTCTCGGTGATGAGGATGGGCTTGTTCGGGTGGTTGGCGTGCACCGCGTCGAGTGTCGGGCCCAGGTCGGCGTCCTTGCCGTAGAAGTAACCGAAGTACTCGTTGAAGCCGATCACATCGGCGAGGTCGAACGCGGGATCCCAACTCGAACTCGACGCCCAGGTCACCGGCCGGTCCTGCAGGTCCACCGACTTGACCGCGTCCTTCATGTCCTTGATCCAGGCCCGGTAGACCGGCGCGCCCCCACCGTCGATCTCCGACTCGTTCTGCAGGCCCCAGAGGATCACCGACGGGTTGTTGTGCTGGTTCCAGGCCATCATGGTGGCGAGCGCCCGGGACAGCCCGTAGCTGCGGGTCTGGATGTCCTCCTGGGCCTTGTTCATCCACATGTTGTCGATGTCGTCCATCACGAGCACGCCGTTGCGGTCCGCCCACTGGTAGACGTACGGGTGGCGGTTGTAGACCGAGTTGCGCAGCAGGTTCGCAGGCCGCCGTCGAGCATCAGCTGCCAGCCGGACGGGGTCGCCTGGACGTGGGTGATGCCCCGGTCGGCGACCAGCCGGGCGATCTGCTGACCATCGCGGGCGACCTCAGGTGGCGCGATCACCACCGTGCCACCGCTGATGAGCGGCAGGTACAGCTCCAGGGCGGCGATGTCGAAGGTCAGTGCGGTGAGGGCGAGCCAGCGGTGCCCGGGACCCGAGCCGAGCCGGTCGCGGAAGTCCTGCAACAGGTTGACCAGCGAGCGGTGCTCCACCTGCACACCCTTGGGCTGGCCGGTGGACCCGGAGGTGTACAGCACGTAGGCGCGCATCTTCGCCCGCTCGGCCACCGACCCGACCCGGCCCGCGCCGAACGTCGTCATCGACAAGTTCACCCAGCCGTTCAACACCTCGAACGCGCACTACACCTACCTCGCCCGCCTCGACCCGGCCAGCGGACGTCACCTCGCCGGGCAGGTGGTGATCAGCCGGATCGACAGCAAGGGCGACAAGGGCAACACCATCAAGCCGTACGCGATCACCGCCGACGAGTCGGGGCGCGTCTACGCCGGTGGGGTGTCGGCGTACCAGATCGCCGACCGGTCCCGGATCACCCTCGGTGGCCGCCGCCTCGCCCCGTACGCCGGTGGCGACGCGTGGGTGCTGGTCCTCTCGGCGGACCTGAAACGGCGTACCTCCTGGGTGGTCTTCACCGACGGCGGCTCCGGCGCGGTCCGCGGCGTGGCCGCCTCGTCGGGGGTGGCCGCCGTCGTGGCGAAGGTCGACAAGGGACCGTTCCACCGCACGCGGGCCGTGCAGTCCGACGCGGGCGGCGGCTACCTCGCCGCCTGGCCCGGCTCGTCCTGAACCACCGCCGGGTCGACCCTCTCCCACATGGCGCCGTCACGGCAGTGTCGGCGGCTTGACCTTCTGCGGGTAGAACGTCTCGTGGCGGGCCAGCATCGCGACGAACTCGCCGATCTTCCGCTCGCGCGTCTCCGCCCGCTTGACGGCATTGAGCCGGTGGATGAGAGCGAACCGGTTGGCCTTGGTGAGGACGTCGAACATGGCCTTTGCGGCCGCGTCGGCGGCGATGGCGGCGAGCAGGTCGGCCGGTACCTCCGCCTCCGAGGACGGGGCGTAGGCCGCCGCCCACCGCCCGTCCGCCTTCGCAGCCTCCACCGCCGCGCGGCCGGAGGGCATCATCAGCCCCTGCGCCTCCAGCCGGGCCACGTTGTCGACGTTGCGTTGCGACCAGGAGCTGCGGGGCCTGCGCGGCGTGAACCGGATCCAGGAGCTCTCCTGATCCCGTTTACGGGCCTGCCCGTCGATCCAGCCGAAGCACAGGGCCTCGTCGACCGCCTGCTGCCAGGTCAACGTCGTGACCGTGCCGCCCTTCCTGGTCAGGGCGAGCCAGACCCCGGGCGACGTGGCGTGGTGGACCGACAACCACGCGCGCAGCGCCTCGGCGTCCGCGACGATCAACTCATCCAGCTCGGCACTCCCCATGACGGCAGGCTATCGCCGGGCGGTGACAGAAACCTCTGCCCCTCGTGCCCGCCACCACCCCGACGGACGCCCCGCGCCACACAGTGTCGAGCCCGAACCCCGATCACGGGCGGAAGTACTCCGACATCATGCCGCTGACCCATTCCGGCTGCTTGACGTCCACCGGCAGGAACTCCACCATCGTCGGCTTCAGGTCGATGACCGGG
This sequence comes from Micromonospora citrea, assembly GCF_049629545.1. GTDB lineage: Bacteria > Actinomycetota > Actinomycetes > Mycobacteriales > Micromonosporaceae > Micromonospora > Micromonospora citrea_A. The sequence goes on from NZ_JBNADX010000029.1 coordinate 40,975, forward strand.
GTGCCCGACACCGCATCGAGGCCCACCACCGTCAACTCCCGGCCGTGCACGGATTCGATGGCGCAGCTCGTCACCCCGATGCGGTTCGGCCTGCGGGGACCGCGACCGGCGAAGATGCCAACGGGCGGGAGGTCCGACCGGCCACGGTAGGGGTGGAGTTCGCGGTAGTCACCGTGCTCCGGGAACTGGTCGAAGACGAAGAGCACCTCCACGTGGGAGAAGCCCTCCAGGCCCTGCAGGCACGCCTCGCCGAAGCGCTCGTCGACGACGATCGTGCTGCGGACGGCGCCCCAGTTGTCCGTGTGCTGGACATCGGTCCGGTCGTTGCGAACCGTACCGATCGGGGTGATCTCGAAGCTCAGCATGGTCGGACACCTTTCGGGCTGGGGGTTTTGTTCCAGGTCTCCTGTCGGCCAGAGGATCGTGGCTGACCCAACATGAGCACGGCCACCATGTTGATCATCGAGGGTGTGTGAGGATAACCGAAGATCGGGTGTTCAGCGTCACCGCCAATGGCCCCGTCGGTCGGGCAGCGGTCCGCTCGCGCCGCGAGCCGCCCGACCTCGCCGTGACACCGGCGACGTTCGTGGTCAGGGCACTAGGTGACCCGGCGCTGGACGACCCACAGACCCACCACCGCGATCAGTGCGCCGAGACCGAGACAGATCGCCAGCTCGATCCACTGGAACGGCCAGAAACGCTGGTTGGGCTGGTAGGCGATGTCGACGTGCAGATCCAGCTCGCCGAGGCACACCGCGGTGTCCCCGAACCTGCCGGTGGCACCGGTCGTCGGCGCCTCATCGAGGCACCGGTCGAAGGCGGCGTCGGACAGTTGCCGACCGTCCGCCGTCCGGAGCCTGCTGGTCGCCGTCACCCAGGAGTTCGGTACCTCCACTCCCCCGATGACCGGCCCGCCGGTGATGCTGCCCAGCGCCCGGGCCTGGTTGATGGCGTCGGCGCTCATCGGCACCGTGACCCGCTCGGCGGGCAGGTAGTGCGGTCGGAGCAGGTTCGGCACGGCGAACTGCACCGCGATCACCGCCAGGAACACCAACGCCATCGCCGGCAGGGTTCGGCGTACCGACAGCCCGATGACAGCGCCGAGGACGAGAGCGAAGACGGCGTACCCGATGGGCGCGACACCTCGCGCGCCGAACAGGATCGCGCTGAACCGGTCGCCGGCCACCTGGTCGACGGGGTCCGCCGCCCAGGTCAGCAGCGCGCTGAGCGTACCCGCGACGGCCACGGCGGCGAGGCCGAGCACCGTCAGCTTGACCGCGAGCCACCGGCGGCGGGTCACGCTCTGGTTCCACGCCAGTCGGTGGGTACCGGCCTCCAGTTCCCGGGCCACGAGCGGCGCGCCCCAGAACGCACCGATGAGCGCGGGCACCAGACCGAAACCGGCGGCGAGGAACAGCATGCTCTGCCCGTACCGGCTCGGGAGTTGGGTGGCGTCGCGCACCGCCCGGATCTCCCCGCCCAGCCGGAACAGGTAGACGGCGGCCAGCGCCAACAGGATCGCTGCGACGAGCCCTTGGACACGGAACTGCCGCAGGCTCATCCGGATCATCGCGCCACCGCCGCGGACGCGTTCGGCCGGGCACCGGTGCTCGCGGCCCGCGACATGTGGGCGAGGACCACCTCCTCCAGCGTGACCGGCTCGGCGTGGCTTGCCCGTACCGACGCGTCACCGCGCACCACGGCCCGGCCGTGCTCGGCCCAGACGACCTCGGCCCCGGCCGTCGCGCCCGGATGGTCGGCGATGCGGTGATGCGAGGCGAGCAGGTCCGGCACCGGGCCGGCGAGCTGGACGCGCCCGCCGCACAGGACGACGAGGTGGTCACAGACCTGCTCGACATCGCTCAACAGGTGCGAGGAGAGCACGGCGCTGGCGCCCAGCTCACCGACGAACTCCACCAGGCTGTGCAGGAAACCCCTGCGGGCCAGCGGATCCAACGCGGCGGCGGGCTCGTCGAAGATGAGCAGCTCGGGTCGCTTCGCGGCGGCGATGGTCATCGCGAGTTGTGCTCGCTGGCCGCCGGACAGCCGGCCCGCCTTCTGCGCCAGGTCGAGGCCGACCTCGCCGATCCGGCGGGTGGCCAGCGCCGGGTCCCAGGACGGGTTCAGCCAGGAACCCATCCTCAGGTGGTCGGCGACGCTCAACGAGGCGTACACCGGAGTGTCCTGCGCGACGAAGCCGACCCGGGCCAGGTGCGCCGCGTCGGCTGCCGGTGTCGACCCGAGGACCGACAGCATGCCCGAGGTCGGCCGGATCAGGCCGCAGGCCAGTTGCAGCAGCGTGGACTTGCCGGCGCCGTTCGGGCCGACCAGCCCGACGATGTGCCCTCGCGGGATCTGCAGGTCGCAGTCGGTCAGCGCGGTACGACGACCGTACCGCTTGGTCAGCCGCTCGGCGTGCAGGAGCAGTGGTGTGTGCATGTGCTCATCCTGCGGAGGGTCGGCAGCGCCGGGCATCGGTCCGAAGCAGGGGCGGGTACGCCCCGCGACCGTACTTTCGGCCGGTTCGCGTCGGACGGTGATTGCCTAGCGTCCTCGGCATGAACGCGACGCAGCGGACCGCGACGAACGCCGTGCTGGGCCTGGTCGGCGGTCACCTGGCTGGCCGCCGTGGCGCTCGGGATCACCCTGCGTGCGCTCGGGCACGGACCCGTACGGTGAACCGGGTGAGCGTCGGGGACCGGCTGTCGGGGGTCGTCGCCACGGCGGGACTCGCCATGGCCTTCGTCGCCGCGATCGTCGTCCAGGCCGTGGCGATCGGGCAGACGTGGGGCGCCCGGTACTGGCTCGCCGGCGGGACGGCCGCCGTCGTGGTGTGCCTGCTGGCGCTGGTACGGCACCGGCAGCGGACCTGGACGGCGGTCGCCGGTTTCGGGATCGCCGCACTGGCCGTCGTCGCGGCCCGGGTGTTCCACCTTCCGACCGAACCAGGGCCGGCCATGGCGCTCGCGCTGGCCGTTCTCGTCGGGTCGGCGGTGCGCGCGCTACCTCCCGTACCGGCTGCTGCGCTCGCCGCCGGCGGGCTCACGGTGGTCGGCGTCGCGTTCCTCGCCGTCCGGGCGCAGCCCGCCGGCCCCTCGGGCGTCCTGGGGATGAACGTCGTGGCCTGGCTCGGCGCGGTCACGGTCGGGCTCGCGCTGCGGCGGCAGGACGACCGGGCGGCCACCGTCGCCGAGAAGATTCGCCAGGAGGAGCGGCTGGAGTTGGCGCGTGAGCTGCACGACGTGGTGGCCCACCACATCACCGGCATGCTCATCCAGGCGCAGGCCGCCCATCTCGTCGCCCGCAGGGACCCGCGTCAGGTCACCGAGTCCCTGGCCGGCATCGAGGCCGCAGGCGCCGAAGCGCTGCGCGCGATGCGCCGCGTGGTCGGGCTGCTGCGCGACACCGGGGACGCGCCACCCGCGTCGGCCGGGCCGGAGCAGCTCGGCGTCCTCGTCGAACGCTTCAACCGGCAGGGCCCCACGGTGCGCCTGCGGGTACCCGACGACAGCGGGACATGGCCGCCGGAGGTGACCAGCACCGTGTACCGGATCGTCCGTGAGGCCCTGACGAACGTGACCCGTCACGCGCGGCACGCACACGGGGTCACCGTCACCATCGACCAGACCCCCTCCGCCGTCACCGTCGACGTGACCGACGACGCGGCACCGACGGCCGCCCGCGCCGCCCACCGCGGCGGCTACGGTCTCATCGGCATGCGCGAACGCGTCGAGACCCTCGGCGGTACGCTCCTCGCCGGCCCCCGCCCGGGTCGCGGCTGGTCGGTCCGGGCCACCCTGCCCATCGAGGACGGCCAGTCGCGATGACGATCCGTGTCCTGCTCGCCGACGACCAGGCGATGATCCGCAGCGGCCTGAAGCTCATCCTCGATGACCAGCCCGACATCGCCGTCGTCGCCGAAGCGGCCGACGGCGTCGACGCGATCGCCGAGGCCCGCCGGCTGCGCCCCGACGTCTGCCTGGTGGACATCCGGATGCCCCGGCTCGACGGCATCGAGGTGACCCGGGCGCTCGCCGGGCCCGGCGTACCCCACCCGATGCGGGTCATCGTGGTCACCACGTTCGACCTCGACGAGTACGTCTACGGCGCGCTGCGCGGCGGCGCGGCCGGCTTCCTCCTCAAGGACGCCGGCCCGGCCCTGCTCGTCGAGGCGGTCCGCGCCGCCCACAACGGCGACGCGCTGGTGTCCCCGTCCGTCACCGTGCGGCTGCTGCGCCACCTCACCGCACCGACCAGAGGCGCTGACCGGAAGCTGCCGTACCTGTCGCCCCGCGAGATCGAGGTGGTACGGGAGATCGCCCGCGGTCGCACCAACCTGGAGATCGGCGCCGAACTGTTCATCTCCCTCAGCACCGTCAAGAGCCACGTGTCGACCATCCAGACGAAGATCGGCCTGCGCAATCGCGTCGAGATCGCCGCCTGGGCCTGGGAGAACCGGATCGTCGACACCGCCTGACGGCGGCCGGGCGCCGACGTCACCGCTCGGGTGAGTCGACCCGCCCACCGCGCAGGACGCTGCGCTTGCCGGCCTCGAACTCCGCCGTGCTCAGGGCGCCGGAGGCCCGCTGGTCGGCCAGTTGCCGGATCCGGGCGACGCGGTCGACCGCCGGCTCCCGCCGGCCGTTCGGCTCGGAGCGGGCCAGGTCGACCTTGAGCGCGTCGAACTCCTCGCGGGTGAGCGCTCCGGTGCTGCGCAGATCGTTCAAGGCCTTGAACCGTGACCAGGGGTCACGCGCGGCACCCGTGGGAGCGCCTCGACGTCGCGGGCCGCCGGGGCGGGTGCCGTCCTTCGTCCGTCGCTGCCGTACGAGTTGCACGATCCCGACGATCCCGACGACCAGGCCCATCGGAATGAAAATTGCGGCCACGATGGACGCCCCGAGCCTCGCGTCCGGTGGCATCGACGGCTGGGTGAGCACCTTGACCAGCATGGCGGTGCCGCCGCCGGCGAAGCCGGCTGTCCACAGAACCTGCCCGGCGCCCGGTGCGGAGAAGTTCTGCCTGCTCACGATGATGCCGAGAATCCACATGAGCGCACCGGCCATCGCCAGCCAGAACCAGGCCCCCGTGCCCTCGGGGCAGGGACGGGCGATGGCGTACGAACCACCCGACGCGCAACTGCCGATGTCGAGCACGCGATTGAGCCCGATGCCCAGCAGCACGATGCCGGTCACGCCGATCACCAGGCTCGCGATCTCACGTGCGGCGATCTTCATCCACGCTCCCAGAGACGATCGTGGCCGCGCCGTTCGCGAGCCTCGCCAAGGGTGGCATCACGGTGCAAGGGGTCCTGTCCGGAAGCCGACCGCGCGGCGTCCGACATGCGCGGAGGCCACCTGGCGCGTAGCGCACTGTTCCGTGCCGATGCCCCTGGGTGGCGGGGTCAGCCCGGCAGCGGCGCCCGGGCGCGCAGCAGCGCCGCGACCTGCTCGCACCACTCGCGGTTCTCCTGCTCGAACCGCCGGCCCCGCAGACACGTCAGGTACGGCCCGATCCGGTCGCTCCGGCGCAGGTACGTCTCCTCGTCCTGGTCGCCGCGCAGCCGCTGCAACATCTGGTCGAAGATCTTCACCTTCGCCGCCGCGGTGACCGCGCGTTCCTCGAGCTGGACGATGACCGGGCCCGGGTCCAGCCGGTCGACGGCCTGGACCATGACGAGCAGGTCCTCACGGATGGACGACGGCTTCGACGGCGTCGCCGTGAACGCGGCCAGCTCCGCGAGGCCGGCGTCGGTGACCGTGAACAGGCGCTTGTTGGGCCGATCCCGCTGGATGACCTGCCGGCCGACGATCAGCCCCTCGCGCTCCAGTTTGGCCAGCTCGGCGTAGAGCTGTTGGGGGACCGCGTACCAGAAGTTCGACAGTGACACATCGAAGATCTTGGCCAGCTGGTATCCGCTGAACTCGCCGTCGAGCAGTGCCGCCAGCACGGCGTGGCGCAGCGCCATCGGCCACACCTCCGCTTCCCTCGTCGCATAGTCAGTGATATGACTACTCCTATCGTTGACTATAGAGGGGGCGGTCGTGACGACAGTCGAGCGGTTCCGTGCCGCCGTCGAGGACGGGGACCTCGCCGCGTTCGACGGGCTGTTCAGCCCGGACGTACGCTTCTTCAGCCCGGTGAAGTTCACGCCTTTCGAGGGGGCGCAGGCCGTCCACGCCCTCCTCGCCGTGCTCCTGCGCACGTTCGAGGATTTCCGCTACGTCGGTCAGCTGGCCGGCGACGTCGAACTCGACACGGCGGGCCGGCCGGTCGAGTCGCACATCCTCATCTTCCGCGCGACCGTGCGGGGCAAGCAGATCCACGGCCTCGACCTGCTCCAGCTCGACGACAACGGCCTGATCCAGGAGTTCACGGTCATGGTCCGCCCGCTGTCCGCCGTCACCACGTTGAGCGAGGCGGTCGTCGCCGGCCTCCGCGCAGACGGCATCGCCCCGTGACACCGAAAGGTCGTGCGATGAAACTCGGATACACCACCGGCTACTGGTCCTCCGGCCCGCCCGCCGGCGTCGTGGAGGCCATCGCCGAGGCCGACCGACTCGGCTTCGACTCGGTCTGGGCCGCCGAGGCGTACGGGTCGGACTGCCTGACCCCGCTCGCCTGGTGGGGCGCCAGCACCTCCCGCGTGCGGCTGGGCACCAACATCATGCAGATGTCGGCCCGCACACCGACCGCCGCCGCGATGGCGGCGCTCACCCTCGACCACCTCTCCGGCGGCCGGTTCATCCTCGGGCTCGGCGCCTCCGGCCCGCAGGTCGTGGAGGGCTGGTACGGCCAGCCGTACCCTCGGCCATTGGCCCGCACCCGGGAGTACATCGACATCGTCCGCGCGGTCCTCGCCCGCACCGGCCCGGTCCAGTACGACGGCGACTTCTACCAACTTCCGTACCGCGGCGGCACCGGCCTGGGCAAGCCGCTGAAGTCCACCGTCCACCCGCTGCGCACCGACATCCCGATCTTCCTCGCCGCCGAAGGGCCGAAGAACGTGGCGCTGGCCGCCGAGGTCGCCGACGGCTGGCTTCCCCTGTTCTTCTCCCCCAAGGCGGACGGCTTCTACCGGGCCGCGCTGGCCGAGGGCTTCGCCCGACCCGGCGCCCGTCGCACTGCGGATGAGTTCGAGATCGCCGCCACGGTGCCGATCGTCATCGACGACGACGTGGAGCGGGCGGCCGATAGGATCCGCCCCTTCGTCGCGCTGTACGTCGGCGGCATGGGTGCCAAGTCGACGAACTTCCACCGCGACGTCATCGCCCGTCTCGGGTACGAGCGGGAGTGCGACGCCATCACCGAGGCGTATCTGGCGGGCGACAAGCAGGAGGCCGTCGCCGCGGTGCCGACCGCGCTGGTGCAGGACATCGCGCTGATCGGGCCGGCCGCGAAGATCAAGGACGAGCTGCAGCGGTGGCGCGAGACCGTGATCACCACCCTGCTGGTGTCGGGCAGCCCACGGCAGCTGCGCCAGATCGCCGAGCTGATCCACTGACGGCCAGCATCCCCACACGACAACAGCACGGCCGGATCGCCGCCGGATCCTCGCGACCGGCGTCGACCCGCACCACCAGGCGGGCAGGTGCCTCGACCAGCGCGGTCGACCTGGCTCACGTCGCGCGGGGCGTCGCCCGGTCGGCACGTGCGGGCACGGCGTTGTCGACGTTGAGCAGTCCGGCGTCGACCACGGCCCGGCTCATCGGCCGGGTCAACTCGGCGAGGCGGGCGCACCCGTCGGCGCCGAGCACCAGGTACGCGGACGTGGCGAGGCGGTCGGTGGCTGCCTCGATCCACGCGCGTTGCGCCCGTCCGCGATCGGTCAGGGTCGGCTCGTCGCCCTCGATCAACCCGCGCCCGCGCAGCCGCTCGACCGCGTCGGCCCACTGCTCGCCGCTCCAGCCCCGGGTGCGGCGCAGGAAGCGAACCGGCACCTCGCCGGACGCGGCGTGCAGCACCAGCGCCTCCAGTCCGGTCAGCTCCGCCAGCACCAGGGCGGCCACGTGCCCGTCGCCGCGAAACTCCCGCAGCACCGTCTGGGCCTGCCACAGGATCAGGTGCGGCTGGTCCGGCCAGGGCAGCGCGGCGTGGGCGGCGAACAGTGGCCGCCCGTCGGGGTGGGCGGCGGCGGACTCGGCGGCGCGACGGAGCAGTTCGGCGGCCTCGACCATCTCCGGGCCGTGCACCGCGTCACCGAGGGCGCGGGTGAGGGCCGCATCGGCGGCCTCCAGCCGGGCGGCCAGCACGGCCGCCGGCGTCACCCGCTCCCAGGCGGCCGGCAGTACCCGGGCGACCAGGTCCGGGTTGAAGTTGAAGAAGGTGGCCACCACCGGGCCCGGTCCGACCGGCCCCAGGGCAGCCGCCCGGGAGGCGAAGTAGCCGGCCGGCTCCGGGATGCCGAGTGCGGCGTACCGCTCGTGCGCCTCCGGCACGAAATAGATCATCGCGTGCAGGGGCTCGGCCACCCGCCAGGCCCGGCGCACCACGGCCGGATCGAGCGAAGCCGGCTGCTGCCATCGGGAGTCCGCCAGGTCCGTCATGTCACTGCCTTCCGCCGAGTACGTTACCGACCGGTAGGTTTCCATGTCGGCGGCGGCTTGTCACCCATCGGTTCGCCCCGCCTCGCCTTACGCTCGGTCCGGTCGGGTCCGACAGGCGCCCCCGGCCCGGTCGTATGGATCCGCGAACATCTCACCCCGCCGCATTCGACTGGATCTGCCGTGCTGCCTACCGCCGGCCGTCGCCCCACGGGCGGACGCTCTCGGCAGTGACAGTCGGCGGACGTACACCTGCCGACCGGGTCTCCCCCGGGCACCAGCGCCGGCCCGTGAACCGTCCTGCTCCGGCCTACGGATAACAGGTGACGATTTCCTGCTCTGCGAAAGGTCGTACATGCATCGCTCGAGACGAGTCGAGGCCGTCGACGTCGGAACACTCACCGACGCGGCGGTCATCGAACGGTCCCTGCGGGCCCCCGAGAGCTTCGCGGTGATCTTCGACCGGCACGCGCCGTACATTCATCGCTACCTGGCGAGGCGGCTCGGTGCCGGGATCGCCGACGACCTGGTCGCCGAGACGTTCCTGGCGGCGTTCCGCCGTCGGGAACGCTTCGACACCGCCCACCCGGATGCCCGGCCCTGGCTGTACGGGATCGCCACCAACCTCGTCGGCCAGCACCGGCGCGAGGAGGAACGCGAATACCGGCTGCGGCAGACGTACATCCCCGCGCTGAACGAGGCGTCGCACGCCGACCGGGTCAGCACCGTGGTCACCGCGCAGTCGCTACGCCACGTGCTGTTCGACGCCCTGGCCAGGCTCTCCACCGGCGATCGCGACGTACTGCTGCTGATCGCCTGGGAGGAACTGACCTACGACGAGGCCGCCGGCGCACTGGCGATTCCGGTCGGCACCGTGCGATCACGACTGCACCGCGCCCGCAAGCTGCTGCGCGAGGCGCTCGGCAGCGATCCCATCAACATGATCGAGGAGATGTCGCGCAATGGATGACATGCAACTGCTCCGGCAGATCGGCGCGGAGACCCCGCCGGCAACCCCCGAACTGTTGTCCTCGGCCCGCAACCGGCTGATGGCCGCGACAGCCCCTGCGTCCCCCGCTCCCACCAGGATCCGACGCTCGTCCCGACGGAACTGGCGGCTCGTGCTCGGTGGGGTGGCGGCGGCGGGTGCCGCCGCCGCGGTCACCTCGGTAGTCGTGCTCGCCCCCAATCAGTTCGGCGGTGACGCCCCGGCCGCCAGGGCCGACGCCACCCAGGTGCTGCGCAACGCGGCGACGGCGGCGCTCCAGGTGCCCGACGTCACCCCCCGGCCCGACCAGTTCATCTACCGTCGCATCCAGGACGGCCCGTCGACCCACGAGAGCTGGCTGTCGGTCGACGGAACCCGCGACGGCCTGGTACGGGAATCCTCCGCCGGCAAGCGCACGGAAACGCCCGTTCCGGGCTGCCGGAACGGACGGGCCGCCGTGGTGAAGGGCGATCAGGTGGTGAAGAGCCAGACCGAGCCGTGCACTCCGGAACCGGCGTACCGCGCCGACATGCCCACCGACGCGACTGCCATGCGGGCCTACCTGGCCGAACACGGCAGCGGCGAACCCGGTTCGCCGAACGCCGCCGGCAAGGACGTGCTCTACCTCGCCGAGCGCTACCTGCGGCCGGCGTCGCGGGCCGCCCTGTACGAGGCCGCGGCAACGGCGCCGGGTCTGCGCGCCGTCGAGAACGTCACGGACGGCACGGGCCGGTCCGGCGTCGGCATCGCCTGGCCGTCGACCAGGGGTGAGGGAGACATCGTCCTGGTCTTCGACGCGGAGACCCACGCCTTCCTCGGCACCTCGGGAGCCTCGTCCGTGCTGAACCTCGCCGTCGTCGACGAGGCCGGTCAGACCGACTGACCTCCGTACCACGCGGGCGGGGCGCCCCAGCGCGGCCCGCCCGCCGGCACGTGTCCGCAGAGGGCCCTGGACACCCCCGGTGCCCCCAGAGCTGGAGCAGGCGTTGTCCGGATTCCAGCCGGCGATGTCCACGCACTTGTTCGCCTGCGGGTTGACCAGGGCACCCGCCGTGGTGAGCACGAACTGCTGGGCCGGATTGCCGGAGCACGTGGCGATCCGGATGGCGGCGCCGTTGGGGGTGGAACCGCAGCACCGTGCCGTCGGAGCGGATGATGACCGAGCGGGCGAAGGCCGGCTGCCATTCGGTCGACGCCAGGTGCCTCACTGCGAGTTCCACATGGCGTCGGGCCCGTCGTGTCGACATCAGCGAGGATCAAGGCTTGGCCTCGGCCGCCGGCACCAGGATCGGTGGCCCGGTGAGGGTCGTCCGCAGCAGGTCGGCGAAGGCGTCGACCTGCTCACGACGCGGAGCGTGCCGGGTCGCGCAGTACCAGGTGCGGCGCTGGCCCGGGTCGTCGACGCGTACCGTGACGATCGGGTGCGTCCGCAGGAACGGGGCCACGGTCCAGGACGGCAGGACCGATACCGCGCCGGTGGAGACGACCGTCTCGATCAGCAGTTCCGTGACGGTGGGGACGGTGGAGAGCCGCCCCGGCCGGGCACCGGGCGGGACGGGCAGCGCAACGGCCGGCACCCGAGCCGGGTCGTACGCGTCGTAGAGGACGAGATGGACGTCGGCGAAGTCCTCGGCGCGGACCAGGGCGCGAGCGGACCACTCGTGATCCGTGCCGACGACGGCGACGAGCTCGTCGTCGAAGAGACGTTCCAGGCGGACCTGACTCATCCGGGGATCCAGCTTGCTGACGATGGCCACGTCCAGGTCACCGGCGAGCAACGCGGGGATGACCTCGCTGTCGTTGGCGCGGTCGATCAGCACCTCCACGCCCGGCATGCGGTCGCGGAACGCGCGCAGCACCGGCGGCAGCCACTGGTAGTTGCCGGCACACTGCGACGCCAGCCGCACCGGTTGCCGACGGCCACGGCTCGCCTCGCGGACGTCGTGGGTCGCCGCGCGCACCTCCCACAGGACGGTGCGAGCCGCGCGGAGCATCCGTTCTCCGGCCTGGTTGGCCACCAGGCGGCGGCCACGGCGCTCGAAGAGCGGACTGCCGAGCCGCTCCTCCAGCCGGATCAGTCGCTGGCTGAGAGCGGGCTGACTGAGGAACAGGTGGGCGGCGGCGGCGGTCAGCGTGGCGTGCTGATCGAGAGCCTCCAGGAGCTCCAGATCCCGCAGGTCGACATCCATAAGCTGATCTTATCCATGGCATGACTACATCGTCTTGGACTGATACCTGGCGCGGTCCTAGCGTGAAGAAGATCCCGGATGCAGCCGAGACGGTCCGGACGACCAGCAAGGGGAACAGCGGTGAAGAACGTCGCGATCATCTATCACAGCGGATACGGCCACACCCGGGTGCAGGCGGAAGCCGTACGCGACGGCGCACGCTCGGTGCCCGGAGTGCACGTCGACCTGATCGCCGTCGAGGAGCACGCCGACAACTGGGAGGTGCTCGACGCGGCCGACGCCATCATCTTCGGGACGCCGACCTACATGGCCGGGGCGTCCGCAGCGTTCAAGGCGTTCCTGGACGCCTCCTCCGACCGCTGGGCCCAGCAGCAGTGGCAGGACAAGCTGGCCGCCGGGTTCACCAACTCCGCCGGCGCGAACGGCGACAAGCTGGCGACCCTGCAGCAGTTGGCCCTGTTCGCAATGCAGCACGGCATGGTGTGGGTCGGGCTGGGCCTGCTGCCGGGCAACACCACCAGCAGCGGCTCCGCGGAGGAACTCAACCGGCTGGCGGGCTTCCTCGGCGCGATGGCGCAGTCCCTCACCGACCTGGGGCCGGAGGCTGCTCCCACCACGTCGGACCGGCGTACCGCGGAGCACCTGGGGCGTCGGGTCGCCCGCATCGCGCTCGGCTGGCAGGGGCCCACCGCGCACAGCGACACGGGTGTCGAGGCGACGCAGGCGGTACCGGCATGAGCGCCACACTCACCGAACCGGACCCGATGACCCGCGCCGCGATCGAGCGAACCCTGGCCTGCTACTTCGACGGCCTGCACCACAGCGACACCGGCCTGCTGGCTCAGGTCTTCCACCCGGGCGCGGTGTACGCGACCGCGACCAACGGCACCCTCACCCGACTCACCATGGACGAGTACTTCCCCGTCGTCGACGCCCGCCCCTCCCCCGCGTCCCGCGGCGAGCAGCGTCACGACAGCGTCGTGTCGGTCCACCTGGCCGGCCCGGTGACCGCCATCGCCGTCGTCACCTGCGCCATCGGCCCCAAGCACTTCACCGACCTGCTCAGCCTGATCCGATTGGACGATCACTGGCAGATCATCAGCAAGGTCTTCCACTACGACCTCGAGACGACCGAGGAGCCGACACCGTGCCCTACGTGAACATCCGCGTCACCGACGAGGGCGTGACGGCCGACGAGAAGACCACGCTGATCGCCGGGGTCACCGGGTTGCTGCAACGGGTGCTCGGCAAGGACCCGGCCACCACGCACGTCGTCATCGACGAGGTGCCGCTGGCCAACTGGGGCGTCGGCGGCCTACCGGCCGAGGAGTACCGGCGACGCCGACGACAGGACTGACCGTGCCACCGCCGCCCGGCGACCCGCACTGTCGCGGGTCGCCGGGATGCGGCGTCCACCGGGGCGCTCGCGTCGGTGGCCTGTCGCCTGCTCACCTCCGCACCGGAACCGAGGACCTGCTCGGCGTGGATCGTCCCCGCCCGGGCAGGGCGTCAGCCCAGGCGCGACTCGATGGCGTCGATGATGCGCGGACGCAGCTCGGCGGCGCGGATGACGGCGTCCACCGAGCCGACCTCGACCGCACGCTCGATGTTGTGCACCCGGTCGAACTCCGCGGCGACCTCACCGAGCTTCTCCGCACGCACCGAGGCGCGCAACTCGTCGAGTTCCGCGGTCAACGCGGCGCGTGTGGTGCCGGACGCGGCCGCGACGCGGGTCTCCAGGTCCCGCACCCGGGGGTCGGCCGCCGTGCGGGCGTTGACGTCGGCGGAGAACACCACCGCGGCGGCGGGGGCACCGCCGAGGACCGACGCGTACGAACCTTCCAGCGCGAGGACGGTCATGTTCGGGTTCAGCGCCTTGGAGAACACCACGAACGCCCCGCCGTGGTACCGCGAGATCACGCAGAAGACGATGGGCCCGCGGAAGTTGACGATCGCCCGGCCGATCTCGGCGCCGTACTCCAACTGCAGCTTGCGCATCGACTCCGGTGAGCCGTCGAAGCCGGACAGGTTCGCCAGCACCACCAGCGGCCGGTTGCCGCTGGCCGCGTTGATCGCCCGCGCGGCCTTCTTCGACGAGCGGGGGAATAACGTGCCCGCCGTGTAGGTGTCCGGGCCGTCGGTGGGCGGGAAGCCGCGCCGTGGCACGGCCCGCGACTCGATGCCGAGCAGGCAGACGGGGATGCCGCCGAGGTGTACGTCCTGCACCACCGCGGTCTCCGCGTCGGCCATGCCCGCCCAGCGCTCCAGCACCGGGTGGTCCTGGTCGGACAGCGCCCGCATCACGGTGCGGATGTCGAACGGCTTCTTGCGTTCCGGGTTGGCCTCGGCGGAGAAGATCTCGCCGACGGTGGCGAAGGCGCTGCCCGGCACGTCGTGCGGGAAGGTGCGGATGTCGCGGTCCACGGGGTCGGTGGTGCCGGCCCGCCGCGGCGCCTGCTCCCCCGGCGCGACGTACGTGTGGTCGTAGTGCGACATCAGCACGTCCCGCGCGCCGGGCAGGTTCGGCGCCCAGTACTGCGCCTGCCCGTTCGGCCCCATCACCCGGTCGTAGCCGCCGATGCCGAAGTTGTCCTCGGCGGACACCCCGCCGGAGAAATCGAGGGACTGCTTGCCGGTGAGCACCATCGCCGAGTCCGGGGTCATCACCAGGACGCCCCGGGTGTGCATGAGCATCGTCGCCTCGGCGTTCCAGTACGGCTGGGCGCCCACGTTGATGCCCGCGACGACGATGTTGATCTCACCGCCGGCCTGGGTGAACTCGACGATCCGCTTGAGCGCCGCGGCCACCCAGTCCATGTTCTCGGTGCCCGAGGTCATGGAGATCCGGGCCCCGGCGGACAGCGCCCACCACTCCAGCGGCACCCGCATCCGCTCCGCCAGGTCCAGCGCGGCGATCACGCGCCGGCACTCCGGCTCCGACAGTGCACCCAGCGACTTCGTCGGGTCGCCGAGCAGCACGACCCGGGTGACACCCTGCGGATGCCGCGCGGTCGGCGTGGTGAGCACCCCGGCGACGATGGCGGCGCTGTTGCGCCCCCGCGGCCGGTCCACCGGCACCAGCGCGTGGTGGTCGTCCAGGTCGTGCTCGACGAATTCGCCGAGCAGGCCGGTCAGCTCGTACGGGTACACCGTGTTGCGGCTGCTCGCGCGCAGCACCTTCAGCCGGTACTCGTCGAGCGGCTCGACGGGCTCGACCGGCGGCTCGCCGACGGTCAGGGTGGCGCCGCCCGCGGCGTCGAAGGAGATCCGTACGGCGATCTTGGTCAGCTCGCCGGTCCGGCGGTCGCGCTGCCGCGCGATGAACAGGATCTCCTCCAGCCCGGCGCCCGCGGTCGTCGGGCGCACGCGCCCGGCGATCATCTCCATCTCCTCGCGGGTGAGCTCACTCGGCGGCCAGACGTAGATCACGATCCGGTTGGTGGTGAAGCGCGTCTTCGACGGTCGCCGCGACTGGGCGCGGCGGATCGAGTCGAGGCAGGCGGCGACGGTGTCCTCGGTGGTCGGCAGCGCGACCAGCCGACCGTCCTGCTCGCGCAGTTCGGTCAGGTCCCGCACCTGGGCGAACGCCACGAGGCGCTCGTCGGACCGGTTCTCCCGGGCCACGCATTGGAAGAGGTAGACCTCCTCGTCCGCCGACGGCAGCCGGGTCAGGTCGAACTTGTGCAGCCGCTCCAGCTGCATCCGCTGCGCGATGTACGGGTGCAGGCCGCGGATCAGCCGGTCCTCGGTGACCCCCGTGTCCGACGGGCGGAAGGTGAAGTGGTGGTGCATCACCGCGCCGCCGCGACCCGCGACGGTGGCGGTGAGCCGGCGCACGCGCGGCAGCGGGTGCGCGGAGATGACCTCGAGCAGCGCGGCGGCCATCGCGTCGAAGTCCTCCGGCTGGTCCTCCCAGCCGAGGTAGATGTCGGCGTCGACGGCGTCACCGTCGCCGGCCAGCTCGGCGAGCCCGCGCAGCGCGCTGCCCAGCGCGTCGAAGCTCACCGCGGTGGAGACCACGTTGGAGTCCACCCGCTCGGCGACCACGAACCGGCAGCCGGCGACCTCGTGGGCACGCACCTCGGTGAGGGCCTTGTTGCCGTAGTACCGGCGGGTCAGCACCTCCAGCATCACCGTGTTGTCGAGGTGGTCGCGCACGAGCCGCTGGCCGAGCAGTCGGACCAACGGCTCGGTGCTGCGGACCATCTCCGCGATGCGCTCAGCGCGGTCCGGCGCGTCCGGGTGCGCGTCCAGGTGGCGAAGGTGGCTGCGGACCTGGGCGTAGACGCGGGCGCGGTTGCGGCGCAGCAGCGGCTGGGCGAACCAGGCGAACACCACGCCGCGGGCGAGGTCGGCGACCACCGGGAAGCGGACCTGCGTCGCGGCCACCAGCCGCTCCAGCGCGAGGCCCGCGGGCTCGCGCAGCGTCTCGTCCGGCGGCGGCTCCCGCAGCCAGGCGCGCAGCAGCGTCGCGACGACCGTGGCGTCGGCGGACGCACGTTGCTGGGCGAGGAAGATCCGGAACACGGCGGCTTCCAGCTCGGCGGAGCGCTCCAGGTCGGTGACCCCGTAGTGCCCGAGCGCCTTGGCGAGCCGGGCCTGGAACGACGCGGGCAGGCCGGCCCGTTCGATGTCGAGGCTCTGCAGGTACGTGTGGAAGTACTCGCGGGCGCTGTAGACGTGCCCGTCGCCGTCCTCGCCCGTCGGCCGGTTGCGGCTCAGCTCGGTGAGGTCGGCGAACACGGTGACCAGGTCGAGTTCCTCGGCCAGGAGCCGGTGGCCGTCCTCGGTGGCCGCCCGCCGCGCGGTGAGGTAGTCGTCGAGCACCCGACGGTCGTCGTGCGGGTCGACGTCGAAGCCGAGCAGCAGGCCGCGCAGGTCCTCCTGGCCGCGCCGGCTGCGCCGGTACGCCGGAACGTCCTGGGACGCGGCCGGCAGGTCCAGCTCGACGGCGACGGCGGCCGGGCCGCTCGCGGTCTCGGCGGACCCGTCGGTGAGTGGCTCCAGCCGCAGCAACGGCGCACCGGCCTCCACCTGGCTGCCCACGGAGACGGCGCACTCCTTCAGCCGCGCCCGGAACGGCGCCCGCAGCACCGTCTCCATCTTCATGGCTTCGAGCACCAGCACCGGCGCGCCCGCCTCGACCTCGTCGCCGACCTCCAGTGGCGTGGCCACCACCAGCGCGGGCATGGGGGAACGCAGGACACCGCCCTCATCGCGGCTGACCCGGTGCGTCACACCGTCCACCTCGACCAGGTGGGTGGGCCCGTGGGTGCCGGTGAGCAGGCGGTACCGGGAGTCGTTGACGACGATGTGGCCGGTGTGCTGGTCGAAGCGGTCGAGCTCGACGTCGGCGGTGTGTACGGCGGAGCCGGCTTCGATGCCGACGCGGAACCGGTACGCGCCGACCCGCGCCACGCGCATGCGGTAGGTGAAGCCGCGCAGCTTGAGGTCGAGCGGCCGGCCGCTGCGGTGCTGCACCTGCGGGCGCCCGCCGGACGCCGTCGACAGCAGCCGCTGCCGTTCGACGCGCTCCTCCTCCTCGTACGCCTCGATGGCGGCGGCGACCAGCGCGACCGCGGAGTGCCGGTGCGCGACGAGCCGGCCCTCGCCCCGCACGCGGTCGATCCAGCCGGTGTCCGCGCTGGCGTCGATCACCTCGGGCTGGTCGAGCAGGTCGAGCACGAAGCTCTTGTTGGTCGCCCCACCCTCGATGATCACCGTGGTGTTCGCCATCGCCCGGCGCAGCTTGCCGAGCGCCTCGTCGCGGTCGCGGCCGTACGCGATGATCTTGGCGATCATCGAGTCGAAGTTGGCCGGGATGGTGTCACCCTCGCTGACGCCGGTGTCCACCCGGATCCCCGGGCCGCTGGGCAGGTCCAGCCGCGCGATCCGACCCGGCGACGGCGCGAAGTCGCGGTCGGGGTCCTCGGCGTTGAGCCGGGCCTCGATGGCGTGCCCGCGCTCCGCCGGCGGCTCGCCCACGAGTCGCCCACCGGAGGCGACGTGCAGCTGCGCCTTGACGAGGTCGAATCCGGTGGTCAGTTCGGTGATCGGGTGCTCGACCTGCAGGCGGGTGTTGACCTCGAGGAACGCGAACACCTGATCGCCCGGGTGGTACAGGAACTCCACGGTCGCGGCGCCCCGGTAGCCGACCGCCAGGGCCAGCCGTTCGGCCGACGCCTTGAGCTCGGCCGCCTGAGCCGGGCTGAGCACCGGCGACGCCGACTCCTCGATGACCTTCTGGTTGCGTCGCTGCACCGAGCAGTCGCGGACACCGAGCGCCCACGCGGTGCCCTGCCCGTCGGCGATCACCTGGACCTCGACGTGCCGGGCCCCGGTGACCAGGCGCTCCAGGAACACGACGCCACTGCCGAACGCCCGCGCCGCCTCCTGGCTGGTGCGCTCGTACGCGTCGACGAGCTCGTCGGCGTTCCTGATCACGCGGATGCCGCGCCCACCGCCGCCGGCAGTCGCCTTGAGCATCAGCGGGTAGCCGATCTCGGCCGCCGCCGTCCGCGCGGCGTCCACGGTCGAGACGGCGCCGCGGCTCCACGGCGCGACCGGCACACCGACCTCCTCGGCGATCAGCTTCGCGCCGATCTTGTCGCCGAGCTGGCGCATGGCCTCCGCGCTCGGCCCGACGAAGGTGACCCCGATCTTCTCGCACAGCTCCGCGAACGCCGGATCCTCGGCGACGAAACCCCAGCCGACCCACGCGGCGTCGGCCCCGGTCTCGGTCAGCGCGCGCTCCAGCGTCACCAGGTTCAGGTACGGACGGGCGGACGCCGGACCGAGATCGTAGGCGATGTCCGCCGCACGCACGAAGGTCGCGGTGCGGTCGACGTCGGTGTACAGGGCGACAGTCTCGATCGGGACGCCGGTCTCCGCAGCCAACTCCCGGACTGCGTGGATGAGCCGCATGGCAGCCTCGCCACGGTTGACGATGGCGACACGGTTGAACACCCGATTGACCCCTTTTGGTAGATCTTTGGCGTGCACGCCGTGAGACGATGACTCCCGGCAGTGGCTACCCTTCCGCCTGTCGACCGGATGCGCCAGGGTGCACTCACCGAACCACCCACCCGTCATTTGTAGGAAACCACCAAAAGTCTTTGGTCCCCGTGCGGCCTCACATCCGGGATCTCAGCACGTCGACCTCACAGCCCGGCGCGAAGGCATCGAAGCCGTGCTCGAGCAGCCAGCGAACGGCCAGCAGGCTCCGCAACGACCACCACGCGTGGATCACGTCGAGGTCGATGTCGCTGCCGTAGCCGGCGATGACGTCGTCGAGGTGCTCCTCGTGTCCGAGCGTGAAGGTGGCGAGGTCGTACAGGGCATCGCCCTGGCCCGCCTCGGACCAGTCGATGATGCCGGTGACCTCGTCGCCGTCGACGAAGACGTGCGCGATCTGCAGGTCACCGTGGGTGAACGCCGGAGTCCACGGCCGCAGCGCGGCCTCGGCGACCTGGCGGTTGCGGGTGACGAGGTCGGCGGGCAGGACGCCGTTCGCCACGAGCAACTCGCACTCGTCGTCGAGTTCCGCCGCCAACGCGACCACACTCCGCCCGGCCCGACCCGGCAGGGGCGGCAGCGGCGCGTCGTGCAGCTTCCGGATGGCGGCGCCCGCCGCGGCCCACGCCGCCGGCGACCCGGTCGACGGCCCACCGAGGCGCCCGAGCGTCGTCCCCGGCACTGCGGCGATCGCGAGCACGGGCGGCTTGCGCCACAGGACCTGCGGGGTCGGGACCGGCGCGAGGGACATCGCCTCGACCTCGACGTCGATACGCCCCTGATCGGCGTCCACCTTCAAGAACACGTCACCGACGCGCAGGGTCGCGCGCTCCGAATGGGCCACGACGACCTCGACCTCATCCATGGCCGACCAGTATCCCGGCAAGGATCGCCGACGTCGCCACATTTGCCGCATGCGGTCAGCCCGGTGCCCGGGTGGTGGCACAGGGCCGCACCTGCGGGTGACCTCTGCCGGCGCGGAACCGTCTGGGCAAGCCGGCGGATTGCGCCCAGGATGGGTGCGTGACCGTCGTTCGTGGCCTTGCCTTCGACGCATCCCGTGCCCTCGAAGCCATCACGGCCCTCCTGACCGGACCAGTGCCGTCCCCGGGCAACCCGACCGTGATCGACTCCGACCCGTGCACCGGCGAATGGGTGGCGACCCGCGCCGCCGGCTTCGTGCTCGCTCCGCTGTGGGAGGGGCCGGACCTCACCGGCCTGCGCGACCCGGAATGGACCGAGCAGCTCGAAGCCGGCGACCGACACCTGGCTGCCTTGACGGGGACGTTGGACGGGCAGTGGGGCCCGCACCGCGTCCTCACCATCGACCACCTCATCCGCAACCCGCAGGCGGAGCGTCCGCCGGTCCACGCGGCGTTGCTGCGTCAGGACCTCTACGGCGACCTGCACGTCTGGGCGCCCGACCAGGCGGGAGGCCGACGCCTCGCGGTCGTCCTCGGGCACAGCGACGGCGACCAACCCCTCACGATCGCCGCGCTGGTCGCCGCCGGCCCCCTTCCCGAACTACCCGTCTGACCGCCGAGCTGCGGCTCTCTCGGACGACAGTCGAGGTCGCCCGCCGTCGCGGGCGGCAGGCCGCCGGCCAGCGGCGACCCTCGGGCGAAGGCACCTCGTCACGGCGTCGGCAGTTCGAGGTGTCGAGGCGGTGACGCAGTACCGAACCGACCCACCTGGCGCGGAGCGGCTTCAGTCGTCGCGTCCGGCACCGCGATCGGGCGCGCTCATGTCCCCCGTCCCGGGCGTGCCCTCGGCGAGCCCGTAGCGCAGGTACACAGTGCCCTTCGGGCCGGCCACCGGCGGTTCGAGGAGTGTGACGTTCGTGGGCACCGCGCCACCGTCGAACACCTTCTTCCCGACACCGAGCACGATCGGGTACACCCAGAGGTCGAGACGGTCGAAGAGCTTCTCGCGCAGGAGGGTCTGCACCAGGTTCAAGCTCCCGACCACCTTCACGTGCTCGTGCCGGTCACGGATCTCGCGCACCGCGCCGACCAGATCCCCGCCGAGCTGGGTGGAACCGGCCCACGACAGGTCGGGCCTGCCACGGGACGCCACGTACTTCGGGACGCTGTTGAACAGCCTGGCGATCTCGTTGTCCGCCCCGCCCTGCTGGTGCGGCCAGTAGGCGGCGAAGATGTCGTACGTCCGCCGGCCGAGCAGGAGCGCGTCCGTGCCCTCGTACGCCGCACCGACCTGCGCGCCGGTGACCTCGTCCAGCAGGGGCGCCTGCCATCCGCCGAACGGGAACCCCAGCGGGTCCTCGTCCGGCCTGCCGGGTGACTGCCCGACGAGGTCGAGGGTCGCGAATAGCTCGATGTGGATGAGGCCCATGCCTTACTCCCGATGAATCGGTGGTCCCGGTCGCCAGGTAGACCTGTGGACGCAGGCAGACTCATCGCTGCGCCGGCACCCAGCTCTGCAAGCAGGCGCCACTGTATGGGGGTTCTTCGGTCCCCGCGCACCACCGCGTCGGCAGTGGCTGCTCCTTTCCGGGTGCCGGCGGTCGCGAAGAACCGGCCGCTGACCACGATCGACTTTGCCGAATCTTGGCAACCCCGAGGGTCCTGCCGCCCGCGCGTTGACCCGAGGGATCGGCGAATGTGAACGTCTCATGGCTCGGGCGTGAACGTGCCGAGCCGACCGGCGAACCCCTCACTCCGCCGCGCCGGCACGGCAGTCGTCGCGTCCGGGTGTCCTCACAACCCCCATCGCGCACGTCCTGCTGCGCACACGAGGAGTCACCATGAGACGCAGATCCGGCACAGCCGGGCTCGCGCTGGCCGTCGTCGCCGCCGTGGCGACCGCCGCCCCGGCCGCCTCGGCCGCCCCGTCGCCGTCGCCCGCCCCGGTGAGTCCGCAGTCGCGGGCACTCGCCGCCGCCGACCAGGCCGCCGCGAGCGGCCTGGACTCCCTGGCGAAGGGTCCCTACGAACGGTACGACCGGCAGATCGTGACGCCCTGGGTGAACGGGCTCTACTCGGTCGGCTACGAGCGCACCTACCGCGGTCTGCCCGTCGTCGGCGGGGACGCCGTCGTGCTGGCGGACGGGCAGGGCCGGGTCCGCGCCGCGCAGGGTGCCACCTCCGCCCGGATCGCCGTGGCGACCACCCCGACGGTCAGCGGTGACGCGGCCGAGGCCACCGCCCGCAAGCAGCTGACGACGGTCGACAGCGTCGACTCCCGGCGCCTCGTGGTGCACGTGCGCGACGACGTCGCCCGCCTGGCCTGGGAGATCGTCCTGACCGGCGCGACCGGCAGCGGGGAGAGCCGCCCGCACGTCTTCGTCGACGCCAGGACCGGCGCGCTGCTCGCCACGAACGACGACGTCAAGCACGGCACGGGCACCGGCAAGTGGAACGGTCCGAACCCGCTGAGTATCGACACGACGTCCTCCGCCGGCACGTACTCGATGCGTGACCCGGGCCGTCCCAACCTGTCCTGCGCCGACTACAGCACCGGCACGGTGTTCTCCGGCTCCGACGACAACTGGGGCAACGGGGTCGGGACCAACAAGGAGACCGGCTGCGTCGACGCCATGTTCGCGGCACAGAAGGAATGGGACATGCTCCGCGACTGGCTGGGCCGCAACGGGCACGACGGCAACGGCGGCAGCTTCCAGACCCGGGTCGGGCTGAGCCAGGTCAACGCCACCTGAACGGCAGCCGGGTCTCCATCGGCTACAACAACGACCGGAACTGGATCTCGTCGCTGGACGTCGTCGCCCACGAGTACGGGCACGCGATCGACCAGTACAGCCCGGGTGGGGCCTCCAGTGACGAGCTGGGCGAGTTCGTCTCGGACGTCTTCGGCGCCCTCACCGAGGCGTACGTGAACGAGCCGGCGCCGTACGACACGCCGGACTTCCTCGTCGGCGAGACCATCAACCTGGTCGGCGACGGCCCGATCCGCAACATGTACAACCCGTCGGCGCTGGGCGACCCGAACTGCTACAGCTCCTCGATTCCCGGCACCGAGACGCACGCGGCGGCCGGTCCCGGTAACCACTGGTTCTACCTGCTCTCCGAGGGCACGAACCCGGGCAACGGCAAGCCGAGCAGCACGACCTGCAACAACACCACGCTGACCGGGGTGGGCATCCAGACCGCCGGCAAGATCTTCTACGGCGGCATGCTGCTCAAGACCTCGAACATGAACTACCTGCGGTTCCGGACCGCGACGCTGACCGCGGCGAAGAACCTGGACCCGACCTGCAACCTGTACAACAAGACCAAGGCGGCGTGGAACGCGGTGAGCGTCCCGGCGCAGACCGCCGACCCGACCTGCACCGGCACCCCGGGCAACGACTTCTCGCTGTCGGGCAGCCCGGCGTCCGGCTCGGTGCAGCCGGGCGGCTCGACCAGCGCGACGGTCGGCACCACGACCACCAGCGGCAGCGCCCAGACGGTCGGCCTGTCCGCCTCGGGCGCGCCGAGCGGAGTGACGGTCGGCTTCAGCCCGTCCTCGGTGCAGTCCGGATCGTCCGCGACGATGACGGTGGCCGCGTCCTCGGCGGCCGCACCCGGCACCTACACCATCACGGCGACCGGGACCGGCTCCACCACGCACACCACGACGTACACCTGACGGTGACCGGTACGGGTGGCTGCTCGGGTGGTCAGTTGATCGGTAACGGAGGTTTCGAGTCGGGTTCGGCGCCGTGGACGGCGTCGTCGGGTGTGATCACCAGCTCGTCGAGTCAGCCGGCACGGACCGGGTCGTACAAGGCGTGGCTGGACGGGTACGGCAGCGCGCACACGGACACGCTGTCGCAGTCGGTGAGCATTCCGGCGGGGTGCGGCAGTTACACCCTGTCGTTCTGGCTGCACATCGACACGGCGGAGACGACGTCGTCGACGGCGTACGACAGGCTGACCGTCCAGGTCGGGTCCACGACGGTGGCGACGTACTCGAACCTGAACGCGGCGGCCGGCTACGTGCAGCGCACCTTCAACGTGGGCTCGTACGCCGGGCAGACGGTGACGGTCAAGTTCACCGGTGTGGAGGACTCGTCCCTGCAGACCAGCTTCGTCATCGACGACGTGACCCTGCAGGCCAGCTAGGCGACACACGGGTGGGGCGGGCGCCGTGCCCACCCCACCCGTGCTCGCTTGACAGGGCAGGCCCGCCGTGCCGGCGTCTGTCAGCGAGCGGCAGGCGGCCGTCCAGTCAGCGGTCGGCCTGCTGAGCGCCGAGCCCCGGCCGATCCGTCAGCGATCGACCGGGGCTCGTGTGCCGGACCGGATCAGGCGAGGTCGAACCGGTCGAGCTCCATGACCTTGGTCCAGGCCGCGACGAAGTCGGTGACGAACTTGTCGCGGGCGTCCTGACTGGCGTAGACCTCGGCGAGGGCCCGCAGCTGGGAGTTGGAGCCGAAGATGAGGTCGACCGCGGTGGCGGTCCACCGCACCTCGTCGGTGGCCAGGTCGCGGATCTCGTACACGTGCTCGTCGGACTCCGACGCCTTCCACCGGGTGCCCGGGGAGAGCAGGTTGGTGAAGAAGTCGTTGGTGAGCACGCCGGGCCGGTCGGTGAGCACCCCGTGCGCCGTGCCGCCGACGTTGTTGCCGAGGGCACGCAGGCCGCCGACGAGGACGGTCATCTCCGGCGCGGTCAGGTTGAGCATGTACGCACGGTCGACGAGCAGCACCTCTGGCTGGGTCTTCTCGCCCGGCCGCAGGTAGTTGCGGAACCCGTCGGCACGGGGCTCCATGACCCGGAACGACTCGACGTCGGTCTGCTCCTGGGTGGCGTCGGTACGACCCGGCCGGAACGGCACGGTGACCTCGACACCGGCGTCCCGCGCCGCCTTCTCCACCGCGGCCGAGCCGGCCAGCACGATCAGGTCCGCGAGCGAGATCTGCGCACCCCCGGCGGCGTTGAACTCCCGCTGGATGCCCTCCAGCGTCGCGAGCACCGTGGCGAGCTGCTCGGGCTGGTTGACCTCCCAGCCACGCTGCGGCTCGAGACGGATCCGCGCGCCGTTGGCGCCACCGCGCTTGTCGGTGGACCGGAAGCTGGCGGCGGAGGCCCAGGCGGTGGAGACCAGCTGAGCGACGGTGAGACCCGACTGAAGGACCTTCGCCTTGAGGGCGGCGACGTCGGCGTCACCCACGAGCTCGTGGTCGACGGCCGGCACCGGGTCCTGCCACAGCTGGGGCTGCGGCACCCACGGCCCGAGGAAGCGGCTGACCGGACCCATGTCGCGGTGCAGCAGCTTGTACCAGGCCTTGGCGAAGGCCAGCGCGAACTCGTCGGGGTTCTCCAGGAAGCGGCGCGAGATCTTCTCGTACGCCGGGTCGACGCGCAGCGACAGGTCGGTGGTGAGCATCGTCGGCCGGTGCTTCTTCGCCGGGTCGTGGGCGTCCGGAATGATCGCCTCGGCGTCCTTGGCGACCCACTGCTTCGCGCCACCGGGGCTCGTGGTGAGCTCCCACTCGTAGCCGAAGAGGATCTCGAAGAAGCGGTTGCTCCACTGGGTCGGCCGGTCGGTCCACGTCACCTCGAGGCCGCTGGTGATCGTGTCCGCGCCCTTGCCGCTGCCGTAGGTGCTCAGCCAGCCCAGGCCCTGCGCCTCCAGCGGGGCGGCCTCGGGCTCCGGGCCCACGTGATCGTCGGCGACGCCGGCGCCGTGGGTCTTGCCGAAGGTGTGGCCGCCCGCGATGAGAGCGACGGTCTCCTCGTCGTTCATCGCCATCCGGGCGAAGGTCTCCCGGATGAAGTGCGCCGCCGCGAGCGGGTCGGCGTTGCCGTTCGGGCCCTCCGGGTTGACGTAGATCAGACCCATCTCGGTGGCCCCGACGTCGGTCGCCATCTCCTTCTCGGAGACGTAGCGCTCGTCGCCGAGCCAGGTGTCCTCCGGGCCCCAGAAGATCTCCTCGGGCTCCCAGACGTCCTCGCGGCCGAAGCCGAAGCCGAAGGTCTTGAAGCCCATCGACTCCAGGGCCACGTTGCCGGCGAGCACCAGCAGGTCGGCCCAGGAGATCTTTTGGCCGTACTTCTGCTTGACCGGCCAGAGCAGCCGGCGGGCCTTGTCCAGGTTGGCGTTGTCCGGCCAGCTGTTGAGCGGGGCGAACCGCTGCCCGCCGTCGCCGGCGCCGCCACGGCCGTCATGGATCCGGTAGGTGCCCGCGGCGTGCCAGCTCATCCGGATCATCAGGCCGCCGTAGTGGCCGAAGTCGGCCGGCCACCAGTCCTGGGACGTGGTGAGGACCTCGGTGATGTCGCGCTTGAGGGCGTCGACGTCGAGCTTGGCGAACTCCGCGGCGTAGCGGAAGCCCTCCCCCAGCGGGTTGACCTTCGAGGAGTGGGCGTGCAGCACCGACAGGTCGAGCTGATTGGGCCACCAGTCCCGGTTGGTGCGCGGTCGACCGCCGGTCTTCGGGGTCGGCGAGTCGATCGCCGGGTTCTCGCTCTCGCTGCCGTGTGCGGTCACGGAGTCGTGCGCGACCGGACAGCCGGCCGCTGCCTTCTTGTCCACGCCCTGGGCGCTAAAGGGGGCGTTGTCCTCGATGTCGCTCATCTACTTCCTTCCGGACTGGCGGATCTCTGGGAGGTGCTCGGTCGCGCAGTCGGTGCAGGTGCCCCAGAAGACGACCTCCGCCTCGTCGACCGCGAACCCGTGGTCGTCGGAGGCGGTGAGACAGGGGGCCTCGCCGACAGCGCAGTCGACGTCGGCGATCGTGCCGCAGGAGCGGCACACGACATGGTGGTGGTTGTCCCCCACCCGGGACTCGTAGCGGGCGGTCGCGCCGGCGGGCTGGATGCGCCGCACCAGACCCGCGGCGGTGAGCGCCCGCAGCACGTCGTACACCGCCTGGTGGGAGACGGTGGGCTGGTCCGCCCGCACCAGGGCGATCACCGTGTCGGTGTCGACGTGCGGGTGGTCGCGCAGCGCTGCCAGCACCGCCAGCCGGGGGCGGGTGACGCGCAACGAGACCGCTCGCAGCTGAGCCTCGAGGTCTGAGGTCATACGGCGAATCTAGCCAGTTTTCTGGAATGAATCAAGTTTTTGCCGAGCCGGTCGGCCACCGGAGCACCCCGTGGCCCGGCCCTCAGGGTGAGCAGCTTCGCCCGCACGGTCCAAGCATGACGTCTCCGGGCTGTGGGGGTGACGAAGTCGCGTCATCGCCCGGGGCGCCTACCGGTCGGCAACCGTGCGTGCCCCTCGCGCCGGCCACGGCGTCCGGCCGGTCGGGACGCGCCTCGCCCACCCTCGACCATCGGAAGGTCACGGGGTACGCGGGCCGATGCCGTTCTTCGGCGAGGGCGCGACCAGCAGACCGACCTGGTGACCGATGAACCGGTAGGCGACCTGGCCGGACGACCAGAGCAGCCAGCCCCGGTCGGCCTCGGCGATCTTCCGCCCGTCGGCGTGCCCGACGCTGCTGAACAGCACCCAGCTCCCCGACACCGACTCGACCGTGAGGACGTCGCCGGTCACTCCGGTCTGCGCGACGTCGTCGGGCAGCGCGTCCCGACGTTCCCGCGCCATCGACTCGCTGGGGAAGAAGACCGCCACGAGGTGCACCACGGCGTCGCTGTCGTCGGTGGTCCAGGTTCCCTCCACGGTACGCAGGCAGCCGTCGAGGAGCCCCTCGTCGGGGAGCACTCCGGCACAGCCAGGCTGGTCCCGGGCCGCCGTCCGGGTCAGGGTGTCCCCGGCGACGGTGAAGGTCCGCTCCGGAAGCGCCTGCGCGGCGGTCACCGGTACCGGGTCGACCCGGCCGAGCGCCACGCCGAGCATCGCCACGCAGGCGCCGATGGTCGTGAGCGACGACCAGACCTCCGGCAGCACCACACTCCGTTTCGCCGCCAGCAGGCTGACCACGAGCAGGGCGACCACGCCGGCACCGACGCCGACGCCGGCCCAGGTGATGCCGGTGGCCAGCGCGTCCGAGCCGGGGCCGTCGACCAGTTCGTCGAGGGAGCTGCCCCGCCCGGGCACGAAGAGCAGCCCGGCCACGGCGAGGGGAACGGCGAGGCCGATGCCGGCGATCCGGGCCGGCCGGTTCAGCCGGGACCAGAAGGCGACGTACGTCACCACCAGGAGAAACGGCAGGGCGATGAGCAGCCAGCCCGCCACCGCCATGGCCGGGCCGGTGCAGCCGCTGGTCGCGCAGGCCCGCTCCTGGATCCAGGCCCGCCCCTCGTCACCGAGGACCACCTGCGCCACGAGGTGACCGATGAATCCCAGCGGGAACAGGCCGACGAGCCAGTGGCCGGCGCGCCGGGCCGGTCTCGCCGCGTCGGCCGGCGGCCGGGCGGCGGTGTCGTCCCTGTCCCGCTCCACCGCCGCGTTCGCCCGTCCCTGCTCGACGCGCTCGCGCTCGGCGCGGGCCTGGGCGTCCACGATCAGGTCGCCCGATCTGTTGGTGCTGCGCATGGCGGCCAGGTTAGGACACGGGCACACGTTCGTCGGCGCGGTGGCGGGTGCGCGGGTGGCCGGTGGGTGGCACTCACCTCGGCGTGGGAGCGCCGGCGCGCTCCGTCGTGCCTTCCGGTCGGGGCGTTCCTCGGCTCGGCTCTGCAGGCGGTGAACGAGGCTTCGGGTGCTGCCCTTGACCTCGCCCGCCGGATCGGCAGTCAGCGCAGGGCGGTGTGGGTGTCGGTGAGGAAGCGGTCGCGGTCGTCGCCGTGGGCGATCGCCGCGTTGTAGACGGCGTCGATCGCGGCGACCAGCGGATCGTCGTTCGCCAGTGCGAGCAGGGCGGGGAACGCGGCTGCCTGCTGGAGCACCCCGGTGACGCGACGTGTGCCCAGCGCTGCCGTGGCCAGGTGGAGCGTGATGGTGGTGTGCGGCACCTCGGGATCGGACAGCAGCCGCTGGAACGCGACGGCGCCGCCCTGCTCGGTGAAGGAACGGGGCAGTGGCGTGTCGGCCTCGGCGGCGGCGAGCGCGTCGGCGATCCACCCGATCTGCTCCAGCCCGGCCACCCGCATCGCGTGGCGGGCCGCCCAGCAGGCTGCCTCGCGTCGGCGGGCAGCGGGCAGCGCGTCGATACGGTCGAGCAACGGGCGGTCGATCCGGGCCAGGGACCGCGCCTGACTGGGGAGTCCGCGCAGACGGTCCGGCGGTGGCGCACCTCCCCACTGCTCGGCGTCGCGCTCGGCCTGCCGGCGACGGGCCTTCTCGGCCAGCGCGGTCGCCTCGGCGGCCTGCCCCCGCAAGGTCTCCATCCACGGATGCGACCCGGAGCTGTCGAGCAGATGGTCCCAGATGAGGCCGACGGCGAAGGCGTGCCGGCCCAGCACACCCTCGTGCCGTAGCGTGACGCCGTCGGGTCCGGACGTCAGCCGCACGGTACTCGGCTCGTCGTTCGTCAGCGTGGCCAACGGCTGCGGGAAGATCGGCTCGTCGGCGGTGGCCCACGACCACGTGAGAGTCCCGCCGTCGACCCGCTCCAGCCGGACCGCCAGGTCACCGGCGGGCAGCACGCTGCTCGGGCGTCTCTCCGACCGGTACGGCCGACGGCCCGTCCTGCTCACCTCGCTGACCTGCCTCGGCGTCGACTGGCTGGCCCATGCGATGTCCCCCAGCCCGTGGACCCTCTTGGTGTTCCACGCTCTCGCCGGCGCCTGCGCGGGAACGTACACCGTGGTCAACGCGTACATCGCGGACGTCACGGAACCCGATTCGCGGGCTCGCGCGTACGGCTCGATCGGCGCCGAGTTCGGGCTCGGCTTCGTCGCCGGCCCGACCATGGGCGGCCTGCTCGGCACCGTCGACGTACGCCTGCCGTTCTTCGCCGCGGCCGCGCTGTCCATCGCCAACGTCGCCTACGGCTGGTTCGTCCTGCCCGAGTCGCGGCCCGGCGACCGGACGACCCCGCTGAACCTGCGGATGGCGAACCCGGTCGGTTCCCTCGCCGCCGTCCTGCGCCGGCCGGTGCTCGGACGGCTCGCGTACGCCCGCCTCTGCGCCGACGTCGCCCGCATGACCCACCAGTCGACGTGGACGTTCTTCCTCACGTACCAGTTCTCCTGGAACACCGCGCAGGTCGGCGTCGTGATGGCGGCCAGCGCGCTCGCCGGCGCGGTCTTCCAGGCCCGGGCCGTCGGCCCGGTCGTCCGCCTGCTCGGCGACAAGCGCGCCGCGGTGGCCGGCAGCCTGCTCGGCGCCGCCTCACTGCTGGGAACGGCGTTCGCGTCCGTGCCGTGGATCCTCTACGTCCTGCAGGCGGTCGGCGTGCTCGGCTCACTCGCGGGTGCGGCCGCGCAATCGTGGGTCTCTCGCAGCGTCCGGGCCGACGAGCAGGGCACCGTGCAGGGGGCGCTGACCGGAATCGGCGCCGTTGCGGAGACCGTGGTGCCCGTTGCGGCCGGCGCGGCGTTCGGCTGGTTGCTGGCGTACGCCTCACCGGGTCTGGTCTTCGTCGGTGCGGCCGCCTGCGCGGCCTTGTCGGCGCTCCTGCTGGCCGCGACGCCCGAGACCGCCGCCACCTCACCCGACGGCGCGGCGGGCTGACCGGTGTCGAGACGGCCGCCGAGATCACCGAAACGGCACCCCGGCCTGGACGTGGCGCTCATCGGCAGGCGGAGTCGGTTCCGATCGCCGGGCCCGACCAGCAGATGCGGTTGTCTCGGCATCTGGTGGTGATGCTGGTGACGGATGACAATGAGCCGGTCGGGTGAGGTGTAGCGGACAGGGGGCAACCCGATGGAGCAGTTCGCAGTTGTGGTGGGCGCCGGCTCGTTCAGATCCGACGACGGTGGTGCGGTCCGGTTCCCACACCGGTGGACCGCTGAGGGTGTCACGGTCCAGGCGGACTTCACCGGGGCCCACCTGTTGCACCTCGCTGCGGCCGGATGCGTCCTGAACGACATGTACCGGGAGGCAGGCGAGCTCGGCATCCGCATCGACGGGGTACGGGTATCGGCTCAGGGAGGTTTCGACGCGCAGACGTGGACATCGAGCGGCATCACCTACCAGGTCGAGCTGAACTCACCCGCGTCCGTCGAGGAGCTTGCCGTGCTGCTGGACCGCGTCGACGATGTCGCCGAGATCCCGCGGGCGATCCGCGCCGGAACCACGGTACGGAGAAGCTGACCCGGCCACCTGGTCCGTGAAGCGCACACCGATCGAGCCGGCAGCGGGCCCCACGACCATGGCCTGAGATGCGCGTCGGCACCGGCGATCGTCACTGCTCGTCAGCTCGGGGCTCGTAGTCGAACCAGTCGAAGGCGGGGCTGCCGGCGGCGGCGTACATTCCGATGACTCGGCCGGTGAAGCCACCGGCGACCTCGGTCGACAGGTAACGGCCGTCGAGTGCCGCCAGCTCGACGAACGTGCCGTCGCGTTGCTCGATCCCGAACCGGAGCACGTCGGGCCCCTTGCCGGGGTACCAGTCCTCGGTCGACGTACTGAGCACCTCGACGCGCAGCAGCACCGGGCCGGCCGCGACCGGCCGGGTGGCCACCGTCGCCAGGACCGATCCGATCCGCGCGACGACCCGCACCTCGCCGTCGCCCGCCTCGATCTCGTAGTGGTGCCGCTCGTCGAGGCGTACCGCGAGGCCGCCGCGCCCGCCGCCCGGGTCGACCGACGTCCGGACCCGACACGACAGATGCTGCTGGCGGCGACCGACGAAGGTGACGTCAGGGGCGTCCAGCGACGCACCGCGCGCCCGTAGCGTGAGCCACCCCGGGCGCTGCGTCAGCGAGCAGTCACCGGCCGGCCGGGAGCGTACCGAGAGCCACCGCGGATGCAGACTTCCGGCGTCGAAGTCGTCGCGCACGGGTGCCGGCGGCAGCGGACGCGCCGGCCACGTCGGCGCGGTCATGACCGGCTCGACCTTACCCACCACCGGCCACCCGTCGACCCAGGTGACCGGCGCCAGGAAGGTCTCCCGGCCGAGCACGTGCCAGCCGGGGGTACCGCCCTGCGGACGTACCCCGAGCAGGACCATCCACCACGACCCGTCGGCGGCCTCGACGAGGTCCGCGTGACCGGTGTTCTGCACCGGACGGTTCGTACCCCGGTGGGTCAGGATCGGGTTGGCCGGACACGGCTCGTACGGGCCGTCGGGTGCCGTCGCGCGGGCGATCGACACGGCATGACCGCGTTCGGTGCCACCCTCGGCGATCAGGAGATACCAGTAGCCGCCGACCCGGTACAGGTGCGGTGCCTCCGGCGCCTGCGCCCCCGGCGCACCGGACCACAACCGGCGTGGCCGGCCGAGGACCCGCCCGGTCCACGGGTCGATGCGCACCTGTTCGATCCCGGCGTAGGTGCACCAGCAGGTGCCCTCGTCGTCCCAGGCGAGGTCGGGATCGATCCCGGCGACGTCGGGTGCCCGGACCGGGTCCGACCAGGGGCCGGCAGGATCCGTTGCGGTGCAGATCAGGGTGCCGCCACCGGCGGCGACATTGGTGACGATCAACCAGAAGCGCCCGTCGTGGTGCCGCAACGTCGGCGCGTACACGCCCCCGGACGGCGGCGTCGTCGGCGGCAGGACCAGCTGGCTCGGCCGGTCCAGCACGTTGCCGATCTGCTCCCAGTGCACCAGGTCCCGACTGTGGAAGACGGGCACCCCGGGAAAGTACTCGAAGCTGGAACAGGCCAGGTAGTAGTCGTCGCCGACCCGGCAGACGCTCGGGTCCGGGTGCAGACCGGGGAGCACCGGGTTGACGAACGCGCCGCCGGCCCCACCGCGCGTGCCGGTCGGCGCCGTGTCACTGCCGGCCACGGTCATCCGCTGCCTCCCGGAGGTCGAGATGCCGTCCGACACGTACGGTCCGGACGGCGGCCGGATGCCCGCGTCGCCCGGCGCTGCCTACCGTGTCAGGTCGGGCCGGCATCCGAAAGGGCCGTCCCGCCCACCGGCACGCCGTACCACCGCGGCCGGGCCGGCCCGTACGACGCGGCTCGACCGGCCGGCTCCGAGTCCCACTCCGGCTGTCACAATCGTGGCCGACCACCATCACGCTGGGAGTCCTTCGGCGTACCTCGGATCGAAGGCCCGACCGGATGTCCCGGCCTGCCGCCCTGCGGGCCCGGAGCCGGGTGGCTCCGGGCCCTGGCCCTGCCATTGCTCAGGGGCTGGTGCAGGTGATGTTGCCGGGCGCGGTGGCCCCGTCGCCGGTGGCGGTGAACCCGAAGGTGGTCGAGGCGTTCGCGCCCACCGTGCCGTTGTAGGGGGCGTTCTTGACGCTGACGTTGCCGGTGGTGCCCGTGTTGGTGCCGTTCCAGAGGCTGCTGATCGTCTGGCCACTGGCCAGGGTCAGACGTACGGTCCAGCCGTTGATCGTGGTGGCGGTGTTGTTGGCCACGGTGACCTCACCTTGGAAGCCGCCGGGCCAACTGTTGACCGTCCGGTAGGTGGCGGCGCAGATGCCCGGCTCGCCGGTCGGCGGAGGCGTGGTCGGCGGAGGCGTGGTCGGCGGCGCGGTCGTGGGGGGCGTGGTGGATTCGAACTGGGTGAAGAACCTCCAGATCTCCCCCGACGTCCAGGTCCTGGAGTCGTTGGGACTGGACGATCCGTCGACCGGACTGGGGGTGTGGTCTCCGTCGAAGGCGGCCCACTGCACGGGATAACCGGCTCGGCAGCCCGAGTAGGTGGTGGTGATGTGGGTGAGGCTGCCTCGGCTCGGCTCGCGCGGGGTCTGCGCGGTGCAGCCGTTGTTCCTGACGAACGTGTCGCGCAGTGACCGGCCCATGGAGATGTTCAGCACGCTGTCGTAGGTGCCGTGGATGCCGAAGTAGGCGACGGGTTGGGTACCGCCGTTGCATCCGCTGAGGTTGGCGCCGGATATGACGGTGACCGCCCGGACGACGGTGGGCCGAGCACAGGCCACCGCATAGCTCATGGCCCCGCCGTAGCTCCAACCGAGCGCGAAGCGCTGGCTCGTGTCGACGCAGAGGTCATTCTCGATCTGCCGGGAAATGTCGTCGAAGAGGGTCAGGTCCCGACCGTTGGTGTTGGCCCAACCGGCGTCGATGCCCTGGGGCGCGACGAAGATCGTGCTGTTGTTCGACAGCGGCGCGAGCCCGTAGTAGCCGGCCGAGGCCACGTTGTTGGCCGAACCGTTCAGCCAGTGGAAGCCGAAGATCAGCCGGTAGGGGTGGTTCCTGTCGTATCCGTCCGGGATTCGCAGGATGTAGCTGCGGTTCTGTCCGCCGCTCTGAATCGTGCGTGTCCCGCTGGTGAGCGTGGGGGCCTTGCCGCAGCCCGCGGTCGTCGCGAGGGTGCCGTTCGTCGCGGCCACCGCCGCTTCGCGGAGGTCGCCGCCGAGCGCGCCGCCGACGGTCGCCGCGAGGACGACCGCTGCGGCTGCGATGGATGAGAGAAGGTGTCGATGTCTGACCATTGCGAGGCTCCTTGCCATTGGTCGTCTCGTGCGGGTGGTGCTGCGCGACGTCGACCCGGTGACCGCCGGCCACACCCTGCCGACCAGCCGCTTGCGGATGACGACTCGCGCTCCGCCTCCCTCGCCGTCAGCTCGCCGCGAGCGCGACGACGGCCGGGCCGGCGGACGGGTCAGTGCGGTGGTGCCGAACTTCTCCGGTGCTGCCTCGTGGCGGCATGGCGACGTCCCTTCGGTTGCGGGCCGGCATGCTCCTGCCGGCCGGTGCGGCGTACACAGGTGGCGTGCGGGCCGTCCGCCGGTGCCGGGGTCGCCCTGCGACAGGACGTAGGGAGCTGGGCGTACGGCCGGACCGAGGTCGTCCGGCGACGGCCTGCGTCGCCTGGGATCGGCGGAACGGCCCGGACTGGCCATCGACGGGCGAGGCGGGAGGGAGCGCCCTCGCACGCCTTGCCGATCGACTGGGGTGGCGGGGAGCGTGCCCTTCGCTCCCGCGGCGGAAAGATAGCATGTTATCGATAACATGTTCAACCGGGCGAGTTGCGGGCACGGCCACGGCGGACCGGCGGGGCCGGCCGCGAGCACACCGGCCACCCGGCATGCCACAGGCCCCGGCCCGACGCCGAGGGGCGACCGGGCCGAGCCGCGCAGGCAGGGCTTCATGCCCTGACCACCCGGGACAGCACCCGCCCGGCGGCACGGCTGATCACCAGGTTCACCACCAGGCGACTGACGACGGATCACGCGCGAGCCGCGACCCCGCCGAAGGCCGACC
The DNA here is from genome assembly GCF_049629545.1 of Micromonospora citrea. Taxonomy (GTDB): domain Bacteria; phylum Actinomycetota; class Actinomycetes; order Mycobacteriales; family Micromonosporaceae; genus Micromonospora; species Micromonospora citrea_A. The sequence goes on from NZ_JBNADX010000029.1 coordinate 75,808, forward strand.
CGAGTCCGGAGTAGAGCCTTCGACCCTTCCCACTCCGGAACCCTCGAAACTATCGCTTGATTATCGCGCAACTTTCTGAAAATCTGGGGTCATCTATGAGATGTGATCGCTAACAGAGCTGTGCCCAGGCTGTCGAACCCGCAGCGGGCCTGCCCACCGGTGACACCCGCCTCGACCATGCCAAGAGCCACGAGCGGGGCGGCGCTCTGCCCCGACGATCAACCCACAACCCCGGGAGGTGCTCGCGTCGGTCAGTTGGAGAGAGTCCACCGCCGTAGCCACCACCAGGCCCACCGCGGCGACTGGACCGCTCACCGCAAGCCCTACCCGGACGTCTCACGGACAGCTGGCTCCCCACCCGGTGCCTGAAGGGCCGGCGTCGCCGGGCGACCGCGAAGCGCGGCCGCCGTGGCCGGCACCGGCATCGAGGCGAGCTTGCGGCCGCTTCCTGATGGAAATTCCCTATTGGAGGTTCAGTATGGTTTCCCCAAGCCGTCCCCCTGGGCGTCGACTTCGAACGCTCTCGTTCTCCGGAATCGCCGTGGTCGTCGCGGCTCTGACCGTGTCTCTTCTTCCCAATCTCGCCCAGGCCGCCGAGACGACCCTGGGTGCGGCCGCGGCCCAGTCAGGTCGGTATTTCGGGGCCGCGGTCGCCGCGAACAGGCTCAGCGACGGCACGTACGTGACGATCTTGAACCGGGAGTTCAACAGTGTGACTCCCGAGAACGAGATGAAGATCGACGCGACCGAGCCGCAGCAGAACCAGTTCACGTTCACCAATGCGGACCGGATCGTCAACCATGCCCTCGGCCGGGGGATGAAGGTGCGCGGCCACACCCTGGCCTGGCACTCCCAGCAGCCCGGCTGGATGCAGGGCATGGAGGGCGCTTCGCTGCGCTCGGCGATGCTGAACCACGTCACCCGGGTCGCCACCTACTACCGCGGCAAGATCGACTCCTGGGACGTGGTGAACGAGGCGTTCGAGGACGGGTCCAGCGGCGCCCGCCGCAATTCCAACCTCCAGCGCACCGGCAACGACTGGATCGAGGCCGCCTTCCGCGCCGCCGACGCGGCCGACCCGGGCGCCAAGCTCTGCTACAACGACTACAACACCGACAACTGGACGCACGCCAAGACCCAGGCCGTCTACCGGATGGTCCAGGACTTCAAGAACCGTGGCGTGCCGATCGACTGCGTCGGCTTCCAGTCGCACTTCAACAGCGGCTCGCCGTACCCGAGCAACTACCGCACCACGCTGTCGAGCTTCGCCGCGCTCGGCGTCGACGTCCAGATCACCGAGTTGGACATCGAGGGCTCCGGCAGCACCCAGGCCAACACGTACCGCAACGTGGTCAACGACTGCCTCGCCGTCGCCCGGTGCAACGGCATCACCGTCTGGGGCATCCGGGACACCGACTCCTGGCGGGCCAGCGGCACGCCGCTGCTCTTCGACGGCAACGGCAACAAGAAGCCGGCATACGACGCGACCCTGAGCGCGCTGAACAGCGTCAGCCCCACCCCCACTCCCACCTCGACCACGCCGCCGCCGACGCCCGGCCCCATCGACGTGACCGCGTGGTACGAGGTGGTCAACCGCAACAGCGGCAAGCGGCTGGACGTGTGCGGGATCTCGACCGCCGACGGCGCCTGCATCCAGCAGTACACCGCGTCGGGCGGAGCGAACCAGCAGTGGCAGTTCGTCGACTCGGGTGGCGGCTACTACCGGCTGCGGGCCCGGCACTCCGGAAAGGTGCTCGACGTCCACAACTGGTCGACCGCGGACAGCGCGGCGATCGTGCAGTGGAGCGACCACAACGGGGCCAACCAGCAGTTCCGGGTCGTCGACTCGGGCGGCTACGTCAAGTTGATCAACCGCAACAGCGGCAAGGCCGTCGAGGTGCAGGGCGCCTCCACCGCCGATGGGGGCAGCATCGTGCAGTACACCGACTGGAACGGGGCGAACCAGCAGTGGCAGTTGGTCCGGGTCGGTGGACCCACCACCTCGCCCACACCGACGCCGACGCCGACCGGGACGTGTGACCTGCCGTCGACGTACCGCTGGTCGTCGACGGGGCCGCTGGCGCAGCCGAAGTCGGGGTGGGTCTCGCTCAAGGACTTCACCCACGCCCCCTACAACGGCCGGCATCTCGTCTACGCCACGACGCACGACACGGGCACGAGGTGGGGCTCGATGAACTTCGGCCTCTTCACGAACTGGTCCGACATGGCCTCGGCCAGCCAGAACACGATGCCTTTCTCCGCCGTCGCACCGACCCTCTTCTACTTCGCCCCGAAGAACATCTGGGTGCTCGCCTACCAGTGGGGCGGGACCGCCTTCTCCTACCGGACGTCGAGCGACCCCAGCAATGTGAACAGTTGGTCGTCGCAGCAGACGCTGTTCACCGGAAGCATCTCCAACTCCGGCACCGGCCCCATCGACCAGGCACTCATCGGTGACGACACGAACATGTACCTGTTCTTCGCCGGCGACAACGGCCGCATCTACCGGGCCACCATGCCCATCGGCAACTTCCCGGGCAACTTCGGCTCGTCCTACACGACCATCATGACCGACACCACGAACAACCTGTTCGAAGCCGTCCAGGTCTACAAACTCGAAGGCGAGAACCGATACCTCATGCTCGTCGAGGCCATCGGCTCGCAGGGCCGCTACTTCCGCTCCTTCACCGCCACCAACCTGGGCGGTACGTGGACCCCGCAGGCCGCCACCGAGAACAACCCCTTCGCCGGCAAGACCAACAGCAGCGCCACCTGGACCAACGACATCAGCCACGGCGAACTCATCCGCACCAACCCCGACCAGACCATGACCGTCAACGCCTGCAACCTGCAACTGCTCTACCAGGGACGCTCCCCCAACTCCGGCGGCGACTACGGCCTCCTGCCCTACCGACCGGGACTGCTCACCCTGCAACGCTGA
>NZ_JBNADX010000030.1:0-73004 GCF_049629545.1 Micromonospora citrea
GTGGGGGGTGGGGGGTGGGGGGTGGGGGGGGTTACCAGCGGGAGAGGCGGGTGGCGAGGACGGTGAGGGCGGCGACGCCGGCGGTGGAGGTGCGTAGCACCGACGGGCCGAGGCGGACGGGGCGGGCGCCGGCCTCGGTGAAGGCGGTCAGCTCGACCGGGGCGATGCCGCCCTCCGGGCCCACCACCAGCACGATCTCGCCGGTGGCGGGCAGCTCCACGGTGGTCAGCCGCTCGTCGGCCTCCTCGTGCAGCACGAACGCCGCACCCGCGCCGGCGATGCGGCGGGCCACCCTGGCGGTGGACTCGTCCGGTGCGCCGGCCACCACCGGCAGCCACGGGCGGCGGGCCTGCTTGGCGGCCTCCCGGGCGGTCGCCACCCACTTCTCCCGGGCCCGTACGCCCCGGTCACCGCGCCACTGCGTCACCGACCGGGACGCCGCCCACGGCACGATCTCGTCGACCCCGACCTCGGTCATCGCCTGCACGGCCAACTCGCCACGGTCCCCCTTGGCGATGCCCTGCACCACCACCAGCCGGGGGACGTCCGCATCGACGTACCCCCGGGAGGTGACGGTGAGGTCGAGGGCGCCCCGGCCGACGGCGCGGACCACCGCGGCGGCCGTGCCGCCCCGACCGTCGGCGAGCAGCAGCTCCTCGCCGACGCGCAGCCGCTGCACGGTGGCCGCGTGGTGGCCCTCCGGGCCGTCCAGGGTCAGCGTGTCACCGGTGGGCAGCGCCTCGACCAGGAACAGCGGCGCGGACACCTCAGGCGTGCCCGTTGAAGGCGTCGCGCATCCGGGAGAAGAAGCCGCCCTGCTTGCTCAGCTCGGCGACCTCCTCACCGCGGGTCTTGGCGAAGTCGCGGAGCATCTTCTCCTGGTCGGCGTCGAGCTTGGTCGGGGTCCGCACGTCGAGGTGGACGTAGAGGTCGCCCCGGCCGGTGCCGCGCAGGTGCGGCACGCCCCGGGCGCGCAACCGCAGCGTGCTGCCGGGCTGGGTGCCGGCCTTGACGTCGACCGTCTCCTCGCTGTCGAGGGTCTTGATGGTCAGTCGGGTGCCGAGCGCGGCGGCGGTCATCGGCACGGTGACCCGGCAGTGCAGGTCGTCGCCCTTGCGGGAGTACACGTCGTGCGGCCGCTCGTGGATCTCCACGTAGAGGTCGCCGGCGGTGCCGCCGCCCGGGCCGACCTCACCCTGCTGGGCGAGCCGGATCCGCATGCCGTCCTCGACCCCGGCGGGGATCTTCACGGTCAGCGAGCGGCGGGTACGCACCCGGCCGTCGCCGGCGCAGGTCGGGCAGGGGTGCGGGACGGTGGTGCCGTACCCCTGGCAGACCGTGCACGGGCGGGCGGAGACCACCTGGCCGAGGAAGGTCCGCTGCACCGACTGCACCTCGCCCCGGCCGCCGCACGCCTCGCAGGTGGCCAGGTGGGTGCCGGCCGCGGTGCCCGCGCCGGAGCAGGTCGTGCAGAGCACGGCGGTGTCGACGGTGATCGGCGCCTCGACGCCGAACGCGGTCTCGTGCAGGTCCAGCTCCAGCCGGAGGATCGCGTCGGCGCCCGGCCGGGTACGCGGACGCGGCCCTCGACCGGCGCCACCGGCGCCGCCGAAGAAGGCGTCCATGATGTCCTGGAACCCGACGAACGGGCCCGCCCCGCCCGGGCCGCCCGGGCCCGCGCCACCGCCGCCCGGGGCCAGTGGGTCGCCACCCAGGTCGACGATCTGCCGTTTCCGGTCGTCCGAGAGGACCTCGTACGCGGCGTTGATGTCCTTGAACTTCTCCTGTGCCTCCGGGTCCGGATTGACGTCCGGGTGGAACTGCCGCGCCAACTTGCGGTAGGCGCGCTTGATCTCGTCGTCGGAGGCCTCCCGGCTCACGCCGAGAATGCCGTAGTAGTCCCTGGCCACTGCGTTCGGTGTCCTCATGTTCGTCTCGCGTTGCGCCGGTCGTCGGCCGGAGCCGGCCACCGGCCCCTGCCCTGGGTCAGTTCTGGGCCAGCAGCTCGCCCACGTAGCGTGCCACGGCCCTCACCGTGGCGATGGTGCCGGGGTAGTCCATCCGGGTCGGGCCGAGCACCCCGAGGCCACCGACGATGGTCGCGCCCGGGCCGTACCCGGTGCTGACCACGGAGGCGGCGCGCAGGTTGTCGACCTCGTTCTCGTCGCCGATGAGCACCCGGGTGGTGCTCGGCTCGGCCTCGCCGATCAGCTTGAGGAGCACGACCTCCTCCTCCAGCGCCTCCAGGATGGGACGCAGCGAGCCCTGGAAGTCGAGCAGGCCGCCCCGGGTCAGGTTGGCGGTGCCGGCCAGCGCGATGCGCTCCTCGTGCCGCTCGACCAGCGTCTCCAGCAGCACCGTGGAGAGCGTGGTCATGGCCGGGCGCAACTGCGGGGCGGACTCCTCCACCAGCGCCTGGACCAGCGGCGGGGTCTCCGACAGCCGGCTGCCGACCAGCTTCTCGTTGACCAGCCGGCGCAGGTCGGTGACGTCGTCGGCCGGGATCGGCGCGGGCAGCTCGACCAGTCGCTGCTCGACCCGGCCGGTGTCGGCGATCATGACGAGCATCAACCGGGTGGTGGAGATCGGCACCAGCTCCAGGTGGCGCACCGAGGAGCGGGCCAGCGACGGGTACTGCACCACGGCGACCTGCCGGGTGAGCTGGGCCAGCAGCCGTACGGTGCGGTGCACCACGTCGTCCAGGTCGACCGCGCCGACCAGGAAGCGCTCGATCGCCCGGCGCTCGGCCGGGCTGAGCGGCTTGACCCGGGAGAGCCGGTCGACGAAGAGGCGGTAGCCGCGGTCGGTGGGCACCCGGCCGGCGCTGGTGTGCGGCTGCCGGATGTAGCCCTCTTCCTCCAGCACCGCCATGTCGTTGCGGACGGTGGCCGGCGAGACGCCGAGCTGGTGCCGCTCGACCAGGGCCTTGCTGCCGACCGGCTCCTGCGTGGCGACGTAGTCCTCGACGATCGCACGCAGCACGGCGAGCTTGCGGTCGTCGAGACCCATCTCCCCACCTCCTCCACGCACGCCGGCCCAGAGCGGCCGGGCCACCGGACCGCGCGGGCGGCCAACGCTCTGGCACTCGACTGTACCGAGTGCCAGTCTACGTCGGCGTCCCCGCCGACGCGATGATCAGCGACGGACCACGGCGGGTGCGGCCCGCCGACCGGACCGCCACGGTAGAGCCGATCAGCCGGACATCCTCGGGCGGTGTCGCTCTGGTGCGCCGTTGCGGACAGCACCTACCGTGACGTGCATGACTGAACCACCTCGCCCTCCCGGCGCGGGCGGGCCGGACGAACCGACCGCCCCCTTCGGCTCCTCCCACGAGCCGCCCACCGCACCACTGTCCGGGGCACCGGGCGCGGGCGGGTATCCCCCGCCCGGGGGCTATCCGCCCCCCACCGGCGACCAGCCGCCGACGGGCGGCTACCCCCCGCCGGGCGGTTACCCCCCACCCGGGGGCGCCGGCTACCCGACCGGCGGCGCGTACGGCGCTCCGGGCGGCGGATACGCCACCAGCGACGACAAGACCTGGGCGCTCATCGCGCACTTCGGCGGGCCGGTCGGCGTGATCGTCGGCGGCGGCCTGCTCGGCTGGGTGGCGCCGCTGATCGCGAACTCCGCCAAGGGCCAGCAGTCGCCCACGGTGCGGGCGCACGCGGTGCCCGCGCTGAACTTCCAGATCACCTGGGCGATCGCCAACGTGATCGGCTACGTCCTCGCCGTGGTCACCTGCGGGCTGCTCTTCTTCGTCCCGCTGATCACCGCGGTGGTGCCGATCATCTTCGGCATCATCGGCGGCGTGAAGGCCACCGAGGGTGTCGTCTACCGCTATCCGATGTCCGGCAACTTCGTGAAGTGAGCACCGGCCGGCCGCTCCCCCGGCCGGCCGGACCGTCCCGTCAGGGCAGCAGGTCGCGGACGACCGCGTCGGCGAGCAGCCGGCCGCGCAGGGTCAGCACGGCCCGTCCCGCCGCGTACGCGGCCGAATCGAGCAGGCCACCGGCGAGCGCCCGGTCGGCCCCCGCCCGACCGGCCGCCTCCAGCGCGTCCAGCGGCAGCCCGGAGGCGAGCCGCAGCCGCAGCATCACGTCCTCCATGTGCGCCTCGTCGGCGGTCAGGACCTCCCGGGCCAGTCCGGGTGATTCCCCCGCGGCGAGGCGCTTCGCGTACGCGGAGGGGTGCTTGACGTTCCACCAGCGCACCCCGCCGACGTGGCTGTGCGCCCCCGGGCCGAGGCCCCACCAGTCCGCGCCGGTCCAGTAGAGCAGGTTGTGCCGGCACCGGGCCGCCTCGGAGCGGGCCCAGTTCGACACCTCGTACCAGGCGAAACCGGCCGCGCCGAGGGCCGCCTCGGCGGCCAGGTAGCGGTCCGCCGCCACGTCGTCCGAGGGGTACGGCAGCTCGCCCCGGCGCATCCGGGCGGCGAGCCGGGTGCCGTCCTCCACGATCAGGGCGTACGCGCTGACGTGGTCGACCCCGGCGGCGACGACCTCGTCCAGCGAGGCGGCGAAGTCCTCCGCGCGCTCCCCCGGGGTGCCGTAGATCAGGTCCAGGTTGACGTGCGCGAACCCGGCGTCGCGGGCCTCCCGGGCGGCGGCGACGGCCCGCCCGGCGCGGTGCGTGCGGTCCAGCACCGCCAGCACCCCGGGGGCGGCGGACTGCATGCCCAGCGAGATCCGGGTGTATCCGGCCGCCCGCAGGGTCCGCAGCGACTCCGGGGTCACCGACTCCGGGTTGGCCTCGGTGGTCACCTCGACGTCGGCGGCCAGCCCCCAGGTGCGGTCGATGCCGTCGAGGATCCGGGCCAGGTCGTCGGCGGGCAGCAGGGTCGGGGTGCCGCCGCCGACGAAGACGGTGTCCACCCGGGGCGGCCGGGCGTCGCCGAGCACCCGGGCGGCGAGCGCCAGCTCGGCGAGGACGGTGTCCGGGTACGACTCGCGGTCCGCGCCGCCACCCAGCTCGGCGGCGGTGTACGTGTTGAAGTCGCAGTAGCCGCAGCGGCTGGCGCAGAACGGGACGTGCACGTACACGCCGAAGCCGCGCGCGCCGACCGCGCGCAGGGCGGTGGCGGGCAGCGAACCGTCGGCGGGAACGGTCTCGCCATCTGGAAGGACGCCGGGCATGGCCACTAGTGTGCCCGGCATGACCTCTCCCGACCGCCTCGTGCGGGTCGCCACGGCCCGCGGGGTGACCACGCTCACCCTGGACAGTCCGCACAACCGCAACGCGCTCTCCACCCCGCTGATGACCGAGCTGCTGGACGGGATCGCCGCGGCGGTCGCCGACGAGGCGGTCCGGGTGATCGTGCTGGACCACACCGGCCCGGTCTTCTGCTCCGGTGCGGACCTCAAGGAGACGGCGGCCGCGTACGCCAGCGGCACGGTGCCCGCCGGGATGCTCGGCGACGTGCTGGCGGCGGTCTGGGAGTGCCCGAAGCCGGTGCTGGCGAAGGTGGCGGGTCCGGCGCGTGCCGGCGGGCTGGGCCTGATCGCGGCGGCCGACCTGGCGGTCTGCGCCGAGGAGGCGACGTTCGCCTTCACCGAGGTGCGGATCGGGGTGGTCCCGGCGGTCATCTCCGCCACCGTGCTGCCCCGGCTGCACCCGCGCGCGGCGGCCGAGCTGTACCTGACCGGGGACACCTTCGACGGCCGGCGGGCCGCCGAGGTCGGCCTGGTGACCGCCGCGGTGCCGGCCGACGGGCTGGACGAGGCGGTGCGGCGGTACTGCGCCTCGCTGGTGCGGGGCGCGCCGAAGGCCCTCGCCGGGGCGAAGGACCTGCTGCGCCGCCCGGCCGCCACCGACCTGCGCGCCGAGATCGCCGGGCTCTCCGCGATCTCCACCGGCTACTTCCTCTCCGACGAGGGCCGCGAGGGCGTCCTGGCCTTCCGGGAGAAGAGGAACGCGGCCTGGGTGCCGGTGGACTGATCCCGTTTCGCAGCTTTGCTCCCGGGAACGTGAACCGGTCGGCCGACCCCGTTCGAGTTTTCGGGACGTACGCTTGGGGACCGTGAAACAGGAGGTGCGGGTGCGAAATCGGGCAATCGTGGCAGCCGGTGTCGTGGTCGCGGTGGTCGCCCTGCTCGGCGTCTACGCCGTCCGACAACTCGTCGGCAGCGGCCTCCGGATCCCCATCGCCAGCCGCACCTGCACCGTCCAGGCCGACGGCCGGGTGCTGCTCGACGCCGACCAGATGGCCAACGCCGCCACGATCGCCGCGATCGGCATCCAGCGCGAGATGCCCGAGCGGGCCGTGGTCGTGGCGCTGGCCACCGCGTACCAGGAGTCGGGCCTGCGCAACCTCTCGCACGGCGACCGGGACTCGCTCGGCCTCTTCCAGCAGCGGCCCAGCCAGGGCTGGGGCACCCCGGCGCAGATCCAGGACCAGCGGTACGCGGCGAACCGGTTCTACGCCGCGCTGAAGAAAGTCCGTGGCTGGGAGAAGATGCGGGTCACCGACGCGGCGCAGGCCGTCCAGCGGTCGGCCTATCCCACCGCGTACCAGAAGTGGGCGGACGAGTCGGAGGTGCTGACCCGCGCCCTGCTCGGCGAGGCGACCGGCGCGGTGGCCTGCACCGTGGGCCGTACCCCGGCGATGCGGGGCGAGGCGGCGGCCGCCGCGCTGACCCGCGGCCTCACGCTGGACTGGGGGCTGGCGGGCACCGGCCCGGCGGCTGAACTCACCGGGCTCACCGTGCCGGCCGCCGACCCCCGCGACGGCTGGCGGTACGCGCACTGGCTGGTGTCGCACGCCACCGACCACGGGGTGAAGCGGGTCCGCTTCGCCGGCCTGGAGTGGACCGCCGAGGACGGCACCTGGACCAAGGTCTCCGGCGGCCGCCCGGCCGACGCGCAGGTGCTGGCGGAGGTCTTCGCCGAGCGCTGATCAGGGACGGGCGCCGGTTACCCGGCGGCGGACCTTCTCCAACATCGGCTCGGGCAGGTCGGTGGCGTCGAGCAGCCGGGGCAGCAGCTCGGGCTCCAGGCCCATCGCCCGGAACACCTCACCGATGGTGACGCCGTGCGCGGGCCGGTCCAGCACCTCGACCGGGTCGCCCGCGCCGATCTCCCCCTCGCGCAGCACCCGCAGGTACGCCCCGGGCGCCGCCCGGACGGTGAACCGCTTGATCAGGTCGGGCACGCCCCAGAAGCCGGCGAAGGTGGCGCACGGGGTGCGCGGCTTGGTCACCTGGAGCACGGTCGAGCCGATCGCCCAGCGTTCCCCGATCACCGCGCCGGTCACGTCCACCGCCCAGGTGGTCAGGTTCTCGCCGAGGCCGCCGGGCGGTACGGTGCGGCCCAGCTCCGCCGACCACCACTCGGCGTCCTCCGCCGCGTACGCGTAGACCGCCTGGTCGGGGCCGCCGTGGTGGGCCCGCTCGCCGATGAAGTCGCCGTCGACCCCGGCGAAGCGCACCGCCACCGGCCCGTCGGCCGGTCGCTTGTCGATCCCGCTGCGGCCGCTCGCGTCGCCCGCCCACTGCGCCTCGGTCACCACGCCGAGGTTCACCGCCGCCACCCTGCCCGTCATGGCCGAGAGCCTAGCCACGACCGCCGGTCCCCGTGACCCCACCCGCGCCGGCCGTCGTCAGCCGGGCGTCGGCGGGCTCAGCCCTTGACCGCGCCCGCGACCAGCCCGGAGACCATCCGGCGCTGCACCAGCAGGAAGAAGACGATCACCGGGAGGGTGAAGAGCGTCGAGGCGGCCATCACCGAGCCCCAGGCGGTGTCGTCCCGCCCGAAGAAGAACGTCATCGCCACCGGCAGGGTGTAGCGGTCCTGGTCGTTGACGAAGGTCAACGCGAAGATCAGCTCGTTCCAGGCGGTGATGAAGGAGAAGATGCTGGTCGCCACCAGTCCGGGCGCGACCAGCGGGAAGAGGATCCGGCGGAAGGTCTGTGCCCGGCTGGCCCCGTCGATCGCCGCCGCCTCCTCCAGTTCCTTGGGCACCGCGGCGACGAAACCGCGCAGCATCCAGATCGCGAAGGGCAGCGAGAAGCCCAGGTACGTCAGGATCAGGCTGGGCAGGGTGTTGTAGAGGCCGAGCCGCTGGATCATCAGGAACAGCGGGATGACCAGCGCCTCCAGCGGGATCATCTGCACCACCAGCAGCATGATCAGGAAACTGGTGCGCAGCTTGAACCGGAACCGGGCCACCGCGGTGGCGGCCAGCAGCGCGACCAGGCCGCTGAGCACCACCGTGCTCACCGCGACGATGACGCTGTTGAGGAAGAAGTCGGCGAAGGTCACGCCGGGGATCAGGTTGCCGGTGAGGATCTCCCGGTAGTGCGCCAGTGTCGGCTCGGCCGGCACCGGCCGCGGCGTGGTCGAGAAGATCTCCTCGTTCGGCTTCAGCGACGTGGCGATCATCCAGTACACGGGGAACGCCGCGAAGAGCGCCACCAGCAGGCCCGCGCCGTTGAGGGCGACCTTCTTCACTACTCGTCCTCCTGCTTGAGCACCATCCGGACGTAGAGGCCGGTCACCACCAGCAGGATCAGCGTGAGGATGACCGCGATCGCCGAGCCCACGCCGTACTTGGGCGGCGGCGAGAACGCCTCGGCGTACGAATAGATGGAGAGCATGAACGTGGGCCGGTCCTGGGTGCCGCCGGCCAGCACGAACTGCTGGGTGAAGACCTTGAAGTCCCAGATGGTGGAGAGCACCACCAGGATGCCGAAGACCGGTCGCAGCAGCGGGAAGGTGATCTTCCAGAAGACCTTCCACGGGCCCGCGCCGTCGACCCGGGCCGCCTCGTGCAGCTCGCTCGGCACGCTCTTCAGCCCGGCCAGCACGCTCACCGCGATGAACGGGAACGAGTGCCAGACCACCACCAGGGTGAGGATGGCGAAGAAGAGCAGCGGCGAGTTGAACCAGCCGTAGCCGGTCCAGTCGCTGCGCCCGAACAGCGCCTGCGACAGCCCGTCGGGCAGCTTGTTGAACAGCCAGGTGACCAGGCCGCTGGTGTCGTCGAAGATCCACTTCCAGACGATGGTGCCGGTCAGCGCCGGGGTCGCCCAGGCGAGCATCACGCAGCTCGCGACGAAGGTGGCCATCTTCCTGCCGAGCCGGTTGAGCAGGAGCCCGACCAGGGTGCCGAGGATCATCGTCAGCGCCACGTTCGCCGCGGCGAACAGCACCGTGTTGCGCAGCACCGTACGGAAGAACGGGTCGGCGAGGATCTGGGTGTAGTTGGCCAGCCCGACCCAGGGCCACTCGCGGTCGCCGCGCAACTGCCGGACGCTGTCCAGCTTGTAGAACGACATCGCCACCACCTGGCCCAGCGGCCAGAGCAGCAGCACCCCGATGACCACCAGGCAGGGCAGCAGGAGCAGATACGGCAGGCGGTCCACCCGGGGCCGCCGCCGCGCGGGGGTCTCCCGCGCGGCGGCCGTCCCGGTGTCCTCGGTCAGCGTGGTCACTTGGCGTTGAGGATGCTTTCCATCTCGGCGGCCGCGTCGGTGGTGGCCTGCTCGACCGTCTTCTGCCCCTTCATCACCGAGCTGTTCATCGCCTGGGTCACCGTCTTGGTCCGGCTGACCTCGACCCACTTCGGGGTGAGCGGGGTGACCTTGGTGTTCTGCATGGTGGTGGCGAACGCCGCCATCAGCTTGTCGTTGGCGTAGTTCCCGCCGCTGACCAGGTCCGAGTAGACCGGGAAGAAGCCGAGGCTGCCGGCGAAGCTCTGCGCGTTCTTCTTGTTCAGCAGGACGGTCAGGTAGTCCCAGGCCAGGTCCTGCTTCTTGCTGTCCTGCCAGAGGGCGATGTCCGAGCCGCCGGCGAAGGCCGGGGCCGGCCTGCCGTCCGGGCCGGGGATGGGGAAGGTGCCCCAGACCTTCTCGATCTCGGGGTTGTCCTTCTTGATCGCGTTGGCCTGCCAGCTGCCCGCGAAGGCCATCGCCGCCTTGCCGGTGGCGAACTGGGTACGGGCGTCGATCTCGTTCCAACCGGCGGCGGCCGGCGGAGCGATCTTGTGCACGGTCACCATGTCGGTCCAGAACTTGACCGCCTTCTGGGCCTCCGGGCTGGTGTAGCCGGACTTCCAGCTGCCGCCCTGGTTGGTGGCGATCTCGCCGCCGGCGCCCCAGAGGAAGGAGTAGAAGGGCAGCTCGGAGTTGCCGGGCAGGGCGATGCCGTAGGTGCCCGGCTTCTTGGCCTGCACCGCCTTGGCGGCGGCGACCAGCTCGTCCCAGTTCTTCGGCGGCTGCACGCCGGCCTCGGCGAACCAGTCGGTGCGGTAGTAGATGGCCCGGACGCCGGCATACCACGGGACGCCGTACTGCTTGCCGTCGAGCTGCGCGTTGCGCACCAGGTCGGGCAGGATGTCCTTGCTCTCCGCCCAGCCGGACATCCGGCCGCTGACGTCGGCGAGTGCCTCCTGGGCCGCCCAGCCCTGGGTCTCGGTGTTGCCCAGCTCGGTGACGTCCGGGCCCTCACCGCCGGCGAGCGCCGCCTGGAACTTCTTCGGCGCCTCCAGCCAGGGGATGTACTGCACCACCACGTCGGTGTCCGGGTGCTTCTGCCGGAACTCGGTCTCGACGCCGTCGAGGAACTTCGTCTGGGCGTCGCTCCCCTCGCCCATCATCCAGACCGTCAGCTTGCTGTTGTCGGCCGCCTCGTCGTCGCCCGAGCCTCCGCATCCGGCGAGCACCATCGCGGCCGAGGCCACGACGGCGGTGACCGGAGCCAGCCGCTTCCACCTGTTCACGCCACTTCTCCCTCGCGCCGTCTGGCACTAACCTTCTCTGCCGCACCCTAGTAGGAAAAATTCCTTTACGACAGGGGTGGCGACGGGCGAGGCGACCGTACCGCAGCCGGCGAGGCACGGGGCAGGCCCGCGAACCACCCTCCGGGTACGCGGAACGGGCGCCCGACCTGACGGTCGGGCGCCCGTTCGACGAGCGTTTCGCTTGCTTACCGGTGGGTGACGCTCCGGCGGCGACCCACGCCGGCCACCAGGGCCACGGCGATGGCGGCGAGCACGACCTGCACCAGCAGTTCCATCCAGTCGATGCCGGCGGTCTCGGTGGCGATGCCCATGGCACGGGCGAGCACGGTGCCCAGCAGGGCGGCGCCGACGCCGATCAGCATGTGCAGCCAGATCGGCATGTTCTGGCGGCCCGGCACGACCAGGCGGCCCAGAGCGCCGACGATGAGACCGACCACGATGGCGGTGATGATGCCCCAGACGGTGAGCTCCACGACCGTCCTCCTTCTCTAGGTATGTCACACGATGTGTGGTTCCTGTCGTGATCGATAGGTTCCCGATGCCGCCGAATCCCAAACCGGCCCCCGGGGACGATCGACGCAGGAGGCGCACTCCCGCCCGCCGCCGAGGACGACGAGCACCGGCGCGGACGCGAGCGGGCGCCCGTCCCCGAGGGGTACGGGCGCCCGCCGAGCGTGCGCTGCGGTGATTACCGGTGGGTGACGCTGCGGCGGCGACCCACGCCGGCCACCAGGGCCACGGCGATGGCGGCGAGCACGACCTGCACCAGCAGCTCGCCCCAGTCGATGCCGGCGGTCTCGGTGGCGATGCCCATGGCACGGGCGAGCACGGTGCCCAGCAGGGCGGCGCCGACGCCGATCAGCATGTGCAGCCAGATCGGCATGTTCTGGCGGCCCGGCACGACCAGGCGGCCCAGAGCGCCGACGATGAGACCAACAACGATCGCGGTGATGATGCCCCAAACGGTGAGCTCCACGGTCGCCCTCCTCCTCAAGATTGAGTCACACGGTGTGTGTGGTTCCTGTCGTGACCGCTAAGTTCCCGACCGCCCGAAAAACCAAACCGACTCACCCACCCATGGGTCGTCCGCTGTCGATCCATCCGGCCCGCGTCGCTTGCTGCGGTGCACGCGCAATCGCAGCTCAGGGGTGGTGTCGAGGCGCACCGGCAGGACCACCGGGCGGCTGAAAAAAACCTGGGAGAGCTGAGAGGAAGCTGAGAGCACGGATCGGAAACGGCCGGCACCCGCCCGCTCGGGGGGTGCCGGCCGTGACTCGTCGTATCGGTGGGCGTTACTTCTTGCCGGGCGCCTTGCCGTCCCCGGAGTCGGAGGAGAGGGCGGCGATGAAGGCTTCCTGGGGAACCTCCACCCGGCCGACCATCTTCATCCGCTTCTTGCCTTCCTTCTGCTTCTCCAGCAGCTTGCGCTTACGGCTGATGTCACCGCCGTAGCACTTGGCGAGCACGTCCTTGCGGATGGCGCGGATGGTCTCCCGGGCGATCACCCGGCTGCCGATCGCCGCCTGGATCGGCACCTCGAACTGCTGGCGCGGGATCAGGTTGCGCAGCTTCGCGGCGATCGACGTGCCGTACGAGTACGCCTTGTCCTTGTGCACGATCGCGCTGAACGCGTCCACCGGCTCGCCGTGCAGGAGGATGTCCACCTTGACCAGGTCGGACGCCTGCTCGCCGGAGGGCTCGTAGTCCAGCGACGCGTACCCCTTCGTCCGGCTCTTGAGCTGGTCGAAGAAGTCGAAGATGATCTCCGCCAGGGGCAGCGTGTAGCGCAGCTCCACCCGGTCGGCGGAGAGGTAGTCCATGCCCATCAGGTTGCCCCGGCGGCCCTGGCAGAGCTCCATCACCGCGCCGACGTAGTCGTTCGGGGTGAGCACGGTGGCCCGCACCGTCGGCTCGTACACCTCGGCGATCTTGCCGGTCGGGTACTCGCTCGGGTTGGTGACCACGACCTCCTCGCCGTCCTCCTGGATCGCCCGGTAGACCACGTTGGGCGCGGTGGAGATGAGGTCGAGGTTGAACTCACGCTCCAGCCGCTCCCGGATGATCTCCAGGTGCAGCAGGCCGAGGAAGCCGCAGCGGAAGCCGAACCCGAGCGCGCCCGAGGTCTCCGGCTCGTACACCAGCGCCGCGTCGTTGAGCTTGAGCTTGTCGAGCGCGTCGCGCAGGTTCGGGTAGTCCGAGCCGTCGATCGGATAGAGACCCGAGTAGACCATCGGCTTCGGGTCCTTGTAGCCGCCCAGGGCCTCGGCCGCCGGCCGGGAGTTGATGGTGACCGTGTCACCGACCCGGGACTGACGGACGTCCTTCACGCCGGTGATCAGGTAGCCCACCTCGCCGACGCCGAGCGCGTCGGCCTTCACCATCTCCGGCGAGATGACACCGATCTCCAGCAGCTCGTGCACCGCGGCGGTGGACATCATCTTGATCCGGTCACGGGCGCTGATCCGCCCGTCGATCACCCGGACGTAGGTGACCACGCCACGGTAGACGTCGTACACCGAGTCGAAGATCATCGCCCGGGCGGGCGCCTCGGCGTCGCCGACCGGCGGCTTGAACTGCCGGACGATCTCGTCGAGCAGGTACGGCACACCCGCGCCGGTCTTGCCGGAGACCTTGATGCAGTCCGCCGGGTCGCCGCCGATCAGGTGCGCCAGTTCCTCGGCGTACTTCTCGGGCTGGGCGGCCGGCAGGTCGATCTTGTTGAGCACCGGGATGATGTGCAGGTCGTTCTCGAGCGCCAGGTAGAGGTTGGCCAGCGTCTGCGCCTCGATCCCCTGGGCGGCGTCGACCAGCAGGATCGCGCCCTCGCAGGCGGCCAGCGAGCGGGACACCTCGTAGGTGAAGTCGACGTGGCCCGGGGTGTCGATCATGTTGAGCACGGCCTGCTCACCGGCCCGCTCACCCTCCCGGATGGTCCACGGCATCCGGACGGCCTGGCTCTTGATGGTGATGCCACGCTCGCGCTCGATGTCCATCCGGTCGAGGTACTGCGCGCGCATCAGCCGGGGATCGACCACGCCGGTGAGCTGCAGCATCCGGTCGGCCAGGGTCGACTTCCCGTGGTCGATGTGGGCGATGATGCAGAAGTTCCTGATGCGCGCCGGGTCGGTGGCACCAGGAGCGTTCGCGCCGGGATCGAGCGTCGGTGGCACAGCGGTCCGTTCTGGTCGGCTGACGTGAGCGGGCCGGCGCGCCGCCGGCCCCCTCTATGCTCCCACGTCGCTCGGGACGCGGTCCGATCACTCCTGGGTGCCGCGCCCCGTGCCGGGTCGGCCGGTACCCGCGGCGGCCGTGCGGTCCCACGGCGAGGGCACGCGACCGGCCGGCGGCCTCGCCGCATGGGCCGGCCACCGCGGCGGCCGCCCGGCATGGGCGGCCACTTTGCCGACGGCCCGGCTCACCCCGCAGCCGCCCGGCCCACCCCCGCAGGCGCTTGCCTCACTCCGCAGGCGCTTGGCTCACTCCGCAGGCGGCTCGACGAAGAGGGCCGCCAGCCGGGGCAGCCGCCGTCGGGCCTCGTCCTCGTCGTCGAAGTCCCAGAAGTCGTTGAGGTCCGGCACCGCGACCGGGTCGCGCTCCGCCGGCAGTTCCGCCGCGGTCGCCTTCCGGTACGCCTGCCAGGGCACCGCCAGCATGTCCTCGCACTCGAACTCCTCGCCGCTGAGCGAGGCGGCCCGGACCCGCGGCAGCTCCGCCAGCGAGTCGGGGTCGCCGACCGCCCGGGCGAAGACCGCCCGGCCCTGAGTCATCAGCCAGCCCCGGAAGTACTCGAAGCCGTCGTCGGAGGCGCCGCCGTTGATCAGGTAGGCCGCGCCCCACAGGTCGACCTTGTACGAGGCGGCGAGCACCCGCCGCTGGTGGTGGGCGTACCCGACGATCTCCTCCGGGTCACGCTCGGCGAGCAGGGCGACCGCGCGGGCGGCGACCGCGTCGGGCTCGCTCCCGGCGCCGGTCCGGGCCTGGTCGATCAGGTGCCAGAAGTCGTCGGTCCTCATGGCCTGGCAGTCTCCCAGACCCACTCCCGGCCCCGCCCCGACCCGGGCAACGGGAACCTCCCGGCGAGTCGCGGGCACCGCCGGTCGGTCACGGACGAGGACCGGTGCCGCAGGCGACACCGGCCGGGCGACCGGGCAGCATGGTGACGTGCCCGCGATCCCCGTGCCGTACCACGCGACGGCCGTACGGCCGACCTGGTCGGCCCTACCGGCCGGGCTGCGCGAGGCGGTGACCGCCCGGCTGGGTTCGCAGGTGGTGGCGACACGGCCCGCGACGGCGGGCTTCACCGGCGGGTTCGCCGCCGTGCTGGAGACCGCCGACGGAGGCCGGGTCTTCGTCAAGGCCGCCGACCTCGTCCACCAGGGCCACCTCGCCGACTGGTACGCCCGGGAGGCCGCCGTCCTCGCCCGGCTCCCGGCCGGCCTGCCGGTCCCCCGCCCCCGGTGGGCGCTGGACGCCGCCGGCTGGCACGCGCTCTGCCTGGACGCGATCGACGGGCGGATCCCGCGCCTGCCCTGGGCCCCCGCCGAGCTGGCCGCCGTCCTCGCCGGCTACGCCGAGGTCGCCGCCGCCCTGGCGGAGCCGCCCGCCGGACTGGTCGCGCCGGGCCTGCCGCACCTGGCCGACCTGGTCCGCGACGACGTCCTGTGGTGGGGCGAGGTCGCCGCCGGCCGGGAGCCGATGCCGCCCGCGTCCGAGACGGCCCGGGCCCGGCTGACCGACCTGGTCGCGCTGGAGTCCCGCCTGCCCGGGTACGCCGCCGCCGGGCGCGGCCTGGCCCACGGCGACCTACGGGTGGACAACGTGCTGCTGGACGGGGCCGGCCGGGCCTGGTTCTGCGACTGGAACTGGCTCTGCCACGGCCCCGCCTGGTTCGACCTGGTCGGTCTGCTGCTCACCGGGTACGCCGACGGGCTGCCGGTGGACGACCTCTTCGCCGCCCATCCGGCTGCGGTCGACGCCCCGCCGGACGCCCTGGATGTGACGTTGGCCGCGTTGGCCGGGTACTTCCTGACCTCGGCCGCCGCCGTCGCGCCCGGTGTGGTGGGGCCGGCCGCCGCGACCGCCGCCACCCCGCCGGTCTCCCCGTACCTGCGGGCGCACCAGCGCTTCAGCGGGGAGCAGGCGCTCGGCTGGCTGGCCCTCCGGCAGGGCTGGGCGTGAGCCGTTTTGGCTCGTCCCGACGGACCTGGTAACCTGGCTCTTCGCGCAGCGATGACGCATGCTCGTCGCGCGCTGAAGCAGACCGAAACCCGAGCTATCAAGACGAGGCTGTCGCGTGGCGAACATCAAGTCCCAGATCAAGCGCAACCGGCAGAACGAGAAGCGCCGGCTGCGTAACAAGTCGGTCAAGTCGTCGCTGAAGACCGCCATCCGGAAGTTCCACGAGGCTGCGGAGGCCGGCGACGCCGAGAAGGCCACCGTCCTCATGCGTGAGGCCACCCGCAAGCTGGACAAGGCCGCCAGCAAGGGCGTCATCCACGCCAACCAGGCGGCGAACCGGAAGTCGGCGATCGCCAAGCGCGTCGGCTCGCTCTCGGTCTGACCGAGCGACCTCCAGACCCGACCGGAAACCCCGGGGCCACCGCCCCGGGGTTTCCGGCTGTCCGCATCCGGGAGCAGGGCGGTGCGTCCACCGGCTCAGGGCTGACCGGTCAGTAGGTCGGAGATCGGGCCGGGGGCGGCAGCGGATCGTCGGAGCCGGTGCGGATCAGGCGTCGCGGTTCCCACCCGGGCGGGCGAAGCCGCGCGCCACCGACGGCGCCTGCTCCGACGGCCCCGACCGCCGGTCCCACGACGGGCCGGGCACCACCTCGCCGGCGACCACGACGCCGGGCAGTGCCCGGGGCACCCGGGCCCGACCGACCACGGGCTCCACCTGCCGACGGAACCGGTCCCGCTCCTGCTCCGGGACGAGGGCCGCCGACCGCACCACCCGCTCGGCCACCAGGTCGTTGAGTTTCACCATCACCGCCACGGCGAGCGGCAGCAGCGGTACGGCCCACCAGCTCACCAGTTCGGCCAGGGCGAGCAGCACGGCGAGCGCCACGGCGCCCTCGAAGAAGACGAAGCAGAGCACCCCACCCGGATTGACGAAGCGCAGTCCGAGCGCCCGGGCGTAGAGCGGTCGGTACCGCTCCTCCTCGGTCGGCACGGTGCTCCACGCCGTACGGGTGGGGCCGGTCACCGGGCGCCGCCCCGCCGGGCGGCCGCGACCGAGAAGACCGCCTTCTCCAGGGCGTACGCCCGGTCGTCCGCGCCGCCCTTGACCGCCGCGTTGCACTCGGCGGCCGCCCGCATCGCCTCGACCAGGCCCTCCGGGGTCCAGCCCCGGGCCCGTTGCTGAGCGTTCTTGATCTTCCAGGCGGGCATGCCGAGGCTGCTGGCGAGCTGGTACGGGTCACCCCGGCCGGCGGCGGCCACCCGGGCCACGGTGCGGACACCGTCAGCGAGGGCGTCGGCGATCGGCACCGGGTCGACCCCGACGTGCAGCGCCCAGCGCAGCGCCTCCAGCGCCGCCGGGACGTCTCCGACCATCGTGGCGTCGGCAACCGTGAAGCCGGTCACCTCCACCCGGCCCCGGTAGTACCGGGCGACGGTGTCCGCGCCGATCCGCCCGTCGGTGTCGGCGAGCAGTTGCGAGCAGGCGGCGGCCAGCTCCCGCAGGTCACCGCCGACGGCGGCGATCAGCGCCTCGGCCGCGTCCTCGGAGCACTTGCCACCGCCCCGGCGGATCTCGTCCCGGACGAAGGCGACCCGCTCGCGGTGCCCCTTGAGCTTCATCGCGGGCACCACGGTCGCGCCCGCCGCCTTGAGTCCGTCGGCGAACGCCTTGCCCTTGGCGGCGCCCAGGTGCAGCACCACGAGTTGGACGTCCGGGTCGGGGTTCCTGGCGTACGCGAGCAGCGCGGCGACCAGGTCCTTGCGGGCGTCCTGCCCGGCGCGCAGCACCAGCAGCCGACGCCCGCCGAAGAGTGAAGGGCTGAGCGCCTCGGCGATCTCGCCGGGGGTCAGCGTCCCGCCCTGGTACTCCCGGACGTCCACGTCGGGGTCGACACTGCGGGCCCGCGCGACGGCCTCGCCGACCGCGCGCGTGGCGAGCAGCTCCTCATCGCCGAGGACGAGCAGAATGGGAGCGAGGCTGGCGGCGGTCACGCCGCCCATCTTGGCACGGCCCACGACGCGATCGGGCCTGGTCATCGGCGGCTGCGACGGCGCACCCCGCACTCAGCGCAAATCCAGACATTTATCCTCTTTGCCGGGCGCAAGCCGCCAATGTTCGCCGCAATCCTCAGCGAGGTGCGTGATCGCCTCCTGGAGTTCGGAGCGGGCCGAACACCGAAGCGCCGGACAGTCGGCGAGTGCCTGACGGACGATGCCGGGGTGACCCACCAACCAGAGGGCGGCCGTCGCATCCTCGTCATCGACGGGCATCCGGACGCCGGCAGCTTCAGCGACGCCCTGGCCCGCGCGTACGTCGAGGGTGCCCGCTCCGGCGGCCACGACGTCCGCCTGCTCCGCCTGCGGGAAATGCGGTTCGATCCGGTGCTGCACGGCGGATTCGCCCATCCGCAGCCGCTGGAACCCGTGCTGGTGGAGGCACAGCAGGCGATCCGCTGGTGCCAGCACCTGGTGATCGTCACGCCGTGCTGGTGGTGGTCGGTCCCGGCGCTGCTCAAGGGGTTCATCGACCGGGTCTTCCTGCCCGGTTTCGGTGTCGTGTACCTCGACCGCTTCCCCTACCTGCGCAAGCTGTTGAAGGGACGCTCCGCCCGGGTCATCTACACCCAGAACTCGCCACAGCTCCTCGCGCTGTTCGCCCGTGAGGACCTGTTCTGGCGGTTCATGCGACGCGGATTCCTCCGCCACTGCGGGTTCCGCCCGGCCCGGCGCACCGTGCTGGCCGGCATGAAGAACGCCGGTCCCCGCCAACGGGAACTCTGGCTGACGCGGGTCCGCCGGCTCGGGGCCCAGGGTCGGTGACCGTCGCGGCGCCCGGCGACCCGCCGGCGTCGAGCGCCGCCAGGACAACGGCGAGTCGATCGCCCGACGCCGAGCGCCGCCACGACGACGGGGAGTCACTCCCCCTGGCCGGTACGGTCAGCGCGACGATCACCGGCTCGCCGGATCGGGGCCCCGCGTCACGACGGCCAGCCCGTGCCGCCCGGCGACCACCGCCACGTCGCCGTCGGTGTCGGTACGCAGCACCCGGACCCCGCCCCGCGCCAACCAGGCCAGGACCGACGGGCTGGGGTGGCCGTAGTCGTTGTCGGCACCCACCTGCACCACCGCGACGGCGGGCCGGACGGCGTCCAGGAACGCCGGATCCTGGTAGGCGCTGCCGTGGTGGGCGACCTTCAGCACCTCGGCCCGCAACGCCTGTGGCGGTGACCGCTCCAGCAGGGCCCGCTGCTCCTCGGTCTCGGCGTCCCCCGCCAGCAGGACCCGCACCCCGGCCACGGTGGCCCGCAGCACCAGCGAGTTGTTGTTCGGGTCCGACCGGGTGCCGCGCAGCGGGTACGGCGGGCCGAGGATCACCAGTTCCACCCCACCGGCCCGGTACGACCACCCCGCCACCCCCGCCTGCGGCGTCACCGCGCCCGTGGCGGCGGCGACCAGGTCCCGTCCCGTCGCCGGCTCGGCGAGCGACGGGGTGACGATCCCACCCACCCGCCGGCCCCGCAGCACCCCGGCGACCCCGCCCACGTGGTCGGCGTGGAAGTGGCTCACCACCAGCAGCGACACCTCCCGTACGCCCAGCCGCCGCAGACAGCCGTCGACCAGGGACGGCTCCGGCCCGGCGTCGACGACCACGGCCCGGCCGGCCGCCACCGGCAGGACCAGCGCGTCCCCCTGCCCCACCGCGCAGCCGACCAGCACCCAGCCGGCCGGTGGCCACCCGTCGGCGAGGATGCGCACCGGCAGGGTGCCGAGCATCACCGCGACGACGCCGACCGCCACCAGTCGCCGGACCACCGGCCGCCGGGCGGCCAGGAGCAGCGCCACGGTCAGCCCGGCCAGCAGCAGCGCCCCCGGCACCCCACCGGGCCAGGGCAGGGTGCCGGCCGGCAGTCGTGCCCCGACCCGGGCCACCGTCACCAGCCACCAGGCCGGCCAGCTCGCCAGCCATGCCACGAACTCCGCACCGGCCGGCCAGAGCGGCGACCCGGCGGCGGCCAGCACGCCCAGCACCGTGGCGGGCGCGATGGCCGGCACCGCCAGCAGGTTGGCCGGCACCGCGACCAGGCTCACCGTGCCGGAGATCGCGGCCACCACCGGCCCGCAGGCGACCTGCGCCGCGGCCGGGACGGCCAGCGCCTCGGCCAACCCGGCCGGTACGCCGCGCCGCCGCAGCGCGTCGCGCCACCCGGGGGCCAGCAGCAACAGCCCGCCGGTGGCCAGGACGGAGAGCGCGAACCCGGCGTCCCCGGCCAGCTCCGGATCGACCAGCACCAGGACAGCCACCGCGGCGCTCAGCGCGGGCAACGCGGCCCGGGGTCGCCCGGCGGCGAGCGCGGCCAGCCCGATCGCGCCCATGGTGGCGGCCCGCACCACGCTCGGCGACGGACGGACCAGGACGACGAAGCCGACCAGGGCCAGCCCGCAGAGCACCGCGCCCGCCCGGGGACCGGCCCGGGCCCAGCGGGCGAGCAGCAGTACCGCGCCGACGACGATCGCGACGTTGGAACCGGAGACCGCGTTGAGGTGCGTCATCCCGGTGGCCCGGAAGTCCTCCTCCACGGTGGCCGGCAGCGCGCTGGTGTCCCCCACGACCAACCCCGGCAGCAGGCCACCCTGCTCGTCGGGGAGCGGCGCGCAGGCCCGTTGCAGGCCGGCGCGGAGCGTACCGGCGGCACGCTGGAGCCACGGTGGCGGCCCGTGCGGCGCGGGTGGACCCGGCACGGTCAGCACCGCCGCGGTGAGATCGCCGCCGCGCGGGGCGGTCAGCCGTCCCTCGGCGGTGAGCCGCTGCCCCGGTAGCCGCCCCCGCCATGCCGGGTCGGTGGCGAGCACCAGCACCCGCGCGGGGGCGCTCACCCGGCGGCCGTCGGGACCGGTGAGGTGCACCAGCTCGGCGGCGACCAGCAGAGTCGCCGGCCGGCCCGGCGCGCCGCGTACCGGACGGGGGTCGTCCCGGATGATGAGGTCGGCACTGACCCGGGCCCGCTCGTCGACCAGCGCGCGCAGCGGGGCGGCGTCGCGCACGTGCAGCCGGGCGGCGGTGGCGCTCGCGCCGCAGACGACGCCGATCAGCGCCGCGACGGCGATCCAGCCGTACCGCCGCAGCGGTGCGCAGGGCCGGCCGAGGCGGCCGAGCAGGTGGGCGGCGGCCACGGTGGCGAGGCCGGCGGCGACGGCCGCCAGCAGCGTCGCCGCCGTCGCGGTGAGGTGCAGGCAGGCCAGCGCGGCGAGCCAGGCGGCCACGGCCAGCCCGGCCAGCCGCAGGTCCGGCGCCTCGGCAGCGGTGTGGACGACGCTGTCACCCGGGGTCCGGCGGCTCACACCGTCACCAGGTCCTTGAGCTGCTCGTACCGGGCGTCGCCGATCCCCTCGACCTGCCGCAGGTCACCCACCGACCGGAAGCCGCCCTGTTGGTCCCGGTGGGTCAGGATGCGCTGGGCGAGCACCGGGCCCACCCCCGGCAGCGCGTCGAGCTGCGCCAGCGTGGCCGTGTTCAGGTTCAACGGCTGGCCGGGAGCGGGAGCCGTACCGGCGGCCGGCGGGGCTGCGGCGGGCTGGCCGGGTGGCGCCGCGACGCCGACCAGGATCAGCTCACCGTCGGTGACCTTGCGGGCCGGGTTGAGCAGGGCGACGTCCACACCGGGGAGCGCACCGCCGGCCGCCTGCACCGCGTCGGCCACCCGCGCGCCGGACGGCACCCGGACCAGGCCCGGACGACGTACCTTGCCGGCGACCGCGACGACCAACTCACCGGCGGGGCTCGCGGACGCGTCGGGCCCGCTCGACGTCTCCGGAGCGGTGACCTGCACCGCCTGCCCCGGGGGACGGACCGGCTCGGCGCGGGGGCGGGACCGCCAGGCCCAGAAGCCGGCGCCGAGCACCACGACCACGGCGACGGCGGCCAGCGCCCGCACCCCCCGCCGCCCCGGGTCGAACGCCCCCGGTCCGGGGAGCCGGGAGTGCACCCGGACCGGCGCTCCACCCCCGAGCACCGGGGCGTCGCCGGCCGACACGGCCGGGCGCTCCCCGCCGAGCAGGGTGCGATCGCCGGGCGCGGCCGGACGGTCGCCACCGAGCAGGGTGCGATCGCCGGGCGCGGCAGGGCGGTCGCCGCCGGGCGGACCCGTCCGGCCGGGGTGACCGGAGGGCGTGGCCACCCCACCGCCGGTCGGGCCGACCGGATCGGCCACCTCCGCCGGCCAGGCCGTTTCGTCGTCCGCCGCCGCGTGGCGGACCGTCCCGGTCGCCGGGGCTGGGCCACCCGGTCCGCCCGCGCTGTGCGAGCCCTCGGCCGAGGGCGGTGACGCGGACAGCACCGTGGCGGCGGCCGGGAGCGGCCCGCCCAGGTCGCCGCCCCTGCCCACCCAGGGCCATCCCGTGTCGCGGTCCCCGGGCCCGCTCGGCCTGGCAGGGGGCGTGCCGGTGGCGCCGGCGGCGGGTTCACCCGGTCTCCGTCGGGGCGAGCCGGCGGCGACGGTCGGCGCTGCCCGACCGATGGATCCCCGGGGCCCGTCTGTGGCACCTGACGCCGGCAGCGGCGCACCCGGGCCCGGTGGCGGCGCCGCTACTCCCCCGGGCACCGCCTCGGCCAACCGGAGCAGCCGCCGCCGCACCATCGTCTCCTCGTCGTCCGACACGGGGCGAGGCTACGAAAGCCGCGACGGTCGTCACCGGCCGTCGACCGCCCCCTGTGGACGGCCGGACGCCCTGTGGACAACCGCCTGATCAAGCGATGATGTGCTACGAGGCCAGCCGCCTTCCGGTCCGGGCCCGCGTCTCTGTCGCACCGCAGGCTCCCCGTTGACCCAGTCGGCGGCCACGCAACCGGCTGAGCAGCCCGGCCGGACCGGCGACCGGCGGGTCGGCAGGTCAGGCCGGATCAGAGCGGCGGCGGGTCGGTAGGTCAGGCCGGATCGGGGCGGCGGTGGACGACCACACTGGCCAGGCCGGGCCCGGCGTGCGCGGCGACCACGGCACCGGCCTCGGAGACGTACGTGTCGTGCAGCCGGTCGCCGAACCGAGCGGTGAGCGCCTCGAGGAGCTGCTCGGCGCGCTGCGGTGCGGCGAGGTGGTGCACGCCCAGGTCGACGTCGGCGTCCCCGGCCGCCTCGACGGCCAGGTCGACCAGGCGGGCCACGCCCCGGCTGGCGGTGCGCACCTTGTCCCGGAGCACGATCGCCCCGTCCGGCATGTGCATGATCGGCTTCACTGACAGGGCGGTGCCGAGCAGCGCCTCCGCCGCGTTGATCCGACCGCCCCGGCGCAGGAACTCCAGCGTGTCGACGTAGAAGAAGATGGTGGTCCGGCCCACGGCGTCGGCGGCCGCGTCACGGACGGCGACCAGCTCGGCCCCGGCCTCGGCGGCCGCGGCGGCGGCGAGCACCGGGAAGCCCAGGCCCATGCCGGTGGAGCGGCTGTCCACCACCTCGATCCGGTCGCCGATCTCGGCGGCGGCGAGCCGGGCCGCCTCGACGGTGCCGGAGAGCTCCGCCGACAGGTGCACCGAGACGATCCCGTCCACGCCGGCCGCCAGCAGCTCCCGGTACGTCCGGGCGAACTGCTCCGGGGCGGGGCGGGACGTGCTGACGGAAACCCGCCGGCCACCGAGCACCCGGGTGGCGTCGGCCGGGAAGACCTCCACCCCCTCCAGCCCTACGGCGCCGTTGAGCACGACGGTCAGTGGCACCACGGTCAGCCGGTGCGCCTGCACCAGCTCGGGCGGGAGGTAGGCGGTGGAGTCGGTGACGACCGCGACGGGCATGCCCGGCACGCTAGCCGATGTCGCGGTGCAGCGCCCGGGCCGGACGACTCAGACCGGCTCGGCGAGTGCCGGGCGGGTGATCAGGCCGACATTGTGCGCCCGCAGGTGCCAGCCCCGGGCGTCGTTGTTGCGCAGCTCGGTCCAGTGGCAGTTGGCCAGCGAGCCGATGGCGCGCAGCACCGAGTGGTCCCAGCCGATCAGGTTGCCGACGCCCTGACGGGCGCTGCCGCCGTGGGTTGCGACCACGACAGTGCCGCCGGCGACGAGGTCGGCGGCGTCGGAGAACGCCTCGCCGACCCGCTTGCCGAGGTCGTCGAGGCTCTCGATGCCGGCGCCCGGGTCGGGGTCACCGGCCCGCCAGCGGGCGTGCTCCTCGGGGAAGCGGGCGGCGGCGTCGGTGAGGAGCAGCCCCTGCCACTGGCCGAAGTGCCGCTCCCGCAGCCGGGCGTCGGTGCGTACCGGCAGCCCGGTGACCTCGGCGAGCGCGGCGGCGGTGTCCGCGGCCCGGCTGAGGTCGGAGGCGACGATGGCGTCCGGCCGCAGCGCCGCGAGCAGGGGGGCCGCGGTGCGGGCCTGCTCGCGGCCGAGGGCGTTGAGGGGTACGTCGGTCTGCCCCTGGACCCGGCTGGCGGCGTTCCAGTCGGTGTTGCCGTGCCGCCAGACGATCAGGCGGGTCATTCGGCGGCGGAGGCGTCGGCCTCGACCAGGTCCCGGTCGACGAACGGGACCTGGGGGCAGTCCTTCCAGAGCCGGTCGAGGGCGTAGAACTCGCGCTCCTCGGTGTGCTGGACGTGGACCACGATGTCGACGTAGTCGAGCAGCACCCAGCGGCCGCCCCGCTCGCCCTCGCGGCGAACCGGCTTGGCCTTCTCCGGCAGCTCCAGCAGGCGTTCCTCGATGGCGTCGACGATGGCCAGCACCTGACGCTCGTTCGGCGCGGAGGCGACCAGGAACGCGTCGGTGATGGCGAGCTGGTCGCCCACGTCGATGATGACGATGTCCTGCGCCTTCTTGTCGGCCGCAGCCTGGGCGGCGGCCATCGCCAGCTCGTGAGCGCGTTCGGAAACTGTCACCGTTCTCCTTCGATCATCCGTGCGACCCTCCAAGCGTCTCACACCCGGCGGCGAGACGACTTGTCAGTTCTGGTCGGTTTCGGGGACGAAGGCACCCGTACCGGGCGGATTCACTCCTGGTAGAGGGCACGTTTCGCGATGTACTGCACCACACCGTCGGGCACCAGGTACCAGACCGGCTCGCCCCGGGCGACCCGGGCGCGGCAGTCGGTGGACGAGATCGCCATCGCCGGCACCTGCACCAGGCTCACCGTGTCGGCCGGCAGGTGCTGGTCGGTCAGCTCGAACCCGGGCCGGGTGACCCCGATGAAGTGGGCCAGTTCGAGGACCTCGTCCAGGTCCTTCCAGGAGAGGATCCGCTCCAGCGCGTCCGCGCC
The DNA here is from genome assembly GCF_049629545.1 of Micromonospora citrea. Classification (GTDB taxonomy): domain Bacteria; phylum Actinomycetota; class Actinomycetes; order Mycobacteriales; family Micromonosporaceae; genus Micromonospora; species Micromonospora citrea_A. Next base: position 25,144 of record NZ_JBNADX010000030.1, read on the forward strand.
GGTGATGAAGTACAGCTGCACCTTCGGGCCGTACAGCGCGTGCAGGTCGCGCAGGGTGTCGACCGTGTAGGTGGGGCCGCCCCGGTCGATGTCGACCCGACTGACCTGGAAACGCGGGTTGGAGGCGGTGGCGATCACAGTCATCAGGTACCGGTCCTCGGCGGGGCTGACCGGCTCGTCCGCCTTCTGCCACGGCTGACCGGTCGGGACGAAGACCACCTCGTCCAGGCCGAACCGGTCGGCCACCTCGCTGGCGGCCACGAGGTGGCCGTGGTGGATCGGGTCGAAGGTGCCGCCCATGATCCCGATCCGCCGGATGTCTTCCTCCACCCGATGATCGTAGGCCGGGTCCGGCCGGCGACCGGGCGGGGTCACCGGACCGTCCCGTCCACCGGCCACCGCGCCACGCGCCGGGAACGGGGTTCCGCACCGTCGCCCCACGCTCATATACTCGTCGACAAGTAATCGCGTACGAGCATCGACGGGAGTGGGTCGTGACCCAGCAGCGGAAGGTCGGGAACCTGCTCGCCCTGGCCGTGCTCTCCGTCCTCACGCAACGGCCGATGCACCCGTACGAGATCGCCACCACGCTGCGGGCCTGGGGCAAGGACCAGGACATGGAGATCAAGTGGGGGTCCTTCTACACGGTCGTCCGCAACATGGACCGACATGGTCTGATCGCGGCCGTGCAGAGCGTGCGCGAAGGCCGCCGGCCCGAGCGCACCGTCTACCGCATCACCGACTCCGGCCGGGCGGAACTGGTCGACTGGGCCCGGGAACTGGTCTCCACCCCGGGCCCGGAGCAGTCCCGGTTCCGCGCCGGACTCTCGGTGCTCGCCGCCCTGCACCCGGACGAGGCGGTGACCCTGCTACGACAGCGGCTGACACTGCTGGCGGACGGCATCCGGGCCGGCCGTGCGGCGCTCGCCGAGCACCTGCGCACCGTGCCGCGGCTGTTCCTGGTCGAGTCGGACTACGACCTGACCGTCAAGGAGGCGGAAGCCGCCTGGATCCGTGCCCTGCTGGCCGAACTCACCTCGGGCAGCTACCCGGGTCTGGACGAGTGGCGGGCCTTCCACGAGACCGGGGGCCGGTCGACGGACGCCCCGGAAGGGAGCGACACCACCGAGTGATGGACGGCCCCGGCACGGTGCGCCAACACCAGGCCGGGGCCCTTACCCCGAACCGCACCTGGAGAGGTGACCGGCCCGAAGCGGCAACCACGAGGATAGCCGGGCTCTCTCCAGGTCGGTTCGCCACGCGCGACAACCGACGAGTCCTGGAGGGACCATGACAGTCAAGACCGCGATCGTGATCGGCGGCGGCATCGCCGGCCCGGTCACCGCGCTGGCGCTGCGCCGCGCCGGCATCACCGCCACCGTCCACGAGGCGTACCCCAGCACCACCGACGGCATCGGCGGCACCCTCGCGCTCGCCCCCAACGGCCTCGCCGCCCTGCACGCGGTCGACGCGGACCGGGCGGTGGCCGCGATCGCCACCCCGATCCACCGGACGGTGCTGGCGATCGGCCGCCGCCGCATCGCGCTGCCGAGTCTTCAGGGCGTGCCCCCGCTGCACGTGGTGCACCGCAACGACCTGCACCGGGTGCTGCACGAGCGTGCCGCCGCCGAGGGTGTGGTCGTCGAGCACGGCCGGCGCCTGGTCGGCGTACGGGAGACGGAGACCGGCATCACGGCCCAATTCGCCGACGGTGGCACGGCCACGGCCGACGTCCTCATCGGGGCCGACGGCGTACGGTCGACCGTCCGCGCCCTGATCGACCCGGACGACCCCGGCCCCCGGTTCACCGGGCTGCTCGGCTTCGAGGCGGTGGCCCGGCACGCGGTCGACGTCGAGCCCGGCACCATGACCTTCACCTTCGGCCGGCGTGGCTACTACCTCTACTGGCCCGAGCCGGGCGGCGGCACCCGGTGGGGGGTCAACCTCCCGCAGGAGCGGCCGATGAGCCTCACCGAGGCCCGCGCGGTGTCCCCGGCCGACTGGATGCGGACCCTGCGGGCCGCCCACTCCGACGACGAGCCGGGGCGCGACCTCATGCTGACCAGCGACCCCGGCGAGTTGCAGGTGGTGGGCTCGTTGCACATCATGCCGTCGGTCCGGCGCTGGCATCGCGGACGCATGGTGCTGGTGGGCGACGCGGCGCACGCGCCCTCGAACAGTTCCGGGCAGGGCGCCTCGCTGGCCATCGAGAGCGCCGTGCAGCTGGCCCGCTGCCTGCGCGACCTGCCCGACGCCCGGTCGGCGTTCACCGCCTTCGAACGGCTGCGGCGCGACCGGGTGGAGAGGGTCGCCGCCCGGGCCGCGCGGATCAACCAGGCCAAGGCGCCGGGCCCGCTGGCCCGGGCGCTGATGCCGCTGCTCATGCCGCTGTTGGTGAAGACCGCGATGAAACCGGAGAAGACGCTCGGCCCCGAGCAGCGCTACGTCATCGACTGGGACGCCCCGGTCACGTCGGGCCCGACCGGACGCTGAACCGACGCCCCGGGGTGGCGCGCACGGCGACGCGCCACCCCGGTCCGGTCGAGGTGCCACCGGACGCACCGGCTGCGGCGGGTCGGGCGCCGCAGCCGGTGCGCGGCGGTCAGGCCGACGCGGCGGCCACCGCCGTCCGGGCCACCAACGCGCGGCGCATGTCGTCGTCCAGGTCGGTGACCCACCGGCGCAGCCCGGGCGTGAGGTCGTCGCGGGCCAGCAGCGTCGCGGCCGACTCCCGGGTCGGCTGCGCCACGGCGTAGCGGGGGAAGGCCAGCCTGGTGATCCCGTCGGCCACCCAGGCGGTACGCAGCCGCGCGGCGGCCGGCATGTCGGCGAAGTACCTGGCCACGTACGGTGCGGTCAGCTCGGCCTGCTCCGGCTGCCAGAAGCCCTCCGCGGTCGCCTCCACCAGGCGGTTGGATAGTTCGGTGCTGTGCGTGACGATCTCCCAGGCGGCCCGCTTGGCGTCGGCGTCCGGCAGGGCGGCGCGGCAGCAGGCGGCCCGTTCCGCGCCGACGGCGCTGCGGTCGGCGGCGGCCTCGGCGGCGATCTCCGGCTCGCCGGCCGCGCCGAGCACGACCAGGCGCAGCAGCAGCGCCCAGCGCAGGTCGGCGTCGACGGCCAGCCCTTCGGGCACGCCGTCACCGGCCAGCCAGCCGGCGAGCAGCCCGGTGTCGGTGCTGGCGGCGATCAGGCCCCGGGCGGCGGCGAGCTGCAACGACCCTCCGGCCGGGGCTCCGGCGAGCAGCGCGGCGCAGGCCCCGGCGACGCGCAGCAGGGCGGCCTCCCGGGCGAGCGGGTCGAGGTAACGGTCGATCAGCCCACGGCTGAGGCCGAGCACCTCCTCCGCGATGATCACCTCGGTCTCGGCGGGCAGCGCCGCCGCGATCAGCGAGACCAGCGCGGTGACCGGCCGTTCCCCGTCCCGGGCGGCGTCGAGCGTCTCACCCCAGAGCAGCGCCCGGGCCAGCTGGTCGGTCAGCCCCGGCAGCACCATCGGCACCACGTCGGCGGAGGCCGGGTCCAGCCGGATCTTGGCGAAGGTCAGGTCGCCGTCATTGGGCAGCAGCAGGCCGGTGGCCGGCTCGCCGACCAGCTCGGCCAGCTCGGTGCGCCCCTTGTCGACGTCCGGGTCGAGATCCACCTCGATCCGGGTCACCGTGCCGTCGGCGGCGTACCGGCCGACACCGACCCGGTGCGGTCGCAGCACCGGGTACGCCTCGGGAGCGGTCTGCACCACGGCGGCGGAGACCCACCGCCCGTCGGCGTCCACCGAGGTCTCCATTCGCAGCGTGTTGACCTGGGGCCGGCGCAGCCAGCACTGCGCCCAGTCGGTGAGGTCGCGGCCACCGGCGACGCTGAGGGCGTCGAGCAGGTCGGCCAGGGTGGCGTTGCCGAAGCGGTGCGCGGCGAAGTGGGCGTTGAGCCCGGCGAGGAAGGTCTCGTCGCCGAGCCAGGCGACGAGCTGGCGCAGCACGCTGGCGCCCTTGGCGTACGAGATGCCGTCGAAGTTGAGCAGCCCCTCGGCGGCGTCGGCGACCTCCTCGGGGGCCACCGGGTGGGTCGAGGGGCGCTGGTCGGCGGTGTAGCCCCAGGCCTTGCGGCGGATGGCGAACGTCGTCCAGGCCCGGTCGAAGCGGGTCGCCTCGGCGGTGACCCGGGTGCCGAGGTACTCCGCGAAGGACTCGTTGAGCCACAGGTCGTCCCACCAGCGCATGGTGACCAGGTCGCCGAACCACATGTGCGCCATCTCGTGGGCGATCGTGGTGGCGCGCAGCTCCCGTTGGGTGTCGGTGACCGCCGAACGGAAGATGTAGTCGTCGCGAAGGGTGACCAGGCCCGGGTTCTCCATCGCGCCGGCGTTGAACTCGGGCACGAAGGCCTGGTCGTACTTGCCGAACGGATAACGCTCGGCGAAGAGCTGGTGGAACCGGTCGAGGCACTGCTTGGTGACGGTGAGGATCTCGTCGAGGTCGGCGTCCAGGTGCGCCGCGAGTGAGCGGCGGCAGTAGACCCCCAGCGGGATGCCGTCGTGGGAGTCGCGGCGCACGTGCCAGGGGCCGGCGATGAGCGAGACGAAGTACGTGGCCAACGGCGCGGTGGCGGCGAATTCCCAGCGCCCTGGCCGGGGCGTGTCGGCGAGCTGCCCGTTGGCGGCGACCGTCCACTCCGGTGGGGCGCTGACCGACAGGGTGACCGGGGCCTTCAGGTCCGGCTGGTCGAAGGCGGCGAAGATGCGCTGCACGTCGTCCAGGAAGGACATCGCGTAGAGGTAGGTCTCGCCGTCGGCCGGGTCGACGAAGCGGTGCATCCCCTCGCCGGTGTTCGAGTACGCCATCTCGGCGGTGACGGTGAGCGTGTTCGCCTCGGCCAGCCCGGTCAGCGGCAGCCGGTTGTCGACCAGCGTGGCCGGGTCGAGGTCGCGGTCGTTGAGGCGTACCTCCCGCAGGGCCGCGGGCTTGACCTCGACGAAGGTCTCCGCCCCGGGGGTGGCCCGGAAGCGGATGGTGACGGTCGAGTGGAACCGCTCGCCGCCGCCGGTGAGGTCGAGGTCCACTTCGTAGGACTCGACGGTGATCAGCGCGCGACGCGCGGTCGCCTCTACACGGGTCAGGCTCGGCATCCGCTTATCCTGCCGGACGGGGAGCCGGACGGGCTTCCCATTACGCGTGGCGATGGAGGACCAACAATGGGTCAGCACCCCAAGGGCGATTTCGACCTGTCCCGGGCGGTCTGGCAGCGGGCCGAGGGCGACACCTCCGACAGTGCGGTCGAGGTGGCCTTCGTCGACGACCTGATCGGCATGCGCAACTCCGCCGAGCCGGACGGCCCGGTGCTCGTCTTCACCCAGGCCGAGTGGGACGCCTTCGTGGCCGGCGCCCAGGACGGCGAGTTCGACCTGAGTTGACCGGCCCGCCCGGCTCACCCGTCCCCCTCGCCCCAGCCCAGTCCGCCGGGGCCGGGGGCGTGGTGGAAGCCGGGATGGCCGGCGACGTCGGCGCACCGTTCGCCGTCGGGGCCCGGCGCGTCGCAGAAGAGCCGCTCGGCCCGGTGCCAGGCGTCGGCCGGCGACAGGGCGGCCGCGGCGAGCGCCAGCTCCGGGCGGAGCAGGCTCAGCGCCTCGGCGTACGCCACGGCGAGTTCGCGGGCCTGCTCCGGGCCGGCGGCCTCGAAGCCCAGATGGGCGGTGAAGTGCCGGGGCGGCCGGGGCACCCGTCGGGGCGGCGCCAGCAGCGGCGCGTCCGCCGGGTCGGGGCCGGTGCCGGCGGCCCGCGCCATCGCCTCCGTCACCCGCCGCTGACGCCAGTACGGCGGCCTGTTCTCCCGCATCGGTCCTCCCCGTGGTGACCCGGTGGCCGGCCGTCGTGGCCGACCCGGGGACGAGCCAACCAGGTTCCCGGTGCCCTGGGAGGGGCCAGCACGGTGGCGGCCTGCGGGGCCCACACCCCAGGGCCGGCCCCGCCGGGCTCGCGGGATTGGGCGGCGCGGACCGGGGTAGACGGCGACGGGCCGACCCGCGCGGCCACCCGCCGTCACCGTGTCAGGAGAGCCGGATGTCCGCCACTCCCGCCGACCGCAGCCCGGAGAGCACGCTGGCGTTCCTCCGCGAGGGGTACCGGTACGTCAGCTCCCGCTGCGAGCGCTACGGCAGCGACATCTTCACCGCCCGGTTGCTGCTGGAGCGGACCATCTGCCTGCGCGGCCGACCGGCCGCCGAACTCTTCTACGACACCGGGCGCTTCCGCCGGGCGGGGGCGATGCCGAAGCGGGGGCAGCGGACGCTGACCGGCCGGGGCGGCGTACAGGGGCTCGACGGATCGGCGCACACCGACCGCAAGGCCATGTTCCTGTCGCTGATGACGCCCGGCGCGGTCCGGCACCTGGGCCAACTCTTCGCCGACGAGTGGCGGGCCCGGATCCCGGTCTGGGAGGCCGACGGCCCGGTGGTCCTCTACGACGAGGTCGCCCGGATGCTGATGCGGGCGGTCTGCGCCTGGGCGGGAGTACCGCTGGCCGAGCCCGAGGTGGCCCGCCGCACCGCGCAGATGCACGCGATGATCGACAGCGCGGCGTCGATCGGCCCGCGCTACTGGCGTGGCCGGCACGGCCGCCGCCGTGCCGAGCACTGGATCGCCGGCATCGTGGAGCGGGCCCGGGTCGGCACCCTGCCCGCGCTCGAGGGCAGCGCGCTGCGCGCCGTCGCCGAGCACCGCGACGACCAGGGTCGGCTGCTCCCCCGCCGGATCGCCGCCGTGGAGCTGCTCAACGTGCTGCGCCCGACCGTGGCCGTCGACCGGTACGTGGTCTTCGCCGCGCTCGCCCTGCACGACCACCCGGCGTGGCGGGACCGGGTCCGGGGCGACGACGACGCGACCGAGTGGTTCGTGCAGGAGGTTCGCCGCTACTACCCGTTCTTCCCGGTGGCTGCCGCCCGGGTCCGGCAGTCCTTCGACTGGCAGGGCCACCACTTTCCCCGGGGCCGGCGGGTGCTGCTCGACCTGTACGGCACCAACCACCACCCCGACCTGTGGCCCGAGCCGGAGCGGTTCCGCCCGGAACGCTTCACCGGCTGGCGCGACGACCCGTACGGCTTCGTGCCGCAGGGCGGCGGCGAACACCTCGGCGGGCACCGCTGCGCCGGTGAGTGGATCACCATCGAGCTGATGAAGCAGGCGGTGACCCTGCTGACCACCGCGATGCGCTACGAGGTGCCGCCGCAGGACCTGGCGCTGGACCTGAGCCGGATGCCGACGCTGCCGCCGAGCGGCTTCCTCGTCGACGACGTACGGCGCACCGACTGACCGGCGAGCGTGCGGAAGGAACACCGACCGACCGGCCCCTCGCACCCGGGGCCGGCGTGCTCGCACCGGGCGGGCGACGACGACCCGGGAAGGGCGTCTCGTCGGCGCGGTCGGGTCGGGGCCGGCACCCCGCCACCACGCACCGAGTCGACGCCCGTCCCACGGTCAGGCGGCGGGGTGCAGGACGCTGCGCAGGCAGGCGTCCTGCTTCTTCTCGAACAGCTCGTACCCGCGCACGCCGTCCTCCAGCGACATCGGATGGGTGGCCAGGTAGCCGGGGTCGATCTCGCCGACGGCCAGCCGGTCCAGCAGCATCGGGATGTAGCGCTGGGCGTGCATCTGCCCCATCCGCAGCACCAGGGCCTTGTTCATCGCCGCGCCGAGGGGGAACTTGTCGACCAGGCCGCCGTAGACGCCGACGATGCTGACCGTGCCGCCCTTGCGACAGGCCATGATCGCCTGGCGTACGGAGGTGGGCCGGTCGGTGGTGAGCCGGGCGGTCTGCTTGGCCTTGTCGTACGCGTGGATCGGACCGACGTCGTGCGACTCCATGCCCACCGCCTCGATGCAGGCGTCCGGGCCCCGGCCGGCGGTCATCTCCCGCAGCGCCTCCAGCACGTCGGTCTCGGCGTAGTTGATCGTCTCCACGCCGAGGCGGTCGGCGGCGGTGGCGAGCCGCTCGGGCAGGCGGTCGATGACGATGACCCGTTCCGCGCCGAGGATCTGCGCGGAACGGGCGGCCATCTGACCGACCCCGCCCGCGCCCCAGACGGCGACCACCTCGCCGCCCTTGAGCGCGCAGAAGTCCGCCGCCATCCAGCCGGTGGGCATGGCGTCGGCGGCGAAGACCACCGCGTCGTCGGCCACCCCGTCCGGGACCTTGAACGCGCCGACGTCGCCGAAGGGCACCCGGATGTACTCGGCGTGGCTGCCGGAGTAGCCGCCGGCGGCGTGTGAGTAGCCGAGGATGCCGGCCGGCGAGTGACCCCAGAGCTTCTCGGTGAGGACCGGCTGCGGGTTGGAGTTGTCGCAGAGCGAGTACTGCTCGGTACGGCAGTACCAGCAGCCGCCGCAGGCCACCACGGAACCGACCACCACCCGGTCACCGACCCGCAGCCGCTGCACACCCGGTCCGGTCTCCACGACCTCGCCCATGAACTCGTGGCCGAGGATGTCGCCCTCCCGCATCGCCGGCAGGTAGCCGTTGATCAGGTGCAGGTCGGAGCCGCAGACGCTGCTGGCCCGGACCTTGACGATGATGTCCCCCTCGGCGCGGATGCCCGGCTCGGGCACGTCCCGCACCGCGAGCTTGCCGACCCCTTCCCAGCAGAGCGCCCTCACGCCCGTCCCCCCGTCGTCAACCGCTCGCGGACCTTGTCGGTCACCTTCTCCTGCGCCGCGTCACGCCCGGACGGGTCGTGCCGGGTGTCGATCATCTGGCCGGTCTCGACCAGCGACTTGATCCGCCGCAGCGCGTCCCGCAGCCCCAGGTCGGGCTCGTCCCCGCCGACCAGGCCGAGGAGCCGGCGCAGCGGGCCGCCGGCGCGGTAGCGCAGTTCGGCCCGGATCTCGGTGCCGCGGCCCTGCGGCGCGGGCACCAGGTCGACGTGCCCCTGCTGCGGCACCGGCCCCTCGTCGACCCGCCAGCTCAGCCGGCCCGGCCCGTCGACGGCGATCTCGGCGCGCCACTCGGTGCCGCCGCCGGCCGGGTCGCTCGCCACGCAGCGCCACCGGTTGTCGTCGAGTTGTTCCAGGGTGGCCCACTCGGCCAGGGCCCGGTCCAGCCGTTCCCGGTCCGTCCAGAAGCCGATGACGGCGTCCATCGGCCGGTCCACGGTGATTCCGCGCCGCACCACGTACCAGCCACCCTGCCGGTCGGGCTGGTGGCGCCGCCGTCTGCGGGCCACCGCCCGGCCGACGCCGAGCGCGGTCACCGTGGTGGCGCCGAGCAGCGCCCACCTCGTCGCGTTGCTGGTCATCACGTCTCCTCCACCCGGGCGCCCGGGATGGACACCCGCATGACGGAGCGCTACCCGTCCACGATCGCTCGAAACGAACCGGTTTGACCGGTCCGGCCGTGGGCATGCCGCAGCACCACGGCTTCAGGAGGCGACGGTGCCCTTCGACGCGAGCGAGTACGGCCGGCACATCCCCGCGGACGTCCACGACACCGCCTTCGCCCACCTCGATCCGGACGCCGCCGTGGACCGGCTGGTGGCCCTCGCCGACGGCGGACCGGCCTGCGAGTTCGACACCACCAGGATCCATCTCACGCCACGGCTGCCCGTCGAGTACGTCCTGCCGCTGCGCTGGTCCGACGACACCGGCCTGGCCGAGCTGACCGGTTACCTCCGGCGGCTGTCCCGCCTGGTCGACGTCACGGTGGTGGACGGCTCCCCGCCGCAGGCCCACGGCCGGCACGCCGCCGCCTGGCGCGGCATCGTCCGGCACCTGCCGGTCGACCCGGCGCTGCACGGGATCAACGGCAAGGTGCTCGGCGTGCTGACCGGGGTCGCCGCGGCCCGGCACGAGCACGTGGTGATCGCCGACGACGACGTCCGGTACGACGAGCCGGCGCTGCGCGCCGCGCACCGGCTGCTGGACGAGTTCGATCTGGTCCGCCCGCAGAACTACTTCGACCCGCTGCCCTGGCACGCGTGGTGGGACACCGGCCGGACGCTGCTCAACCGGGCGCTGGCCGCCGACTGGCCGGGCACCCTGGCGGTGCGCCGGAGCACCTTCCGGGCAATGGGCGGATACGACCCGGACGTGCTCTTCGAGAACCTGGAGCTGGTCCGCACCGTGCGGGCGTACGGCGGCACCGAGACCGCCCCGGCCTGGCTGTTCGTCCGCCGGCTGCCGCCGACCGCGGCACACTTCCGGGGCCAGCGGGTCCGCCAGGCGTACGACGACCTGGCCCAGCCCGGGCGGCTGCTGGTCTCGCTGGCGGTGCTCCCCGGCGTGGCGGTCGCGCTGGCGGCCCGACGGCCCGGCCTGCTGCTGACGGCTGCCGCGACGGCGGTGGCGGTGGCCGAGGCGGGCCGGCGTCGGGGTGGCGGGGCCCGCGTCTTCCCCGCCCGCACCTCGCTGGCGGCGCCGGTCTGGCTACTGGAGCGGGGTCTGTGCTCCTGGCTCGCGCTGGGCCGGCGGCTGCTGCGCGGCGGGGTCCGGTACGCCGGCCACCGGGTCCGCCGGCCCGCCCACTCGACCCGGCTGCTGCGCCGCCGGCTCACCCCGGTCGAGTCCGGCGACCTCGTCGCCTGGGTCGGCGCCGACCTGGTGACCCGCGCCTGACCCGGTACACGCGAAAGCTCGCGGCCACGCCCCGGCGGACGCCGGGAGTGGCCGCGAGCTGTGCGGTGCTTTCCTTCAGTAGCGGACCTGTTCGCGGGACTGCTGGGCCTGGTCCCTGACGTCGTGCGCGGCGGACTTCGTGTCGTCCTTGACGTTCTGCACGGCGCCCTGGGCGGTGGAGCGGACCGACTCGGTGGCGTGCTGCGCCGGCTCGCGCAGCTCCTCCTTCAGCTCGGTGGCGACCTCGCCCAGCTTCTCCTTGACCACGCCGCTGTGCTCGGTGGCCTTCTCCTTGACCTGGGCGGCCAGCTCCTGCTCACGGCGGGTCGCCGGGACCAGCGAGGAGACCAGCATGCCTACGCCGAACGCGATCAGGCCGGCGGCCAGCGGGTTGCCCTCGGACTTCTGCCGGATCACCTGCGGCGCCCGGTGCGCGGCGTCACCGACGGTGGCCGCCGCCGAGTGCGCCTTGTCGCTCACCGTGGAGGCCGCCGAGGAGGCGTGGCCCCCCACCGAGTGGGCGGCGTGGCCGGTGCTGTGGCCGAGGTCGGAAGCGCTTCCCATCACCTTGTCCTTAACGTTGTGCAGGGCGCTGCGCACCCGCTGCTTGCGGTCGTCGACGATGCGGCCGGGGCTCACCTTGTACGCCAGGGCGTCCACGTCGGAGCTGAGGCTGTTACGGGTGGCCTCGATCTCCCGGCGGATCTGGGCGGGATCGGTGCTCATCGGGTGACTCCCTCCGGGTGGGGCTTGAGCGCGTCGGGGATGCGCTGCACGCTGTCGTTGGTCTGCTTGAGGCCGCGGATGCGCTCCGCGTTCTTCTTGGCCTTCGAGTAGAGGACGGCGGCGACCCCGGCCCAGACGACGGCCACGATCAGCGCCGCCAGGCCCGAGTCCATGACGTTGTCCAGGAACTGCCACACGGCGATCGACACGAACAACGCCACCATGTAGCCGCCGAAGCCGGCGCCGCCGTAGAACCCGGCGGCCTTGCCCGCCTTCTTGCCCTCCTGGCGGATCTCGGCCTTGGCCAGCTCCACCTCCTGACGCATCAGGGTGGACAGGTCGGTGGTGACCGACCGCATCAGCTCACCGAGGGAGCTGCCCCTGACCTCGTCCGCGGTGTGCGGGGCACCCGCGGGGTGGTGTCCGGTGTCCATTCCGGACTGCGTCGGCACGCTCATGCCGTCGCCTCCCTTCGGATGTCTCGGTCGCTCACGGACGGGTGGTGCCGCTGGACGGCACGCCCGGCAGCGGGTCGGTCTGGGTCACCGGCGGCAGCGGCTGGCCGACGCCGCCCGCCGGGTCGGCGTAGCTGGTGCTGGTGCCGCGGTCCGGGTAGGCCGAGTAGCCGGGGTCCGGCTCGGCGTAGCTGCCCGGGGTCGGGTCGAGGTAGCCGCCCGGCGGGGTCGCGTCCGGCACCGCGCGCGGCGCGGGGGGCGTCGGGATCACCGCGGTGCGGTCCGGGTCGTAGCCGTTGGTCGAGCCGTAGCCGCCGGTGGAGTCGTCGGAGGCCGAGGTGAGGCCCTTGGTGAGCCGGCCGGCGACCACGCCGAGCAGGGCCGCGCCGACCAGGAAGGTGCCGGGGTTGCGACGGGCGTAGGTCTTCACCTCGTTGAGCAGGTCGCCCGGCTCACGCGCCTCGAGCCAGCCGGCGACGCCGTGCACCCGGTCGGCGGCCTGGTGGGCGAGCTCGGTGACCGGGCCGGCCTGTCCGCCGTTCTGGGCCATCGAGCGCATCTCCTCGGCCAGCGAGCGGAGCCCGCCGGCGGCCCGGCGCTGCTGGTCGCCGGCCTGGCTGGCGACCTGGGTACGGGCCTCGCCGTAGAGGTTGCGGACCTGGCGCTGGGCCTCCCCGACGACCTCCTTGCCCTGCTGCTTGGCGGTCTGCGCGACCGCGCCGCCCGCGTTGGCGGCCTCGGAGCCGACCTGACGGGCCTGGTCCCGGACGCCACCGCCGTTGGTGCTGTGCTCGTGCCCGTACGTGGAAGACGTGGGCGAGAGATCGTAAGTCATGGTTTCCCTTCCGCTCGGACGTTTCGTCGCGGTTTGTGCGCTGGGGGGATCTCGCCGACCGTCACGTCGGCGCGACTCTTCACCTACCCCCGGCCGTCTGGTCCATGCCTGATTCGCCATTTCTCCACAGCGAGCGGTCCGTCGGTCACAGAATGTGAGGAGTGTCCGGCTACCGTCGGCAGCGCTCACGGAGGTGATCAGCGATGGCACGTGACGTGCGTGGGCGCGCGCCGGCCGGCCCGAAGCCCAGGCTCCGGACGGCCGCCACCGCGGTGGCCGCGATCTTCGTCCTGATCGGCGTGCTCGGCTTCGTCCCGGGCGTCACCACCGGGTACGGGGACATGACCTTCGCCGGGCACCACTCCGACGCGAAGCTGCTCGGCCTGTTCCAGGTGTCGGTCCTGCACAACCTGCTGCACCTGCTGTTCGGCCTGGCCGGGCTGGCGCTGGCCCGTACCGTCGCCGGCGCCCGGCTCTTCCTGGCCGGCGGCGGCGCGCTCTACCTGGCGCTCTGGCTGTACGGCTTCGCCATCGACCGGGAGAGCGCGGCCAACTTCATCCCCGTCAACGACGCCGACAACTGGCTGCACCTGGTGCTCGGCTTCGGCATGCTCGCCCTCGGCCTGCTGGTGTCCAACGACGCGGGCACCGGCGGCCGGCTCGACACCCCGATCGACCGCCCCTGAGCCGCCGGCCCGCCACGCCCGCCCGGAGCGCCCGGTGTGTCCGAGTTTGATCGGATCGTCGGCGGGGCACCGGGAAGCCGACGAGGCGTGGCGACGAGGAGGTCACGATGCCACGGTGGATCCGGGACAACGCGTTGAGCGTGACGATGCTGGGGGCGTTCGTCGTCTTCCTGGCGTTGCAGAGCGTCTTCGGCTGGCAGACCCACAACGAGGAGCTGACTGAGTACGGCGCCGCGCCGATCGACTGGCTGGCATACCTCGGCAGTGGGCACTTCGCCGAGTCCGTCTTCGAGAACTGGGAGTCGGAGTTCCTCCAGATGGGCGGGTACGTGCTGCTCACCGCCTACCTGGTGCAGAAGGGCTCGGCCGGGTCCAAGCCGGAGGACCAGACCGACCGCCCCGAGGACGACGCCCGCCGGGCCGGCCCGGGCTCCCCCTGGCCGGTACGCGTCGGCGGCCTCCCGCTGGTCGTCTACCGCAACAGCCTCTCCCTGGCTCTGCTGCTGATCTTCCTCGGCTCGTTCGTCGGCCACCTGCTCGGCGGGCTGGCCGAGTACAACGAGCAGCAGGCTCTCTCCAGCGGCGCAGCGCCGATCAGCGCGTGGGAGTTCCTCGGCAGCAGCGAGTTCTGGTTCCAGTCGATGCAGAACTGGCAGAGCGAGTTCCTCGCCGTCGGGGTGCTGATCCTGCTGAGCATCGTCCTTCGTCAGCACGCCTCGCCGGAGTCCAAGCCGGTCACCGCGGCGCACGCGCAGACCGGCGCCTGAGCCGGCGGCTGCCCGTCGCTCAGGCGGCCACCGGCAGCCGCTTGGCGAAGCAGACGCTGTACGGGTTGTCGACGTACTCGCCGTAGACCGGGATGGGCTCGTACCCGCAGGAGGTGTAGAGCCCGATCGCGGCCGGCAGGTACACGCCGGTCTCCAGGCAGACCACCGAGTGCCCCTGCTGGAAGGCCAACTCCTCCAGCGCGGTCAGCAACTGCCGGGCGATCCCCCGCCCCCGGTAGGCCGGCCGGACGTACATCCGCTTCAGTTCGCCGGTGGTGGCGTCCAGCGACTGGATGCCACCGCAGGCCACCGCCCGGCCGTCGACCACCACCGCCAGGTAGCGGATGTCGTCGTGGGTGACGGTGACCTGTCCGTCCAGCCCTCCGTCGGCCTCGCGCAGCTCCCGCTGCTGGGCGACGACGAGGGTGTCGATCTCGGGATCGGTGGCGGGACGGGACTCGATCAACATCCGCTCACGGTAGGTCGCGTCCGTTTCGCGGAGGTTTCCGGCGGGCGACCCGGACGCGACGGGGACCGGGCTACTCCCAGTCTTCGTCTTCGTCGTCGTCGGCGGCGTCCGCCTCGGCCGCCGGTGCGGCCTCCACCTCGTCCTCGGGACGCTGCCGGCGCGCCTTGCGGGCGGCCAGCCGCTCCGCCGCCGACGCCCGGGTCGACTTCTCCTCCAGCCGGACGTCGGTGCCCCGGTTGCCGGGGACGAAGTCGGCGCCGGCGTAGAGGGTGGGCTGCCAGTCGAACTCGCGCTCCCCGATGCGCACCAGGTCGCCGGGTTGGGCGCCGGCCTTGGCCAGCTTCTCCTCCACGCCGAGGCGGGCCAGCCGGTCGGCGAGGAAGCCGACGGCCTCGTCGTTGTCGAAGTTGGTCTGCCGCACCCAGCGCTCGGGCCGCACACCCCGCACGGTGAACGAGCCGTCCGGCTCGGCCTCGATGGTGAAGCCCTGGTCGTCGACCGCCTTGGGGCGGATCACGATCCGGGTCGGCTCGGCCGGCGGCGCGGCGGCGCGGGACTGCTCGACCAGTTCGGCCATCGCGTACGTGAGCTCCTTGAGCCCTTCCCGGGTGGCCGTGGAGACCTCGAAGACGCGGAAACCGCGGGCCAGCAGGTCGGGCCGGACGATCTCCGCGAGGTCGCGCCCGTCCGGCACGTCGATCTTGTTGAGCGCGACGAGACGGGGCCGGTCGGTGAGTCCGCCGTACTCGGCCAGCTCGGCCTCGATGGTGTCGATGTCGGCCAGCGGGTCACGGCCGGGCTCCAGCGTCGCGGTGTCGACCACGTGCACCAGCACGGCGCAGCGCTCGACGTGGCGGAGGAACTCCAGGCCCAGACCCTTGCCGGTCGCCGCGCCCGGGATCAGGCCCGGCACGTCGGCGACGGTGAAGGTGTGGTTGTCCACCCGCACCACGCCCAGGTTGGGCACCAGGGTGGTGAACGGGTAGTCGGCGATCTTCGGCTTGGCCGCCGAGATCACCGAGATCAGCGAGGACTTGCCGGCGGACGGGAAGCCGACCAGGCCGACGTCGGCGACGCTCTTGAGCTCCAGCACCACGTCCAGCCGGTCGCCGGGCTCGCCCAGCTCGGCGAAGCCGGGGGCCTTGCGCCGGGCGTTGGCCAGCGAGGCGTTGCCCCGGCCGCCGCGCCCGCCGCGGGCCGCCTCGAAGGTGGTGCCCACGCCGACCAGGTCGGCCAGGACCGTGCCGTCGAGGGTCTGCACGACGGTACCGTTCGGGACCTTGATCACCAGGTCGCGGCCGTTGGCCCCGTCCCGGTTCGAGCCGGCCCCGCCCTTGCCGTTCTCGGCCTTGAGGTGCGGGCGGAAGTGGAAGTCGAGCAGCGTGGTCACCTGCGCATCGACCACCAGCGAGACGCTGCCGCCGTGCCCGCCGTCGCCGCCGTCCGGTCCACCGAAGGGCTTGAACTTCTCCCGGTGGATGGAGACACAGCCGTGCCCGCCGTCGCCGGCCTGCATGTGCAGGACGACCCGGTCAACGAACGTCGTCACGACGCCAATCCTTCCAGCGAGGTTCTCCCCCGCACGCGAAAATGCGAAGCGGGCCGGGACCCGAGGTCCGCGGCCCGCAACGCTTCAGAACTACTGCTGCGGCACGATGCTGACGGTCTTGCGACCACGCTTGGTGCCGAACTGGACCGCACCGGCGGCCAGCGCGAAGAGCGTGTCGTCGCCACCGCGGCCGACCAGGTCACCGGGGTGGAACTTGGTGCCACGCTGACGGATGAGGATCTCACCCGCGCTGACGACCTGACCACCGAAGCGCTTCACGCCGAGTCGCTGGGCCGCGGAGTCACGGCCGTTACGCGAGCTGGACGCACCCTTTTTGTGAGCCATTGGAGGACGACCTACTTCCCGCTGGAGATGCCGGTCACCTTGACCTGGGTCAACGGCTGGCGGTGACCCTGGCGCTTGTGGTAGCCGGTCTTGTTCTTGAACTTGTGGATCCGGATCTTCGGGCCCTTGGTGTGCGCGGCGATCTCGCCGGACACCGCGACCTTGGCAAGCTTCGCCGCGTCGGTCACCAGGTCGTCACCGTCGACGAGGAGCACCGCGGTGAGCTTCACCGCGTCGCCGGGGGCACCGGCGAGCTTCTCGACCTCGATCACGTCGCCCTCGGCGACCTTGTACTGCTTGCCGCCGGTCTTGACGATCGCGTACATCGGAGGCGGACTCCCTGTCGTTGAGGCTGCTGGCGGTCGTTCCCACGGCGACTCGCCGGGTAGCAGTGACACCGGCGGCGCGGGCACGCGGGAACTCGGCACACCAAAGTGCGCCGCAGGAAAGAGTACGCCATGGACCGGCCGACACCCAAACCGGCCCCGCCGGTCAGCGGCCGCAGAGCTGGTCGAGCCGCTGCTGGAGGCGGTCCAGCTCGGTCTCGTCGATCGACTCGACATCGGTGCCGAGCGTGCCCACCTCGGTCGCGAGGTCGGTCAGCAGGGTCTTCAGCTGCGGGTCGGTGGCCTTGGCGGACTGCTGCCGCAGCGCCGTCCGCCACGTGGTCAGCGCCGATTCCGCCCGCTTCCGGGCGGTTTCCGCCCCGGTGCTGTCGTTCGCGCCGACCGCCGCGATCATCTTGCCCAACTCCTCGACGTACGTCCGCACAGCCGTCGAGGAGGCCGCCTCGGCCTCGGCACAGACCTGCGGGCCGTTGCCACCCGCCGGCGCGACACTGACCGGGGCGGACGGCAGGACGGTCGAGACGGTGGACGGCCCGGCGGGGCCGGCGGGGGCGGCCTCGTCGGCCCGGTCGCCGGAGCAGCCGGAGCCGGTCAGCAGGACGGTGGTCACCACGGTGGCGGCGAGCAGGCGGCGCATTGTCTTCTCCTAGCCGGGGGTGACCGATCGTAGCCGGGCCGGCCGGACGCGACAGGGCCCCTCCCGCCGGCACTGCTGCCGGGGAAGGGGCCCTGTCGGACGTCGTGCGTCAGCCGGTCACGGGCGGGTACGCCGACGGGCGCCGCCGCGGCGGGACCGACGCCGGCCGGTGCCGCCCTCGCCGCTCTCCTCGTCGGTGTCGCCGTCGCCCAGCGCGTCCGGGTCGTCCGCCCCGGCCAGCCGGGCCGACTCGCCCTCCTGGGCGTCCGCGACGGCCGGCGCGGCCGCTGTCTCCGACTCGTACCGGGACAGGTCGTAGCCCATGGTGTCGTGGTACTCGGCTTCGGTGGCGGGGGCGGCGACCTCGGGGGCCTCGGTCGTCTCCACCACCGTCCGCTCGGCCGCGGCGCCCTTGCGGGCGCGTCGACGCGTCGTCGTGGCGGGCTGCTCGGCCGACGTGGGGGCCGCCGACGAGGCGACCGCCTTGACCTTCTCCCCCACGCCGCCGGAGCGCGGCTTCTCCGGCACCGGCTCGGTGTGGATGACCAGGCCGCGGCCCTTGCAGCACTCGCAGGGCTCGCTGAACGCCTCCAGCAGCCCGGCGCCGATCCGCTTGCGGGTCATCTGCACCAGACCGAGCGAGGTGATCTCGGTGACCTGGTGCTTGGTCCGGTCCCGGCCCAGGCACTCGGTCAGCCGGCGCAGCACCAGCTCACGGTTGGACTCCAGCACCATGTCGATGAAGTCGATCACCACGATGCCGCCGATGTCCCGCAGCCGGAGCTGGCGGACGATCTCCTCGGCCGCCTCCAGGTTGTTGCGGGTGACCGTCTCCTCCAGGTTGCCGCCGGAGCCGGTGTACTTGCCGGTGTTGACGTCGACGACGGTCATCGCCTCGGTCCGGTCGATCACCAGCGAGCCGCCCGAGGGGAGGAAGACCTTGCGGTCCAGCCCCTTGATGATCTGCTCGTCGATGCGGTACTCGGCGAAGACGTCCGAGGTGCCGACGTGCCGGCGCAGCCGGGCGACCAGATCGGGAGAGACGTGCGACAGGTACGACTCGACCATGTCGTACGACTGCTCGCCCTCGATGACCAGCTCGCGGAAGTCCTCGTTGAACAGGTCCCGGACGACCCGGATGACGAGGTCGGGCTCCTCGTAGAGCAACACCGGGGCGCCACCCTCGGTCGCCTTGGCCTGGATGTCCTCCCACTGCGCCTGGAGCCGCTTGACGTCCCGGGCCAGCTCGTCCTCGCTGGCGCCCTCGGCAGCCGTGCGGACGATCACCCCGGCGCCGTCCGGCACCAGCTTCTTCAGCACGTCGCGCAGCCGCTTGCGCTCGGTGTCGGGCAGCTTGCGGCTGATCCCGGAGGCGTTGCCGTTGGGCACGTAGACCAGGTGCCGGCCGGAGAGCGCGATGTGGCTGGTCAGCCGGGCGCCCTTGTGCCCGATCGGGTCCTTGGTGACCTGCACCAGCACCGAGTCGCCGGAGCGCAGCGCCTGCTCGATCGAGCGGGCCCGCCCCTCCAGGCCGGTGGTGTCCCAGTTGACCTCACCGGCGTACAGCACGGCGTTGCGGCCGCGCCCGATGTCGACGAAGGCCGCCTCCATGCTGGGCAGGACGTTCTGCACCTTGCCGAGGTAGACGTTGCCGGCCATGGTGCCGGAGGAGTTGCGGGTGACGTAGTGCTCGACCAGCACACCGTCCTCGAGGACGGCGATCTGGGTACGGTCGCCGCGCTGACGCACCGCCATCACCCGGTCGACCGCCTCCCGGCGGGCCAGGAACTCCGACTCGCTGAGGATCGGCGGGCGGGTACGCCGCTGCTCGCGACCGTCCCGGCGGCGCTGGCGCTTGGCCTCCAGTCGGGTCGAGCCGGAGACGCCCTGCACCTCGTCGACTGCCTTGCGCGGCTCGCGGATCTTGACGACGGTCGGCACACCGTCGTCGGCGCCCCCCTCGGCGTCCCCGGCGCCCCGGCGGCGGCGACGGCGCCGGCGGCGGGTCATCCCGTCGCCCTCGCCCTCCTCTTCCTCGCCCTCCTCGGTCTCGGCCTCCTCGGCCTCGACCTGGGCGGCCTCCTCGCCCTCCTCCTCGTCGGCCTCGTCGGCGCCACCCTTGCCACGGCCACGGCCCCGGCGACCACGACGACGACGGCGACGACCGGCGGCGGTCTCGTCCTCGTCCTCGTCCTCGGTGGCGGCCTCCTCGTCCTCGGCGGTGGGCTCCTCCTCCTCGACCTCGGCGGCCTCCACCGGCTCGGCCTCGCGACGGCCACGGCGGCGACGGCGGCCGGTCTCGGCCGGCTCCTCCTCGGCGACCTCGGCCACCGGGCCGGGCTCGACCACCCGGAAGGTCGGCAGCTCCTCCGGCTGCGGGGCCATGAAGAGCACGGTCGGCGCGGCGATCGCGGCCCGGCGCCGGCGGGTACGCGGCTCCGGCTCGGTCCGCTCCGCCGGCTGCTCGCCGCCGGGCACGCTCACGCCGGGCGGGACCTCGCCGGCCCGGCTCTCGGCGCCGGACGCGGCGACGGCCGGCACGGCGGCCCCCGAGTCGGTGGCGGCCGGCTCGGTGGCCTCGGCCTGCGCCGCGGTCCCGGCGAGCTCCTCCTCGGTGAGTTCCTCGTCGGCGGCGGTGGGCTCGGTGGGGGCCGCTGCCTCGACGGCCGGCTCCTCGGTCTCCACCGCCGGGGTCACCACCTCGACGGGCTCGCCGGACGGGGCGAGGACCTCGGCGGTCGACGGCGCCTCGGCGGGGGTCTCCACGGCCGGGGCGGCGGTCTTGCGCCGCCGGGTACGGGTCACCTTCACCGGCGGTACGACCTCGGCGGAGGTCTCCTCGGCGGAGGTCGCCACGACCGGCTCCTCGGCCGCCTTCGCGGGTGTCGCCTTGCGCCGGCGACGGGTGGTCTTCGGCGCGGTGTCCAGTTCACCGGCGACCGGGGCGATCACCTCGGCCTGGCGCGTCTCGTCCGTGGCGGACGCGGCGGCGGTGGGCGCCTCGGCGGGCGCCTCCGCCGGCTCCGGCTGGCTCAGCGGGGCGACCTTGCGCCGGGTGGCGCGGCGACGCTTGGGCGCCTCCGCGGCCTCGGTCGGCGGGGCCTCCGGGCTGCTGCCGGTGGTGGTGCTGTCGGCGGTGTCGCCGGCCGGCTGTGAACCGGTCCGTTCGCCACCCTCGGGCTCGTTCTCGAGCATGGAGGTTCTCCAGTTCTGGCTGCCCCGGGCGCGGGTGAGCGCTGCCACGCAGGGTCGCCGCAAAAGTGTTTCCGCCGGGCGCGCGAGGTGCGCGACCGCCGAAGTCTGCCTGCCTGGAACACCGACCGACGGTCAGTGTTCCCCGATGGATGCCCCGTCGCGGTCCGCGTCCAACGGATCCACGATCTCGCCCTGCGCGGTCAACGTGCCCTGCGCCAGCCGGATCACCCTGGGCGAGACCGGCGGCTCCAGGTCGGCCACCACGCGGAGGCCGGAAAGGACGTCATCGGGCCGTACGGACGGGGTGACCTGCCGCACGACCAGTTCGAGTATCGCACACGACACGCCCGGGGCCCCGGAAGGCGTCTCCGCAGAGCCGATCACATCGATGCTCATGACGGCGGCTCGGGCGTCGAAGGTGCGTCGGCCCTGCTTGGTCATCCGCTCGACCGACACCTCTTCGGCGGCGGTGAAGGCGGCCACCGCGCGCTCCAGCACGGCCCGCTCCACCTCCGGCAGCTCGATCCGCCAGTGCGAGGCCTCGATCCGGTCGGCCAGGCTGCCCCCTTCGGCGACCACCGCGTCGAGCACGTCCAGGCCGGGCGAGAGCGCGGCGTCCAGCGCGGCGCGCAGCTGCTGCGGGTCGACCGGCTCGCGCAGGCCGATCTCCAGGTACTCGGCCTCGCTGGCCACCCCGGTGGGGGCGGCGCTGGCGTACGAGATCTTGGGGTGCGGGGTGAATCCCTGGGAGAAGGCGATCGGCACCCCGGCCCGCCGCAGCGCCCGCTCGAAGGCGCGGGCGAAGTCCCGGTGCGAGGTGAACCGCAACGGCCCGCGCTTGGCGTACCGGATCCGGACGCGCTGGACGACCGGCGCCTGCCCGCCCTCTGGTTGAGGCTTTCTGGCGATCGTGAACTCCTCGGGTGCTACCTGCGTGTCCGCCCTATCCTGGCGCAGTCGTCCGTCCGACCCGTAGCCGGGGCGGTCGGAAATCCCGGGAAGTCCGGGAAACCGGTCGTCGGGTACATCCGGACGCGCTCGTGGCCGGCACGGTGACGCAGAGGTCACGGTGCCGGCCACGAGTGGGACGCCGGCTCGGCCCGTCAGGAGGCCCGCCCGACGGCGGGCCGTGTCCCGGTGCGGGCGCTCCCCCGCCGGCGACCTCCGGGATCAGCCCTGGTCGCAGCTCAGGCGCGGGTTCCAGACGGCGAACATCCCGTCCGGGTTGTCCAGCCAGAGCCAGACGTGCAGGTCGTAGTGGACCGGCATGCCGGGCTCGTGGCCCGGCATCGGCCCGTCGAACGGCACCCCGTACAGCGTGGGACGGTCGTCGTCGGTGGCCAGGTCCTGGTCCGCGTCGACGCTCATGTACTCCACCCCGGCCAGCCGCAGCCCGGCGGGGCCGGGGGAGTAGAGCAGGATCTCCGGCCGGGTGATGTCGAAGACCCCGTCGTGCATGTTCGCCTCGTTGACGTAGTGGTAGCCCATCCCCCCGACGCCGGGCAGTTCCGCGCAGTGCGGAGCGGGTGCGAAGCCCTCGGCGACCGCGGTGGCCACGTCGTGGTAGCGGGCGGTCGCCGCCCTGGTCACCGCCAGGTCGACCGACGTGCTGCCGGGGGCGGTGCGGCCGATCGGGCCGCCCGGGTTGGTGGGTGCGGCGTGCTCAGCGTGAGCGGAGGCCGAGGAGGCCCCGACCGCGGCGGCGGTGGCTCCCAGGCAGACGGCGAGCAGGCTCGACGTGATGCGGTTCATCAGTGCTCCTCATCGATTCGTGGACGTGGTCGGGGGTCGGGGCCGGGCCGAACCGGCCGGCCGGGTCGTAGCTGCCGCTGATCCGGGCGAGGCGGGCCCGCTCCACCGGCCCCCAGGCGGCGTACGCGGTGCCCGGTTCGGCGGCCGCGCCGTGGAAGTTGGCCAGTGCGGTGGCCGCCGCGTACGGCTGCACCGCGTCGATGACGTCGCGGACCACCGCCGGCACCACCTGTTCCAGCCCCGGCATCAGCGGCGCGGTGGTGAACAGCGAGAAGGCGCCCTCGCGCCCGCTGACCGCGTTCGGCACGGCGGCGGGTCGGGCCATCGCACCCCCCAGCAGCCGAAGCTCCACCATCGCCAGCGGAACGTCGACATCGGGGCCGGCCACCGTGAGAAGGGCGTCGACCGCCTCCGCCGGCAGGTCCCGGAGCACCACGCCGGCCTCGTGCGTCGGCATCGGGTCGGTGGGGTCGGCGTGGATCGCCGCCATCTCCGTGAACGGCATCTCCACGACGGTGTCGATCAGCGCGGTGCCGGCCGACCGCATCGGCGCCAGCAGCCGGGCCCCCTCCGCCTCGTCTCCGAGGTGGGCGAAGCGCAGGTGGACCACGAACTGGCCGCGCAGCGGCTCGGGCAGGTGCGGCAGCGGCGGCAGGCGGAGCAGGGCGATCGAGGTGCTGGCCTGCTCCGGCAGGGTCGGCGCCCACGACCGGAAGGCGTGCAGGACGTCCGCGGCGGCCGTGGCCGGGAAGTAGATCCCGCCCCCGTACAGGCGCGACACCGGCACCAGGTCCAGTTCGACCGCGGTCACCACGCCGAAGCGGGCCTTCCCCGCCCCGCGCAGCGCCCAGAACAACTCCGGATCGTGGTCCGCGTCGACCGTCCGCAGCTGCCCGTCCGCGGTCACCACCTCCAGCCGCCGGACGTGGTCGGCGGCGAAGCCGTACGCCCGGGACAGCACCCCGAGCCCGCCACCGAGGGTGAAACCGACCGCGCCCACCAGCGGGGACGAGCCGCAGAGCGGGGCCAGGCCGTGCCGCGCCGCCGCCTCGATCACCGGCTGCCAGGTCACCCCGGCCTCCAGCCGTACGGTCCGGTGCTCGGGGTCCACCCGCAACCCGGTCATCCGGCGGGTGCTGATCAGGACGCCACCGTCCGCCGCGGCCAGTGGCCCGTGTCCGGTGGCGTGCACCGCGACGTGCAGGCCCTGCCGGCCCGCCCAGCGCACGGTGGCGACGACATCGGCGGCGTCGACTGCCCCGACGACCACGGCCGGGCGGTGGACGACGCTGGTGTTCCAGGCGGCGATCTCCGGCTCGAAGCCGTCGTCCCTGGGCAGGTACACGGGTCCGCGGACCCGCTCGGCCAGGGCGGCGGCGTCGACGAACGTTGACACGATTGCTCCTCGGGGTCGGGGCGCCGGTCGAGATGGACCGGGACGCCGGATGACCCTGACGGTGTCAGCCGCCTCTTGGACCCACCTTGCCGTCGGCTAGGGCCGCCGCTCCAAGTACGGGCCAAGCGTCGCCGGAGGGACCGCCGAGCTCAGCCGAGGTCGTCGAGCTGCCGACGGCTCGCCTCGATGAGGTGGGCGACCCCGAGCCCGCGGTGGGCGGCCAGGCCGGCGCGCGCGTGTGCGAGGGCCTCCTCCGCGCGCCCCATCCGCCGGGCCAGGCCGGCGAGGACGTAGCGGTTCGAGCCCCAGGTGACTCCGCCCGTGCCGACCGTGACGAACGCGTCGCGGAACGGCAGCAGCGCGTCGTACCGCACGGCGGGATCGGGTACCCCCATCCGGGCGGCCACCAGCGCCCACTGGTAGCTGACGATGTCCCACGCCCAGTCGCGGCGGACCGCGGTGCCCCACCGGTCCATCAGCTTGCCGGCCAGCGGCTCGTCACCCGACTCACAGGCGGCCAGCACCACCGTGGGGCGCAGCAGCTCCAACCCCGGCTCGTCGGCCGCGACCACCAGCTCGTCCAGCAGATCGCCCGGGCGGCCCTGGAACCGGCGGCTCGTGTAGAGCAGCATCAGCCGGATCCACTGCGCCCCCCACATGCTGGTCCGCCGGTGCTCGCCGACCGCATCGGCGATCAGCCGTTCGGCCTCGGCCCACCGGCCGTCGACGAGGGCCCGACCGGCGGTGGCGTAGGTGACCTGAGCGACCAGCTCCGGCATCCGGACCTCGGCGAGCAGATCCCGGCAGCGAGCCAGATCGATGTCGTACGCGGACAGCTCGCCCCGGTTCATCAGCACCATCATCCGGTGCATCCGCGCGATGATCTCCACCCGACGGGGCAGCGGCCCCAGGGTGAGCATCTCGCTCGCGGCCCGCAGTCGCGGCTCACCGCGGTCCGGCGTCCACGCTGCCACGCAGTAGTTGTTCAGCGTCCGCGCCAGCAGTTCGACGTCCCCGCTCTCCCGGGCCAGCGCCACGGCCTCCTCGGCCATCCGCTCCCCGTCCGGTTGCCGGTCGCCGTAGAAGAGCTCCACGCCGAGCGTGCCGAGCAGTTCCGCCCGGCGTACCCGCTCGGTCGGGTCGAGCCGGTCGACCTGACGCTCCAGGATGGTGACCATGCGCTGGTCGACGTGCCCGTAGGACCGCCAGTTCCAGAGCGTGACGCCGCCGAACACGGTGGCCGCCTCGGTGACCAGCGCGTCGTCGCCGAGCCGGGTGCCCAGCCCGACCGCCTCGTCCAGCACCGCCCGCGCGCCGACGACATCACCGGTCAGCCGCCGGGCCCGGCCCAGCTCGATCAGCACCTCGCAGCGTTGCCGCGCCGCGTCGGCCACCGTCGGGTCGAGGGCGCCGAGGGCAGCCTCCAGGAACGCGACGGCCTCGTCGTAGGCGAGCTGGGCCGCGGCCAGGCGGGCGGCGCGCCGCCCGTAGGTCACCGCCTTGTCGGCCGCGCCGATCCGGGCGGCAGCGGCGAAGTGGTGGGCCAGCAGGCCGGTGACGGCCGGTTCGTCGGCCGTCGGCAGCGTCTCCAGGGCCTCGCCGACCCGCCGGTGGATCCGGGCCCGCTGCAACCGGTTCAGCTCGGCGTAGAGCGCGTCGCGCACCAGCGCGTGCGCGAAGCGGTAGTCCCACCGGCCGGGCACCTCGACCAGCAGCCCGGTCGCCACCGCCGGCTCCAGCAGGCCCATGACCTGCTCGTTGTCGATGCCGGCGGTGGTCTCCAGCAGGACCACGTCGACGTCACGGCCGATGACCGCCGCCGCGCGTAGCAGCGCCTGCGTGCCGTCCGGCAGCCGGGCGACGCGGCGGCTGATGACATCGCGGACACTCTCCGGTACCGCCGACTCGGCCGCCACGTCGGCGCTGCCCCAACCGTCCGGATGCTCGCTGCTCAGCAGGCGCAGCAGTTCCTTCAGGTAGAACGGGTTTCCGCCGGTGCGCTCGTGCAGCGCCCGGACCACCTCCGGACGGGCCGCCACGCCGGTGTCGAACCGCAGGTAGTCGGCGACGTCCCGGTCGGTGAACGGCTGCAGCCCGATCCGTTCGACCCCCCGCACGTTGGCCAGTGCCCCGAGCACCTCGCGCAGCGGCTGGCCCAGGTCGCCGGGTTCGGAGCGCAGGGTGGCGAGGACGAGCACGGGCAGCCGGTTCAGTTCCCCCGCGACGTGCCCGAGCAGCAACAGCGAGGCGGCGTCGGCCAGGTGCAGGTCGTCGATCACCAGCAGCAGCGGACCGTCGGCCGCGGCCGCCCGGAGCACGTCGGCGACCGTCTCGTGCAGGGCGAACCGGGCGGCGTCCGGGTCCTGGGCTCGCCACGGCGACTCCGCCCGGCCGGTCAACGCGTCCACCAGCGGCTCGGCGCCCAGCCCGGGCCGTACCGCCCGGAGGATCTGGATCCAGGGCCAGAAGGCGGGCGCGGCACTGCCCTCGACGCACCGGCTCCACACCGTCGTCAGTCCCTCCTCGGCGGCCTGGTCGGCGGCCCGTTCCGCGAAGACCGTCTTGCCGACCCCGGCGCGGCCGGAGACGAGCAGCAGACCGCCGCGTCGCGTCCGGGTGGCGGCGAGCCGCTCGGCGACCCACTCCAACTGGGTCGCCCGGCCCACCACGTCTGCCGGTCCCGACGGGGAGGTCACCTCCCGCGCTCCCGCGGCGGCCTGCACGGCGGGAGATCGGGGTGCGGCGGCGACGGTCAGGTCGGGGTCCTGGCGCAGGATCGACTCGTGCAGCGCACGCAGCGGGGGCCCCGGCGGCAGCCCCAGTTCCTCGTCCAACACCTGCCGTGCCTGCCGGTACGCGTCCAGCGCCTCGGCCTGCCGACCGTCGCGGTACAGCGCCAGCATGAGCTGGGCCCAG
This sequence comes from Micromonospora citrea, assembly GCF_049629545.1. Classification (GTDB taxonomy): domain Bacteria; phylum Actinomycetota; class Actinomycetes; order Mycobacteriales; family Micromonosporaceae; genus Micromonospora; species Micromonospora citrea_A. The sequence goes on from NZ_JBNADX010000030.1 coordinate 51,811, forward strand.
GACCGTTCCCGGAACGGGTCCCGGTCGAGCAGCGTACGGGCCTGGGCGGCCGCCGGACCGTTGCGCCCCAGGCACAGCCACGCCTCGGTCAACTGCTCGGTGGCGTCGTCCCGGAGGCTGTTGAGCCGGCTGATGGTCGGCCGGGCGAACGCCTCGTCGGCGAACTCGGACAGCGGGTCGCCACGCCACTCGTCGAGCGCCGCCAGCAGGGCCTCGCTGGCCGGTCCGGTCGCACCGGACTCGAGCAGGCCGCGGGCCACCTCCAGCCGGTCGGTGAAGCGGAGCGCGTCCACCTGCCCGGGTTCGACGGAGAGCAGGTAGCCGGGCTCCCGGGTGAGCAGCACGCGGGGCGCCGACCGGGGCGGCCGGTCCGGTTCCAGGATCCGGCGGAGCTGGGAGATGTACGCCTGAAGCGTGCCGGTCGCGCTGGACGGCGCCTCGTCCGCCCAGAGACTGGAGATGATCCGGTCCAGCGGGACCACCCGCCCCGGGTCGAGGAGCAGGACCGCGAGCACCGCCCGCTGTTTGCGGGTGCCGAGGTCCAGCGGCTCGCGGCCGGGTCCGAGCACCGCCAGCGGGCCGAGCAGCCGGAAGTCCAGCGACGGACAAGGCGCCTCGGCTGCGCCTCCTCCCGGCATCCCGGCCCCTTTCGTCAGAGTTCACTGACCAGCCAGTGCCGGAGCGACCCGTCTTGCCTGGTGGCGGCAATGTTATGCCGGCCCGGAGGGGGCCCGGTAGCGGCCGTGAAGCCGTGCGCGGCCAGCCAGGTGGCCGGTCCCGGACAGTCCCCGGTGATCCGGACGAAGAGCTCCCGCGCACCATCCGCGCGCAGCGCCCGGCAGAGATCGGCCAGCAGCCGGCGGCCGAGGCCCCGCCGACGGAACGGGACGTCCACCGCGAACGCCGGCACCCACGCGGACGGTTCGCCCAGTCGGTGGATCAGCAGGCAGGCGGCGGCCGGCGCCTGGCTGCCGTCGCTGGACACGTCGGAGAGGGTGACCACCCGGACGCCGGTGGGCGGGATCGGGCGGATGCCGCCCAGGCACCGGTCGAGCATGCCGAGGGCGGCCGCCGCCTGGCCCGGTTCATGGGTCCGCAGCAACAGCGTGCTCGCCTCGGGTACCTCGTCGTGGCGCATGCCCGACACGGTGCCGGCCGCCGCTTGGGCCGCACTTGTACGGCGGCTGTGGTGATCAGCCGGTACGACGGCCCGAACGGCACCACCGACCACCACCGGCCACGCCGTACTACCCGGCGGCGCGGTCCCCGGCGGGCACCTTCAGACCGTTGACCGGGGTCAGCGGGAGCAGCTTCCTCCCGGTCGGGCCGATCTGGATCTCGGTGTCCATCGACGGGCAGACGCCGCAGTCGAAGCACGGGGTCCAACGGCAGTCGTCCTGCTCGTACTCGGCGAGGGAGTCCTGCCAGTCCTGCCAGAGCCAGTCCTTGTCCAGGCCGGAGTCGAGGTGGTCCCAGGGCAGGACCTCCAGCTCGTCGCGCTCCCGGGTGGTGTACCAGTCGAGGTCGACACCGAAGGTCGGCAGCACCTCGTCGGCGGCCTCCACCCAACGGCGGTACGAGAAGTGCTCGCTCCAACCGTCGAAGCGGCCGCCGTTCTCCCAGACCTTGCGGATCACCGCGCCGACCCGGCGGTCACCGCGGCTGAGCAGGCCCTCGATCAGCGACGGCTCGCCGTCGTGGTACCGGAAGCCGATCGCCCGGCCCAGCGACCGGTCCGCGTTGATGGCCTGCTTGAGCAGCTTGAGCCGGCCGTCGATGACCTCCGGCCGCTCCATCGACGCCCACTGGAACGGGGTGTGCGGCTTCGGCACGAAACCGCCGATGGAGACCGTGCAGCGGATGTCCTTCGAGCCGGTGGCGGCCCGGCCAGCCCGGATCACCTCGTGCGCCATGTCCGCGATCTCGAGGACGTCGGCGTCGGTCTCGGTGGGCAGGCCGCACATGAAGTAGAGCTTCACCTGCCGCCAGCCGTTGGTGTACGCGGTCACGACGGTACGGATCAGGTCTTCCTTCGACACCATCTTGTTGATCACCTTGCGGATCCGCTCCGACCCGCCCTCCGGGGCGAAGGTCAGACCGGTGCGCCGCCCGTTGCGGGACAGCTCCTGCGCCAGGTCGATGTTGAAGGCGTCCACCCGGGTCGACGGCAGCGACAGGGAGACGTTGGTGCCCTCGTACTGCTGGGCCAGGCCGGAGCACATGTCGCCGATCTCCGAGTGGTCGGCCGACGACAGCGACAGCAGACCCACCTCGTGGAAACCGGAGAACTCCAGCCCCTGCTGCACCATCTGGCCGACGGTGGTGATCGAACGCTCCCGCACCGGGCGGGTGATCATGCCGGCCTGGCAGAACCGGCAGCCCCGGGTGCAGCCACGGAAGATCTCCACCGCGTACCGCTCGTGCACCGTCTCGGCCAGTGGGACGAGGGGCTTCTTCGGGTACGGCCAGGCGTCCAGGTCCATCGTCGTGCGCTTGTGCACCCGGAACGGCACGTCCGGGCGGTTCGGCACGACCCGCTGGATCCGGCCGTCGGGCAGGTAGTCCACGTCGTAGAAGCGCGGCACGTAGACGCTCTCGGTGCGGGCCAGCCGCAGCAGCAGCTCGTCCCGGCCGCCCGGCGAGCCCTCGACCTTCCACTGCCGGACGATCGTGGTGATCTCCAGGACCGCCTCCTCGCCGTCACCGAGCACGGCGGCGTCGACGAAGTCGGCGATCGGCTCCGGGTTGAACGCGGCGTGGCCGCCGGCGACGATCACCGGGTCGGCGTCGGTACGGTCGGCGGCGAGCATCGGGATGCCGGCCAGGTCGATCGCGGTGAGCAGGTTGGTGTAGCCCAGCTCGGTGGAGAACGAGACGCCGAACACGTCGAAGTCGCGCACCGAACGGTGGGCGTCGACGGTGAACTGCGGCACGCCGTGGGCGCGCATCAGCTTCTCCAGGTCCGGCCAGACCGCGTACGTCCGCTCGGCGAGCACGTCGGGCAGCTCGTTGAGCACCTCGTAGAGGATCTGGACGCCCTGGTTGGGCAGGCCCACCTCGTACGCGTCGGGGTACATCAGCGCCCAGCGCACGGTCGCCGCGTCCCAGTCCTTGACCACCGCGCCCAGCTCGCCGCCGACGTACTGGATGGGCTTGGTCACCTGGGGCAGCAGCGGCTCCAGCCGGGGCCAGATCGAATTGGCCGCGGCGGGGCGCGGCGTCGTGGACGGGGCACTCATGATGCCCAAGGGTACGCGTCCACCGGCCGGCGACCACGGCGCACCGTACGGCCCTGTCGGGGGGCCGACGGCCGGGCCGGGGCGGGACGCGGATCGCGGAGGTTGGCACGCCGGTACTAACCTCGGACCGGCGCGAGAGGAGATTGCCGCGATGCCGCAGCCGCAGCCGGGTCCGGACCGGCCGGCCGAGGGGAGCACGCCGGCCACCGACCCGGGCCGGGAGCCGGCCGTCGCCGACGAGCCGACGCCCTCTCCCGTACCCCCGCAGGCCGGGCCCGGCACGGGCCCGGAGGGCACCCGTGAGCTGCCCGCCGACCAGGTCGGGGCCACGTCGCCGGCCGACGCGCGGCCGACCGCGCCGGTGCCCGCCGAGCCGGCCGACGGGCAACCCGACCGGCCGGACGAGCCCGTCGCCCCGGAGCCGAGCCGGGCCGAGCCCGTCTCCCCGGCCGCACCCGCGCCCACCCGCGTCGACGCCGCCGTCCCACCCGACGCGCCGGACCCCACCCGGGTCGAGCCCGTCTCCCCCGCCGCACCCGCACCGACGCGTGTCGACGCCGCCGTCCCGCCCACCCGGGTCGAGCCCGCGCCGGACGGCACCCGGGTCGATCCGGAGCCGCCGCCCGTGCCGCGCTGGAGCGGCTCGGCCCCGGTGCCGCCCCCGCCGCCGCGCAAGCGCACCTGGGGCGAGTCGGCCGAGCCCACCCCGGTCCCGCCGCCACCCCCGACCGACCTGCCCGAGCACCGCGCCCCGGTCGATCCGTGGGCAGGCGCGGACACCGGCTCCTGGGAGCTGGACCACCCGCTCCCACCGCTGCCGCCCACGCTGTCCTATCCGACGCCGCCGGCCACCCGCCCCTACCAGGCCACGCCGCACCACCAGGCCACGCCCGCGCCGCACCACCCGGTGTCACCGCCCGCGCCGCACCACCCGGTGTCACCGCCCGCGCCGCACCACCCGGTGTCACCGCCCGCGCCGCACCGGGCCGCGCCACCGCCGGCCCACCCGTACCCGGCTCCGCCGGTGCCCCGTCCGGTCTCGCCGCCGCCCCGACCGGCGCCGCCCCCTCCCGCACCGCCGGCGACCCGGCCGCCGAAGCAGCGCCGTGGTCGGCGTCCGGAGCCGGTGACGCCGCCGCCGGGCTGGCAGGCCCCCAAGGGGTACGTCCCGGTGCCGGTGCGCAAGCGGCGGCGCTGGCCCTGGGTGCTCCTGCTCAGCCTGGCCTGCTGCTGCGGCTGCCCGGCCTGGTTCGGCAAGCCGATGTGGGATCAGTACCCGGTCGACGCCGCCCTGCCCGGCCAGGTGGCCGACCTGACGCTGCGCGACGACACCGGCAGCACGGCGACCGCGAAGCGTCTCGAAGCCGAGGTACGCGGGGCGCACCTGATCTCCGAGGACGTCTTCGCCGGGGTCTACCGCACCGGCGACGGCAAGCAGGTGACGGTGTTCGGCGCGACCGGCTTCCGGATCACCCCGGAGTCGGACGCCGACGACGAGATGACCCGGCTGACCGGCACGTACGGGCTGGGCGGTCCGGAACAGGTGGACACCGGCGTACGCGGCCGGCACGGCCGCTGCGCGACGGGCCGCTCGGACGGCGACGACGTGGTGGTCTGCACCTCGGTCGACCACGGCAGCATCACCACGGGCGTGTTCACCCGGCTCTCGGTCGACGACAGCGCCCGCCTGCTGGACACCCTGCGCGCCGAGATCATCACCCCGAGCCAGGGCTGACCGGGTCGGGTCAGGCGGCGGACTCGCCGGGGGTGGGCTCGCCCCGCTTGGGCGCGTAGCGGGGGACGTACTCCTGGCCGGTGAGCTTCTGGATCTCGGCCATGAGTTCGTCGGTCATCGCCCGCAGCGAGGTGCGGTCGTCGGGCCGGCCGGTGAAGTCCAGCGGCTTGCCGAACCGAACGATGATCTTCGCCCGGCCCGGTCGCGGCACCCGCGCGCCGATCGGCTGGGCCCGGTCGGTGCCGATCATGCCGACCGGGATGATCGGCACGCCGGCCGCCACCGCCAGCCGGGCCGCCCCGGTACGCCCCCGGTAGAGCCGCCCGTCCGGGGAGCGGGTCCCCTCCGGGTACACGGCGACCAGATCGCCGCCCTTCAACGCGGGGATGGCGGCGTCGAACGCGGACAGCGCCGCCCGACCGCCGGCCCGCTCGACGGGGATCGCGCCCAGGCCGGTGAGGACGAACTTGGAGAGGACGCCCTTGGGGCCGGTGCCCTTGAAGTACTCCGACTTGGCCCAGAAGGCCAGGTGCCGGGGGACCACCGTGCCGAGGAAGAGCTCGTCGGCGACCGAGAGGTGGTTGCCGGCGAAGATCGCGCCCCCGGTCTCCGGGATGTGCTCCAACCCCTCCACGGTCGGACGGAAGGCCAACCGGAGCGCGGGCGCCACGGTGAGCTTGCCGATGGTGTAGAGCAGCGGCACTGGTCCTCCGGCGGTCGTACGTGAACAGGCGGTGTCACGGTAGCGGACGCGCGCGCCCCCCACCCATCCGGTGGCGCGGGATCGCAGCAGGTGGTCCGGCGGCGCGGACGCCACCGGACCACCTCGCTCAGCAGGTCATACCCGCCGGACGACCACCGTCACCCGCTCGCCCTCACCGACCTCGCCGGCGAAGCCGTCGACGCCCTCGGCGAAGTCGACGGTGTCGGCCAGCACCTCCCGGGCCACGAAGTCGCGGTACGCCGACACGGCGGCCCGGACCTCCTCGGAGCCCGACAGCGCCACCACGATCCGGTCCGAGACGTCGAGGTCGGCGTCGCGGCGCGCCTGCTGCACCACCCGGACCACGTCGCGGGCCAGCCCTTCGGCGGCCAACTCCGGGGTGACCTCGGTGTCCAGCACGACCACGCCCTCGCCGCCGGGAAGCGGCGCGGAGTGCTCGGCGTCGGCGGCGACCAGGCGCAGCTCGTACTCACCCTCGGCGAGGGTGACCCCGGCGGCGACCGGAGCGCCGTCGACCAGCTCCCACTCCCCCGCCTTGACCGCCTTGATGACCTGCTGCACCTGCTTGCCGACCCGGGGGCCGAGCGCGCGGGGCACCACGGTCAGCACCTGCTGGCAGTAGGTCTGCACCTGCTCGGAGAACTCCACCGCCTTCACGTTGACCTCGTCGGCGACCAGGTCGGCGAAGGGACGCAGGTTCGCCGCGACCGGCGAGGCCACGGTCAGCGTCGACAGCGGCAGCCGCACCCGCAGCCCCTTCGCCTTGCGCAGCGACAGCGCCGCCGAGCAGACGTCGCGCACCGCGTCCATCGCCGCGACGAGGTCGTGGTCGGCGGGGAACTCCTCGGCGGACGGCCAGTCGGTCAGGTGCACCGACCGCTCGCCGGTGAGGCCGCGCCAGATCTCCTCCGCGGTCAGCGGCGTCAGCGGCGCCAGCACCCGGCAGAGCGTCTCCAGCACTGTCCACAGCGTGTCGAACGCCTCGGCGTCGCCGGACCAGAACCGGTCCCGGGAGCGGCGCACGTACCAGTTGGTCAGCGCGTCCAGGTAGGACCGGACGGTGGCACAGGCGCCGGAGATGTCGTAGGCGTCCATCTGCGTGCCGACCGTCTCGACCAGTTCGCGCGTCTTCGCCAGCACGTACCGGTCGAGCAGGTGCGTCGAGTCGGTGCGTCGACGGGCGGTGTGGCCGTCCGCGTTGGCGTAGAGCGAGAAGAAGTACCAGACGTTCCAGAGCGGCAGCAACACCTGGCGCACCGCGTCCCGGATGCCCGCCTCGGTCACCGGCATGTCGCCGCCGCGCAGCACCGGCGAGGACATCAGCATCCAGCGCATCGCGTCCGAGCCGTACGCGTCGAAGACGTGGTACACGTCCGGGTAGTTGCGCAGGCTCTTGGACATCTTGCGCCCGTCGGAGCCGAGCAGGATGCCGTGGCTGAGGCAGTTGCGGAACGCCGGCCGGTCGAACAGCGCGGTGGCCAGCACGTGCATGGTATAGAACCAGCCGCGGGTCTGTCCGATGTACTCGACGATGAAGTCGCCCGGGTAGTGGTGCTCGAACCAGTCGCGGTTCTCGAACGGGTAGTGCACCTGGGCGAACGGCATCGAGCCGGATTCGAACCAGCAGTCCAGCACCTCCGGCACCCGGCGCATCATCGACCTGCCGGTCGGGTCGTCCGGGTTGGGGCGGACCAGGTCGTCCACCGCGGGCCGGTGCAGGTCGGTCAGGCGTACGCCGAAGTCCCGCTCGATGTCGGCGAGCGAGCCGTACACGTCGACCCGGGGATAGGTCGGGTCGTCGGACTTCCACACCGGGATCGGCGAGCCCCAGAACCGGTTCCGGCTGATCGACCAGTCCCGGGCGTTGGCCAGCCACTTGCCGAACGAGCCGTCCTTGATGTGCCCCGGGGTCCAGTTGATCTGCTGGTTCAGCTCGACCATCCGGTCCTTGAACTGCGTCACCGCGACGAACCACGACGACACCGCCTTGTAGACCAGCGGGGTGTCGCAGCGCCAGCAGTGCGGGTACGAGTGGGTGTAGGTGTCCTGCTTGAGCACCACCCCCCGCTCCTTCAGCTCCCGGATCACCGGCTTGTTGACGTCGAAGACCTGCTCACCCTGGTAGGGCGGGACCAGCGCGGTGAACCGGGTGTGGTCGTCGACGGTCACCACGGTCGGGATGCCGGCCGCGTTGCACACGTTCTGGTCGTCCTCGCCGAAGGCCGGGGCCAGGTGGACGATCCCGGTGCCGTCCTCGGTGGTGACGAAATCCGCGCCGAGCACCTGGTACGCGTTCTCCCCGGCCTGCTCGACCAGGAAGTCGTAGAGCGGCGTGTAGCGGCGCCCGACGAGGGCCTTGCCGGTCACCCAGCCGACCTGCTCGTACCCTTCCAGCTCCTTGGCGTACGCGCCGAGGCGGGACTCCCCGACCAGGTGGCGCTGCCCGTCGCGCTCCAGCACCGCGTACCGGATGTCGGGGCCGACGGCGAGCGCCAGGTTCGACGGCAGGGTCCACGGCGTGGTGGTCCAGACGCCCAGCTTCACCGGGCCCCGGACCAGTTCCGGCGCGGTGTCGTCCGGGGTCAGCCCGAACCACACCGTCAGCGTCGGGTCGTGCCGGTCCCGGTAGACGTCGTCCATCCGGGTCTCGGTGTTCGACAGCGGCGTCTCGCAGCGCCAGCAGTACGCCAGCACCCGGAAGCCCTCGTAGACCAGGCCCTTGTCGTGCAGGGTCCTGAAGGCCCACATGACGCTTTCCATGTAGTCCAGGTCGAGGGTCTTGTAGTCGTTGGCGAAGTCGACCCAGCGGGCCTGCCGGGTGACGTACCGCTCCCAGTCCTGGGTGAACTCCAGCACCGAGGTGCGGCAGGCCTCGTTGAACCGGGCCACGCCGAGGTCGAGGATCTCCGCCTTGCTGGTGATGCCGAGCTGCTTCTCGGCGACCACCTCGGCGGGCAGGCCGTGGCAGTCCCAGCCGAAACGCCGCTCCACCCGCCGACCGCGCATGGTCTGGTAGCGCGGCACCACGTCCTTGACGTAGCCGGTGAAGAGGTGGCCGTAGTGCGGCAGGCCGTTGGCGAACGGCGGGCCGTCGTAGAAGACGTACTCGTTCTTGCCCTGGTCACCGGCGGGGCGGGCCTCGACGCTGGCCTCGAAGGTCTTGTCGGCCGTCCAGTGCTCCAGCACCCGGCGCTCGACCGCGGGCAGGTCCGGGCTCGCCGGGACACCGGCGGCGGTCGGGTCGTGCAACGGATAGGCCATCGGGGGTCGCTCTCCTCAGCAGCTCTCACGGTGTCGTGGGTCTGCGAGGACGAGCCGTTTCCGGGTACGCCGTCACCGGCGCCCCCGGGGCAGGCCCGCGGTACCACCCCGCTTGACGGTCAGGATCGACCGCCCGCTCGTTGGCCGGCTGTGACGGGCCGGACCCGTCCGGTTCTACTCGGGCCGGGGCCCTTTCTTCCGGAGGCTCACCGGTGATGGCCGGGTCGTCGCCTGTGCGATCCAGGGTACTCGACCGGGTGGGCGGTCCGCCGCCGAGTAACGGGTGCGCGGATCGCCCCGGCCAGCCCCGGGCTCGCCGCCGGTCCCGGAACGACCCGGGACCGGCGGCGGGCGGTCAGGGGGCGGGGAGGGTGGTGGTCCAGAGCGAACGGCCGTCCCGGTCGCGCAGGTGGACGGTGAAGGCGCCGGAGGCGGCGTCGATGGCCACCTCGCCGAAGTGCTGGAAGCCCTCGGCCGGCGAGGTGTTGGCGCGCGGCGGCGCGTGCACGAAGACGGCCTGCGGGCCGAACGTGCCGTCCAGCCGGTTCGGGCCGAAGGCGCCGGCGTGCGCCGGGCCGGAGACGAACTCCCAGAACGGGGTGAAGTCACCGACCGCCGCCCGCGCCGGGTCGTAGTGGTGCGCCGCGGTGTAGTGCACGTCGGCGGTGAGGAAGACGATCCCGGTGACGCCGGCGCGGTGGGTGGCCCGCAGCACCTCGGCGAACTCCAGCTCACGTCCGGCCGGGGCGCCCGGGTCGCCCTGCGCCACGCCCTCCTGCGCAGCCGGTCCGTCCGGCACCACCAGACCGATCGGCAGGTCGGCGGCGATCACCTTCCACGTCGCCCGGGACCGGGTCAGCTCCCGGACCAGCCACTCCCGCTGGTCGCGGCCGAGCAGGCCGCGCGACGGGTCGGCGTAGGTGTTGCCGTCGTTCGGGTCCTTGTACGTCCGCATGTCCAGCACGAACACGTCCAGCAGCGGCCCGTACGACAGCCGCCGGTACAGCGGCCCGTCCGCCGGGACCGGCAGCCACTCCCCGAACGCCTGCCGGGCGCGGGCGGCGAGCACGTCGACCCGCCGCTCGCTGTAGCGGGCGTCGGTGAGGACCTCCCCCGGGTACCAGTTGTTGGTGACCTCGTGGTCGTCCCACTGGTTGACCTGCGGCACCTGGGCGACGAACGCCCGCAGGTGCTCGTCGAGCAGGTTGTACGCGAACTGCCCCCGGTACTCGGTCAGTGTCTCGGCGACCTTCGCCTTCTCCGGGGTGACCAGGTTGCGCCAGGTCCGGCCGTCGGGCAGCGTCACCGTCTCGCTCAGCGGACCGTCGGCGTAGACGGTGTCGCCGCTGCACAGGAAGAAGTCCGGCCGCACCGCCCGCATCGACCGGAAGATGCTCATGCCGCCGAAGTCGGGCGCGATCCCCCAGCCCTGCCCGGCGATGTCCCCGGTCCACACGAACCGGACGTCCCGCCGCTCGTGCCGGCCGGGGGCGGTGGCGAAGGAGCCCCGCAACGGCTCGCTGAGCAGCCCGTGCCGGTCCAGGCTCTCCACCCGCACCCGGTAGTGCAGCCGCTCTGCGGAGGGCAGCCCGCGCAGCCGGAGCCGGCCGGTGAAGTCACCGGAAGGGTCGAGCACCGGCCCGCGCAGCACCCGCGCCCCGCGCAGGTCGGGGCGTCGGCTCAGCTCCACGTACATCCGGCCGGGTCGATCGGCGCGGGTCCAGACCAGCGCCGAGTCGGCGGTGACGTCGCCGCTCTGCACCCCGTGGGTGAGCACCGGCCGGCCGGCGGGCCGCCAGGCGGGGGCGGCGGACGCGCCGCCACCGAGCAGCGCACCGCCGGCCACTCCCGCTCCGGCGATCAGGCCGGCGCGCAGCAGGGTACGCCTGTCGAGTTCAGTCATCGTTCCTCCCGGTTCGCGGACCAACCAGGTCGGTCTACCGGGCGGACATGACCGCCGCCGCCGGGTGAGGTGGCCGGCGCCCCAACGGCGGCTGACGGAGCCGTCGCCGCGCGGCGGTCACGTGGCCGCCGTCACGTCCCGCGGCGGTCACGTGGCCGCCCGGCGGCGCCGTCGTTGCCGTCCGGGGCGCGGCTGACCGGGAGGCTGCCGGAGCCCAGCGACGTCTGTCGAACCGGCCGTCGCCGGCGGTAGCCTCCGCAGGTGATCCGGATCCACCTGGACGATGCGACGGTGGCCCGTACCCGGCTCGCGGTCAGCCCGCTCTGGGAGATCCAGACCGGCTTCTGGATGCTGTACCGCAACCCGGCCGAGCTGCCGTGGCCGTACACCGGGTGGGCCCGCCGGGCCCGGCGGGTGCTGGCCGGGCTGCCGGCCTCGGCGCCGATCCGGGTCTATCTCGACGCCGGGGCGCACCTGCCGGACTTCCTCAGCCCGATCCCGCCCACCGCCGCGCCGAGCCTGACCGAGGAACTCGCCGCGCTGCGGGAGACGCCGGAGGAGCTGGTCGCGGAGCAGCTGCGCCGGCACTGGCCGGAGGGCGGCCCGGCGTGGCTGCGCCCGTACGCCACCGATCCGCGCGGCGCGCTCGACCGGGTCGCCGACGAGCTGCTCGCCTGGTGGGAGGCGACGCTCGCGCCCTGGTGGCCGGCGATGCGGGCGGCCCTGGACGAGGAGGTGCTGCACCAGGCCCGGTCGCTGGCCACCGACGGGCCGGACGCGCTCCTGGCCGACCTGCACGAGAAGGCGCGCTGGGAGCGGCCGGTGCTCACGGTGGCCAAGTCGTGGGAGCAGGAGGTGCGCGTCGTCGACCGACGGCTGCTGCTCGTTCCGCTGATCTTCGCCGGGACCGGGCTGGGCCTCTACACCGACCACCCCGGCGTGCTGGCGGTGTCCTACCCGGCCCGGGGGGCCGGCGTGCTGGCGGGCGGGCCGGCCGACGCCCCGCGCACCGGCACCGACCGGCTGGCGCTGCTGCTCGGCCGGGGCCGGGCCACGGTGCTGCGGGCACTGGTCCGCCCGGCCACCACCGCCGGTCTGGCCGGCGCCCTCGGGCTGGCCCCCAGCACCGTCTCCGAGCACCTGTCCGCGCTGCTCGCCGCAGGTGTCGTGCACCGCCGCCGGGTCGGCCGCCGGGTGCTGTACGGGTTGGAACCCGCCGGGATCGCCCTGCTGGGTCTGCTCTCCACCGAGCCGATCCGCACCACCGCCTGAGGATTCGGCGGCTGCCGAATCGATGGCGTCGGCGGACGTCCGTGCCTAGCGTGGTGCGCGTAGCACCGCCCGCCCGGTGGCCGCCCGCGTCCACCCGGGTCGGCCCGGCGGTGCCCGGGGCGGGAGCGGTCCGCAGCGTCGAGAGTCGACACGGGGAGCTGTCCGGCCCGTTCCCGCTCCGGCCCCGGCGGGTCGCCATGACCACCGTCACAGCCCCGGGCCGTCACGCCCGCCGCGGCTGCCCCGTCTGCCCCCTGTCGGAGCCGAACAGGGAGGTTGTCATGCAGCGGATGAACATCGCCGAGGTGGCGCCGGAGGCGTTCCAGGCCGTGCTGGGGCTGGAACGCTACGTCCGGGCGAACGTCGAGCACGGCGTGCTGGAGCTGGTGAAGCTGCGGGCGTCGATGCTCAACGGCTGCGCGTACTGCGTCGACATGCACAGCCGCGACGCGCTCGCCGCCGGCGAGTCGAGCCGGCGGCTGTTCGCGGTGTCGACGTGGCGCGAGGCGCCGTTCTTCGACGAGCGGGAGCGCTCCGCGCTGGCGCTGACCGACGCGGTCACCCGGCTCGGTGAGCACGGCGTGCCGGACGACGTGTGGGACGCCGCCGCGAAGATCTGGTCGGAGAAGGAGCTGGCCGACCTGGTGACGGCCATCGCCACGATCAACGTGTGGAACCGGATCGCGGTCACCTGCCGTACGCAGCCTCCGGCAGAGGACTGACCACCCACGCACACGGGGCCTTCCTCCCCCGCACGGTGTCCTAGAGTCGCTTGCGGACACGCCGACGGGGGAGGAAGCGCGTGCGTTCCCGATCGATCTCCGCTGCCCTGGTGGCGGCGCTGGTGCTCGCCGGCTGCGGCTCGAGCGGGTCGTCCACGCCGACGGCCACCGCCGTCCCGTCTCCGAGCCGCTCGCCGGAGCCGGTCCCGGAACACGATGACAAGGCAGTCGCCGACGCGGTCCGCCGCGCCGCGGGCGGTCTGGGCCCGGTCAAGGAGGTCACCGCGCCGGGGTACCAGCCCGACAACACCACCGTGGTGCAGATGGCGCTGTGCGACACGCCGCGACCGCTCAACGGCGGCTACGGCACCACGGTCGAGGTCAGGTCCTTCTTCCGCGTCGACGCCAGGACCCGACCGGTCGCGTACCGCTCGGGCGGCCAGCGGGCCGAGGCCCTCGGCGAACTGCTCGTCGCCGCGGTACGGCCGGACGCCACGGGCGGACCGCAGCGGGTGGAGCGCTACTTCGACGCGCTACGGGCGCAGAGGTGCAGCGGGGGTTCCGTGCACATGGTCGACGTACCCAGCCCCGGCACGATCGGGTACCGGTCCACCAGCGGCACGGCGAAGGTCCGCGGCGGCACCGCGACGATCGCCACCATCAGCGTCGACGCCGACGAACTCGACGCGGGTGGCAGCTACCCCCTGCTCGGGCACGCGCGGGTGATCACCCGCCACGGCGGCTACCTCGTCGAGGCGTCCGTACTCTGCGCCCGCCCCGGCCGTCCCGGAGAGGGGCGGAAGATCACGGCGGAGGCCCGCACCCGGGCGCTGGCCATGGCGGAGCACACCGTCCGGGAACTGGACAAGCTCCCGCCCCGGCCCACCCCCTCGTCCACCGGCTGACCCCGGGGACCGTCGACCGGCGGCTCCATCGAACCACCGGGCCGGCCGGGACGATTCAGCCCAACTCGGGGAACCAGAGCGCGATCTCGCGCTTGGCGCTGTCGGTGGAGTCCGAGGCGTGCACCAGGTTCTCCCGGTTGGACAGGGAGAGGTCGCCCCGGATGGTGCCGGCGGCGGCCTTGCGGCCGTCCGTCGCGCCGATCATGGCCCGGACCACCTCGATCACCTGGTCGCCGGAGAGCACCAGCGCGACCAGCGGCCCACCCGTCATGAACGCCTTCAGCGGCGGGTAGAACGGCTTGTCCACGTGCTCGGCGTAGTGCTGGTCGGCGAAGCCGCCGTCCAGCGTCCGCGTCTGCATGGCGTCGATCCGCAGGCCCTTGCGCTCGAATCGGGAGATGATCTCGCCGACCAGACCGCGGCGGACCGCGTCCGGCTTGATCAGTACGAGCGTGCGCTCGTCCGGGCTGCTGCTGGACACGCTGGGTTCCTCCTGTGCGCGGAAGACGGTCAGGCTGGGTACGGTCAGCCTAGCGACCCGGTCCCGGCGTCGGCGCGGCGGCGGCGCCTTCCCTCGGCTGCCGATCCGGCCTAGCCTGGCCCTGACCCCTGGGAGGTCCACTGTGGCGAATGGCGGGAACCGACCCATCGCGCCGGTCCGCAAGCTGATCGCCGCGGTGCTCGGCACCGTGGCGACGTTCGTCGTGCTGTTCGGTCTCGGCATGACGAGCTGGGCGATCGTGGCCCTCGGTGTGGCCCTGCTGGTGCTGGCCGTCGCTCTGGCCACCGTGCGTGGCGGCGGACGCACCTGGGTGATCGGTGTCGGGCACGTGCACAGCGCCTCCGAGCCTCCCACCCAGTACGCCTTCGGCCGGTGCGAGCTGCAACTGGTGATCGACGCGCCGGGCCTGCCGCCCCGCTCCAAGAAGATCATCGAGCCGCGGGTGCCGGTGGCGAAGTGGCCGTCGCTGGGGCAGACCCTGCCGATCCGGGTGGCGCTGGACGACCAGCGGCACATCCGGGTGCTCTGGGACGAGGTGCCCACCCACTCCGAGTCCGCCGCCATGGCCGACCTGCCACCCGAGTACGCCGACACCGAGCCCGTCGAGGAGGTGCTGATCGCCCAGGAGGCCCCGCCGTGGGCCGGCCGCAGCGCCGACGACGACTTCCACGACGACCTGCGTGACGACTTCCGCGACCCGCCGCCGGCCGACCCGCTGGGCGACCCGGTCGGCGACCCGGTGCTCACCGAGGAGCGGGAGCCCGTGGTGGTGCACCAGCGTCCCGGCGGTCCGGTCGTCCTGGAGGGCACCGTCGTCGAGCAGCCGCAGGCCGGGACGCTGCCCCGTCGGGCCACCCCCGCGCCACGCCCGCCCGCCGAGGAGCGCTTCGACGCGTCGCCGGTGGACCCGATCGACGTCCCGTTGGACGACCCGCAGCCGGCCGACCGGATCCGCCCGGACGAGCTGAACGAGCTGGACGAGGCCATCTTCGGCTACGACCCGGAGGCCGTCGCGGACGCCGACGACGACAGCGCCCCGATCAGCGGTGTCGGGTTGACCCTCCTGGTCACCGACCTGTCCCGCTCGCTCGACTTCTACCGGTCGCTCGGCTTCACCGAGGTCGACCGGGGCTCCGGCAACGCGGTTCTCGCCTCCGGCAGCACCCGCCTGGTGCTGCGGGAGATCACCGAGGCCGCCCCGATCAGCCGCCGCCTGGTGCACGTCAACCTGGAGGTGGACGACATCGACGCGGCATACCGTCGGCTCAGGGACTCCGGCGTGAAGTTCACCTACGCGCCCCGGGTGGTCAACCGGGGCAGCCGGCTGGAGGTGTGGGCCGCCGCCTTCCGCGACCCGGACGGGCACGGCATCGCCCTGACCCAGTGGCGGGAGCGCGCCGAGGCCTGACCGCGCGGGTCAGCCGAGGATGACCCGGCGGACGTGCAGCGCGTACGCCCACACCAGGGCGAAGATGATCCCCAGCACCAGCAGCGACCAGTGCAGCAGGCCGGCGAGCATCAGCAGGCCCTGGAGCACGGTGCCGCCGTGCCACGCCCAGGGCCGCCCCAGCTGGCCGGCCAGCACCACGCAGGCGACAGCGAGCGTCACGATCGCCGCGACGGCGCCGCCGCCCAGCTCCCCGCCGACCACCCGGATCGGTTGGATGGCGAGCAGCAGCACCACCGCCTCCAGGGCCAGCGTCCCGGCGCCGAGGCCCCGGACCGCCTTCTCCGGGTTGCGCAGCCCGGAACGCCGCCGCCCCGGCTGTTCGCCGCCGGTCCGCGCAGCACCGGTCTGCGCGGCGCCGGTCTGCTCCCGCTCGGCCGGCGGCCCCGGCTCCCGGCCTGCGGGCGCGGCGCCGGGGCCTTCCTCCGCCGGGCCGGTCATCGCTTGAGCAGTCGCCGGGCGTCGGCCACGGTCACCACCGAGCCGGTGATCAGCACGCCCACCCCGGCCAGCTCGCCCGGGACGTCCGCCTCGGCCTCGGCGACGGCCGCCTCGATCGCGTCCGGCATCCCGTCGGTGACCTGCACCCGCTCCGGCCCGAAGACCTCCCGGGCCAGCTCGGCCAACTCGTCGGCGGGCATCGCCCGGGGCGAGCTGTTGCGGGTCACCACGATCGAGTCGAGCACCGGCTCCAGCAGCGCCAGCAGGCTGGCGGCGTCCTTGTCGGCCAGTACGGCGAGCACCCCGACCAGCTTGCTGAACGCGAACTCCTCCTGCAGGGCGGTGACGGTGGCGCTCATCCCGTGCGGGTTGTGCGCCCCGTCGAGCAGCACCGTCGGCGCGGTGCGCACCTTCTCCAGCCGGCCGGGTGAGCTGGCGGCGGCGAAGCCCTCGCGGACCGCCTCGACGTCGAGCTGCCGCCGCGCCCCCGCCCCGAGGAACGCCTCGACGGCGGCCAACGCCACCGCCGCGTTCTGCGCCTGGTGCGCACCGTGCAGCGGGATGAAGATCTCCTCGTACACCCCGCCGAGGCCCTGGATGGTCAACACCTGACCGCCGACGGCGACCGCCCGGCGCAGCACACCGAACTCGGCGCCCTCCCGGGCGACGGTCGCGCCGACCTCGGCGCACCGCTCCAGGATCGGCCGGGCGGCCTCCTCCTCCTGCGCCGCCGCGATCACCGTCGCGCCCTTGTGGATGATGCCCGCCTTGTGCAGGGCGATGTCCTCCAGGGTGTCGCCCAGCCACTCGGTGTGGTCGAGCCCGATCGGGGTCAGCACCGCCACCCCGGCCTGGAGCACGTTGGTGGCGTCCTCGGCGCCGCCGAGCCCCACCTCGACCACCGCCACGTCGACGGGCGCGTCGGCGAAGGTGGCGAACGCCAGCGCCGTGGTCATGTCGAAGTAGGTCAGCGGCTCGGACGAGCGCTGGTCGACCAGTTCGGCCAGCGGCGCCACCTCGCGGTACATGGTGACGAAGCGGTCCTCGCTGACCGGCTCCCCGTCCAGGCTGATCCGTTCCCGGACCGACTCCAGGTGCGGGCTGGTGTAGCGGCCGGTGTGCAGGCCGAAGGCCCGCAGCAGCGAGTCGATCATCCGGGCGGTCGAGGTCTTGCCGTTGGTCCCGGTCAGGTGGATCGACGGGTACGCCCGCTGCGGGCTGCCGAGCAGGTCGAGCAGGGACTCGATGCGGTCCAGCTCGAACACCATGCGGGTGAAGCCCCGCGCGGCCAGCTCCGCGTCGACGGCGGCGAAATCGGTACGGTCGGTCACGAGGGCAGCGCCTCCAGGGCGGCGTCGATGCGGACCAGATCCGCCTCGGCCACCGCCAGCCGTTCGCGGATCTTGGCGACCACCGGCTCGGGGGCCTTGCCCACGAAGGCCGGGTTGTCCAGCTTCGCGCGGGCCTGCGCGGCCTCCTTCTCGGCGGCGGCGCGATCCTTGGTCAGCCGGGCCCGCTCCGCCGCGACGTCGATCGAGCCCCGGGTGTCCAGCTCGACGGAGACCTCGCCGGGCATGGCGAGGGTGGCGCTGGCCTGGAAGTCGTCGCCGGGGTCGTCGAGCCGGACCAGGGAGCGGATCAGCCGCTCGTGGGCCGCGACGCCGGCGACGGTCAGCCCGTCGAGCCGGGCGGCGACCCGCTGGGTCGGCCGCAGGCCCTGGTCGGAGCGGAACCGCCGGATCTCGGTCACCACCCGCTGGACGGTGCCGATCTCCCGCTCGGCGGCGTCGTCGATCCCGCCACGGTCGGCGACCGGCCAGGCGGCCGTCATGATCGTCTCGCCGCCGGTGAGCGCGGTCCACAGCTCCTCGGTGACGAACGGGATGACCGGGTGCAGCAGCCGCAGCAGCTGGTCCAGCACGTGCCCGAGCACCCGCCGGGTGGCCTCGGCCGCCGGCCCGCCCTCGGCGAGCACCGGCTTGCTCAGCTCGACGTACCAGTCGCAGACGTCGTCCCAGGCGAAGTGGTAGAGCAGGTCGCAGACCTTCGCGAACTCGTACGCCTCGAACTGCTCGTCCACCTCGGCGGTGACGTGCGCCAGCCGGGACAGGATCCACCGGTCGACGGTGGAGAGGTCCGTCGGCAGCGGCCCGTCGGTGTGCGCGCCGTTGAGCAGCGCGAACCGGGTGGCGTTCCAGAGCTTGTTGCAGAAGTTGCGGGAGCCCTGGCACCAGTCCTCGCTGACCGGCACGTCCCCGCCGGGGTTCGCGCCGCGGGCCAGGGTGAACCGGGTGGCGTCCGCGCCGTACCGGTCGATCCAGTCCAGCGGGTCGACCACGTTGCCGAACGACTTCGACATCTTCTTGCCGTGCTGGTCGCGGACCATGCCGTGCAGGGCCACCGTGTCGAACGGCTGCTTGCCGTCCATCGCGTACAGGCCGAACATCATCATCCGGGCGACCCAGAAGAAGAGGATGTCGTACCCGGTGACCAGCACGCTGGTCGGGTAGAACTTCGCCAGGTCCGGGGTCTGCTCGGGCCAGCCCAGGGTGGAGAACGGCCACAGGCCGCTGGAGAACCAGGTGTCCAGGACGTCCTCGTCCTGCCGCCAGCCCTCCCCGGTGGGCGGCTGCTCGTCCGGGCCGACGCAGACGATCTCGTCGTTCGGCCCGTACCAGACCGGGATGCGGTGGCCCCACCAGAGCTGACGGGAGATGCACCAGTCGTGCATGTTGTCGACCCAGGCGAAGTAGCGCTTGGCCAGCTCCGCCGGCTCGATTTTCACCCGGCCGTCGCGGACCGCGTCGCCGGCCGCCTCGGCCAGCGGGGCGGTGTTGACGAACCACTGCAGCGACAGCCGCGGCTCCACCGTCGTACGGCAGCGCGAGCAGTGCCCGACGGCGTGCACGTACGGCCGCTTCTCGGCCACGATCCGGCCCTGCTCGCGCAGCGCGGCGACGATCGCCGGACGGGCCTCGTACCGGTCCAGGCCCTGGAACGGGCCGTGCGCGGTGATGACGCCGCGCTCGTCCATGATCGTCAGGGACGGCAGGCCGTGCCGCTGGCCGATCTCGAAGTCGTTCGGGTCGTGCGCCGGGGTCACCTTGACCATGCCGGTGCCGAACGCCGGGTCGACGTGCTCGTCGGCGACGATCGGGATCCGCCGGTCGGTCAGCGGGACGGCGACCTCGGTGCCGATCAGGTGCCGGTACCGCTCGTCGTCGGGGTGCACGGCGACCGCGGTGTCACCGAGCATCGTCTCGGCCCGGGTGGTGGCGACGACGACGTCGTCGCTGTACCGGATCGAGATCAGCTCGCCCTCGTCGTCGGTGTGCTCCACCTCGATGTCGGACAGGGCGGTGAGGCAGCGCGGGCACCAGTTGATGATCCGGTTGGCCCGGTAGATCAGCCCGTCGTCGTAGAGCTTCTTGAACATGGTCTGCACCGCGCGGGACAGGCCCTCGTCCATGGTGAAGCGCTCGCGGTCCCAGTCGACGGAGTCGCCGAGGCGGCGCATCTGGCCGAGGATCGCGCCGCCGGACTCGCCCTTCCACTGCCAGACCCGCTCGACGAACTTCTCCCGGCCGAGGTCGTGCCGGGACAGCCCCTGGCCGGCGAGCTGCCGCTCGACGACGTTCTGGGTGGCGATGCCGGCGTGGTCCATGCCGGGCAGCCAGAGCGCCTCGTAGCCCTGCATCCGCTTGCGCCGGATCAGCGCGTCCTGGACGGTGTGGTCCAACGCGTGACCCATGTGCAGGGAGCCGGTGACGTTGGGCGGCGGGATGACGATGGTGAAGGGGGGCTTGTCGCTCTCCGCCGATGCCCGGAAGTGGCCGGCGGCTACCCACTGCTCGTACCGTCGCTGCTCTACCTCGCCGGGCTGGTACTGGCCGGCAAGGGTCGGGGCGTCGGGGCGTCGGGCATCCAGTCTCTCGGTCACCCTGAAAGTCTACGGAGCGCTTCCGCGGACCTGACGTGCGCCACCTGTCATTCGCGTACGGTGGCGGACATGTCCGACGCACATCTCAGCGAGCGCGAGCTCATCGAGGGGCCCGATCCGGTCGACCTGACCGACGAACCGATCCGTCTGAGCAACCACGACCCGGCGGCCGAGCAGGACGCGCGACCCCGGTCGTCGCGCCGCCGGCGGATCGCCCTGGCCGTGGCGCTCGTGGTCGGTCTCGCCGGCGCCGCCGCCCTCGGCACGGCCGGCTGGCGGATCATGGAGCAGAAGGACACCCGGTTGAGCAGCCCGGACAGCGTCGCCGGGCTCGTCCGTGACGACTCGGACCGGGCGCGCAGCACCGCCGAGTACCTGCGCGACGGTTTCGCCGCCGACATCGACCTGGACCGCAGCTTCGGCTCGGTCTACCGCGACCCGTCGGACGAGGACCGGCCGGCACTGGTCTTCGGCGGTACCACCCTGCTGTGGCAGCCGGAGCGTGACCTGGACAGCCTCTTCGGGTTGATGGCCGACGAGACGGGCCGGGTGGCCGGCCTCCGCGAGGTGCCCGCCGGCCGGTTCGGCGGCGTGGCGAAGTGCGGGACGACCAGCGGCGACGGTGGCGACTTCGCGATCTGCGGCTGGGCCGACCACGGCAGCGTCGCGATGGCGATGTTCCCCAACCGCTCCGTCGACGACGCCGCGCGGCTGTTCCGCGAGATCCGCGAGACCATCCAGACCCGGGGCTGACCGCCCGTCCGGGCCGCGGCCCCTCCCCGGGGTACGCCCCGGCCTGGCTGTCGCCCGGCCGCCGGCCACTGCCCTGCCATCGGCATGGTGGGCAGCAAACTGCTCGAAGTTCTGTCGACGACGGCCAGCCCTGATCCGGAACCGGAAAGCCCGCTTCGCCAACACGGGCGGGGACGAAATGCAGTCAGGGCCACCCCCTGAGGGGTGGCCCTGACCATGAAGATGTCCGGCGGTGTCCTACTCTCCCACACCCTCCCGAGTGCAGTACCATCGGCGCTGGAGGGCTTAGCTTCCGGGTTCGGAATGTTACCGGGCGTTTCCCCTCCGCCATGACCGCCGTAACTCTATGA
>NZ_JBNADX010000031.1:0-68905 GCF_049629545.1 Micromonospora citrea
TCGGCAGCGGTCGGCGGCGTCACCGGCTTCGCGACCCAGAACGGTGGGACCACCGGCGGCGCGGGTGGGCAGACGGTGCGGGCCACGACGGGGACCGCGATCCACGCGGCCCTGTGCAGTCGGGCCAGTAGCAGCACCCCGATCATCATCCAGGTCGAGGGGACCATCAACCACGGCAACACCAGCAAGGTGTCGGGTGCGAGCTGCAACACCGCCGACGGGCTGATCGAACTCAAGGACATCAGCAACGTCACGATCCTCGGTGTCGGCGGCGGTGCGGTCTTCGACCAGCTCGGCATCCACATCCGCAACTCCCGCAACATCATCATCCAGAACGTGACCGTCCGGAACGTCAAGAAGTCGGGCTCCCCCACGTCCAACGGCGGTGACGCCATCGGCATGGAGGACAACGTCCGCAACGTCTGGGTCGACCACGTCACCCTGGAGGCCTCGGGCGGCGAGTCGGAGGGCTTCGACGGCCTCTTCGACATGAAGAACAACACCCAGTACGTGACGCTGTCCTACAGCATCCTGCGCAACTCCGGCCGCGGCGGCCTCATCGGCTCCAGCGAGAGCGACCGCTCCAACGGCTTCGTCACCTTCCACCACAACAAGTACGAGAACATCGACTCCCGCACGCCCCTGCTGCGCGGCGGCATCGCCCACATCTACAACAACCACTACGTCAACCTCCACGAGTCCGGCATCAACTCCCGCGCCGGCGCCAAGGCCAAGGTCGACAACAACTACTTCAAGGACTCCAAGGACGTCCTGGGCACCTTCTACACCAGCGAAGCCGGCTACTGGCAGGTCAGCGGCAACACCTTCGACAACGTGACCTGGTCGGCGCGCAGCAGCGACCACAACCCCGCCGGCCCCAACCCGCAGTCCAACACCACCGTCAGCATCCCCTACTCCTACCGCCTCGACGGGGCCAACTGCGTGCCCGGCGTCATCAGCCAGACCGCCGGCGCCAACAAGGGCCTGCAGGTGTCGGACGGCAACTGCACCCCGCAGTCGCCCACGGCGGGGCCGACCAACCCCACCCCGGGCCCGACCAGCCCGACGCCGACGCCGACGCCGACCAACCCCACCCCGGGCCCGACCCAGCCCGGCGGGACCAACCTCAGCATCGGGGCCGGTTCCGACGGCTCCAGCAAGGCCGACGGGACGAGCTACGGCAACGTGCGCGACGGCAACCTGAGCACCTACTGGTCGCCCTCCGGTTCGACCGGATCCGTCTCCATCAAGTGGGGTTCGGCCACCACGGTCTCCACGGTCGTCATCCGTGAGCCGTCGGGTACCCAGGGCTCCATCGGATCCTGGCAGGTCATCAACTACAACACCGGCGCCGTCCTGGCCTCCGGCAGCGGCGCGGGCGTCATCAGCATTCCCCGGACCTCGCTGACCAAGATCACCTTCAAGATCAACAGCTCGAACGGCACGCCGAAGGTCGCCGAGTTCGAGACGTACGCCGGGTAGCAGCGCGGTCTCACCGCCCGTCCGGCAACCCCGGACCCGCGGGCGGTAGCAACTCGCCGGCATCGGCACCAACGACCGCCGCCGCTACCGATCCGCACCGCGACCGAGGGGCAGGGCCGCCACGTACGACGGCCCTGCCCCTCGGATCCGGCCCGGGCGGACCAACGCTGCCGCCTTTACAGTTGTGTCGATCCGTGTGAGCATGCCTACCGATCGATGTCGCCGATGACGGCTGAGCATCTCCAGAGGCCTGTGTTGCCTGGCCGTCGGACGCACCCGCCGCAGCACCTCACGCAGGCGGGACCGTCCCCGGCACATGAGGCACGAGAGAGTGCGGGGCAGTGCGGAACAGTCCGGGCAACCCGGCGACCACGGGGCTGGCGCGCGCCGCCCGGGCCGGCGACAGCGCCGCGGTCTCGCAGTTGCTCACCGCGCACCTTCCCCTGATCTACAACCTGGTCGGGCGGGCGCTCAACGGCCACGCCGACGTCGACGACGTCGTACAGGACTGCCTGGTACGGATCATTCGCGGGTTACCCGACCTGCGGGATCCGGACCGGTTCACCTCCTGGGTGGTGTCGATCGCCTACCGGCAGATCCAGGATCACTGGCGCGGGCGACGCAGAGCCGAGGTGCCGCTGCACGAGCGGGGGCAGGACCTGCCGGACCCGACCGGCGACTTCGCCGACCGGACCGTCGCCGAACTCCTGCTCACCGGACAACGGCGGCAGCTGGCGGAGGCGACCCGCTGGCTCGATGTCGACAACCGGCAGCTGATGGCGCTGTGGTGGCAGGAGGCGACCGGTGAACTGAGTCGTCCCGACGTGGTGGCGGCGCTCGGCACGTCCGAGGGCCACGTCGCCGTCCGGTTGCACCGGATGCGCACCCAGCTCGACTCCGCCCGCGCCGTGGTCGCGGCGCTGCGGCATCGCCCCCGATGCCCGGAGCTGACCATCCTGACCCGTTCCTGGGACGGCACGACGACAGGCCTGTGGCGCAAGCGGTTCACGCGTCACGTCCGCACCTGCCAGTTCTGCGCAGCCATGAGCAGGGAGCTGGTGCCACCGGAGCAGTTGCTGACCGGTCTGACGGCCGTTGCGGTGCCGGTCGGGGTCGCGGCGGCCCTGCGAGCGGCGGTCGAGGCGGAACTGGTCACGCCCGGGACGCTGACCGCGGGGCAGGGCGCCGCCGAGTCGTACGCCGGCAAGACGATCGTCGCGGGCGCGGCTGCGGTGGTTTCCGTCGTCGTACTCGCCCTGGCCGTGCTGGTCGCGCCCGGCGATCGGGGCGACGGCGTCGCCGCACCCCCCGCACGGAGTCCGAGCGCGACAACAGCGGGGCGGCCGACACCGTCCCCCACCGGACCCTCGCCCGCCCCCACGTCGCGGCCACCAGGCACGACCAGGGGCGTGGCCAGCGCCGACATCATCGTCGCGCCGGACGGCAGCGACAGCGGCGACGGCAGCCTGACCCGTCCCTTCGCCACCCTCAACCGGGCGGTCGAGGTGGTCCGGCCGGGGCAGACCATCGCGATGCGCGCCGGCACGTACCGGCTCACCCGACCGGTCAAGATCACCACCAGCGGTACGGCCGGCCGCCGGATCGTGTTGAGCGCCTATCGCAACGAACCGGTGATCCTCGACGCGGCCGGCCTGCCCGCCAGCGAGTGGGCGGTACACCAGCAGACGGGCTTCTGGACCGTGCAGGACCTGGAGGTCCGTGGCTCACGCAGCCACGCCTGGGTGTGCAGCGCCTGCTCGTACACCATCTTCCAACGGCTGTCCATGCACGACAACGCGCGTTCGGGGCTGACTCTGCGCGATCTCGGGACAGTCGGCAACAAGGTGCTCGACAGCGACTTCTTCCGCAACTACGACCCCGCCGACAACGGGGGTGCCGGTATCGGCCTGGGGGTGAAGTTCGGTGCCGGCCAGGGCAACGTGCTGCGGGGCAACCGGGCGTTCCACAACGCCGACGACGGCTTCGACTTCGGCGCGTTCGACAGCCCGCTCACCGTGGAGGGCAACTGGTCGTACGGCAACGGGCTGAACCGGTGGCGGGTGCCCGACTGGGACAGCAACGGGTACGGGTTCTCGCTGGGTGGCGGGCCGACCACCACGCGGTCCGGTCACCGGCTGCGCGACAACGCCGCCTGGGGTAACCGAGGCCACGGCTTCGGCGCCGAGGCCAACCGGGGCAACCTCAGCCTGAGCCTCAACACCGCCTTCGACAACGGCGGGGCAGGATTCGACCTGCCTGACGCCAGGGGTGTCGCGCGGGAGAACCTGGCCGTCGACAACAAGACCCCGGTGAACCTCGGCTCGGCTGTCGATTCCGCCGGCAACTCCTGGGACGGCGGACGGTGGACCCGATCGGCGTTCCGGTCGACGAACCCCTCGATCGCCGAAGGTGCACGGCCGCCGGACGGCAGGTTACCGAGCACCGACTACCTCCGTACCCGCGACGGCATCGGCGCGCGGATGTTCCCTGCCTGAGCAGATTTCTGTAATGCCTGTCGGCCTGACACTCCGAGGGCCCGGGCCCGGGGCCGGAGCAGGGAGGCGTACAGGTGAGACTCCTGTCGACACGACGGGCCGTGCTCGCAGCAGGCGTCGCCGGATGCGCCGCCGCGATGATCGCGGCGAGTGCGGTCACGGCGGTGCCCCCACAGTCACCGCCGGTCAGAACGCCAGGGCGAGGTCCGCCACCTCGGCGGCGCACCCCCAGGACAGGGTCACCCCGGCTCCGCCGTGCCCGTAGGCGTGCACCAGCCGGCCGCCGGACGGTCCGGCCCGGTCCACCTCGACGCGGGGGCCGCCGTGCCGGGCCGGCCGCAGACCGATCCGCTCGCCGAGCACCGGCACGTCGGCGAGTCGCGGCACCAGCGCGACGCAGCGGCGTCGGATCGCCGCCGCCTCCTGCGGGTCGGGCAGGGTGTGCCCCACTCCCGGCTGGTAGGTGCCGCCGAGCACCACGTCGTGCCGGCGCGGGTGCACGTAGGTGATGCCGGCCGGCTCGTCCTCGTCGCGTACCGAGACGGTCAGGCCGGGGTTCGCCACCAGCACCAGGTGTCCGCGCGCCGGGTGGACGGCCGGGTCGTCGGCGAGCAGGCCGGCGGCCAGGCCGGTGGCGTTGACCACCGTCGGCGCGGTGTCGAACGCCTCGGCGAGCCGGTCCAGGCGACGGCGGACGACCCGGCCGCCGCCGGCCTCCAGCTGCTGTCGCAGCCAGGGCAGGTAGCGGGTCATCTCCACCGCGGGGACGGTGAACCGCAGTAGCGCCGTGTACGGCGCAACGGCGGGTTCCGCCACCAGGTCGCCGCAGGCGTCCGCCCACCACGGCGGTGCGGCGTACGGACGGCGCAGCCACATCCGGGTCGGCCGGTCCACCACGCCCGGCACACCGTCGGCGCTCTGGCGGCGCAGCTCCGCGTACGTCTCCCGGGCCCAGCGCAGCACCCGGGGATCCTCGTCGGCGTGACTCGGGTACCACACCGCGGCGGCCACCGCGGAGACCGTGCCCGCCGGGTCGTCGGCGGTCAGCACGGTGACCCGCGCGCCCCGCCGTTGGAGGGTGACCGCCGCCGTCAGCCCGACCACCCCGGCACCGACCACCACCACGTCTGCCGCCGTCATCGCCCACTCCCGTGGCTCGTACCGTCGTGTTCGGATGGTGACGGTCCGAGCCGGCCGCCGTCCAGGCCGGATCACGGGCCCGCGACGCCCGCCGGCGGCCCGGTGTCGTCAGCCCTTCTCGGCGCCCTCGTTGCCGCCGCGCACGAAGTACCGTTGGAAGATCACGAAGAGGACGGCGACCGGGATGGTGGCCAGCAGCGCCGCGCCGAGTTTGAGCGGGTACTGGGTGCCCTTGCCGAGTGAGCCGCTGACCAGGTCGGCGAGCCCTCGTGGCAGGGTGAACAGGTCCGGGTCCTGGACGGAGACGAGACTGTGCGGGAATTCGTTCCAGGAGCCCTGGAACGACAGGATGGTCAGGGTGATCAGCGCCGGGCGGGCCATCGGCAGCACCACAGACCAGTAGGTGCGGAAGATGCCGGCGCCGTCGATGCGGGCGGCCTCCTCCACGCTGACCGGGATCGACTCGAAGAACTGTTTCATGATGAAGACGCCGGCGGCGTCGGCGAGCAGCGGCACGATCAGCCCGGCGTAGCTGTTGTAGATGCCGAGCTGGTTGAGCACCAGGAACTTCGGGATGAGCAGGACGACGCCGGGCACGGCCATCACGGCGATGACCGCGGCGAAGAGTCCGGCGCGGCCGCGGAAGCGTAGCCGGGCCAGGGCGTAGCCGGCGAGTGAGTCGAAGAAGACCCGGCCGAGGGTGACCAGCACGGTGACCAGCAGCGAGTTGCCCAGCCAGAGCGGGAAGTTGGTGCCGGCGAAGATTCGTTCGAAGCCGGCGGTGCTCACCGGGTCGGGGAACGGGGAGAGCGGGTTCGCCGCCGCGCCCGGCTCGGTCTTGAGCGAGTTGCCGAGCTGGATGACGAACGGGTAGAGGAAGACCAGCCCGAAGAAGATCAGGACGGCGTACCCGAGGATCCGGCTGGCCAGGGTGCGCGCGGCGCGGCGGTCGCGGGCCGCGACCGGCGGCCGGGTGGTGAGCGCGGTCATGACGACGACCCTCCTGGTACGCGCCGACGCCACCGACGACGGCCGGTGGGCGCGTCGGTGTCGCGGTCGGCCATCACCCGGCGCTGCACGAGGGTGAGCACGATGATGATGAGGAACAGCACGAACGAGATGGCCGCGCCCGAGCCGTAGTCGAAGTCCCGGAACGCGGTCCGGTACGACAGGTACGCCGGGGTGAGGGTGGTCTTGGCCGGCTCCCCCTGGCTCATCACGTACACCTGGTCGAAGACCTGCCAGGAGCCGATGAGGCCGAGGGTGAGCACCAGGAACGTGGTCGGCTTGATCATCGGCAGGGTGACGTGGCGGAAGCGCTGCCAGCGGGACGCGCCGTCGAGGGTGCTGGCCTCGTCGAGGGCCACCGGGACGCTCTGGAGCGCGGCCAGGAACATCAGCATGAAGGTGCCGGAGGTGGTCCAGACGACCAGGGCGATGATCGAGATCATCGCGACGCTGGGCCCGGCGAGCCAGTCCCACCAGCTCAGCCCGAACGGGCCGCCGTCGGCGAGGACGGCCGGCGCGGTGTCGAGCCCGAGCACGCCGAGCAGCAGGTGCAGCACCCCGCGGGAGTCGGCGAACCACTGGGGACCGTCGATGCCGAAGACGCCGAGCAGTTGGTTGACCGCGCCGGAGTTGGCGAACAGGAACAGGAAGACCACGCTGATCGCCACCGAGCTGGTCACCGAGGGGAAGTAGAAGGCGCTGCGGAAGAACGCCTTGCCGCGCAGCATCCGGTTGTTGACGATCAGCGCGAGGCCGAGGGCGAGCACGGTCTGCGCCGGCACGACGATCGCGACGTAGTAGATGTTGTTGCGGATGCTGGTCATGAAGTCGCGGCGGGCCAGCCCGTCCTCGGTGAACAGCGTCGTGTAGTTGTCGACGCCGACGAACGGCACGCCGGTGGTGAACGGGCTGCCCTGGCCGTTCCAGTCGGTGAGGCTGACCCAGAGCGCCATCAGGATCGGCAGCAGCAGGAACAGCCCGAGGATCACGATGACCGGGGCGACGAAGAGCCAGCCGGCCAGGTTCTCGTTGCTTCGGATGCCGCGTCCGGTACGGCGTGGGCGGCGTTGACCCGCGGTGGCCGGCGCCGCCAGTGCTTCGGTTGCCATCTCCCCTCCTTCGATTCGCGCGTGGCCGGTGGGGGCGCCGCCGGGCGGCGCCCCCGTGGGTCACGTCAGCCGCCGAGTGCCGCCTTGGCGTTCTTGTCGAAGGTGGTGAGGATGGTCTTCGGGTTGCCGTTGGCCAGGCCTTGCAGGCCGGTGTCGAGGTCGCCGACGACGCTGTCCATCTTCGGGGCGTTGACCGGGCCCTGGGCGTACTCGGCGCCGGCGATGAACGGCTTGTCGGCCGGGAACGCGGTGGTGTACTGGTCGCGGACGGACTGCCGGGACGGCATCACCCCGAACGCCTTGGCGAAGGTCATCTGCTGCTCGCCGGCGGTCATCGCCTCGACGAACTTGATCGCCTGGTCCTTGTACTTCGACTTGGCGGCGATGCCCCAGCACTGGGTGAAGGAGAGGGTGCCCTTGCCCTTCGGGCCGGCGGGCAGCTCGACGACGGTGTACTTGACGTTCGGGAAGTCGTTCTGCAGGGCGCCCTTGATCCAGTTGCCCTCGATGGTCATGACCGCCTTGCCCTTGCCGAACGCCTCGCCGGACCAGCCGGCGTCGAGCTGCTTGGGGAAGCGGGCCAGTCCTTCGGTGAGCAGTGACTTGACGTAGCTGAGGGCGGCCTCGTTCTGCGGGGTGTCGGCGGTGGGCTGCTTGCCGTCGGGGCTGAGCAGCCAGCCGCCGTTCTGGACGAGGAACGCGCCGATGCGGTCGCGGGTGTCGCCGAGGGCCAGCGGCACCTGCCCCTTGGCCTTGATCTTTCGGGCGGTGGTGGTGAGCTGTTCCCAGGTGGTCGGCACGTCGGCGTCGGTCAGCCCGGCCCTGGTCCACAGTTCGGTGTTGATCTGCAGGGCGAGGGTGGAGAAGTCCTTGGGCGCGCAGTAGAGCTTGCCGTCGTAGGTGAACGTGCTCCGCAGGCTGTCGTAGAAGTCGTCGGGGTTGCTGATCCGGTCGCCGTACGGTTCGAGCGCGCCGACGCTGGCGTAGTCGGCGAAGCGGGCCGCGTCGACGTAGAAGACGTCCGGCGGGGTGCCGCCGGCGAGGGCCTGGCCGAGCTGCTGGGTGAGGTCCTGGGCCGGGGTGACGGTGGCCTGGTTGCCGGAGCTGCTGGCCCATTTCGCGGCGGCGTCCTGCACGGCCTTGGTCTCGGCGTCGCCGGAGGAGCCGATCAGGATCTGCAGGTTGGCCGGTCCGCCGGACTGCGCGACGTCGGAACTGTCGTCGTCGAAGCCGCTTCCGCAGGCCGCGGTGGCGAAGAGGGCGACGGCGGCGAGGCCGGCCACCGCCGCGCGGGTGAGGGATCGAGGTGTCATCTGTTCTCCTGGTGGTGGGGGATGCGGTGCGCGGGGGACGTCAGGCGGTGCAGCGGCGCACCAGCGTGGGCTGGAGCAGCACCGGGGCGGGGGTGCGGTGCGGGCCGTCGAGGACTGCGGTGAGCAGGTCGACGCAGCGGGCGGCGGCATCACCGAGGGGCTGGCTGACGCTGGTCAAACCGATCGCGGCGGCGACGGGGGTGTCGTCGAAGCCGATCACCGGCACCGGGGAGTCGGCCTCGCGTACGGCCTGCAGGGCGCCGAGCGCGAGGGAGTCGCTGGCGCAGACCAGGGCGGTCGGCGGCGTGGCCATGGCGAGCAGGTCGCGGGCCCAGCGCTCGCCCTCACCGATGCCGTCGACGGTCTCTCTGGCCAGTCCGGCCGGGTCGACGCCGGCGGCGTGCAGGGTGTCGTGCCAGCCCGCGCGGCGGTCGTCGCCGACGCCGGAGCCGGCGGGCCAGCCGATCCAGCCGATCTGCCGGTGTCCTGAGGCCAGCAGGTGGCTGGTGGCCTGGGCGGTGCCGGCGGCGCCGTCGACGTCGACCCAGCAGTGCGCGTCGAGGTCGTCCCAGGGTCGGCCGAAGGTCACGAAGGGTACGCCGCGTTCGGCGAGCCAGGTGGTGCGGGGGTCGCCGTGGTCGGTGCCGGTGAGCACGAACCCGTCGAGGTCGTAGGAGCCGAGCAGGTCGTCGTAGACGGCGATCTCCCGCTCGGCGTCGGTGGCGGTGTAGAGCATGGTGCGGTAACCGGCGGCTTCTCCGGTCTCGGTGAGCCCGTGCAGGAACCGGTCGAGCACCGAGCCGTTGATGCCGTCGCGGGTGGGTTCGATCCGGGTGGCGATGAGCCGGGAGCGGCCGGTGCGCATCTGGCGGGCGGCCTGGTTGGTGCGGTAGCCGAGGGCGGCGATGGCGTCCTGCACCCGGCGGCGGGTCTCCTCCCGCACGATGTGCGGGGCGTTGAGCACGTTGGACACCGTTTGCCGGCTGACCCCGGCGCGTTCGGCGACCGTCGCGATGGTGACCTTGTCGGACACGTGATCCCTCTCGCCGTCTTGAACGATCCAATTCCGATGAGGCATTATTGGATCGTTCAAATCCCTCGGAATGTTTGGCACTTTGCACCGCCCGGGACGGCTTGTCAAGACGTCGTCCGCACCCCACAGGATCTGGAGACACCCCCGTGACCGAACGCCACCTGCAACCCCTGCTGCACGAGCTGGTCGGGACGGTCCTCGCCCCCACCAGCGCGCTGGGTGACCGGGCCGGGCAGATCCGCCCGACCGGCGTCCAGGGCGTCTTCCACGCCGACGCCCGGGTGCTCTCCCGCGCCGAGCTGCGCGTCGACGACCGGGAACCGGAGGCGCTCGCCCACGGCCCAGCCGGTCCGCACGGCACACGCTTCGTCGGCGTGGCCCGCTGGCTCGGCGACCCCGGCCCCGACCCCACCGTCCGCATCGAGCGGACCCGCCGCGTCGGCCCGCACGGCCTCGACGAGGAGGTCTGCGTCGTCTCCACCGCCGCCGTACCGGTCCAGGCCACCGTCGGGGTCGACCTGGCCTGCGACCTCGCCCCGATCGAGGTGGTCAAGTCCGGTGCCACGGCGACGCCGCTGAAGGCCGGCACCGGACCCTCCGGCGAGATCACCTGGACCGCCGACGGCGTCACGGTGACCGTCACCGGCGACGGCGCCACCGGACACGCCGACGGTGACCGGGCCGCCGCGCCCCGGCTCTCCTGGCCGGTCACCCTCGGCCCGCGGGAGACGGTCACCCTCCGATGGCGGCTACGCGTGCACGACCCACGCGCCGTGGTGGCCGCCCCGGCCGGCGAACCGGAGTGGGCCCACCCGCACCTGCGGGCCGACGACCGCCGGCTGGTCCGACTGCTCGACCGCTCGCTGGACGACCTACGCGGACTGCGGCTCGCCGACGCCACCGCCCCCGGGGACGTCTTCCTCGGCGCCGGAGTGCCCTGGTTCCTCACCCTCTTCGGCCGCGACAGCCTCTGGGCGGCCCGGATGATGCTGCCGCTCGGCACCGACCTCGCCGCCGGAACGCTGCGGGTGCTCGCCCGGCGCCAGGGCACCCGCGTCGACCCGGCCACCGGGGAGGCGCCCGGCAAGATCCTGCACGAGCTGCGCCGGGGCGAGTTCACCCTCGACGACGGGCTGCGCCTGCCACCGGCGTACTACGGCACCGTCGACGCCACCATGCTCTGGGTGTCGCTGCTGCACGACGCCTGGCGGTGGGGGCTGCCCGCCGAGAAGGTCGAGCCGCTGCTGCCGCACCTCGAGGCGGCACTCGGCTGGCTCGGCGACCACGCCGACGCCGACGGCGACGGCCTGGTCGAGTACGTCGACACCACCGGGCACGGCCTGGCCAACCAGGGCTGGAAGGACTCCGGCGACGCGGTCCGCTTCCACGACGGCCGGCTCGCCGCACCGCCCATCGTGCTCGCCGAGGTGCAGGGATACGCGTACCAGGCGGCGACCAACGGCGCCGACCTGCTCGACGCCTTCGGCCGCCCCGGCGCCGACCGGTGGCGCGGCTACGCCGCCCGGCTCGCCGAACGCTTCCGCACCTCGTTCTGGGTCGACGGCGGCCCGCACGGCCCCCGCCCGGCGCTCGCGCTGGACCGGGACAAACGCCCGGTCGACTCGCTGACCAGCAACATCGGCCACCTGCTCGGCACCGGCCTGCTGTCGGCCGAGGAGGAGACGCGGGTGGCGGCCCTGCTCACCGGCGACGCACTGGCCGGCGGCTTCGGCCTGCGCACCATGTCCACCGACGACGCCGGGTACAGCCCACTGTCGTACCACTGCGGGTCGATCTGGGCGCACGACACCGCGATCGTGCTCGCCGGGCTCGCCCGCGCCGGCTTCCGGGAGGCCGCGCTCGGCCTGGCCGAAGGGCTGCTCGGCGCCGCCGAGGCGTTCGACTACCGACTGCCCGAGCTGTACGGCGGTGACGACCGCGACCTGCTCGGCCGACCGACGCCGTACCCGGCCGCCTGCCGGCCCCAGGCGTGGTCGGCGGCGGCCGCGGTGCTGCTGCTGCAGGCAGCCACCGGGCTCTACCCGGACGTGCCCGCCGGCACCGTACGGCTCGCTCCGCTGGCCGGCGCGGAGCTGGGCGCGGTCGCCGTGACCGGACTGCGGGTGGCCGGTGTTCCGGTCGACGTCGCCGTCGACCGGGACGGCAGCACTGCCGTATTCGGGCTGCCCGGGCGGCTGCACGTCACCACGGAGCCGGTGGCGGGCAAGGCGGTGGTGCCGGCCCCCCGCTCCGCCGACGACAACGTCGCGCTCCCCCGCTGACCGGGAAAGGTTTCGCTACGCGCAACCCGCCCTCATCGGCGTACGCGGCGGCCGTCTGCTGCCGTGGTCGGCGTGGCGGTCAGCCGTAGGTGGGTCGAACGGCGACCGCGGCACCGGGTCCCCGCCCGGCAGTGGCACCGTTCCTGCCGCCGGTGCCGGTTCGTCGCCGCGCAGCGACCGTCAGGCTGCGGCCGCGTCCCGCAGCGCGGACCGCAACGCCTGCTCCTGTTCCGTCCTGCGCAGTCCAGGAGCGTGCGGGTCGGCCAGGGTGACGGCGGCCTTCCACACCGCCCACCCCCGGGCGCGACGCCACGTGTCGTCGTCGAGCCCGACAACGCGACGGAAGACCGGCCGCGTCTCGTCGGTGAGGTAGGTGTAGGCGATGACCAGGTCGCACGCGGGATCTCCCACCCCGGAG
The DNA here is from genome assembly GCF_049629545.1 of Micromonospora citrea. GTDB lineage: Bacteria > Actinomycetota > Actinomycetes > Mycobacteriales > Micromonosporaceae > Micromonospora > Micromonospora citrea_A. The sequence goes on from NZ_JBNADX010000031.1 coordinate 12,281, forward strand.
CAGCCGAAGTCGAGCACCCCCGCGAGGCGGCCGTCGGCGACGAGGATGTTGTCGGCGGCGACATCGCCGTGGAACCAGACCGGCGGACTCCCCCACTGGGAGGCCAACGCCTCGTCGATGACCTGCTCGACGGCCGACGACGGCACACCCAGCGACCGCAGCCCCGTACGCGCCTCGGGTGCGTAGTGCGCGAAGGCTCCGCCCCGGTACGCCGTGTCGGGCCCGGGCCGCGGGCCGTCGTCGGCGGGTACGGCACGCAACTCGACCAGGAACGCCGCGATGTCCGTGGCCAGTGCGGCATCGTCCAGCACGCGGGCGCGGGACAGCACCTGACCGTCCAACCACTCGCTGACCGACCAGGCGAACGGGTAGCCCAGCGCGGGGCGACCCAGGCCGATCGGCTTCGGCACCGCAACCGGCAGGTGCTTGCCCAGGTACGGCAGCCAGCGGCTCTCCTTGAGAACCTGGTGCGCGTACCCCTCCGCGCTCGGCAGCCGCACGGCCAGCCTGTCACCGAGCCGGAACGTGCGGTTGTCCCAGCCCTGTGGCGACGCCGCGACGATCGGCAGGGCGGCCCACTGGGGAAACTGGTCGGCGATCAGCCTCGCCGCGAGCACCGCGTCGATGTCCGGTACGACCGTGGCCATGCCGTCTTCCTCTCCGATGCTCGGGACGGGCGAGAGGGGCCGCTCAGCGTCGACAGGTACCCGCCCACGGGCTGTGCGCCGAACCCGTGGCATCCGAATCCCGACTGGTCTACCACTCGGGCCGTCGTACGTCGACTCTCCCGACGGCCGCTGTGGACCGGCGGGGGGCCCGTCAGCCCACCGGTAGAAGCGGATGGGGTGGCTGGCTCTGGCGGACTTTCTGGTGCCTGCGGATTCTGTCAGGATCCCTTTCGTGGTCACTGATTCGGTGTCGCTGGGGCGGCCGTTCTGGACGTTCTGGAGCGCTGCGGCTCTCGCCAACGTCGGTGATGGCATCCGGCTGGCCGCGTTTCCGCTGCTCGCCGCGTCGCTGACGACCAGTCCGGTCGGTGTGGCCGCGGTTACGGCGACCCAGGCGTTGCCGTGGCTGGTGACGGGCCTGCTCGCCGGGTCGTTGGCCGACCGTCGCGGCGCCCGTGCTCTGCTCGCCCAGGCAGACGTCGCCCGGGTGATCGTCCTGGCCGTCCTCGTGGTGGCTGTGGCGATGGGTTGGGCGTCTCTGCCGCTCCTCCTGCTGGCCAGCTTCCTGCTCGGTGTCGGGGAGACCGTGCGCGACACGGCGGCGCAGACAGCGCTTCCCGGTCTGGTGCCCGAGCGACTGCTCGAGCGCGCCAACGGGAGGCTGGCGGCCGGCGAGATCGTCGGCAACGAGTTCGTCGGCCCGCCGGTCGGCGCGGCGCTGTTCACGGTGGGCGCGGCGCTGCCGTTCGCGGCGAACGGTGCGTCCCTCGCCCTGGCGGTGATGCTCGTGCTGACCCTGCCGCTGAGCCTGGCCGCCCGCCCGCCGGTGGTGGCGACGACGCAGGTCGGCCAGGGCGTGGTGGCAGGTTTGCGATGGCTGGCACGCCATCGCGTGCTGCGGACACTTGCGGTGGTCACTGCCGCCGTCGCCGCTGCCGACAGTGCCTGGTTCGCAATCCTGGTTCTGTACGTGACCGAGCGTCTCGGCACCGGCGCGGCCGGCTTCGGTGTCCTGCTCGCCGTCGGAGCCCTCGGCGGTCTACTCGGCTCGCTCGTCGCTGATCGGCTCGTCGCGGGTCGCCGGCACCGCGCGGTCCTCACCGGCACGCTGGCCAGCACCGCCGGTGTCCCCGCGCTGCTCGCGGTGACCTCGCAGATGTGGGCCGCGGTGCTCGTCATCGTGGTCACGAGTGGCTCGTTCGCCGTACTCAACGTCACGGTCGTGTCGCTGCGTCAGCGTCTGGTGCCCCGAGAGCTGCTCGGCCGTGTGGTGGCGGCGGGCCGGACCCTGAGCTTCGGTGCCGCCGCCGCAGGTGCGTTGCTCGGCGGTGTGCTGACGTCGACGATCGGAATGGAGGCGCCGTTCGTGTTCAGCGCAGTGGTCGCAGTCACCGCGACCACGGCATGGTGGATTGCGTCCCGGCCATGACCCGGGCCACTGTCGACGTGGCCGGTCAGGCGTCATCGGCACCATGACGCATTTGGCTCGCTCATCTTCGCGCCGGCCGTACCAGCTCGCTCGCGGCAACCGGTAGGAAGGGACTGGCTGACCGGTCCACGGCAAGGGCAGCGCCTCCCGGGCCCGCGTGCCGGCGACGAAGAGCCGGCCGCGTTCCCGGAGCAGCGGCGCCTCCGGGGCCGGCAGTACCGCATCCGGTTCGGGAGGCGAGGGACTCGTGCAGCAGTCGACGGACCCGCCGGTGGGGCCCGCGGCGGCGCCGCCGCTCCCCCGGCCGCCACCACCGGCACCGTCACCGCTCGGACCGGTTTTGGGCCGCCCTTAAGCGCCCGAACGTGGGAGCCGTCGATCACCGCCCGGGACATGTCCAACTGGCCAGCGGCCCGCAGTCTGCCCAGCAGGACCTCGTGCAGCTGCTGCCAGACGCCGGCGTCGTTCCAGTCCCGCAACCTGCGCCAGCAGGTCATGCCCGACCCGAACCCGAGCTCTTGGGGTAGGTACTCCCACGGGATCGCGGTGCAGAGCACGAACAGGATCCCGCACAACACCTTCCGATCGTCGAGGGGCTTGCGGCCCGGGACCGGTGCCTGCGCGGCGGCCGGGGTGGCAGCAGCGGCGCGATCTCGGCCCACAGATCGTCCGAGACGATCCACGGCGGCTGCTCACCCCCCTCACGTTCAGACAGAACGATCCTCACGTCCCGAGGACACGCCCAACATCATTTAGTTAGGAGTTCTAAGTCCGACTCCTCCAGCTGAACAGGATGAACGCCGCCGCTTTACTGACGCGTGATGCCGACATATTCACAAACAGCGGTCATTTGGATCGCGGCGGTAATCATGCGCTCTTTCCGCGAAGCCTCATCTCTTCGACCTTTCGCGGCAATCGTCTTCTGTGCGTACTCGAGCAGCACCATTCCCCGGACGTTGACCTCGATGTAGGACGATTTTGCGGCGGCCTGACCGATCGAGAGCATCAGCGCTGGGTCCGGTTCGCCCGCATCACGCGAGGCTTTTGCCACCCGGATGCATGCATCCTGGGCGTAGTCATCGGCACTGACAGCCACACCAGCGGCAGTCGGGGCAGCGGGGCTCGGGGTGGTTACGGCCGAGGCGGTGGGGTGGACCTTCGGACGGTCGGCCCCAGAGCAACTTGCCAAGCTGGCGATAGCGGCCGCAGCAGCAACCCCGATGACGCATCTACGCATTAGCTAGTCCCCCTCGATTTGGGCGGTCACCGTTGCTGGATGTCACGGGAGCGTACGCGGCGTTGCGAGAGATGATCAAGAGGTAACCGGACTCGGCTCGACTCCCGCCGGCTGCCCGTAATCACAGCGAAAAGCGGGACGGTGCAGATCGACGCCGACGGCGTCCAGGTGTCCGCAAACCTCGCCGACGCCGGGAGCAGCAGCAGGTGAGAGCGCGAGATCAGGTCTGGGAGTGTGTCGATTTCCGCGTTTGGGCCTGTGTCGACCTCCCCGACAGAAAGTCCAACCATTGCATGTCGTTCAACCCAGTTAAGATTTCAAAGTTCGACGATACTCATACTCGCGCAACCTGGCGACGTCGCGGTACGACAGCTTGATCTCGATGCCGTCCAATTGCTTCTGCCACGCCTCCATGACCGAGTCAGCGGAGCTCCCGTCAAACTGCTTCTCGACAGACTCATGCGTGATGCTCGCCAGCGTGAGCTCTTGGCCGGACCGCAGGTAGAAGTCCGACTCGGGAAAAGTCCAGTAGTTCTTCCATATGATCGGGCGATCGAATTCGAATAGTTGCGCCATGTTGCGTACTCTGCGGCCATCCTTGCATATTTCCGACGCCGTAATGACCGCCGTGCCTGTTCCATAGTTTATGATCTTGATGGCCTTATAATCCATGAACTCTGATGTAAGGATGCCGAGCACGGGTTGAATGCTCGCTGCTGTAATCCTCTCGGTAACGTCCATCTGCATCTGAAATCTCGATGCTGTCCTCTTTTCGACTCGGAAGGCGACGACAAGAGCAGCTGCCGCTACTACAACTGAAGCAACGCCGCCGATCGTCTGTACCGCTGCAGCAACATCCATGCCTGCTCCCTTAGGGATTTCATCTCAGCATAGAGGTGAATCGCAAGCCCTGATCGCGACCAGTTCCACATACTCAACTCGGCATGTGCGGGCGGCGCCGACCTGCAACCTGGAGCCGCCGGTGCTGACGCCTTCGGGCGCCCCGAAGAGGTCACCGCGCCAGATGCCCTGGCCAGAGGGGTGGGGGTGGGATTCGAGTCTCAGCCTGCAGAATCCAAACCGACGCCAGCACGACAGAGCTCAATGCCTTACGTCGATGCGGCAAGACCGCCCCGACTGGCGTCAGCGAGCCCAGGACGAGAGCCGGCGCCAGCCAGGGCGGGGGCAGCGACGCCTGATTACTTCGGTCTTCTCTGGGAGGTCACGCCAACCCGCTCGACCACATCACCGCAGGCCAGAGCGCCTTGCCACACCCGACTTCATTGAGCACTTCGGACGCGGTGACCACTTCGCTGACCTGCGCCCAACCTGCACCCACTTGCAAGGCCAGCCCTTCCAACGGCTCCTTACCGCTCCGACCTGCGCATACTCCCCTGCCAGGCGGGATAGAACGCTGTCGACTGCTACTCAGAACCGCTGAGCACTCCGTGTGAAGCAGGACGCCGCACCGACTCTGACCAGCGAAAACGTGGAGCCGCAGGCAGGGGTGGGTGCAGTGGAGCGCCGTTCGATGCCGTTGAACGCAGTTCAAGGCCGTTCAGGGCACCCCACTGCTCCCAACCTGCTCCCCCGAACCAGTCCCGCACCGGACCAAACGACCGCCGACCGATCGTGAGCTACCGGCCCAATTCCTTGGCTTGCGCCAGCGCTGGCTCACGATCGCCGCGCCTTGTCGGCGGCAGATCAGACGTTGGTCGAGGGCCCTCAGGCGTAGCCTCGTACTGCCGCAGATCATGGTGGCTCGACTCGACCGCACGATCGATCACCGATTGGTTAGGCCGGGAAGGGCGTCCCCTTCGTCCTCACGGCTTCGGGAGGACCGCCGGCCGGTGGTTGGTTGGTTCCATGCTTGCCGCCGGAGGTGCGATCATCTTACGGTCTGCCACATCCATCATGTGCCGGGCACGGCGGCGAAAGCGTTCCGGGAGTGGCGGTGCAGTGTCCTCGACCTGTTCCCAGGTTCGGGATACCTCATGAAGCATTGCGGGCGAAACTACCGGGCTCGCGAGGATTTCCTCGGTTCTCCGACGTAGCGTCCCGTACTTCACGGCAGCGTACTTGTGTCGCTGAGCGAGCTGTGGGTAATTCCATATCAGCTGCGCAGTACTTAAGCCGGCCGCGATAAGACTCGCGACGCCAGTAGCGATCCGGATCTCAATACGCGTTGAAGCTGCTAACGACGCGAAGATGGCGGTACCAACGATAGAGCCGACAACTGCTGAGGCCACCCCTGTCACGCGGGCCCACTTGTCAAACGCTTCTCCCGCTAGGTTGTGGCCGATGTGCAGGGTGCGTATACCCATACGCCACCCCCGAAGAAGCTTTTGGCCATCCTCTGCGCTTCGGAGCTCAGCGGGTGTGGCTTTCTCTGGTGTCACAAGGTCACGGTGCCCGGCCGTGTGAGAGGTGACAAGGTCGGATGTCCGACACCTGCTCCTGACCTTCCGTCGTACGTCCGAGCAGTCAAAGACGGCCGCCGCTGCCGCTGTGGCGCCGTCATGTTCGCCGGCCGAACTGCAGCAAGTGTTCGCCGCGCTACTCGACGACCAGACCCTCCCTCCCCTCGAGGTCGTTCGGTGACTCGTGACCGGCGTCTGTGCCGCCGACGTGCCGTCCGAACAGGAACGATCCTGGCTCCGACAACTCGCCAGCGGCAGCACGGTGGCAGAGCTCGCAGAAAGGGCCGACTACTCGGAACGCATGATGGTCCGGCACCTGCGGCTCCCCCATGCTCGGCACGACACCCACGGCCTCGTCGACCACAGCCGGCGGAGCGGTCGGCCACCAAAATAGGCAGTCCCCCTCGACGCCGCGACCCGGGCGGCAACAGCGGGGTCTCTGCCCGTTGAGCGTGATCCCGTTGCTACACGCTTCCACAGATCGGCTGGTAGGCAGCGCGGCACCGGATCAGAGCGCGGCGGCGATGAAATATCCGCTCTGGTCGATGATCACGTGCGTGCTCCCTGAGCTGCCGTTGTAGACCGTGAGAGACGTCTGGTTGGCCTTGGTGAGGGTGAGATTCGAGGCGGTTTCCCCGGCAATGAAGTTGACGTTGGATGTCGTGGGTCGGGTCGTGAGATAGGGGTACGCGGTGAGCACGCCGGGCGCGGTCGGTCCCGTGATTGTCACGTTGCCCACGAGCGCGGTCGGGACAGGGCAGTTGATGTTGCACCCGGTGGTGAGGTTGGAGGGGTTGTCCCCGTAGTACTGGGCGTAGAACGATGCGGATTCCTGCGGGCGTAGGGAGCCGGGCTGGCGACCGAGCAAGCCTGTGCCGGTCCGACTGTCCACGATTCGCCTCGGACCGGACGGCACGTAGTGCTCCGTCGCGCCGGAGGCTGCCGACCCGAAGTAGCCGCCCAGGTCGGCCACGACGTGGGTGCTACCCGCACTGGCGTTGCGGATGACGATCCTGCCGTTGCGCACCGGCACGATCACCAGGTTCGGGATCGTCTGCCCGGCGACGAAGTTGAGGTTGGAGGCGACCGGTGCGGTCAAGCCGTAGGGGTAGACGGTGAGCACCCCGTGGGACGCCGGTTGGGTGACGGTGACGTTCAAGACCGCTGCGGTGGCGTCGGCGGGCAGCTTGGCCGACAGGTCCAGGACCTGGTCGGCCCTCGCAGGGATCGCCGCTGCGGTGCGGGTGTCGAGCACCCGGGCCGGTGACAGGGATTTGAAGCCCGAGCCCTGCGGGCCGTAGACGCCCTGCAGGTCAGCGACCAAGTGGACGGTTCCGCCGCCGCTGTTGCGCAACCGGACCTTGCCATTGGTGACCGGAACGGTTACCAGGTTCGCGACGGTCTCCTGAGCGACGAAGTTGACGTTCGAGGTGTTCGGCAGGGACCCCTGATCAGGGTAGACAGTGACGAAGCCGGCGGCAGTGGGCTGGGTGACGGTCACGTTCAGCACCACGGCGCTGATGTCGCCGATGGGAACCTGTCCTGTGCCCGTGATCGGCAGAATGACCTCTGTGTTCGGGGCCAGCGGGGTGGTGGTGGCGGTGCCGAGCGCGGCGCGGGTGTCCAGCAGCCGGGTCGGGGACAGCGGGGTGTACAGGGCGCCGACGACCGTGGACAGGCCGGGCTGCTCGTAACCCAGCCGTCCGTAACCACCTGAGGTGCGGAACCCGTCGAAGCTGGCCCAGACGTCGACACCGACGGACCCGGCCCTGCGGTAGGCGTGATCGAGGGTGGGAGTGTTGGTCACCCGCCAGAACCGTTCGTCACTGAACCTGAACGAGAAGGTTCCATTAGAGGTCCTAACAAAATGATGTCTGGGTGTTGTCCCTTGTGAAGGATGATCTACGATGTCGGGCCGTGAGACGTGGCGAGCAGCCGCCGTGGATCGTGCCGGACGGGCTGTGGCAGCGCATCGAGCCGCTGCTGCCCAAGCCTGAGCGCAATCCACGGCATCCGGGACGCAAGCGGATCCCGGACCGACAGGTGCTGTGCTGGATCCTGTTCGTGCTGCACACCGGCATCCAGTGGGAGTTCCTACCGCAGCAGCTGGGGTTCGGGTCCGGGATGACCTGCTGGCGGCGCTTGGAGGAATGCAACCGGGCCAGGGTGTGGCAGCGGCTGCACGAGCTGCTGCTGGCCGAGCTGCAGGCAGCCGGCAAGCTGGACTGGTCCCGCGCCGTGATCGACTCCTCGCATGTGCGGGCCGCCCGACGTGGCCCAGAAGCGGGCCGAGCCCGGTCGACCGTCCGCCCGGGCTCGAAGCACCACGTCCTGACCGAGGGCGCCGGCATCCCCCTCGCCGTGTCGCTGACCGGCGGCAACCGCCACGACGTCACCGACCTGATCCCGCTGATCGACAAGATCCCGCCCGTACGCAATCGGCGCGGCCGACCCCGCCGGCGCCCTGACCAGCTCGCCGGCGACCGCGCCTATGACCACGACAAGTACCATCGGGCGACACGCGGCAAGGGCAAACGTCCGCGGATCGCCCGCCGTGGCCAGCCTCACGGCTGCGGTCTCGGCATGTTCCGGTGGGTCCTCGAGCGGACGATCGCCTGGTACCACGGCATGCGACGACTACGCATCCGATGGGAACGCCGCGACGACATCCACGAAGCCTTCCTCGGCCTCGCCACCTTCATCATCACGTACCGGCACGTCGTACGACTTTGTTAGGACCTCTTATCCAACGACCGCCAAGAAATCCGAGTAGAACAGGCCAAGGCCGACCGCCACGCAGACGCCGGCAACGATCCAGAACCGGACCACAATATTGACCTCGCTCCAGCCGGCCAACTCGAAGTGGTGGTGCAACGGCACCATCCGGAAGACACGTCTACCGGTGGTTCGGAACGAGACGATCTGGATCACCCAGGTCGTCGTGATGATGACGAAGAGCCCGCCGATCATGACCGAAAGCAGCGTGGTGCGGGTTGCCACTGCGAGCCCGCCGATCAGGGCGCCGAGCCCGAGCGAGCCCACGTCACCCATGAAGATCCGTGCCGGGGAGGTGTTCCACCACAGGAAGCCCACGCAGGCGGCGGCCGCCGCCGCCGCGATCATGGCGATCTCCAGGGGATCCCGGACCTGGTAGCAGTAGTCGTTCACGCGGGCGTACGCGTCGTCGGCGCACCAGTGCCGGTACTGCCAGAAGCCGATCAGCGCGTACGCGCCGAGCACCAGGATCGACGCGCCGGTGGCCAGGCCGTCGAGGCCGTCGGTGAGGTTCACGCCGTTCGACATCGCCATGATCACGAAGACGATGACCATGACCGCGCCGGCCTTGCCGACGTTCAGCCAGCTGATGTCGCGGATGAGCGAGATGTGATCGCTGGCCACGGTCTGGCCGTTGGTGCTCGGCACGTAGAGCGCGGCGATGCCGAACCCGCCGCCGACGATCGCCTGGCCGAGCAGCTTGCCTTTGGCGGATAGTCCGTCGGAGTTGCGCCGGCGCACCTTGAGGAAGTCGTCGAAGAAGCCGACCGCGCCGCAGAAGACGAACAGCCCGAGTAGCACCAGGGCCGTCATGGTCGGCCCCTCCTGCGCGATCTGCCGCTCGGGCACGGTGGTCAGGGCGATGTGCCCGGCGACGTAGGCGAGGACGGTCGCCACGATGAAGACGACGCCGCCCATTGTGGGCGTGCCCTTCTTGCCCTGGTTGCTGGCGAGCCCGATGGATCGGATCGGTTGGCCGGCCTTGAGCGCGGTGAAGACGCGAATCGCCACCGGCGTGCCGAACAGGGAGATGATGAACGCGACCGCGGCCGCGACGATGACCGCCCTCACGGGCGAACCTCCACGAGATCCGGATTTCTCACGGCGTCCCCACCGCGCGATGCGTGTCGGATAGGTCGGCATGATGCGAGCCGCCGGCCGCTTCCTGCGCAACCCGCTCGATCTTCGCCCAGTACGCCTCCCGGGCCGCCGTGTCGATCTGCTCCTCGTACTCAGCCCTCACCCCGGTCCGGCCATCGAGCTGCTCACGCAGGATGTCAGCGTGTCCGGCATGCCGGGTGGTCTCCTGAAGGACGTGGACCATGATGTTGAACAGCTTGACGTCGGGCCGCGACCACCACGGCACGTGGCCAGGCGCGTCGATGGGAAGCTCTTCGATCGTCGCGTCCGCATGCCCCCAGGCACGCTGATAGAAGTCGATGATCTGTTCGCGGGTCTCGCCCGGGGTCACCCACAGGTCGCTACCGTCCGCGTCCTGCCATCGCCCCAGCGGCTCTGGGAACGGGCGGCCGAAGACCTCACCGAAATACCAGGCCTCCAGGGTCGCCAAGTGCTTCACCAGGCCAAGGAGGTTGGTCCCCGTCGCTGTCAAGGGACGCCGGACGTCGTACTCGGACAGGCCATCGAGCTTCCAGGCCAGCGCCTGACGTGTCCGCCTGAGCTGGCCGTGCAGATGGCCCTTAGCGAAATCCTCGATCATGGGACATGAGCTTGCCATCCGACGGCAAGCGGAGCAGCCCTGGACCTCACAGCGCCGGCGTTCGTAACTCGCCGACCCGAATCCGACGACGATCTTGCAGCGCCAGGCCCGGAGGTTCAACTTGTGTCCGAAGCCGCGGGGATAGCCATACGACAGGCATTCGGACAGTTCCGATAACCGACGTCACCATTTGACACAGTCCCGCGTTGTACGGGCCGCTATCCCGCCTGGCGTGGTGCTGGACGGCGAGCTGATTGTGTGGGAGCGCGGGCGGACGAACTTCGCACGGAGGCAGCGGCGCGTGACCGCCGGCCACGGCCTGCTGCGCCTGAGCCGCGTACCCGGCGCACTACGTGCTGTTCGACCTGCTCGCGGATGTCGATGGGCAGGTGCTCCTGGGCCTGCCGCTGTCGGAGCGGCGAGGCCGCCTCGAGCAGCTGATCGCCGGCGCACCGGCTCAGCTCGCGGTCACTCCGCAAACCGCTGACATGAGACAGGTGGCGAACTGGTTGATTCAGTGGAGCGTCGCGGCCGGCATTGAGGGGTTGGTGAGTAAGCGGCATGATGGGCGCTACGAACCGGGCCGGCGCGGCTGGTCGAAGTACCGGACCCACATCACCGTCGAGGCGATCGTCGGCGGCGTGACCGGCAACATCCGTCACCCGGACAGTGCCTTGCTGGGCCGGTTCGACCGGCGGGGGCAGCTGCGCTACACCGGCCGGACCCGTCCGTTGACCGTGTCACAGCGACACGAGCTTGCAGCGATGCTGTCCCCGGTAGGCCCTGCGCCACGTCGGCGTAGCGTCGTTCATCCATGGCCGCAGCCGCTGCCGGCCTCCTGGACTGGGCAGCTGGATCGCCCGGAGCCGCTGCCCTACGTGCAGGTCGACCCGAGCGTGGTGGTGGAGATCGACGCGGATGTCACCTTCGAGCGCCAGCGGTGGCGGCATCGGGTGAAGTACGCCCGCGCCCGCGCCGAACTGTCGGTCCACGACGTGCCCCTGCTGCTCGGCGAGCAGGAAGGCTACTTCGGGGAGCCGCAGATCGATGCTGTCCCTCTTCGGTGGCTCAATCTCCCACCTTCGCACGTGGCACGAGGATTGACCTTTTGCTGATAGTCGAGGCAGCCAGGAGTACACGGACCGTATCGTCGAGTGCACGGCAGGCGTGACGAGGTAAGGAAGCAGGGCGATGGCAGTGAGGATCGCGACCTTCAACGCCAACAACCTGTTCTCCCGCTGGTCGTTCCAGGCCGAGCTTCCCCGAACTGTGGCGCATCTTCCCCGAGCCGAGATCGCCGCAGAGGTCGCCGAGACGGTGAGTGCTCCGGGCGGTGGGCAACCGTCGGTGGTCGAGGTGGTCCTACCCGACGGCACCCGCATGAGCGGAGTCCTGCGCACCTTCCGCGGCAAACTCGTCAAGGGCAAGGACCCGAAAGCCCGGGAATGGATCGCCCGGCGCATCGCCGCTCTCAACGCCGATGTGCTGTGCCTGCAGGAGGTTGAAGACCAGGACGCCCTGGACGCGTTCCACCGCGATGACCTGCGCCCTCTTGGTGTCGACTACCGCTACCGCGTGGTGGTGGAAGGCAATGACCCCCGCCGGATCGATGTCGCCGTCTGCTCCCGGCTGCCGATCACCCGCATCAGCTCCTGGCGGTTCTGGCCCGACCGCACCGGCGAACCCGTGTTCGGCCGGGACCTGCTCCAAGCACAGATCGCCGCCCCGGACGGCAGACCACTGCACGTCTTCGTCAACCACCTCAAGAGCAACTTCATCACCGACGAACACACCCTCACCCCCGCCGAGGTCACCGCTGCCCGTGACGCGATCGCCCGACGACGCACCGAGCAGGCGACTGCAATCGCCCAGATCTTGCGTCGACAGCGACTGACCCGCCGCGTCGTGGTCACCGGCGACCTCAACGACACACCCGGCGCCGCCACCCTCACTGCCCTGCGCGAGGCGAACCTCACCGAACAGATCCACCAGGGCAGAACCACTGCTGGCCCCGACCGTGACGGCGACCTGATTGACGACATGTTTGCCGACCTGTCCCCGACCATCTGGACCCACCGCCACCGGGCCAAAGGCGTCACCACGTTCGCCCTCTACGACCAGATCTGGACCAGCCCGGACCTGACCGTCACCGCCGCGCACGTCATGCGCCGCACCCAGATCAGCGGCGACGGATCCGACCACGACCCCGCATACATCGACCTCGCACTGCCCTGATGGTCACGAGCCCAAGCCTTGGCCGGGCCGCGTTTCGCACAATCGGGTCGGCCGGGTTGGCACGAACAGCCCCGCCGTGCTGTCCGCCGCGGCCGGCCCGGTGAACCAGTCGGCCACGTCGGCCCCGAGGTGGGAGGGACTGCGTCACGTACAGCTTCACCGTGCCGTCTGGGGACAATGGAACCCACAATGCGATTCGAGATCGTCCCGTCCGCCTAGGAAATGTTGAGGTCGGCCGCCGTCCGACTCGCCTCCGAGGCGCCACAGGGGCATGACGAAAGCTGCCTTATCAACCTCTGGTAACGGGCACGGCCGTCTTGACACGCTACTCCTTGTTCAGGCTGACAATCACGTCCTGGTCGGCGCATGCCGTCTGCAGCCCGACATATGCGTGGTCAGCGGGCCCATGTAAGCCGGTGCCCCCATCTCCTGGTCTTTCGAGCTGCGACACCTGCCACACGACGTCCATGAGAGCTGTGCCGTGCTCGCGGATGTCTTCGTGGGGGGGTGCAGTCAAGGTCCGTGTGGGGGCCTCGCCACCGTAGGCTTGCCGGATCATGGCTGTTCGCGATACGCGCCACCTCTGGGCCCTGCTTGCCGTGCCGGCGTTCCGGCGGCTGCTGGCCGTGCGGCTGGGTGGGCAGTTCACCGACGGGGTGTTCCAGGCCGCTCTGGCGGGCAGTGTGTTGTTCAACCCGGACCGGCAGGCTACGCCGACGGCGATCGCGTTCGCGGCGGCGGTGTTGGTGCTGCCGTATTCGCTGGTGGGGCCGTTCGCGGGGGTGTTTCTGGACCGGTGGAGCCGCCGGACGGTGACTGTGGTGACCAACCTGGCCCGGGCCGGTGTCGTGCTGCCGATCGCCGTGATGATCTTTCTCGGGTCGGAAGGGCCGCTGTTCTTCGTCTCGACCCTGGTGGTGATCGGGTTGGGCCGGTTGCTGTTGTCGGGGTTGTCGGCGGCGACACCGCACGTGGTGCCTGACCAGCGGCTGGTGACCGCGAACGCGGTCGGCGGCACGGCGGGGTCGGTGGCGTACTCGCTTGGGCTGGGTTGTGCTCTGCTGCTGCTCCAGACCGTCTTCCCGGCAGGGAACGCCGGTTACGCCGCCATCGCCCTGCTCGCGCCGGTCGGCTACCTGCTCTCCGCAGTGTTGGCCCGGGTCTCCTTCGCCCACGACGAGTTGGGCCCCGACGAGGCCCTGCCGCACCGGCCGGGCCTCGCCGGGGAGGCGGTGGCGGTGGTGCGGGGCATGGTCGACGGGGTACGGCATCTGGGGCAGGCGCGCGGTGCCGCGTACGTGATGGGGGCTCAGGCGGGGTTCCGGCTGTTGTTCGGGGTTCTGGCGCTGGCGATGCTGCTGCTCTACCGCAACCGGTTCACCGGCGACGACCTCGACGGCGTGCCTGCGCAGTTGGGTTTGGTCTTCGCCGCGGGCGCGACCGGCGTGTTGCTGGCGGCGGCGGTGACTCCGGCGGTGGCCCGCCGGGTCGGCGGGTGGCGGTGGGTGGTCGGGTTGCTCGCGGCGGTGGCGGTGGCGTTGCCGGTGTTCGGGTTGCCGTTCGACCCGCTGCTGCTGGTGGTGGTCGTGCTGGTGGTCAACGTCGCCGGGCACGGTATCAAGATCGTGGTGGACACCATGGTGCAGCACGAGTGCGCCGACGCGTTCCGGGGGCGGGTGTTCGCCGCCAACGACACGGCGTTCAACCTCGCCTACGTGCTCGGCATGGTGGCCGCGTCCCGGATCATCCCCGACGACGGGCGTTCACCGGTGCTGCTCGGTGTCGCCGCGGCCGGCTACGGCTGCCTCGCGGTCGGTTACGCGGTTGCCGCCGGCCGGTGGGCGCGTAAGGCGGGGGACGACATCGCCCTCCGGGTGGGGACGATGCCGGTGGTCGAGCGGTAGCCGCTGGCGACAACGGCCACGGCGGAAGGTGCCGCCGTGGCCGTTGTATGTCGTCTCACCCGTGCCGCGCCCTGCGCGGTGCGGGTCAGCTCTTGAAGGCGTCCTTGATTTTCTCGCCGGCCTGCTTGACGTTCGCGCTGGTCTGGTCGCCGCGGCCCTCGGCTTCGAGCCGCTCGTCGTCGGTCGTCCGGCCGGCGCCTTCCTTCAGCTTGCCGGCGGCCTCTTCGGAGGCATTGCCGATCTTGTCGTCGATACCCATGGAGCCTCCCCACGTCGATACTGGCGCTACACGGATTTCACTACCCCCGGCATCGAACCTGAACCACCGACCACCAGGTCAGTTGCTGAGGCCGGGCGCGGCGGCGCCGGCGGGTGCGGGCTGCCGGTCGATGTCGGGTTCGAGGTAGATCGCCGTGGCGGTGGGCAGCACCCGGCGGATCCGGGCCTCGGCATCGTCGATGGTGGCGGCGACGTCGGCTCCCCGGTCGGCGGTGCCGATGGCGATCTTCGCCGCGACCAGGAGCTCGTCCGGGCCGAGGTGCAGGGTGCGCAGGTGGATGACGCGGTCGACGCCGGGGGTGGAGACCAGCTCGGTGTGGATCGCGGTGACCTCTTCGGGCAGGGCGGCCTCGCCGATGAGCAGGCTCTTGGTCTCGACGGCGAGGATGACGGCGATGACCACCAGCAGGACGCCGATGCACAAGGTGGCGATGCCGTCGAACAGGGCGTTGCCGGTGAGCACGCTCAGTCCGACGCCGGACAGGGCGAAGAGCAGGCCGAGCAGCGCGCCGGCGTCCTCGAGGAGGATCACCGGCAGTTCCGGGCTGCGGGCGTGACGGATGAAGGACACCCAGCCCCGCTTGCCACGAACCTTGTTCGCCTCCTTTACCGCGGTCCGCAGGGCGTAGCCCTCCAGGGCGATCGCGATCAGCAGGACGGCCACGGCGATGAGCGGTGAGGTCAGCTCGTGCGGGTCGCTGATCTTGTGGTAGCCCTCGTAGAGCGCATACAGGCCGCCGAGGGTGAACAGGATGATCGCGACGATGAACGAGTAGACGTAGCGCTCTCGGGCGTAGCCGAACGGGTGCAGGGCGGTGGGGGCACGGCGGGCGCGCTTGCCGCCGACGAGCAGCAGCGCCTGGTTGGTGGAGTCCGCGACCGAGTGCACGCCTTCGGCGAGCATCGAGGCCGATCCGGTGATGCCTGCGGCGACGAACTTGCTCACCGCGATACCCAGGTTCGCGACCAGCGCCGTCATCACAGCCTTGGTACTGCCCTCAGCCGCCATCGGTCCGTTCTCCCTCGTCACATCGTCGGATGGGGTGATCAGTGTGCCTGTGACGCCGGACCGAACCTCGGAGCGGTGTCTGCCACCGTCACGCCGGACAGCACGCGCCGGCCCGTCCCAGAGGGACAGGCCGGGCACACGCTGGTCGGATCAGTGGATCCGGCGGCGGCCGTAGGCGCCGGCGGCGACCGCGACGCCGATCGCGGCGAAGGCCACCTGAAGGGCCAACTCGATCCAGTCGATGCCGGCGGTGTCGTCCACGCCGAGAGCACCTGCGACGAGGGTGCCGAGGATCGCGGCGACCACACCGATGAGCAGGGTCAGCCAGATCGGGATGTTCTGCTTGCCCGGCACCACCAGGCGGCCGAGAGCGCCGATGACCAGACCGATGATGATCGCGGTGAAGAAGCCGGTAACTTCCACGAGAGCCGTCCCTCCAGAGGTTGTCTGCCGGGTCACTGTGCCCCTGCAGTGTCGCCGGCGAAACCTTCCCGATGGCATGCCTGTACTTCTTCACACACCTGTCATGCAATCGAGCACCGACCGTCAAACGACGTCAGCGGCCAAAGCAATGCGAGGTCGGCTGGACCGTCCCGCGACCAGGTTCACCGGGTCGGTAACGGGGGTAACGGGGGCTGCCATGCCTGATCTGACCCCTCAGTGGCCGCTGGCGTGGAGTATCCCGGTATTCGTCACCGCCGGGTTGCTGACCGTGGTGGGCAGCATCCGGATGGCCGGCCTCGGTGACACCCTGGCCGACCGGACCGGTTGGGGCGAGGCGGTGTTCGGGGCGGTGTTCTTCGGGCTCGCCACCTCTCTGTCCGGCATCGTGATGACCGCGGTCACCGCGGCGAGCGATCAGCCGCAGCTGGCCTACAGCAATGCCGTGGGTGGGATCGCGGCGCAGACCGCGGCGGTGGCCGTGGCCGACATGTTCTACCGGCGGGTCAATCTCGAGCACGCGTCGGCGTCGCTGTCGAACATTCTGTTCGGCTGCGTGCTGATCGCCCTGCTCGCCTTGGCGTTGCTGGCCACCTACACCCCGGACGTCACCGTGGCCGAGGTGCACCCGGTCTCCCTGGTGATGATCGGTTGCTACCTCGGCGGGATCCGGATGGTCCGCGTCGCGGACGCCCGCCCCATGTGGGACGCCGTGGACACCCGGGAAACCCGCCGCGACACTCCGCAGTCGCACGGATCACTCGACCGCGTGTCGACCCGGGGCCTGTGGGGGCGCTTCCTCGCCGTCGGGCTGAGCGTCGGGGTGGGCGGCTGGGCCATCGGCGCCGCCGCGGAGGGGATCGTAGAGGCGACCGGGCTCAAGGCAGGCTTCGTCGGCGGGGTGCTCATGGGGATGGTCAACGCCCTGCCGGAAACCGTCACCGCCATCGCGGCGGTCCGCCGCGGCGCCATCACCCTCGCCATCGCCGCGATCATCGGCGGGAACTGTCTCGACGCGCTCAACCTCGTCGTCGGAGACGCCGCGTTCCGGGGAGGCTCCCTGTTCCACGCCGCGCAGACCGACGAGCTCTTCGTCACCGCCGCAGGCCTGTTCATGACCGCCGTCGTCCTCGCCGGCATGCTGGTCCGCCAACCCCGCGGCTGGGGCCGAGTGGGTTTCGAGGGTGTCCTGCTGCTGGGCAGCTACCTCGCCATCGTCGCGGTCCTGGCCACCTGAAACCACGACAGCCGCCAAGACCGGCCCCGCCGCCACGCAGACGTCGATTCAGCCCGAGCTGGGCATCCTCGCCGCCGATGAGAACCGCGGATTCGAGGCGATGTCGCCGGCGGTGGCCGCGCCTGGACGGCAGCCGATGCTGTGGCGGCGTGGTGCCGGAAGCCCGGCACCACGCCGCGCGGGAGCTACTTGGCGCCGGCGAGGGCGACCAGGGCGTTGGCGGTGCGGAAGTACGGGTTGCGGCCGAGGTCGCCGACGGTGGTGATGTTGAAGGCGTCCTTGAGCAGCTTGGCGTCGCCGTCGCTGACCCCGGCGAGGGCGGACACCGGGGCGTCGACGATCTCGGTGAGGGTCTTGTCCTGGTAGGCCTTGTCGACCAGCTTGGTGAGGTCGGCGGTGACGGGCATGCACACTCCTTCGAAATCCCGATCGGATGATCCGACCGGTTACGGACAAACCTACCGAATTAGATCATGGAGGGGGTGTCCTGATCCACTGTGGACGAGCGGTGGTTCACGCCTCTTCGTCGCCGCCCTCGTCATCGCCGAAGGAGTCGAAGACCTCGTCGGCGACCATGCCGCCGGCGAAGCCGAGCGCGGCGCCGCCGACCACACCCGCGGCGACGGCACCCATGCCGGGGCCACCGTGCCGCTCGTGGTGGTGCTCCTCCTTGTGGTGGCCGCCTGGGTGCCCGTATGCGGCGTGTCCGTATCCCGGGGCGCCGTACGCGGGCTGACCGTAGCCGGGCGGCGGAGGCGGGGGCGGGTAGCCCGGCGTGCCGTAGCCCGGGGCGGGCGTGGCGTAGCCGTGGCCGGCGTGCAGGCTCTGGTAGCCGTCGAGGGCCTGGCGGACCCAGCCGTCGACCTGCGCGGCCCAGTCCACGCGGTCGGCGTCGGCGTGGGCGACGTGGTAGCGGCCGAACGAGTCGTGCCCGCCGCTGAACAGGCCGCCGCGCTTGTCGAACTCCAGCACGACATCGACGCCGTGCTCGTTCGCGACGAAGGTCAGCTCGACCTCGTTTACAGCGTGGGCGTACTGCGGGGCGGCGTAGTACTCGATCTCCTGGTAGAACGGCAGGCTCTGGTGCAGCCCCGAGATGTGCCCGCGCTCCAGGTCCGCGCCCTTGAACTGGAAGCCCAGCCGGCCGAACGCCTCCAGGATGCGCTCCTGCACCGGAAGCGAGTGCACGAACACCGGGTCGAGGTCGCCCTTGTCGACCGCGCCGCGGATCGCCACCTCGGTGCGCAGACCCATCGTCATGCCGTGCAGATGCTGCCCGTACAGGTCGGTCACCGGGGTCTCCCACGGCATCGCCACCTGCAACGGCAACGACAGCTGCTGGCCCTCACGCAGGTGCAGGCCACCCGCGACCTGAACGCGGTGGAACTCCACGAGCGCGTCGTACTCCTCCTCCGCGCCCTCCATCTCCACCCGGGTGACCAGGCCGACGGTGATGTGGTCGATCTCCACGTCGTGGCTGCCACCGGTGAGGTTCACCTGCCCGCTCAGCACCAGCCCGGGGCGGGTGTTCGGATTGGACAGGACGGTATCGACGCTGGGGCCGCCCACCCCGAACGCGCCCAGCATCTTCTTGAACACCACGAACCTCTCCCTCGACGACCACCGAACGCGCAACAACCGCGGATCCGGTGGAACTTCCACCCGGAACCCTTGTGTCGCAACGAGATCAACGACGTCCATAATGGAAGCCGTCGCGTCGGGAAACTACCAACACCACCTGAGAGGTAGCTGAGTGCATCCGCACCGCTACTCTCGGGTAACGGTGCGTGGGTGTCGGGCCTGACCTCTGCGCGTGATGTGCGGCCGCTACCCCCACATCACGCGCGTGTCAGTCGTCGGCCGGCCCCGTCAGGAGGTTGTCTCGTCCTCGCCGGCTTCGTGCCCGTCGCCACGCACCGGTGTGGTGCGCAGGCGTACCCGGGTGATGGCGCGGCCCGTCACCTCCGCCACCTCGGCGGTCAGGCCCGGCAGTTCGATCACCTCACCCGGCGTCTTCGGGATGTGGCCGAGGTGGGCCAGAAGCAAGCCCGCCACGGTCGTGTAGTCACCGGCCTCGAGGACGTCCTCGTCGAGGTCGATGCCCACGTCCGGCAGGTCGTGCAGCGGGAAGCCACCCGGCATCAGCAGCGACCCGTCCGCCTCCCGCACGACGGCCTGCACGTCCCGGTCGGTCTCGTCGTAGATCTCCCCGACGATCTCCTCGACCAGGTCCTCCATCGTCACGATGCCGTCGATGGAGCCCCGCTCGTCCACGACGAGGGCGAACTGCTGCCGCTGTGCGCGCATCTCCCGGATCGCCTCGGTCACCTTCAGCGTCTCCGGTAGATACAGCGCAGGGCTGGCGTGCTCGGCGACCGGGCCTTCCTGGTCGAGCAGGTCCCGCATGTGCACCACGCCGACGGTGTCGTCCAGGCCGCCGCGACCCACGACCGGGGCGCGGGTCTGCCCCGACTTGCCCAGCTCGCGCAGCGCCTGCGGCGCGGTCAGCGTCGCGGACAGGGTGATGACCTCGCGGCGCGGGACGAGGATCTCCCGCAGGATCCGCTCGGCCACCTCGAACGCCCCCGAAATGATCATCCGGTGTTCCGGGGTGAGGTTGCGCTGCGCGGCGACCATGTCCCGCAGTTCCTCGGTGGTGACCTCCTCCCGCCGGGCGCGGGGGTCGCCGCCGGTCAGCCGTACGACCGCGTCGCTGGCCTTGCTCAGCAGCCACACCGCCGGCCGGGAGAACGCCGACAACGCGTCCAGAGGGCGGGCGACCAGCAGCGCCCAGCCCTCCGCGCGCTGCATCGCGATCCGCTTCGGCGCCAACTCACCCAGCACCAGGGTGACGAAGGTCAGCACGATGGTGACCAGCACGATCGACACCGGCTCCGCCGCCGACCCCAGGAACCCTAGCGGCCCCACCAGCGGCGCCGCGAGGGACACCGCCGCGGCGGCCGAGGCGAGGAACCCGGCCAGGGTGATGCCGATCTGAATCGTGGCCAGGAACCGGTTCGGGTCCCGCGCCAGCCTCGCCAGCACCCGCCCCGCCCGGGAGGTCCGCTCCAGGCGCTGCAGCTGACTCTCCCGCAGCGACACCAACGCCATCTCGCTGCCCGCGAACACCGCGTTCACCAACACGAACACGAGCGTGACCTGCACGCCATAGCCGCCCACAGCCTGTTCGACGCCTCCTTGAACCGGACCTTCCGCAACACCAACCGTAGCCGCCCCGGGGCCACCGAGATCGGGGCATCTCCGCCGCAAAACGGGGAATCCGCCGCCGGTGCCGGAGGTTCTCACCGCTCTGCCCTGGCCGTTGGGATGGAGCGTCGCCGTTTTTCTGATCGCGGGTGCGCTCACCGTGCTCGGGAGCATCCGGCTGGTCACCCTCGGTGACACCCTCGCCGACCGTACGGGCTGGGGTGAGGCGTTCTTCGGCGCGGTCTTCTTCGGCCTGGCCACCTCTCTGTCCGGCATTGTGATGACCGCCGTCACCGCTGCCACCGACCAGCCACAGCTCGGCTACAGCAACGCCGTCGGCGGCATCGCCGCCCAGACGACTGCGGTCGCGGTCGCGGACGCCTTCCAGCGTCGGGTGAACCTCGAACACGCCGCCGCGTCCCTGTCGAACGTGCTCTTCGGCACCCTGCTCATCGCCCTGCTTGCCATCGCGCTGCTCGGCAGCTTCACCCCGGACGCGACTCTCGCCGGTCTACATCCCGCCTCCTTCGTCATGATCGGCAGCTACCTCGGGGGCCTGCACCTCATCCGCAGAGCCGGGGCCAGCCCGTTGTGGCAGGCCGTTGCCACCACGGAGACGCTTCCCGACGTCCCGCACGCCCATGGAAAGCTCGACCAGCGCAGCTCCGCCTGGCTGTGGACCCGGTTCGCCGGTGTCGGCCTGCTCGTCGCCGTCGGCGGCTGGGCCATCGCCCTCGCCGCCGAGAGCCTCGTCGCCATCACCGGGCTCAGCGCCGGCTTCATCGGCGCGATTCTGATGGGCGCCGTCAACGCCCTGCCCGAAACCGTCACCGCCGTCGCCGCCGTTCGCCGCGGCGCCCCGACGCTGGCCATCGCTGCCGTCCTCGGCGGTAACAGCCTGGACGCGCTCAACCTCGTCGTGGGTGACATCGCCTACCGCGACGGATCGATCTACCACGCCGCCGGAACCGAGGAACTCTTTGTCACTACCAACGCCCTGTTCATGACCGCCGTCCTTGTCGGTGGTCTACTCGTCCGCCAGGCATGCGGATGGGGCCGCCTCGGCTTCGAAGGCGTTCTACTCGTGACCAGCTACGCCGCTATGACCGTCATCCTCGCCCTCTCCCCCGCGTAGCCCACGCCTGCGTGCCCGACACCTCACCGCCGAAGCCCTTACCTGAGAGCGAGGTCGCCAACTGCTTCCGCGGCAAACAGGTACACCGATCGCCGGCGGCTGCCGGTCCCTGTCGACAGCGCCACCCGGGTGGCACGCGTCGGTCATGCTCAGAAACATGATCCGGTTTGTGCTCAACGTGCTGTGGCTCATCTTCGGCGGCGGCATCGTCCTCGCCGCGGGTTACGGCGTCGCCGCGCTGATCTGCTTTCTCCTGGTGGTCACGGTTCCGTTCGGCGTCGCGGCGCTCCGGCTGGCGGTTTACTCTCTGTGGCCGTTCGGCCGCACCGTCGTACCCAAGCCCGACTCCGGGATCGCCTCCGGGCTGGCCAACGTCCTCTGGGTGGTGCTCGCCGGCTGGTGGCTGGCCCTGTCCCACCTCCTCGCCGGCATCGCGCTGTGCCTCACGATCATCGGCATCCCGTTCGGGATCGCAAACTTTAAGCTCGTCCCCGCCGCGTTCTGGCCCCTCGGCCGCGAGGTCATCGACACCCCATAACGGATCCGACCACCTCGTACAGTGCCAGCGCCCGCCGTCCCCAGCAGGACCACTTGTTCCGGACGGGCACAGAGCGGGATGCCTGTGGCGCGTACCTGCTTGCTGAGGCTGTTGGCCAGGCGCTGGGCCAGCTCGACGGCTCCCATCGGCAACGACCTGGCGGACATGGTGCGGTGCACGCGTCCCGCTGGCGTTACCTCGACGGCGGGCAGCTCGCTGCCGGTGTCAGGGCCCGCGCAGAGGTAGCAGCTCGCGGTCGACGACGTACCGGCGCATGCCGGTCGCGCTGAGCCCTCGAGCGGCCTCATCGGCGAGGGCGGGCAGTTGCTAGCCACGCCGCGCCCTTGGCCGCGACTCCTGCAACGCCGTCCGCCCCCGCACGTCGACCTCCGGGGCGCTCCGGTCGACCCGCACGGTCACGGTGCGCCGAGCAAGGCTTCGACCTCCGGCCGACGATCGACCAGCTCCGACGGGTGAGGTGGCCGGGCCCCTCGATGCGCCGGCCGACCTGTGTCACGCCGGTGGGCTGCACAGCAGCCGTGCTGTCTTCCCCGTACTCTGGCCACCACCGGGCGGTGCACTCTCCGATCCGACGCATCCGCCCGCAAGGAAGGGACATCACATGACGGCGGTACCGGGCCAGCGGCCTGCGGCTCCGCGCCCTGCTGTCGGGCAGGCGGCGGAGGAGGATCTGCGGGCGTTGTTCGGGCAGTCCGTCGCCGTTTTCGCGTCGCTTGCAGGGCCGGCCCATGTGGTGGAGACGGCGAACCCGGCGTTCTTCGCCACAATCGGCGAGGAACGGGCGCGTACCGGGATCGCGATCGCTGAGTTGATGCCGGAGCTGGCCAGTCAAGGCTTCATCTCTCTGCTGGACCAGGTGTATCGCACAGGCGAGCCCTACACCGGCCGCGATGCTCGAGTCGTGCTGGGCGTCGGCCCGCACGCGCGGGAGGCGTTCTTCGACTTCACCTACGAGCCGCGGCGGGACGCCGACGGCACGGTGACCGGCATCTGGGTCATCGGGGTGGAGACCACCCAGGTCAAGCACGCCCAACGACTGATGGCCGAACATGGCTCTCTGCTGCAGCAGATCGCCCGTCAGGCGCCCCTGACCGACGTGCTCGACGGAATGGCCCGCTGCATCGAGAACCTCGCCCCGGACGAGGTGCTCGTCTCCGTCCTGCTCGCCGATCCCGACGGCCGGCACCTGCGCCACGGTGCCGCCCCGAGCCTGCCCGACTTCTACAACCAGGCCATCGACGGCATCGCCACCGGCGAAGGCGTCGGCTCCTGCGGCACCGCCGCCCACCGGCGGGAACCGGTCATCGTCACCGACATCGCCACCGACCCGTTCTGGGATGCCTTCCGGGACCTGGCCGAGCGGGCAGAGCTGGCGGCCTGCTGGTCGACACCGATCCTGGCCCGCGACGGCAGCCTGCTGGGCACCTTCGCCATGTACCACCGCACCCCGCGTGTCCCGCGGGACACCGACCTCGCTCTCGCCCGGGTCTTCACCGGCGCCGCGGCACTGGCCATCGAACGCCACCACATCGAACAGGCGAAGGCGGCCGCCGACGTACGCGCCAAGGCCGCCCATGAAGAGCTGGCCAGGGCGGTACGCGCAGAGCGTGAGCTGCGCGCCGAGGCCGAACAGCGCGCCGCGGCAGCCGCGGACCTGGCCGAGCGGATGCGAGCCGCCGCAACCGCGCATGCCGCCACACCGCGACCCGAGCAGTGCCAGCTCGGCGATGCCCAAGGATGCGACGCGCCCGCCGAGATCAAGGTCGCCGACTCGTGGGGCGACTCCGCGTGGGGCTGCCCCGCTCACGTCGAGGAAGCCATCCTCAACGTACGGTCGGTGTTCATCGCCAATGAAGAGCTCGGGGGCCTGGCCGCCTATCTCCGTCGGTAGCAAGGCGGATCGCGGGCCGTCGTCAGCGCTCGGTGTGGCGTAGTCGGGCCGCGTCGTGGTGGGTCTCCTTCGCCGCGTGGGGCTCGGAGTCCCGTCATAGGGATGGCTCGTCGAGCCACCGGAGTCGATGGCTGACATCTCGCGATGTGTCCCTGAGTCGGGACACCGCCTGGGCCCTGATGGCGTTCGTCACGAGCCGGCCCGTCGACCCCACTGCCGGCGGACCGTCATCTGCCCCAGCACCTGATCTTTACTGCGCGAAGGCGAGAGCTGATCCGACAGGGCAACGGCGCGGCCGGTCGCGCCGCGCATGCCGCTCAGATCGCCTTGCGAACCTAGTCTGAGGGCCTCCATCACGGCCGACATCGCCTGCGCCTCGGCGAGCACCGCATTCTCCGGCCGTTGGTGGTCGAGCTCCTCCGCCAACCCTGTTGTCAGGTGGACGGCCGCCCGGTGGCCCCGGAGGTCGCCCACGCCCGAGGCTCTGGTCGTCAGCGCGAAGGAGATCAGCATCCGCAGCCGGGGCCCGTGGGACTTGGTGAATGCGTCGTCCCGTTCAGCCCGGAGCAGCGCCTCCATGCCTCCCTTCGCGCCACGATCCGCTGCGACGACCGTGGCGTACTGTTCGAGCATCCCCTCTGCCGTGTCCAGCGCCCGGCGAAGCCCGGCGGTGGTTGGTCACCGATCGATCGCCCTAGAGTGAGCAGCTGCCGCATCCTCGGCACGTCGAGCTCGTCCTTTGCCTCTCCAAAACGGGCGTATTCGCCATAGAGCAGGACGATGGCGAGAATGCGCGGCGGTCGGCCGCGGCTGACGCCAGGCCGTCCAGTGCGCGCCCGGCCTCGTCCAGCGCTCCATGCAGTTGGTCGAGACTGATCGGGACCTTGGCGCTGTCCTGGTCAACGTCGCGTTGCAGCATCTCGTTCGCGATGACCACACGCAGCGTGTGCGCCGCAAGGACATCGTCTGCCGTTTCGGCGGCGGCAAGGGCGTGGTCCAGGCACCGGGCGGCGGCGTCCGGGCTGCCCGGCACGCGAGCGAGCTGCCAGTGCAGCAGGTGTGTCTCGGCGAGCTGTCGCCACACCGGCCCTGGCTGCTTGATTGACGGGATGGCTTGGTTCAAGCGACTGACGGCCTCAGGCAGCCCACTCGCGTCGCCGGTGCGGACCGCTCCGCTGTGCAGCAACTCAGCGATCTTGACTTGTACGGTCGGGTCGGGCTCGTCCCGGTGGACCGTGCGCCAGGCCGCGATCGACCGGGCGAGGTCGTCCGGATCGTTGTCGAGATCCCACAGGGTCTCGTAGGCGGTGGCTTCGGTGTGATGCAGACGGAGCCAGGCTGCCGTCCCAGATGCGCCTGCGCCGACGGCGCGACCCACGACGGACACGGCCCGCTTCACGCTCGTCCGGTCATCCCTCAGGCTGGCCGCATCGAGGTAGGCCGCAGCGAGGTCGGCGGACGCGATGGCGTAGTCCGGGGTGGTCTCGGGTGGCAGTTGCGCGAGGGCGTCGGCGAGCGTCTCGATGCCGCAATCCAGGTCATGCTCCCGCCCCCCCGCCGTGGTCGTACCGCGCCAGCAGTGCCATCCCGAAAAGCATCTGGGCGTAGGTCGCGAGATCAGGGGACGCGGGTGACACCATTACGGCCTGGACCGCCTTCACGACCTCGTCCGCGTTCAGGGCGGCGGCCTCAGGGGCGCGTCCGTCCTTCAGGCACCGCCACAGGAACCGGTCCCAGATGGCCTCGATCAGTTCCACTGCGACGACGTCACGCTGAGGATCGTCCGCCGGCCATCCCTGGTACGCGACGGCCAGGTGGGCCACGGCCGCGTCGTGATCGGCCGCGGCCGCATCGAGCCGCGTCCGTTCCACCTGGGCCGCGCCGAGCCCCCAGTACCAACGCACCGCCTGTTCGTGGTTCGGGGCGGTGATGATTGCGCGGTCGAACGCCGCGACGGCAGCCGCGAGGAGCGCCTCGTCCGGGTCGAGGTCGTAGCGTTCCAGGTAAGCCTGCCCGAGCATCCCGGTCAGCTCTGCGACATCGGCTCCGGGCGGCGGCTCCGTCGTGAGGGCAATCAGGTGGGCGATCCACTCGTCGAGCGGCACGGCGCTCACGCCGGTTCCCGTATCGGCTCGGCCAGACTGTGGCCGGTCGGCACGCCCGTGACCACCGGCACCGCTACGGTGCCCCAGTCGCACGCGGCACCCTCGATCGCTCCCGCATCCCGGTGCTCGGCGGCGAGGCCCAACCGCCCAAGGAGGCCGGTCACCGCAAGCGGTGCCCGTGCCGGTCCCGACGACGCCTCCGCCACGGCGGGCAGCTCAAAGGGAAGCGAGTTGAATTCTTCCTCCGCGGCGAGCAGTACAAGCCAGTCGCGGGTGGTGGCGCCCCGTGCCAGGGGGCTGCCGGCGGGTAGCCGCAGCTCGACCGGGCGCCCGTACAGCGCCGCACCGACATGCCCGGGCGCGACGTGGTCCCCGGGAAAGAGCGTTGCATGGGCACGGTGCCGTTCGGTGATGTCGAGCAGGACGAAGAAGAGCCGCCGGCCGCTATCGTTACGCAGTCGGACGAAGACGGTCGGCGGCACCCACTGCCCTTGCTCCCGGCGGTAGCGTAGGTGCACTGCGCCGTCCCCGCCCGGGCGCAGCGGTGGACGGTCCGCAGGCACACTCACTTCGCCTGGCCGGGCTTCGACGAGTTCCACCGAGACCGCGCCGGCCAGGGCGGAGACGGGGTTCACTAGGGCCTTGACCTGCTGTACCCGGGCCAGGTGCTCGAGTACCGCCGCGACCTGCCGCCCGCCGTCACCACTTAGGATGGTCAGGTCGTCACAGAGCGGAGCGCCATCCCCGCCGCAGATGCGCACCCGCCCCGGCTCGTAGGCGCTCACCAGCAACTCCGGCGTCCATTCCTCGTCTCGACCGAGCACCCGTACATGCGGTGAGGGCCCGCCAGCTGGCCCCGCGGACGCCAGCGCCGCCAGCACCAGATCCCCCGTCGGTGGGTGTTCCACGTCGATCGCGACGGTGATTGCCGGGCTCTGGCACACATTTTGTGAGTCGCGCTCGTCGGTAGTTCGGGTTGGGTGCCCAGGTGGAGATCATCTCGGCGTTGCTGCCGCATCTGGTAGGCCTGCGGTTGGAAGCGGTGGTGGTCCGGGGCGTCGGGGTCAGGATCGACGCGGCGACACAGACGGTGCGGGCGCCGTGCGGCGTCTGCGGCACTTGGTCGACCATGGTGCATGGTCGCTATGTGCGGCGGCTGGCCGATGTCAGGTTGGGTGGCCACGAGGTGTTGGTCGCGTTGACAGTCCGCCGATTCGCCTGCCTGAACGCCGGATGTGGGCGGCGGACGTTCGTCGAGCAGGTGCCAGGATTGACCCGCGGGCATGCCCGCCACACAGTCCTCGCGACAGGTGACCTGCAAGCCGTCGCGGTGGCGTTGGGCGGTCGACCGGGTAGCCGGTTGGCGCATCGGTTGGCGGTGTCGGTGTCGCGAATGACGTTGATCCGGATGATCCGGCGGATGCCCGACCCGTCGCCAGCGACGCCGACGGTGCTGGGCGTGGACGACTTCGCCCGCCGTCGCGGCCACCGATACGCGACCGTGCTGCTCGACATGCACACCCGCCGACCGATCGACGTCCTGCCCGACCGCACCGCCGACACCCTCGCCGCGTGGCTGCGCCAGCATCCTGGCGTTCAGATCATTTGCCGTGATCGTGGTGGCAGCTACGCCGACGGCGCCCGCAAGGGAGCACCTGAGGCGATTCAGGTCGCCGACCGGTGGCACCTGCTCAAGAACCTCAGCGACACCGTCGAGAAGGTCATTCGCGGGCACCGCCGATGCCTCCGCACCCACACCGACCCCACCCTGGCCGCGCCGGCCGACGAGCCGGTCAGGACGGGACGTCGGGCGGCGAACACCCGCCAACGCCACGCGGCCGTGCACGTCCTACGGGCCGAAGGACTGTCGATCAGCGCAGCCGCCCGCCGCCTCGGCATGAACGTCAGAACTGCCCGCAAGTACGCCCACGCCGCCACCGCCGACGCTTTGATCGGCCCGAACGCCAGCAGCCGCCCCAGCGTCCTCGCCCCGTTCCACTCCTACCTACGGCAACGCCTCACCGACGGCGTCCATCAGACCGCTGACCTGCACGGCGAGATCCTGGCCCGCGGCTACCAAGGGAGCTTGCGGGTGCTGCGGGACTGGCTCGCCACGAACCGCACCCGACCCACCCCTGCGACCGTGGTCCGGGTGCCGTCGGCCCGGCGGATCACACCGCCTGGATCATGCGCCCCGGCCACAAACTCGCCGACGACGACCGCGCTGGTCTCGCCGACGCCCGCAGTCGCTGCCCGGACCTCGATGCCGTCGCCGACCTCGCCCGCGGGTTCGCCGCGCTGGTCCGCCACCAGGGCACCGGGCAGCACCTCGACGCCTGGATCGACCGCGCCCGCCACGCTGCACACCCCGAAATCCGCGGCTTCGCCGCCGGCCTCGCCAGCGACCGCGACGCCGTCGTCGCCGGCCTCACCCAGCCCTGGAGTTCAGGCCCGGTCGAGGGCCAGGTCAACCGCATCAAGACGATCAAGCGACAGATGTATGGCCGCGCGAACCTCGACCTCTTACGCAAACGCATCCTGACCAACCCGTGAGCCGCCACCGAGATCAATCACAGAATGTGTGCCAGAGCCAGTTTTCAGGCGGAGCCGACAAGCGGCAGAGCAGATGTGACGACAGGCAAAGCCGTGACAGTCACCTTGACTCACCGATGAGGTCAATGAGGAACCTCTAAAGACGCTACCCGCGCCGACGGCTCCACGGCATTCGGCTGTCCAGAAAGCCTGCACGACGATGTCGGTCGCCTAACTCGTACCCGCGACGACGACAATCCGGTCAACGGGTGATGCACTCGTCGGGGCCTCGGCATGGCAAACAACGCCGAGGAGCCGTTCGGCCGGTGTGAGGGCGTGGGCCGGAAGGCCGGCAGGCGGATGCGGCCGGCGTCGACGTGGTCGCGCACAGCGGGAGCCGAGTGCGCCGCAGGCGGCCAAGCTCTCGTCACCGTCGCGATAGGTGTGGGCCGGGAGGCGAATCTATCATCAGGTCACTTCCGTGCGGTTCCTTCCGGGCGAGGTCGGCGAGGGCGAGCAGGGTGTTGGCGGGGCGTGGTTCGTCTTCTGCTCACCCCACCATCCTGCGGATTATTGGTACACCGCCAGCCTCGCGGTAGCGCCGGCCCTGCACTACGTTCGCGCTGCTCTTGCATGGGAGCTTCTCGGCAACACCCACGTGGGCCCGTCGGCGATGACCAAGAACGATAGTCCCCCAGCGGCAAATGTGATAATCGGTACGGATCGAATCCGGCTGGACCACCCTGGGATCGAACCCCGCGCAGTCGCAAACCCCCTACCGCCTAGGTGTAATGCCTAGGCGCGGAGGTTGGCTCGCTCGCGGCCGAGCAGCCGCCGCAACAGGGGTCTGAGAGTTGCTGGTGGCAGCCGACCGAGCACCGCGACGACCTCACCCGCGAACGCACTCGCATCCTCAATCGCCTGCACGGACTCCTGCGGGACCTGGTCCCCGTGCGGGACGGCGACGGCATCCCCGGACGCGCCTACGTTGATCCACTCACGGTGCTGCTCACTGACGGGGCGGGCGATTCCGTGGTGCTGCGCGACGTCGGCGCCGTCTCGCTCTGGGTCGTGCTGCTGCTCGCGGTCGCTGTTGCCGGAGCCGCTGTCACCGACCCCGCACACCGGGCCTGCCTCGAGCGTCACACCCGGGCCTGGGCGAGGTCGCGGCCGGCGGTGGCTCGAATGGTCCGGGGCCAGGTCCATGCGGCGCGCAGGATGAAGGCCAGGAGCAGCAGCTCGAGTCCGATGGAGAGGCCGTAGAAGTAGAGGTAGGTCCAGGACTCGCCCGCCGCGTTGTACACCGAGACGGGGATGTAGAGCGTTGCCACGACGAGGTTGGTGGCGCGGTTGACGCGGGCGGGGAGTGTCGTGGAGAGCAGGATCATGAGGATCGGGATGGCCATGAGCGTGAGCGCAAGGGCGACGAAGGTGGGGCCGGTGTCGAACTCGTGAACGACGCCGACCAGGATGTCGTCGATGAAGCCGGGCTTGTACAGGGCGAGGTAGTCGACGTAGATGTAGAGGAACATGAAGCTGGCCCAGGCCGCGGCGAGCTTCGCCTGGACCGGGATGTGCGTTTCCTGGAGCGCACCGGCTGGTCTGTCGGTTCTGGTCATCACGTCTCCTGTGTGTTGGCGTCAGCCGGGTCGGCTCACTCGATGTCTTAACCATGACCAGCGTTGGCGGGCGCTACATCCGCTTGCGGGCTCGTGCTGTCCTGGCCGCAGGCACGGGACATCCGCAGTACTTTCGACTGATCCGCCCGAGCGGCGGCCCCCTTACGTTGTCCGGGAGGGGGAAGCATGCTTGCTGGGATCTGGGCTGAGCCTCGCCCCGCACGCCCGCCGGTGCGGGTCTGGCGGGACTGGGCGCTGTCCTCGGCTCTTGTCGCGATCTCGCTCGTCGAGGTACTGCTGCGCGACGACAGGGCATGGGCGCCGCTGCTGGTCGGTGTCAGCGTCGTGGTCGCGGCGTGCCTACTGTGGCGACGCACGCGGCCGCTGGCCGCAGTCACCGTTGCCTTCGGAGCCGTTCTCGCGTTCGACATCGCGAGGATCGCGGTCATTGATGCCACCGGTCTGCTGGGCATCGCAGGGCTGCTCGTGTTGCCCTACGCCCTGCTGCGCTGGGGGGCAGGGCGCGAGGCTGCCCTCGGACTCGGCATCATCCTCATCTGGCTACCCGTCACCCTCATCGCGGAGCCGACCTCACCCGCGGAGAAGGTCGCCGGTTACGGCTTCTTCCTGTTCTCGGCCGCGCTCGGCGCGGCAGTGCGCTACCGCACCAGAAGCCACGACCGCGACATGGAGCAGGTGCGGCTTCACCAGCGCAACGAACTCGCCCGCGAGCTGCACGACACGGTCGGCCACCGCGTCTTGGCCATCGCCGTCCAGGCACAGGCAGGTCGCGCGCTGTCCGCCGCAGATCCGAAGCGCGCGCTGGCCACCCTGGTCACCATCGAGGAAGAGGCGTCCCGGACGCTCAAGGAGATGCGAGCCCTCGTGGGCGTGCTGCGCGACGGAACAGACGCCGATCTCGCCCCCCGGCGAGGGGTGGTGGACGTCGAACGACTCGCTCGTCCCGGCGGCGAGGTGCTGGGCGTGCGCGTGCAGGTCTCCGGTGACGTCGAGGCCGTTGAGCCAGCAGTCGGCACCGCCCTCTACCTGATCGCCGCCGAGGCGGTCACCAACGCGACCCGCCACGCCTCCGGCGCCACCCACGTCACCGTCGACGTCACCGCATCCCGCAGCCAGGTGCACCTGCGGGTGCGCGATGACGGCGAGGCGAGTACGACCAGTTCCCCGCACGCCGGCTACGGGCTGCGCGGCATGGCCGAGCGGGCGAGCCTGCTCGGCGGCACCCTCCGGGCGGGACCTGACCCGGACGGCGGCTGGAGCGTCGACGCCTCGCTGCCTCGGACAGCGCGCGCGTCATGACCATCCGCGTGCTGGTCGCTGACGACCAGGACATCGTCAGGGCAGGGCTGTGCATGATCTTGGATGCCCAACCGGGCATCGCCGTTGTCGGCGAGGCCGCCGACGGCCGCCGGGCGATCGCCATGGCCCGTTCGCTGCGTCCCGATGTGTGCCTGCTGGACATCCGCATGCCCGAGGTCGACGGGATCGAAGCCACCCGTCAGCTCGCCGGGGCCGACGTCGTCGATCCTCTGGCCGTCGTCGTCATCACCACTTTCGACCTCGACGAGTACGTCTACGGCGCGCTGAAGGCAGGCGCCCGGGGCTTCCTCCTCAAGGACGCCGGCGCCGAGATGCTCACCCAGGCCGTCCATGCCGCCGCCCGCGGCGACGCCCTGATCGCACCGAACATCACCGCGAGGCTCCTGTCCTCCTTCGCGAACAGCCGCTCGCGCTCGGTGCCGCCTGAGCCTGTCGAGCCGCTGACCGCTCGTGAGGAACAGGTCCTGCTGGCTGCCGCTCGCGGGCGGACCAACAGCGAGATCGGCGATGAGCTGTCCATCAGCCTCAGCACCGTCAAGACCCACATCGCCGCCCTGATGCGCAAGCTCAACGCCCGCAACCGCGTCGAGATCGTCGTGTGGGCCTACGAGACACGCCGCGTCGACACCTGATCGGCGCCCGCATACTCGAATCGCGGAAGCAGGAGCGCCGGGGGGCCGGATAAGGCGAGGGACTCACCTCGGGCGGGTTGAGTGGGCATGCCGCTGGCTTCGGGCGCACCGTCGGACGTCCGGCGGCTGTCCCTTCCTACACGGGTGCGTCCTGCGGTGTCCCGGTCGCGTGTCACGGTGCTCGGTGCCCCGAAGGATCGACCACCGTGTCGGCGGCGGCCAACCCGTTACGGCTCCGACATCCCGCAGCGCTAGCTAGCTGTACTGCAACGGCAGTTGGTCAGGGGTAGCCGCGTCGTCACCGCGTGGGCCGCTCAGCACGGCCCGCTGCCGATCATCGAGGGCACCGTGATCCTGCTTCAGGTCGACCGGCTGCCATCAGGCGCTATCGCGAAACCGGTCTGGCTGTGGTGGTCGCAGGCGACCGCTACTGACGCCGAAGTCGACCTGCTCTGGCAAGCGTTTCTGCGCCGCTTCGACATCGAACACACCTTCCGCATGCTCAAGCAAACCCTCGGCTGGACCAGCCCGAAACTGCGCGACCCGCACGCCGCCGACCGCTGGACCTGGCTCGCGTTGACCGCCTACACCCAGCTACGCCTCGCCCGAGGCGCCGTCGCCGACCTGCGCCGGCCCTGGGAACGCCCAGCGCCCCCCGAGCGACTCACGCCCGCCCGCGTCCGGCGAGGGTTTCGGCACCTGCGCAGCAAAGCCGGCAACCCCGCCCTCGCACCGAAACCCTCCCGGCCAGGACCCGGCCGACCACCCGGACTACGCAACCGCCACCCGGCAGCCCGTCACGACGTCCACATCGTCACCGCCGTCACCAGCACGAAACCGAAAGACAGAACGAAGAAAGCGAAGACCTCGAACAACCCGAGGCCACGCCGCACAGGTTAAAGATCAAGCTAGCGGACGCGAAGCCCGGCGACGAGGAGGTCGACCAGGTGGCGTGCGTCGTAACGGGGATCGCTGCCCGCGCCGATGCAGAGATTGCCGACGCCGCGCAGCAGCCCGTAGGCGTCCATGTCGGGGCGGATCTCGTCGGCGGCGACGGCGGCGTCTAGGAGCTGGTCGCAGACCGGGACGAGCCGGTCGAGGAAGTAGGCGTGCAGGGTCTGGAAGGCGGCGTCGTCGGACTGTAGCGCTGCGGCGAGACCGTGCTTGGTGACCAGGAAGTCGACGAACAGGTCGATCCACCGGGCCAGAGCGGCGTGCGGTGTGTCGCTGTCGGCCAGTAGGGCCGGTCCCGCCTCCGCGCACGCCTCGATTTGGTGCCGGTAGACGGCGACGATGAGGTCGGCCCGGGTGGGGAAGTGGCGGTAGATCGTGCCCACGCCGACGCCCGCCCTGACGGCGATGTCCCGCACGGGCACGTCGACGCCGGAGGTGACGAACGCCGCGGCGGCGGCGTCGAGCAGGGCCCTCTCGTTGCGCCGGGCGTCGGCCCGCTTGCGCGGGACCGGTTGCTCTGAGCCGCTGTCGATGTCGGCCACGTCGCGTTACCTCCGTCACTCCACTTGGCATCCGGAACGTTGTTCCGTATGTTGTTTATCGGAACGTCGTTCCGCTTACTCAGCATACCGACCGGATGGGCCGCCACCAAAGCGTGTACCGCCGGACGCCTGTAAGGAGAACAGTCATGCAGTACCGCACGTTGGGTCGCACCGGTGTGCAGGTCAGCACCCTCGTACTCGGCGCGATGAACTTCGGCAAGATCGGCAACACCACCCAGGAGGACGCCACCGCCATCGTCGACGCCGCGCTCGATGCGGGGATCAACCTCATCGACACCGCCGACGCCTACAGCGGCGGCCAGTCCGAGGAGATGGTCGGCAAGGCCATCGCCGGCCGCCGCGACGCTGTCGTCCTGGCCACCAAGGCGACCCTGCCGATGGGCGACGAGCGCAACCAGCGGGGCGGCTCGCGCCGCTGGCTGGTCACCGCGCTGGAGAACAGCCTGCGCCGCCTCGGCGTCGACCACATCGACCTCTACCAGATGCACCGGTGGGATCCGACGACCAGCGACGAGGAGACGCTGTCGGCGCTGACGGACCTGCAGCGCGCGGGAAAGATCCGCTACTTCGGCTCCTCGACCTTCCCGGCCTACCGCATCGTGCAGGCGCAGTGGGCCGCCCGCGAGGGACGTCTGAGCCGTTACGTGACCGAGCAGCCGAACTACTCGATCCTGCAGCGTGGCATCGAGACCCACGTGCTGCCCGCGACGCAGGAGTACGGCATGGGCGTGCTCGCCTGGAGCCCGCTGGCGTCGGGCTGGCTGTCCGGGGCGATCCGTGCCGGCCAGGAGATCAGCACGAACCGCGCGGGCTTCATGCAGCAGCGCTACGACATCAGCATCCCCGCCAACCGCGCCAAGCTCGACGCCGTCGAGCAGCTCGCCACCGTTGCCGACGAGGCTGGCCTCAGCATGATCCAGCTCGCGCTCGGCTTCGTCACCGCGCACCCGGGCGTGACCAGCGCGATCATCGGCCCCCGCACGATGGAGCACCTCCGCTCGCAGCTCGTCGCCGCGGACACGGTGCTCTCGGCCGACGTGCTGGACGCGATCGACGCGATCGTGGCTCCCGGCGTCGACCTCGCCGCCCACGAGAAGAACGACACCCCGCCCGCTCTGCTCGACCCGGCGCTGCGCCGCCGCTGATCACCAGGCACGTCGGCGACCGGGCGGCAGACGGGCGTACGCCTACGCGTCCGTCTGCCGCTTGACCAACCGCACAGCCAGGCCTTACCGGGCTCGCGCGAAAGGACGAACGGACCCCATGCCAAGCAAGCCCTCGCCCAGCTTCGGGCTCATGACCGCCCCGATGCACGTCGACTACCACGACATCCTGCGGGTCTGGCAGGAAGCGGACGACATCGCCGAGATCGAGCACGCGTGGCTGTTCGACCACCTCATGCCCATCGGTGGCGACCCGGGCGGACCGGCGTACGAAGGCTGGACCCTGCTCTCCGCCCTCGCCGCGCAGACCGAGCGGCTGCGCCTGGGCGTGATGGTGACCAGCAACCGCTTCCGGCCTCCCGCGATGCTCGCCAAGATCGCCACGGTCGTCGACACCGTCTCCGGCGGGCGCCTCGACTTCGGCATCGGCGTCGGGTCGCGGCCTGGTCACCCCCTGGCCCGGCGGGAGTACGCCGCACACGGCCTGCCCTTCGCCGACACCGCCGACGCCGTGGGCAGCCTCGCCGAGGCGCTCACGGTCATCCGGCGACTCTGGACCGACAACGAACCGTTCGACTTCCACGGCACGTGCGTCGACCTCACCGGAGCGTTCGCCAGCCCCAAGCCCATGCAGCGCCCGCACCCGCCGATCGTGATCGGTGGCCGCTCCGCCGCCACGTTGCGGGTGGTCGCCAAGCACGCGGACATCTGGAACATCGCCAGCGGAGACGTCAACGACGCCGTCAGCCGCGGCGCCCTGCTGGAACGCTACCGCGCCGAAATCGGCCGCGACCCCGCGTCGATCACCCGCTCGATCAACCTGCCCGTCTCCTACGACCAGCCCAGGCTCACCCGGGACGCCATCGGCAGGGCGATCGGCGCCGGCTTCGGGCACATCGTGCTCGTGCTGCCGGCGCCCTACCCCGCCGGCGTCGCGCGTTGGGTCGCCGACGAGCTCATCACCCCGTCGGCCACATAGCGGCCGTGGCGGTTCGGTTCGAGTTGACCTCCGACCCGGTGACCGGCGACACGGGGAGTTGGACCGTTTTGCACACGCGGATCGGGACTCGGTTTCGCCGGGCGGAGCCGCGGCGGCGGGCGCGTCAGTACCTGTGCCGGTTGGTGTCGGGGCTGGGCCGCAAGAACGGCGGCGGTGCGCTTATCGTCGACGACACTGGGTTCCTGAAGAAGGGCACGCGGTCGGCCGAGATGCAACGTGAGGTTCCCCCCGGCCTGCCGGGGGTTGATGCCTGGCGCCGGTGGGTGTCAACGCCCGCTGAACCTCTAGCCCAACCCGCCGCGTAGCGGGCCCGCTACGCCCGCGAACACGACTGGCTGTGAGCGACCCGGCCGCCGGGTCACCGCCATCCGACAACGTCACTTGATGGATTGAGAGCATGATGTCCACCTGGATCACCACCCCGATCAGCACGGACCTCCTGCGCGGAGCGCTCGACGTGCAGCGCACCGCGCGCGGGGTGCTGCCGCACCGGCTGCCCGCCTGGGCCCGCGCCCAGAACACCGACGGGCAGCTCGCCATGGTGGAGGCACAGCCCGCCGGCGTGCGGCTGGCCTTCCGCACCCGCGCCACCGCGATCGAACTGGACACGCTGCCCACCCGACACACCTACACCGGCCTGCCGGACCGCCCCGACGGCGTCTACGACCTGCTCGTCGACGGCCACCTGACCGACCAGGCAAGCGTCACCGGCGGCGACACGGTGACCGTCGACATGACCAGCGGCACCGCGGAGCACCGGTCCGGCCCACCCGGCACCGTCCGGTTCACCGGCCTGCCCGACCGGGCGAAGGACGTCGAGATCTGGCTGCCGCACCACGAGCGGACCGAACTCGTCGCCCTGCGCACCGACGCCCCGGTGGCGCCCGTACCCGACCGGGGGCGCCGGGTGTGGCTGCACCACGGCAGTTCCATCAGTCAGGGCTCCAACGCCACCAGCCCCACCGCCACCTGGCCGGCCCTCGCCGCCGACCTGGGCGGCGTCGAGCTGGTCAATCTCGGCTTCGGCGGCAGCGCGCTGCTCGACCCGTTCACCGCCCGCACCATGCGGGACACCCCGGCCGACCTGATCAGCGTGAAGATCGGCATCAACCTGGTCAACACCGACCTGATGCGGCTGCGCGCCTTCACCCCGGCCGTGCACGGCTTCCTCGACACCATCCGCGACGGCCATCCCACCACGCCGTTGCTGGTCGTCTCCCCGATCTACTGCCCCATCCACGAGGACACCCCCGGCCCCGGCGCGTTCGACCTGGCCGCCCTCGCCACCGGACAGGTGCGCTTCCGGGCCACCGGCGACCCGGCGGAACGGGCGAGCGGGAAACTCACCCTCCGTGTCATCCGCGACGAGTTGGCGCGGATCACCGCCCAGCGCGCTGCCGACGACCCGAACCTGCACCACCTCGACGGCCTCGACCTCTACGGCGAGGCTGACTTCGCCGAGCTGCCGCTGCCCGACCAGCTCCACCCGGACACCGCCACCCACCGGCGCATCGCCGAACGCTTCGCGAAGCGGGCGTTCGCCGCCGACGGACCCTTCGCGGAACGCCGCTCCTGATCCACCTGCGGTCGGCCCGCGCCGCGCCGTTGATGTCCGATCGGCATGAATCCCGCGACTTCTGTCTTCGACCGCATGCCGGATCGCTGTCAGGGTCGAGTCTGTCCGACCGGCTGTCCGGTGCCCGGTCCACGTATCGACAAGGAGTGATCATGGTTTCCGCGACACACCGCCTGGTGGCCACGGCGGCAGTGATCTCCCTGGCCGCCTGCAGCCCCGCCGGTGCCGCCGAGCCGACGCGGGACAGCGCGGTGACGGCCCCCGCGTCACCCGCACCCGACCGGGAGCACGAGTTCCGGCAGCTGGAGGAGAGGTTCGACGCGCGGCTGGGCGTCTACGCGATCGACACCGGCAGTGGCCGGACGGTGGGGTACCGGGCCGACGAACGGTTCGCGTACGCCTCGACCTTCAAGGCGTTGGCCGCCGCGGAGGTCCTCGACGAGACCACCGAGGCCGAGCTGGACCGGGTGGTGCGGTACTCGGCGGACGACCTGGTGACCTACTCGCCGATCACCGAGCAGCACGTCGCCGACGGCATGACGCTGCGCGCCATCGCCGACGCCGCCGTGCGGTACAGCGACAACACCGCCGGCAACCTGCTGCTGCGCCACCTCGGCGGACCACAGACGTTCGAGAAGGAACTGCGCGAGATCGGAGACAAGGTCACCGATCCCGCGCGCTACGAGACCGCGCTCAACGAGGCCAGGCCCGGCGACCGGCGGGACACCAGCACCCCACGGGCCCTGGTTGAATCCCTACGGGGTACGCCGTCGGCGACGCCCTCGAACCCACGGACCGCGACATCCTCAACGGGTGGCTGCGGGAGCCGGCCTGATGCTGGGCACGATGACACAAGGTGATGCAGGGCGTGAGGTGGCGACACCGACGCGTGGCCGTGCGGACCGCTGTCTCAATCTCGCGATCGAGCAGGAAGCACTCACTGCGAGATTGCGGTCGCCTCCAGTTCGACGAGCACGTCGGGCTCGAAGAGGTGGTCCACCCCGATCAGCGACGCCGGCGGAAGGGGCCAGGGCAGACCGAGCTCCTCGACGACCGATTCGATCCCGGCCATGAACGGCCCGATCTTCTCGGGTGCCCAGTCGGTCACGTAGAAGGTCAACCGGACCACGTCCTCAAATGATGCGTCGGCTCCGGCGAGGGCCCGGCCGGTGTTGCGCAACGTCTGCGCGACCTGCCCGGTCAGGTCGCCCGGCGCAACCGGTGTGCCGTCGCCCAGGCGTGCGATCTGACCACTGACGTGGATGTGACGTGACCCGGTTGCCACCGCTACGTGATCGTAGGGCGTGTGCGGCTGGAGGCCGTCGGGGCTGAAGCGGGTGACGGGCATCGTTTCTCCTCTACTGGAACCAACTCGGTTTACCATTGATACCTAGTTGACAGAGGACACTTCAAGGAGACCTGGTTTCATGCGCGATACCACCACCGCCCCTGCCGAGGAGATGCGTATCGACGCGCCGCACCGCGAGTTGCTCGACCAGGTGTTGGACAAGTGGTCGCTCAGCGTTCTCAACGAACTGTGCGAGCGCCCGTGCCGGTTCAACGAGCTGCGCCGGGCGGTCCCGGCGGTGACGCAGAAATCGCTCACAGCGACCCTGCGACGACTCGAGCGCAACGGGATCATCGAACGCCATGTCGTGGCGACCCGCCCAGTCGCGGTGGAGTACCGGATCACCCGGCTGGGAAAAACCCTGCGTGCCCCGGTCGACGCCCTCCTCGAGTGGGCCGATACCTACATGCCGCAGATCGAACACGCCCGCAAGGCGTTTGACGCGGAGATCGAGTGACGACCGGCAATAAGAACCCAGGAAGAGATTTTTCGGCCGGGTAACGGGTAACGGGGCGGCCGGCCGCCGCCGGCGGCAGAATCTCCGGCATTCCGCGAGGCCCTACCGGGGTACGGCACGGAACCACGCCTCCCGATCGTCCGGATCGGGTCCGCGCCGGGGCAACGTCGGCGGCTCCTCACCGGTGACCGGCGCGTAGTGGTCGAAGGTCGTGGTCAGGACGGCCTCGCCACCGGTGAGGTCGGGAAGAGCAGCCACGACCTGCGGGACCCGCGCCGATGGCAGGGTGCCGCTCATCTCGAGGTAGCCGCCGGTGAGGGCGGTGTCCTGGACGACCGCTCCGAGCCGGCCGAGCAGCGCCAGCACCGTCTCCACCGCATGCTGGGGAACGTTGACGTCGAACCGCTCGACCGGTTGGCATACGCGGGTGCCGGCCTGGCGCAGCGCAGCAGCGACCACGACCGGGGCGAGATTGCGGAAGTCCGCCGCCACGGTCGAGATGGACTTGTCGAACTTCTGGTGCGGCCTGCTCTGTCGGGGGAAGTAGCGGGAGGCCGTCATGGTGACCGTGCAGTCGGTGACCGGCCAGCCGTGCCGGCCCTGCCGCAGCGCGGCCCGTACACCCTCTTCGGTGGCGGCGACGAAGGCCGGTGGAAGCCGGCCGGGTTCCACACCCGGGCGGAACTCGACACCGTGCCC
Source organism: Micromonospora citrea (assembly GCF_049629545.1). Classification (GTDB taxonomy): domain Bacteria; phylum Actinomycetota; class Actinomycetes; order Mycobacteriales; family Micromonosporaceae; genus Micromonospora; species Micromonospora citrea_A. The sequence continues at coordinate 52,416 of NZ_JBNADX010000031.1, forward strand.
GACCGGGGTGGCCTCAATGCGCAACCCCAGCCCGGCCAGGTACGGGTTGCCGCTCTCGTTCACCTGCTCCTCGGCGGCGCCGGTGCCGGCGACCCGTTCGATGCAGGCGGTCAGTGTGCCGGAGAACCGCACCCGGACGCCGTATCGGTTCTCCATGAGGGCGGCCAGCACCTCCTTCTGGACCTCGCCGTGCAGGTGGATCACCGCCTCCGCCTGCTGCTCGTCGAGCCGTAGGTTCACCAGCGGGTCCTCGTCGGCCAGCTCGGCCAGGCCGGCGAACATCGCCAGGCGCTGGTCTGGTTCGACGGGTTCGACGACCGCCTGCCTGGTCGGTGGCGGGAACCGGTAGACGTGCCGTCGAGGCGGGTCCCCGATGTGCTGGCCGATCCGGGCCGTCAGGCCGCGCACCGCGGCGATCTGCCCGGCGGACGCCGAGGGGCGCACCAGGACGCCGTCGGGCTCGGTGACGGCGATCTGGGTCACCGTCTGGGGGCGAGTGCCGGCGAGCTGCACCCGATCCCGTACGCGCAGCTGCCCGGACCACAGCCGTAGCCAGGCCCGCCGGCCGTGCCCGTCCCGATCGACGGCGAAGACGGTGCCCGCCAGCGGACCGTCCCGCTCCTCGCCCCGCGGCAGCAGGTCGGTGATGAGGCGGCACAGCTGCCGCACGCCGGCGCCGGTGATCGCCGAGCCGCACGTCACCGGGCTGAGATCGCCGCGGCGCACCGCGTGCCGGGTCGCATGCCGGACGTCGCGAACGCGCACCGGCTCGTCCGACAACCACCGCGCCGCGACCGCGTCGTCGACCTCCGCCACCGCCTCCACCACCGGTTCGGCGTCGAGGCTCACGGCCCGCACCCGGGCGGTGTACGCGCCCTGTCCGGTGACCGTGGTGAGCATGACCGGACGTGCCCCGAGCCGCTGGCGTACCTGGGCTATCACCCGGTCGACGTCGGCGCCGCGGCGGTCCACCTTGTTGAGGAAGAACAGCGTTGGTACGCCGATGCGGCGTAGCGCCCGCCAGATGGCGACCGTCTGCGGCTGGACTCCCTCCACGCTCGACACCACAAGCACTGCGGCATCCAGCACGGCCAGCGAACGCTCGACCTCCGCGATGAAGTCGGGGTGGCCGGGGGTGTCCAGCAGGTTGATGCTCAGATCGCCGAACGCGATCGACGTGACGGCCGCCCGGATGGTGATGCCGCGGCGGCGCTCCAACTCCATCGAGTCGGTCCTCGTCGTGCCGGCGTCAACACTGCCCAACTGGGACACGGCGCCCGCCTCGTAGAGCAGGCGTTCGGTCAGGCTGGTCTTTCCGGCGTCAACATGGGCGACAATTCCGAGATTCAACAACGCCAAGGCAGAACTCCACGGTAGGACGGTCCAGGGTCCGGAGCGTGGAATCTGCTCGCATCGTCACTCCTCGTCGTAGTCGTTGCGCCAGACGCCCTCCACCGAAGTGCTGCGGTGAGCCGTCTGCAGGATCGCACGCCGCTGCGACCGCCGCCATCGGATTCGGTTCCGGACCTCGCCCTCGTCTCCGTCGCCGGCGTGCTCGCCGGGTCGTCGACCTGGTCGAGGTCACCAGCGGGCGAAGGTCGCGAAGGCCGGCCAGCCGGCCCGCGACGGCAAGTTCGAGTTCACGGTCAAGTCGACCAAGTGCGGTGTCGCCAAGGTCGGCACCGACCTGCTCGGCGCCAAGGCCCAGGGCCAGTTCTGCCTGGTCACGGTCAACGTCAAGAACATCGGCAAGGAAGCGCAGATGTTCGACGGCAGCAGCCAGAAGGCGTACGCGGCCGACGGCACCGAGTACTCCGCCGACGGCGAGGCCGCCCTCTACGCCAACAAGAACGCCGAGACGTTCCTCAACGAGATCAACCCCGGCAACCAGGTCACCGCCGTCGTCGTCTTCGACATCCCGAAGAAGGTCACCCTCGCCAAGCTCGAACTGCACGACTCGCCGTTCTCCGGCGGCGTCGCCGTCGCGCTCGGCTGACCGCTCCCCCGTCCGCTCCGGGGCGGGCACGTCGCCCGCCCCGGCTGTTCACACCCCCACCTGTTCACACCCGGAGGAGCCTCGCCATGTCCGACCCGACCACCCCGCCGCCGGCCGACCAGCCCGCCGCGCCCTCCCACGCCGAGCCCGCCGTCACGTCGGCGCCCGCGAGCAAGGTCAGCAATGTCAAGGCCTGGGCGGTCGGCGGTGTCGCCCTGATCATCGCCTTGTGCTGCGGCGGCATCGCGCTCGGCGCGGTCACCGCTGGAGACGACGAGCCGTCCGCGACCGCGAGCGGCCCGACGGCCAGCCCCAGCTCGGCGGCCCCGACCACCGCTTCGCCGAACGCAACGACCCCGAACGCGACGCCCAGCACGGCACAGCCGACCACGGCAGTCCCGACCACGACGCTGCCCGCTCCGAAGCCGAAGCCCCCGTCCTACAAGGCGTTGACCGAGCGGCAGTGGAAGCTCGTCGCCAAGAACCCTGACGCATACCTCGGCAAGACCTACGTCGTGTACGGGCGGGTGACTCAGTTCGACGCAGCCACAGGCACCGACACCTTCCGCGCCAACGTGGCGCACCGCCGGATGGCGGAGAAGTACGACTACGAGACGAACACGCTCCTCAACGGCGACGAGACCCAGCTCGAGAACCTCGTAGACGACGACATCTTCCGCGCCAACGTCACGGTGCTCGGCTCCTTCAGCTACGACACCCAGATCGGCGGCGAGACGACGGTTCCGCTGCTGAAGGTCGACTCGATCAAGGTCCTCTGATCCACCTGCCCGAGACGTCAGGAGGCGTCGTGCGTCCCGATGAGTTCCTCCACGCCCTGACCCTGCTCCCCACCACCCTGCACGACCGCGCCGCCACCCTGCGCGCCTACACCCGCCCCACCCGCTGCCCCGACTGCGAGCGCATCGGCGACGCGGTGAAGGTAGCCGTCACCGCCGCCCGCTACGACGAATTCACCAGCGCCGCCGACCTGCTCGACACCGCCGAGACGCTGGCCGCCGCCCACGACACCCACCGCAAGCCGGCCCAGAGCAGCCAGCGCGGCCGTGGCTGGATCACCCGGTGGACGCACACGGCGGCGCCGCTGGTCGCCGCGACCGACGCGAGCTGGAAGGGCCGCGCCGGTGGCATCGGCTACCTGGCCAGCGACGGCCGGTACGGGCTGCTCGGCAGGGGCACCGGCCGGCTCGACCCGACCGGGGTGTCCCGGGTGCTGATCAACGAGCTGCGGGCGGTGGACTTCCTGCTGACCGCGTACGAGCAGCCGCCGGTCGGCATGACGGTGCTGCTGGACAGCCTGGCCGGCGTCCGGTGGCTGCACCGCTGGCAGGCCGGCGAGACCGACGCGATGCCCGCCGGCTACAGCCTGCGGCAACGCCGCTGGTCCGACCAGCCCACCCTGGTGCGGCTGGCCGGGCAGGTGGCCGCCCGACCGGACCTGGTCTTCGCCCACGTCAAGGGGCACAGCGGTCACCCGCTCAACGAGGCCGCCGACGCCCTGTCGCACATGGCCCGCCGCCGGCAGGTGGAGACGTTCGACCTGCGCCCCCGGGCCCGCGCCCTGGCCGAGGCGTTCCTGCACGACTGGCACGCCACCGCCGCCGTCTGACCCAGTCCCGGTCCGTCGACGCCGCGAACGTCGGCGGGCCCGCGGAGCCTTCCACGACTCACCCTCCACCGCGACTGGAGAGCGTTCATGACCGAACCCGTGTTGGAGCTGGTCTTCGACCGGCTCGCCGCCGACCCCGCCGTACCGGCCGACGTCGCCGACCTGGTCCTCGCCGCCCTCAGCGGCGACGACGACCTGACCGCCGCACTCGCCGGCACGCCCACCCGCCTCGACCCGCCCGCCACCGGCCACGCCGAGCAGCGGCAGGTCTGGCTGAAGTCGATCACCGTCGCCGGGTTCCGCGGCGTCGGGCCGCAACGCACCCTCGACATCCACCCCGGACCTGGGCTCACCCTGGTCGTGGGCCGCAACGGCTCCGGCAAGTCGAGTTTCGCCGAGGCCGTCGAGCTGGCCCTGACCGGCGACAGCGCCCGTTGGGCGGAGAAGACCAGCGTGTGGCGTACCGGCTGGCGCAACCTGCACACCCCGGACCCGTGCCGCATCTCGGTGGCGCTGCACGTCGACGGGGTGCCCACCCCCACGGTGATCACCCGCGCCTGGCGGTCCGACGCCGACCTGGCCGACGCCGAGGTCACCGTCACCAGCGCCGCCGGCCGGCCCGCCGGCCTCGCCGAGCTGGGTCTGGACCGGCCGCTGGAGCTGTACCGGCCGTTCCTCACCGCCGCCGAGTTGGGCCGGCTCGCCGCCGGCACGCAGAGCCAGCTCTTCGACGCGCTGTTCGCGATCGTCGGCCTCGACGCGATCACCGACGCCGACCGGCGTCTGCTGCGCGCCGCTGGGCCGCACGAGGCCAGCATCAAGGAGGTACGCGGACAGCGCGCCACCCTGGCCGCCACGCTGGACGGCGTCGACGACGAGCGGGCGGCGCGGGCCGCCGTCCTGCTGCGCCGCCGGGGTCCGGCGGACCTGCCGGCGCTGACCGCGATCCTCGACGAGCCCGACGAGGACAGCACCGACGAGGCGGTACGCCGCTGCCGGCAACTGGCCGAACTGAGCGTGCCGAGGGTGGACGAGGTGACCCGGCTCGCGCGGGAGCTGCGCGACGCCGTCGCGGACGTGGTGCGCCACGACGGGGGCCGGTCCCGGGCGGCGCTGCGCGGCGCGGAGCTGCTGCGCCTCGCCCTCGAACACCACGCCGACGCCGGTGACGGGCCGTGCCCGGTGTGCCGGACCGGGGCGCTGCACGGTGGCTGGCGGGTCGAGGCGGAGGCGACGGTCACCGCGCTGCAGCGGCGCAGTCTGGCCGCACAGGCCGCGTCGACCCGGTTGACCGCCCTGCTGCGGCAGGCGCACCACCTGATCGACGACCTGCCGCTGCCCGTCGCCGAAAACCCGAGGCCGGCCGCAGAGGGCAGCGCCAACGAGGAGGCCACTGCGCTGCGGGCGCTGACCGAGGCGGTGGCCGAGCTGCGGCGCGTACCCGGGGATCCGGTGGAGCTGGCCGACCACCTGCAGGCGCGGTATCCGGCGCTGGTGGCGGCGGCCGACGCGGCCCGCGCGTACGCGGCGGGTGTCCTGCGGGAGCGGGACACCGGCTGGCGGGCGGCGGCCGGGCAGCTGCGCGCCTGGCTGGCCGCCGCCGGTGCGCTGGCGGCGGCCGAGGCGACGCTGGCCCGGCTGAAGGCGGCGCGGGCGTGGCTGAAGGACACCGGCGCGGCGGTGCGCGACGAGCGGATCCGGCCGTTCGCGGCGCACTCGCAACGGATCTGGCAGCGGCTGCGGCAGGAGAGCAACGTCGAGCTGGGGGCGATGACCCTGGCCGGGTCGAACACCCGCAGGCGGGTGGTGTTTCCCGGTCAGTGTGGACGGCGCCGACAGCGGTGTCGCGCTCGGGGTGATGAGCCAGGGTGAGTTGCAGGCCCTCGGGCTGGCGGTGTTCCTGCCGCGCGGCTGTGCGGCGGACACGCCGTTGCGGTTCGTGGTGGTCGACGACCCGGTGCAGAGCATGGACCCGTCGAAGGTGGACGGCCTCGCCCGGGTCCTGGCCGAGTTGGCCGAGGACCGGCAGGTGGTGGTGTTCACCCACGACAGCCGGCTGCCCGACGCGGTCGGCCGCCTCGACCTCGGCAACGCCCGGGTGGTGGAGGTGCGGCGGGCCGAACGGTCGGTGGTGACGCTGCGACCCGGCGCCGACCCGGTCAGCCGGCACCTCGACGACGCGTGGGCGCTGGCCCGCACCGACGAGGTGCCCGTCGAGGTCCGCGCGCCCGTGGTGGCCGAGCTGTGCCGTACGGCGGTCGAGGCGGCCTGTCACCAGCGGATCTGGCGCAGCCGGGTGGCGGCCGGGGTGCCCCACGACGTCATCGAGTCGGCGATCGTTGCGGCGTCTCGCCGGTTGACCACGATCGTCGCGCTCGCCGTGTTCGACGACGCCGACCGGGGCGGGGACGTGCTGGGCTGGCTGGGCCGGCACGGTGCGGCCGTGGTCGGGGCGTACCGGGCGTGCCGGGAGGGTGTGCACGGCGCGTACCTGGCGGACCTGCCGGGTCTGGTCCGCGACGCCCGCGCGTTGACCAGGGTGTTGGGGTGAGCGCGCCGACGCCGGCCGCCTGCCTGGCGGCGGCCGACCAACTGCTGCGCGGTGCCGGCCCGCTCGGCACGAGCGCGGTCACCGCCGGCTGGTGGCCCCGGGCGTGCGCCTGCCTGATCCGCCTCGCCCTGGAAGGTGGCGTCGACTCCTACTGGCAGCGCAGTCGCCCGGCCGTGGCGGCGTGCCGGCAGGGTCGCGCCAAGCAGCTCATGCTGCGCGGCCGGCTCGGTCCGGGCCCGGAGGTGGCCCGCCGCGCCGCCTATGCGTGGGCGACGTTGTCGGCGGCCACCCACCACCACTGCTACGAGTTGGCGCCGACCGCCGCGGAACTGCGCCGCCTGCACACCGAGGTGCGCACCCTGCTCACCCGACTCGACGCCGATACGTGAGCCCGCAGCGCTCCCCGCTCGCGCAGCTCCTGCGGCACGCACGGTGGGCCGCCCCTGCCAGGGGCGGCCCACCGTCGCGGCATCAACTGGTCGCGCAGATGGCGTACGCGCGCAGGTTCCAGTTGCCGGTGAACGGGTCCTCCTCGTACGCGCCGGCGGAGATCGCGGTGGGCGCCGTGGTGCTGCTGCCGTTGGGGCGGAAGTCGTCCACCACCACCTCACCTTGCGCGCCGTTGACCTCGAACCCGGCACCGGTCATCACCTTCCCGACGGGGCAGGTGGCGGTGATGAAGCGGGAGTCGTTCGAGTTGTTCGGGCTGACTGCGGCGATCCGCACCAGCCCGGGGACCGGGTTGGCGCAGATGGCGTACGCGGTGACGTTCCAGTTGCCGAAGAAGGTGTCCGCCTCGTACGCCCCGACGGTCACCGCCGTCGGCGCGGCGACGGCGCTGCCGTTGGGCCGCAGGTCATCGACCACGCCCTCACCGGTGACGCCGGTCATCTCGAACCCGGTGCCGGTGAGCACCTTGCCCGTCGGGCAGGCCGCGGTGGCGCTGTGGAAGTTGTTGGAGTCGTTGCTGCTGGTCGCCGTGATCCGGACCAGCCCGGGGACCGGGTTTGCGCAGATGGCGTACGCGGTGACGTTCCAGTTGCCGGCGAAGGCGTCCGCCTCGTACGCCCCGACGGTCACCGCCGTCGGCGCGGTGGCGGCGCCGCCGTTGGGCCGTAGGTCGTCGACGACGACCTCGCCGGTGGCGCCGTTGATCTCGTAGCCGGTGCCGGTGAGCACCTTGCCGGTGGGACAGGTGGCGGTGACGAACCGGGAGTCGGTGGAGTTGGTCGCGCTGACGGCCGAGATGCGCACCAGGCCGGGTACGGCGGCGGAGGCCGGGGTGGCTGGTGCGACCAGGGCGGCGCCTGAGGCGCCCAGCACGAGGGCGAGCGTAAGCGCGGCGAGATGGCGTCTGATCGGCTGTGACATGTGGTGCTCCTGTTCCGCTACCCGCGTCGCCGTGCCGGCGTCCGGGGTGCCGCTATGACGAACTCACGTTAAGTAGCGGCGCGACCAGGCATTATCCAAGATTTGACTACGGCCAGTAATCGGCGGATGGCTGTTCTGCGTCAGATCGGCGGGTATAGACTCATCAATCCGACAGATCCGCCGACTGCGGACTGTGCGGCCGGCTCAGCCCGGCGAGTCAGGGCTGCTCGGCACCGCGTTCGACGCCCGCGGCCACACCGCTGGCGCCGCCTGCCGGGGACGTTGTGCTCGAACAGGTCGCGCCGTGCACGGTCAGGCCGGCGGACGCCACCGCCACCGCCGGTGGTCCGGCCAGCAGCAGCCCGATGGCGCCGACGGCGACGATCCGGTGCAGGATCCGGGGACGGGCCGGCGGGGCGAGCATCCGGCGTACCCGGTCGACGGCACCCGCGCCCGCCCCGAGGGCGTGCCGTGGCGTGCGGTCGGCGAGCTGGACGATGGCGGTGGCGACGGCGTGCCGGCCGTGGCGCTCGCTGGCACGGTCGTCGGCCAGGTGCTCCACCAGCCGTCGGATCTCCGCCTCGGCGGCACCGGCCATCCCCAGTCCGGGCAGCGCGCGGTGGAACGCGACGGCGAGGGCGACGAGGACGTGGTGCCGGCCACGAAGGTGAGCCTGTTCGTGGCGGAGTACGGCCGCGAACTCGTCGGCGGTGAGGGCGTCGCGGGCGGCGCTGGTGACGACGACCTGACCCGGGCGTCCGGGCAGGCAGTAGACCACGGGTGTGGCGTGCTCGACCAATGTCCACCCGTCACCGTCGTAGGTGCGGGCCACGGGCAGCAGCGCGGCGAGATGGCGGCGACGCCAACGGCGCGCCCCGGCGAACGTCAGGGTCAGGCTGATCGCGAAGCGGGCGGCGAGGACCGCGGTGGCGAGCAGCGCGATCACCGCGAGCGTGCTGTTCGGGGCGTCGAGGCTCGCCAGTGCCTGCGTGCAGGCCGCGATGATGCCGGCCAGACCGGCGGTGAGCGCGGCCGGCGGTACGGCGACGAGCAGCCCGGCGGTGAGGACGGCGACGGTGACGGAAAGTTCCGCACCGAGCCAGAGTCCGATGGTGAGCCGGGGGACGGTGGCCAGCCGCCCTGAGGTGAGGGCGGGGCGGGCGAGGGCAGCCACCGCAGCCGCCCAGCCGAGCAACACCAGACTGGTCACGGGGACGGCTCCCGGCGCCGGTCCAGTAGTTCGCGCAGGGCGGCCGCCTCGGCCGGAGTCATCGCGTCGACGAACCGGGCCAGCGCGGCCTGCTGGTCGGCGGCCGTGGAGAGCGCCTCGGCCATGAGGTGTCCGACGTGCTCCTCCCGGCTGGCCCGGGGTCGGTAGCGGTAGGCGCGGCCGGCGAGGTCGCGGTCCGCCCAGCCCTTGCGGTGCAGGTTGTCCAGCACGGTCATCACCGTGGTGTAGGCGAGGTCGCGCTCCGCCAGCGCGTCGACCATCTGCCGCACGGTGAGCGGGCCGGGCGCCGCCCACAGGACGTTCATCACGGCGGTCTCCAGCGGGCCCAGCGGCCGCTCGCCGCCGGCGTCCTGTCGTCCTGGCCTGTTCACGGGGCGACCCTACCGCCGGCCGTGACCGACTCCGGTCGGGCGGGGACCGGGCAGGCGCGTTCGCCGCGCAGCCGGCGCCGCAACGCCCAGCCGAGCAGGACGATCGAGGCCGCGGCGATGGCCGGCTGCGCGGGAGCGAACCAGCTCATCGCGCCGCTGTAGCCGAGCGCGAGCAGGACGATCTTGTTGCAGACCGGGCAGCCGACGGCGAACAGTGACAGGGTCGCCCCGGTCACGCCGGTGCGGGACTCCTTGCCGCCGCTCGGCTTGTCGCCGGTGCCGGCGATCGGTGCGACGTAGGTGGCCAGGAGCAGTCCGGAGAGCACGGCGGTGACCAGCAGCACCGGCCATGCCCACCAGGTGACGGCCATGTCGCGGCTGAAGAGCGGGGTGTCGATCAGATCGGTCGGCACGGCGATCACGACCGTGGTGGCCACCGCTGCGAGCACCGCCGCCACCCACCTGCGCGCGGTCCATGCGGCAAGACCCGACGTGACGCCCACGGCGGGGGCGGCAACGCTGGCGGCGGAGCCGGTGGCGGAGGGCCGGGCACGACGCCACCGGTACACCAGCACGACGAGCGCGCCGAGTGCGACGGCGAGCAGGAGCGCCACGTCCGGCACACCGCCGACCGTGGTCGTCACCCACTCCTGGGCGGCGCCCTCGATGTCGGTCAGGCCGAACCCGCCGGCCAGCCCCGCCGTGCCGTCGAAGACCAGGAAGAGCACTCCCAGGGCGACGAAGAGCAGGCCGGAGATGGTCGAGGTGGTGTGCAGGCGCAACCGGCCCACGGTGAACTGCCGCCCGCGCAGCCACCGGCGCTCGCCGATCCGCCACCGGTCCCAGACCAGGGCGAGCAGCAGCAGGGGCACGGTCATGCCGAGGGCGTAGACGGCCAGCAGGGCGCCGCCGGCCGCCGGCTGCGCGGAGGTGGCGGCGACGGTCAGGATGCCACCGAGGATCGGGCCGGAGCAGAAGCCGGCCAGTCCGTACACCGCGCCGAGGGCGAACACCGACAGCGCGGAGTCGCCGGTGATCCGTCCCATCAGCCGCTGCGCCGGCGCGAAGGCGAACCCCTTGCCGGCAAGCTGCACGATGCCGAGGGCGATGATCGACCACCCGGCGACCAGGATCAGGGTGTCGCGGTGCTGGAAGAACACACCGGCCACGGCGGTGGACCCGGCCCCCAGCGGCACGAGGACCGCCGCCAGGCCGAGGTAGAACACGCCGGTACGGGCGAGCAGCTGTCCCGGGTGCTGGAAGGCGTAGGCGAAGAAGGCGGGCAGCAGCATCGCGCTGCACGGGCTGAGCAGGGCGAGCACTCCCCCGAGCAGGGCGGCGAGGTAGCCGATGTCGGTCACTCGGCAGCCAGCTGCTTGTCGATGGCCTGCTTGAACGCCTCGTACGGCTGGGCGCCGATGACGGGCGTGTCGCCGACGATGAACGCCGGGGTGCCGGTGATGCCCATCGAGGTGGCTTCCTGGATGTCCCGGTCGATCGCGTCGCGGGTGACGGCGGAGGTCCGGGCGGCGTCGAAGCGGGCCAGGTCCAGGTCGTGGCGCTCGGCGATGCCGCGCAGCGCGGCGTCGTCGAGGGAACCGCCGTTGACCCGGCGTTCCTTGGCGTACACGGCGTCGTGGAACTGCCAGAACTTTCCCTGTTCGGCGGCGGCCCGCGCGGCGGCGGCGGTGTCGCGGGACTGCGCGCCCAGGTAGGGCAGGTCGCGCCACTCGATGCGGACCAGCCCCTGGTCGACGTACTCGCGGATCAGCCTGGGTTCGGTCTCGCGGGCGTAGCGGCCGCAGAACGGGCACTGGAAGTCGGCGTACTCGATGATTACGACGGGCGCGTCCGGTTTCCCGAGCGAGACGGGATCGTTCGGGGTGCGCCGGGCCAGGCCGGCGAAGGGGTTCGCCTCCTGCCCACCGCCGGATCCTGCGGCGGCGGTGCCGCCGACCGGGTCCGCCGGCTTGTCGGCGGGCCGGCCGAGGACCGCCAGCACGGCGACGATGGCGATCACCACGACCGGTCCCAGCCAGCCGACCGTCCGGCGGATCGGGGGCGTCTGTCGGGCGGTGCGCGACGGCGTTCCGGGGCGCTGCATGTCTCCTCCAGTCCAGTACTAGGAGACCTAGTACTATGGCGGATAGTACTAGGTAGGTTAGTGGAGGGGCAGGGGGGCACTCGGATCCGCCGGGATGACGCTGACGACATGCCGCAAGGTCGCGACGACCTCCGGCAGAGGGCGGGCGACGGCCACACCCCTGCCGTCGGTCCGGGCGTCACCGACTGGACGACGCCCCGGACACCTTGGCCCGCACCTCATCCATGTCCAGGTCACGGACCGCCTGGATCACCTGCTCCAGAGCGTGCGCCGGCAGCGCGCCCGGCTGGGAGAAGACCAGCACGCCGTCACGGAAGGCCATCAGCGTCGGGATGGACCGGATCTGGGCCGCCGCGGCGAGACTCTGCTCCACCTCGGTGTCCACCTTGCCGAAGACGATGTCGGGGTGCCTCTCGCTGGCCTGCTCGAACACGGGCGCGAAGCTGCGACAAGGGCCGCACCAGCTCGCCCAGAAGTCGACCAGCACGATCCCGTCGCCGGTCACGGCCTGCTCGAAGTTTCCGCTGTTCAGCGCCACGCTACCCATGTCCAACCTCCACTTTTCGGCAACGACTTCCGACTCAGACCAACATACCCCCCGGGGTATTTATTCCTCGAGGTCGCGTCGTCACCGCCGTACCCGGTGGCCGGAATGGCGGACCCACCTACCGCGCTATGGTCGACGTATACCCCCCCGGGTATAGAGAGCGGAGGAAGAGATGCGAGAGGTCAACCTGGCGGAGTTCGCCGCCGCGCACGCCGACGGCGCTGTCGTGGTGGACGTGCGGGAGCCGTTCGAGTACGTCGAGGGTCACGTGCCGGGCGCCCGCCCGGTGCCGCTGGGGCAACTGCCGGCGATGGTCGGGACTCTCCCCCGCAACCGCCCGGTCTACGTCATCTGCGCCAGCGGCAACCGCAGCCTGTCCGCAGCGCAGTTCCTGGCCCGTGCCGGCATCGACGCCCGGTCGGTCGCCGGCGGCACCGGCGGGTGGGTCCGCAGCGGACGCGCCGTCGTGACGGGAGCGGACACGTGAACCTCTGACCCTGTGATCAGGGGAGCCTGAACGGACGCGACCCCATCCCCAGCGCTCGAACTCGGACGCGAGCAACCCGGTCAGGGTCGCCGCGCGACCGCTAACGGTCGAGGGTGCCGGCGGGCGCCATGACGCGCAGGGCGTTGGGGTCCAGTCCGATCCGGATCGGCGTCTGGCCGTACGGCTCGCCGTCGACCTCTACCTGTGCCGGCCGGTCGGTGTCGAGCCAGAGCTGACCGACGGCGAGGAACGGTGCGTCACCCAGCGTGCGACGGTGCCCGGTCGCCGCGTTGCGCGCCGTGTCCCGCAGCAGTCCACTTCGGGTCGGCCCGCCCACCGGGTACGCGACCAGCAGCCGATCGTCGGCGTCGGCGTCGGCGGTGATCGGCCGCCCGGCGTGGAACCCACCGTTGGCCACGTACAGCTGGTGGGTGACGAACGCGTGCTCACGCCCCTCGGCGCGCACGGTGGCGCGCAGCGGCCGGTGCCGGGCGAGCAGCGCCAGGGCGGTGAGCGGATAGGCGAGCCGGCCGACGACCTTCTTCAGCCGCGGCGGCGTGCGGAGCATGATGTCGGCGGACAGGCCGATGCCGACGTGGTTGGTGAAGCGCATGTCGCCGACGAGGCCGAGGTCGACATCGACCACCGTGCCGTCGGTGAGGACCGCGACCGCCGCGTCGAGGTCGAGCGGGACGCCCACCGTACGGGCGAAGTTGTTGGTGGTGCCCAGCGGCAGCAGACCCAACGCGATGTCACGGTGGGCGAGCAGCCGCGCGGCGGTGCCGATCGTGCCGTCGCCACCGCCGACGACCAGGAGGTCCGGCCCGAGGTCCACCGCGGCCGCGAGGCTGCGCTCCAGCTCACCGGCGCGGTCGACCGGGTACGCGCCGAGCAGGGTGAACCCGGCCGCGACCAGCCGTGACCGTACGGCGTCGTAGCGGCGGCGACCTTGACGCGAGTGGGCGTTGACGACGAGCACGGCCCGCCGCTCCCGCCGGATCACCGCACCCAGTTCCTGCTTGGTCCGCACAGCGCCAGACACTATCCCGCCGCAGCCCTCCGCACCGACGCCTCGGACAGCCCAGCGACAGCCACGAGTCGCCGAGCCGCAGTGCGGCTTCCCGGTGATGACCAGGTCAACGCAGCACCGACGGCGAGCCGGGTGCCGGTCCTGCCCCGTCCACATCGTCCGCCCCGGCCAGGTTCCGTCTCACAGATCATGGTGGTGGCTCGTGGCCGGACCCCGGGAATCCGTCGTCGAGGAGGAGCGCATGCCGCAGCCGGTCGACCTCGGGGTGGTGGCGGCTCAGGCCCGGGCGCTGTACGCGCGGGGTGCGACCGGGCGGAGGTGACCCGAGCGGTGTTCGGGTTGGAGCCGCCGGCGGCGGATGGGGCGTCGGCCATGACGCCCGCGAGTTGCGGGTCCGCCGGACAACGGTGTTGGGCTGTGACGCCTCGACGCGAGGGCCGACAGGGACTCGGACCCTGAACCCCACCCGGGGGTGAAGATGAGCTGACACGCTCCGGCGGGCAGGACAGCGCCGTCGGCTGTCCTGCCCGCCGGGGTTCACGGGCGGTGGGCGAAAGGGTTACGGCGTCACCGGCCTGCCCCCGAAGGTCACGACGAGGCGGCCGTCCGAGGCGAAGGACCAGCCCAGGGCACCGGAGTACGCCGAGCACCGGGATCCGTCGGAGCCGGACCAGAACTGGTTCGAGCTGTCGGAGTTGCCGATGATCCGGTCGTTCGCCCCGCTGTCGCAGGAGGTGTTGTTCCGGAACACCGAGGAGCCGCCGTCGAAGTTGAAGTTCCGTTCGGCGTTGCCGACCCCGGCGTTGTTCGACACCGTCATCGTGCCGGTGTTGCGGTTGTAGGTGAATCCGTGCTTGCCGTTGTCGTAGGCGATGTTGCCCCGGACGATGTGGTTCACCCCGATGTCCTCGCCGCCGAGCTTGAAGCCGTTGCGGTCACCGGCACCGGCCTGGCCACCGTTGCTGAGGGTGCCGTTGCCGTAGGCCAGAGAGGACTCGATGGTGACCGCGCCGATGGCGCCGGTGTCGCTCTTGGTGTAGAGGTCGTATCCGTCGTCGATGTTGTTGTGGGCCACGGTGTACCGGAAGACGTTGCCGGGGCCGACCGTGAGCTTCGGGGCGAAGCCGTCCGCGTCCTCGCCGTCGGAGTCGACGTTGTCGTGCGAGACCGAGCTGACCACGAGGTTGTTCGAGGGCCACTGGTCACGGGGCGCGCCGGCGACCAGTCGCGACAGCTGGAGCCCCGAGTCACGGTTGTGCCGGGTCACCGTACGCTCGATGATGTTGTTGTTGCCGGCGAGGAGGATTCCGTTGTCCCCGGCGCGCTCGACGACGATGCCGCGGATGTGCCAGAACGATCCGCCGATGGCGAGCCCGCGGTTCGCCGGATCCTCACTCTGTGCGGAGAAGTTCAGGACCGGGGTCTCGCCCGGGTAGGCGAAGATGTTCTTGCGTGCGCCCGAGGTGCCGTTGTTGCCCTGGCCGATGGTGATGGTCTGGGAGTAGCGGTAGGTGCCGCCGCGCAGGTAGATCGTCCCACCGGCGGCGATCCGGGTGATCGCGGAAGTGAGCGTCGTCGGGCTGGACTCCGTGCCGGCGGCGCTGTCGGTGCCGTTCGGTGCCACGTACAGCGCGTTGCTCGACGGCGGCGGGGTCGTCGGGGGCGTGGTGGGCGGCGGGGTCGTCGGCGGCGGAGTGGTCGGTGGGGTGGTCGTCGAGCTGTAGGTTTCGAACTCCGCGACCCGCGGGGTGCCGTTGGCGCTGGTGATCTCGAAGTTGATCTTCTTCAGTGAGGTCGGCGTGAAGGTGATGACGCCGGCCCCGTTGCCGGTGGCCAGGACGGCGCCGTTGTCGTTGTTGACGACCCTCCAGGACCCGATCGCCCCGACGGCGCCGGCCGCCTCCCGGATGTTGATCGCGCCCACCCGGGTGGACGAACCCCACTTGATCGAGATACGGCCGGTCGAACCGGAGGGCGACCAGTAGGTGCTCATGTCGCCGTCGCGCACGTTGCCGTAGCTCGTCCCGTCGGCCTTGCTGGAGCCGTCGGAGCCCGCGCCGAGGCTGAGGTTGGTGCCACCAGGCGTGCCGGGCGGCGGGGTGGTGGGCGGAGGGGTGGTGGGCGGCGTCGTGGGCGGAGGGGTGGTGGGCGGCGGGGTCTGCGGGGTGCAGTTGCCGTCCGACACCTGCAGGCCCTTGTTGGCGCCGGCGGTCTGGCTGATGACGCCGGGCACGCAGTTGGCCCCGTCGAGGCGGTAGGAGTAGGGGATGCTGACGGTGGTGTTGGACTGCGGGTTGGGGCCGGCGGGGTTGTGGTCGCTGCTGCGCGCCGACCAGGTCACGTTGTCGAAGGTGTTGCCGCTGACCTGCCAGTAGCCGGCTTCGCTGGTGTAGAAGGTGCCCAGGACGTCCTTGGAGTCCTTGAAGTAGTTGTTGTCGACCTTGGCCTTGGCGCCGGCGCGGGAGTTGATGCCGGACTCGTGGAGGTTGACGTAGTGGTTGTTGTAGATGTGGGCGATGCCGCCGCGCAGCAGGGGCGTGCGGGAGTCGATGTTCTCGTACTTGTTGTGGTGGAAGGTGACGAAGCCGTTGGAGCGGTCGCTCTCGCTGGAGCCGATGAGGCCGCCGCGGCCGGAGTTGCGCAGGATGCTGTAGGACAGCGTCACGTACTGGGTGTTGTTCTTCATGTCGAAGAGGCCGTCGAAGCCCTCCGACTCGCCGCCCGAGGCCTCCAGGGTGACGTGGTCGACCCAGACGTTGCGGACGTTGTCCTCCATGCCGATGGCGTCACCGCCGTTGGACGTGGGGGAGCCCGACTTCTTGACGTTCCGGACGGTCACGTTCTGGATGATGATGTTGCGGGAGTTGCGGATGTGGATGCCGAGCTGGTCGAAGACCGCACCGCCGCCGACACCGAGGATCGTGACGTTGCTGATGTCCTTGAGTTCGATCAGCCCGTCGGCGGTGTTGCAGCTCGCACCCGACACCTTGCTGGTGTTGCCGTGGTTGATGGTCCCCTCGACCTGGATGATGATCGGGGTGCTGCTACTGGCCCGACTGCACAGGGCCGCGTGGATCGCGGTCCCCGTCGTGGCCCGCACCGTCTGCCCACCCGCGCCGCCGGTGGTCCCACCGTTCTGGGTCGCGAAGCCGGTGACGCCGCCGACCGCTGCCGA
>NZ_JBNADX010000032.1:0-68120 GCF_049629545.1 Micromonospora citrea
CCAGTGTCTCCGCCATCTGAGCACCCCGACCCGACATTCGCGGGCCGTGGGCTCCATGCCGTCTTTCGACGGATGGTGCTCCTTAGAAAGGAGGTGATCCAGCCGCACCTTCCGGTACGGCTACCTTGTTACGACTTCGTCCCAATCGCCAGCCCCACCTTCGACGGCTCCCTCCCACAAGGGGTTGGGCCACCGGCTTCGGGTGTTGCCGACTTTCGTGACGTGACGGGCGGTGTGTACAAGGCCCGGGAACGTATTCACCGCAGCGTTGCTGATCTGCGATTACTAGCGACTCCGACTTCACGGGGTCGAGTTGCAGACCCCGATCCGAACTGAGACCGGCTTTTTGGGATTCGCTCCACCTCACGGTATCGCAGCCCATTGTACCGGCCATTGTAGCATGCGTGAAGCCCTGGACATAAGGGGCATGATGACTTGACGTCATCCCCACCTTCCTCCGAGTTGACCCCGGCAGTCTTCGATGAGTCCCCGCCATAACGCGCTGGCAACATCGAACGAGGGTTGCGCTCGTTGCGGGACTTAACCCAACATCTCACGACACGAGCTGACGACAGCCATGCACCACCTGTGACCGCCCCCGAAGGACCTCACATCTCTGCGAGTTTTGCGGCCATGTCAAACCCAGGTAAGGTTCTTCGCGTTGCATCGAATTAATCCGCATGCTCCGCCGCTTGTGCGGGCCCCCGTCAATTCCTTTGAGTTTTAGCCTTGCGGCCGTACTCCCCAGGCGGGGCGCTTAATGCGTTAGCTGCGGCACAGGGAACCGGAGAGGCCCCCCACACCTAGCGCCCAACGTTTACAGCGTGGACTACCAGGGTATCTAATCCTGTTCGCTCCCCACGCTTTCGCTCCTCAGCGTCAGTATCGGCCCAGAGACCCGCCTTCGCCACCGGTGTTCCTCCTGATATCTGCGCATTTCACCGCTACACCAGGAATTCCAGTCTCCCCTACCGAACTCTAGCCTGCCCGTATCGACTGCAGGCCCGCAGTTGAGCTGCGGGTTTTCACAGTCGACGCGACAAGCCGCCTACGAGCTCTTTACGCCCAATAAATCCGGACAACGCTCGCGCCCTACGTCTTACCGCGGCTGCTGGCACGTAGTTGGCCGGCGCTTCTTCTGCAGGTACCGTCACTTACGCTTCGTCCCTGCTGAAAGAGGTTTACAACCCGAAGGCCGTCATCCCTCACGCGGCGTCGCTGCATCAGGCTTCCGCCCATTGTGCAATATTCCCCACTGCTGCCTCCCGTAGGAGTCTGGGCCGTGTCTCAGTCCCAGTGTGGCCGGTCGCCCTCTCAGGCCGGCTACCCGTCGTCGCCTTGGTAGGCCATCACCCCACCAACAAGCTGATAGGCCGCGAGCCCATCCCAGGCCGAAAAACTTTCCACCACCAACCATGCGATCGGAGGTCATATTCGGTATTAGCCCCGGTTTCCCGGGGTTATCCCAAAGCCTAGGGCAGGTTGCTCACGTGTTACTCACCCGTTCGCCGCTCGAGTACCCCGAAGGGCCTTTCCGCTCGACTTGCATGTGTTAAGCACGCCGCCAGCGTTCGTCCTGAGCCAGGATCAAACTCTCCAACAAAAACTTGTCGAAAAACTGTCCTGACAACAAAAGTGTTGCCAAAGGAATCCCAACCAACAACCCTCCCGAAAGAGAATCGCCAGTCCGGGGTATAAATCATAATTGGCACTGGCTTATCAAGCACCCTGTTGAGTTCTCAAAGAACAACCACACACCGCCCGGAAACCCCACAACCGCAGGACCCCCGACCCGGGGCACATCGTCCAACCGCGTCCAACGCTCTCGCGCCGGGCACTTTTACTACGTTACCCGCTGATATCCGCCGTGTCAAACCGCTCTGTCGCGATCCACACCACTTCCACCACAATTCCAGGCACCACAAATCAACCGGCTCACGCCGCTCGACTCGTGGATTCTCGGCAGGACGGCCGCTCGCGGTCACCCACGAATCCGTCCGTTTCCCTGCCGACGTGGAACCTTACCCGGTCGGCTCCGCCTCACCAAATCGACCCCCTGGTCGATTCGGGGCACCACCCGAATGTCGGTTCCGCGCTCCGGCCTCCCAGGTCTTTCGCCCTGTTTCGTCCGTTCCGCGCTGGCAGAGAGAAAGTTACGCGGCCGGCGAGTTGATCGTCAAATCCACGGAACGCGGCGCCGGTCACATCGCACAGCCGGGCCCGTCGTCGCGGTTCCGGGCCTCGTGGCGAGGCGCAGCGGCGGGCCGGCTCACGTACGGTCGAGGTGTTCCGGCAGTTGGCGGACCACCTCCTGCGGGGCGGGCATCCGGGCGATCTCCTCGGCGACCGCGCGGGCGGCGTCCCGGTGGCCGCCGTCGCCGTGCCGCGGCAACAACCGCGCGACCTGGTCGGCGACGAGGTCCGCGCTCACCTCCCCGGGCAGGAGTCGCAGTCCGGCCCCGGCGGCGCTGACCGCCTCGGCGTTGGCGAACTGGTCGGCGCCCTGGGGCAGGACCACCTGCGGTGCCCCGACGACGAGCGCGCCGAGTGTGGTGCCGCTGCCACCGTGGTGCACGACCACGTCGACGTAGGGCAACAGCTCCGCCTGCGGCACCCAGGCGTGGACGGTGACGTTGTCCGGCACGTCGCCGAGCTGCTCCGGGCGTACCCGGCCGGCGGCGACCACCACGTACGCGTCCAGCCTCGCCAGGCCCTCGACGGCCGTGCTGAGCAGCTCCGGCGTCCCGAAGACCGTGCCGAGGGTCAGGTATACCAACGGCGTCCCAGCCCGCGTCCCGACGCCCGTCGGCAGGATGCCCGGCTCGGAGTACGGGACCGGACGCACCGCGATGCGCTCCTCGGTGGCGAGGAAGCGCCGGTCCTGCAGGGAGGGCGGGCAGATGTCTACGTGCGGGAGTCGTGGCACCTCACCGGCGGCCACGGGCGGTTCCAGACCGATCCCCGCCGGGAACATCCGCCCGAATCCGTGCCAGATGCTCGGGATTCCGGCACGGTACGCGGCGACGGCCGCCCCCGGCAGTCCCCACTCGTGCACCACGAGGTCGGGCCGCAACCGGGCCAGCTCCGGCTCGAGGTCCTCGGCGTAGATGTCGTAGAACGCGTCCGCCGGCCGGAAGGGCCGCAGCCCGTTCGCCGCCAGCGGGGCGTGCACGGCCTCACCGGTGGCGAAGTGCACCTCGTGACCGGCCTCGCGGGCCGCGATCGCGAGGGGGATCAGCGGGTACGTGTGCCCGACCGATGCCAGGCTGGCGAACAGCAGACGCATGTCCGGAAAGCTACCCCCCGCCCGACCCGTCGGGAGGGTCCGTACGTGCCCGGCGGAAGGCGGTGACGGTCGCACGTCGTACCCGGGGAGGCCGGGGCCGTGACCGACGTGGACGGTCGATGGAGCCGGCCTCGTCCGACGAGGTGCGGCGACGCACCCGCCGGGTGTCCCGATCAGCGGGGCGGGCCTATGACCGGGGCCCGGACGACGGTAGCGTTGCGCCACATCACTGGCCCGTGGGCGAACATCCGCGTGGCGCTCGGAAGGTACGGAGGGTGCTGCATGTCCAACGGCGAGGAGCCGTTCGCGCTGCGTGACGACGTGGCCGGTCGGCCGCATTTCGAGACGGCCCTGCGCGGCTACGACAAGCGGCAGGTGGACCGGTACGTCGAGCAGACGGACGGCCAGCTGGCGACGGTGACGGCGGAGCGCGACCAGGCCGCCGGTCAGTTGCACGGCCTGACCACGCACATCCAACGCCTGCAGGCTGAGGTGACCGAGCTGCGCCAGCGTCCGGCGCAGGTCGACCGGGCCTCGTTCCGGGACCTGGGGCCGATGGTGGACCAGATCCTGGCGCTGGCCGAGAAGCAGGCCGGGGTGATCACCGAGTCGGCGACGCAGCGGGCGAACACCCTGCAGTCGGAGGCGGAGAAGGTGCTGGCCGAGGCGCGCGAGCGGACCGCCCAGGCGCTGCGTGACCTGGACGAGGACCTGGCCGCGCGCCGGGCCGAGCAGGACAAGGCGTACGAGGAGCGCCGGTCGGTGGCCGAGACGGAACTGGCCGAGATCCACGACCGCGCGGAGCGGCTGCGGGCCGAGGGTGAGGCCGCGCACGAGCGCGCCCAGCAGGAGGCGAAGCGGATCAGCGAACAGACCGCCAAGCAGATCACCCAGACCCGGGCCGCCGCCGAGGCGCTGACGAAGGCGGCGCGGACCCAGATCCAGCAGGAGATCCAGGCGGCACGTACGCAGAGCCAGCAGGAGCTGGCCCAACTGCACGCCAACGCGGAGAAGGAGATCGCCGAGCTGCGGGCCGCGGCCGAGCAGGAGCTGGTCGCGCACCGGGCGGCGGCCGAGCAGGAGCTGACCAACCAGCACAGCGCCGCCGAGCAGCAGATCCAGTCACTGATCGCGGAGGCGCAGCAGTACGCGACGGAGGTGCGCCAGCGCGCCGACGAGCAGGTGGCCGGGCATCAGGAGCAGCTGACCGCCGTACAGCAGGAGATCGCGGAGCGGCAGCAGGCGCTGGCCCAGGTCCGGGAGGAACTGGAGACCGCCCGGGGACAACTCGCCGAGATCCAGCAGGAGGGTGACACCGCCGAGCGGGACCTGATGCAGGCGCAGCGACGCCTGGAGGAGGTCCGCCGGAGCCTGGCGACGGAGACCAAGCGGCTGGAGGAGGCCCGGCAGGCGGCCGACTCGGTGGAGCGGCACGCCAAGGACGTGCGGGCGCGGGTGCAGCGCGAGGCGAAGCGGGTGGCCGACCTCGCCGCCGCAGCGGTGATGGCCGCCGCCGCGGGTGGGTCGGAGACCGCCGAGTTCCCGGTCATCACGGTCCGCCCGCCCGCGGAACTGCCGGCGGAGGAGACCCCGCAGGAGCGTCGCGGGCAGTTCACCGCCGACCGGCCGGCGCCCGAGCCGTACGTGCCGGCGGCGGCGCACCGGCCGGAGGTGGTGGGCACCTGACCGACGGTTGGTGGGGCTGACCGTCCCACCAGGCGGGGTCAGGGTAGGACGACGTTCTTGCCGCGGGCGTGGCCGCCCTCGACGTGCCGGATGGCCTCGGCCGCCTCGGCGAGCGGCCAGGTCCGGTCCACGACCGGCCGGAGCTGGCCGGCGTCGATCAGTGCGGTCAGCGCGTCGAGGTTGTCGCTGCTCTCCTTGGCGACCAGCGGGACGAGGCGCTGGCGTACCAGTGGGGACAGCAGCAGGGCGCGCAGTTGCCGGTCGATGCCCCGGAGCAGGCGTCCGCCGGCCG
This sequence comes from Micromonospora citrea, assembly GCF_049629545.1. GTDB lineage: Bacteria > Actinomycetota > Actinomycetes > Mycobacteriales > Micromonosporaceae > Micromonospora > Micromonospora citrea_A. The sequence continues at coordinate 5,265 of NZ_JBNADX010000032.1, forward strand.
ATTCGCCGCCGACGAGGACCAGCGTGCCGGTGGGGGTGAGGGCCCGGCGCAGCCGGGTCAGCGGGCGGTTGCCGGCGGTGTCGATGACGACGTCGTGACGCAGGCCCCGGTCGGTGATCTCCTCCCGGCTGTGGTCGACGACCTCGGCCGCGCCGAGGGAGCGCACGAGGTCGGTCTTGGCGGGGCCGCAGACGCCGGTGACGTGCGCCCCGGCGGCCACGGCGAGTTGGACGGCGAAGTGGCCCACGCCGCCGGCCGCGCCGATGACGAGAACGCGCTGGCCGGGGCGGACCCGGGCGGCGTCGCGGACGGCGGTGAGCGCGGTCTGGGCGGAGACCGGCACGGCGGCGGCCTCCGCGAAGCTGAGGCCGGCCGGTTTGCGGGCGAGTTTGCGCGCGGGCGCGAGGGCGTACTCGGCGTAGCTGCCGGCGCCGGTGCCGTAGACCTCGTCGCCGGGTCGGCGGGCCGGGGCCGGTCGACGTCGCGGAGCCGGAGCACGTCGACGCTGCCGTAGCGGTCCTGGACCAGGGCCTTCACGAGTCCTCCTGCGGGTAGTGGAACACGTCGGTGAGTGGTACGCCGAAGACGCCGGCGATCTGGAAGGCCATCTCCAGGGAGGGCGAGTAGCGGCCCTGCTCGATGGCGATGACGGTCTGCCGGGTGACGCCGATGCGGCGGGCCAGTTCGGCCTGGGTCAGGTCGCCGTGCGCGGCGCGCAGGGCGCGGATGGAGTTGGTGACCCGGGTCGGCTTCACCACGACTGGAAGCCCCGCCGGTAGGCGACGACGACGAAGGACTGGCCGATGTGCTCGCCGATCCGGTGGATCTCGCGGTCCCGCTGGTCGGCCTGGTTGGCCCCCTCGGGGGAGACGATCGAGACGACGATGTGCAGCAGGATCGCCGCCGCGATGGCGCCGCCGACGGTCCAGAGCAGGGCGGCGGCGTACGGGACGTCGGCGAGCGGGACACCGTCGGCGCGGCCGAGGACGACGGTGGCGTAGCTGGCGTACGCGACGACGGCGACGACCGCCATGATCCAGGCGCGTTTCTCCTCGAAGGCCACGGACCCCTCCCGACGTGTAAAGAGTTCTTGACACATCGACGGTAGGCTTGCCCGTGCCACCGTGTCAAGAATTCTTTACACATCCCGCCAGGCTCGGTCCCCCACCGCCCCGCGCCGGGTCAGCTCCCGTCGAGCACCCGACGCAGCACCCACCGTTGGAAGTCGCGGGCCTGCCCGCCACCCGGCGCGGTGCCGCCGCTGCGGGCCGCCACGCAGCGGGCGATCAGCTCCGGGTACGCCCCGGCCGCCGCGACCCGCCGCCCGGCGGCGACCTTCGACAGCCAGACACCGTCGCGCAGCCGGACCAGGGACCGACAGGCGCCCAGCACCGCGTCCTCCGCGCCCGGCAGCGGCGGGTCCCCGCCCGACCCGTCCGTGGTGTGCCCGCTCGCGGCGGGACCGGGCAGGGCCAGCCACCAGCGCAACGCCTCGACGAGCAGCCGGCGCAGATCGTCCGGGCGTAGGTCGGCGAAGACCTCGACGGCGGGCGGGCCGAGCAGGGCGTACCCGGTCTGATGCAGGATGCTGCGGTCCAGGCCGTACCAGAAACGGCCGTCGGCGGCGGGCCGGTCGGCGGCGTCGAGGGTGGCGCGGAACGGCATCCGTGCCCCGCTGTTCAGCTCCACCTCGAACCCCGGCTCCGGGGTGCCCGACCCGGCCACCGCGCGGGTGTAGACGACCAGCTCCAGGCCGCGCGCCGGGCACGGCAGCGCCTCGTGCCGCAGCCGGGCCAGCAGGTCCCGCCCGCGGACGACGTCGAGGCGGTCGGCGACGACGAGCGCCACGTCGACGTCGCTGCGGCCCGGCTGGTACGCGTCGAGCGCGACCGACCCGGCCGCGTACGCGCCGACCAGGTCGTCGCCGAGGACGTCGCGGGCCGTGCCGGCCAGGTCGTCGAGGTAGCGGCGTACGGTCCGGTCCATCCCGCCATCCTGCCCGGCGCACCCGTGCGCGGAACGACCACCCGCCGCCCGACCGCCGCTACGCGGACCCGTCCCGGATGATCGCCTCGCCCTTGACCAGCCAGGCCACCCCGAACGCCAGCACCGCCACCGTCTCGCACCAGAAGACCGGCTCGACCGCGTCCTGGACGGCGTCGGGCAGGAACGTGCTGGCCACGGCGGCCACGATCGCGGCGACGATGAGCCAGCCGCAGACCCGGTACACCCGGTTGCGGATCAGCTTCTCGGGGGTCGGCACGCCCGTCGGGTCGGTGCGGGTGAACAGCAGCAGGCAGAAGCCGGCCAGGATCAGGAACAGGGCGGCGGCGCAGACCTGGTGCAGCCGCCCCACCAGCGTCTGCGCGGCGCTGGGCAGGCCGGGCGCGGTGGGCAGCAGCGCCACCGCGATGGACAGCACCCCGGCGACACTGCTGAGCACGTCGTCGAGACGGCGGTAGCGGTAGCAGATCAGGAAGACGCCGATCGCGCACATGCTGCCGACGAAGACGTCCCGCATCGCCGTGTGGTACGCCCCGCTGATCGAGCCCAGCAGGATCGGCCGGCCGGTGACGAGCGCGTGGCCGGCGGTCAGCACGAACGGCAGGGCGATACCGACCACGCCGATGCCCAGCCGCAGCCGGCGGACCGTCAGCATGTCCTGCGTCGGAACCATCGCCCCTCCCCCGGGACGCACCTGGCTCAACTGTCCGCCTCGGGGCAGCAGACCGTCAACGCCCCGGGCACCACCTTCACCTTCAGGCGCTTCGTGCGCGTCCGGGCGCCGCCGTCCAACTCGTACGTCTTCGCGGTGGCGAACCGGACCGTGACCTTCCGCCCCCGGGTGATCCGGACGAACGGCGAGTCCTCCGACCGACCGGTCGCCATCCGGCCGAGGGTACGGGCCCAGTCGACCGCGCCGCTGGCGGTGGAGACGCCGATCTCCAGGGCGCCGTCGTCGGGGCGGGCGTCGTCGAAGGCCGGCACGCCGCCGGTGATGGTGCCGACGTTGCCGAAGAGCACGCAGCTCGCCTCGCCGTCGAACCAGTCGGCGCCGTCGACCCGGATCCGGGTGCGGACCAGGTCGCCCCGCACGTGGCGCAGCCCGGTCCAGACGTACGCGACCCGGCCGAGCCTGCCCTTGAGCTTGCGGTCGGCCTCCCGGATCAGGTCGCCGTCGAAGCCGGCGCCGGCCATCACCGCGAAGTGCTCTCCGTTGAGCCGGCCCAGGTCGAGCCTGCGCCGGCGGCCGTGCAGCCCGATCCGGACCGCCTCGGCCAGGTCCGTGGGGATGCCCAGGTTGGTGGCGAACAGGTTGGCGGTGCCGGCGGGCAGGATCGCCATCGCGGCGTCCGAGCCGGCGAGGGTGTCCGCGCAGCGCTGCACCATGCCGTCGCCGCCCCACACGAAGATCAGATCGGCGCCCTTCTCCAGCGCCCTGCGGGCCTTCTTCGGGGCCTTGCGGCTCTTCGGCACCTCGTACCAGAGCAGGCGCTCGACGCCGGCGGAGACGAGCGTCGCGCGCAGCTCGTCGAGGCCGCCGCCGAGGGTCTTCTTCCGGTGGGCGACGACGGCGACGGTGGTCGCGGCGGTCGCGGTGCGGGTGTCCGGTTCCGTCGTGGCGCTGCTGCTCATGACCGGAAGTGATACCCCGCCACGCGCGATTCCACGCGCCCGACAAGATCGGCCGGACGGGCGTCCGGTAGCGGGGCGCGACGCCGACGGCCCGCTGTCGGCCGCGCCGTAACAGGCCGTTCACACCCTGGTCGCCTGCTGGCCAGGCAGGCTGCACGGCTGCGAGATCATGGCTGGCGCGACCGCAACACCTGGGACACACTTGAGGCCCGACAACGAGGACGGGGGCATGGGTAGCTCCACAGAGGACGACACGGCTGCGGCTTTCGTACGAGAGCTCACGCACTGGCGCCACCAACGCCGACTGTCCAAGAAGGAACTGGCGGAGCGGACCGGCTTCGACCCGTCGTACGTCAGCCACATCGAGAACGGACGGCACCAACCGACCGAGGAGTTCGCCCGCCGGGTCGAACTGGTGCTCGACAGCGGCAACCGGATCTGGCAGCGCTACGTCGCGTTCGCCGGCACCCGGGGCCCGGCCGGCCGCGCCTCCGGACTCGGCCCCACCGCCGTCCCCCCGCCGGCCGGGCCACACCTGGTCATCGACGACGAGCAGGCCGACCTGTCCCTGGTCGACGGCGGGTACGAGTGCCGCTTCCGGCGGGTGCTGCACAGCGTCGGCACCGAACCGATCACCCGACACACCGTGCAGATCGACATCGACCGCTTCCCCGACGACCCGGCCCGGTCCACCGCCTTCCACAGCCGTCACCCGCTCACCCTCGACGAGGTCAGCTTCCAGGCGTCCCTCGGCGCCGAGCGACCCGAGCCGATGCGCTGGCGGGTGACCCGCAGCCGGGACGCCTTCATGAAGATCGCCCTGCTGTTCGAGAGCGGTGGCGCCCCGGCGCCGCTCTACCCCGGGCAGCGCACCGTGATCCACTACGCCTACCGGGTGCCGGTGTGGAAGTTCGGCGACTGGCTGCAACGCGACATCCGGCTGCCCACCCGCCGGCTCACCGTACGGCTGGACTTCCCGGCCGCCACCCGACCGACGGTCTGGGCCAGCGAGACCTCCTTCACCTCGGAGACCACCACGGCCGTCACCCCCTTCCGGCAGGAACGCCAGGGCGTCGTGGCGTACGAGTGGGAGGTCCCCCGCCCCCGGCTGCGCGCCCAGTACCGGGTGCACTGGCGCTACGGTGACCCGGCGGCCGCCCTCGCCGGGGCCGACGTGCCGGTGGAGCTGCGCGGACCCGGCCCGGACACCCGGGCGACCGCCTGCTGACACTTCCCGCCCCGACGCCGGCCGGTCCCGGCACCGGCGAGTTCCGACCGTGGAAGTTCCCGCCGGAGACGGCGGAAGCTGTCCTTTCCGACAGATCGGGCCGCTTGTCGACGCACTCCATAGCGTCGCGACCGGCCCGACCGTTAGGCTCGAATGCCGAGTGGAGCCGGATCGGCGTCACCACTCGGCACCGGGTTACGGACGTGGGCTGAACGCAGCACCGGAAGGCAGGCTGGAGTGACCCGAGAAGGCGAGCCTGGGGCCGAATTCGCCCACCGCGCCGACAACCGGCGGGTGGCGTACGAGGTCACCGGCGCGCCCGACGGTCACCCCGTCTTCCTCATGCACGGCACCCCCGGCAGCCGGCGCGGACCCAAGCCCCGCGGCATCGTCCTCTACCGCCTCGGCGTGCGCCTCATCGCCTACGACCGCCCCGGCTACGGCGACTCGGAGCGGCGCGAGGGGCGCGACGTCGCGGACGCCGCACGCGACGTGGAGGCGATCGCCGACCATCTCGGGCTGGAACGCTTCGCCATCGCCGGCCGCTCCGGCGGCGGCCCGCACGCCCTCGCCTGCGCGGCGGACGGCGCGTTGCGCGGCCGGGTGACCCGGGTCGCGGTGCTGGTCAGCTTCGCCCCCGCCGACGCGCCCCAGCTCGACTGGTTCGCCGGGATGAACAGCGACAACGTGCGCGGGTTCGGCGGCCGGGAACACCTCGACACGGCGGCGATGATCGCGCAGATCCGCCGGCGCGCCGAGCGGGCCGCCGAGGACCCGAGGTTCCTGCTGGAGGAGCTGATGGTGCAGATGAGCGCGGCGGACCGGCGGGCGGTCAACGACGCCGCGCTGCGGCGGCTCATCGCCGACACCTACGAGGAGGCGCTGCGCGCCGGCCCGTACGGGTGGATCGACGACGTGCTGGCGCTGCGCCGCAGCTGGAAGTTCGACCTCGGCGCGATCGACACCACCGCCACCCCGGTACGGCTGTGGCACGGCGCGGAGGACACCTTCGCCCCGGTCGGGCACGCCCGGTGGCTGGCCGAACAGATCCCGGGCGCGCAGATCGAGGTCCAGCCCGGCGCGGCGCACTTCGACGCCGTGGAGGAGCTGCCCCGCGTGCTGCGCTGGCTCACCGACGCGGACGTGCCGACCTGCCACGAGCTGCTGATCGGCACCCGGCACGCTCAGTAGTGGTGCGGGTCGAGGACGCGGCGGACCAGGCGGCCGTCCCGCAGCACGATCACGCTCGGGTGGTGCTGGCCGATCCGGTCGGCGAGCCGGTCGGCGATCCGGGTCCGCCCGATGCTGACCCGACCGCCCGAGGCCATCTGGTGCACCGTCTCCAGGTTGCCCATGCTGCGCAGGGTGTCGGGGTGCTCGGGCCCGAGCACCTGGGTCATCCGGCCGACCACGTCCCGCAGCTGCGCCCGCCCGCCCTCCAGGTCACCGGAGTAGACGGCGAAGACCGCCACGTTGTTCTCCGCCGCCATCACGAACGGGTGCTCCGCGTCCAGCGCCGCGCGCAACGCCTCCGCCGCCGGCCCGGCCAGCCCGGTGGCGGTCTGCTGGTCCCCCGCGTCCCAGGTCGCCACGGCGAGGTTGTTGTGGCAGACCAGCACGTACGGGTGCTCGGCGCCGAAGATCTGGGCGAAGACCTGCCCCGCCTCGACCAGTTCCGCGCGGGCCCGCTCGGCCTCGCCCTGCAACATCAGGTTCGCCGTCCAGCTCAGCCAGGCGAAGAGGGTGTCCGGGTTGGTCGGGCCGAAGCTGGCGCGCAGCCGCTCGTGGGCGACCTCCAGCAGCTCCGCCGCCGCGGCGATCTCACCGGTGCTGCGCAGTGAGGCGGCGAGGCTGGCCTGGGTGACCAGCACGTCGCGGGACTGGTCGCCGAAGAGACCCCGGTAGCCCTCCGCGACGCCGCGCAGCAACGCCACGGAACGCTCGTACTCGCCGACCTCGCGCAGGTCGCGGGCGAGGTTGCTGGCGGAGAGCAGGGTACGCGGATGGTCCGTGCCGAGGACCAGGCGCAGCCGCCGGTGGGTGCTCTCGTTGAGCTCCAGGGACTTCGCGAAGTGCCCCATCATCTGGTACGACGCGGCGAGGTTGTTCGCCGAGATCAGGGTACGGCGATGATCCTCGCCGAACACGTCCACCGACGCCGCGTACGTGCGCAGGTCCCGCTCCAGCGCCTCCCGGTAGCGACCGAGCGCCCGCAGGTCACCGGCGTAGCCGCCGGCCGTCATCAGGGTGTACGGGTGGCTCGGGCCGATCAGCTCCTCCTGCTGGCGCAGGGTGTCCTCGTCCAGCCGGCAGGACTCCTCGAAGCGGCCCAGGCTGCGCAGCAGGTTCGCCCAGTTGAATCGCAGGTGCAGCAGCTGCACCCGCAGCGCCCGGTGCGCGGCCGAGTCCGGGGACAGCTCGCCCAGCCGGGTGGACCAGATCTTGTCCGCCTGCCGGGCGTACTGCTCGCCCTGCTCGAAACCGCCGTTGAGGTAGATGTAGCGAATCCGGTCGATGACCAACTGCCGGACGTCGTCGTCGTGGCAGGAGACCGCGTCGGAGCCGTCCAGGTGGGGCCAGAGGATGCGGAAACGCTCCTGCAGGGCCGGGTCCTCCACCTCACCCGACGGGCGGGACCCGGCGAGGATGCGGTGCACGTCGTGCTTGACCTCGTCCAGCTCGCGGTCGGACATCCGGACCCGCAGCGCCGCCTGGAGCAGCCGGTGCACCTGCACCCGCTGGGCGTGCAGGTCCACCTTGATCAACGCGAGCCGGTTGATCCGCTGCACCAGCGCGGCGGCGATGTCCCGCTCGGAGACCCGGTCGGCGACACGCGCCGCGACGACCGGGTCGTGCGGGGCGATCACCCGCGCCACCTGGTCGCCGTAGAGCAGGTCGAGGGAGATCTCCGGGGCCAGCACCGAGGCGAGCTGGAGCAACCGGTACGCCCCGGCGGACTGTTCCTTCAACCGTTGCAGCGACCGGCCCCACACGTCGGTCTCCGGACCGGTGCGCTCCAGCCCGGCCAGGTACTCCCCGACCGGGGTGCCGGTGTCGGCGAGCCAGGCGCCGGCCATCGCGACGAGGATCGGGATGTTCTCCACCGCGTCGGCGACCCGCTCGGCCTCGGTCACGCTCATCGACTGCTCGCCGATGCGCGCACGCAGGTGCGTCACGCTCTCCGCGCGCTGGAACGCCTCCACGTCGATCGCCCGCGCCAGGTCGCCCCAGTCCGGGTTGCGGGTGGTGACGAGCACGTGCCCGTTGCCCTGCGGCAGGTACTCCTTGACGTGCTCGTACTGGTCGGCGTTGTCGAAGACGAGCAGCCAGCGCAGCGGCTGGCCGCCGCCGTCGCGCCGATCGCCGCGGCTGAGCCACTGCCGTACGGCCCGGGTCTTCTCGGGGATGGTCGGCAGCTCCGGCAGGCCGAGTTCCCGGCCCAGGTCGGAGACCTGGACGTCGACGAACTGCGGCGGATCCGCGTCGACCCACCAGACGATGTCGTACGCGCCGCGGAAGCGGTGGGCGTACTCGATGGCGAGCTGGGTCTTGCCGATACCCGCGCCACCGCGCAGCGCCACCGGGACGGCCTCGGCGCCCCCGGCCTTGAGCTCCTCGCGCAACCGGCGCAGCAGCAGCTCGCGACCGGTGAAGCGGACGTTGCGGCCCGGCGGGTTGAACACCTCCGCCCCGACGGCCGGGAACCGGGCGCCGGCAACGGCGTGCCCGCGCTCGCCCGGCACCCGCCCGACGAGCTTGAGCAGCTGCTCGGCGGCGGCCTCGGCGCTGCGGTCGTGCACCGAGGCCCAACTGCCCACCGGCACGTCCGCGGCGGGTGCGCTGTCGTCGAGGTGCAGGGCCAGGACCGGCACGCCGGGCGGGACGAGGTCCGCCACCGAGCGGCCCCGGCCGGCGCGGTAGGCGCGCGACACCAGCCGCAGCTCGCGATGGGTGACCCCGGCACGGGCCGGGGCCGGCTCGTCCGGCGTGACGGGCTGCACCCGAAGGTCGGCCGCGGTGAGCACGGCCTGCGCCCACTCCGCCCAGGCCTGGTCCTCGGCGACGTGCCGGAGCACGATCAGCTCGTCGGCGGCGGCCGGCTTGCGCTCGAAGCGCTGCACGGTCTGCCGGCGCAGCGGCTCGTCGATGCGGGGCAGCGCGGTGACCCGGCCGTTGGTGATGTGACCGGTCAACGTCTCGTACGCCGACAGCAGGGTGGTCCGGCCACCCGGCTCGTCGCCGAAGGTCGCCAGGGTCTCCTCGTAGGCGTAGTACGCCCGGTAGGGCACCTCGACGGTCAGCCAGTACTCCTGCCGCTCGGCGTCGGTCATGCCGCTGGGCAGGCCCGCGAAGCGCTGCATGGCCAGCGCCCGGCCGGCGTCGCGCTTGCCCTTCTCGCCGTCGTCGACCCGCATCGGCACCGGCAGCACCCGCCGGGCGCGCCGGCCCTCGTAGCCCCGGACCCGGCCGGCGACCTCGGCGGCGCCGTCGATGCCCTGGCCGCTGAGGGTGAAGCAGTCCACCAGCACGTCCGGCAGATGGATGGTGCAGATCTCGGCGACGTCGCTGATGCCGGTGCGGCTGTCGATCAGCGTCCAGTCGTAGTGCCGTTTCATGTCCTCGCGCAGCGCGTCGAAGAACTGCGCGCCGCCGAGCCGGTTGTAGAAGTTGTCCCAGTTCAGTCCGGTGACGCTGGTGGCGTAGTCGGGGTTGTGCCGGCCCGCGAGCAGCAGGTCGAGGCTGCCGCCGCCGGGAAAGTCCCAGCTCACCGAGAAGGCGTAGTTGTGCACCCGGGCGTACTGGCGGTGCCAGTCACCGGGGCGGGCGGCGGCGTCACCGGGCGCCCTGCGCCGCCGGGCGTTCTCCCACTCGTACTCCAGGATCAGGTCCATCACGCCGCCGGTGGAGGCGACCTGCTCCGGGTCGAGGAACGGCGCGAAGAAGCGGTGCAGGCCCGGGGATTCCAGGTCCCAGTCGGCGACCAGCACCCGCTGGCCGTTGGCGGCCAGGATCCAGGCCGTGTTGGCCAGCGCCATGGTGCGGCCGGTGCCGCCCTTGTAGGAGTAGAAGGTGACGACCTGGCCCTCACGTGGTTGCGTCATCGGTCTTCCTTCCCTCGCGGTGCGTCTGATGGGCCGTCCGGTCGCAGGCTGGGCCGGGGCACGGCCGGGCCGTCGGGCGGGTCGACCGGGCCGTGCCGCAGGAACAGCTTGCGGGCCTCGATCACGAGCTGCGGGGCGCTGCGCTCGAACTCGACGATCTCCCGCACCGGCAGCACCTGCGGGAACCGCGCGTCCTGCAAGCTACCGGCGATCGTCTCGGGCGTGCTGTCGCCACGCGCGCCGTCCGGGGCGATGACCAGCGGGACGGCCCAGCGCGGCAGCGCGTCCACCGCCGCACGCGCGTCGTCGGGGTCGACGGAGGCGTCCACCAGCACGACCGTGGGGCTCTCTGGCGCCCGGGCCCGGGCCTCGGCGATCTCGACCACCCGGGTGGGCAGGCCCAGCCGCTCGGCGGTGGCCGCCACGTAGTCGGCGACGGCGAGGGCGTGCTGGTCGCCGTACGGTCGCCAGCGGGCCCCGTGCGGGGTCACCGTGGTGATCACCAACGGCGTGTCCCCGCCGTCGACCACCGTGCTGCTGGCCGGCGTGGTCGCCCGGGACGGGGCGAGCGGATCGGACTCGGCGACCGCGACGACCCGCTCGGCGAGCGCGGCGAGGACGCTCTCGTACTGCCGGCGGTAGGCGCTGAGCTTGCACAGCGCCCGCAGCCCGTTCTCGGCGTAGTCGGCGCGGTCGGCCGGGTTTCGCGCCAGCTCCAGCGCCTGCGCCGTCTCGGGTCGCTCCTCCCACGGCGACAGCGGCAGCCAGAGCACCGGCAGGACGTGCCGCGCGGCCCGCCCGGGTGGCAGGCCCCGCAGGCGGCTGTGGAACGAGTCGCGCTCGCCGAGGGCCCAGGGGTTGCTGAAGTACTTCGGCGAGTAGAGCGGGACGAAGACGTGGGTGACGCTGAGCGCGTCGGTGAGCGCCCGCTTCAGGTCGGCGCCGGGGTCGACCAGACCGTCGAAGAAGCCCACGTCGAGTTCACCGGTGCGGCGGGCGGTGCGCCGCACGGCCGCGCCGAGGTCCTGGAAGAACCGGTTGACCCAGAAGTCCGTGTCGGGCCGGACCGCGGCCGACAGCGGCACCGAGTGGGCATAGCTGAGGAAGAAGTACGTCTGCCGGCCGGCGGGCGCGGCCGTGGAGGAAGTGTCAGACCAGGTCATGCCCGACCTCCTCGAACGTGGCGCGGAGCTGGCCCATGTCGGCGGGGACCTCGGCCCGCACCCAGTGCGTGTGGTACGCCCGGGCGACGCGCTGGGCCAACCGCCAGACCACCGCGTCGTAGGCGTCCTTGCCGTTCTTGCCCAGGCTGAGCAGGCCGTAGATGCCCTCTTCCTGGTACTGCGGGGCGATGTCCGAGGGTAGCCGGGTCGGGCTGAACATCTGCCGCTGCGACACGACCGGCGGCATCGACCGGCGTTCCACCACCGACCAGTTGACCGGGATGATCGGGGTCTCCCCCGGTGTCGTCGCCGCGCCGGGACGCAGGGTGAACCGGCGGCGGGCGAAGGCGTCCCACTCCCGGGCGCACCAGGCGCTGTTGAGGTACTGCGGTGAGATCAGCGGGATGAAGACCTGGCAGTGCCCGGCGGCGAAGGCGAGGTCGTCGGTCCACACCTGCCCGCCGTCGAGCATCCGGTCCATGAACCCGGCCGGCCGTCCGGCAGGCAGCCCGAGCAGCTCGACCACGTGGTCGGAGAGGTCGACGAAGAGCTGGAAGACCTTCCGGTTGGTGTCCCTCGGCGGCGCGGCGACCCGGTTGCGGGTCCGGGCGTAGCTGAGGAAGAAGACGGGCGCTCCCGGGTCGACCCGGAAGTCTTCCTCCGTCACGCGCCGCTCCCGCCCGGTGTGGACATCCTCGACCGCCCACAGTATCGACAGCCACACAGCCCGCGCTGTCCCGCACGGTGACCGGCACCGCCTCACCCGCCGGGGATCGGCCCGGTCACCGGCCCTGAACCGGTGCGCACGCTGTCCGGACAGCACCGGAGCGGTCACGACCAGCTGTCCACAGTGTCGCGCATCCGACGCACGAACCGGTCCCCGGCGGTGGTGAGCGCGCCGAGACCGAGCAACGCGTCCAGGGCCTTGCCGGTCCAGTCGCGGTACCGGCGGAAGGCGGCGGCCGCGGCCGGGCCGGACCGGTGTCGCCACACCTCGGCGACCGCCAGGTGGGCGTACGTGCCGTGCAGGACCCCCTCGACCGGACGCGGGTCGGCACGCCACGGCACCGTCAGTCGGCGTACGTCGTGCCGGTCGAACAGGTCGCAGACGTCGAGCACCGCGTCGAGTTTGAGGTGCTGCACCTCGTGGACCAGCAGCACCGCCAGCGCCGCGTCGTCCGGCGCGGGCGCCACCGCCACCGCCCCGAAGGCCGCCCCGGCGGCGGCGCTGCGCTGCACCCCGCTGTCGTCGGGGCGCAGCGGCACGACCGCGCGCAGCAGGGTCCGCACGCCGGGGGCGTACCCGTCGGTCTCGGTGTCGACGCGGCGCAACGCCCGGTCGAGCTGCCCGGTCCACCGCGCGGCGTCGGTGACGGCGAGGCGGGCGGCGACCGGCAGGTGGTAGCAGTCGCGGTACGGGTCGGTGTCCTCGAGCAGCAGGTCGCGCCCGCCGGCCCGGACGTGCCGGGCCGGCAGCCAGTGCGCGGGCGCGTCGGCGCCGAGGCGCACCCGGTGGCGCAGGCCGTCGACACGCGCGTCGAAGCCGCCGTCGCGGACGGCGAGGCGGGCCGTGCGCGCGTCGGCGGCGACGGTGAGCGCGCCGAGCGTGGGCAGGTGCAGCACTCCGTCGCGCAGTGGCACGTCGAGGTCGGCGTCGACCCCGGCCCGGATCGCGGCGGCGGCCGCCACGCAGGCGAAGTACGACGCGTCCCCCGCCGCCGTGTCCCGGCAGCGTTGCGCCCAGCGCCGGACGAACGGGTGCTCCAGCACGGCCCGCACGGCGTCGGGGGCGGTGACGTCGAGGTCGACCAGGAGTTGCCAGCCGGCCGCCGCCACCGGGTCGTCGGCCGTGCGGGGGCTGAGCGCGACGAGCAGCGCGCGGACCATGGCGAGGTGGACCGAGGCGAGCTGGCGGGCGCTCTCCTCGCCGCCCGGGCCACCGGCGAGGTCGTCGAGCACCTCGCGGCCGAGCGAGTCGGCGCCCTGCCGACGGGCCGGCACGTACGCAGGAGTGCCCGCCATCGCGCTGATCAACTCCTTGAGGTCGGCACAGTAGACGGACGGGTTGTCGAAACCGGCGCCGGCACGGTACCGGTGGGCGAAGAGCCCGCCGCCGCACTGGCGAACCACCTCGCAGTCGCGGCAGGTGGCGCAGAGGCCGACCAGGCCGCTCTGCCGGATGGCGATCATCGGGTGGGCGGCGGCGTCGTCGACGCCGTGCCGGAAGACGTCCAGCCCGGTGGCTGCCGCGCCGTCGTAGGCCGACTTGAGGGAGTCGACCTGCTCGAAGGAGCCGTCGGTCTCGATCACGACCAGGTCGGCGAAGCCGAGCCCGACCGCCTCCGTGCGGCTGGTGCCGCCGGAGGCGGTGGACAGCAGTGACTCCAGCAGCCGGATCGGCACCGGCCGCCCGTCGGCCAGCCAGCGCCGGTGGATCGCCAGCAGCCAGTCGGCGTACGGGGTGGCGACGCCGTCGGGGCGTGGCGGCGGGCGCTCCCAGTTGGCGTGCGGGAGCAGGAAGTCGATGTGCGGCGGTTGCTCGGCCAGCAGCGCCTCGTAGACGCGTACCGGATCGTTGTCCAGGTCGATGGTGCACAGGATGCCGGCGTAGCTGGCGCGGTACGCGGGGCGACGCAGCAGCGCCAGCGCGCGCCGCACGGCGGCGTGGCTGCTCGCGCCGTTGGCGTGGCGCCGGTGCCGGTCGTTGGCGGGGAGGTCGCCGTCGAGGGAGACGCCCACCTTGACGTCGTGGGCGACCAGCACGTCGCAGATTTCCGGGGTGAGCAGCACGCCGTTGGTCTGCATGCGCAGGTCGAGCCGGGTCACCGGATCGATGTGCCGGCGCAGTTCGGTGGCGGCGGCGTCGAGGCCGGCCGCGCCGGCGAGCAGCGGCTCGCCGCCGTGCAGCACGACCCGTACGGTGTCGAGCCGGTGCGCGGCGGCGTGCTCGGCGACCCGGCGGGCCGCGGCCCGCAGCGTCGACGTCGCCATCACCCGGGGCTGCCGGCGCCAGGACTGGTCGGGGTGCTGGTAGACGTAGCAGTGGTCGCAGGCGAGGTCGCAGCGGCTGGTCAGCTTCAGCACGTACTGGCTCAGCGGGCCGACCCCGGCGGCGGGCTCCCTGCGCGGCTCGGCAGGGTCAGATCGCAGAACCGAAGCCCTGGACATCGACGCCGGTCGGGCGGTTGACCCTGCGGTCGTGGCTGTGGGCGACGTCCCGCGCGCGGGAGAGCGGGATCTGGCCGAGCGGGGTGTGCCGGAGGTCGTCCAGCGGTGGCGGGGTCGGGGCCTGGTCGGGACGGACTGCGATGCGCTCCACGTCGTTCCCCCATGCGAGTCGGAGGTCGGCGGGCCTCGGCCCGGGACGACGGTCAACGCCGACCATCGACGATAATATATGGCACGCGCGGTGATGTCACGGCCGCTCTGCGTTCACCTGCGCTGCCACCGCGCCGCCTGCCGGGCACCCGCACCCGCCCCCGCGCCCGACCCACCGCCGGGGACGACAGCCACAGCCGAGCCGCAGTTGCGGCCCGAATCACGTCAACACCCTCCGGTACGCGAGGCGACAGCCGCCTTCCACCACGCGTCTGCGGCCCGCTAAGGTGGCCGGGTGACCGTGTTCCGGATCAGCGAGGCCGCCGAACTGCTCGGGGTCAGCACCGACACCGTGCGGCGCTGGATCGACGCCGGGCGGCTGGCCGCCAGCCGGGACGAGCACGGCCACCGGCTCGTCGACGGCGTCGACCTGGCCGGCTTCGTCCGCGGCCAGGGCGCCGGGCCCGACGGTGGGGCCGAGTTCTCCTCGGCCCGCAACCGGCTGCGCGGGATCGTCACCGCCGTCGTCAAGGACACCGTGATGGCACAGGTCGACATCCAGGCCGGGCCCTTCCGCGTGGTGTCGCTGATGAGCCGGGAAGCGGTCGACGAACTGGGCCTCACGGTCGGGTCGGTCGCCGTCGCCGTGATCAAGTCGACCACCGTCGTGATCGAACGCGCCGCCCCCGGCGGCAGGGCGAGGAGCGGCGCGTGAGTCGGATCCGCACCCTGCTGGCCGCCCTCGTCACGGCGGGCCTGCTCGGCGCCGCCGGCTGCGGCGCCGACGACCGACCGGCCGACCCCACGGGTACGCCCCGCGGCACGCTCACCGTCTTCGCCGCGGCCTCACTCACCGAGTCGTTCACCACACTCGGCCGGGAGTTCGAGGCGACCCACCCGGGCGTGCGGGTCACCTTCAACTTCGCCGGCAGCTCCGCCCTGGCCACCCAGATCGTCCAGGGCGCGCCGGCGGACGTGTTCGCCTCGGCCGCCCCGAGGAACATGGCGACGGTCACCGAGGCCGGCGCCGCCGACGGCGCTCCCACCGTCTTCGCCCGCAACCAGCTCGTCATCGCCGTGCCGAAGGGCAACCCCGACCGGATCACCGGCCTGGCCGATCTCGTCCGGCCCGGCGTCACGGTGGCGCTCTGCGCCGAGCAGGTGCCGTGCGGCGCCGCCGCCCGCTCCGCGCTCGACGCCGCGACCGTCCGGCTCACCCCGGTCACCCTGGAGCAGGACGTCCGGGGCGCGCTGGCCAAGGTGACGCTCGGCGAGGTCGACGCGGCGCTGGTCTACCGCACCGACGCCCGCGCCGCCTCCGCCGAGGTCGACGGCGTCGAGTTCCCGGAGTCCGCCGCGGCGGTCAACGACTGTCCGATCGTCGTGCTCGCCGACGCCACCAACCCGACCGCCGCCCGGGCCTTCGTCGACCAGATCCACTCGGCACGTGGCCGGGCCGTGCTCAGCGCCGCCGGGTTCCAGCCCCCGTCGGGCCCGTGACGGTGGTCCGAGCGGCCACGACCCGCCGGCGGCAACCGGGGCGACAGGTGCCGGTGGCGCTGGCCGTCCCGGCCGGGCTCGGGCTGCTCTTCCTGGTGCTGCCGTTGGTCGGGCTGCTGGCCCGCACCCCGTGGGACAGCCTGCCGCAGCGGCTGGTCGCCCCGGGCGTGCTCACCGCGCTGCGGCTGTCGGTGCAGACCGCCACCCTGGCCACCCTGCTCTGCCTGGCCCTCGGTGTCCCCCTGGCCTGGCTGCTGGCCCGGGCGCAGTTCCCGGGCCGGCGGATCGTACGGGCGCTGGTGACCGTGCCGCTGGTGCTGCCGCCGGTGGTCGGCGGGGTGGCGCTGCTGCTGGTCTTCGGGCGCCGGGGCCTGCTCGGGCAGTGGCTGGACAGCACCTTCGGCGTCACCCTGCCCTTCACCACCACCGGCGTGGTGCTCGCCGAGGCGTTCGTCGCCATGCCGTTCCTCGTCATCGCCGTGGAGGGGGCGCTGCGTGGCGCCGACAGCCGCTACGAGGAAGCCGCCGCCACCCTCGGCGCCGGCCGCTGGACCACCTTCACCAAGGTCACCCTGCCGCTGATCGCCCCCGGCGTGGCCGCCGGCGCGGTGCTCTGCTGGGCCCGCGCGCTCGGCGAGTTCGGCGCCACCATCACCTTCGCCGGCAACTATCCCGGCCGCACCCAGACCATGCCGCTCGCGGTCTACCTGGCCCTGGAGACCGACCTGGAGGCGGCGATCGTGCTCAGCCTCGTCCTGCTCACCGTCTCGGTGGCGATCCTCGCCGGGCTGCGCGACCGCTGGATCGGCAGCCCGTGACCGCGCCGCCGCTCGACGCCCATCTGGTCGTGGACCGGGACGGCTTCCGCCTCGACGTGCCGGTGCGGGTGGCCGCCGGCGAGGTGGTGGCGCTGCTCGGCCCGAACGGGGCCGGCAAGACCACCGCCCTGCGCGCTCTCGCCGGGCTGCAACCGCTCACCGCCGGGCACGTCACCGTCGACGGCGTCGACCTCGACCGGCCCGGCGGCGACCGGTGGGTGCCGCCGGAGCGGCGGCGCTTCGGCGTGGTGTTCCAGGACTACCTGCTCTTCCCGCACCTCAGCGCGCTGGACAACGTCGCGTTCGGGCCCCGCCGGCAGGGGCTGGACCGACGCGCGGCGCGGGAGCGGGCCGCCGGCTGGCTGGAGCGCGTCGGCCTGGGCGGGTACGCCCGCCGCCGGCCCCGGGAACTCTCCGGCGGGCAGGCGCAGCGGGTCGCCCTGGCGCGCGCGCTCGTCGTACGACCTCGGGTGCTGCTGCTCGACGAGCCGCTCGCGGCGCTGGACGCCCGCACCCGGCTGGAGACCCGGGCCGAGCTGCACCGGCACCTGGCCGACCACGACGGCGCGGCGCTGCTGGTCACCCACGATCCGCTGGACGCGCTCGCCCTGGCCGACCGGCTGGTGATCATCGAGGAGGGTCGGGTGGTGCAGGAGGGGGACGCGGCGACGGTGACCGCCCGGCCGCGCACCGACTACGTCGCCCGGCTCGTCGGGCTCAACCTCTACCGTGGCCGGGCCGACGGCGACCGGGTACGCCTCGCCGACGGCTTCACCCTGGCCAGCACCGACCGGGTCGACGGCGACGCGTTCGTGGTGTTCCCGCCCGCCGCCGTGGCGCTGCACCCGCGCCGACCCGAGGGCAGTCCCCGCAACACCTGGCCGGCCACCGTCGCCGGGGTCCAGCGGCACGGCGACAACCTGCGGGTGCAGTTGACCGGGGCACTCGACGCGGCCGCCGACGTGACCCCGGCCGCCGTCGCCCAGTTGCGACTGGTCCCGGGGCAGCAGGTGTGGGCGGCGGTCAAGGCCAGCGAGACCCGTGCCTATCCGGCCTGACCGGCGGACGGGTCGAAGGTCCCGTCGGGACGGGTCGACCGACGCCTGCCGTCATACCCCTGGGGGTGTTGACTGGTGGCGACGGACGAGCAGGAGGACGACATGCGACAGCAGGCCGAGGTCGGCACCCGGCGGATCGACGCCCGGTTCCTCGACGGCGAGGCGTACGAGTTCACGGCGCGCGGACACCGCGTACGGGTGGACCAGCCGGTGACCGACGGCGGCGACGACACCGCCCCCACCCCGGTCGAACTCCTCGTCGGGTCGCTCGCCACCTGCGTGGCCTTCTACGCCGGCCGCTACCTGACCCGGCACGGGCTCGGCCGGGACGGGCTGCGGGTCAGCGCCGACTACGAGATGGCCGCCGACCGGCCGGCCCGGGTCGCCGCGCTCCGGTTGACCGTGCACGTCCCGCCGGGGCTGCCCGCCGACCGGCGGGCCGCGCTGCTCGCCGTGGCCTCGCACTGCACGGTGGGCAACACCCTGGCCGACCCCCCGGACGTCAGCGTCGACCTGGCCTGAGCCGCGGGGTCACCGGGAGCCGGCCCGATCGGCGCGCCACCGGTCGATGAGGGCCGGCATCTCGCGCCAGAGGTAGTCGTAGAAGTCCCGCATCTCGGTGAGGCGGCGACCGGCGGGGCTGTCCGGTCCGGTCGCCGCGATGCCCTGCTCGGCGGCGTCGCGCATGACGGTGACGACGGCGTTCTGGCTGGACATCAGCGTGGCCCAGGCGCCGTCGCGGATGCGGAAGTGCTCGCGGCGGCTGCCCGGCGCGGGTACCCGCTCGATCAGCCCGATGCCGGTCAGCGACTTGAGCGCCGTGGAGACGCTGCCCGAGCTGATCGTGAGCGCCTCGGCGATCTCGCCGGCCGTCATCGTCTCCTGCTCGGTGAAGAGCAGGGCCGCGAGCACCCGCGCGGTCATCCGTTGCAGGCCCCCCTCGGCGAGGACCAGGGCGAGCCGTTCCGCCGGATCGCTCGTCGCCGTCATGCCGTCGCCTCCCTCTCGGTTCCGGCTCGAACCTTAACATCTTCGTATCTTCAGAAATCTCTGAAACTTCGATAATGTCGGAGGCATGAGTGAGGTCATCCGACTCGAGAAACTGACCAAGACGTACGGCCGCCGCCGTGGGCTGGCCGGCCTGGACCTGACGGTGGCCGAAGGAGAGGTCTTCGGATACCTGGGGCCCAACGGCGCGGGCAAGTCGACCACCATCCGGCTGCTGCTGGACCTGATCCGTCCCACCGACGGCCGAGCCCTGCTGTTCGGCACGGACTGCCGGCGGGCCGCGGCGCACCTGCGCCGACGGATCGGCTACCTGCCCGGTGACTTCACCGTCGCACCCCGGCAACGGGTCGAGCAGTGCCTCGGCCACCTCGCCGCGCTGCGCGGCGGCGTGCCCAGGGCCCGCATCGACGCGCTGGCCGGCCGGCTGGACCTCGACCTGGGCGCCCGCATCGGCGCGCTGTCCAAGGGCAACCGGCAGAAGGTCGGCCTGGTGCAGGCCTTCATGCACCGACCGGACCTGCTGATCCTCGACGAACCCACCTCCGGCCTGGACCCGCTGGTGCAACAGACCTTCCTCGACCTGGTCCGCGAGGCGAAACTCGCCGGCCAGACGGTCTTCATGTCGTCGCACGTGCTGACCGAGGTGGAGGCGGTGGCCGACCGGGTCGGCATGATCCGGGAGGGTCGCCTGGTCGCCCTGGACACCGTCGCCCGGCTGCGCGACCGGGCCGCCCACGACGTCGAGATCACCTTCGTCGGGCCGGCCGACCAGGCCGGGCTCGCCGCCCTGCCGGAGGTCTCGGACCTGGTGGTCGACGGAGAGACCGCCCGCCTGCGCCTGTCCGGCAGCCCGGACGCGCTGATCCGCCTGCTCGCCGGGCACCGCCTGGCCCGGCTGCGGGTGACCGAACCCGACCTGGAACACCTCTTCCTCGCCCACTACCGCACCGACGACACCGTGGAGGCCAGCCGTGCCTGAGGTCATGACCCACACTCTCTGGGAGGGGCGCCGGGCGCTCGCCGGATTCGCCGCCGGGACGGCGCTGGTCGGCGCCCTCTACGCCGGCTTCTACCCCCAGGTCGCCGACGGCGCGATGGGTCAGGCGGTGCAGGGCTTCTCCCCCGCGATGCGCGAGGCCCTGCGGATGGAGGACCTCGGCTCGGCCGCCGGCTACCTCGGCTCCAGCGTGTTCGGCATCATCGTCCCGCTGGTCGCCGTGATCTGGGGCGTCGCCACCGGCGCCCGGGCGATCGCCGGCGAGGAGGAAGCCGGTCACCTCGACCTGCTGCTGGCCCACCCGGTGTCCCGCACGAGGGTGCTGCTCGACCGCTTCGCGGCCCTCGCCGCGGGCGCCGCGCTGATCGCCGCCACCGTCTGGGTGGCCATGCTGGCCGTACGCCCCGGCGCCGACCTCGGCGACATCGGCGTCGCCGAGTTCGCCGCCCAGTGCCTGGCCCTGGCGCTGCTCGTCGTCGTCTTCGGCACCCTCACCCTGGCCATCGGCGCGGCCACCGGCAGCCGGGGCGCGGCGCTCGGCGGCGGCGCGGCCGCCGTGGCCCTCGCCTACGTCATCCAGGCGCTCGCCGGCCAGGTCGGCGCGGGCGCCCTGCGCCACCTCTCGCCCTTCCACCACTACATCGGCGGAGAGCCCCTGCGGCACGGCTTCCAGTGGGACGGCCTCGCCACACTGACGGGCACCGCGCTGGTCCTGCTGGCCGTCGCGGTGGTGACCTTCGACCGCCGGGACCTGGCCACCTGAGCCGACCCCCGGCGGCCGGGCGGGTGACGGGCCCGCCGCCCGTCGGTGGGCGCGGCGAGGCCACCGCAGCCGGGTGGTGCGGCTCGCCGGACGACCTGCGCGGGCACCCGCGCGGCGCAGCGTGGCGGTGGCGCTACGTCGTGCCGGGCCGCCCGTGCGGGGCGGCGTCGCCGACCGGCGCACCGCCGGTGGAGGCGTCGCCGGTGGAGGCGTCGCCGGTGGAGGCGTCGCCGGTCAGCGTCTCGCCCGCCCGCCGGTCGGCACGCCGCGCCGGCCCGTTCGCCGCGCGCCGCGAGCGGAGCCGGTGCAGCACCCCGTGCCAGTGCGGGGTGTCGCGGGTGTCGTCGAACGCCCGGGCCACCACCACGTCGGTCGACGAGTGCGCCAGGATCGAGATCACGATGGTCAACGCCACCAGGTGGAACACCTCGTCCGCGGCCGCGATGCCGGACTCCAGCACCAGCAGCCCGTAGACGACCGAGGCGAACCCCTTGGGCCCGAACCACATCGCGGCGGCCTGCTCCCGCAGGCTCAGCCCCGAACGCAGGAAGGAGATCCCCAGCGCGACCGGCCGGGCCACGACGATCGCCAGAACGGCGAACACCCAGCCGGCCCAGGAGATCTCCCCGAGGAACTCCACCGAGATCAACGCCCCGAACACCAGCAGCGCGGCCAGCTTCAGCAGTTCGGCCACGTTCTCGCCGAAGTGCTCGAACGCGGTCCGCTGCCGTGGCCCGAAGGTGGCCACGGTGATGCCGGCGGCGAACGCGGCCAGGAACAGGTTCCCGTGCGTCGCCTTGCCCAGGGCCAGCACCAGCAGCCCGATGGCCACCCCGTTGAGCGGGGCGTACGCCGCCGACGCGGCGAACCAGCGGGTCCGCTCGAGCCGGATCGCCAGCAACGGCACCAGCACGCCGATGAGCAGTCCGAGGGCCAGTTCCGTCGCCAACTCCCCCAGGTGCAGGTCGTCCGAGCCGGCGGCCACGGCCAGGAGCACGACCACGAACGGCAGGGCCAACCCGTCGTTGACGCCCGACTCCACGTTCAGCAGGTGTCGCAGCCGGGCCGGCACCTTGTCGTTGCCGACCAGGGCGGCGGCGAACACCGGGTCGGTCGGCGCGAGGATCGCCCCGACCAGCAACGCCTCCGGCCAGTCCAGCCCGGCGACGTAGTGCGCCAGCACGGCGGTGACCAGCAGGGTCAGCGGCAGGCCCCAGCCCAGCGCACGCCCGGGCAGCCGCCACGCGGAGCGCAGGTCGGCCCAGCCGACCCGCATCCCGTCGGTGAACAGCACGGCGAAGAGCGCAAGCTCGGCGAGCTGCGCCACGATCGGCGAGTCCGCCCGCAGGTGCAGCACCCCGCCGGTGTCCTCACCGAGCACGAAGCCGGCCACCAGGAACAGCGCCGCGGTGGAGAGGATCGTCCGGTGGGCCAGGGCGGAGACGAGCACCGCCGCCAGCAGGACGACGGCGAAGGACAACAGCAGCACGGCAACCTCCGGGAGGCACGACGGGTCACGGTGCCGACCAGGCTTCCCGGCGCTCCACGAATCCCGGTGATCATAAGCCCCGGCCGCAACCGAGAGGGCGTCAGCCTGGCCCGGACCCGGCATCCCGGCCCGACGGCCCCCGCCGGCACGGACATGCGATGATCCGGCGTGTGGCGATGACGGCCCGGCGCGGTGCGCCGGCAGGACAGTCGGGCCCGGGCCGGCCGGCGGGCGCGGCGCGCCGATGCTGAGGCGGCTGCCCGCGTGGAAGCACAACGGCAACCGCTTCCGGCACCCGGCCCAGGTGATCAGCACCGGGTTCGGCGCGGCGGTGGCGACCGGCACGGCCCTGTTGTCACTGCCGGCGGCCACCCAGTCCGGGCAGCGGGCGCCCCTGGTCGACGCGCTGTTCACCGCGACCTCCGCGGTCTGCGTCACCGGGCTGGTGACCGTCGACACCGGCAGTTACTGGTCCGGGTTCGGGCAGGTGGTCATCCTGCTGCTCATCCAGGTCGGCGGCCTGGGCATCATGACGTTGGCGACGCTGTTCACCGTGCTGCTCTCCCGTCGGCTCGGACTGCGCGCGCGGTTCCTCGCCCAGGCCGAGACCAGGAGCCTAAGCCTGACCGACGTGCGGGGCGTGGTCCGGCGGATCGTACTGTTCAGCCTGATCAGCGAGGCGGTCGTGGCGGTGTCGCTGGCGCTGCGGTTCGCCACCACCTACGACGAACCGCTCGGCGCGGCGGCCTACCACGGCGTGTTCCACGCGATCTCCGCGTTCAACAACGCCGGTTTCTCCACCAACGCCGACAGCCTCGTCCGCTACGTCACCGACCCATGGATCAACCTGACCGTCACCACCGCGGTGATCCTGGGCGGGCTGGGGTTCCCCGTGGTGTTCGAACTCCTGCGCGGCTGGCGCCGGCCGGCGTTGTGGTCGGTGATGACCCGCCTCACCGTCACGCTCACCGCCACCCTGCTGCTCCTCGGGACCCTGGTGTTCACGCTGGCCGAGTACACCAACCCGCGGACCCTGGGGCCGCTGAACGCGCCGGAGAAGTTCCTCGCCGGGTTCTTCGCCTCGACGATGACCCGTACCGCCGGGTTCAACAGCGTCGACATCGGGGCGATGCGACCGGAGAGCCTGCTCGCCAGCGACGTGCTGATGTTCATCGGCGGGGGCAGCGCCGGCACCGCCGGGGGCATCAAGGTGACCACCTTCGGACTGCTGGCGTTCGTGCTGTGGTCGGAGATGCGCGGCGAGACCCATGTCAACGTGGGCCGGCGTCGGATCCCGCCCAGCAACCAGCGGCAGGCCCTGGCGGTGGCGCTGCTCAGCGCCGCCGCCGTGGCGACGGCCACGTTCGCGCTGGTCGCGATGACCTCGTACGGTCTGGAGCCGATCCTGTTCGAGGTCGTCTCCGCGTTCGCCACGGTCGGCCTGTCGACCGGGATCACCGGCAGCCTGCCCCCGCAGGCGGACCTGCTGCTGGCCGTGCTGATGTTCGCCGGCCGGATCGGGCCGCTCACCCTGGCCTCGGCGCTGGCGCTGCGCGACCGGACCCGCCGCTACGAACTACCCGAGGAGAGGACCATCGTTGGCTGACACACCGAACGATCCCGTGGTCGTCATCGGCCTGGGCCGCTTCGGCAGCGCCCTGGCCCTGGAGCTGACCAACCGGGGCACCGAGGTGCTCGGCATCGACAGCCGGCCCAAGGTGGTCCAGGCGCTGTCCGGGAGCCTGCCGCACGTGATCACCGCCGACTCCACGGACATCGAGGCGCTCCGGCAACTGGGCGTGGCCGAGTTCCACCGGGCCGTCGTGGCCATCGGCACCGACATCCAGGCCAGCATCCTCACCACCAGCCTGCTGTCGGAACTCGGCATTCCCGACATCTGGGCCAAGGCCATCAGCGACCAGCACCGCCACATCCTGACCCGGGTCGGCGCCACCAAGGTGGTCGCGCCCGAACACGACATGGGTGAGCGGGTCGCCCACCTGCTCTCCGGGCGGATCCTCGACTACGTCGAGGTCGACGCCGACTTCGCGGTGATCAAGACCACCCCGCCGCGCGACGTGGTCGGCAGGCCGCTGCGGGAGTCCCGGGTACGCAGCCGCTGGGGCGTGACCGTCGTCGCGGTGAAGCCGCAGGCGACCCTGGCCGGGCGGAAGCCGGAGTTCACCCACGCCACCCCGGACACCGTGCTCGCCCACGGCGACCTCATCCTCGTCGTCGGCCCGATCGACAGCGTGGAACGGTTCGCGACCAGCGACTGAGCCGGCTCCCGCCGGCGGATCACCGCCCGGCGGTTCCGTCCGTGGGCGTCTCGAAGACGTCCGGGACGCCGTCGCGGTCGCGGTCGATCTGCTCGATCTCGTGCACCCGGCGGTAGAACCGGCTGCGGGAGCGCAGGATCACCGTGGCGAGCAGCGCGGAGAGCAGCGACCCGGCGAGCACCGCGACCTTCACGTGGTCGTCGCGCTCGCTGCCCAGCCCGAAGGCCAGCTCGCCGATGAGCAGGGACACGGTGAAGCCGATCCCGCCGAGCAGCGACAGGCCGAGCACGTCGAGCCAGTTCAGGCCCTCGTCCAGGTCGGCCCGGGTGAAGCGGGAGACCAGCCAGGTGGCGGCCAGGATGCCGATCGGCTTGCCGAGCACCAGGCCGACGACGATACCGAGGGCGACCCGATCGGTCAGCGAGGTGACCAGGCCGGCGAAGCCGCCGACGGTCACGCCGGCGGAGAGGAACGCGAAGATCGGCACCGCGATGCCGGCGGACACCGGCCGGAACCGGTGCTCGAAGTGCTCGGCCAGCCCGGGGCCCGCGTCCGGGCCGCCGGCACCCCCACTACGGATCACCGGGACGGTGAAGGCCAGCAGGACGCCCGCCACGGTGGCGTGCACCCCGGACTCGTGCACCAGCACCCAGGTCACCGCTGCCAGCGGGAGCAGCAGCCACCAGGACCGGACCCGCCGCTGCACCAGCAGCCCGAAGATCACGAGCGGGACCAGCGCGCCGAGCAGCGGCAGGACCGACAGGTCGGTGGTGTAGAAGATCGCGATGATCACGATCGCCAGCAGGTCGTCGACCACGGCCAGGGTGAGCAGGAACGTGCGCAGCGCCGACGGCAGGAACCGGCCGATGACGGCGAGCACGGCCAGGGCGAAGGCGATGTCGGTGGCGGTGGGGATCGCCCACCCCTTCGCCGCGCCGCCCCCCGCGCCCGCGGCGATCACGGTGTAGATCAGGGCGGGTACGACCACCCCGCCGGCGGCGGCCGCCACCGGCACCGCCGCGCGACGCGGATCACGCAGGTCACCGGCGACGAACTCGCGCTTGAGCTCAAGTCCGGCGACGAAGAAGAAGATCGCCAGCAGGCCGTCGGCGGCCCAGGTGGCCAGGCTCAGGTCCAGGTGCAGGGACGCCGGACCGAGCCGGAAGTCCCGCAGCGACTGGTACCCCTCGGCCCAGGGCGAGTTCGACCAGACCAGGGCCAGCAGCGCCCCGACGAGCAGCAGCGCGCCGCCCACCGTCTCCCTGCGCAGGATGGCGGAGATGCGGCTGGTCTCGCCCCAGGAGCGGCGGGCGAACAGGCTGGGGCGGCGCCGAGTGGCGTCGGTCACGAAAACTCCTCGTCGGCAGGGAACGCGTCATCCATCGCCGACCAGACTTCCCGGCACACCTGATCCAACCCTATCCACTCCGGCGGGACACGGCCCGGTGGAGCCTCGCCCGGCCACCACCTCAGTGCCCCGCGGCGGCGCGGCGAACCATCCGCCGGGCCTCGTCCCGCGGCACCCCGGTGGCCCGCAGGAGGTCGTTGGCGGCCGTACGCAGCTGCGACACCACGATCGTGCCGGAGAAGCCCACGTCCTGCCGGCACGCCGCACCGGCCTCCCGCACGGCGGTGAGCACCCGGTCCCGGGCCCGTACCGGCTCGCGGGCGGCGAGGAACTCGCGGTGCAGCAGACGGACCGCCTCCCCGAAGTGCTCGACCGCGGCGGGCAGCCCGGCGGGCACCGGCTCGCCGTCGCGCAGCGTGGTGCCGATCCGCCGCACCAGCGCCCGGCTGTTGCGGAACGCCCGGTCCATGTGTTCGACGCCACGGCGGTACGCGGCCAGCGCCCTGCGGCGACGCCACCGCACCGGGGAGTAGCGCACCACCTCGTCCGCCGCGGCGACCACCTCGCCGAGACGGCTCAGCTCCGCCTCGGCGGCCCGCATCCGGTCGAGCACGCGTTCGGCGTCGCGGGCGTCGCCGGTGGCGAGGGCCCGCGCCGAGGCGCTCATCTCCCGGGCGAAGAGGTCCAGCGCGGGGTCGGCGATCCGCCGTACGGTGCGCAGCGGATTGAGCGGCGCGAGGACCAGCACCACGAACAGTCCCACCGCTCCCCCGACCAGGGCGTTGACCGTTCGGGGCAGTTCCAGGTCGGGGGCGGTGGGGGTGAGCGTGGCGATCAGCACGGCCGTACCGCCGGCCTGGGTCATCAGCGCGCCAGTGCCGCGTACCAGCGCCGCGCCGGTGATGGCGAGGAAGACGATCACCCCGGTCTGCCACGGGCCGGTCCCGAACACGGCGATGAGCAGGTCGCCGACCGTGATGCCGAGGACCACGCCGACGATCAGCTCCACGGTGCGCCGGGTCCGGTTGCCGAGGGCGGCGGCGATCACACCGACCGCGGCGGCCGGGGCGAAGGTGGGCTCCGGGTTGCCGAGCACCCGCCCGGCCAGCACCCACGCCAGGGCCGCGGCCAGGCCGGCCTGGACCGCGACGATCAGGTACGTCTGCAGCCGTCGGTAGCTGTCCCGGCCGATGCCCGACAGCCGGCCCCGGAGTCGTCCGAGCGGTCCCGTCCCGTCCGCCGTCCGCGCCGTGACCCGCATGGGCGCGGGTACCCGGCCCGGGACCCGACGAACCTCACACCGGGTACGCCATGGTGCCGGTCAACGCGACCACCCCGGGCAGGCGGGTGTCCTGCCGCAGGAACTGCACCACCACCGGCACCGGGGAGCGCAGCACCAGCCCGTACGGCCGGTCGAGGCGGATCGCCTCCGGGTCGATCAGGTCGTTGACGCGGACGTGCCGGATCCGTCGGGCCTCGACGAGGATCCGGTACGGCCCGACGGGGTCGGCGTCCTCGTAGTAGACGTCCAGCGCCAGCTCGGCCGGGGTGTCGGTGCCGTTGAGGACGCAGAGCTGATCGAATCCGGTGAACTGCGGTTCCGGGCCGTGCCCGGGGAAGGGGATGTGCCCGCCCGGGACGACCCAGACCAGCGCGCCGACGCCCGCCATCACGACTCCTCCAGCAGCCGCGCCAGGTCGGGGGTGAGGAAGATCCCGTCCGGGTCGAGTCGCCGCCGTACCTGCTGGAAGTCGTCCCAGCGTGGGTAGAGCGGGCGCAGCTCACGCGCGGTCAGCCAGTGCTTCTTGCCCCAGTGCGGCCGTCCGCCGTACTGCCGGAAGACCGCCTCCACGTCCCGGAAGTACTCCTCGTAGGGCAGCGTGGTGTTCTGCAGGCAGGCGATGGTGATGGTCGGCCGGCCGTAGGCGTTGCTCAGCCAGATGTCGTCCGGTGCGATGCTGCGCACCAGCACCCGCCACGCCGCGACCCGGCGGTGGCGTTCCTTCACCCGACGGCGGACCTCGGCGAAGCAGGCGGGGAACGCCTCCGCCGGCAGCATGTACTCGATCTCCTCGAACCGCAGCTCCCGGTGGCGGGGAATGGTGCGGTGCGTGGGCCCCACCCGCACCTCCCGGGGCACGGCCCACGGCGCGGACTCGGGGACCCGGGGCGTGGCCCACGGCCGCCCCGGCGCCGGCCCGTCCGCCCGGTTCATCGTGCGGATCTGCGTCAGGTCGCTGCGCGGGTACCAGTAGAAGTCCATGTTGCGGTTGGTGTGCTGCAACTCGGCCAGATGGTCCAGCGTCCAGTCGACGGGCGCGCACCACGCCCGGCGGTGCAGCTCGAAGCGGGGCTGCACGTCGAGGGTGACCTGGGTGACCACGCCCAGGGCGCCCAGGGACAACCGCACCGCGGGCAGCAGGTCGGGGTTGCTCGCCGCCGACACGTCCAGCACCTCGCCGGCACCGGTGACCAGCCGTACGCCGGAAACCTGGGTGCACAGGTTGCCGAAGCCCAGGCCGGTGCCGTGGGTGCCGGTGGCGGTGGCGCCGGCGATCGACTGGTAGTCCACGTCGCCGAGGTTGTCCATGGCCAGCCCCGCCTCGTAGAGCCCCTCACCCAGCGCCTTGAGCTTTGTGCCGGCGCCGACCGTGGCGAGGTCGCCGTCGTCGTGCAGGACGCCGGCGAGGCGGTCCAGGCTGACCAGGATCCCGTCGGTGCGCACCAGCGGGCTCGACGAGTGGCCGGAGCCGACCGGGCGGATCTTCGTCCCGGACTCACGGGCGCGCGCCACCAGGCGGCGCACCTCGTCCTCGTCGGCGGGCTCGGCGTACTCGGCCGGGGTGAAGGCGAGACTGCCGGACCAGTTGACGAACTCCCGTGCCACGCGACCCCCTCCCCGCCGGACGGGCGGCTTACCCGTCGCCGGGCCGGGTAGTCGCGCGTGACGGCGGACCGACCGGGGGTGACGATGGGTGAGGTGTGGTGGGTCGTCCTGGCGGTGCTGGTCTGGCTGGCGGTCGGCCTGGTCACCGCGGCCGTGTTCGTCACCCGGGGCGGGCACCGCAATCTGCTGTGGTACCTGGTCGGTGGGCTGCTCGGCCCGATCTTCGTGCCCATCGCCGTGGAGCGCGGCCGGGCCGGCACCCGACGGGTGGACGTGCGCTCCCGCCCGCCATCGGGCCGTGGCGCCGGGCTGCGGGTCCTGGTGGGGCTGGACGGGTCGGCGGACTCCGACCGGGCCCTGCGCACCGTCGTACGCGCGCTCACCGGCACGGCCGGCGAGCTGGTCCTCGTCGCCGTGACCAGCCCGGACCTGGTCGACGTCGAGGCCGCCGAGGAGGACCGACGGGCCCGGCGCATGCTCGACGAGCGGGTCGCCGGGCTACCGGCCGGGCTGCCCGAGCCGAGCACCGAGATCATCGCCGGTCACCCGGTGGACGCGCTGCTGGCGGTCGCCGACGCCCGGGACGTCGACCTGCTCGTCGTCGGCCGGTCCGGGCACGGGCTCGGTGAGCGGCTGCTCGGCAACGTCGCCGAGGAGCTGGCCCACCGTTCCCGCCGCCCGGTCCTGCTCGGCGACCTGCCGGGGTGAGGCGTTCCCGCCGGCGCGGAACGCCTCACCCGAGCGGGGCGGGACGTGGACGGCGACGCCCGGCCGGTACGGGAGACCGGCCGGGCGTCGGTGGTGCGGTGCCCCGCAGGGGCGGTGGTGCGTCAGAGGCTGAGCTTCTGGCCCGGGAAGATCAGGCCCGGGTCGGCGCCGACGACGCGCCGGTTGCGCTCGTACAGCGCCTGCCAGCCGCCGGCCAGGTCCTTCGCCTCGGCGATCTGCGACAGGGTGTCGCCCCTGCGCACCACGTAGGTGTCGCCGGCGGCCGCCGGGGCGCTGCGCTGCTGGCTGCGGCTGCCGCGCTGCTCGGTACGCGTCGACCGCTCGGTGGTGGCCTTGGCCGTCCGGCGCGGCTCGGAGCGCCGCTCCGACTTCTGCGACTTCTGCGACTTCTCCGACTTGGTGGCGTAGCTCTTGGTCGAGCCGCCCTTCTTGCCGCAGGTCGGCCAGGCGCCGATGCCCTGACCGTCGAGCACCTTCTCGGCGATCGCGATCTGTTCGCCACGCGTGGCCAGGTCCGCCCGGGCGGCGTACTTCTTGCCGCCGTAGCCGGACCAGGTGCTCTGGGAGAACTGGAGGCCACCGTAGTAGCCGTTGCCGGTGTTGATGCGCCAGTTGCCGCCGGACTCGCACTGGGCGATCGCGTCCCAGTTGACGCTGGCGGCGCTGGCCGGGGCGGCCGGCGCCAGCACGGCGGCGACCCCGGTGACCGCGCCGACGGCGAGCGTGCCGACGGCGACGCGGCGCGAGCTGACCCGTCGGTGACGGGCGGTGTATGCAGTTGCCATGTGTGATCCTCCACGCCGACGAGGTGAGCTGTCGGGTTCGGGCCGAGGAGCCCGGCCGCCGTGGCGGCTTCACCCCGAGGTGACGTGCACCGAGGAACGTGTGGGTCCCCCGCTCCATGCCCAACTGACAAGGTCCGTGGTCGGCGGCATGGATTAGGCGTTACCGACCCCGGTGTCCGCGATCGCGGACCAGATCGACGTTAGGAAGCGTTTCGGCGTAATGCCCACTTCTTGAGAGGTTCTTCACCCGGTCAGGCGAGGGCTCCCGGCTCCCGCTTGCGGACGTCCGGCAGCCGTGCACAATGCCCGGTCAACTCGGGTCCCTCTGCCCCAGGCCGAGGGCCGCGGTGCGCCCGTCGCAGGTGAGTTCACCCGGCTGCATGAGGACACTCGGCGGTCGCCAGACCTCGACGCGGTCACCGACCACTCTGGCCAGCAGGCACGATCCGCGTCGACCTTCGCGCAGCGCCAGGCCCACCGCGCCGTCGGCGGTCGCCACGTCCCGCCGTACCCGGGCATCGAGCCGCAGCCGGTCGACGGCCGCGCCGACGGAGTCCTCGGTGGCCGCCGGGCCGGTGGGCAGCGAGCGGCGCAGCCGCTCGTCGGTGCCCGACGGCAGGCTCGGGGCGGGACGTGGGGTGATCGGCGCGGTGGGCGGGCAGTCCACCTCGGTCACCGGATCCACCTGGTCGTCGGGCCGGTAGCCGAGCCGGTGGCAGAGCGTCACCTCGGCGCGGGCGGACTCGGCGCCGTTCCAGTCGAGGACGATCGCCTCGCCACGGACCCGGACCACCAGCGACACCCCGGCCCCCTCCTGCCGGGTGGTGCCGTCGAGGCTCATCAGGTCGACGCCCTCCCGGCCGGTGACCAGGCGTCCGAACTCATCGGCCTCCCAGGGGCGGTCGCGCGCGATCGCACCGGTCACCTCGGTCAGCCGGGCCCGGGCCTGCTCCCTCGCCCGGCGCTGCGCGTCCGCGTCGTCGTCGCCGGCCGCGCAACCCGTGAGCAGCGCCGCCAGCACCACCGCGCAGACCGCGATGCCGTACCCCCGTCCTGCCCGCATGAGCGCATTGTGCCCACCCGCCGCCACCCGGGGCACGGCCGGTCGGGCGGCCGGTGCGACCCGGGGCGGACGCGAGGTCCGGCCCCGGGCCGCGGGCAGGTCAGAGGGTACGGGCCAACCGGTCGGCGAGCACCCGCGCGAACCGGGCCGGGTCTGCGAGGTCGCCACCCTCGGCGAGCAGCGCCATGCCGTACAGCAGTTCGGCGGTCTCGGTCAGCGCCGGGTCGGCGGCGTCGCGCTCGTACGCGGCACGCAGCCCGGTGACCAGCGGGTGGGTCGGGTTGAGCTCCAGGATGCGCTTGACCGCCGGCACCTCCTGCCCCATCGCCCGGTACATCTTCTCCAGGGTCGGGGTGATGTCGTGCGCGTCGCCGACGATGCAGGCAGGCGAGGTGGTCAGCCGGGAGGAGAGGCGGACCTCCTTCACGGTGTCGGTGAGCGCGCCGCCGAGGAAGGTCAGCAGGTCGGCGTACTCCTTGGCCTGCCGTTCCCGTTGGGTGCCGGCCTCCTCGCGCTCCTGCTCGGTGTCGAGGTCGACCTGGCCCTTGGCGATCGACCGCAACGGCTTGCCGTCGAACTCACCGACCCGCTCGACCCACACCTCGTCGACCGGGTCGGTGAGCAGCAGCACCTCGTAGCCCTTGGCCCGGAACGCCTCCATGTGCGGCGAGTTCTCCAGCGTCGCCCGGCTCTCGCCGGTGGCGTAGTAGATCTCGCCCTGTCCCTCCTTCATCCGCGCGACGTAGTCGTGCAAGGTGGTGGGCTCGGCGGCGTCGTGGGTGGACTCGACGGAGACGATGTCGAGGATCGCCTTGGTGTTGTCCGGGTCCTCCAGCAGGCCCTCCTTGACCACCCGGCCGAACTCGGACCAGAAGCTGCGGTAGCGCTCGGCGTGCGCGGTGCGCAGCTCCTTGACGGTGGCGAGCACCTTGCGCACCAGCCGGCGGCGGACCACCTGGATCTGCCGGTCCTGCTGGAGGATCTCCCGGGAGATGTTGAGCGACAGGTCGTGCGCGTCCACCACGCCCTTGACGAAGCGCAGGTAGCTGGGCATCAGCGCGGCGCAGTCGTCCATCACGAAGACGCGCTTGACGTAGAGCTGGACGCCCCGGCGGCCGTCGGCCATGTACAGGTCGAACGGGGCGTGCGAGGGGATGAAGAGCAGCGCCTCGTACTCGAAGACGCCCTCGCCGCGCATGTGGATGGTCTCCAGCGGGTCGGCCCAGTCGTGGCTGACGTGCCGGTAGAAGTCGCGGTACTCCTCCTCGGCGACCTCGTCGCGCGGGCGGGCCCACAGCGCCTTCATCGAGTTGAGCGTGGCCGGCTCGGCGTCGGCCGTGACGAGCCGGATGGGCCAGGCGATGAAGTCGGAGTACCTCTTGACGATCTCGCGGATCTTGCCGTGGTCGGTGTAGTCGTGCAGGTTGTCCTCGCTGTCGGCCGGCTTGAGGTGCACGGTGACCGTGGTGCCCTGCGGGGCGTCGTCGACGGTCTCCACCACGTACGTGCCCTCGCCGGTGGACTCCCAGCGGGTGCCCTCTGCCTGGCCGGCACGGCGGGTGACCAGGGTGACCTTGTCGGCGACCATGAAGGTGGAGTAGAAGCCCACGCCGAACTGGCCGATCAGCTCCTGGCTGGCCGCCTCCTTGGACTCCTTGAGCCTGCGCAGCAGCTCGGCGGTGCCGGAGCGGGCGATGGTGCCGATCAGCGAGACGACG
Organism: Micromonospora citrea; assembly: GCF_049629545.1. Taxonomy (GTDB): domain Bacteria; phylum Actinomycetota; class Actinomycetes; order Mycobacteriales; family Micromonosporaceae; genus Micromonospora; species Micromonospora citrea_A. Next base: position 38,154 of record NZ_JBNADX010000032.1, read on the forward strand.
TCCTCGCGGGACATCCCGATGCCGTTGTCGCGCACGGTCAGCGTCCGCGCCTCGGCGTCGGTGGAGATCTCGACGTGCAGGTCCGAGGTGTCGACGTCGAGGTCCTTGTCGACCAGCGACTCCAGCCGCAGCTTGTCCAGCGCGTCGGAGGCGTTGGAGACGAGTTCGCGCAGGAAGACGTCCTTGTGCGAGTAGATGGAGTGCACCATCAACTGCAGCAACTGACGCGTCTCGGCCTGGAACTCCAACGTCTCGGTCCGGCTGCTCACACCAACCTCCTCATCCGGTGGTTCCGGTCCCCTCTGGGATCCGCGCAAAGGATACGAGCCGCCGTGGCGGTCCGGTCACGCCCGGTCGTCACCGGGGCCGGCGGGCCAGCAGGTAGGCCTGCGCGGTGGGCTCCGGGCTGCCCTGCCACTGCTCGGGCTCCCGGCACAGCCGGGCCCGCACCTCCAGCCCGGCGGCCTCCAGCAGGGCGGCGACCCGCTCCGGGCGGCGGCGGTGGAAGACGAGGTCGACCTGGCGTCCCCAGGCGTCGGTGCGGTGCACCGGCTCGTCGCCGACCTGGAAGGCGAGCAGCACGTGGCCGCCCGGGGCGAGCACCCGGTGGAACCCGGCGAACGCTTCGGGCAGCCGGTCGTCGGGCAGGTGGATGACCGAGTACCAGGCGACCAGCCCGGCGAGGGTGCCGTCGGGCTGGTCGAGGTCCAGCATCGAGCCCACGGTGAAGCGCAGGTCGGGGTGGAGCCGGCGGGCCTCGGCGATCATGCCGGGTGAGAGGTCGAGCCCGCGTACGTCGAGGCCGAGGTCGCTCAGGTGCCGGGTGATCCGGCCATTGCCGCAGCCGACCTCCAGCACCGGACCGCCGCCGGTGCGCACGGTCTCGGCGAAGGCGGCGAGCAGGGCGCGCTCCAGCGGCTGGGCCGCCAGATGGCCGGCGACGAACTCGGTGTAGTCGGTCGCCATCGTGTCGTACGAGGCGCGGGTGGTGGTGAGGAAGTCGGCCGCGGTCACGGTCGCCGACCCTACCGCCCGGACGGCGGGACACAGTGGATCCCACCGTGTGGACGGTCGTTCACTTTCGCAAGATTATGGAAACTCTTTCTTCTCGTGACTGATATTTCATTGGTCTTCCAAGTTCTTGCAGAGACTCCTAGCGTGGTGCCGGGGCCCGCGGTGCGTGGGCCCGCGCCCGAGCGCAAAGGAAGAGACGTGTTCCTCCGTACCCCGATGCACCTGGTGGTGGCGCTCGCGACCGCCACCGCCCTGCTGCCCGCGGCACCCGCCGTGGCGCGGCCCGCCGAGCCGCCGCCGACCGGCGGCGCCGTCACCTCGTTCCTGGTCGGCGCCCGCACGCCGACCGGTGCCCGGACCGCCCGCGCCACCGACCCCGCCCGGCTCACCGACGACCTCGCCGCCGTCGGCCGCGACACCGGGGCGCGGCTGACCGTCGTCCGGGTCCTGGCCACTGGCGACCTGCTGGTCCGCGCCGACCGGCCGCTGCCGACCGGCACCGCCCGCGCCGTCCTCGACCGGCTGCGCCAGCGCGCCGACGTCACCTGGGCCCGCCCCGACACCCGGGTACGTCCCGCCGTCACCGACGCCCCCGACGACACCCGCTGGGACGACCAGTGGGACCTGCACGACCCTCTCGGCGGCGTCTACGCCGAACCGGCCTGGGCCACCGGCGCCGACGGCTCCGGCGTCACCGTCGCGGTCCTGGACACCGGTGTCACCGCGCACCACGACCTGGCCGCCAACCTCGTGCCCGGCTACGACTTCGTCAGCCACCCGGCCGACGCCCGCGACGGCGACGGCCGTGACCCGGACGCCACCGACCAGGGTGACTGGGAGGAGCCCGGCGACTGCGGTGAGACGTTCCGCCCCAGCAGCTGGCACGGCACCCACGTGGCCGGCACGATCGCCGCGCGCCGCGACGACGGCGCCGGGGTGGCCGGACTCGCCCCGGCGGCCCGGATCCAGCCGGTGCGGGTGCTCGGCCGCTGCGGCGGCACCACCGCCGACATGGTCGACGCGATCGTCTGGGCCTCCGGCGGCGAGGTGCCCGGGGTGCCGGCCAACCCGACCCCGGCCCGGGTGCTCAACCTCAGCCTCGGCGCTTCGGTGAGCTGCGACCCGGCCACCCAGGCCGCCATCGACCAGGCGGTCGCCCGGGGCGTGAGCGTGGTGGTGTCGGCCGGCAACTCCGGCGCCGACGCGGCGAACTACTCCCCCGCCGGCTGCGCCGGCGTGGTCACCGTCGCGGCCAGCACGGTCACCGGCGAACGGGCCGGCTACTCCAACTTCGGCGCCGCCGTGGAGATCGCCGCACCCGGCGGCGACCGGACCCGCGGGGTGCTCTCCACGGTGAACACCGGACGCACCGTGGCCGAGGGCGACGGCTGGGCCGAGTACACCGGCACCAGCATGGCCGCGCCGCACGTCGCCGCCGCGGCGGCGCTGCTGCTCCACCGTCGTCCCGACCTGACCCCCGCCCAGCTCACCGCGCTGCTGCGGAGCACCGCCCGGCCGACCGCGTACCCGCAGGAGTGCGGCTGCGGCAGTGGGGTGCTCGACGTCGACCTCGCGGTGCGCGCCGCCACCGGCCGCCCCGGCGACACCACCCGGCTGGTCCTCTCGGCCGGGGCGCAACCGGGCGTGCCGCTGATCGACGAGCGCGGCGTGCACCTCGCCGGCACGCTCAGCCGTCTCGGCGCCGGCCTGCCCGACTGGGACCCCGCCGGGCAGCGCATGCGGCGGGTCGACCCGCCCACCGGGCCGTACCGGGTGGTGCTGACCGTGCCCGCCGGCACCGAACTGGAGTACAAGTACACGCTCGGCGACTGGACGCACGTCGAGCAGGCGTACACCGACAGCGACGCCGGCTGCTTCGACATCGACAACCGCCGCCTCACCGTGGCCGCCGCCGGCACCGTGCAGACCGTGCGCGACCGGACCGTCGGCTTCCGTGGCGTGTGGCCGTGCGACCGCTGACCCGCCTCCGCCGCCCCGTCCCCGTCCGGCCCCGCCGCCGCACCACCGGCCCGGCAGGTCCCGGACGCCGGTCCGGCCCGCCCGCCGGCCGGCACCCCGATCCGTACGACCCGGCAACCGGAAGGAGCACCATGCGCCCGCTGCACCGTGTCCTGCGCGTCCTCGCCACCGTCGTCCTCACCCTGCTCACCGCGTCGGCCGTCGCTGCCCCGGCCAACGCGTCACCACTACCGCCTCAGGAGCTGGGCGGGCTCGACCTGTCCGCGTACTGCCGCTCGCAGGGGGCGTCCGACGCGGTGCTGACCGGCGGCACCGCGTACGACTGGCACTGCCGCACCGCCGACGGACGCCGCACCGGCCTGACGTTCGACGCCGCCTGCCGGTGGACGTACGCCACCGACAGCGCGGTGGACCGGATCGGCGACTTCTACGACCCGACGTCGGTGCGTTGCTGGCGGGTGCGGGCCGACGTGGTCGCCCCCGACTTCCGTCGCTGGTGCCAGGCCACCGGCCACTCCGACGCGGCGCTGCTCGGCACGACCGTCTACGACTGGCGGTGCGTGACCTACAGTCGCGGCGGCCCGACGTACTCGGACGTCGACGTGCTCGCCGCGTGCCGCGAGACCACCTTCGGGTACGCCACCGTGGAACGCTTCGTCAGCTTCCGCGACGCGTACTCCTGGCAGTGCCGGGTCTGACCCGCCCGACGCCCGCCGGCGTCGCCTCCCCGGGCGGCGCCGGCGGGTATCCTGCTCCCGGTCCGCAGCTCACCGGGGAGGTCGCCGTGGCCAGGGAGACCGGGCGCACACTCATCGCCTCCAACAAGAAGGCCCGGCACGACTACACCGTCCTGAAGACCTACGAGGCCGGGATCGTGCTGGCCGGCACCGAGGTGAAGTCGCTGCGCGAGGGACGGGTGTCGCTGGTCGACGCGTTCGCCCAGGAACGCGACGGCGAGATCATGCTCTACGGCCTGCACATCGCCGAGTACGGCTTCGGCACCTGGACCAACCACCAGCCCCGGCGCACCCGCAAGCTGCTGCTGCACCGGGTGGAGATCGCCCGGATCCTGGAGAAGCTGCGCGACGGCGGCGTGACGCTGGTGCCGCTGTCGATGTACTTCAGCAACGGCTGGGCCAAGGTCGAGCTGGCCCTGGCCCGGGGCAAGAGGTCGTACGACAAGCGGCAGGCGCTCGCCGAGCGCGACGCCAACCGGGAGATCGCCCGTGAGCTGGGGCGCAGGCTCAAGGGCCGCCGCCCCACATGATCCGGCCCGCCGTACGGGCACGGGCCATCGACCGACCGGCCGGGTTCCTGGCCGCCTGCGCGGCGGGCATACACTGCGGGCATGAGGAGGCGGTCGGCGTGACCAGCGGAGCGACGGCTTCCGGGCGTGTCGGTCACGCCTGCTGGAGCTACGACGATCCGGCCATCTTCGAGGCGCGGGCCCGCGAGTTCCTGCTCGCCGGCCTGACCGCCGGTGACCGCGTCAGCTACGTCAGCCCCGAACCGGTGCCGGTGGTCGTGGAGCGGTGGAACAGCACGCCCCGGCTGCGCGAGGCGCTGCAGACGGGCGCGGCGGAGATCGTCTCCGTGGAGCAGATGTACGGCGACGGCATCCTGGCCCACGACGCCCAGTTGGAGTCCTACACCACGACGATCGAGGCGGCGCTCACCGACGGGTACACCGGCTGGCGGATCGCCGCCGACGCCACCTGCCTGGTACGCGACCCGCGGCGGCGGGAGGCGTTCGCCCGCTACGAGCACCTCGTGGACCGGTTCATGCTCACCCGGCCGATGTCGGCCGTCTGCGGCTACGACCGCACCCGCCTCGGGGAGCTGGTCATCGAGGAGCTGGCCTGCCTGCACCCGACGTCCGACCCGGGCGCCAGCCTCTTCCACCTGCACGCCGGTGACGACGGCCTGGTCCTCGACGGCGAGCTGGACACGTCGAACCAGGACGTGTTCGCCACCGCCCTGCGGCGCACCGACTCCGGCACGGGCGACGTGGTGATCCGCGCCGCCGACCTGCGCTTCATCGACTACCGCAGTCTGGTGCACCTGCACCGGCACGCCGAGGGCCGGCACGGCGACGTGGTGCTGCGCACCGACCTGGCGCCCGCGTCCCGACTGGTCGCGCTGCTCGGGCTGACCCGGGTGCGCGTGGAGGCGGCCGGATGAGGACGGGCGCCGCCGTCGGGCACCGCGGCTATTACCACGAGGCCCTGCTCTACGACTCCGACGACGAACTGCTCGCCGCCGTCCTGCCGTTCCTGCGCGAAGGGGTCGCGGCGGGCGAGCCGTCCCTGGTGTCACTGGGCGAGCGCAACACCGCCCTGGTCCGCTCGGCGCTGCCCGCCGGATCCGGGGTGACGTTCCTCGACGGCGGGGACGTCTACGCGCGCCCCACCGCCGCGATCCGGTCGTACCGCCGGCTGCTGGCCGACCAGGTCGCCGCGGGCGCGGCGCAGATCCGGATCGTCGGCGAGCTGCCACCGGTGGCGTTCGGCCGGTCCTGGGACTGGTGGGCACGCTACGAGTCGGCGACAAACCACGCGTTCGACGAGTTCCCGTTGTGGAGCGTGTGCCCGTACGACACCCGGACCACGCCGGCGGAGATCCTCGCCGATGTCGCCCGCACCCACCCGCGTACCACCACGGCCGACGGCCGGCACCTGCCCAACGAGGTCTACACCGAGCCGGAGACCTACCTGCGCGAGCCCCGGGAGGTGCCGCCCGACCCGTTGCAGCGGGACGCCCCGCTGATCGAGCTGTGCGACCCGACTCCGGCCCGGACCCGCGCGGCGGTGTACGCCATCGCCACCGCCCACCTCTCCGCCGAGGAGGTGGACGACCTGTCCGTGGCGGTCAGCGAGACGGTGACCAACGCACTGCGGCACGGCCTGCCGCCGGTGCGGTTCCGGCTCTGGGCCGGCGGCGGACGGGTGGTGGTGACCGTCAGCGACGCCGGCAAGGGGCCGTCGGACCCGTACGCCGGCCTACTGCCGACGCCGGGCGCCACCGCCGGAGGGCTGGGGTTGTGGATCACCTACCAGTCCTGTGACCACGTGGTGATGCAGCCCGGCCCGGACGGCTTCACGCTGCGGCTGACCACCGGCGACCCGAACCACGCCGGCTGAGCGGGGCGGGTCAGCCGCGCAGCAGGTCCGCCTGGGCGGCGCGCAGCCGGTCCACGGCGGCGTCGACCCCGGGTGGGACGCGCCGGTCCAGCTCCGCCCACACTGCGGCGAGAGCGTCGGTGACCGCCCGCAGCTCGGCCGCGTGCCGGCGGACGCCGTGGCGGTGCGTCTCCTCCAGGCGACGGGCCCAGCCGGCGGTGACCGCGGCGAGGCGCTCGTCGTCGGCGCGGGCCTGGGCGGCGGTGCGGGCCGCCGCGACGGGCACCACGGCCGCGAGCGGGCGGGGATCGCCGTCCCGGGTGACCAGGGTGACCGTGTCGGTCAGCTCGGCCATGGCGATCACCTGGGTCAGCCGGGTGCGCAGCTCGCGCAGCGGCATGGAGCGGGGTGGACCACTGTGGTGGGTCAGCGCGGGGGCAGCCATGCCCACATGGTCCGACCGGGGTACGACATTTACCGTCGTCGGGGTCTGCCCGGCCGGCGCCGCAGGTCGGGGCGGGGTGGGCACCCGGCCCACCCCGCCCCGCCCGGTCAGCTCGCCTGCAGGGTCACGTCGTCGACGACGAAGCTGGTCTGCAGGGACGAGTCCTCGGTCCCGGTGAACTTCAGGGTGACGGTCTGCCCGGCGTACCCGGCCACGTTGAACGAGCGCAGCTGGTAGCCGCTGGCCGCGTTGAGGTTGGAGTACGTGGCCAGGGTGGTGCTGCCGAACTGCACGGTCAGCCTGTCGTACGCGGTGCCGGTCGTGGTCTCGGCCGTGTCGATGTGCAGGTAGAAGCCGAGCGTGTACGTCGAGCACCCGGCCGGCACCGTCACCGACTGCGACAGCGTGTCGGTGTGGGTGCTGCCGTACCCGTCGAGCCACGCCTTGTACGAGCCGGTGCGGGCCGGCTGGCTGGTCGAGTTGGTGATCACGCCCGAGGTGGCGGTCCACGGGGTGGTGCCGGACTCGAAGCCGCCGTTGCCGATCACCTGTCCGCCGGTGCAGCCGCCGGTGCCGGTCACGGTGAGGCTGTAGGTGGCGGTGCGCGTCACCGAGCCGGTGCCGGTGACCGTGATGGCGAAGGTGCCGGTGGTGGCGGTCGACGAGGCGCTGACCGTCATGGTCGCGGAGCCGCCGGAGGTGACCGACGACGGACTGAACGACACCGTGACGCCGGCCGGCGCGCCGGAGGCCGACAGCGCCACCGTCTGCGCGCTGCCGCTGGTGGTGGCGGTGCTGACCGTCGCGGTGGTGGACCCGCCCCGGACCAGGCTGCCGGAGGTCGGGCTGACCGCGACGGAAAAGTCGTTGGTCGGGGTGCCGGTGCCGACCGCGAGCTGCCAGATGGCGTACGCGACGCCGTCGGCGCTGCGGTTGAGGTGGGTGGCGCTGATGTTGCTGGTGGTGTCGCAGGACCGGTGGTAGCACGGGTCGTACGCGGCGCCGGAGGTGCCGCCCCACTTGGCGGCCTGGGTGCTGGTCTTGCGGGCGCTGGCGCCGGTGGCGTACCCGGAGGTGGGGATGCCGGCCTGCTGGAAGGGGTAGTCGTCGGAGCGGCCCTGGCCCTCGACGTTCTCCTCCGGCTGCAGGCCCAGCGAGTCCCAGTACGCCTTGAGCGGCGCGGCGGTGGTGGAGGTGAGCCGGTTGATGAAGTAGCCGCCGTTGGTCGAGGAGACCATGTCGAAGTTGTAGTAGCCCTTGATGTAGCCGCGCTGGGTGGCGGTCAGCGAGTTGACGTAGAACTCCGAGCCGTTGAGGCCCTGCTCCTCGTCGGTCCACCAGGCGAACCGGACCCGCTTGGTCATCGTCGGGTTCTGGCTCGCCAGGACGAGGGCGTTCTCCAGCAGGCTGGCCGAGCCGGAGCCGTTGTCGTTGATGCCCGGGCCGGCGGAGACGCCGTCCAGGTGGGCGCCGAACATGACGACCTGGTCGGCGGGGCCCTGCGGCCACTCGGCGATGAGGTTATTCGACCGGTACACGCAGCTCGTGCAGACCTGCTCGGTGACCGTGTACCCGGCGGCCTGGAGCTTGGACTTGACGTAGCTGACCGAGGCCGTGTAGCCGGCCGAGCCGGCCCGGCGGTTGCCGCCGTTGTTGGTGGCGATGGTCTGGAACTGGGTCAGGTGGGCCTGGACGTTGGTCACCGAGATGTCCGGCGCCGCGAGCGCGGCCACGGGTGCGGCGGCGGTCGGCCGGATCGCCGTGGCCGGTGGCGCGGCCAGGGTCAGCGTCGCCGCGGCGAGCACGGCGAGCGCGAGGCCCGTGGTCGGCGTTCTCAGTTTCATGCGGGCTCCTCATGGGGGCACGGGTGTGACCGGGTCCCGAGTGGGGGTGTGGTTCGGGGCGGACGGGACGCCCGCGACCCGGGGGTGAGGTCGCGGCGGTCACACCGGGGAAGCAAACACTGACATGTATCAATCTCGCGGTCAACCGGCCGGACGGTGTCACAATTTGCCAGTCGTACGGAGGACGACGGCAGCATCGACCCCGCCTCCGGGCGACCGGTCGCACCGCGACGACGACCCGACGATCGACCACCCGCTGCGCTGGGCACACTGCCGGGACGTCAGCCCGCCGGACCTGCCCCCGCCTGGCCGACGGCGTCGAGGCGATCGCGGCCGTGCTGCACCCGCAGGCCGTTCCCGCGCCGCTCGTCGACGCGGTCGCCCGGGTCGCCTGAGCGGCTGCCCCGCCGCCCGCGCGGCGCCGTCGCGGGCGGGCCCACCGGGACCCCGCGACGTCCGGACCACCCGCCGGACCGGCCGCTGAGGACGGTCACCCCGCCCGTCGGGACCGGGCCGACCGTCGACCGGACCCCCCGTCACCAGCCGTTACGCCGGGGTCCACGCCGCCGTCGCGGGACTACCCTGAGGAGGTCATGGAGGGCCGGGTGCTGCTCGTCGAGGACGATGCCTCCATCCGGGAGGTCACCGCCCTCGGTCTGCGGCGGGCCGGTTTCCGGGTCGCCACCGCCGTGGACGGCCGGGCCGCGCTGGCCGCCTGGCGGTCCCAGCCGGTCGACCTCGTCGTCCTGGACGTGATGCTGCCCGGCCTCGACGGGCTGGAGGTCTGCCGGGAGATCCGGCGCACCAGCGCCGTGCCGATCCTGATGCTCACCGCCCGCACCGACACCATCGACGTGGTCGTCGGCCTCGAGTGCGGCGCGGACGACTACCTGCGCAAACCGTTCGACATGCCGGAACTCGTGGCGCGGGTCCGCGCCGGGCTGCGTCGCGCCGCCGCCGTGGTCGAGGAGGGCACCCTCACCGTCGGCGGCCTGGAGATCGACCCGGCCCGCTTCGTCGCCCGCAAGGCCGGCCGGGAGCTGCCGCTCACCGCCACCGAGTTCCGGCTGCTGCTGGAGCTGGCCCGCCGGCCCGGGCAGGTGTTCACCCGGGAACTGCTGCTCGACCGGGTGTGGAACCACTCCCACCTCGGCGACTCCCGGCTGGTCGACGTGGCGGTGCAGCGGCTGCGCGCCAAGATCGAGGACGACCCGGTCGCACCCCGGCTGATCCGCACCGTACGCGGGGTCGGCTACAAACTCGCCACCGGCTGACGGGAGGACGGCGATGAACACGGGCGTACCGCCGGGCCGGCTGCGACGCCGGTTGACGGTGGCGTTCGTGCTGGTCGCCGGGGTGTCCGCCGGCGGGCTGGCGAGCGGGTCGTACCTGATGGTGCGCCAGGCCCGGCTGGACGGCGCGGTGCAACGGGCGGCGGCCGACGCCCGCTACCAGCTCGTCCTCGCCGGACAGTTCGTGCCGCTGACCGACGCCCGCCGCACCGAGCTGCTGGCCAGCTTCGAGGGCAGCGGCCGGCACGTGCTGCTGGTCACCGACCGCACCGAGGCCTCCCACCCCGGATACGCCCCGGCCCCGGGCCACCCGCTGCGCGACGCCGTCGCCGACGGGCAACTGGGCTACGAACGCGTCGACGACGACGGACGGCACCTGCTCGTGGTCGGCGGCCGGATCCCCGGCGCCACCGCCGAGCTGTACGCCGTCACCGACGAGAGCGACCTGATGAGCGGGCTGGACCAGCTGCGCACCGCGCTCACGGTGGGCTGGCTGGCGGTGGTGGCGCTCGCGGCCGGGGTCGGGCACTGGATGGCCCGGCGTACCCTCGACCCCGTCGGCCGGGCCAGCCGGGCGGCCCGGGCGGTCGCCGAGGGACTGCTGGCCACCCGACTGCCGGTGCACGGCCGCGACGAGTTCAGCGACTGGGCCACGGCGTTCAACGAGATGGCCCAGGCGCTCCAGACGAAGATCGACGACCTGACCCGGGCGGAGGCACGGGAACGGCGGTTCACCGCCGACGTCGCGCACGAGCTGCGTACCCCGGTCACCGCCCTGGTGGCGGCGGCCTCGCTGCTGGGCGACCAGCTCGACACGCTGCCCGCCGACAGCCGGCGCACCGCCGAGCTGCTGGTCGCCGACGTGGTGCGGCTGCGGAGCCTGGTCGAGGACCTGATGGAGATCTCCCGGCTCGACGCCGGACGCGAACCGGTGACCGTCCGCGCGGTCGACACCCTCGCCCTGCTCGACGCCCTGGTCACCGCACACGGCTGGGCCGACCGGGTCGTCGTCGACGGCGACCCGGTCACCGTCCGCACCGACCCGCGCCGGCTGGAACGGATCCTGGCCAACCTAATCGGCAACGCCGTCACCCACGGCCGGGGCGACCTCCGCGCCACCGCCGCCCGCCGCGGCCCACTGCTCGTGTACGAGGTGAGCGACCGGGGGCCGGGGATCGCCGCCGAACACCTGCCGCACCTGTTCGAGCGCTTCTACAAGGCCGACCCGGCGCGCTCCGGGCCGGGCAGCGGCCTCGGCCTGGCCATCGCCCGGGAGAACGCCCGGCTGCTCCGGGGCGACCTGACGGTCCGCAGCGCCCCCGGCGTCGGGACCACGTTCCGGCTGACGCTGCCCGTCACCCCCGCACCGGACGGCGACCCGTGAGCCGCCCGGCCGCCCTGCTCACCGCGCTGGTGCTGCTGCTCACCGGCTGCGCCGACGCACCCTCGGGCACCCTCGGCCCGGCCCCCACCGCCGCCCCGCCCGGCAGCCCGCCGACCGGCACGCCCGTGACCGTGCCGTCCCCGCCCACCGGCACGCCGACCGGGCCGACCCCGACCGCCCGGCCGACCCCGCCACCCGCGCCCACCCGCACCGCCACACCGGCGCCGACCGGCAGCGTCACCGTGCAGCTCTGGTTCACCCGGGACCGGACGGTGACGCCGACCCGACGTACCCGACCCGCCACCGTCGCCACCTCCCGGCTGGCGCTGGCCGAACTGGCCACCGGCCCCACCCCCGCCGAGGCGGCGGCGGGCCTGGCCACCCTCGTCCCACCCGGGGTCGAGGTGGTCCGCATCGCCGACGGCACCGCCACGATCGCCGCGCACCCGTCGCTGGCGGACACCGACACCCGTACGCTGCGGCTGCGACGCGCCCAGATCGTCTGGACGCTCACCCAGTTCCCCACCGTGCGCCGGGTGGCCTTCACCGACCCGGACCTGGTGCTCGGACGGGCCGACCTGGCCGACGTGCTGGCGCCGATCCTGGTCACCGAGCCCACCGTCGGGCAGCGGGTCGGCACGCCGGTCACCGTCGCCGGCAGCGCCGACGTGTACGAGGCCACCGTCTCGATCCGGATCCTCGACGCCGGCGGGCGGGTGGTCGGCGCGGGCTTCACCACCGCCACCTGCGGCAGCGGCTGCCGGGGCGACTACCGGGCCGGTGTCGCCTACCGGCTGCCGACGGCCGGCACCGGCACCGTCGAGGTGTACGAGGTGTCGCCCCACGACGGCGCCCGCACCCACCTGGTGACCGTTCCGGTGACGCTCGCCGCCACCGGCTGAGCCCATCCGCTCCGGCCGTCCCTGCTGCTGCCCGGAGCCCCTGTGCACCGGTACATGCACGGGCGCGGCCGTCGGTCACCCCGGGCAGGGAGACCGACGGCCGCGCCGTCACCGGTCGCCGGCCCCGGGGTCGAACCGGGCGGGCCGCCGTCATGAGCAGCAGCTGGACCCACGTCCTCCGGCGTCACCACAGTGGACGGCAGATCGAGACCGAGACCGGAATCGAACCGGTGTACGCGGTTTTGCAGACCGCTCCCTGGCCACTCGGGCACTCGGTCGGGTGATGGAACGCGCCCCCGGCTGGATTCGAATCAGCGACCCCCAGGTCCGGAACCTGGTGTTGGGCCACGAGGATTCGTGCTGCGAGCGGAGGACTCGAACCTCCATCGCCCGTTCCAGAGACGGGTGTGCTGCCGATTGCACCAGCTCGCAAGGGGTTCTGCTCCGACGTCGCGCCGGATGCGGACCGTGCCCCGACCAGGATTCGAACCTGGCTCTCCGGTTTCGTAGACCGGCGCTCTCTCCGCTGAGCCACCGGGGCGTACGACCGGCGCCCACCCCTCGGGGCACCGGTCGGCCTAACCCTTCACGCAGACCACCTGCTTGAGGTGCGCCACCACCTCGACCAGGTCGTCCTGCTGCGCCATCACCTCGGTGATGTCCTTGTACGCGCCGGGGATCTCGTCGACCACCCCGGCGTCCTTGCGGCACTCCACCCCCTCGGTCTGCTGCCGCAGGTCCTCGGTGCTGTACGTGCGCTTCGCCTGCCCCCGCGACATCCGCCGCCCCGCGCCGTGCGACGCCGAGCAGTACGCGTCCGGGTTGCCCTTGCCGCGCACGATGTACGAGCCGGTGCCCATCGACCCGGGGATGATGCCCAGGTCCCCCCGACCGGCCCGGATCGCGCCCTTGCGGGTGACCAGCACGTCGACGCCGTCGTACGTCTCCTCCGCCACGTAGTTGTGGTGGCAGGAGATCGGCTCGCCGTAGCTGACCTGCGGGAAGTGGTCGCGGACCACGCCGCAGAGCAGCGCCAGCATGACCGCCCGGTTGCGCCGGGCGTACTCCTGCGCCCACCACAGGTCACGGCGGTAGGCGTCCATCTCCGGGGTGCCGGCGAGGAACACCGCCAGGTCCCGGTCGGGCAGGTCGGTGTTGTGCGGCAGCCGCCGCGCCACCCCGATGTGCCGCTCGGCGAGTTCCTTGCCGATGTTGCGGGAGCCGGAGTGCAGCATCAGCCAGACCTGCCCGGCGTCCGGGCCGTCCTGCTCGACGCAGACCTCGATGAAGTGGTTGCCGCCACCGAGGGTGCCCAGCTGGTGCTGGGCGCGGCTCTCCAGCTGCGCCACCTTCCGGTCCAGTTCGCCGAAGCGCCGCCAGAAGGCGTCCCAGCCGGCCTGCTCCAGGCCGCGGACCCGGCGCGGGTCGACCGGGTCGGTCCGCTTGGCGAAGCCGACCGGGACGGCCGCCTCGATCGCCGCGCGCAGCGCCGCGAGGTTGTCGGGCAGGTCGGCCGCGGTGAGCGAGGTACGCACCGCGCTCATCCCGCAGCCGATGTCGACACCGACCGCGGCCGGGGAGACGGCCTGCCGCATGGCGATGACCGAGCCGACCGTCGCGCCCTTGCCGAAGTGCACGTCGGGCATGACGGCGACGCCCTGCACCCAGGGCAGCGCGCCGATGTTGCGCAGCTGCTGCGCGGCCTGCGGCTCGATGCCGTACGGGTCGGTCCAGACCCGTACCGGGGCCCTGGTGCCCGGCAGCGGGGTGAATGCCATCGTCGTCTCCTGTGTCGTCGTGGTGCCGTACCCCGATCGGGGCGGCGGAAGGTTCGTGGACCGCCCGGGAGTCGAACCCGGCGGGAGTGGCGTGCAAGGCCTCTCTGCGCCCGGCGCGCAGCCCGTGACGCCCCGGTGGCGGGGCCCGTCATGCCCCGGTGGCGGGGCCCGTCATGCCCCGGTGGCGGGGCCCGGAGAGCGGTTGGCCGGGTTCGAACCGGCGACCTTCGCCATGGCGAGGCGACGCGCTGCCTGCTGCGCTACAACCGCGGGTCGTGCGTAGGCCGTACGGGGCTCGAACCCGTAAACCTCCCGGTGGAGAGCCGGGTGAGCTGCCAGTTGCTCCAACGGCCCGTGCGGGGTGGTGCGTCCACCCCGTGTCGTTCGCCCGGCCGGCGCGCTGGGGCGCCGGCCGGGTTCGTGCTCATGCCGTCCACTGTGGAGTTGAGAAGATGCGACGTCGCCGGCGCACGCCGGGACAGGATGCAGGGGTGACAGGATTCGAACCTGCGACCGTCGGGTTTGGAATCCGATGCTCTGCCAGTTGAGCTACACCCCTTGGGCGGGTGCCGGGAGACGAAAGAGCCGCCCGGTCCCCGGTGGGGTGGGCGGCTGCGCGTGTCGCGCGTGGCGCTATCCGCGCCGCCACCCTGGTCGCCAGCCGCATCGGCCCTGGAGCGGGCCCCGGGCTCGTTCGCCCGCGGGCAGCATGGCACCGCCGCGCGGCATGGGCCGCGTGGTCTCGGTGCTGGTTCGCTGCTGCACGGTGGGCTCCCCGGATCGATCGGCGTGACGTTGCCCATTGAAGGTAGGTGAGCCCTCCGGAGCCCGCAACGGATATTCGCGATCACGCTTCGGCAGGCGCCGTCCGCCGTCCTGCCGGACTTGAGCACGGTGACGCCGGAGCGCGGGTGGCCGAGCGGGACGCATCCGATGACGGGCGCCCGCGTGGACCGGCGGGACCTGGGTAACCGGGCGGGATGCAACCGGACAGCGTCGACGTCGACCGGCCGCTCGCGGTGGGTGTGCCGCCGGCGCCGCACGACGCCAGCGGCGAGGGCGTGGCGACCCGCGATCTGGCCGGGCTGGCCCCACCGCCGCGCCCGGCGCGGCGGTGGACGCCGCGCCGGGTGGTCGTCACTCCGGCCGCCTGGGAGCACCCGCACGCCCGGCGGATCGCCGCCCGGGTCGAGGCGCTGGGCATCGAGGTGCAGCGGTTGCGCGCCAACCGGCTGACCGGCCTGCGCGGGGAGACCGAGCGGGAGACGTACGCCCGGGCGAAGGCGACCATGGCGATCGTGGCGAGCCCACCGTCGCGACGCCGGTTGCAGCCGATCGCGCCGAGCGCGGACTGGCGGGTCGACCTGGCCGAGGGGTGCCCCGCGCACTGCCAGTACTGCTACCTCGCCGGTTCGCTCTCCGGCCCGCCCGTGACCCGGGTGTACGCCGACCTGGACGAGATCCTCGACGGGCTGGCCGACTATGCCGGCAGGGGCACGGTGACCAGCCGCAGCGCCGGGCGCGCCGACGAGGGCACCACGTTCGAGGCGTCCTGTTACACCGATCCGCTGGCGCTGGAGCACCTGACCGGCAGTTGGCGGCGGGCGGTGGAGCACTTCGCCGCCTGGGAGGCCCCGGTGCAGCTGCGCTGGACCACCAAGTACGACGACGTCGGCACGTTCGTGGGGTTGCCGCACGCCGGGCGCACCCGGGTCCGGTTCAGCGTGAACTGCCTGCCGGTGAGTACCCGGTTCGAGGGTGGCACCAGCCCGGTGCCGGCGCGGTTGGCCGCGCTGCGCCGGCTGGCGCTCGACGGCTATCCGGTGGGGCTGACCGTCGCTCCGATCATGCCGCTGCCGGATTGGCGGACCCACTACGGGCACCTGCTGGCCATGGTCGCCGACGCGGTGCGCGGGGTGCCGGGACTGGACCTGACCGCCGAGTTGATCACCCACCGGTTCACCCCCGGCAGCCGGGAGGTGCTGCTCGGTTGGTACCCGGGCACGAAGCTGGAGATGGACGAGGCGCGCCGCAGCCGCAAACACGGCAGGTTCGGCGCGGTCAAGTACGTCTACCCGCGGGAGACGATGGCGGAGCTTCGCTCCTGGTTCACCGCCGAACTGGCCGCCCGGGTGCCCGACTGCCGGGTCCTCTACTGGACCTGACTACCGCACGATCCTGAACTGGAACATCGGGGTGTTCAGGGTGCCCATCAGCCGCAGCCAGATCGGCAGCAGCATCTCGGTGCCCCGGGCGCCGGTGAGGTCACCGAGGTCGATGACGTCGGTGTGACCGAAGCTCTCCAGCAGGGCGACCACCGTCGCCTTGGCCTCGCTGTCGTTGCCCGCCACGAAGACGCTGTGCTCCCCGGCGGCGACCGCCTTCGGGTTGACCATCAGCTCGGCGGTGAGCGTGTTGAGGGCCTTGACCACTTTCAGCTCGGGGAAGGCCGCCTGGATCCGTTCGCCGAGCGAGTCGGTGTCGGCGACGAAGAGGCGGGGCGGGAAGCCCTGAGAGAAGTCGAGCGGATTGGCGGTGTCGAGCAGCACCTTGCCGGCGAGGTGCTGCGCCCCGGCGGCGGTCAGCGCGGCGAGCGACGCCTCGCCGTGGGTGGCGTTGACGACGAGTTCGGCGTCGGCCGCCGCCTCGGCGAAGGTGCCCAGCGCGAGGTCGGGGTGCTGGCGCGCCCACTGCGAGTAGGGCGGGTTGCCCATGCCGTCGGGGTCGGTGCGGGCGAGGGTGGCGGCGACGTCACGGGTGCCGACACGCACCTCGTGGCCGAGCCGGGTCAACCGTCCCGCCAAGGTCTGCCCGACCACCCCGGTGCCCAGTACGGCGATCTTCATGGTCCTGCTCCTGTCGTCATGGCGGGCGTCCTGCCCGCCCCACCGAAACTAACAGACAGGTCTGTCTACCGACAAGACGTATGCGGGGAGCCCATCCGCGAGCACAACCGGACCGGTGGACAGACCGGTCGGTATCATGGCGGGACCAGCGGCCCACGGGAGGTGGCGACATGGCGGCGACGACCCCGGCCGGCAGCGGCCGGCAGCCCGCGCGCGAGCGCATCCTGGAGACCGCCTTCCGGCTCTTCTACGCCCACGGCCCCCGGGGCGTCGGGGTCGACACGGTGATCGCCCAGTCCGGGGTGGCCAAGGCGACCCTCTACAAGCACTTCCCCCGCAAGGACGACCTCGTCCTGGCGTACCTCGACACGGTGGACCAGGCCTGGTTCGGCGCGCTGCGCGCCGCCGCCCGGGCTGCCGGGGACGAGCCTCGCGACCAGCTCGTCGGGATGTTCGACGCCCTCGGCACGGCGTGCCGCCGGGAGGGGTACCACGGCTGCGCGTTCATCAACACCGCGGCCGAGAGCGCCCCGGGCAGCGACGTGCACGCCCGCACCGTGGAACACAAGGCGGTGGTCCGGGCCTGGGTCACCGACCTGGCCCGCCGTGCCGGGGCGCAGGACCCGGACCGGCTCGCCCGCCAGCTCACCCTGCTGCTCGACGGAGGGCTCGCCGCCGGCGTCCTGGATGCCGACCCGTCGGCCCCCGCCGAGGCGCGCGCCGCCGCCGAGGCGCTGGTGGCCGCCGCGTGCCCACGGCCGACGGACTGAGCCGGTACGGTCTTGGACCATGGCACTGGTCCGCTGCGACTTCTTCTCCGAGGCGCTCGGCCTCAACACCTCGATGCAGGTGATCCTCCCGCAGCCCACGGCGTCCCAGATCGGGCTGGCCGGCGCGAGCACCGACGGTGACCCGCCCGTGCTCTACCTGCTGCACGGCCTCACCGACGACGAGACCATCTGGCTGCGGCGCACCTCCATCGAGCGGTACGCCGCCCCGCTGGGCCTGGCCGTGGTCATGCCCCGCGCCGAGCGCAGCTTCTACGCCGACGAGGTCCACGGCAACCGGTACTGGACGTTCCTCAGCGAGGAACTGCCGCAGGTGTGCCGCTCGCTGTTCCGCCTCTCCACCCGGCGGGAGGACACCTTCGTCGCCGGGCTGTCGATGGGCGGCTACGGCGCGGTGAAGTGGGCGCTGCGCCGGCCCGAGCGGTTCGCCGCCGCCGCCAGCCTCTCCGGCGCGCTGAACGTCGCCCACCGACGCGACCACCCGACCCGGCCGATGGACGCCGACGTCTGGCACACCGTCTGGGGTGACCGGCAGGTCCCCGGCACCGACGACGACACGGTGGCGCTGGTGCGTACCGCCGGGCCGGACACGCCGTCGCTCTACGTCGCCTGCGGCACAGAGGACTTCCTGTACGAGGACAACCTGACGTTCGCCGAGGCCGCCCGGGGCAGGGCGTGCCGGTCACCGTGGACTTCTCCCCCGGCGACCACGACTGGGCGTACTGGGACGCGAAGATCTCCGACGTGCTCACCTGGCTGCCACTGGGCACCCGGGTCGGCGGCTGAGCCGCGTACCGCGCCCCGGGCCCGGGGCGCGGTACGCGGGCACCTGCTCACGCGCGGCTCAGCACCACCTTCAGCGCGCCGGTCTCGGCCGGGCGGGCGAAGACGTCGTACGCCTGCTCGATCTCGCCCAGGGCGAAGCGGTGGGTGACCATCCGCGCGGTGTCGAACTGCCCGGCGACGAGCATGTCGAGCAGCTTCGGCGTGGTGCGGGTGTCCACCAGGCCGGTGGTGATGGTGACGTCGCGGATCCAGAGCTGCTCCAGGTGCAGGGTGGCCGGGCTGCCGTGCACGCCCACGTTGGCCAGCCGTCCGCCGGGGCGGACCAGGGTGGCGCAGAGCTCGAAGGTGGCCGGGGTGCCGACCGCCTCGATCACCACGTCCGCGCCGAGGCCCTCGGTGACCGCGCGGACCGCCTCCAGGGGGTCGTCCTCGGGGCGCAGGGTCAGGTCCGCGCCGAAGAGCTTCGCCGCCTCCAGCCGGCTCTGCGCCTTGTCGACCACCACGATCCGGGACGGGGAGAACAGCTTCGCCGTCTGGATCGCGGCCAGCCCGATCGGACCGGCGCCGACCACCACCACGGTGTCGCCGGGCATGACGCCGCCGTTGAGGACGCCGACCTCGTACGAGGTGGGCAGGATGTCGGCGAGCAGCACCGCCGCCTCGTCGGGAACGGAGGCGGGCAGCCGGTACGTGGACAGGTCCGCGAACGGGATGCGGGCATACTCGGCCTGCACGCCGTCGACGGTGTGCCCGAGGATCCAGCCACCGCCGCCGAGGCACTGGCCGTAGCGGCCCTCCCGGCAGAAGCGGCAGACCCCGCAGGCGGAGATGCAGGATGCGAGCACCCGGTCGCCCTCGGCCAGGTTGCCCACCCCCTCGCCGACCGACACCACCGTGCCGACCGCCTCGTGGCCGAGGATCCGGCCGGGCCGCACCTCGGGCACGTCGCCGCCGAGGATGTGCAGGTCGGTGCCGCAGATGGTGACCGCGTCGACCCGGACGATCGCGTCGCGGGGGCCGGCGAGGCGGGGATCGGGGACGTCCTTCCAGGACTTCTCGCCCGGTCCGCCGTAGACGAGTGCCTTCATGGCTCCTCCTTACGCCGTAGTCACCTCCACGGTGCGCGTGACGGTGGCGGCGCGGCAGGGCCGGAGTACCCGGGTGACGGGCCGGTGTCCCTCAGGCCCCGACGGCGCCGTCGACGGCCTCCCGCAGGAAGTCGGCGTGCCCGTTGTGCCGGGCGTACTCGTGGGCCATGTGGTGCATCACCAGCCGCAGCGACACGTCCTCGCCCCACCGTGCCTGATGGCCGGTGACGTCGAGCGACTCGGCGTCGCGCTCGATGCGGCGGGAGTGCGCCACCTCGCGCTGCCACACCTCGAACGCCTCCGCGCCGGTGCAGCCGGACGGGTCGTACGCCGCCTGGAAGTCGCCGGTCTCCGACCAGATCAACGGGATGTCCTCGGCGTCGATCACCCGGCGGAACCAGGTCCGCTCCACTTCGGCCATGTGCCGCAGCAGACCGAGCAGGGTCAGGGTGGACGGTGGCGAGGACCGCCGGCGCAGCTCCTCGTCGGTCAGTCCCCGGCACTTCATGGCCAGGGTGGCGCGGTGGAAGTCGAGGAAGGCGCGCAGCGTCTCCCGCTCCCCCGCGCGCAGTGGCGGGCCGATCCGTTCCATCTCCACGCGGGCTCCTCGAAGTCGACGACGGGAGCCTGCGCGGACCGGCCCGTCGAGGGGTTGGCCAGGGTCGGTGGCGAGCCTAACCGCACCGCCCGCCGGCACCGCACCGCCCGCCGGCACCGCACCGCCGGTCGGCCGGCGCCGGCTCAGCGCGGCGGCAGCGAGGCGACCGCGACCGGGAAGTCGAAGTACGTCTGCGGGTACGGCTCGGCGGCGTAGCGGTAGTGCCACCACTCCCGGTCGTAGTTGACGAACCCGCCCTGTGTCATCAGCCGCTTCAGCAGTTGCCGGTTGCGCCGCGCCGCACCGGTGACGCGCGGGTCCTCGGTGTGCGCCAGCGGGTCGAAGCAGTCGAAGCCGGTGCCCATGTCGAGGCTGCCGTCGGCGAAGCGCCGGTCGGCGGGCGCGGTACAGGCGGTCGCCGGGCGCCCCGGGTCGAAACCGGCGCGCGGTGGCGCGGCCGGCGGCTCCAGGGTGACGTCGACGGTGCTGCCCCGGCTGTGGGCCGTGGGCGCGCCGAGGTAGCCCTCGGCGAAGAGCCGATCCTTGGGCACCCGGGGATAGAACTCGGCCTTCGTCCGCTGGTCGGCGGGATCCCCGGCCCAGCGGACGAAGTGCGCGACCGCCCGCTGCGGCCGGTAGCAGTCGTACACCCGCAGGCTGCGACCCTCGGCGCGGGCGGCGGCCTGCACCCGGCGCAGCGCCTCGGCGGCCGGCCGGGTGAGCAGGCACAACGGCTCCGGGTAGCCGTCGACCGGCCGGCCGACGAAGTTGTGCGCGGTGGCGTACCGGATGTCGGTGGCGATGGTGGGGTCGACCTCGGACAGCAGCACGAAGTCGGCCGGGGCGGGCGAGCCGCCGGGCGACGGCGTCGTCGGGCGGGGCGTCGGCGCGGGGCCGGGCGGGCGCTGGCAGGCGGCGGACGACGCGAGGGCGGACGCGGCGGCCAGCACCGCGACGACCCGCCACCGGGAGGGCCGCGCCGGCCCGCTCACCGGTGACGGCGTACGGCGGCGTGCCGGCGACGCCGGCCGAGCAGGACCACGGTGGCGGCCACCGCGACCAGCGCCGCGCCGAGCAGCGGCCCGGGCCGGGTCCACCGGTGCCCGGAGTGCTCCAGTGGTCCACCGGCGGCGGCCAACGCGGGCGGGGTGCCCGACGGTGGCGGCGGCGAGGTGAGTTCGCCGGGGCGGACCAGCCGGCCGACCGACGCGTCCCGGGGCAGCGAGAAGCCCCAGTCCAGCAGGTCGGCCCCCTGCTGCCAGGCCCGCTGGCGGGTCACCTCCGCGCCGAGCAGGGTGACCACCAGCCGCCGGCCGTCGCGCTCGGCCGCACCGACGTAGGTGTGCCGGGCCAGGTCGGTGAAGCCGGTCTTGCCGCCGATGGCTCCCGGATAGTGGTAGAGCAACTGGTTGTCGTTCTGGATCTCGAACGCCTTCTCCCGCAGCGCCGGCTGGGCCGGGACGACGGCGCGCAGGGTGGTGTCGTACCGGCGGAAGGCCGGATCGGCGAAGCAGGCCCGGGCGATCAGCGCCAGGTCGTACGCGCTGGTGAACTGGCCGGGCGCGTCCAGCCCGGACGGGGTCACCGCGTGCGTCTGCAGGGCGCCCAGGCGGCGGGCCTCGGCGTTCATCGCGCGCATCCCGCCGGGCTGGCCGTCGGGCCCGCCGCCGAGGCGGGCGAGCGCGTTGGCCGCCTCGTTGCCGGACTTCAGCAGCAGCCCGAGCCAGATCGTCTCGACCGGGTAGTGGCCTCCCTCGGCCAGTCCCACCGCGGAACTGCCCGGTTCGATGTCCAGGTCACCGGCGGTGATCGTGACGACCTCGCGCGGGTCGAGCTTCGGCAGCACCGTGGCGGCCAGCAGCAGCTTCTGCACGCTCGCCGGGGTGGCGTACTCGTGTGGGCCGCAGCCGCCCAGCACCGCGCCGCTGTCCAGGTCCGCGACCAGCCACGAGGTGGCCGGCACCGACGGCGGCGCGGTCGCGGCGGCGGGGACGACCAGCCCGGGCGTGGCCAGCGCCGGTCCGCCGACGACGCGGTGGGCGGGCTCGGCGGGCGGCGGCGTCGGGCGGGGTGGCCGGGACACCGACGGCACGGGCGGGCACGGCCGGGTGGCCACCGGCGACGCCACCGCCACGGCGGGCACGCCGACGGTGGACGCCACGGCGGCGACGAGCACCGCGACGGTCCGGACCCACACCCTCATCACCACGCAGCGTAGCCATGCTGGCGGTCCAGGGTGATGATTTCCGGGCCCCGGGTCGGGTGTCGGGTGTCGGGCGGGAGCGGGCGGGGTAGCGCAGAGAGGAAGGAAAGGAGGAGGACCATGACCGATCCCCGCTACGTCCCGCTCGGCCTGGTCGGCGTGGGCGACCTGACCGAGGACCACGACGACGGCGACAGCCGCCCCCTTGTGGGCGCCGACGACGCTCGCGCCGACGCGGCGCACGCCGGTGCGCGGACCGACCTGTCCGGCGCGACCCGCGACGGTGACGGCGTGCCCGTCGGCGCCGCCGACGCCGAGGCCGACCGGGCCCGCGCGGCCGGCGAGCAGGACTGAGCCCACCGGGCCCGCGCGGCCGGCGAACAGGCTGAGCCGACCGGTTCCGGGCCCACCGTGCGGCGCGCTCCCGGCACGACCCGGGCGACCGGGTGGGACGGCGACGCACGCCGTCCCACCCGACGCCTCAGGGTGTGTGTCGACATCCCGGCCCGACCCGGGGTTGCCGCGACGGCGACCGGCGGCGGACGCCGCCCGGACCCCGCCCCGGCCAGCTCGGGGACCTCGTCCTAGCGGCCCCGGCCGGCCTTGCAGATCTCGACCGGCTCGGCGGGCGCGCCGTCGACCGGCGCCGGATCCTCCGGGGTGGGGGCGATGCCGCCGGCGGCGATCCGGTCCAGCGTCGCCAGACCGGCCTCGTCGACGGAGCCGAAGACGGTGTAGTTGGGGCGCAGCGCCGAGTCCGCCTGCACCAGGAAGAACTGGCTGCCGTTGGTGTCCGGGCCGGCGTTGGCCATGGCCAGCGTGCCCCGGGCGTAGAGGCGGCGGACCCCGGTCGGATCGGTCGGCGCGGGCGGCAGGTCGGTGGGCAGCTCGTCGGCGTACCGGTAGCCGGGCCCGCCCGAGCCGGTGCCGGACGGGTCACCGCACTGGAGCACCTTCAACGTCGCGTACGCGGTCAGCCGGTGGCAGTTCGTCCGGTCGTAGAACCGGTGCCGGGCCAGGTGCAGGAAGCTCTGCACGGTGCAGGGGGCCTGCTCGCGGTCCAGGGTCAACCCGATCGGCCCCTGGTTCGTGCGCAGGGTGACCCGGACCGTGCCCCGGTCGGGCGTACGCCGGGGGTCCGGCGGCAGCGGCACCGGGCGGGCCGCCGGGTCGTCCGGTGTCGCCGTGTACGCGCAGGGCCCCTTCGTGGCCGGCGGCGTGGACGGCTCGTCACCCGGGGCGGCGACCGCGGCGGTGCCGGCTGCGGCGACCAGCGCGGCCGACGCGGCCGTCACGCCGGCCAGACGACGCAGCGTCCGCAGCGGTCGGTGGCGCTGCGGCACGGCGGGCGGTCGGGGTTCACTCGACACGGGGGTCCTCCCTGGACTCGTGGTACCAGAAAGACCGGAGTCTATGGACCCCGCGACGGGTTGTCGACGCCGGTCGATTCAGGCGCGACGCCGGCCGCGCGGGCGGCGGCGCAGCGCCATCGCGGCGGCGACGAGCCCGACCAGTGCCGCCCCGCCGCCGACCACCGCGCCGCCGAGCCACTCCGGTCCCGCCGCGGCGGATCCACCGGCGGCGGGCGCACCGGCCACGGCGGGCGGGGCGGACGCGGTGGGTCCTTCGGCGCTCACCTCGCCCGGTTCGACCAGCCGGCCCACCGAGGCGTCGCGGGGCAGCGAGAAGCCCCAGTCGAGCAGTCGGGCCCCCTGCTCCCAGGCGCGCACCGGCCGGCGCTCGGCGCCCAGCAGGGTGACCACCAGCCGCCGGCCGTCGCGCTCGGCCGCGCCCACGTAGGTGTGCCGGGCCAGGTCGGTGAATCCGGTCTTCCCGCCCAGCGCGCCCGGATAGTTGTGGATCAGCGGGTTCTCGTTCTGGATCTGGAAGCCGGGCTTCTTCAGCGCCGGCTGGGCCGGGATCTGGGTGCGCTCGGTCAGCGCGTACCGGCGGAAGGTGGGGTCGGCGAAGCAGACCCGGGCGATCAGCGCCAGGTCGTACGCGCTGGTGAACTGGCCCGGGCCGTCCAGGCCGGAGGGGGTCACCGCGCGGGTCTGCCAGGCGCCGAGCCGGCGGGCCTCGGCGTTCATCTCGCGTACCCCGGCCTGCGCGCTGCCGGCGCCGAGCCGGGCCAGCATGTTCGCCGCGTCGTTGCCGGACTGCAGCAGCAGTCCCAGCCAGAGCGTCTCCACCGAGTACCGGCCGCCGACCAGCAGGCCGACCGCCGAGCTGCCGGGTTCGATGTCCAGGTCGGGCCGGGTCACCGTGGCCACCTGCTTCGGGTCGAGCTTCGGCAGCATGGTGGCGGCCAGGAGCAGTTTCTGCACGCTCGCCGGAGTGGCGTACTCGTGCGGGCCGCAGCCACCCAGCACCGCGCCGCTGTCCAG
Organism: Micromonospora citrea; assembly: GCF_049629545.1. Classification (GTDB taxonomy): domain Bacteria; phylum Actinomycetota; class Actinomycetes; order Mycobacteriales; family Micromonosporaceae; genus Micromonospora; species Micromonospora citrea_A. The sequence continues at coordinate 62,608 of NZ_JBNADX010000032.1, forward strand.
GTCCGCGACCAGCCACGAGCCGGCGGTGACCGGTGGCGGCGCGGGCACGGCGGGCGGGACGACCAGACCGGCGGTGGCCAGCGCCTCGCCGCCCACCGCCTGCTGCGCGGGCACCGGCGCGGGCGGCACGGGTCGCGGCGGGCGGGTCACCTTCGGTGTCGGCAGCTTCGGACAGGGCACGACCACCGGGGCCGCCGGCGCCGACGGCGCGGCGTCCGCCGGGACGGGCGTGGCGGTGATGAGGAGTACGGCGACGGTGGCGGCAGCCAGGACCCGGGCTCTCATGGTGAGGCACCATACCGAGACAAGATCGGCGTACCGGAGCGACGCACCCGCCGACGGCGAGGGTGGCGACGACGGCACCGGGAGTGAGCCCGACCGGCAGTTCCCCGTCGAGCCGGTGGACGCGGCGGCCGACCGCCGGAAACCGCTTGCCGACCGTTGAACGATCTTCGGACGGACTCCGTATCCATGGCCGCAGGGACGGAAGGGGACGCCGCCAATGCCGGGGCGGTCGACACCGGCCCCCTGCATCCCCACCGCACCGCCGGGACGCCCCGAACGCGACAGCGTCGACGACCCGGTGGAGACCAGAGGAGAGGTACATGGCCAGGCCCACGCGGAAGAACGCGGTCCTCAAGCTCGGCGGAGTGGGCGCCCTCGCGGCGCTACTGCTGGCCGGCGGGCTGCAGCTCGCCTCCGCCGACGAGAACACCGGCAACGCCAGCGGCGCCCAGACCGTGAACTGCCCGACCGTACGCGACAAGCTGCCGGCGATCCCCGCCTCGGCGGCTGCCGGCGTGGAGCGCGAACTGGCCAACCTGGACGCGGAGATCGCCCAGCAGAACGAGCGCCTGGCGAAGCAGGCGGCCAACCCGCAGGGCGGCCCGAACTTCATCAACAACGCCATCCTCGGCCCGCTGAGGAACAAGCGCGTCGCGGTGCTGGACCGCATCGAGATCAACTTCAACCGGGCCGGCGCGCAGCGCCCCAACCTGGACAGCCTCGCCACCTGCGGTCTGAACGCCCCGGGCGTCGCCAGCGCCCTCAACAGCTCCGTCGAGGCCGGCGACGCCGACGCCGACGCGGGCGCTGGCAACGCCGACGCGGGTGCCGGCAACGCCGACGCGGGTGCCGGCAACGCCGACGCGGGTGCCGGCAGCACGGCGGGGGCCCGGACGGTGGACTGCCCGACGCCGCAGATCCCGGCCGTGCCGGCCCAAGCCGCCGCGAACGTGCAGGCCGAACTGGCCCAGCTCGACAAGCAGATCAGCGAGGCCAACGCCCGCCTGGCCCAGCAGGCCGCCAACCCCCAGGGCGGCCCGAACTTCATCAACAACGCCATCCTCGGCCCGCTCAAGGGCAAGCGGCAGGCAGCCCTCGACCGCATCGAGATCGCCTTCAACCGCGTCGGCGCCCAGCGCCCCGACCTGGACAGCTTCGCCACCTGCGGCCTGAACTGATCCTGGCGCAGCCCGACAGCGGCCCGGCGGACACCCGCCGGGCCGCTTCGCGTCGGCCGGCGCGGGGAGGCCGGCGTACGCCGCGACATCGACCACCCGAAGCCGGCTGTCCCGGAGCACCTGCCGTCTGCACACCGGTTTGAGACTTGCAGCGCCCACCATTGCGACTGGTCCGCCTACATCTTGGCGCAGGTCTACACGGGACGTTCAATGAGACGATCGATGGCATGCAGCAGTCAGCGCGATCCGCAGCCGACAACCACGACGTCATCGAGGTACGGGGCGCCCGGGAGAACAACCTCACCGGGATCTCGGTCGACATCCCGAAGCGGCGACTCACCGTGTTCACCGGGGTCTCCGGGTCGGGGAAGTCGTCCCTGGTCTTCGGCACCATCGCCGCCGAGTCACGCCGTCTGATCAACGAGACCTACAGCGCGTTCCTCCAATCGTTCATGCCCAGCCTGTCCCGGCCGGACGTCGACTCGCTGCGCAACCTCACCCCGGCGATCGTGGTCGACCAGGAGCGGATGGGGGCGAACTCCCGCTCGACCGTGGGCACGGCGACCGACGCGTACGCGATGCTGCGCATCGTGTTCAGCCGGCTCGGCACCCCGTACGTCGGCGGAGCCGGGGCGTTCAGCTTCAACCTGGCCGAGGGGATGTGCCCGACCTGCGAAGGGCTGGGCCGGGTGTCCGACCTGGACGTGCACGCCATGGTCGACGTGGAACGCTCCCTCAACGACGGGGCGATCCTGGTGCCGAACTTCGCCGTCGACTCCTGGTACTGGCAGACGATTGTCGGCTCCGGCCTGTTCGACCCGGACGTCAAGGTGCAGGACTACACCGCGCAGCAGTGGCAGGACTTCCTGCACAAGCCCGCCACGAAGATCAAAGTGGGAAGCAACAACCTGACGTACGAGGGGCTGGCGGTCAAGGTGCGCCGGCTCTTCCTGGCCAAGGACCGCGAGTCGATGCAGCCGCACATCCGGGCCTTCGTGGACCGGGCGGTCACCTTCACCACCTGCGTCGACTGCGGTGGGGCGCGACTCAACGCCGCCGCCCTGTCGTCGCGGATCGCCGGGCGCAACATCGCCGAGTGCTCCGCCATGCAGATCAGCGACCTGGCAGAGTTCGTCCGGGGCATCGACGATCCGTCGGTCGCGCCGCTGGTCGGCACCCTGCGGGAGACGCTGGACTCGCTGGTGGAGATCGGGCTCGGCTACCTCAGCCTGGACCGGGAGTCGGCGACCCTCTCCGGCGGCGAGGCGCAGCGGGTCAAGATGGTCCGCCACCTCGGCTCCAGCCTCTCCGACGTGACGTACGTCTTCGACGAGCCCACCGTGGGGCTGCACCCGCACGACATCGCCCGGATGAACGACCTGCTGCTGTTGCTGCGCGACAAGGGCAACACGGTGCTGGTGGTCGAGCACAAGCCGGAGACCATCGCGATCGCCGACCACGTGGTCGACCTCGGCCCGGGCGCCGGGTCGGCGGGTGGGCAGGTCTGCTACACCGGCGACGTGGCCGGCCTGCGCCGCTCGGACACGCTGACCGGCCGTCACCTCGACCACCGGGTGACCCTGCGTGACCCGCTGCGCCGGCCCTCGGGTTGGCTGCCGATCCGCCACGCCGACCTGCACAACCTGCGCGACGTCGACGTCGACCTGCCGCTGGGGGTGCTCACCGTGGTGACCGGGGTGGCCGGCTCCGGCAAGAGTTCCCTGATCCACGGCTCGCTGCCCGGGCGGGACGGGGTGGTCGTGGTCGACCAGTCCCCCATCCGCGGCTCCCGACGCAGCAACCCGGCCACCTACACCGGCCTGCTCGACCCGATCCGTACCGCGTTCGCCAGGGCCAACGGAGTGAAGGCGGCGTTGTTCAGCGCCAACTCCGAGGGCGCCTGCCCCACCTGCAAGGGGATCGGCCTGGTCTACACGGACCTGGCGATGATGGCCGGTGTCGCCACCGTCTGCGAACGCTGCGAGGGTCGGCGCTACACCGACGAGGTGCTGACGTACACCCTGCGCGGGCGGAACATCAGCGAGGTCCTGGCGATGTCGGTCGCCGAGGCCCGGGAGTTCTTCTCCGGCGGCGCGGCGCGGGCCGTGCTGGACCGGCTGGCCGACGTCGGACTGGGCTACCTGGGTCTGGGGCAGCCGCTGACCACCCTCTCCGGCGGCGAGCGGCAGCGGCTCAAGCTCGCCATCCACATGGCCGAGAAGTCCAGCACCTACGTGCTGGACGAGCCGACCACCGGCCTGCACCTGGCCGACGTGGACCAACTGCTCGCGCTGCTGGACCGGCTGGTCGACGCCGGCAACACGGTGATCGTCATCGAGCACCACCAGGCGGTGATGGCGCACGCCGACTGGATCGTCGACCTCGGGCCCGGGGCCGGGCACGACGGCGGGCGGGTGGTCTTCACCGGCACTCCGGCCGACCTGATCGCCGAGGCCGACACTCTCACCGCCCGGCACCTGCGGGAGTACGTCGCCCGCTGACCGTGGGGGCCGCCGGGTGGTGGGCGCGCGGCGGCCACCACCCGGCGTGGCGTGCTCGGGGGCAGCCGAGGCGGCCCGGTCGGCAGCCGCGGACGCCGGCCTCATCCGTGACGTGCTCGGCGGCCTGCAGTGCTCAGGGCAGACGGCGCAGCCAGGCGCGCTGCCACGGGGTCTCCACGGCGCGCGGGTGGTACCGCTCGCGGACCCAGGGCACCGCCTGGGCCGCCGGCAGGCCGTCGAGGACCGCCAGGGCGGCGAGGGCCGTGCCGGTCCGGCCGACCCCACCACGGCAGGCGACCTCCACCCGGGCCCCGCCGTGTGCCCGCCGCAGTGCCTCGCCGAGGGCGTCCAGGGCGTCGGCCCGGTCCAGCGGGAGCCAGAAGTCCGGCCAGCGGATGCGTCGGTGCGGCCAGGCCGGCGCCGGGCCCGGCGCCAGCAGCAGGGCGAAGTCGGCGGGCGAGGCGGGATCGCCGACGCGGCGTCCGCGCACCGTCGCGCCACTCGGCAGTACGACCACTCCAGGGCTCTCGGACCAGTCCACGCCATGATTCTGCCGCCTCCGACGCGGACAGCGCCGCCCCCGGCCCGGGTGGGTCGGGGGCGGCGCTGGGGGTGTCGGTGTGCAGGTCGCCTCTCGGCGCGTGGCGCGACGCGGCTCCAGCCGAACGGTATTCCGCGACGGCATTTCAGGTGAGGCCCGGGGACACTGGACACACCGACACCCGACTCAACACGCTACCCCGCTTCACCCTTCCCCCACCCCCAGTGACCCCCACCACCGCCCCCACACCGTGATCAGGACCCGCCTCTCGACCAGCGCACGGCGACCCCGGGCTGGGACCTGCCCCCTGGTGCAGCCACGCTGCCTCCACGGGGACATCGAAGGAGATCTTGGAGAGTTGACGTTCGCGGTGAACGACAACTCTCCAAGATCCGGCCTCACTCGCTTGGCGCCCCCACCCGGAACGACGAACGATGCCTCAACCGGGGCGCGCGTGGACGTGCCGCCCGCTCGGGGAACGCCGCTGGCCGGCACCCCGTTGTGGGGTGCCGGCCAGTATGCGTGTGTGGGTGGGTCAGCTGTTCCAGTGCTCGGCGACGAGGTCGGCGGCCTGCTGCTCCCACTGGGCGTAGTGGTCCGGGTAGGCCGACACCTGCACGGTCTGGGCGGCCTTGGTCAGCGGCATGTCCTGCCAGCCGTCGACCTGCTTGAGGCCCTTGAGGAAGGCCAGGGTGGAGTACTCGGGGTCGGTGATCTGCTCGACCGTGCCCCAACCACTGGAGGGGCGCTGCTGGAACAGGCCCTGCGAGTCGTGGTCGTTGCGGTCACCCAGGTGACCCAGGTTCTCCAACTTCGACTCCTGCAACGCCGTCGCGATCGACACCACCGCGGCCCGCTCGTCCATCCCGGCCTTCTTCGTGGCGGCGATGATGGCCTTGACGTTGGCGACCTGCTCATCGGTCAGGTCGACACGCGACTGCTCGCCCTGCACACCGTGCGGAATCAGCTTGCCCTTGTCCACGGCCGGCTTCTCCGCCATCACCGCGA
>NZ_JBNADX010000033.1:0-16083 GCF_049629545.1 Micromonospora citrea
ACGTCGCTGACGTGGCGGGGCGGCTGTCGGCGGGTCGGGTGGTGTGGCGGCTGTGGCTGTCCGGGGATCGGGGTGATGGGGGGGCGGGGTGGGTTGGGAGGCGGGGTGGGGCGGAGTGGGTGAGGATCGGGGGATGGGTGTGATCGATGAGTCGGAGGTCGTGGCGCCGGAGGGCGGCACGATGCGGGAATTGCTGCGGGCCGTCCCGGACGGCGGGACGGTCGACCTCGGCGCGGTGGACCCGCGCGCGACGCCCGGGCTGCCGGTGGCGGCCGGGAGCGGCCGGGAACGCAAGGCGTGGGCGCGGGGCCAGGTCGAGTTGATCGGCGCCGGGCTCGGCCGGCAGCAGGAGATGCTCTTCGCCACCGCCAAGGCCGCAGCCGGCGCGGACGCCCCGACGAGCGCCCCGACGACGGCCGGCGCCCACCTCGACGGGGGGCGGCCGCCGCGGGTGCTGCTGGTGCTCCAGGCGATGGACTGCGGCGGCAAGGACGGCACGGTCAAGCGGGTGGCCGGCGCGATGAACCCGCTCGGGCTGCACATCCGCTCGTTCGGCCCGCCGACGGAGGAGGAGCGGCGGCACGACTTCCTGTGGCGGATCCGCCGTGCCCTGCCGCCGCCCGGCTATGTCGGCGTCTTCAACCGCTCCCACTACGAGGACGTGTTGGTGGCCCGGGTCGACGCGCTGGTGCCGGAGGCCACCTGGCGGGCCCGGTACGACGAGATCAACGCCTTCGAGCGGGAACTGGTCGACGCGGGGGTGACCCTGGTGAAGGTGATGCTGCACATCTCCCGCGCGGAGCAGGGGGAGCGGCTGATGGAGCGGCTGACCGACCCGACGAAGCACTGGAAGTACAACCCGGCCGACCTGGACTCCCGGGCCCGCTGGGACGACTACCAGGGCGCGTACGCCGAGGCGTTGGGGCGGTGCGGCACGGACGTCGCGCCCTGGTTCGTGGTCCCGGCGGACCGCAAGTGGTACCGCGACTGGGCGGTGTCCCACCTGCTGCGGGAGACGTTCGACACCCTGCATCTGGGGTATCCGGCAGCCGGTTTCGACGTGGCGCGGGAACGCCAGCGGTTGCGAGACGGGGACGAGGGGACCAAGGTGAACGGCGGGTGAACGAACGGTGAATCGGGCCTGACCAGGGGTGGGCCGGTCGATGCCCGGTTCCGTGGGGTACCTAGCATGCCCAGAGCAGACGCTCCGCCGGGGCGACGGCCACCCTTCCACCGACACGACGAGGTCCGTGCTGTGAAGTTTTCCTTCCGCCCGAACGAGGGCGCCTTCTACGAGCTCTTCACCAGGGCCGCGCAGAACCTGGTGAAGGGCACCGCACTGCTCAACGAGCTGGCCCTGCCGGACGTCGAGGTGCAGTCGGTGAGCGAGCGGCTGACCGAGGTCGAGCACGACAGCGACCAGATCACCCACGACCTCTACAAGAAGATCAACTCGACCTTCATCACCCCGTTCGACCGGGAGGACATCTACCGTCTGGGCTCGCTGCTCGACGACGTGATGGACCACCTGGAGGCGGTCGGCAACCTGCTCTACCTGTACGGCCTGACCAAGCTCCCCTCGCTGCCCCGCGAGATGCACGAGATGGTCAACGTCCTCGACCAGCAGGCGAAGCTGACCGCCGAGGCGATGCCCCGGCTGAGGTCGATGAAGGACCTCGAGGACTACTGGATCGAGTGCAACCGGCTGGAGAACGACGGTGACCAGGCGTACCGGATGCTGCTGGTCCGCCTCTTCTCCGGCGAGTACGACGCGCTGACCGTGCTGAAGATGAAGGAGGTCGCCGACGAGCTGGAGGCCGCCTGCGACGCCTTCGAGCACGTGGCCAACACCGTCGAGACCATCGCGGTCAAGGAGTCCTGATCCTGTGAGTCCCGAACTCATCGCCGTGCTGGCGGTGATCGCGGTGGCCCTGGCGTTCGACTACACCAACGGCTTCCACGACGCCGCCAACGCGATCGCGACCAGCATCTCCACCCGGGCGCTGACACCCCGGATCGCCCTGGCCATGGCGGCGGTCGGCAACTTCATCGGCGCGCACTTCGGCGCTGAGGTGGCCAAGACCGTCGGTAGCGGCCTGGTGAAACTACCGACCGGGCAGGCGAGCCTCGGCATCGTCTTCGCCGGCGTGATCGGCGCCATCGTCTGGAACCTGATCACCTGGTACTTCGGCCTGCCGTCGTCCTCGTCGCACGCGCTGATCGGCGGCCTGGTCGGCTCGACGATCGCCGCCTCGGGCACGGTGCTCTGGAGCGGTATCGGTGAGAGCGTCATCATCCCGATGGTGCTGTCGCCGATGGTCGGCTTCCTGCTCGGTTACCTCGTCATGATCGCCGTGCAGTGGATCTTCCGGAAGGGGCACCCGGGCAAGCTCAACCGGGGCTTCCGTTGGGCGCAGACCGCCTCCGCGGCCGCCATGTCCGTCGGCCACGGCATGCAGGACGCCGCCAAGACCATCGGTATCGTGGTCCTCGCCCTCTACGTGGGTGGCTTCCAGAACGACGCGGAGTTCATCCCGGAGTGGGCGTTCTGGACCTCGGCCGCCGTGCTCGCCGCCGGCACGTACGCCGGTGGCTGGCGGATCATCCGGACCCTGGGTCGCAAGATCATCGACCTGCGTCCGCCGGAGGGCTTCGCCGCCGAGACCGTGGCCAGCTCGGTGCTGTACTTCAACGCGCTGGTGCTGGGCGCGCCGATCTCGACCACCCACACGATCACCTCGGCGATCATGGGTGTCGGTGCCACCAAGCGGCTCTCCGCCGTCCGGTGGGGCGTGGCCGGCAACATCATCGGCGCGTGGGTCCTGACCTTCCCGGCCGCCGGCTCGATCGGTGCCCTGATGTACTTCCTGGCCCGTCCGCTGTTCAGCTGACCGGCCGCCGCGAAGGCCCCCGCCGTCCCCGGCGGGGGCCTTCCGCGTCCCCGCCACCACCCGACACCGCCGGGCCGTGGCCGGGCACCCTCCTTCTGCGGTACGCCCACAGTCCGCCGTCAGGCGTAGTGGACGCCGATCCGCTGCCGGATGCCGTCCAGCAGCGCCATCACCTCCAGCGTCGCCGAGTGCGGCACCAGCGGGCTCTCGGTCAGCCCCGCCGCCAGGCAGCGCTGCACCTCGGCGGCCTCGTACTGGTAGCCGCCGCCGACCAGCTCGTCGGTGAACGTCTCCGGCTCGGCCCCGGCCCGGTGCAGCACCGCCGAGCCGGGCCGGAAGAACGGCTCGGGCAGGTCGATCCGACCGGTGGTGCCGGTGATCGAGGCGGTCAGCGGGGTCGCGCCCACCATGCCGCAGCTCAGCGTGGCGACCGCGCCCGAGTCGTAGCCGAGGACGATGCCGGTGTTCTCGTCCACGCCCTCGGGGCCCAGCTTCGCCCAGGCGTGCACGTGCTGCGGCACACCGAGCAGCAGGTGGGCCAGGCTCACCGGGTAGACGCCGAGGTCCAGCAGCGCGCCGCCGCCCAGGGCCCGGGCCCGCATCCGGTGCTCCGGCGGGAACGGCCCGGCCGCGCCGAAGTCCGCCCGTACGCCGGTCACCTCGCCGATCGCACCCTCGGCGACGAGCTGCGTCAGGCGGAGGATGAGCGGGTTGGTGCGCATCCACATGGCCTCCATCAGGAAGACCCCGCGGGCGCGGGCCGTCTCGACCAGTTCGGCGCTGGTGGGCAGGTCGAGGGTGAACGGCTTCTCCACCAGCACCGCCCGTCCGGCGTCCAGGCAGACCCGGGTCGCCTCGTAATGGGCGGCGTGCGGGGTGGCCACGTAGATCACGTCGACCTGCTCGTCGGCGGCCAGTTCGGTCCACGAGCCGTACCACCGGGCGGCGCCGTGCCGGGCGGCGAAGCGCTCGGCGCTCTCCGGCGTGCGCGAGCCGACCGCGACCAGTTCCGCCCCCGGCACCAGCCGCAGGTCCTCGGCGAAACGGCCGGCGATGTGTCCGGTGGCCAGGATTCCCCAACGCGTCATGGCGGGCAGGCTACCTGGGAGCGCGCCCACGCCGGGAGGATGATCCACCCGTCGGGAACCAGGGCGTGTTTCACGAGAACTGGTCGGCCTGCGCGGGCTGAGGCGACGGTCGGCGGCGTTGCTTGCCGCACGCCACCTCGGCTCGACCGCCCCGATGAAACACGCCCTAGGCTCACGGTATGACGATCGACGGCTTTGCCGCCCCGGCCGCCCTGGTCGAGCACGCCCGCCGGTTCCGCGCCTCCGGTGGTGTCCCGGCGGTGCCCCGGGTGGCCGCCACCGTGCTGCTGCTGCGCCCGGCCGGGCCCGACTTCGAGGTGTACCTGATTCGCCGGGTCGCCGCGATGACCTTCGGCGGGATGTACGCCTTCCCCGGCGGCGGGGTGGACCGCTCCGACTCCCAGGCGCACCTGGACTGGGCCGGCCCCGAGCCGGCCGGCTGGGGCGACCGGCTCGGCATCGCTCCGGACGCCGCCCAGGCGGTGGTCTGCGCCGCCGCCCGGGAGGTCTTCGAGGAGGCCGGCGTCCTGCTGGCCGGGCCGGACGCCAGCACGGTGGTGGGCGACGTCAGCGGAGACGACTGGGAGACCGCCCGGCAGGACCTGGAGGGCCGCCGGACGGGTTTCGCCGACCTGCTCGCCGGCCGGCGGTTGACGCTCCGCTCCGACCTGCTGCTGCCGTGGAGCCGGTGGATCACCCCGGAGTTCGAGCCGCGCCGCTTCGACACGTACTTCTTCGTGGCCCTGCTGCCGGAGGGGCAGCGGACCCGGGACGTCTCCGGCGAGGCCGACCACACCCTGTGGGCCCGCCCGACGGACGCGCTGGCCCGGGCGGAAGCCGGCGAGTTGACCATGCTGCCACCCACCCTGGTCACCCTCGCCCAGGTCGCCGCCGCCGGCGACCTGGCGGCCGTGGCCCACGCGTCCACCACCCGCGACGCCGCCACCCCCATCACCCCCCGCCTCGACCTCCCGGACGACGGCCAACCCCGCTTCGTCCTCGGGTAACCCCACCCCCCACCCCACCCCCACCCCGGCGATCTTGCAGTTGTGGTGCCGACAGAAGGGGCACAACGCCACAGACCGTCAACCCAAACTGCAAGATCGGCGGGAGGGGGCGGGGGTTGGCGGGTCAGCCGAAGCGGCCGGTGATGTAGTCCTCGGTCTTCTTCACGCTGGGGTTGCTGAAGATCTTCTGGGTGTTGTCGTACTCGATCAGCCGGCCGGGGTCGCCGGTCTTCTCGATGGAGAAGAAGGCGGTCCGGTCCGACACCCGGGCGGCCTGCTGCATGTTGTGGGTGACGATGATGATGGTGAACTTGTCCTTGAGCTGGAACATCAGGTCCTCGATGGCCAGCGTGGAGATCGGGTCCAGCGCCGAGCAGGGCTCGTCCATCAGCACCACCTGCGGCTCGACCGCGATGGTCCGGGCGATGCAGAGGCGTTGCTGCTGACCGCCGGAGAGGCCCGCGCCCGGCTTGGCGAGGCGGTCCTTCACCTCGTCCCAGAGGTTCGCCGAGCGGAGCGCCCTCTCGGCGGCCTCGTCCAGGATCGACTTCTTCCGTACGCCGTTGAGCCGCAGCCCGGCCACCACGTTCTCGAAGATGCTCATGGTGGGGAACGGGTTGGGACGCTGGAACACCATGCCGATCATCCGGCGGACCGCCGTCACGTCGACGTCGCGGTCGTAGATGTCCTGGCCGTCGATGGTCAGGCTGCCCTCGACCCGCGCCCCCGGCAGCACCTCGTGCATCCGGTTGATCGACCGTAGGAAGGTCGACTTGCCGCAGCCGGACGGGCCGATCAGGGCGGTCACCGTCTTCGGCTCGACGGTCAGGTTGATGTTCTCGATCGCCTTGAAGCCGCCGTAGTAGGCGGTGACGTCGGCGGCCTCGATGCGCTTGGCCATGGTGGTGGTACCTCCGGGGTTCATCGGCCGAGCCGGTTGCGACGGGCCAGCAACTTCGCCGCGATGGTCAGGACGAGCACGAGGGCGACCAGGGTCAGTGCCGCGGTCCACGCCCGTGCCGGCGCGTACTTCGACGCGTCACCGGCCTGCTGGTAGACGAAGAGGGCCAGCGACGACTGGTTGTTCTCGAACGGGTTGAAGTTGATCGCCGCGCCACCGCCGGCGACGAGCAGCACCGGGGCGGTCTCGCCGGCGGCCCGCGCGATGGAGAGCATGACGCCGGTGACGATGCCGGGCAGCGCGGTGGGGAGCACGACCCGCAGGATGGTCTTCCACTTCGGCACGCCGAGGGCGTACGCGCCCTCGCGCAGCGGCGCCGGGACGAGACGCAGCATCTCCTCGGTGGAGCGGACCACGGTGGGCAGCATCAGCACGCTGAGCGCCAGCGCGGCGGCGAAGCCGGAGAAGCCCGGCCGTCCGGTCGAGCTGAAGTACGGCGAGACGATCAGCACCCAGAACGCCAGGACGAACAGGCCGGACACGATGGACGGGATGCCGGTCATGACGTCGACGAAGAACCGGATGGCGAAGGCGAACCGGCCGCGTCCGTACTCGACGATGTAGATCGCGCAGAGGATGCCGATCGGGACGGTGATCAGCGTGGCGATGCCGACCTGCTCCAGCGTTCCGATGATGGCGTGGTACGCGCCGCCCTCCGGGTCGCGCGCCCCGATGTTGTTCATCGAGGTGCCGAAGAAGTCGGCGTCCAGCCGCTCGGTGCCCTTGCTGAGCAGCGTCCAGACCACCGAGGCGAGCGGCAGGACGGCCAGCACGAACGCGGAGTGGATCAGCGCGCTCCAGGTGCGGTTGCGGGCCGATCGGCGTCCCTCGACCGCGTTCGCGGCGGCGTACAGCCCGCCCAGGTGGAACAGCGCGGCGAACACCACGACCAGGACCGGACCGCCGATGCCGGTGCCGTAGACGATTGCGGCGGCGACCAGCAGCGCGCCCAGCGCGATGGCCGGCGGCATCCACTTGGGCAGTCGCTTGGCCCGGAGCGTGGGTGGCTGCGCCGCCGGGCTCCGACGGTGCGAGGCGAGAGTGCTCATGCGGCCGACTCCGTGAACTCCCGGCGCCGGTGGATGATCGCCCGTGCCGTGATGTTGACGATCAGCGTGATGGCGAACAGGACCAGACCGGAGGCGATCAGTGCGCCTCGACCCGTCTCGTTGGCCTCGCCGAACGCGTTGGCGATGTTGGCGGCGATGGTGTTGCCGCCGTTCTCGATCAGGTTGAACGAGATGCCGAAGGTGATGCCGAGGGTCAGCGCCAGGGCGATGGTCTCGCCGAGGGCGCGGCCCAGGCCGAGCATCACCGCGGCGATGATGCCGGGCCGCCCGTAGGGGAGCACGGCGGTGCGCAGCATCTCCCAGCGGGTGGCGCCCAGCGCGAGGGCGGCCTCCTCGTTGGCGGTCGGGGTCTGCAGGAACACCTCGCGGGAGAGCGAGGTGATGATCGGCAGCACCATGATCGCCAGCACCAGCGCGCCGAGCAGGATCGACCGGCCGAACGGACCGTCGCCGCCGAAGAGCGGGATCCAGCCGAAGTACTCGTTGAGCCAGGCGGAGAAGTCACGGACCGGGCCGATGAAGACGTCCCGCCCCCAGAGGCCGAAGACCACGCTCGGCACGGCGGCCAGCAGGTCGATCAGGAAGCCCAGCGCGGTGCCCAGGCGGCGCGGTGCGTAGTGCGAGAGGTAGAGCGCGATGCCCAGCGCCACCGGCACCGCGATCAGCAGGGCCAGCGCGGAGCTGAGCACGGTGCCGAAGGCGAGCGCGCCGATGCCGAACTTCGGCTCGGGGTCGTTCGGGAACCAGCCCTCGAAGGTCCAGAAGTTCTCGGTGTTGGCGCGCAGGGCCGGGACCGCCTTGGCGATCAGGAAGAACGCGATCGCCGCGATCACGACCAGCACGGTGGCGCCGGCGGCCAGGGTGAGCCCACGGAACGCGCGTTCCGCGCCGAAGGCCCGGGCGCGGGGTAGCGCGCTCCCGCCGCCCAGCCCGGCTCCGCCGGTCCCGCCGGTCCCGCCGCCCGGTCCGGCGCCGCCGGGGGCACGGCTGCTGACTGGTGCCTCGGCCACACGCGCCGAGGCACCGGCGGGCCACTCGTGACCGTGGGTCACGCGGGTCCCGCCGGTGCCGGCGTCGGCCGAGCGCTGAGGGGTGTCACCCATCTGCTCGCTCGCTTCGGTTGGGGTGTCGGATGTCCGGTCAGGAGAGGTTCTTGACCGCGGCCTCGACCTTGGTGCGGACCGCGTCCGGCAGCGGCGCGTAGCCCAGCTCGGTCAGCTCCGCCTGGCCCTGGGTGCTGGCCGCGTAGCCGAGGAAGCCCTTGATCAGGGGCAGCTTGTCGGCGGCGACGCCCTTGTTGCAGACGATCTCGTAGGTCACCAGGACGATCGGGTAGGCCCCGGCCTCCTTGGTGTTGTAGTCGATCTTCATCTTGAGGTCGTCGCCCTGGCCCTCCACGGTGGCCCCGGCGATGGTCTTGCCGGCGTTCTCGGCGGTCAGCTCGGCGAACTCGCCCGCGCCGTTACCGATCTTGGCGATGCCCAGGGCGGCGTTCTCGGCGAACGACCACTCCATGTAGCCGATGGTGCCGTCCGCGCCCTTGACCGCGCTGGCCACGCCGTCGGAGCCCTTGGCGCCGGTGCCGCCCGGCGCCTTCCACTCCTTGGCCTTGCCGAAGGTCCAGTCGGCCTCGGCGGTCTTGGCCAGGAAGTCGGTGAAGTTGTCGGTGGTGCCCGACGAGTCGGACCGGTGCACGGTCTGGATCGTGGTGGCCGGCAGCTTGGCGTCCGGGTTGTCCGCCTTGATCGCCGCGTCGTCCCACTTGGTGACCTTGCCGGCGAAGATCTTGGCGAGGGTGGCCGGCTTCAGCTGGAGGTTCTGCACGCCGTTGAGGTTGTAGGCGACGGCCACCGGGCCGATCACCATCGGCAGGTTGATCGCCTGTCCGCCGGTGCAGCGCGCGTCGGCCTTCGGCTGCTGCTCCTCCTTCAGGGCCGAGTCGGAGCCCGCGAAGTCGGCGGTGCCGGCGATGAACGCCTCGATGCCGGCGCCCGAGCCGGAGGGCTCGTAGTTGATCGTGGTGCCGGAGCACTTCTGCTGGTACGCCTTGATCCACTCGGCCATGGCGTTCTTCTGGGCGGAGGAGCCCTGCGCGTTGAGCGTGCCCGTGGCGCAGTCCGCCGCGCTGGCGGAGCCCGACGCGGAGGCGCCGGCCGGCTCGTTGTTGTCCGAGCCGCAAGCACTGAGACCGAGCACCGCAGTAAGAGCGAGGCAGGCGATGGTGCCGTGCCGCTGGAGCTTCACCTGAGGGGTTTCCCTTCACGTCTTTGGTCAGGTCACCCGGATGGGGGCCCGGGTGCCGGCGCTGACCGGCTGACACGAAAGTTAGGAGGGTCAGGTGGACGGTTCGCCGGTCACAAGTGAACGGAGAATGAACAAGCCCGATCCTCGGGCTGACCGGTGCCTGAGGAGGGGCTGTCTTTTGGGTGAACTGCGGACCGGCTATGGCCGTATATCCGATTTATCCGGACGGCCGTTATCGTGCCGAGGCCCCGCCGTGATGCTCGCGTGACCGGCCGGGTCAGCCCAGGGCGTAGTTCACGTGCCCGCACCAGCGGGCGAATCCGAGCCGTTCGTAGAGCGCCACCGCCTGGGTGTTCGACTCGTCGACGTAGAGCATCACCCGGTCGAGCCCGCGCCCGTCGCGCAGGTGGGCCAGGCCGGCGGCGGTGAGCGCCCTGCCGAGCCCGCCGCCGTGCGCGGACGGGTCCACGCCGAGGACGTACACCTCGCCGGTCCGGGCCGCGCCCGGGCGCTCGTGCACCTTCGTCCAGTGGAAGCCGAGCAGCCGGCCGGTGGACTCCTCGACGGCGAGCAGGAAGCCGGCCGGGTCGAACCACGGCTCGGCCAGGCGTACCCGCAGGTCGGCCTCGGTCCAGCGGCCCTGTTCGGGGTGGCCGGCGAAGGCGCGGTTGTTCAGCGCGAGCCAGGCCGCGTCGTCGGCCCCGGGGCGGTACGCCCGCAGCGTGACGCCCTCGGGCAGCCGTACCTCGGGCAGCGCGCCGGTCAGCGGCCGGCGCAGCTGCCAGAGCACCCGGGCGCGGGTGAAGCCGAGGTCGACGGCGAGCGCGGCGGCGGAGGGGTGGTCGCCGTGGGCCCAGGCCCGCAGCGGCCCGGACGCCGCCGCGAGCACGCCCCGGGCCAGCGCCCGCCCGGTGCCCCGCCGCCGGTACGCCGGGTGGACGACAAGTTCCACCCCGATGCCGGCGGCGGGTTCGGTGGTGTCCAAATGGGCGTACCCGGTCAGGGTGCCGTCGGCGGCACGGGCCGTCAGGTGCGCCGCGGCGGCCTCCGGGTCGCGCAGGCGCAGCAGGGTGTGCTCGTCGAACGGGTCGGCGCCGTCGGCGTCACCCGCCAGGCGGGCCAGTGCCAGGGCCTCGGCCACCTCGGCCGGGGCGAGGCGGTCGGCTCGGGTCACCCGGTCGGTCGTCGGTTCCGCGCTGCTCACCCCGTCACCGTAGTCCGATCGGCGGGCGCGGTCAGGTGGTGCCGTCGACGGGC
Organism: Micromonospora citrea; assembly: GCF_049629545.1. Classification (GTDB taxonomy): domain Bacteria; phylum Actinomycetota; class Actinomycetes; order Mycobacteriales; family Micromonosporaceae; genus Micromonospora; species Micromonospora citrea_A. The sequence goes on from NZ_JBNADX010000033.1 coordinate 10,519, forward strand.
AGCGCCTCCAGCTCGAACCTGCTGGTCAGCTCCGGCAGCATGTGGCGCAGCGCGTCGACCGTGCCCTGCCGGTCGCCACCGGCGTCGTGCAGCAGCACGACCGAACCGGCCGTCGCGGTGCGGGTGACCATGGTGGCGATCCGCAGCGCGCCGGGCGCCTCCCAGTCCGACGGGTCGACGTTCCAGTGCAGCGGGGTCATCCCCAGCCCTTCGGCGACCGACACCACCGGGTACGTCCACGCTCCGCCGGGCTGCCGGTACCAGGCGATGGGGGCGTCGGGCACGGCCGCCCGGATCGCCGCGTTGGTGCGGAGCAGGTCGGCCCGGATCAGGTCGGGCGAGCGCAGGCCGAGCTGCACGTCGTGCCGCCAGGAGTGGTTGCAGAGGGTGTGCCCGTCGGCCACGATCGCCCGGATCAGCTGCGGGTGGTTCTGCGCGTTCTCGCCGACCACGCAGAAGGTGGCCCGTACGCCGAACTCGCGCAGCACGTCGAGCACCTGCGGGGTGTAGTCCGGGTTCGGCCCGTCGTCGAAGGTGAGCGCCACCCGGCGGGAGCCGGTGGTCACCCGGCTGCCGAAGAGGCCGTCGCCGCCGTCGGTGGCGTGCTGCCGCTCGGCGTCCTGGTCGGCCACGGCACCGTCCCGGGAGGGGCCGGCGGACGGGCGGGCGTCGGAGGGTGACGGGGCCGGCTGATCGGCGTACTCGGTGCGGGTGGCGGTGTTGGTGGCGCCGGGTCGCGGCTCGTCCGGCACCAGGCTGCGGCCGAGCGCGTACGCGGAGCCGAGCAGGGCGGCCAGCACCAGCACGACGACGGCGGCGGCGGCGCTGCGGCCGCTGGTCCGGGGGCCCATCAGTGCCACCGTCGGCCCGGATCGCGGGACGGACCCCTCGTCGCCCCCGTGGTCAGTGCACGCACCGTCGCCCCTCTCGCCGTGACTCGCCAGTCAGGATAGAACCGACGAGGGAGGCAAAAGGGACGTATCGGAAATAGTCGTTCGACCGGGTCGGGTGGGGCCGAGACCGTCAGACGGGGATCGGGGCGTGCTCCGCCTCGGGCAGCGAGCGCGACGGCGGGACCACGAACTTGTAACCCACCTGGCGGACCGTGCCGATCATCGACTCGTACTCGGAGCCGAGCTTCGCCCGCAGCCGCCGCACGTGCACGTCCACCGTCCGGGTGCCACCGAAGTAGTCGTACCCCCACACCTCGCGGAGCAGTTGGTCGCGGGTGAACACCCGCCCCGGGTGCTGGGCGAGGAACTTCAGCAGCTCGAACTCCTTGTACGTGAGGTCGAGCGGGCGGCCCTTGAGCTTCGCCGCGTACGTGTCGGGGTCGATGGTCAGCTCCCCGGCCCGGATCGACCCGCCGGCGCCGGCGGTGGCGTTGCTCAGCCGGCCGACGGCGAGCCGCAGTCGGGCCTCGACCTCGGCCGGGCCGGCCCCGGCCAGGATGACGTCGTCCACGCCCCAGTCGGCGTTGAGCGCGATCAGACCCGCCTCGGTCACCACCGCCACCAGCGGCACCCCGAGACCCGTGGCGTGCAGCATCCGGCAGGTGGCCCGGGCCTCGCTCAGCTCGGAGCGGGCGTCGACCAGCACCGCGTCCGGGCTCGGCCCGGCGACCAGGGTACGGACGTCGCGGGGCGCGGTGCGGACCGAGTGCGGCAGCAGGTCCAGCGCCGGCAACACTGCCGATGGTTCACCTGCGCGCGCGGTCACCAGCAACAGGAGCTCCACACGATCACCTCCGTCCGGCGGCGGCAGAGCCGCGCGCGACCAGCGGGCACCCTGACGGGTGTGCGCTGCGAACTTGCGTGGGTCCCGGCGTCGCTGACGGGCGGGTTACGCGTTGAGCGTAACCGATCGCCCAGGTGAGGCCGGCTCGTCCTTTCCCCTTTGTCGGATCTGCCCATGATCGCGCCGCAGGTTTTAACGTTGCCGAAACCGTGACCTCCGCCGGAGCGGCCTGGTCTGGCACGATCGGGGCGTGTTTCCCTCCACCTCGCCCGAGACCGGCCACGAGCCGTGGGCCGACGACGCGCACCCGGGGCCGGCCGGCTCCTCCCGCGGCCTCCCGCCGGGGCCGCGTACCGGGCCGGCCGACGACAGCGGCAGCCGGCGCGAGCGGGGGCCGCGCCGCTTCCGCAAGGGCGGTGCGCCCCGTCGCGCCGAGGACGAGCCGGTCGAGCCGGACGAGGAGGACGTCGAACCGGTCGAGGTGCGCAAGCCGCTCTCGCTGACCGTCGCGGGCTTCGCCGCCCTGCTCGGTGTCGGCCTGGTGCTCGGCGCGCAGACCGCGGGCCCGGGGCACCGCCTGCCGTTCGCGTTCATCGTCTTCGGCGTGCAGCTGCTCTTCGTCCTGGCCTGGACGATGGCCATGCGCCCACCCGCGCTGCTGCTCGTCGCGCTGGTCAGCGCCGTGGTGGCCGCCGCGGCCGACACCGCCGCGGTGCAGTCCGACGTCGCCGGGCTGGCCCCGCTGGGGTACGTGGCCGCGGGCGGCTTCCTGCTCGGCGTGCTCGGCCAGCTCGTCCGCCGGGTCGACCGGGTACGGGTCACCGACTCGCTCGGCACCACCCTGCTGATCGTGGTCGGGGTGGTCGCGTTCGGCACGCTGATCACCCTCAGTCGGATCCCGGCCGGCACCCAGGCGATCACCGTCTGCCTGACCGCCAGCGGCGTCGCGCTCACCGTCGCCCGGCTCACCGACGCGGTGGCGCCGTGGCCGCGACTCGCCCCGCAGGTGCCCCGCGGGGCGGCCGGCGTGGTCGGCGGCGCGATGGCCGGCACCCTGGTCAGCGCCGTTCTCGGAAGCTACCTGGTCACCCCGTTCACGCCCACCAGGGCCGCGATCATCGGCCTGGTCGCGGCGGTCGCCGCCGTCCTGGCCGACCTCGCGGTGGGGTATGCCGAGGCGGGCCGGCTGATGGCCGGTGAGCCGCCGACGATGTGGATCGCCCGGCACATGCAGGGTCCGCTCGGCGGCTTCGCGCTGGCCGCGCCGGCCGCGTACGCCATGTGCGTGCTCTTCCTCTGAGCGGACGGTTGAGCGTTCCGGCCGTCGGGTACCAAACGGTGCGCCGCGTGGCGACGCCGGTAGGAGAGGCGTCGCGCAGCGCGACGGCGACGACAAGGAGGCGGCGTGGCTGAGGCGTACCCGGCGTACGAGGAGCGTCCCCGGCGGCGCGGGCGCAAGGTGCTCGTGACGCTGCTCGTCCTGCTGTTGCTCCTGGTCGGGCTGCTGGTGGTGGCCGACCGGGTGGCGGCCGGAGTGGCCGAGCGCGCCATCGCCGACCAGGTGAAGCAGGAGATCGCCAAGCAGCAGGCGCAGTCCGCCCCGCCGCAGGTCGACGTGGGCGGCTTCCCGTTCCTCACCCAGGTGGTGAACGGCCGGTACGAGCGGATCTCCATCGTCCTCACCGACGTGCAGGGCGCGGTCGAGGGGAACGCGGTGAGCGTGCCCCGGCTCGACGTGGACGCCCGCAACGTCCAGGCCTCCCTGGACACCCTCCGCTCCGGCCAGGGCGACGTGGTCGCGGAGACCGTGGACGGCACCGGCACCGTCACCTACGACAGCCTGGCCGAGTTGCTGGACCGCCCCGGGCTGAAGCTCGGCGAGCAGGACGGCCGGCTGGTCGTCACCGCCCCGGTGGACATCCTCGGGCAGAAGCTCACCGTCACCGGCACCGCCGACGTGACGGTCGCCGAGGGCAACAAGGTGGCGTTGCGCTTCAACGACCTGGACGCCGAGGGGCTGCCGGCGGTGCCGCTGGCCCGGACGCTGCTGAGCAACTACGCCAGGGGCATCTCGATCGACGTGCCCCTGCCCGAGCTGCCGTTCCAGCTCAACGTCCGCAAGGTGGAACCGCGCCCCGAGGGGCTCACGGTGACCGCCGACGCGAAGGACGTCCCCCTCAACCAGGCCGCCTGATCGGCGGCGCAACCCCTGCTCACCGCCGGGGCGTCGGCCGGTGCGTCCCGGTCGGCGTCCCGGATGCTGGTCGGTTCGGTGGCACTCTCCGGGACCGCTGGTAGGCTCCCTGCTCATGGGGACGCACCTCACCAAACGGCGCGCGGTCGACCTGTGCCGCGTGGCCACCTGCCTGTGTCGCTCCGTCATCTGACGGCGGGGCTGTCTCCGGCCGCCTAGCGGCCACCGGCACTCAGGGTCCGCGTACCCTTCCCGGTTCCCTCCCGTACGCCCGGCAGCGGCGCCGTCGCACGAACCCGTGATCCGTTCCTCTATGGGTCCCGCGCGTGGTGCGACAATCACCGATTTCGATCCCCGCGCTGGCTCACCATCCATCCTCACCAGGGAGTGATCTGATGAGTCGCGACACCGCACTCGTCTCGGCCGAATGGGCCGAGAAGAACATCGACGCCCCGGGCGTCGTCTTCGTCGAGGTCGACGAGGACACCTCGGCCTACGACACCGGCCACATCGCCGGGGCGATCAAGCTCGACTGGAAGACCGACCTGCAGGACCCGGTGCGCCGGGACTTCGTCAACAAGGCCCAGTTCGAGGCGCTCCTGTCGGAGCGGGGCATCGCCAACGACGACCTCGTCGTCCTCTACGGCGGCAACAACAACTGGTTCGCCGCGTACGCGTACTGGTACTTCAAGCTCTACGGTCACCGCGAGGTCAAGCTGCTCGACGGCGGCCGCAAGAAGTGGGAGCTGGACGCCCGTCCGCTGGTCACCGACAAGGTGGAGCGCCCGGGGACCCAGTACGTCGCGCAGGAGCCGGACACCTCGATCCGCGCCTTCCGCGACGACGTGGTCGCCGCGATCGGCACCAGGAACCTGGTCGACGTCCGCAGCCCCGACGAGTACGCCGGCCGGCTGCTCGCCCCCGCCCACCTGCCGCAGGAGCAGGCGCAGCGCGCCGGCCACGTGCCGACCGCGATCAGCGTGCCGTGGTCCAAGGCGGCCAACGAGGACGGCACCTTCAAGTCCGACGACGAGCTGCGGAAGATCTACGCCGACGCCGGGCTGGACGACAGCCGGGAGACGATCGCGTACTGCCGGATCGGCGAGCGCTCCTCGCACACCTGGTTCGTGCTCCAGGAGCTGCTCGGCCACCGCAACGTGAAGAACTACGACGGATCCTGGACCGAGTACGGCTCGCTGGTCGGTGTGCCGGTGGCGCTCGGCGACGAGCCCGGGGAGGCCTGATCACCATGACTGCTCCTACCGCCGCCGGTTGCGCCGCTCCCGACCAGGCCGCGCCGTTGCCGGCCAGCCTGGACCTGGAGAAGGAAACCGTCATCACCGGCGTCGTCCGCTCCGACGCGGGCGAGGCCGTGCCGGGCGCGTACGTCCGGCTGCTCGACTCCACCGGCGAGTTCACCGCCGAGGTGGTCACCTCTCCGGCCGGGCAGTTCCGCTTCTTCGCCGCGCCGGGCAGTTGGACGCTGCGGGCGCTGTCCCGGCACGGCAACGGCGACACCGCCGTGACCGCCGAGCGCGGGATCAACGAGGTCTCGGTGACCGTCGCCGCCTGACCCACGCTCTGATCGGCCCGGGGCCGGTCACCCTCCGCGGAGGGTGACCGGTACCAAACAG
>NZ_JBNADX010000033.1:16093-62273 GCF_049629545.1 Micromonospora citrea
TTCCTCCCTCCCGCCCACCCCCCCCGACCTCTCCCGGCCCCCGACCGTTTCGCCGCACGCGGCGGTCCTCGGCGCCACCGGGCCGCCCCGATGTCGGCGTCGGGGCGGGGGTCCCTGCCGGGGCTGGCCCGCACCGGGTGGTGGGCCCGACCCGGGTCAGCGGAGACGGGCGGCGCACGCGTGACACCATGGCCGGGTGAGCGGTGCTGTCCAGGCGGGGTGGGCCCCGCCGAGTGGTCCCCCCGAGCCGACCCCCCGCAGCGGGTGGCCGCGCTGGCTGCTGGTCGTGACCGTGCTCTGGACGGTGCTGCTCGGCGTGTCGACCTGGTGGTCGGTGCGGACCGACACGCCGACCGTGCGCGAGCAGCGCACTCTCGGTCAGGCCGTCCCGGTGGTCGACCGCTCGGTCGGGCAGCTGGTCGCCGCCGTCGGTGACGGCGCCTGGGCGATGACCGGGCAACGGGTCGAGGAGGGCTGCCGGGTCACCCCGGTGGACGACGGCGCCGAGCTGACCCGGGGCGTCGACGTGGTGGTGGCCGAGGGCGGCGAGCGGGCGCTGTTGGAGTCGGTCGCCGACCGGCTCCCCGACGACTGGCGGGCCGGGGTGCGGGCCGGCTCGACCGGCCCCCGCCTGCGCGCGGACGCGGGCGAGTTCGTGCTGGTCGAGGGGCGGGTGGTCACCCCTGGGCGGGTCCGGTTCGACGTGCAGACCGGCTGCCGGCCGCTGGATGACGTGGCGATCGCCGACCTGCTGCCGGGCTACCCCGGTGAGCCCGCGTTGGACGAGGCGCTGGCGGCGTTGGGCCGCCCGGCCGACGACTCGGTCGAGCAGGTCGTCGCGAGCTGCCCCGGTGGCGGGACCGCGCGGACCGGATGGGTCGACGGCGGCGCCGCGCCGGTGTCGCTGGCCGGGCTGAAGCCGCTGGCCGCCGGCGCCGCGCTGGTCGACACCCCCGAGGTGTACGCCTGGCGGCGCGGCCCCGTCGTCGTCCTGGCCGACGCGACCGGCGAGCGGGTACGCCTCGCCGCCTCCACCGGCTGTTCCTGACCGCCGCGCCGGGCCTGATCGGCACGTCGGCCGCGGATGTCCGGTCCGCGCGGCGGCCCGGGGCCCACGGTCCGGACGGCCCGGGCCCGGGGTCAGTAGGCGCGCACGTTGTCCTGGGCGGTCCGGCTGCGGCCCAGGGCGTCGACCTTGCCCCAACGGCCGGGGATGTCGAGCAGCTCCACCCGGCCCATGCCCTCCGGCACCGCCGGGTCGATGATCAGGTGCTCGCCCTGCGGCTCCAACCCGAGCAGCACCCGGAGCAGCAGCAGGGGCGTCCCCGCCGACCAGGCCTGCGGGCTGCACGCCGTCGGATACTGCACCGGGTACTCGGTGAGGGCGCGGTCGTAGCCGGCGAACGCCTCCGGGAGCCGACCGTCGAAGTAGCGGGAGGCGCTGAGCATGCTCTCGCAGATCTTCCCGGCCTCCTCCCGGAAGCCGTAGCGGGCCAGTCCCCAGGCGATGAACGAGTTGTCGAAGGGCCAGACCGTCCCGACGTGGTAGCCGACCGGGTTGTAGCGTCCCTCCCCGGTGGCGAGGGTACGCACGCCCCAGCCGGAGAAGAGCCGCGGGCCGAGCAGGTGGTGGGCGACCCGCGCGGCCCGGGTCTCGTCGACGATGCCGCTCCACAGCAGGTGCCCGATGTTGGAGGTGAGGGCGTCCACGTGCCGCCCGTCCCGGTCGAGGGCGAGCGCGTAGTAGTCCCGCTCCGGTATCCAGAAGTCGCGGTTGAAGCGCTCCTTGAGCAGGGCGGCCTCCCGCTCCAGCCGGTCCGCGTAGCTGGGGTCGTTCCAGAACAGCCGGGCCATCCGGGCCCCGCGCAGCTTCGCGTCGTACGCGTACCCCTGGAGTTCGCAGGTGGCCCGGGGGAAGCCGGGCAGCCGTCCGTCGGCGTACGAGATGGCGTCCCAGGAGTCCTTCCAGCACTGGTTCTCCAGGCCGGTCTCCGGGTTGCGGGTCTGGTACCAGAGGTACCCGGTGCCGAGCAGGTCGCCGTAGGTGTCGATCCAGTTCAGCGCGGCCCGCGCGGAGAACTCCAGCTGTTTCACCAGTTGGCTGTCGCCGGTCCAGCGCTCGTACTCGTCGAGCAGGATGACGAAGAGCGGCGTCGAGTCGGCCGACCCGTAGTAGGGGGAGTGCGGCTGTTCCTCGAAGCCGGCGGTCTCGCCGTACCGCAGCTCGTGCAGGATCTTGCCGGGCTCCTCGTCGCGGAAGTCGTCGAGGCGGTACCCCTGCAGGCCGGCGAGCATCTTGATGGTCGGCGGCACCAGTTCGGGCAGGAAGGGCAGCACCTGGAGCGAGGTCAGGATGCTGTCCCGGCCGAACAGGGTCATGAACCACGGCAGTCCGGCGGCGAGCAGCCGTACGCCGAGCGTGATCGACTCGTACCGTAGGGCGCCCAGGTCGTTGAGGCTCTGGTGGTACGCCCCGGCCAGCGGCTCGCAGTCGCAGCCCAGCTTCGGCGCCCTGTCGACCAGTTGCTGCTGCTCGATCCGGATCGCCTCGGGGCTGCGGGTGCCGCTCAGGGGGGTGGTGGCCCGGAAGTCCTCGCCCCGGGCGCCGTAGATCGTCGTCGCCACGTGCAGCCGGGTGCTCCACTCCTGGTGCGCGCCGACCGTGACCGACCAGGTCATCCCGCCCTGGTCGACCTGCGCCGGCGCGGTGCTCGTGATCACCGCCTCCCGGTGGAACGCCTCCCGCCGGTAGGTCAGCCGCAGCTCGTTCTCCCCGACGACCGCCGTGGTGGCGCCCTTCTTCCGCCCCTTGTGCTTGATCTCGAACAGGTCGGCGAAGTCGGAGCCCATGTCCATCCGGATGGTGAACCGCATCTCCTGCCCGGAGTGGTTGAGCACGGTCAGTTCCTCGCCGAGGCTGCCGCCGATCGCCCGGTTGCGGATGACCGACACCTTGGCGTCGAGGTAGTGGGTGGGCTCGCCGGGGACGAGGAAGTACCGCGTCCGGAAGGACTGCGCGTCGTCGATGGAGAGGGCGTGCAGCCGTTCGCCGTCCAGGGTGAGCAGCCAGGTGGAGAGGAACCGGGTGTCGAACGAGAAGAGCCCGGTGGGGAAGTCGTACGAGGGCTCGACGTCCCCACGCCGGTCGCTGACCAGGAAGGTGTTGCCGTCGAGGATGCTCACCAGTTGCTTCATCATGCGTGTCGGGCCTGCTCTCGGGTGATCTCCCGGGGGTCGCGCACGCCGGGCGGGTTGGGGAAGAACCGCCGGAAGACGAGGAAGAGCATGACGTTGCCGCTGTAGGTGGTCTCGTTGCGCAGGACCGCGGAGACGCTCTGCGCCCGCCCGGTGACCAGCCGTTCGAAGAGATCGGCGCTGCTGTTCCAGATCGCGTCGGCCGGGCCGCGTGCCCGGTTCACGACCGCCTCGCCGGGACCGAGCTGGACCAGCCAGTGGTCGGTGCGGTTGCCGTTGGTGAGGTCGATCTGGAGGGTCCCGCTGACCGGGGCACGCAGGACCGCCGGGGCGCGCGCCGGCAGCGATGCGAAGAACTGCTCGATCGCCTCGGCCACATCCGAATGGTAGGCAGTCGACCGACACGTCGGGCCGGTATCGGCAGGCCACGTGGGGTGGATTCGGCAGGGTGCGGCCGGTCAGTAGACCAGCGCCTGCGCCCCCTCCGCCATCGTCTCCTCGACGAAGACGGCCGCGCCGGCGATGCGTACGCCGGGGAGCACGTCGCCCGGGCCGATGTCCCGGCGGGCGGCGCACTGGGTGCAGGCGGTCACCCGGCCGGTGGTCAGGATGACGTGCAGCAGTTCGGCCAGGGGCGCGGAGTGCGGCAGCTCGAACTGCTCCGCCCGGCCGGGGAGCGCGAACCAGGTCGACTCACCGGTCAGCCAGAGCGACACCTGCACCCCGGCGGCCGCGGCGGTGGCGGCGACGGTGAAGGCCTGGGCGCACCGCTCGGGCGCGTCCGCCCCGGCGGTGGCCTTGACGACGAGAGTGCGAGCCATGGCAGCCAGCATAGGATGACCATGATGGTTACCGAGATCGGGTTCGTCAGCCTGCTGGTCGCGGGCCTCGGCGCGCTCGCCGGTGGCCTGGTCTACCTGGCGGTACGCATATCGAGAGGACATTGGTGAGCGCGAGGAGCGAGCCGGGTCTGCGAGCCCCGCAGTCGCGAACGGAGAAGGGCGGAGTGAGCGGTGAGCGATGAGAATCCGCTGCAACCGCCGTGGCTGAACGCGCCGCCGGTCGGGGAGTACCCGTACGAGGAGAGCCACGACCTGCGGGTCGGCCCGAAGCTGCACCCGACGCTGGACGGCCTGCTGCCGTACGTCGGGGTGTGGCGCGGCCGGGGCCGGGGCGGCTTCCCCACGATCGAGGACTTCGACTTCGCGCAGGAGATCCGGATCAGCCACGACGGCCGTCCGTTCCTGTTCTACGAGTCCCGCGCCTGGCTCCTCGACGAGCAGAGCCGGCCGGTGCGCCCGGCCGGGCGTGAGGTGGGCTGGTGGCGTCCGGTGCTGCACGGCGACCGGGCCACCGACGAGCTGGAAGCTCTGATGACGACCCCGACCGGGATCATGGAGCTGCACATCGGCAAGCGCAAGGGCACCCAGATCGAGTTCGCCACCGACGCGGTGCTGCGTACGGCCACCGCCAAGGAGGTCACCGCCGGTGCCCGCCTGTTCGGCATCGTCGAGGGTGCGCTGCTCTACGCCCAGGAGATGGCCGGCGTGGGCCACCCGCTCAGCCCTCACCTCTCCGCCCGTCTCGTCCGCGTGGCCGGCTGATCCCGCCCGCACCCCGTTCGCCCTGTCGATCGAGAGGCCCGCGTCGCCGTGACGCGAGCCTCTCGATCGGTGTTGGGGCGGTGGTCCGGTCGACCTCACCGTCCGGGGACGGGGTGGGCCAGGAGGGTCTGGAGCCGCTGCGTGTGGGGGCAGCGGGGGAGCCGGGTGGTGTCGAGGGCGCGGATCTCGACCAGGCCGCGTACGGACGAGGTGAACCAGACCCCGTCGGCGTCGGCCAGTCGTTGCGGGGTCGCCATGCGTTCGTCGGCGGCGAAGCCGACGTCGGCGGCGTGGGCGAGGAGCCAGGCGCAGGTGGTGCCGGGGAGGATCCCCGTCGCGGCGGCCGGCACCGTGCAGAGCGTGCCGCCCTCCAGCCAGACCACGTTGGCGCTCGGCCCTTCCAGCACGTACCCGTCGCTGGAGAGCCAGAGCGCCTCGTCCACGCCGTTGCGGGCCGCCCAGCGCCGGGCCGCGGCGCTCACGGCGTACGAGGTCGACTTGACGCCGGCGGGCAGCCAGTGCAGTGCGGGGCGGGCGGCGGCCGGGACCCCGAGGGAGAGGCCGGCCGCCGTGACCCCGTCGCGCCGGGCCCGCTTCGAGGCGGCCGGCACCTCGGCGAGGGTGGTGTAGACGGTCGGCAGACCGCCGCCCTCCGGGCCGCGCGTGCAGACCAGCCGTAGCGCCCCCTCCACCTGTGCCGGCCACCCGACGGTCACCGTGTCCAGCAGTTCGACCAGGGCGTCCTCCGGCGGCAGCGGCAGCTCCACGGCGGCGGCGCCGGCCCGCAGCCGGGCCAGGTGTGCGTCCCGCAGCCAGGGCCGGCCACCACGCAGGTGCATCGTCTCGAACAGGCCGTCGCCGTGCAGCACGCCGAGGTCGTCGCCGCGCAGCACGGGATCTCCCGCCGGTACGACTCCCCGACCCAGCACGGCGATCCTCGGTGCCTCCATGGCCGTCCAGCGTACGGCCGGGTGTCGGGTCTAGCCCTCGGCCGACGCCAGCTCGGCGTTCGCCCGCTGGGTGACGAGGGTCAGCACGCGCGCGGCGGTGGCCAGGTCGTCGGTCGGGATGTCGGCGTACACCCGCCGGCCGATGCCGGTGGCGATCTCGGCGAGCCGGTCCTGATGTGCCGTGCCCGCCGCGGTGAACTCCAGTCGGGGGTCCGCACCCGGCGCCGCCTGCACCAGCCCGGCGTCGACCAGTTCGCCGACCGTGGCCAGCGCGGCGGACGCGTCGAGCTTCAGGCCGTCGGTCAGCTGGGCGACGAGGTGGGAGCGGAGGAGCGCGCCGCCCGCCCTGGCCATCGCGGTGAGGGCGACGGACTGGCGGAAGGTCGTCCCGGTGGAGGCGAGCTGCTGTTCCAGGACCGCCCGGGTGGCGTGGTGGGCCAGTCCCAGGATCCGTCCGTCGAGGGTCGGGGTGGTCGACATGGTTGCTCCCTTGCTCGATCAAGTGACGCCGATACCCTACTGACACTGAGTCTCAATTGGCAAGCAGTGTCAATAGATGCGCCGGTTAGGGTGCTGCCATGACCTCGCCGTCGAGCCCGGACCGGGCCCTGCCGCTGCGGGAGCGCAAGAAGCTGCGCACCCGCCGGGCGCTCGCCGACGCCGCCCTGCGCCTGTTCACCGAGCGGGGCTTCGACACGACCACCGTCGACGATCTGGTCGACGCGGTGGAGGTCTCCCGGAGCAGCTTCTTCCGGATATTCCCGGCGAAGGAGGCCGCCGCGATCGAGGCGGAGGTGGAGCTCTGGTCGGCCTACCTGGCCGCGCTGGACGGGCATCCGCTCTCCGGCGGGGTGCTGACCGGGTTGAGCGACCTGCTGCGGGCCGTGGTGACGGGGCTCGGACCCGACTGGGCGCAGCGCTACGTCGCCACCCGCCGGCTCGTACGGACCGCCCCCGCCCTCCTGGCGTACGCCGAGCACCACCGGGTCGAGGTGGAGCAGCGTCTCGCCGAGCGGGTGGCCGACAAGCTCGCGTTGCCGCCGGGAGACCTCCGGCCCCAGGTCCTGGCCGGCCTGCTCCTCACCGCCTGGCGCCTGGCCGCCCGGGCCTGGGTGCTCGACGGCGGCCCGGGAGGACTCGAAGCCCTGGTCGAGCGGATGGAGCAGGCGTTCCGGGCGGTACCCGCCAGCCTGGAGCTCTCCGCCGGGAGCCGACCGTCGCCCGGCGACGGTCGACCGGGGCGCCGGGCGGCCGAACTATGATCGAACGGTGTCCGAATCCTCCCTCGCGGAAATGCTCCGCTCCCGTGGGCTGCGGCTGACGGCCCAGCGGCAGCTGGTGCTCCAGGCCGTGCTGGATCTGGGACACGCCACGCCGGAGCAGGTGCACACGGCGGTCCGTGAGGTCGCCGCCGGGGTCAACATCACCACCATCTACCGCACGCTGGAGCTGCTGGAGCGGCTCGGGCTGGTGACCCACACCCACCTGTCGCACGGCTCGCCGACCTACCACGCGGCCGGTGAGCACCAGCACGTCCACCTGGTCTGCCGGGAGTGCGGGGCGATCGACGAGATCGACCCGGAGCTGATGCGCCCGCTGGCCGACCGGCTGGCGACCGAGCGCGGGTTCCGGGTGGACATCGGGCACGTGGCGCTCTTCGGCGTCTGCGGCAACTGCGAGGACGGGGAGCCCAAATGATCGACATCGCGGGAGCGGTGGCCGTCGAGGCGATCGACGAGGCCAGCCGGGACCAGCCGGACCCGGAGCACCGGGCGGCCGGGGTCCGGGGCGTGGCCGCGCACTACGGCGACCCGATGCGTGAGCAGCGCACCCTGGAGACGGCCGTGGCGCTGGTGGACCGGTCGCACCGGGGCGTCGTGGCGGTGCCCGGCGAGGAGCGGATCGGGTGGCTGCACACCCTGACCAGCCAGCACCTGGCGACGCTGCGGCCCTGGCAGGGGACCGAGCTGCTGGTGCTCAGCCCGCACGGTCACGTCGAGCAGCACGCGATGGTCGCCGAGGACGGTGAGACCACCTGGCTCGACACCGAGCCGGGCATGACCGCCGGGCTGCTGTCGTACCTGGAACGGATGCGGTTCTTCAGCAAGGTGGAGCCGCGTGACGCCACCGCCGACCACGCGCTGCTCTCGCTGGTCGGCCCGGAGGCCGCCGAGGCCGTCGGCACGCTCGGCGTGACCGGGCTGGCCGAGCCCGACGCGGTCGCGGTGCCGGGTCCGAAGTTCCGTTCCGGTGAGCTGCCACCCCGGCCCACCGTCGTGTACGACGTGAAGCCGCTGCCCGCCGGCGGCTGGGCCCGCCGGGGTCCGCTCGGGGTGGACCTGCTGGTGCCCCGGCCGGCCATGGACCGGGTCGTCGCCGAGTTGCGCGGCAACGGGGTGCCGGTGGCCGGGCTGTGGGCGTACGAGGCGGTGCGGGTGGCCGCCCGGCGGCCCCGGGCCGGGGTGGACACCGACCATCGGACCATCCCCGCCGAGGTGGGCCTGATCGGCTCGGCGGTGCACCTGGACAAGGGGTGCTACCGAGGTCAGGAGACGGTGGCCCGGGTGCACAACATGGGCAGGCCGCCGCGTCGGCTCGTCCTGCTGCACCTGGACGGGGTGACCACCGACCAACCGCCGGCCGCCGGCACGCCGGTCACGCTCGACGGCCGGGCGGTCGGCTTCGTCGGCACCGCCGTGCACCACCACGAGCTGGGTCAGGTCGCCCTCGCCGTGGTCAAGCGCAACGTCGCCGACGACGCCCGGCTGCTGGTGGGGGAGAGCGCCGCCGCGATCGACCCGGCGTAAGGGTGACCGGCCTAGGCGCATCTCGCAGGAAGGTTTCCGCTCCGCCGGCGTGACACGCGCGATTCTTCCGTCGTGACGCGCTCCGGGCGTCGACTCGGTGACGGGTGGGCGTCTAGGATCCGGGCATGACGACAGGGACGTTGATCACGGTTGCCCCCACCGGCGCGGAGTCGGCCAAGGCGGAGGTGCCGGCGCTGCCGGTGACCCTCGACGAGTTGCTGCTGACCGCCAAGGAGTGCGAGGCGCTCGGCGCCGCCGTGATCCACGTCCACATCCGCGACGACGAGGCGAAGCCGACCCTGGACCAGGGCCGGCTGCGGGAGACCGTGACCGCGCTGCGGGAGAGCACCGACCTGATCGTGCAGCTCTCCTCCGGCGGCGCGGTCACCGACCCGGAGTCCGCCCGGCTCGCCGTGCTCGATGCCGGCCCGGACATGGCCTCCTGCACCATGGGCACGGTCAACTTCGGCGACGACGTCTTCCTCAACCGCTGGGAGTTCATCGTCGACCTGCACACCCGGATGCAGGAGCGCGGCGTCGTGCCGGAATACGAGATCTTCGACCTCGGCCACCTCACCGCCCTCCAGCGGCTGCTCGGCAAGTACGGCCTGCCGCACGGCGGCCACGTGCACGTCGACTTCGTGATGGGCGTGCCGGGCGGGATGCCGGGCACCACCGCCACCCTGGTCGCCGCTGCGCAGATGCTGCGCGACCTGCCCGAAGGCGCCACCTTCTCGGCCACCGGCATCGGCCGCAGCACCATTCCGGTGATGCTGGCCTCGCTCTCGGCCGGCGGTCACCTGCGCGTCGGCATGGAGGACACCGTCACGTACGCCAAGGGGCGGCCGGTGGAGTCCAACATGCAGCTCGTCGCCCGCGCGGTCGGTTTCGCCCAGCTCGCCCAGCGCCCGCCGCTGACCACCGCCGAGGCCCGGCAGCTGCTCGGCCTGTAAGGCCGCCGCCGCCCACCACCCCTGTACGTGCCGCAGCCGCGTCCCTGGTCACCCCGGCGGCGACCCGGTCGGGGGCCTCGGTACCGTCCACTCCGTGGGAAAGACGTACGAGGGCGGCGCGCCGCTCGCCGAGGTGGTCCGGTCCGGTTTCGTGGAGGGCGTCCACCGTGGCTCGGTGGTGGTGCTCGACGCCGCCGGCACGCCGGTGGCCGGGGCGGGGGACGTCGCCTCGCCGATCTTCCCGCGCTCGTCGAGCAAGCCGATGCAGGCGGTGGGGATGCTCCGCGCCGGGCTGCCGCTGACCGACCCGGCCGACATCGCGCTGGTCTCGGCCAGCCACGCCGGCGAGGAGTTCCACCTGGCCCGGGTCGGGGCGCTGCTGGCCGGCGCGGGGCTGGACGCCGACGCCCTGCACTGCCCGCCGGACCTGCCGGTCGGTGACGCCGCCCGGGCGGCGGTGCTGCGGGCCGGTGGCGGGCCGACCCGCACGCAGATGAACTGTTCCGGCAAGCACACCGGGATGCTGCTCACCTGCCTCGCCGCCGGCTGGCCGCTGGACGGCTACTGGCGGCCGGAGCACCCGTTGCAGCAGCGGCTGACCGCCGCGATCGAGGAGTTCACCGGGGAGGAGACGGCAGCCGTCGGGGTGGACGGCTGCGGCGCCCCGGTGCTCGCCGTCTCGCTGAGCGGGCTGGCGCGGGCGTACCTGCGGCTGGTCTCCGCCGAGCCGGGGTCGGTCGAGCGGACGGTCGCCGACGCGATGCGGGCGTACCCGGAGCTGGTGGGCGGGACCGAGGCGGACGACACCCGGCTGATGCGGGGCGTACCCGGGGCGTTGGCCAAGGTGGGCGCGGAGGGCGTCATCGCGGCGGCCGTCCCGGGCGTCGGCGCGGTCGCCCTGAAGATCGACGACGGCGCGGGCCGGGCCCGGATGCCGGTGCTGGTCTCCGCGCTGCGCCGGCTCGGTGTCGAGGCCCCGGTGCTCGTCGAGTACGCGGAGCTGCCGCTGCTCGGCGGCGGCCTGCCGGTGGGCGCGGTACGCCCCGTCTGGTGACCCGCCCCGGACCGGCGGCACGGCGCCGGTCGGCTCCGGCGGCGTGGATCGGTGTCCGACGGCAGGCACACCGCCGCTCGCCGCCGGGGGACCCGGGTCAGGGCAGGAAGTCGCGCAGGGCGGCGGCGACCGCCTCGGGGCGCTCCAGCGGCAGCAGGTGGGCGGCGTCCGGCACGTCGGGCAGGCGCACCGCGCCGGGCACCTCGGCCGCGATCCGGTCGGCGAGCCGGGCGATGTCCCGGATGTCGGCCGCCCCGGCGGTGACCAGCACCGGCAGCCGCAGCTCGCCGAGACGCCCGATCGCCGGCGGGTCCAGCTCCTCGACCTCCACCGCGCTGAGCGCCACTTCGGCGGCGAGGGCGCGCTGGTCCATCTCCTCGGCGAACGCGATCAGCTCCGGGTCCACGTCCCCGGGCCGGCGGGCGGGGCCGACCACCCAGAACCGGACCTCACCGGCGGCAGTCGCGGCGAAGTCCTCCGGGTCGACCTCGCCGACCAGCTCCTCCCACAGCCGTTCGGTCTCCTCGGACCACTCGTTGCCGGAGATCGCGGTGCCGAACAGGGCGAGCGCCGACACCCGGGCGGGGTGGGCCAGCGCGGTGTCGATCGCCACCGCCCCGCCGAAGGAGCAGCCGACCAGGGCGGCCCGGTCGATACCGAGCGCGTCCAGCAGCCCGACCACGTCGTCGTGGTGGGCGAACGGGCCCGGTGGCAGTTCGGAGTCGCCGTACCCGCGCAGGTCGAGGGCGATCACCCGGTGCCGCTCGGCGAGGCCGGCCACCTGCCCCTGCCACATCCGCCGGTCGGCGATCCCGGCGTGCAGCAGGACCACGGCGCTGCCGCTGCCCAGGTCGTCGTACGCGAGCGACGCCCCGTTGATGTCGATCTTCGTCACGACGAGCAAGCTACGGACCGCACAGCTGGTCCGCAACCGAACTCTGTGGCCTTGCTAACTATGGCTAGCGCTTTGCTTGCTGGAGTTAGCAGTGCGGGCTACCGTTGGGGCATGGCCGCACCCAAGGATCTACCCGACGTCGGCGGATTCATCCGTGACCTGCGCCGGAACGCCAAGATCTCGCTGCGCCAGCTCGCCGAGCAGGCCGGGGTGAGCAACCCCTACCTGAGCCAGATCGAGCGCGGACTGCGCAAGCCCAGCGCCGAGGTGCTCCAGCAGCTCGCCAGCGCGTTGCGGGTCTCCACGCCCGCGATGTACCTGCGGGCCGGGCTGCTCGACGACAAGGAGGGTCAGGGGGTGCTCGCGGCGATCGCCGTCGACCCCGACCTGACGATGGCGCAGAAGCAGTCGCTGAGCCAGATCTACGAGACCTTCCGCCGGGAGAACCTCCGGCTCGCCGAGGCCACCGCCGAGGCCGGCCAGGACGCCACCCCGACCGCGGAGCCCACCGCGCCGGCGGCGCCGACCGAGGCGGCCGCCACCGCCGCGCCGGCCGCCACCGGTCCGACCACGCCGGAGGGCACCCCGACCGAGGCCGTCCTCGAATCGGTGGCCGTCACCGAGGCGGGCCCGGCACCCGCACCCACCACCAGCGCCCGCACCAGCAAGGCCGCCCCGAAGGCGGCCCGGAAGGCCGCCGGAGCGGCCGAGGAGGAACAGTCATGACCCAGCCGAAGACCAACCGCATCCCGGCCCCGCTCTACGCCGCCGCCGGCGCCGGCGAGCTGGCGTACCAGCAGCTGCGCAAGCTCCCCATCGTGGTGACCGAGCTGCGCGACAAGGTCGTCACCGACGGCACCAAGGTCGTCACCGAGTTCGGCGGCAAGGCCGTCGTCACCGGTGTCGAGCTGCGCCAGAAGGCCACCGAGACCTTCCGCACCGCCAACCTGACCGCGACCGGCCTGCGCGAGAAGGCCGTCCCGGCCGACCTCGACCTGGACAAGCTGCGCGAGGCCGCCACCCGCAACGCCGCCGCCGTGCTGGCCGGCGCGCACGCCGCCCAGGAGCGGGCGCTGGCCGCGTACGGCGCGCTGATCGCCCGGGGCGAGCGCGTGGTCGGCGCCGGTGTGCTGGAGGCCGCCGACACCGTCAACGCCGACATCGAGGCGACCGACGCCACCGTCGGTGCCGAGGTGAAGACCGTGCCGGCGGAGACCCCGGTCGCGAAGACCGAGGTCCCCACCCCGGCCGAGGTGGCCGAGGTCGTCGAGGCCAAGCCGGCCGCGGCGAAGGTGACCCGCCCGCGGGCCACCCGGGCCGCCGCCACCCCGTCGGCCAAGCTGCCGAAGGCCACGAAGCGGACCCGCCCGGCCGCCGAGTAAGGATCCGACGCCGGTACGACCCCGGAAGCGTCCTGTGGGACGTTTCCGGGGTCGTCGGCATATGCTGGCCGTCATGGCCATCGCCGCGCCGATCTTCGTCTTCCAGATCGTCTCCGTGATCGATCTGATCCTGCTCGTCTTCGCGCTGATCGTGCAGGGAGTCGCCCTGGTGCACGCGATCACCCAGCGGGGTGACGCGTTCCCGGCGATCGGCACCCTGCCCAAGGGCGGCTGGATCGCCATCCTGGCGGTCTGCCTGGTGCTCACCCTGCTCGGCTTCGGCGCGCTCAGCATCTTCGGGCTGATCGGCATCGCGGCGGGCCTGATCTACCTGCTCGACGTCCGGGTCGGGCTGCGCGACCTGCACGACGGCAAAGGGTTCTGGTGAGGGGTTTCCGCTGGCCCCCGCCACCGGACGGCGGTCCCCGCACCTGGGGGCCCGGCCCCGGCGCGCCGCGTACCGGGCGGCCCGCGCTGCCCGAACCGGAGACCGAACTGGTCGCCACGCCGCACGACGTACGGCTGGAGCGGCTGGTCACCGGTGCCGGTGACCCGGTCACCGTCTTCGCGCACGGGTTGGGCAACGGCATCGCCACCACCCGCCCCTTCGGCAGCGCGGTCACCGGTCGCCGGATCTTCTTCCAGTTCCGTGGGCACGGGCGCTCGGACGCGCCGCCCGGCCCGTGGACGTACCTCGATCTCGCTCGTGACCTGCGGGCGGTGGCCGACCTCGGCGGGGCGACCCGCGCCTTCGGGGCCAGCCTCGGCGCCGGCGCGCTCTGTCGGCTGCTGGCCGACAGTCCGGACCGATTCGAGAAGCTGGTCTTCTTCCTCCCCGCCGTGCTGGACACCCCGCGCGGCCCGGACGCCCGGCAGCGGCTGACCGACCTGCTGGACGCGGTGTCCGGTCAGGACGCCTCCGCCGTCGCCGAGGTGGTCGCGCTGGAGCTGCCGCCGGCGGTGCGCAACACCCCGGCCGGCTGGGCGTACCTGCGGCAGCGGCTGGACCAGCTGCTGCGCGACGGGCTCGCCCCCGGCCTGGCCGACCTGCCGGAGCAGGTCCCGCTGCGCGACGTCTCGGCGCTCGCCGCGGTCACCGCCCCGGCGCTGGTGATCGGCTGTGTGGGCGACGACCTGCACCCGGCGCACGTCGCCGAGGAGTTGGCCGCCGCCCTGCCGCACGCCACCCTGCACGTGTACGACCGGCCGGGCTTCGCCTGGACCGAACGCGCCGACCTGCGGGAGCGGATCTCGACGTTCCTCAACGGGTAACGTCACCCGTCATGGGCGTCACACACCACGGCCGTACCCATCGCCTGGATCTCGCCGACCCCACGCTGCGGGAGTGGGAGTGCACGGTGCTGGCCGCCGACGAGCAGGGCATCGTGCTGGACCGGTCGGCGTTCTACCCGGGTGGCGGCGGCCAGCCGCCCGACCACGGCGTCCTGCTCTGGCAGGGCGTGCAGACCCGGATCGTGGGCACCCGCAAGGGTGACGACCTCTACCTGATCCCCGCCGAGGGTGACCCGGTGCCGCCGCCCGGCACGCCGGTCACCGGCGCGGTGGCCGACGAGCGGCGCACCCGGCTGATGCGTACGCACTCCGGGCTGCACGTGCTCTGCGGGGTGGTGTTCCGCGACTTCGGGGCGCTGGTCACCGGCGGGAACATGGAGCCCGGCGAGGCCCGGATGGACTTCAACCTTCCCGAGGTGCCGCCGGACTTCAAGAGCCGGATCGAGGAACTGGTCAACGCCGAGGTGGCCGCCGACCGGGCGGTCGCCGTCCGGGTGCTGCCCCGGGCGGAGGCGCTGGCCCTGCCGGACATCATCCGTACCCAGTCCAACCTGATCCCGCCGGACGAGCAGGAGGTCCGGATCGTCGACATCGTCGGGCTGGACGTGCAGGCCGACGGCGGCACCCACGTCGCCTCCACCGCGCAGATCGGCAAGGTCCAGGTGGTCAAGGTGGAGAGCAAGGGCCGGGCCAACCGCCGGGTCCGGGTCCGGATCGTCGACTAGTCGCGGCGGCTGCGCAGCGCACGGACCTTGTGCCGGGTGCCGCAGCGCTCCATCGCGCACCAGCGCCGCTGCCCGGGCCGCGAGGTGTCCACGAAGACCAGTTGGCAGTCGTGTGCGGCGCACTCCCGGATCCGGTCGGCGTGGCGGCCGGTGAGCAGGTCGACGGCGTCGCGGGCGATGCTGCTCAGCGCCTGGCCGCCGGTCGCCGGCAGCCGCCAGGCCCGCCCGCCGTCGGCGGTGACCTGCGGGATCAGCGGCGGTGCCGCGGCGGCCTCGTTGACCAACGCCAGGTCCGCGGGCTCCGGCGCGTCGCCCCGGGTACGCCGTCGCGCGATCCGCCACAGCGCGTCGCGCAGCCGCCGGGCGAGGGTCAGGTCGTCGGCGTCGGTGTCGACGTCGGCCGGGTCGACGCGCAGCCGGGACAGTGCCAGCCAGTCGGCCAGGTCGCGGGGCTGGTGCAGCACGTCGTAGCGGGCCAGCGCGCCGGGGCCGCCGGTGGTCAGGAACTCCAGGCAGAGCGCGCCGGGGTCGAACCGGTAACGGGTCCCTTCCGGGGAGATGAGGGTGAGTCCGCTTGCCCCGTCCGTCATGTAACCACTATAACTGGTTACAGGTGTCCGGTCGTCCGGCCGGGGTGATCGACGAGTGACGGAGGACGCGATGGCGCTGCACTGGAAGCTCGTGATCGACTGCGCGGACCCGATCCGACTGGCCGGATTCTGGGCGGAGGCCCTCGGCTACCGGGTCGAGGACCACACCGCCCTGATCGACCGGCTGGCCGAGGCCGGGGCGCTCCCGCCGCAGGCGTACGTCGAGGTGGACGGTCGGCGGGCCTTCCGGGAGCTGGCGGCGGTCCGACACCCGGACGACCCGGCGGACCCGGCCAGTGACATGGGCCTGGGCCGCCGGCTGCTCTTCCAGGCCGTGCCGGAGCCGAAGCAGGTCAAGAACCGGCTGCACATCGACCTGCACGTCGAGCCGGGCGCCCGGGAGGCCGAGGTGAAGCGCCTGGAAGGGCTCGGGGCGACCGTGCTGCGCGAGGTGGCCGACCGGGGCAGCCGGCACACCACCATGGCCGATCCGGAGGGCAACGAGTTCGACGTGCAGTGACCGCCCGCCGGTGGCCGGGCACGGAGCCGGCCGGCGGACGGGTCAGCGCCCGGTCGGCCGCGGTGGCAGGTGGGCGGCGCGGACGTCGAGCAGCCAGCGTTCCACCACCGCCTCGTCGGGCCGCTGCGGCAGCGGGGTGCGGATCCGGTCGAAGTCCCGCTCCGCCTCGGCGACCAGCGCCTCCGCCTCGTCCAGCGCGCCGCCGGCGACCCGCTCGCCGAACGCCTGATACCACTGCGGGTCGGCCAGCCGGATCTCCAGGATCCCGGTCGCGTAGAGCACCCGGCCCTGGTGCAGCAGCCGGGCCAGGTGCCGGGCGTGCTTCGCCGAGCGCCGCCGACCGCCCACCTGCGACGACTCCGGCTCGGCGCGTCCGACGCCGCGCCGCGACCTGGAGCCGTCGGCGTCCCGGGTGGTCAGCCTGCGGAACTGCTGCGCGGCGTAACCCAGGTAGGCGTCGCGAACCCGGGGCGCGCTGAGGAACGCCGACCGGATCCCGATCAACCGCTCGCCCAGGTCCGTCCGGGTCTCGTAGCAGTCGTCGGGCAGCCACATCAGCTCGGTGGCGGTGGGGTTGCCGCTCAGCGCCAGCCGGGCGTACTTCCCGGCCTCGTGCAGGGTGACGTCCGGGTCGGTGGTGACCACCGACTCCCGGGGCGGGTGCAGGCCGTGGAAGGCCACCGTGGGCGCGGCGAACACGCCGATCCGGTCGGTGTCCGAGCCCGGCCCGGCCAGGCCGTACGCGACCGAGCCGACGATCCCGGAGAGCAGCAGGTGCATGCCGGCGAGCATGACCCACGACACCTGGTTCGCAAAACCGGACTTCGGCTGTCAGGTATCACTGACAGGCTCGACGCATGACGACGACACCGCTGGAAGGGAAGATCGCGCTGGTGGCCGGGGCGACACGGGGCGCCGGACGGCAGATCGCGATCCAGCTCGGGGCGGCCGGGGCCACCGTCTACGCCACCGGCCGCAGCACCCGGGCCGGTCGCTCCGAGATGGACCGGCCCGAGACCATCGAGGAGACCGCCGAACTGGTCACCGCCGCCGGGGGCACCGGCATCGCGGTACGGGTCGACCACACGGTGCCCGAGCAGGTCCGCGACCTGATCGCCCGGATCGACGCCGAACAGGGCCGGCTCGACGTGCTGGTCAACGACGTGTGGGGCAGCGACCACCTGGTCACCTGGAACGAACCGGTCTGGAACAGCCGCTCGACAAGGGTTTCCGCACCCTGGAACTGGCCGTGCACACCCACCTGATCACCAGCCACTTCGCGCTGCCGCTGCTGATCCGCAACCCCGGCGGGCTGGTGGTGGAGATCGGTGACGGCACCAAGGCGTACAACGACACCCACTACCGGCTGTCGGCCTTCTACGACCTGGCCAAGACGTGCGTCAACCGGCTCGCGTTCGTCCAGGCCGAGGAGCTGAAGCCGCACGGGTGCACGGCGGTCGCGGTCACCCCCGGCTGGCTGCGCTCGGAGGCGATGCTGGACCACTTCGGCGTCGCCGAGGAGAACTGGCGCGACGCCGTCGCCAAGGAGCCGGACTTCGTCATCTCGGAGACCCCGGCGTACGTCGGGCGGGCGGTCGCCGCGCTGGCCGCCGACCCCGACAAGGACCGGTGGAACGGGAAGTCCACCGACAGCGGCGAACTGGCGACCGTGTACGGCTTCACCGACCTCGACGGCAGCCGGCCGCAGGGCTTCAAGTACATCGCGGAGGTCGTCGAGGGCGGCCGGAAGGCGGACGTCTCCGACTACCGCTGAGCGCCGTACAGCTCGCCCAGGCGCCGGGCCGCCTCCGCCAGCCGCTCCCGCAGCTCCGGCGGGTCGAGCACCTCCAGCTCCGGACCGACCCGGAGCACCAGGTCGTACGCCACGTCGACGGACTCGACGGGCAGCCGGGTGACCAGCCACCCCTGCCCGTCGGGAACGCCGGCGGCGAGGGCCTCGTCGTAGCCGAACGGGGTGTCGGAGGCCCGGCGCAGCGCGCCCCGGCCGGCAGGGCTCACCCGTACGGTGATCCACTCCCGGAGCATCGCCCGCAGGAACGCCTCGGCCTGCTCCCGCCAGTACCCGCCCAGGTCGAAGTCCTCGTCCCGGGTGAACCCCTCGGCGGCCGGCACGACGTCGAGCACCCGGTCCACCCGGTAGGTGCGCGTGTCGTCCCCGACGCGGCCGACCAGGTACCAGGTCCCGCTCTTGAGCACCAGCCCGTACGGCTCGACCCGGCGGGTGACCTCCCGGTCGCCGCGCCGGTATCGCAGCTCCACCACCCGGTCCGCCCAGACCGCGCGGGCCAGGTCGGCGAGCAGGGGCGGCGGGGTGGAGTCGCGGAACCAGCCCGGCACGTCCAGGTGGAACCGCTGCCCGGTGCGGGCCGGCGCGTCGCGCAGGCTCGGCGGCAGCGCGGCGAGGACCTTCAGTTCGGCGGCGGCGACCGCGTCGGCGAGCCCCATGTCGCCGGCCGGCCCGGGCAGCCCGGCGAGGAAGAGCGCCTCCGCCTCGTCCCGGGTCAGCCCGGTCAGCCGGGTCCGGTAGCCGCCGAGCAGCCGGTAGCCGCCGGCCCGGCCCCGGTCGGCGTAGACCGGCACCCCGGCGGCGGAGAGCGCCAGCACGTCCCGGTAGACCGTCCGCTCGGAGACCTCCAGCTCCCGGGCCAGCTCGGCGGCGGTCATCGTCTCCCGGGACTGCAGGAGCAGGACCAGGGAGATCAGCCGGGAGGCACGCACCCCGCCATCCTGCCCCAGCCGGGTCCACGGCCGGGACGCGCGCCTCGCCCGGCCGTCGGCTCAGGTCGCCGGCCAGAGCGTGCGGCGGGAGCGCTCCGGGCACGACCGGCAACCGGCCGGTCAGGGCCGCTCCCAGAAGTCCGGACCGATCGCGTCCTGATAGTCGGACCTGGCGACGAAGAAGCCCTCGTCGTCCACCTCGATCGGCAGCTGGGGCAGGGGCCGGTTGGCCGGGCCGAAGATCGGTTTGGCGTTGTCGGTGATGAGGAACTGGGACTGGTGGCAGGGGCAGAGCAGCCGGTTGGTCTGTTGTTCGTACAGGCTGGCGGGGCAGCCGGCGTGGGTGCAGATCTTGGAGTAGGCGATGTAGTTGGCCCACATGTAGTCCTGCTTGCCGGCGCGCAGGTTGTTCGCGCGAGCGACCT
Organism: Micromonospora citrea; assembly: GCF_049629545.1. Classification (GTDB taxonomy): domain Bacteria; phylum Actinomycetota; class Actinomycetes; order Mycobacteriales; family Micromonosporaceae; genus Micromonospora; species Micromonospora citrea_A. Next base: position 35,226 of record NZ_JBNADX010000033.1, read on the forward strand.
GCGCTTCCTCCTCACGAAGGTGGATCAGCAGCGTCGGCGAGTCCGCGTAGCGGTTGCTCACGCCCTGCGGGATTCCGGGGAAGACGGTGAGTTGGCCGGCAGCACTGATGTCCGCCGGGCGGACGGCCCGGCCGTCCTCGCGGACGAGTCTGATCCGGGTGATCACTCCGTCGTTGTCGGCGGGGGCGAACCCGGTCCGGAAGAGTTGGTTGTTCTCGTGCGGGTCCTCGATCAACCCACCGATCAGGGGTGCGGCGGCGACCGCCGCTACCGGTGCCAGGCCGGCGAGCAGGGACACGCCGAGCAGCGGACGCCGTTTCACACCGAGTTCGTCGGCCATGTAGAGCATGGTCTGTGCGGTGAGTTCCCGCTCCTGCGGGCTGCTGGGGGTGTCGTGGCGGTCCTGGACCGAAACCTCCTTCGGCAGCAGCTTCTTGCCCCAGGTGAGGACGCCGAAGCCGATGCCGAGCAGAGCGATGCCGAGGGTCGACCCGAGCAGCGGGGTGTAGAAATCCTGGCTTCCGCCGCCGAGTCGGAACCGCCACGGCCACCAGATGTAGACGACCAGGAAGGCGATCGCGGCCAGGCCCGCGAGGAAGAAGAACGCCATGACCGTCCGGGCGAGTCGCCGCTCAGCCGCCGACCCGGGTCTCGCCTGCGGCTCGTAGTGGACGATCTCGATGTCGTCGCGGCGCGCCCCCTCACGCACCACGTCGAAGCGGGACGCCTGACGAAGACCCGGGCCCGGCGATTCCTCACGCCTGCCCTGACTCCGGCGGCTCACGACGCACTCCCCATCGTGATCACGATTTGCCGGCGATCCAGAGGCTGGCGAAGACCAGCGCCACGATGCCGACGAGGAAGATCGCGACCCCTTCCGTCGACGGCCCGTAACGGCCGAGGTTGAAGCCGCCCGTGTCCTGACCGTCCTGCAGAACCTGCTGGATGTAGGCGATGATGTCGGCCTTCTGCTCGGGGGTTATCTGGGTGTCGCCGAACACCGGCATGTTCTGCGGCCCCGACAGCATCGCCGCGTAGATCTGCTGACTCGTCGCGGGGTACAGGCTAGGAGCGAACTTTCCCGAGGAGAGCGCGCCGCCGCCGCCACCGAAGGCGTGACACTGGGAGCAGTTGATTCGGAAGAGGTCGCCGCCAACCGACAGGTCCGCGCCCTGCGTCAGGTCACCCTCGGGTACCTGCGGGCCGCCACCGAGTTCCTGGACGTACTGGCCCAGCTGGCGAACCTCCTCGTCGCTGTACTGCGGCGGCTTGCGCCAGGCCTGCGCCTCCTGCCGCGCCAGTGGCATTCTCCCGGTCCCCACCTGGAACAACACCGACGCCGACCCGACCCCGACCAGGCTCGGCCCACGCCCCTCCACGCCTTGGGCGTTGCGGCCGTGGCACGTCACGCAGCCCACCTCGAACAACGCCTTGCCCTCCAGTGCCGCAGCGCTGAAACCAGGCGCGTCCTGAGCCTGTGCCTCCGGCGCGAAGGCTGCGTAGACGCCCCCGGCAAGCATCATGGCAATGCCCATCCGAAGGATTCCGACGAGCCGCCGACGGGTGGCGCTCAGGGTCCGCCGCCGGCCGGGAAGCCCAGGGTGCGCCGCAGCGGTCATGTCGGTCCCCAACTCCACTTGGGCCGAGGACTGTGCCCCGGCCAGTGAACATGCTCGTCCGATAAGTCCAATTTCTAGCACTGGCGGCTTCCGTCCGCAGCAGTTCTCGACATGCGTGTGCCTCAGCCCGGGACGCCCCTCGGCGGTCGTCGCCTCCCGGGTCGAGCCAGGGGGCGGGACGGAGACGCTCGTGCGACGTCGATCGCAGTGGTTGACAGGACTGTCACCGCGTCGGTGCTGCTGTCTCGACGGCGGCTGCACCGACGGAGCACCACTGGCTAGGCTCTGCGCTCGTGAACGCACCCCGCGACATCGCCGCGCCGGTGGCCGGCGCCGCCGGCCGCTTCTTCTCCGGTGTGGGTCTGCTCCTGCGCGGTCTCGGCCTGTACGTCCGCAGCCCGGGGCTGATGCTGCTCGGCGTCGTGCCGGCGCTGATCTCGGGTGCGGTGTTCGTCACCGCGTTCGCCACTCTGGTGTGGTTCGTCGACGACCTCGCCGCACTGGTCACGCCGTTCGCGGACGACTGGTCGGCGACCCCGCGCAGCCTGGTCCGGGTGATCGCCGGGCTGGCCTTCCTCGGTCTCGGCGGCCTGCTCTCGGTGGTCAGCTTCACCGCGGTCACCCTGGTCATCGGCGACCCGTTCTACGAGAAGATCTCCGAGCGGGTGGAGGAGCGCCTGGGCGGCACCCCGGGCGCGGTCGAGGTGCCGTTCTGGGCCTCGCTGCGGCGCAGCGTCGTCGACTCGCTCCGGCTGGTCGGCCTCTCGGTGCTCTTCGGCGTCCCGCTCTTCGCCGCCGGCTTCATCCCGGTCGTCGGGCAGACCGTGGTGCCGGTGATCGGGGCGGCGGTGGGCGGCTGGCTGCTCGCCGTGGAACTGGCCGGCGCGCCGTTCTCCCGGCGTGGCCTGCGGCTGCCCGACCGGCGGTCGGTGCTGAAGGCGGACCGGGCCACCACGCTCGGCTTCGGTGTGGCGGTCTTTCTCTGCTTCCTGATCCCGCTCGGCGCGGTGCTGGTCATGCCGGCGGCCGTCGCCGGCGCCGCCCTGCTGACCCGCCGGTCGCTGGGCCAGTCCACCGAGGAGCGTTGACGTGGAGATCACCCTGGTCGAGGGGGACATCACCGCCCAGCACGTGGACGTGGTCGTCAACGCGGCCAACTCGTCGCTGCTCGGCGGCGGGGGAGTGGACGGGGCGATCCACCGCCGGGGCGGCCCGGCCATCCTGGCGGAGTGCCGGGCGCTGCGCGCCTCCCGCTACGGCCGGGGCCTGCCCACCGGGCAGGCGGTCGCCACCACCGCCGGGAACCTGCCGGCCCGCTGGGTGGTGCACACCGTCGGGCCGGTCCACTCGGCCACCGAGGACCGCTCCGGCCTGCTGCGCGACTGCTACGCCAACAGTCTCGCCGTCGCCGACGGGCTGGGCGCGACGACGGTGGCGTTCCCGCTGATCTCGGCCGGGGTCTACGGCTGGCCGGTCGACGACGCCGTACGGCAGGCGCTGACCGTGCTGCGGGCCGCCGACCCGGCCACCGTCACCGAGGCCCGGCTGGTGCTCCTCGGCGCGGACACGTACGCCACCGCCCGCCGGGTGCTCGACGCCGGCTGATCAGGCCAGCTCGCGCAGGCAGGACCACTGGGACGCCACCGGCCGGTAGCCGAGCCGGGCGTTGACCGCCAGCATCGGCGCGTTCGCCTCGTCGTTCGAGGTGTACGCCGTGCGTACTCCCCGTGCGGCGGCGCGGTGCAGGGCGGCCTGCTTCGCCAGCCGGGCCAGCCCCCGCCCCCGGTACGCCGGCGCGGTGCCGGTGAAGTCGGACCACATCCGGTCGTCGTCGCGTACCACCAGGCTGTACGAGGCGAGCACGCCGTCGACCTCGACGGCGGTGCTGGCCTCCCGGTCCAGCCCGACGTTGTCCCACACGTCGTAGCGCCAGCTCTCGTAGCTCAGCACGTCGGAGCTGATGTCGTCGGGCTCGTCCGCGGCGCTGGCGACCTCCAGGTCGTACACCGGGCGCGGGTCCAGTGCGGCCAGCGGGCGCAGCCGCACGCCCGGCGGCGGCGTCGGCGCGGGCGGGGCCGGGTGCAGGTCGAGCGCCGAGGAGCGCACCTCCCGGCTGGGGACGAAGCCGTTGCGGCGGGCGAAGTCCAGCGAGCCGGTCTGCGCCCAGGTGCGGATCCGGCGTACGCCGAGCGGCAGCAGGTGACCCAGCGCCCGGTCGAGCAGTTGGCGGCCGAGGCCGCGCCGCCGGTGGTCGGGGTGGACGTGCGGCAGGGCGATCTCGCCGACGCCCTCCTCGGAGGTGCGGACGTTGCGGTACGCCGACGCCCACCCGACGATCCGGCCGTCGAGCTCGGCCACGAAGGCCGTCCAGTCCTCGCCGGGCGGCGGGTGCGCGATCATTCGGCGGGTCGACTCGACCCCGCGCACCAGGTACGGGTGGACGACGGCGCGCAGCGCGACCACCCCGGCGGCGTCCTCATCGACGGCGGTGCGGACGCGCACTCAGCCCACCGCCCGGACGGCGGCGACCGCCTCGACCTCGACGAGCTGGTCGGTGTAGCCGAGCACGGCCACCCCGAGCAGGGTGCTCGGCGGATCGTGGTCGCCGAAGGCGTCCCGGACCACCTCCCAGACCGCCACCAGGTCGGCCTGCCGGGACGACGCCACGTACACGGTGGTCTTGACGACGTCGGTGAGGCGGGCGCCGGCGGCGGCCAGCGCGGTCTCCAGGTTCGCCACCACCTGGCGGGCCTGGGCCACCGGGTCGCCGGGGGCGACCGTGCGGCCGTCGGCGTCGAGCGGGCAGGCGCCGGCGGTGAAGACCAGCCGGGCGGGCGGGTCGACGGTGGCGGCGTAGGCGTACTCGGCGACGTCGGAGAGGGCGGGCACGTGGATCAGGTGGCTCGGGCCGGTCATCCGGCGACGCTACCGCCGCGGGGCCGCGCCGCTCGACCGGTTAACGGCCCGCCCCGCAGACCACCGGACCGGCCGAGCCCGGGGCGTCGCGGTGACGCCCCGGGCGGTGCTCACGCCGACTCGCGCAGCACCAGCTCGGTCGGGAGGATCAACGCCTCGTCGATCGCCTCGCCGGCGGTCATCCGCAGCAGCTGGCGGGTCAGCGCCCGGCCCAGCTCCACGATCGGCTGCCGGACGGTGGTCAGCGGCGGATCGGTGTACGCGGCGGTCTCGATGTCGTCGAAGCCGATCACCGCCACGTCCTGCGGCACCCGCCGCCCCGCCTCGCGGAGCGTACGCAGGGCGGCGTGCGCCATCAGGTCGGAGGCGGCGAAGACCGCGTCCAGGTCGGGGTGCTCGGCGAGCAGTTGGTGCATCGCCCGGGCGCCGGACTCCCGGGTGAAGTCGCCGTACGCCACCCGCTCCGGCAGTCCGGCCTCGGCGATCGTGTTCCGGTAGCCGGCGAGCCGCTCGATGCCGGCGACCATGTCCTGCGGGCCGGCGATGGTGGCGATCCGCCGCCGACCGTTCGTGATCAGGTACCGGACCGCCCTGCTCACCCCGCCGACGTGGTCCACGTCGACGTACGGCACCTCCGCGCCGCCGAGCGGGCGTCCGCTGCACACCACCGGGATGCCGAGCTGGGCGAGCTTGCCGGGCAGCGGGTCCGCGCCGTGCAGCGAGGCGAAGAGCACCCCGTCCACGTGCCGGCCGGTGGTGTAGCGCTCCACCCGGGCGTGCCCGGCGGGGGAGCCGGCCAGCATCAGCACGAGCTGCTTGTCGGCCGCCTCCAGCTCCTGGGCCGCGCCCCGGATGATGCCGGGGAAGACCTGGTCGTCGGAGAAGACCCGGGTGGCCTCCTCCGGCATGACCAGGGCGACCGAGTCGGTCCGCTGGGTGACCAGGCTGCGGGCGGCCAGGTTCGGCACGTACCCCAGCTCGGCCACGGCCCGGCGGACCGCCTCCTGGATCGGCCCGGCGACGGTGGTGGAGCCGTTGACCACCCGGGACACGGTCGCCCGGGACACACCGGCCCGGCGGGCGACCGCCTCCAGGGTCGGTCGCTGTGCCGTCGTCATCCCCGTTACCACCGCCTCGTCACAGCCCGTTCCGGGAGATCACCTCCTGGTACCACCGGGCGCTGGACTTCGGTGTGCGCCGCTGGGTCAGGTAGTCGACGTGGACGATCCCGAACCGCTTCCGGTACCCCTCGGCCCACTCGAAGTTGTCCAGCAACGACCATACGAGATAGCCGCGCAGGTCGACTCCCCGGGCGATGGCCTGGTGCGCGGCGCGCAGGTGGCCGTCGAGGTAGGCGATCCGGTCGGTGTCCGCGACCTGGCCGAGCCCGTCCGAGCCGTCGATGCCCGCCTTGTCCGGGAACGCCCCGCCGTTCTCGGTGATCATCAGCGGCAGCCCGGGGTAGTCCCGGCCGATCCGCTCCAGCAGCCGGGCCAGCCCGGCCGCCTCGATCATCCAGCCCATCTCGGTCAGCGGGCCGGTCGGCGGCAGGAACTCCACCACGCCCTCGGTGCCCGGGTACGCCCCGCCGCCGCCCGCACCGGGGCGGCCGGCGACGTAGGTCGGGGCGTAGTAGTTGATGCCGAGCAGGTCGATCGGCGCGGCGATGGTCTTCTCGTCGCCGTCCCGGATGAAGGTCGGGTCGACCAGCCGGCTGACGTGCTCCAGCACGTCGGGCGGGTAGCCGGCTCCGGTCAGCGGGTCGAGGAAGATCCGGTTGTGCAGGCCGTCGACCAGCCGTACCGCTTCGGCGTCCGCGGCGCTGGCCGGGTCGGCCGGCTGCACGTCCGCCGGGTTGATGGTGATCCCGAGGGTCTCCGCGCCGGCCGCGCGCAGCGCGCGGGCCGCCAGGCCGTGCCCCAGCAGCAGATGGTGTACGGCGGCGAACGCCTTGCCCGGGTCCTGCTCGCCGGGGGCGTGCACCCCGTTGCCGTAGCCGAGGTAGGCCGAGCACCAGGGCTCGTTGAGCGTGGTCCAGGTGCGGATCCGGTCACCGAGCCGGGTGTGCACGGCGACCGCGTAGTCGGCCAGGTGCTCGGCGGTGTCCCGGTTGGCCCAGCCACCCTGGTCCTGCAACGTCTGCGGCAGGTCCCAGTGGTAGAGGGTGACGATCGGGTCGATGCCCCGGGCCAGGAGGGTGTCGGTGAGCCGGTCGTAGAAGTCCAGCCCGCGCGGGTTGACCGGGCCGGTGCCGTCCGGCTGGATCCGGGGCCAGGCCACCGAGAAGCGGTACGCCCTGAGCCCCAGCTCGGCCATCAGCGCCACGTCGTCGGCGTACCGGTGGTAGTGGTCGCAGGCGACGTCGCCGGTGTGCCCCTGGAAGACCTTGCCCGGGGTACGGCTGAAGGTGTCCCAGATCGACGGGCCGCGCCCGTCCTCGTGGACCGCGCCCTCGATCTGGTACGCGGCGGTGGCCGCGCCCCAGACGAAGTTCTCGGGAAAACGGAGCTCGCTCACGCCTTGACCGCACCTTCCATGATGCCGCCGATGATCTGGCGGCCGAACACGACGAAGACCAGCAGGAGGGGCAGGGTGGCGATCGCCGTCCCGGTGAACACCTGCGACATGTCCTGGTAGTACCCGTCGGACAGGGCCCGCAACGACAGCTGCACGGTGGGGTTCTCCGGATCGTTGAGCACCGCGTACGGCCACAGGAAGTCGTTCCAGGTGGTCATGAAGGTGAGCAGGCCGAGCACGGCGGCGGCCGGGCGCAGCGCGGGCAGCACCACGTTCCAGTAGATCCGGGCGGTGTTGCAACCGTCCACCCGGGCGGCCTCGATCAGCTCGTTGCTGACCGCCTGGCCGGCGTACTGGCGCATCATGAACACGCCGAAGCCGGTCACCAGCGCGGGCACGATCACCGCCGGGAGGCGGTCGTTCCAGTTCAGCTTCGTCATCAACATGTACAACGGGATGACGCCGAGCTGGGTGGGCACCATCATCGTCGCGATGATCACCATCAGCAGCGCGTTGCGGCCGCGGAAGCGCAGCTTGGCGAAGGCGAAGCCGGCCAGGGTGGAGAAGAAGACCACCGAGACGGTGACCGAGACCGCGACGATCGTCGAGTTGATCAGGCCGGTGAGGAAGTACGCGTCGGTGTTGGCGAAGAGCCGGGCGATGTTCGCGCCGAGGTTGCCGCCGGGCGTGACCGGGGGTGGCACCTGGCCCATCGCGTCGCTGGTGCGGCTGGCCACCACGAACATCCAGTAGATCGGGAAGATCGACAGGACGGCGGTGAGGGCCAGTGCCGCGTAGGTGAGCCGGCCGGCCGACCAGAGTCGGGTCATCGGGATCCCTCCTTGCGCCCGCCGCCGCCGAGGCGGCGCAGCACCAGCACGTTGATGGCCGCGACGATCGCGATCAGGGCGAAGAGCAGCCAGGCGACGGCGGAGCCGTAGCCGAAGTTGTAGTGCGGCGCGAAGGCGTTCTCGAACATGTACATGGTCACGGTCTGCGACTCGCGCAGCGGGCCGCCACGGATGGCGTTGGTGCCGGAGTGGAAGAGGCGGGGCTCGGTGAAGAGCTGGAGCCCGCCGATGGTGGAGATGATGACGGCGAAGATGATCGTCGGCTTGAGCAGCGGCACCGTGATCGACCAGAACTGCCGGGCCCGGCTGGCCCCGTCGATCGACGCGGACTCGTAGAGGTCGCGCGGGATGGCCTGCATCGCGGCCAGGAAGATCAGGGCGTTGTAGCCGGTCCACCGCCAGTCGACCATGGTCGAGATGGCCACCCAGGAGGCGATCCGGTTCGACTTCCAGCTGATCGCGTCGATCCCGACCAGGTCGAGCATCCAGTTGATCATGCCGAACTCGCGGCCGAAGAGGACGCCGAAGACGATCGCCACCGCGGCGGTGGAGGTGACGTTCGGGACCAGCACCGCCATCCGCCAGCCGGTACGCGCCCGCAGTTGCCGGTTGAGCAGGTTGGCCAGCCAGAGCGCGAGGAGCAGCTGCGGCACCGTCGAGAGGACGAAGATGCCGAGGGTGTTGACCACCGAGTGCCAGAAGTCGGGGTCGGCCATCAGCTGGCTGTAGTTCTGCGCCCCGATGAAGGTGGGGTTGGCGCCGAGCAGGTCCCAGTCGTGCAGCGAGACCCAGAAGGTGTAGACCAGCGGGTAGACGCCGAAGACGGCGAAGAGCAGGAAGAACGGGGCGATGTAGAGGTATGGCGAGAACCGGGTGTCGAACCGGGTGAGCCGGCTGCCCCGGGGCGAGCGGGCGTGGCGCGGCGCCGGTACGACCGGCGGCCGGGCGTCGAGCTGGACGGCCATGCCGTGAGACTCCTTCTTCCGCCGTACGGGCGGGTCCGGTAGCACCCCGGGCCCGCCCGTACGTTCGACTCGGACTACTTGGCGGCGGCCTTCTTGGCGTTGTTCACGGCGTCGGTCCAGCCCTGCTCGGGGTTGCGCTGGCCCAGCTCCACCGTGCGGACGGCGTTCTCCACCTCGGTGCGCACGGCCTGGTTCTTCGGGCCCATGTAGACCGGCTTCAGGCTCTTGGCGCCCTCGGCGAAGATCTTTCCGACCGGGGCGCCGGAGAAGTACGCGTTCGTCGAGTCGACGATCGCCGGGTCCTGCAGCCCCTGCGGCGAGGACGGCAGCGCGCCCTTGGACTTGAACGCGCCGATCTGGCCCTTGGCGCTGGTCAGGAACTTGGCCAGCTCGATCGCCTCGGCCTGGTGCTTGCTCTGCTTCGGCACGGCGAGGAAGGAGCCGCCCCAGTTGCCGCCGTCGCCGGGGATGTCGGCGACGTCCCACTTGCCCTTGGCAGCCTCGCCGGCGTTGCCCTCGATGACGCCGGTCATCCAGGCGGGGCAGGCGATGGTGGCGAACTTCGACTGCTTGAAGGCGGAGACCCACTCCTCCGACCAGGAGCCGTACTTGCCGGAGAGGCCGGAGTCGATGATGTCCATCGTGGTGTCGTACGCCTGCTTCACGGCCGGGTTGCTGTCGACGACCAGGTTGTCGCTGGTGTCGTAGTAGCTGTAACCGGTGGAGTTGCCGGCGGTCTGGAGCAGGACGGTGTTGAAGGTGTTGGTCGCGCCGTCGAGGAACGAGGCGCCGGTGTTCTTCGCCTTGAACTGCTCGCCGACCTTGATGTAGTCCTGCCACGTCGGCCAGAGCTTGGAGACCTCGTCCCGCTCGGTGGGCAGGCCGGCCTTGGCGAAGAGGTCCTTGCGGTAGCACATCGCGATGCCGCCGACGTCGGTGCCGAGACCGATCAGCTGCTTGCCGTCGGCGGTGAGCCCCTGGTTCCACTTCCACTCCAGGAAGTTGCCCTTGAGCTCGGCCCCGCCGTGGTCGAGCAGGTTGACGAAGTTCTGCGGGTTGGCCTTGTACTCGACCAGCAGCCCTTCCTCGATGGCGACCACGTCGCCCGCGCCCTTGCCGGCGGCGAGCCACTGGGTCAGCTTCGGCGAGTACTCGTCCAGGTTGCTGCCGGTGCCCCGCTCGACGATCTTCACGTCGGGGTGGCTGGCCATGTACTCCTTGTAGAGCTCCTCGTAGCCGAACTGGCCGAAGACGTCCACGGTCAGCGTGATCGGCCCGTCCTCGGCCGCCTCGTCACCGCCGCACGCGGTGGTGCCGAGCAGCGCGGTGGTGGCGACGAGGGCAACGGCCGCCAGGCGGCGGCGCGAAAAGGTACCCATCTTCCTCGGATTCCTCTCAGGTCATCAGGTGGTGGTGCGAATGAACCTGCTGGTGAGCGAGCCGCAGCCATCTCCCGAGGTGGATCCGAGGGGCTGAGAGAGCGCTCTCACGTCAGCCTGCCGAGTGCCCTCACGTTCTGTCAAGAGAGCGCTCTCTCGTGAATCCGAGCCGTGACCTTCGCTGCCGTGGAACGACGAGAGCGGCCGGGCCCGGGGAGGGGACGGCCGCTCTCGGAAATCCGTCGGATCAGCCGGTGCGCAGACCCTCCAGCAGGGTGCGGTCGCCGGTGACCCCGAGGGTGTCGAAGCTGACCCGGCCCCAGAGGGCGAGCAGCAGGTCGCTGGCGGTCCCGGTGACCTGGGCGCGGGCGTGGTGGTCCTCGTGGCCGAAGACGGTGGCGGTGTCGAGCAGGGCCACCCCGTCACCGCGCAGCCGCAGGTACCACTCCTGGGCGACGTCCGTCGCGGTCAGCTGCACCACCCCGTGCCACTGCCCCGGCGTCGCCCGGCGGCCGGCGGGCAGCCAGGTGTCCAGCACCTCGCCGACACCGTCGGCAGCGAGCTTCGCCTCGATCGGTCCCCCCGCGGCGATGGCGAGCTGGGCGTCCCAGCGGTGCACCGCCGTCTCGTGGGCCATCCGGCGCAGCCAGAAGGCGGCCTTCTTCGGCTGCGGCGCCCAGTTCCACGCCGGGGCCTCCGGGTCGAGGCCGTCGAAGAGGGTCATGAGCTGGTCGTACCCGTGCTGCCAGAGCTGTAGCGGGGTCACCCCGGTGGGGAGTTCGGCGTCGTCGCGCCGGGCCGGCTGGCCGGCCTCGCCGGAGCCGGCGAAGGAGTGCACCCAGTGGTAGATGCTGGCGAGGTGCAGCGTGAGGTCGGCGACCGTCCAGCCCGGACAGGAGAGCACCGGGGTCTCGGGCGGGGCCTCGGCGACGGCCGAGGCGAACGCCGGGCCGTCGGCCCGCAGCGCGCCGATCCAGAAGTCCTTCGTGCCGTGCAGTCTGCTCATCCCAATCCTCCCCGGGGGTGACCGGGCCACCAGTGGGTGCCGCGGCTGCCTCTCAGCCTAGGGTGAAAGGCGTGTCTGACGTCTACGCCGAACCGACGACCGGAGCCGGTCCCGCTGCCCCGTCCGCCCTGGCGCGATACACCACGCTCCGCCTCGGCGGCCCCGCCGGCCGGCTGGAGACCGCCGGCAGCGCCGAGGAAATCGTACAAAAGGTGCAGGAGGCGCAGCGGCGGGACGATCAGGTCCTCATTCTCGCGGGCGGCAGCAACGTCGTGGTGGGCGACGCCGGCTTCCCCGGCACGGTCGTCCTGGTGCGCTCGCGAGGGCTGCGGGTGGTCGCCGAGGACGCCGACACCGTCACCGTACGGGTCGAGGCCGGTGAGCCCTGGGACGACCTGGTCGCCACCACCGTGGCCAACGGCTGGTCCGGGCTGGAGTGCCTCTCCGGCATCCCCGGCTCGGCCGGCGCCACCCCGATCCAGAACGTCGGGGCGTACGGGCAGGAGGTCGCCGAGATCATCACCGGTGTCGAGGTGTACGACCGCCGGGACGGCCGCGTCGACCGGATCGACGCCGCGGACTGCGGCTTCGCGTACCGGTCCAGCATCTTCAAGTACAGCGACCGCTGGGCGGTGCTCACCGTCGACTTCCGGCTGCGCCGCTCGCCCCTCTCCGGTCCGGTGCGCTACGCCGAGCTGGCCCGGGCGCTCGCCGTCGAGGTCGGCGACCGGGTGCCGCTGGCCGACGCGCGGGCGACCGTGCTGCGGCTGCGCGCCGGCAAGGGCATGGTGCTCGACGCGGCCGACCCCGACACCTGGTCGGTCGGCTCGTTCTTCACCAACCCGGTGCTCGACCGGGAGGCGTACGAGCTGCTGCGCGAGCGCGCCGCCGAGCTGGGCGAGCCGCCCTCCTGGCCCTGCCCGGGCGACATGGTCAAGGTCAGTGCCGCCTGGCTGATCGACAAGGCCGGCTTCGGCAAGGGCCACCCCGGCCCCGAGGGCACCGCGATCTCGTCCAAGCACACCCTCGCCCTCACCAACCACTCCGGCACCGCCAGCACCGCCGCCCTGGTCGCGCTGGCCCGCGAGATCCGCGACGGCGTCCACGAACGCTTCGGCGTCCCCCTCCACCCCGAACCCGTCCTCGTCAACTGCCAGATCTGACCCGGCCCCCCGCCCCGGCCCCGGCCCCCCGACTCCGGCCCTCCCGGCCGGCCCGGCTTCGGTCAGGTGATCAAGAAGTCTGCGTCAGAATCCGGCCCTCGGGCCGCCGACGCAAACCTCTTGATCACCGCCGACAGGGGGGTCAGCGGGGGGAGACGGCGGGCCAGGGGAGGGTGAGGTGGCCGTGGCGCCAGTGGTGGGGGCGGCCGATGACCGGCCAGCCCGCCGCCCGCACCGCGCTCACCGCCCGTAGCCAGCGCTGGCGCGGGCCGAAGGGGGCGTAGCCGGCCGCCGAGCGCCAGGCGTCGTCGAGGGCGCGGAGCAGGTCGTGGATCCGCTCACCGGGGACGTTGCGGTGGATCAGGGCCTTGGGCAGGCGCTCGGCGAGTTCGGCCGGGCTCTGCAGGGTGGTGAGCTTCGCGGCCAGGGTGAGCGTCCGAGGGCCCTCGGCGTCCACCCGCACCCAGCCGCCGAGCCGGCCCAGCTCGTCGCAGGTCCCCTCCACCAGCACCCCGCCAGGAGCCAGCCGGTCGGTGACCGTACGCCAGGCGTCGGCGACCTCGCTCTCGTCGTACTGGCGCAGCACGTTGAACGCCCGGACCAGGGAGGGACGCAACCCGCCCAGCTCGAAGCCGCCCCGGGCGAAGGTCAGCCACGGCGGGTCGGCCGCGGGCGCGGCGGCGGCGACGCGTACCGGATCGATCTCCAGCCCGACCACCCGCACGTCGGGGCGGACCCCGGCGGCCAGCCGGGCGCGCAGCTCCACCGCGGTGACCGGCGTGGATCCGTAGCCGAGGTCGACCACCAGCGGGTCGCCGGCCGCGCGGAGCAGGTCGCCGCAGTTCTCGACGATCCAGTTGTCCACCCGCCGGAGCCGGTTCGGGTTGGTCGTCCCCCGGGTGACGACGCCGAGCGGCCGGGCCGGCGCCGCCCCCGTTCCGGGCCGTCGGCCCGGGCTCACCGGGTCCGTCCCCCGGGCTCGCACTCCCGGCTCACCCCTCGCGCGTCACCGGCCGACCCGGTGCACCTTGTGCTGGGCGGCCTGGGCCAGCGGGCGGACGACGAGGCGGTCCACGTTGACGTGGTGCGGCCGGGTGGCGCACCAGGCGATGCAGTCGGCGACGTCGTCGGCGACCAGCGGCTCGGCGACCCCCGCGTACGTCGCGGCGGCCTTGTCGGCGTCGCCGTCGAAGCGGACCAGGCCGAACTCGTCCGTCTTCACCATGCCGGGGTCGATCTCGATCACCCGGACCGGCCGACCGCAGAGCTCCAGCCGGAGCGTCCCCGCCACGGCGGTCTGCGCGTGCTTCGCCGCGGTGTAGCCACCCCCGCCCTCGTAGACGGTGAAGCCGGCGGTGGAGGAGACGATGACGATGGTGCCGGCGCCGGACGCCTCCAACGCCGGCAGCAGGGCCTGGGTGACCCGGAGCGTGCCGAGCACGTTCACGTCGTACATCCACTGCCAGTCGCCCACCGAGCCGGACTCCACCGGGTCCAGCCCGCGCGCGCCGCCGGCGTTGTTGACCAGCAGGGTGACCGGACCGGGCGCGGCGGCCGCCGCGGCTGCCAGCCCGGCGACCGATTCGTCGGAGGTGACGTCGCAGGCCACGGCGGTGGCCGTGCCCCCGGCCGCCTCGATCTCGGCGACCAACCCGGCCAGCCGGTCGGTACGCCGCGCGGCGGCCAGCACGTGGAAGCCCTCGGCGGCCAGCCGGCGGGCGGTGGCCGCACCGATCCCGCTGGACGCCCCGGTGACGATCGCGACTGAGGTCATCCGGCCATTGTCACCCGCCCGTCGTGGGCGGCGGCGGGGGCCCGTCGATGAGGTCCGTCACCCCCGGCCCCCGCGAAAGAGCATGTCCATTGCGCAATCGGGAAGATGACATCCGGCGTGGAGGTTGACCGAGAAGCGCCGGTCGTGCGGGACGGCATCAACCGTGACAGAGGGAGCGGACGTGGCGGAGTTGCACACCGGTGTCGGTCGTCAGCGCGGTGCCCTGCCGTGGCCCCGTCCCCGCCGGATCGCCACGGTCTCCGTGCACACCTCCCCGCTGCACCAGCCGGGCACCGGTGACGCCGGTGGGATGAACGTCTACATCCTGGAGGTGGCCCGGCGGCTCGCCGAGGCGGACGTCGAGGTGGAGATTTTCACCCGCGCCACCTCCGGTGACCTCCCCCCGGTGGTCGAGATGGCCCCCGGCGTGCACGTCCGGCACGTCACCGCCGGTCCGTTGGAGGGGCTGACCAAGGAGGAGTTGCCCGGCCAGCTCTGCGCCTTCACCGCCGGGGTGCTGCGCGCCGAGGCGGCCCGCGCCCCCGGCCACTACGACCTGATCCACTCGCACTACTGGCTCTCCGGCCAGGTCGGCTGGCTGGCCAAGGAGCGCTGGGGAGTGCCGCTGGTGCACACCGCGCACACCCTCGCCAAGGTCAAGAACGCCCAGCTCGCCGCCGGTGACCGGCCGGAGCCGAAGGCCCGGGTGATCGGTGAGGAGCAGGTGGTGGCCGAGGCCGACCGGCTGGTCGCCAACACCCGCGTCGAGGCCCACGACCTGATCGGCCGGTACGACGCCGACCCGGCCCGGGTCGCCGTGGTCGAGCCCGGTGTCGACCTGGACCGGTTCCGGCCGGCCCTCGGTGACCGGGACGCCACCACCGTCGCGGCCCGCCGCCGGCTGGGGCTGCCCACCCAGGGGTACGTGGTGGCCTTCGTCGGCCGGATCCAGCCGCTCAAGGCCCCCGACGTGCTGATCCGGGCGGTCGCCGCGCTGCGCCGCCGTGATCCCGCGCTCGCCGACGAGCTGACCGTGGTGATCTGCGGCGGGCCGAGCGGCAGCGGACTGGAGCGCCCCACCGCGCTGATCGAGCTGGCCGCCTCGCTCGGCATCGCCGACCGGGTGCGGTTCCTGCCCCCGCAGACCGGTGCGGACCTGCCCGACCTGTACCGCGCCGCCGACCTGGTCGCGGTGCCGTCGTACAACGAGTCGTTCGGGCTGGTCGCCCTGGAGGCGCAGGCCTGCGGTACGCCGGTGGTGGCCGCGGCCGTGGGTGGTCTGGTCACCGCCGTCCGGGACGGGGTCAGCGGGGTGCTGGTCGACGGGCACGACCCGGTCGAGTGGGCCCGTACCCTCGCCCACCTGCTGCCCGACCGTGCGCGGCGGGCCCGGCTGGCGGTGGGCGCGGCCCGGCACGCGCGGAATTTCTCCTGGCAGCGGACCGTCTCCGGGCTGCTCGGCGTCTACGGGGAGGCGATCGCGGAGCACCGGGAGCGGCTGTCGGTCCAGCTCGCCGGGGACGCGGCCATGTCCTGTTCGTGGTGACCCGGGCCACCCGTCGCCGTCCGGTGCGGGTGCCGGGCCGGCCGTAGAGTGGGTGCGATGAGCGCGAAGAGCGAGCTGGCCGCCCTGATCGAGTCGGTCTGCGCCGAGCGGGAGCTGGCGTGGGAGTCGACCGGTGAGCACTCGTACGCGGTGACCCTGCCGGGCACGCACAAGCTCAAGACGGTCTGCAACCTGATCGTCGGCGAGCACGCGCTGCGGATCGAGGCGTTCGTGATGCGCCAGCCCGACGAGCGCCGCGAGGAGCTCTGGGCCTGGCTGCTGCAACGCAACGCCCGGATGTACGGGGTCTCGTTCTCGATCGACGCGGTGGGCGACGTCTACCTGACCGGGCGGGTCAACCCGGCCGGCGTCGACGCCGACGAGCTGGACCGGCTGCTCGGCGCGGTGCTGACCTACTCCGACGAGTCCTTCGACACGATGCTGGAGATCGGCTTCGGCAGCTCGATCCGGCGGGAGTGGGAGTGGCGGGTCAAGCGGGGCGAGTCGACCGCGAACCTCGCCGCCTTCGCCCACCTCTTCGAACCGTCCTCCGGAGGTTCGGACCGGTCCTGACGGGTATGCCGCACCGCTGCGGTGCGGCGTTGTGGGACCCGCCGCAGGCCGAGGACGGACTGTCGAGGAGCGTGCCATGGCTCAGCGGAACAGCTCAGGTCGCGGCGCAACGGCGACCGGGACGAAACGTCAGGCGGGCAACCGGACCCCGAACACGCCCGGGATCTCCGAGTCGGAGATCTCCCGGATGAAGGTGGACGACATCCGTGGGCAACTGCGGCGGCGCGGTGTCCCGGGCATCTCCGCGTTGCGCAAGCCCGATCTGGTGAAGACGCTGGCGCGGACCCTGCGGGCGGAGGGCGGCGGGGCGGCCCGGCGCGGCACCGGCCCGGCCGGTCGCGCGCCGGCGAAGAAGGCTCCGGCGAAGAGGGCCGCCGCGAATAAGGCCACGGCGACGAGGACGACGGGCGCCCGGAAGGCGGCCCGGGCGAAGGCCGCGCCGGCTCCCGCCCGCAAGGCGGCGGCCCCCCGGAAGACCACCACGGCGGCGGCTCGGCGGTCGACGGCCACCCGGGCGGCGACCGGGGCGAAGGCCGCGCCGGCGAAGGCGGCGAAGTCGGCCACGACCCGGGCGAAGGCGACCACGACGCGCGCGAAGTCGACCACGACCCGGGCGAAGGCGGCCCCGGCCCGGGCGAAGGCGGCTCCGGCGGCGGGTGCGCGCACCGGCCGGTCCACCGCCCGCTCGGTACGCTCGTCGCAGCTGATCAGCTCGCCGGCGGACCGTCCGGAGCGTCCCGGCCGCAGCCTCGTCACCACCAGTCACGACGTGATCCGGAACTGGGCGCGGGCCCGGGGCGCCAGGCCGGCCACGATCGCGGGCACCGAGCGCGAGGGCCGGCCGGGGGTGCTCACCTTCGAGATCCCGGGCTACCGGGAGAGCAGCCGGGTGCAGGTGATCACCTGGGACGACTGGTTCCGGACATTCGACGCACGGCGGCTGAACCTGATCTATCAGGAGCAACTGCGTGACGGGCGGCAGAGCAACTTCTTCCGGACGGAGTCACCTGATCGGGAGGACGCCTGAGGGTTTACGGGAATGGTCGCCGGGAACGCCGTGTTGACCACCTCCGAGGCCCGGAGCACGGTCGCCAGATCTCCGACACCGTCGCTGTGACGGGCGAGACAGCGATCCAGGTTGAATCCGGAAACTGGGCGAACTAACTTTATTGCACCGCGCCACGCTCGGAACCGTTCGGGGGAGCGGCGGATCGATCAGATCCGTGCACCGAGCGAGGCGCCGAACGGGTGGAGCACATCGTTGGGGGACGGTGCCACCCGTGGAACCGGCGGCGCGAGCGGGCGACGCTTACGGGGGTGAGTGTCGCCCGCCGCCGCCGGGCAAGCGGTGCGAGCGCCCGTTCCGACTCCGGTCGGGGCGGGCGCTTCGCCGTTGCCCCGCCGTCCGGCCCGAAGATGCCGCCCTCAGCCCACCGGCGTCCGTTCGGGGGCGGCCCGGTGGGCGGCGCGGGCCGCGACCCGGCGCTCCCGGGACGGCCCGGCGAGCAGGTGACCGGCGGTGGCGAGCAGACCCAGCGCCCCCACCAGCAGCCAGTGCCGCTCCCCGAGGTGTTCCAGGCTCACCCCGCCGAGCGTCGGCGCGACGAAGGACGCCGCCGGGAAGGTCAGGTAGAACACCGACTGGTAACGGGCTCGTAGCTCAGGCGGGGCCAGGTCGGCGTTGATCTGCGCGTTGGGCGGCGCGGCGAGCATCGAGCCGACCGTCCAGACCACGGCGGCGAGCAGGTAGACCGGCAGCAGGTCGGCGACAGCCAGGGCCCCGAAGCCGAGCGCCAGCAGGCCGGTGGAGACCGCCAGCACGTAGTGCCCGCGGTGCCGGTCGATCAACCGGGGCACGAAGAGTTGTCCCACCACGATCAGCGCACCGCCCAGCGCCACCACCGTCCCGTACGCCGACGGGCCCAGGCCGTCCGCCCGCATCGCCAGCGGCATGATCGTCGACGCCTGCATGGTCAGCACGGCCAGCACGAACGTCAGCCCCACGAACACCAGGAACGTGCGGTCGGTCAGCGCGGTGGCCAGACCCGGCCGCCGTCCGGCCACCAGGTCCGTGCCGCCGGCCGGCGACCGCCCGGACGGGGCCGCGCGGGGGCCGGTGGCGCGGGGCAGGGTCTCCGGGACCTTCCAGGCGATGAGTACGGCGGCGGCCAGGGTCGCGGCGGCGTCGACCAGGAAGAGCGCGATGAAGCTCGCCTCGGCCAGCAGGCCCGCGAGCAGCGAGGCCACCGCCATGCCGAGGTTGAACGCCCAGAACTGGAGGTTGAACGCGCGGGAGCGGCGGTGCTCGGGCACCACGTCCACGATCGCCGCCACGAACGCCGGGCTCGGCATCGAGTGCGCGATCCCGACCAGCGCGGCGAGGACGGCGATCAGCGCCAGGTGGGTGCTGAACGCCAGTGCCAGCATCAGCCCGGCCGCGACGAGGTGGGCGGCGAGCAGGGTGGCCCGCCGTCCCCAGCGGTCCGCCAGCACTCCGGCGAGCAGGACGCCGACCGCCCCGCCCGCCCCGTACGCCCCGACCACCGCGCCGGCGAGGGACTCGCTGGCGCCGCGCGCCTCGGTCAGCCAGAGCGGCAGGAAGAGCACCGCGAAGGCGCCGGCCCGGTTCACCAGCAGGCCGGTCCAGAGGTACCAGAAGACGGCGGGGAGCCCGCCGGCCGTGTCGTCCCACCAGCGCCGCAGGCCGCGCACCCGTCCTCCAGGCAAGTTTGTTGACAGTTGCGCCCCCGACCGTAGGGAGGCCCGTGGCCGTACGCCACCGTGTTCCCGGTCACCGTCCGGCCGGTGCCCCGGGTGCGTGGCCGGGGGCGGGGAGGCTGTCCGCGTACTCAGGAAGGAGCCGGCGCGGTCGCCGCGGCCTCGGCCGCCTGCGGAGCCGGCGGTCGCACGGCGGTGACCGGCGTGACCGGCTCCACCGGCGGGCGGAGCCGGGCGGCGCGCCGCTCCCGGGCCGGACCGGAGACCAGGTGGGCGACCGCCATGAGCCCGCCGATCGCCGCGCAGCCGGCCCAGAGCGCGGCGTTGCCGGCGTGCTCGCGGACCAGACCGCCGGCCACCGGCGCCACCGCGCCGGCCACCTGCCAGGAGAGCGAGAAGACGCCCTGGTAGCGGCCGCGCAGCTCGGCGGGGGAGAGTTCGGCGATCAGGGTGGCGTTGGACGGCGAGTTGAGCATCTCGCCGAGGGTCCAGATCAGCACGGTGAGCCCGTAGAACCAGGCCGCCTCGGCGAACGCGGTGAGGCCGAAGCCGACGCCCATCACCAGCGAGGCCAGGGCGAGCACGTGCGACCGGCTCCGCCCCTTGATCAGCCGGGGCACGAAGAGCTGCCCGACCACGATCAGGACGCCGTTGAGCGCGATCACCGAGCCGTAGGTGGCGGGACTCAGGCCGGAGTCGCCCATCGCGATCGGCAGCATCGAGATGTGCTGGAGGAAGACCAGCGCGCCGAACAGGTTGAGCGCCACGAAGCCCAGGTAGACCCGGTCGGTGAGGATGGTCCGCAGCGCCCCGGCGGGGGCCGGGCCGCCCTTGGTCGCGGCGGGGGTGGTCACCCGGCGGGTCTCGCCGACCCGGGCGAAGATGATCAGCGCGGTGACCAGGGTGGTGACCGCGTCGACCACGAAGAGCAGCAGGTAGCTGGACTGCGCGGCGAGCCCGGCGAGGACGGCGGCGCAGGCGAAGCCGAGGTTGATCGCCCAGTAGTTCAGGGAGAAGGCGCGCAGCCGGTCGGACTCCGGCACCACGTCGACCATCATGGCCCCGAACGCCGGTCGGGCCGCCTCGGCGAACATGCCGAGCAGCAGCGCCCCCACGGCCACCGCCCACAGTGGCCGGGCCAGGCCGAGGGCCAGCATCATGGTGGCCGCGCCGAGGTGCGCGGTGAGCAGGGTGGGGCGACGTCCCCACCGGTCGGCGAGGGTGCCTCCGACGGTGGTGCCGACCGCGCCGCCGACACCCCAGAGCCCCAGCACCAGGCCGGCCTGGGCGGCCGAGAAGCCGCGCTCCTGGGTGAGGTAGATGGCGAGGAAGACCAGGACGAAGGAGCCGAGCCGGTTGATCAGGGTGCCGGTCCAGAGGTACCAGAAGGTCCTCGGCAGCCCGCCCGTCGTGTCCCGGAACCAGCTCGTCATCGTCCGCACGCCCGCGCCCCCGCTCAGGTAATGACCGTCTTCTGTTCAGCGCCTTACAACCTAGTGTCCGGCCGAATCACCGGTCACCGGTTTTTCCACGTGGTGGTCGTCACGACCACTGACCGCGTGTCCTCCGGTGGCGTGCGGCAGGATGATCGGCATGACTGCGAGCGAAGGGCCCACCGTCGGGACGCTGGTCCTGCTGCGGCACGGCGAGAGCGACTGGAACGCCAAGAACCTCTTCACCGGCTGGGTCGACGTCGACCTGACCGAGAAGGGCGAGAAGGAGGCGCGACGCGGCGGCGAGCTGCTGCGCGAGCACAGCCTGCTGCCGGACGTGGTGCACACCAGCGTGATGCGGCGCGCGATCCGCACCGCCGAGCTGGCGCTGAACGCCGCCGACCGGCACTGGATCGCGGTGCGCCGGTCGTGGCGGCTCAACGAGCGGCACTACGGCGCCCTGCAGGGCAAGAACAAGAAGCAGACCCTGGAGGAGTACGGCGAGGAGCAGTTCATGCTCTGGCGCCGGTCGTACGACACGCCGCCGCCGCCGATCGCCGACGACGACGAGTTCTCGCAGGTCGGCGACGCGCGGTACGCGCTGCTGCCGACCGAGCTGATGCCGCGTACCGAGTGCCTCAAGGACGTCGTCGAGCGGATGCTGCCGTACTGGTACGACTCGATCGTGCCGGACATCCTGGCCGGTCGCACCGTGCTGGTCGCCGCGCACGGCAACTCGCTGCGCGCCCTGGTCAAGCACCTCGACCAGATCAGCGACGAGGCGATCGCCAAGCTGAACATCCCGACCGGCATCCCGCTGCGCTACGACCTCGACCCGAACCTGCGTCCGCAGGTGCTGGGCGGGACGTACCTCGACCCGGAGGCGGCCAAGGCCGCCGCTGCCGCGGTCGCCAACCAGGGCCGCTGACGAGACGACGAGGGGCCCCCGGGGAGTTCCGGGGGCCCCTCGTCGTGTCCACGGTCAGTTCGGCGAGGGCGAACTCTCCCCGGTGATCAGGTAGACCACCTGCTCGCCGGCGTTCACCGCGTGGTCGGCGAAGCGCTCGTAGAAGCGGCCGAGCAGGGTGGCGTCGATCGCCGTCTCCACCCCGTACGGCCAGTCCTCGCCGAGCAGGATGCCGAAGAGACTCTTGTGCAGGTCGTCCATGGCGTCGTCGTCGCGGTCCAGTTCGGCGGCGAGGTCCGCGTCGGGGCTGGCCAGCACCTTGGCGATCTTCTCGGCCATCCGGTCGGCGATGGCGGCCATGTCGGTGAAGACCGGCCGCAGCTCGGCCGGCACGGCGGGCGAGGGGTGCCGGCGCAGCGCCGTCTTCGCCACGTGGTCGGCCAGGTCGCCCATCCGCTCCAGGTCGGCCGCGACGTGCAGCGCGGTGATCATCGCGCGCAGGTCGGAGGCGACCGGCGCCTGCCGGGCGAGCAGGTCGCAGACCCGCTCCTCGACCTGCCGGTAGAGGTCGTCGATCTCGGCGTCCCGGGCGATCACGGCCTCCGACGCCTCGCGGTCGGCCTTGAGCAGGCCGCGGGTGGCCCGGTGCATGGCGGCGCGCACCCCCTCCGCCATGTCCACCAGCAGTTGGCTGACCGTCTGCAGGTCGGCCCGGAACTCGTCGCGCATCGTCACTTCCTGGGGTTCGGTGGTCGCCGGGGGTCCGGCGGGTCCGGTCGGCGGTGCGCGGCCCACCGTAGGCCGGGGGAACGGACCCGAGGTGAACTCCGGTGAACGACGCGGGACCCGAAAGTGAACTTCTGCGGAAGTGAGGGTGGTTCGTCCTGATCTGGGCGTTCCTCAGGTTAACAATGACCCTACGATCGCCAGGTGGATTGGGTGGTGGCCGCCGTCGTGGCCATGGCACTGGTGACCGGCCTGGTCGCCGGACTGCTACTGTCCCGGCCCCTCGGGTCGTGGCGACGCCGCACGGCGTCGTCGGGGAGCCACGGCTCCCGATGGAGCATGGGGAGGCTCGCGATTCCCGACGACCAGCACGGCGGGCTCTCCGGGCTCGGCCGCAAGACGATCGACTCGCTCCGCGCCGGAGTGGTCGTGCTCGACCCGGACGACGTGCCGGTCCTGGTCAACCCGGCAGCCCGGGCGATGGGGCTGCTGCGCACCGGCGGCACGCCCGGCTCCATCGCCGCCCACCCGTTGATCCGTACCCTGGCCGGGCAGGTGCGTCGCACCGGCGTGCGGCGCGAGATCGAGCTTGACCTGCCACGCGGCCGCGACAACGCCGGGGAGAACCCGCTCGGCGTGCACCTGCGGGCGATGGGCCTCGGCGCCGGCTTCATCTCCGTCGAGGCCGTCGACGTCACCGAGTCGCACCGGCTCGCCCGGGTACGCCGCGACTTCGTGGCCAACGTCAGCCACGAGCTGAAGACGCCCATCGGGGCGCTGCAACTGCTCGCCGAGGCGCTGCTGGACGCCACCGAGCCGGCCTCCGCCACCGCACCCGACCTCTCCGAGGACCTGGTCGCCGCCCGCCGCTTCGCCGAGCGGATCCAGCACGAGTCGACCCGGCTGGGCCGGCTGGTGCAGGAGCTGTTGGAGCTGACCCGGCTCCAGGGGGCCGAACCGCAGCCGGCGCCCGAGCCGGTCTCCGTGGACTGGCTCCTCGCCGAGGTGCTCGACCGGACCAGGACCACGGCCGCCGCCCGGGGCATCCAGGTGGTGACCGAGGGCGAGAAGGGGCTGACCGCGTACGGCAGCGACAGCCAGCTCGCCACCGCCGTGGCCAACCTCGTGGAGAACGCCGTCAACTACTCGGGCGAGGGCACCGTCGTCCGGGTCGCCACCCACGCCGACGACGACCACGTCGAGATCGCCGTCACCGACCAGGGCATCGGCATCGCCCCGAACGACGTGGACCGGATCTTCGAGCGGTTTTACCGCGCCGACCAGGCCCGCTCCCGCTCCACCGGTGGCACCGGCCTGGGCCTGGCCATCGTCAAGCACATCGCCAGCAACCACGGCGGACGGGTGGAGGTGTCGAGCACCCTGGGCGGGGGCTCGACGTTCACCCTCCGGCTACCCGCGAGCCCCCCGGACGACCTGGAGACGATACTGCCGTCGGCTGGGATCGAGGCCGGCCCGGCCGAGCTCCGGCAGGTCTGACCAAGGAAAGGAAGCACCCCGTTGAGCCGCGTACTGGTGGTCGAGGACGAGGAGTCGTTCTCCGACGCCCTGTCGTACATGCTTCGCAAGGAGGGCTTCGAGGTGTCGGTCGCCGCGACCGGTCCCTCCGCCCTCACCGAGTTCGACCGGACCGGCGCGGACATCGTCCTGCTCGACCTGATGCTGCCGGAGATGTCCGGCACCGAGGTCTGTCGGCAGCTGCGGCAGCGCTCGCACGTGCCGATCATCATGGTCACCGCCCGGGACAGCGAGATCGACAAGGTGGTCGGCCTGGAGATCGGCGCCGACGACTACGTCACCAAGCCGTACTCGCCGCGTGAGCTGGTCGCCCGCATCCGGGCCGTGCTGCGCCGGCAGAGCCCCGAGGTCGCCGAGTCCGGCGCGCCGACGCTGGCCGCCGGCCCGGTCCGGATGGACATCGAGCGGCACGTGGTCACCGTCGACGGCGCCCCCGTCCAGCTCCCGCTCAAGGAGTTCGAGCTGCTGGAGCTGCTGCTGCGCAACGCCGGCCGGGTGCTGACCCGGGGCCAGCTCATCGACCGGGTCTGGGGCGCCGACTACGTCGGCGACACCAAGACGCTGGACGTGCACGTGAAGCGGCTGCGCTCCAAGATCGAGCCGGAGCCGTCCGCGCCGCGGTTCATCGTCACCGTGCGCGGGCTGGGCTACAAGTTCGAGCCGTAGGCCGCCCGCCGGCCGACCCGGTCAGCCCTCGCTGGCCGGGTGCGGGGCGACCTGGCCCTGGCGCAGCCGCGCGCTGCACACCTCGGCGAGCTTCGCGTACGCGGGCGCGCCGATCAGGGCGGTCAGCTCCGGGCCGTACGAGACGTACATCGGGTCCGTGCCGACGTGCGCGTCGGTGGACGAGGTGCACCACCAGTCCAGGTCGTGCCCGCCCGCGCCCCAGCCCCGCCGGTCGAACTCCGACAGGCTGGACACCAGCACCTTGGTGTTGTCCGGCCGCTTGTGCCACTCCTGGTCCCGGCGGATCGGCAGCTGCCAGCAGACGTCCGGCTTGTACTCCAGCGGGTGCACCCCGTCGCGCAGCGCCTGGGCGTGCAGCGCGCAGCCGCCCCCGGCGGGGAAGTCGGCGTCGTTGAGGAACACGCACGGCGCGTCGACGGCACGGGTGGCGGTACGCCGGGCCGGGTTCTCGCCGTCGATCGTGTCGCTCTCGGTCCAGTTCTTGAACCCCTTGCGGAAGTGCTGCCAGGTGGCCGGGGTGAGCCGCTTGACCGCCGCACGGACCCGCTTCTCGTCGTCCGAGTCGGTGAAGAACGCCCCGTGCGAGCAGCAGCCGTCGGCGGCCCGGCCGGCCACGATGCCGTGACAGCCCCGGCCGAAGACGCACGTCCAGCGGGACAGCAGCCAGGTCAGGTCGGCGCGGACGATGTGCGTGGCGTCGGCCGGGTCGACGAACTCGATCCACTCGCGCGGGAAGTCCAGGCCGACCTCGCGGCTGCGTGGGTCGTCCGGGTCGTCCACCAGCACGTGCAGTTCCACCTGGCTCGTCACCCGGACCAGCCTACGCGGGGTGACGCGGCCCGGCCGGCGAGCCGGCCGAACGTGTTGGTCCTAGGCTCGACGGCATGCGACTGGGTGTCCTCGACGTCGGCTCCAACACGGTGCACCTGCTGGTGGTCGACGCCCACCACGGCGCGCACCCCTGGCCGGCGCACTCCGAGAAGGTGGTGCTCCGGCTGGCCGAGCAGATCGGCCCGGACGGCGCGCTGACCGAGGAGGGCGCCGACGGCCTGGTCAAGGCGGTCGGCATGGCGCGTACCGCCGCGGCCGGGCTGGACGCCGACGACCTGCTGGCCTTCGCGACCAGCGCGGTCCGCGACGCCACCAACGCCGCCGAGGTGCTGGCCCGGGTCCGCGACACCACCGGCGTACGCCTGGAGGTGCTCTCCGGGGCGGACGAGGCGCGGATGACCTTCCTCGCGGTGCGGCGGTGGTTCGGCTGGTCGGCCGGGCGGCTGCTGGCGATGGACATCGGCGGTGGCTCGCTGGAGTTGGCCGCCGGCATCGACGAGGATCCGGACGTGGCGA
Organism: Micromonospora citrea; assembly: GCF_049629545.1. Lineage (GTDB taxonomy): Bacteria > Actinomycetota > Actinomycetes > Mycobacteriales > Micromonosporaceae > Micromonospora > Micromonospora citrea_A. Next base: position 60,889 of record NZ_JBNADX010000033.1, read on the forward strand.
TCTCGCTGCCGCTGGGCGCCGGGCGGCTGAGCCGGGAGCGGCTGCGGGTCGACCCGTCGGGTCTGACGCCGCCGTCGGCGGAGGCCGTGGAGGAACTGCGGGAGTACGTCGACGAGCTGCTCGACCCGGTGGTGGAGAAGCTGACCGAGGTGGGCTGGGAGCGGCCGGTCGCCACCTCGAAGACCTTCCGGATGCTGGCCCGGCTCGCCGGGGCGGCCCCGTCCGGCGCGGGGCTCTGGGCCCGGCGCAGCCTCACCCGGACGGGGCTGCGCCAGGTGCTCGGCTTCATCCGGCACATCCCGCCGGCCCAACTCCCCGAGCTGGAGGGGGTCAGTGCGCAGCGGGCGCACCAACTGCTCGCCGGGGCGGTGGTGGCGGAAGCGGTGATGCGCCGGCTCGACGTGGCCTCGGTGGACATCTGCCCGTGGGCGCTGCGGGAGGGCGTGATCCTGCGCCGGTTGGATCAGCTGGAGCCGATGTGACGCTCGGCAACCGAACTGGGCGGTTTGCGGTTGCTCGTCCTGAAGCGGTGCGGTGGGCAGGGCTACCCTGATGGGTGTGACTTCCCGCGTCCCCGTGCTCCTCTCCAGTTCCTCGGTCTTCCCTGAGCGGACCGCGGCGGCCTTCCAGATGGCCGCCGCGCTCGGCTACGACGGCGTCGAGGTGATGGTCTGGACCGACGCCGTCAGCCAGGACGCCGGCGCGCTGCGCGGTCTGGCCGGGCACTACGGCGTGCCGGTGCTCTCGGTGCACGCGCCCTGCCTGCTGGTCACCCAGCGGGTCTGGAGCCCCGACCCGTGGGAGCGGCTGCGCCGGTCGGCGGAGCTGGCCGAGACGCTGGGGGCGCCGACCGTGGTGGTCCACCCGCCGTTCACCTGGCAGCGCGACTACGCCCGCACCTTCGCCGACGGGCTGGACAGGATCGCCCGTCAGCATCCCGACCTGCGCTTCCCGGTGGAGAACATGTACCCGGTGCGGATGGCCGGCCGGCAGTTCGTCCCGTACGTCCCGGGCTGGGACCCCACCGAGGCCGGGTACGCCTCCTACACCCTCGACCTGTCGCACTGCGCCGCGTCGCACACCGACTCGCTGGAGATGGCCGACCGGATGGGCGCCGGCCTGGCGCACGTGCACCTGGGCGACGGCACCGGTGAGGGACGCGACGAGCACCTGGTGCCCGGTCGGGGCAATCAGCCCTGCGCCGAGCTGCTGCGCTCGCTGGCCGGCCGGGGCTTCACCGGCTCGGTGGCCGTCGAGGTCACCACCCGTGGCGCGAAGAGCCGCCAGGTCCGCGAGGCAGACCTGCGCGAGGCCCTCGAATTCGCCCGCGCCAACCTCACCGCCCCCTCCCCGGTAACCCCCTGACCCCGACCCCCCGACCCCCT
>NZ_JBNADX010000034.1:0-59608 GCF_049629545.1 Micromonospora citrea
GGGGGGGGGAAGGGGGGGGTGGGGGGCGGGGGAGGGTGCGGGGTGATTTCCGGCAAAACGGCCCGTGGGCCGGCGATCTGGCGTGTGATCGGTGCTGGCCGGGACGAACCGACCCGGCGCGCGCCGCCAGCCCGACCGGGGAGGACGCGTGCTCGTACTGCTGCTCCTCCACCTGGTGGCGGCGCTCGCCGCGCCGCTGCTCGTACGGCGGTGGGGACCGGGTGCCTGCTACCCGCTGGCGCTCGTCCCGGCCGCCGCCGTCGGCTGGGCGCTGACCCGTACGCCCACCGTGCGCGACGGCGGCGCGGTCGTCGAGACGTACACCTGGATCGGCCAGCTCAACCTCGACGTGGCCCTGCGGATGACGACGCTGTCCTGGCTGATGACGGTGCTGGTCGGCGGCGTCGGCGCCCTGGTGCTGGTCTACTGCGGCCGGTACTTCGAGCGCGGCGCGGTCGGGCTGACCCGCTTCGTCGCGATCCTGGTCGCCTTCGCCGGGGCGATGCTCGGCCTGGTCCTCGCCGACGACCTGCTGCTGCTCTACGTCTTCTGGGAGCTGACCACGGTCTTCTCCTACCTGCTGATCGGGCACAGCACCGAGCGTCGGTCCAGCCGGTGGGCGGCCGCCCAGGCGCTGACCGTCACCACCCTCGGCGGGCTGGCCATGCTGGTGGGCTTCCTGATCCTCGGCGCGCACGCCGGCAGCTACCGCTGGTCGGTGATCGCCGGAGCGCCGCTGCCCGGCGGCGTCGCCCTCGGCGTCGCGGTGGCGCTGATCCTCACCGGGGCGCTGGCCAAGTCGGCGATCGTGCCGTTCAACGCCTGGCTGCCGGTGGCGATGGCCGCGCCCACCCCGGTCAGCGCGTACCTGCACGCGGCCGCCATGGTCAAGGCCGGCATCTACCTGATCGGACTGCTCGCCCCGGTGCTCGCCGACGCCGGCCCGTGGCGGCCGGTGGTGCTCACCCTCGGCGTGGTCACGATGATCGCCGGTGGCTGGGCCGCGCTGCGGCAGTGCGACCTGAAGCTGCTGCTGGCGTACGGCACGGTGAGCCAGCTCGGCCTGCTGGCGGTGGTGCTCGGCGCCGGCAGCGCCGACGCCGCGCTCGCCGGGGTCGCGATGCTGCTGGCGCACGCCCTGTTCAAGGCGGCGCTCTTCCTCGTCGTCGGCATCATCGACCACGACGTCGGCACCCGCGACCTGCGGGAACTCAGCGGGCTCGGCCGACGCGCGCCGGTGCTCGCCGGGATCGCCGCACTCGCCGCGGCGTCCATGGCCGGGGTCCCGCCGCTGCTCGGCTTCGTCGCCAAGGAGGCGGTCCTCGCCGCGCTCACCGAGCGGCCGCTGCTGCTCGCCGGACTGGTGGCGGGCACCGCGCTCACCGTCGCGTACAGCATCAGGTTCCTCTGGGGCGCCTTCGCCACCCGACCGGACACCCCGCCCACCGAGGCGGCCCCGGTGCCGGTGGCGATGCTGGCGCCCCCGGCGCTGCTCGCCCTCGCCGGGCTGGTCGCCGGACCCGCCGCCGCCGGGCTGGACGGGCTGCTGCAACCGTACGCGGAACTCTTCGGCGTGCCGCACGAGAAGCTGGCCCTGTGGCACGGGCTCACCCCGGCGCTCGGGCTGTCGGCGCTGGCGCTGGCCGGCGGGGTGGCGCTGCACGCGGTGCGCGGCCCGCTCGCCCCGGCGCTGGCGCGGCTCCGTTCGCCGGTCGGCGGCAACCAGGGGTACGAGTGGGCCACCCACCAGTTCGACCGGCTGGCCATCGAGGTCACCGGCGCGACCCAGCGCGGTTCCCTGCCGCAGTACCTGGGCACCGTGCTGCTCGCGCTGGTGCTGGTGCCCGGCGGCACGCTGCTGGTCACCCGGCCCTGGGCGGAGCGGGTCCCCCTGTGGGACAACCCGGTGCAGCTCATGGTGACCGTGGTGATCAGCGTCGCCGCGCTGTTCGCGGTGGCCGCCCGCCGCCGGCTCACCGCGATGCTGCTGGTCGGGGTGACCGGCTACGGCACCGCCATGCTCTTCGTCCTGCACGGCGCGCCCGACCTGGCGCTGACCCAGTTCCTGGTGGAGACCGCCACCATCGCGGTCTTCGTGCTGGTGCTGCGCCGCCTGCCGGAGCGCTTCTCCGCCCGTCCGTTGCGCCGCAGCCGCTACGTACGGCGGCTGATCGGCCTCGCCGTCGGGGTGGTGCTCGCCGGCCTCGCCCTGGTCGCCGCCACCGCCCGCACCGCCGAACCGATCTCGGTGGCCTTCCCCGACCTCGCGGTCCTGCAGGGCTACGGCCGCAACGTGGTCAACGTGACGCTGGTCGACCTGCGCGCCTGGGACACCATGGGCGAGATCTCGGTGCTGGTGGTGGCCGCCACCGGGGTGGCCAGCCTGATCTTCGAGCGGTCCCGCACCGGGCCCCGGCCCCGCCGCCGGGAGCCGTCCGGGCCGCACCGTGACCGCCGTCCGGTCTGGCTGCGCGGTGGCCCCACCCTCCACGAGCGGCGCCGCTCGATCGTCTTCGAGGTGGTCACCCGGCTGGTGTTCCACACCATCGTGGTCTTCTCGCTCTTCCTGCTCTTCTCCGGCCACAACGCCCCCGGCGGCGGCTTCTCCGGCGGCCTGGTCGCGGGCCTGGCCCTGGCCCTGCGCTACCTCGCCGGCGGCCGGTACGAACTCGCCGAGAGCGCCCCGATCGGGGCCGGGCCGGTGCTCGGCGCCGGACTGGCGATCTCCGTCGGCAGCGGCGTGGTGGGGCTGCTCGTCACCGGCACCGTGCTGGAGAGCGCCAAGGTGGACCTGCCGCTGCCCGGGCTCGGCGACCCCTACCTGGTGACGTCGCTCTTCTTCGACGTCGGCGTCTACCTGGTCGTGGTCGGGCTGATGCTGGACATCCTGCGCAGCCTCGGCGCCGAGGTGGACCGGCACATCGAGGCGGCCGGCAGGTCCGAGCGCGGCCTGGCCGTCCGGGACGGGGATTCCGGGTGAGCACCGTCGGGGCGGGGCCGACCCTGGTGCTGGTGCTCGCCGTCGGCGTGCTCGCCGGCACCGGGGTGACGCTGCTGCTGGAGCGGAGCCTCACCCGGATCCTGCTCGGCGTCATCCTGCTCGGCAACAGCGTGAACATGCTCATCCTGCTCGGCGGCCGGTCCGGCGGCGCCCCGGTGGTGGGCACCGGCCCGCCCGGTGACTTCAGCGACCCGCTGCCGCAGGCGATGGTCCTCACCGCCATCGTGATCACCTTCGGGCTGACCGCCTTCCTGGCCGCCGTGGCGTACCGCAGTTGGCATCTCAGCGGCGACGACGAGGTGCAGGACGACCTGGAGGACCGGCAGATCGTCCGGCTCGCCGAGCGCAACGAGATCGCCAGCCGCGACCTCGGCGGGGAGGGGCCGGGGAACGATCCGGAGCAGGTCGACCCCGGGCCGGCCCGCCGCCGGCTGCGCCGGCCCCGGGGCGAGTCGTGAGAGCGCTCGTCCCGCTGCCGGTGGTGGTGCCGCTGCTCGGTGCGGCACTCACGCTGATCCTGGCGCACTGGCCCCGGGCACAGCGGACGGTCAGCGTGGTGGCGCTCTCCGGCAACCTGCTCGTCGCGCTGCTGCTGCTGGTCGAGGCGTACCGGCGCGGCCCGGTGGTGGTGCAGGTGGGCGGCTGGCCGGCGCCGGTGGGGATCGTGCTCGTCGCCGACCAGTTGGCCGCGCTGATGCTGGTGGTCTCCTCGGCGGTGACCCTCTGCGTGCTGCTCTACTCCATCGGGCAGGGACGCAGCGAGACCAGCGAGTCGGCGCCGGTGAGCATCTTCCACCCGACCTACCTGGTGCTGACCGCCGGCATCACCAACGCCTTCCTCGCCGGCGACCTGTTCAACCTCTTCGTCGGCTTCGAGATGCTGCTCGCCGCGAGCTTCGTGCTGATCACCCTGGGCGGGACCGAGATCCGGATCCGCACCGGCTCGACGTACGTCGTGGTCAGCGTCCTGTCCTCGCTGATCTTCCTGGCCGCGGTGGGCCTGGTGTACGCGGCCACCGGCACCCTCAACATGGCGCAGCTCGCCGCCCGGCTCGACGCGCTGCCCGACGGCGTACGGCTCGGGTTGCAGCTGATGCTGCTGCTCGCCTTCGGCATCAAGGCGGCGGTCTTTCCGCTCTCCGCCTGGCTGCCGGACAGCTACCCGACCGCGCCGGCCCCGGTGACCGCCGTCTTCGCCGGTCTGCTCACCAAGGTCGGCGTGTACGCCATCATCCGTACCGAGACCCTGCTCTTCCCCGGCGGGGACGTCTCCGGGCTGCTCATGGTGGTCGCCGGGCTGACCATGGTGATCGGTGTCCTCGGCGCGGTGGCCCAGTCGGACCTGAAGCGGCTCTTCTCGTTCACCCTGGTCAGCCACATCGGGTACATGATCTTCGGGGTGGCGCTGAGCACCGCCGCCGCGCTCTCCGGCGCGATCTTCTACGTGGTGCACCACATCACCGTCCAGACCACCCTCTTCCTGGTCGCCGGCCTGGTCGAGGAGCGGGCCGGCAGCACCGACCTGCGCCGGCTCGGCGGCCTGGCCCGGGTCACCCCGCTACTGGCGGTGCTCTTCTTCGTCCCGGCGATGAACCTCGCCGGCATCCCGCCCTTCTCCGGCTTCCTCGGCAAACTGGGCCTGCTCCAGGCCGGCGTGGCCGTCGGCGGCCCGCTGCCCTGGGCGCTGGTGGCCGCCGGCACCCTGACCAGCCTGCTCACCCTCTACGCGGCGTCGCGGGTGTGGAACATCGCCTTCTGGCGGGCGCCACAGCTGGCCACCGCCGAGCCGGTGGTCCGGCTGCCGCACCTCATGGTCGGGGCCACCATCGCCCTGGTGGCGCTCGGCCTGGTGCTCACCCTCGCCGCCGGCCCGCTCTTCCGCGTCACCGCCGACGCCGCGGCCGACCTGCGGCTGCGCACCCCGTACGTGGAGGCCGTCCTGCCGGGCGGCCCGCGGTGACCCCGACCCCGCCGCCCGGCCGGTACGGCCGCTGGCGGGACCAGGCGATCGCGCTGGGCTGGCTGATCGCCGTCTGGAACCTGCTCTGGGGCGAGGCCACCTGGGCGAACCTGGTGGGCGGGACGCTGGTCGGCGCGGCGGTGCTGATCTTCTTCCCGCTCCCGCCGGTCTCCTTCGGCGGCCGGCCACGGCCGCGGGCGCTGCTGGTCCTGGCCGGCACGTTCGTCGTCGAACTGGTGAGCGCCAGCGTCCACGTCGCCGCGATCGCGGTACGCCCCGGCTACCGGCCCCGGGGGGCCATCATCGGGGTGCGGCTGCGGGTGCGCAGCGACCTCAACCTGGCGCTCACCGCGGAACTGCTCTCCCTGGTCCCCGGCACCCTGATCGTCGAGGTGGACCGGGACGCCGGGGTCCTCTACGTGCACGTGCTCGACGTCCGGGGCCCGCAGGACCTGGCCGGCAGCCGGGACCGGATCCTCGCCGTCGAGCAGCGCATCGTCCGGGCGATCGGCTCCGACGCCGAACTGCGCCTGCTCTGCACCGATCCCGCCGACCGCTCCACCGATCCCGCCGACCGGAGGTCCGAGACATGACCATCGTTCTCGCCGTCGTGCTGACCGTGCTGCTCTCGGTCACCGCGTTGCTCGCCCTGGCCCGGATCTACCGGGGGCCGTCCCTGCTCGACCGGGTGATCGCCGCCGACCTGCTGCTCGCCACCATGCTCGGCGCGGTGGGCGCCGAGGCGGCGCTCAACCGGCACGCCACCACGCTGCCCGTGCTGGTGGTCCTCGCCATGCTCGGCTTCGTCGGCTCGGTGGCCCTGGTCCGCTTCGCCGTCCGGGAGGAGGCGTGAACGCGGGCGCGGTCCTCGACTGGCTCGGTGCGGCGGCGCTGGTGGCGGGCGCCCTGCTCAGCCTCGCCGCCGGCATCGGGGTGCTGCGCTTCCCGGACGTGCTGGACCGGATGCACGCCGCGACCAAGCCGCAGGTGCTCGGCGTGCTGTTGCTGCTGGTCGGGCTGGCGCTGCGGCTGCGTACCCCGACCGACCTGGGCATGATCCTGCTGGTGGGGATCTTCCAGCTGGCCACCGCGCCGGTCGCCGCGCAGATGATCGGCCGGGCCGCCTACCGGTCCGGCCGGGTCGACCGGGACCTGCTCGACGTCGACGAGCTGGCGGACCGGGGGAGATAGGGGACGAGCAGCGGCATTGTCCCCACCTTCAGCGGGCCTTCAGCAACCGCAGATAGAATTGCCGCATGATCGACTCCTCTGCCCAGGAGGGCAGTAGTAGCCAGCCGGGTCGTGCCCGGCATCCCCTCGGCCCGACGACCCCGGGAGCCCTGAGCGACCCGTGTTGATCGTCGTCGGTCTCGTCCTCATCATCGTCCTCACCGCCGCCACCGGGTACTTCGTGGCGCAGGAGTTCGGCTACGTCGCGGTGGACCGCGGCAAGCTCAAGCAACGCGCCGACGACGGCGACCAGGCGTCCGTCCGGGCCCTGGAGGTCACCGGCCGGCTCTCCTTCATGCTCTCCGGCGCCCAGCTCGGCATCACCGTCACCGCCCTGCTCGTCGGTTACGTCGCCGAGCCGTACCTGGGCGCCGGGCTGGCCGAGCTGCTCGGCGGCGTCGGGGTCTCCACCGCGGTCAGCCTGCCGCTCTCGGTCGTGCTGGCCCTGACCATCGCCACCGTCGTGCAGATGGTCCTCGGTGAGCTGGCCCCGAAGAACCTCGCCATCGCCCGCGCCGAGAGCCTGGCCCGGGCGCTGAGCCGCTCCACCCTGATCTACCTGAAGATCGCCGGCCCGCTGATCACGCTCTTCGACCGGGCCGCGGTGCGACTGCTGCGCCGGATCGGCATCGAGCCGATCGAGGAACTGCCCAGCGGCGCCACCCCGAAGGACCTCGAGCAGATCATCGCCGAGTCCCGCGAGGAGGGGCACCTCGACGCCGAGATGTCCGACCTGCTCGACCGGGGGCTCGACTTCCGAAAGCTGACCGCCGGGGAGGCCATGGTCCCCCGGGTCCACGTGCACACCGTACGAGCGCACGAGCCGGTCAGCCGGATCGTCGAGCTGCTCGACACCGGGCACTCCCGTTTCCCGGTGCGCGGCGCCGAGGGGGTGGACGACCTGATCGGTGTGGTCGGCATCGCCGACGTGCTCGGCGTACCCCCGGCGCAGCGGGCGAGCACCCCGGTCAGCGCGGTGGCCGTACCCCCGTTGCTGGTGCCGGAGACCCTGCCGCTGCCGACGGTGCTGGACCGGCTGCGGTCCGGGCACCGACAGCTCGCCTGCGTGGTCGACGAGTACGGCGGCTTCGCCGGCGTGATCACGCTGGAGGACCTCGCCGAGGAGCTGGTCGGCCCGATCCGCGACGAGGACGACCCGCCGGAGCGGTCGCCCGCGCGGCAGGCGGACGGCTCCTGGATCGTGCCGGCCCGGTGGCGGATCGACGAGGTGGCCGACAGCACCGGCATCGCGCTGCCCGAGGCCCCCGAGTACGACACCCTCTCCGGCCTGGTGATGCGGGAGCTGGGGCGGGTGCCCGAGGTCGGTGACCGGCTGGAGATCACCCTGCCGGCCGACGGCGAGGAGCCGGCCGAGCGGCCGAAGGCCCTCGTCGAGGTGCTCGCCGTGGACCGGCACGTCGCCGACTCGGTCCGGCTGCGGATGGCCGGCGGCGCGGGGGAGGTCGCATGAGCCCCACCGTCGCGCTGTTGACCTCCGTGGTGCTGCTCGCGCTCAACGGCTTCTTCGTGGCCGCCGAGTTCGCGTTGGTGGCCGCGAAGCGCTACCGACTGGAGCAGTCCGCCGCCGGTGGCGGCCGGGCCGCCCGCGCCGCGTTGGACGGTGTCCGCGAGCTGTCGCTGATGCTGGCCGGCGCCCAGCTCGGCATCACCCTGTGCACCCTGGGCCTCGGCGCCCTGGCCGAACCGGCGATCGAGCACCTGCTCAGCCCGCTGCTGCACGCGGTCGGGCTGCCGGACACGGCCAGCCACCTGATCGCCCTGGTCTTCGCCCTCGGGCTGGTGACCTTCCTGCACCTGGTGGTCGGCGAGATGGCCCCGAAGTCGTGGGCGATCACCGACGCGGAGCGGTCGGCGATGCTGTTGGCCCTGCCGTTCCGGGCCTTCGCCCGGGTCGCCCGCCCGGTGTTGTCGGCGCTCAACGCGCTGGCCAACGCGATGCTGCGGCTGGTCGGCGTGCAGCAGCAGGACCAGCTCGCCCAGGTGCACGGCCCGGACGAGCTGCGCATCCTGCTGGAACAGTCCCGCGAGCACGGCATGCTCGGCGCCGAGCAGCACCAGTTGCTGACCAGCATGCTGGAGTTGCAGGGCACCACCGTCGCCGACGTGATGGAGCCCTTCGACCGGATCGTCACGGTCCGCCGGGACGACTCCGCCGAGCACGTCGAGCAGGTCAGCCGCGACAGCGGCCGGTCCCGGCTCGCCGTGCTCGACCCGTCCGGCGAGGTCTGCGGCCTGGTCCACGTACGGGAGGCGGTGCGGGCGGTCACCACCGGCCGGCCGGCGACCGCGGGTGAGCTGATGACCCGCGCGTTCACCCTGCCGGCGGCCTCCTCGGTCACCGAGGCGGTGGCCGCGATGCGGGCCGACCAGGCCCAGTTGGCCCTGGTCCGCAACGGTGGCGGCCCGACCCGGCCGATCGGGTTCGTGGCGCTGGAGGACCTGCTGGAAGAGGTCATCGGCGAGTTCGACGACGAGACCGACCCGGTGCCGCGCGGGCGGCGCATGCGCTGACCCTCCCTTACCCGTCCCGACCGGCCGCCGGATCCCCGTGACCCGGCGGCCGGTCCGTGTCCGTGGACCCGTCCGCGCCGGGATCCGGTGGCGTGCCCGGGCGGGAAGCGGGAAGACGGCCCCGTGCGGTGACGACGGGGGAGCGGCGCGATGCGGTTGACCGGGGTGGCGCGGGAGTCCGGGTGGAGCGGGCTGTCGGTGAGCACCACCCTGACCAACCCGAGCACCCGGCCCGGACTGCGCCTGCCCGGGCGGGTGACGCTCACCGCCGGTCGCGACGACGTGCCCGTCCGGCGCATCCGGCTCGGGCTGATCGCCACCGCCGAACCGGAGGATCCGGACGCCCCCCGCCGGCTCGTGCAGTACCACCAGGTGCCGATCGCCGGCCGGTTCGTGGTGCCGGCCGGGCGGCGGCGGGCGGTCGACTTCGCGCTGCCGCTGCCCTGGGAGACCCCGGTGACGGTCTTCGGCGCGGTGCCGCTGATGAGCCTGCGCACCGGACTGCGTACCGAGGTCTCGGTCGACCTGGACCGGGACGTGGGTGCGATGGTGCCGGTCCTCGTCCACCCGCTCCCCGTCCAGCAGCACATCCTGGCCGCGCTGGACACGCTCGGTTTCGTGCTGCGGCAGGCGGGCCTGGTGCAGGGCCGGCTGCCCGGGGTCGAGCAGGCCCTGCCGCTGCACCAACGCCTCGGCTACTGGGTGGCGCCCCTCTACGCCGGCCCCATCACCGAGCTGGAGCTGATCTTCGTGGCCAACTCGGCCGGCCTGGAGGTGCTGCTCTGGATGGACCGCCGGCTCTCCCTGACCGGGATCAGCCACCAGAGCATCAGCCGGTTCCGGATCTGGCACACCGGCGCGGAGCGACGGGACTGGGTCGCCACCGTGGACGGCTGGCTACGGGCGGCGATCAACCGGCATGCGGCGGCGGCCGCCCATTCCGACCGGTCCGCCCGGATCAGCGAGTCCGCGCACGTCAGCCGCCCACCGGACCAGCCGGTCGCACCCGGCTACGGGCTGGGCGGCACCGCCGGCGGCCCGGGCATCGGTGGTGGCGGTGGTGGCGGCGACGGCACCTGACGCCCGGCGGGCCGCCACCGGCTCACGGGCCCTGCCGCGCGCGGTCAGACCGAGGCGGTGGCGAGCTTGAGGCCGAAGCCGAGGAAGAGCACCCCGACCCCGGTGGTGGCGCCCGCGGCCAGCCGCCGCCGGCGCCGGAACTGGGCGGCGAGGAAGGTGCCCGCGAAGATCAGCGCGGTCAGGTAGAGCGCGCTGGTCACCTGGGCGATCAGCCCGAGCAGCAGGAACGACAGCGCCGGCCAGGCGTAGCCCGGGTCGACGAACTGGATGAAGAACGAGATGAAGAAGAGGATCGCCTTCGGGTTGAGCAGGCTGATCACCAGCGCCTTGCGGAACGGGCTGCGCATCGCCGCCGGTTCCGCCGCGTCGATCAGCCGCGGCGCCGTCGGGTCGTTGCGGTCGCGCCAGCGCCGCCAGGCGCCGCGCAGCATCGTCAACCCGACGTAGCCGAGGTACGCCGCGCCCGCGTACTTGATCACCAGGAAGAGCGGCGGGTACGCCTTGAGCAGCGACGCCACCCCGGCGGCGGAGAGGAACATCAGCACCCCGTCGCCGACGAACACCCCGCCCGCGGCGCGGTAACCGGCCCCCACCCCCCGCTTCGCCGCGGTGGAGAGCACGAAGAGCGAGTTGGGGCCCGGCAGCAGGATGATCGCCACGGTCCCCAGCACGTACGTCCAGATGTCGGTGATGCCCAGCACGCCCGCCATCCTCACCCCACCGGTGCCGTGCGGTGAAGTCGTTCCCGCAGCCTGACCTGTGCGTTCGGCCACTCGTCGACGGTCATCGCGTACTGCACGGTGTCCCGCCAGGAGCCGTCGGGGCGCTGCCGGTGCATCCGCAGCACGCCCTCCCGGGTCGCGCCGAGTCGCTCGATCGCCGCCTGCGAGCGGGTGTTGCGGATGTCGGTGTGCCAGGCCACCCGGACCGCGCCCAGTTCGTCGAAGGCGCGGGTGAGCAGCAGCAGCTTGGCCTCGGTGTTGATCCCGCTGCGCCACCACGGCCGGCCCAACCAGGTGTAGCCGATGGCCACCGACCGCCGTTCCGGGTCGATGTCGTAGTAGGAGGTGGTGCCGACCACCGCTCCCGTCCGGGCGCAGCGTTGCACCCACGGCACCCGCTCGCCGCGCTGCCCGGCGGCGAGCGCGGTGGCGACGACCGCCCGCATGTCGGCCGGGGCGGCAGGCGTCGGGTGGCTCAGGTGCGCCCAGACCTCCGGCTCCGCGGTGGCGGCGAAGAGTTCGTCGGCGTGTGCCAGGTCCAGCGGCTCCAGCAGCACGTGCTCGCCGCGCAGGGTGGCCGCCTCCCGCCAGGGCGAGCCGGCGGCCCGCAGGTACGCCGGCACCGGCGCGGTCACCCCCGCGTCGGGCTCGGGCAGCCCGGCGGTCAGCCGCAGCGGCACCACCCCGGCCCAGTACGGCAGCTCGTAGTCGCCCGGCTCGTCGCGGACACCGCCGGTGCGCGACCGCACCGACACCTCGTGCAGCGGCAGCGCCAGCACGGACGTCTCGGCCAGTTCCCGGCGGCTCGGCGGCCGGCTGTCGGCGCTGCGGCCGGCGCCCACCTTCTCGACCAGGGCGGTCAGCATCTCGCGCTTCTCGGCCTCGTCGGTGACCAGGCGTGCGACGCCGTGCGCCACCACCGAGCGGTAGTTGGCGCTGTGGTGGAACTGCGAGCGGCCGTAGACCAGCCCGTCGAGCAGCGTGACGGTGACGCAGACCCGCAGCCCGGCGTCGCCCCGGGCGGCCAGCAACGGCCGGCTGCCGGTGGAGCCGTGCAGGTAGAGGGTGTCGTCGACGCGCACGTGCAGGGTGGGCAGCAGCCGGGGCTCGCCGTCGACGGTGAACCCCAGCACGCAGTGGTACGCCTCGTCGAGCACCGCGTGCGCCGCCGCCCGGTCGTAGCTCATCCGGTCGCGGGAGCGGCTGGCGGTGGTCCGCGCGGTCGGGGCGTACATGTGACATCCCACCTTTGTGCTAGTACAATCCTCGAACTGTGGCAGTACGTTATCAGATCACCGGCGGCAGCTCCGCCGCCATTTCGGCCAGCGTGGAAACCGGCATCCGCACCGGCGCGCTGGCGGCCGGCAGCGCGCTGCCCGCCGTCCGGGCGCTCGCCGCCGAGCTGGCCGTCAGCCCGGCCACCGTCGCGAAGGCGTACCAGGAACTGCGCCGGCGGGGCCTGGTGGTCACCGCCGGCCGGCACGGCACCCGGGTCCGGCCCCGCCCGCCGGTCGCCACCCGCCGCGCCGCGTTGCGCCCCGCGCCCGCCCCCGGCGCCCGTGACCTCTCCCAGGGCCAGCCGGACCCCCGGCTGCTGCCCCCGCTCGGCCCGCACCTGGCCGCGCTCGCCGCCGAGATCGGCCCGCCCGTCGGGTACGCCTCGACCGCCGTGCTCCCCGAGTTCGCCGAGGCGGCCCGCGCGCGCCTCGTGGCCGACGGCGTGCCGGCGGACGAGATCACCGTCACCGGGGGAGCGTTGGACGGCATCGAACGGCTGCTCGCCGCCCACCTGAGTCCCGGTGACGCGGTCGCGGTGGAGGACCCGGGCTGGGCCAACCTGCTCGACCTGGTCGCCGCCGCCGGGCTGCGCCCGATCGGCGTACCGGTGGACTCCGACGGCCCCACCGTGGCCGGCGTACGCGACGCCCTGGCCCTCGGCGCGCGGGCCCTGGTGGTGACCAGCCGCGCGCAGAACCCGACCGGCGCCGCCGTCGGCGCCGACCGGGCCGCCGCGCTGCGCGACCTGCTCACCGGCCGCCCCGACCTGCTGCTGATCGAGGACGACCACGCCGCCGAACTGGCCCACCTGCCGCTGCACCCGCTCGCCGGGGCGACCCCGGCGTGGGCCTTCGTCCGGTCGGTGAGCAAACCCTTCGGGCCCGACCTGCGGCTGGCCGTGCTGACCGGCGACGAGGCGACGGTGGCCCGGGTCGCCGGCCGCGCCCGGGTCGGCGCCGGCTGGGTCTCCACCGTGCTGCAACGCCTCGTGCTGTCGCTCTGGCGCGACCCGGCCACCGCCGGGCTGGTCCGCCGGGCGGGGCAGGAGTACGAGCGGCGCCGCGGCGACCTGCTCGCCGCCCTCGCCGCCCGGGGGCTGACCGCCTACGGCCGTAGCGGCATCAACGTCTGGCTCCCGGTGCCGGACGAGACCGTCGCGGTGACCGCGTTGCGGGACGCCGGCTGGTCGGTGGCCCCGGGCGCGCTGTTCCGGATCGGGGCCGAGCCGGGCATCCGGATCACCGTCAGCTCCCTCGACGACGCCGAAGTCGGGCCCCTGGCCGACGCGATCGCGGCCGCGCTGCGCCCCACCGGCCCGGGCGGCTTCAGCGCCTGAGCGCCGCAGCTCGGGGCGGACGGCGGGCGCGGGTGGCGGCGAAGGCCGCTCCGCCACGCCGGGCGGGTGCACCACGTGACCGCCGCGCGGGGTAGAACAGTCGGCATGGCCGAGCAGACCGACGCCCCCGGTGCCCAGCAGTTCATCCCGCCACAGGCCGACACCCTGGACCAGTTGCGTGCCGCCGCCGCCGGCTGCCAGGGCTGCGAGCTGTACCGGGACGCCTCGCAGACGGTCTTCGGCCGGGGCGACGAGAGCGCCCGGGTGGTCTTCGTCGGCGAGCAGCCCGGCGACATGGAGGACCAGAAGGGGCTGCCCTTCGTCGGCCCCGCCGGACGGCTGCTGCGCAAGGCGGTCGACGACGCCGGCATCGACCCGGGGCACATCTACCTGACCAACGCAGTCAAGCACTTCCGCTTCGAGCTGCGCGGCAGGCGGCGCATCCACCAGACTCCGGACCGGGTGCACATCACCGCCTGCCGGCCGTGGCTGGTGGCCGAGTTCTCCCGCCTGCGCCCGGAGCTGGTGGTGGTGCTCGGCGCGACCGCCGCGAAGGCGTTGCTCGGCCCGTCGTTCCGGGTCACCCGGCAGCGCGGCGAACTGCTGCCATGGCCCGCGTCCGCGCAGCGCCCCGAGGACTTCGCCCGGGTGCCGGTGGACAGCGCCGGGAAGGTCGCCGACGCGCCCGCCGCGCGGCTGCTGGCCACCATCCATCCGTCCGCCGTGCTGCGCGCCGACGACCAGGACACGGCGTACGAGGGACTGGTCGCCGACCTCACCGTCGCCGCCCGGGCACTGGCGGCCTGAGCGGCGCCGTCCCCTCCGCGCCTCCCGGCCGGCGCCCGACGATCCGGCGAGGGACCAGCCCCGGGCGGCCGTATTGGACCTGTGTCGGCGTCGGCGGGCCGCCTAGCGTTGCCGGCATGGGTACCGCTCCGATCACCGCCCGGTCCGACCAGGCCGTCCACGGCGACGACCTGCACCTCGCCACCCGGAACGCCGCCGCGCTCTGGACCGCGCTCGCCGAGGCCCGGGGACACGCCCTGACCCGGCTGCCCGGTCTGCTCGCCGTCCACGGCGACGACCGCGCCGGCCTGCGGGTCCTGCTGCTGACCTCCGCGCCGTCGGCATCCGACGTGGCGGCGCTGACCGACCTGGTACGGCGGCGGCTGCCGGGCCGGGTCGTCGTCGAGGACCCGTTCGGCGGCGTGGACCTCACCGGGGCCGGGCTCACCCGGCGGTCCCTGCCGATCATGATCCGCCGGCCGGCGCCGGTCCCGCCGCCCGCCCTGGCGGTCACCCTCGCCACGACCCCGGCGCAGCTCGCCGTCGCCGAGGGCCTGGTGGTGCACGGCTTCCCGCTGGAGCCGTGGCAGCCGCACCGGCCGGGCGAGGCGTTCCCGCCCGCGCTGCTCGACCGGCCACGGGTGGGCTTCCTGGTGGCCCACCGGGGCGGGACGCCGGCCGGCGCCTGCCTGACCGTGGCCGACGACGGCGCCGGGATCTACTGGATGACCACGCTGCCCGCGCACCGTTCCCGGGGCGTCGGCCGGGCGCTGCTGCACGGGGCGCTGGCGCACCTCGGTGACCGGCCGGTGACGCTGACCGCCGCCCGGGCCGGCCGGCCGCTCTACGACTCGCTCGGGTTCGTCCCGGTCACCGACGCCGTCTGGTGGAGCTGAGCGGCCGTCGCGCGCTGCCGCACGGTCACGTCGCGGGCCGGCGATGGGCGTGCCGCGTGGCCCGGTGCGGGTGCGCCCCGGCCCTGGCCGGGCCGGATTCGGCTCGGGGGAGAACGCCCGTGCGCCACCGTGGCCGGGTGCGCAAGGATGGGGCAGCCCGTCACCCCTTACCCAGGAGCCCCCGATGGCCACCGACCTGACCGCCCCGGCGTCCGCCCGGCCGGACGTCGCCCCGATCCAGCGGCGCACGTTGCGGTTGCTCTTCGGGACCCAGATCATCGGCGGCATCGGCGTCACCATCGGGCTGTCCGTCGGGGCGCTGCTCGCCGCCCGGGTCGCCGGGACGGCCGTGGCCGGGCTCGCGCAGAGCGCCGGGGTGGTCGGCGCGGCGTTGCTCGCGATCCCGGTCACCCGGGTCATGACCGGGCACGGTCGCCGGCCGGGGCTGGTGCTGGCGTACCTCGTCGGCGCGGTCGGCGGGGTGCTGGTGGTGCTCGCCGCGGTCACCGGTTGGGTGCCCCTGCTCTTCCTCGGCATGCTGCTCTTCGGCGGCGGCACCGCCGCCAACCTCCAGGCCCGCTACACCGCGGTGGACCTCGCCGAGCCGGCCCGGCGCGCCCGCCAGTTGTCGCTGATCGTCTGGGCCACCACCATCGGCGCGGTGGCCGCCCCGAACTTCGCCGCGCTCGCCGACCGCGTCACCCATGGCTGGGGGCTCCCACCGCTGGCCGGACCCTTCGCGTTCAGCGCGGCGGCCTTCGTGCTGGCGGCGGTCGTACTGCTGGTGCTGCTGCGGCCCGACCCGCTGCTCACCGCGCGCCGGCTCGCGGCGGCCGGGCCGGCGGCCACCGGGTCCCCGGCGGCGGCCGGCATGCGCGCGGCCTGGCGGGTGGTCGCCGCCCGGCCGGCCGCCCGGCTCGGCATCGCCGCCGTCGCGGTCGGCCACCTGGTGATGGTCGCGGTGATGACGATGACCCCGGTACGCCTCGGCGAGTCGCACGCCGACGTGGACGTGCTGCGCGTGGTCGGCATCGTGCTGAGCCTGCACATCGCCGGCATGTACGCGCTCTCCCCGGTGGTGGGCTGGCTCACCGACCGGGTCGGCCGGCGCGCGGTGATCCTCGGCGGGGTGGGCACCCTGCTGGCCGCCTGCGCGGTCGCCGGGACGGCCGGGCACCACACGCCGAGGCTCTCGGTCGGCCTGGTCCTGCTCGGGCTGGGCTGGTCGGGCACCATGGTCGCCGGCTCGACCCTGCTGTCGGAGTCGGTGCCGACCGGGGTCCGCCCGAGCGTGCAGGGGCTGTCGGACCTGACCATGGGCCTGGCCGGGGCCGGCGCGGCGGCGGCCAGCGGGTTTGTCGTGCGGGTGGCGGGTTATCCGACGCTCACCCTGCTGGCGGCGATCGCGGTGGTGCCCCTGGTGGCGCTAGCGTTGCGTCCGGCGTCGCCGTCCGGGGCGCCCGACGAGGAGGAATGATCACGTGCGGCTGACCGACTTCTGGACCCGGCTGGAGGAGGCCTTCGGGCCGGGTTACGCGGCCAGCATCGCCAGCGACCAGGTGCTCTCCGAGTTGGGTGGGCGGACCATCACGCAGGCGTTCGCCGAGGGCGAGGAGACGCACGTGGTCTGGCGGGCGGTCGTCGCCGCCTATCCCGAGCGGGTCCCCTCCCGGCTACGCTGAGCAGCCTTTTCGTCACTTCCGCGTGTCGCTTGTCGAGTCGTACACCTGTTCGGCTATTGTCCACAGCGGGGTGCTCGTCCACAGCTCACGGCCCGTCGGCTGGTTTTCTGTCGGACCCAGCGCCTAGCGTGTCCCGCGTGACGCGAAGCTCAGGAAAGACGCCGGCGAAGGCAGGGGTGGCAAACATGGCCGCAGGGCCCGATCGGGAGAAGGCACTCGACCTTGCTCTCGCTCAGATCGACAAGCAGTTCGGCAAGGGTTCGGTGATGCGGCTGGGGGAGCGGCCGGTCATCCAGACCTCGGTGATCCCCACCGGCTCGATCGCGCTCGACGTGGCGCTCGGCGTGGGCGGTCTGCCCCGCGGCCGGGTCGTCGAGATCTACGGTCCCGAGTCCAGCGGTAAGACCACGGTCGCCCTGCACGCGGTGGCCAACGCCCAGCGGGCCGGCGGCATCGCCGCCTTCGTCGACGCCGAGCACGCGCTCGACCCGGAGTACGCGAAGGCCCTCGGCGTCGACACCGACGCCCTGCTGGTCTCCCAGCCCGACACGGGCGAGCAGGCGCTGGAGATCGCCGACATGCTGGTCCGCTCCGGCGCGATCGACATCATCGTGATCGACTCGGTGGCGGCCCTGGTGCCGCGCGCCGAGATCGAGGGCGAGATGGGCGACAGCCACGTCGGCCTCCAGGCCCGGCTGATGAGCCAGGCGCTGCGGAAGATCACCGGTGTGCTCAACAACACCGGCACCACGGCGATCTTCATCAACCAGCTCCGCGAGAAGATCGGCGTGATGTTCGGCAGCCCGGAGACCACCACCGGTGGTCGGGCGCTGAAGTTCTACGCCTCGGTCCGGCTCGACGTGCGCCGCATCGAGAGCCTGAAGGACGGCACCGACGTGGTCGGTAACCGGACCCGGGTCAAGGTCGTGAAGAACAAGGTCGCCGCGCCGTTCAAGCAGGCCGAGTTCGACATCATGTACGGCAAGGGCATCTCCCGCGAGGGCTCGCTGATCGACGTCGGCGTCGAGCAGGCGATCATCCGCAAGTCCGGCGCCTGGTACACCTACGACGGTGACCAGCTCGGCCAGGGCAAGGAGAAGGCCCGGGAGTTCCTCAAGGAGAACCCGGACGTGGCCGCCGAGATCGAGAAGAAGATCCTGGAGAAGCTCGGCGTCGGGGTCGGCGCGGGCGACGCCGCCGGTGGCCCGGAGCTGCCGCCGGTCGACTTCTGACCGGTCGCTGAGTCGTGGCAGGACGACGCGCCCGTACGGGGCGTGGCTGGGACGCCAGTCCGCCCCGGGCGGGTGACGCCACCAGCCCGCCCCGCCCTCGCCGGGGTCGCCGGTCCCGGGCCGACGACACCGACCCGGAGGCGCCCGCGGCCCCACCGCGGGACGAGGCCGAGGCGGCCCGGGAGATCTGCCTGCGGCAGCTCGCGGTGCGTCCGCGTACCCGGGCGGAGTTGGCCGGGGCGCTGGCCAAGCGGGGCATCTCCGACGAGGTGTCGGCCCAGGTGCTCGACCGGTACGACGAGGTCGGCATCATCGACGACGCCGCTTTCGCCCGCGCCTGGGTCTCCAGCCGCCACGCCGGCCGTGGGCTGGCCCGACGCGCGCTCGCCAACGAGCTGCGCCAGCGCGGCGTGGACGGCGAGGTGGCGAGCGAGGCCCTCGGCGAACTGGACGAGGAGACCGAGGCGGAGACCGCCCGCGCGCTGGTGGAGCGGAAGCTGCGGACGGCCCGGGGCGAGCCCGACGCGGTCTTCCGCCGCCTGGTCGGCATGCTGGCCCGCAAGGGCTACCCGCCCGGGGTGGCCATCCGTGCGGTGAAGGACGCCCTGGCCGCCCAGAGCGCCGAGGCGGCCGAGTTCGCCGACCAGATCGACGCGGACGCCCTTGCCGAGGCCGAGGGCGAACTCGACCGGGACACCCGCGCTCTCGACTGACGTGCGCCGCGTGTTCGCCGTGGTGATCGACTCCGTTGTGGCGATGTTGCGGTATCCGGGGCGCGGTGATACCGGCACCCCGGCGACACAGAGTCGATCTTGCCGATCTGTGCCCGCACGGCCAGGTCGGCCGCGTTGTTTGTCCCCTGGTGTCCGGCCTGACATCACCACCGGGTGACGGCTCAACTTCTCTCCGTTCGGGGGGTTTGATCATGAGTCCTTGACCGAACGGCCGTCCGCGACCTAGCCTCGCCATACAGGCTCAAACTGCCCGACCAGCGCAGGCTACGCGCACAACATAGATCGCGTAACAGAACAGCATCACTTTGGCCAGCTCCACCGGCCTGTGACGGCGACTCCGGACGGCCGGTCCGGAGCCGGTCCGACAACTGCAACCGGCTGTCGACGGTGCCCCGGGCACCGCCGACGGAGAGCTGCACCCACGGCCAGCCGCTCGGTCGGGCGTCCAGGGCCGCGGCGGTTCGTGCCCGAGGCACGGTTCGCCGCGGCGTCGACGTTCAGGGGAGGCGGCCATGGCGGGGCGGCACAGGGACCACGGGTCCCCAGGGGGTGTCGGTGGGCGCGGATCAGCCGGCGACGCACGGCGTCCCTGTTCCGCATTGCGGTGCGACGGGGCGCGGTCATGAGTGCCGTCGAGGTGGTGCTGCTCGTCGCGGTGGTGCTCCTCTCGGTGATCGTCGTCGGCGCAGTCCTGTTCGGCGTCCGGGTGGTGCGGCAGCTCGGCGCGGCGCCCCGCCCGGAGGATCCGGCGTTCATCGCCGAGAAGGACCGTCAGGAGCAGTCCCTGGCCGCGCTCCGCACCGCCGCCGACGAGGCGAACAGCACGATCGACGTGGCGAAGTCCGCGGCGGCGGCGGCCCGGGCCGAGGCGGCCGCCGCGAAGGCCGAGGCGAAGGCGGCCCGGGCGGAGGCCCGCCGGGTGCTCGACGACGCCCGGGCCGAGGCCGACACCGTCCTCGAACGGGCCCACAAGCAGGCCGAGCTGGACGCCGAGCAGTTGCGTACCACCGCCCGGCGCAGCGGTGAGCGAGAGGTGGCGGTCCTCGCCGCCACCACCCGCGAGCAGGCCGCCGAGGTGGAACGCCGGGCGGCCCGGATGGACGAGCGCGAGCGGTTGCACACCGAGGAGGTGGAGCGCCTCGCCGAGCGGGAGCGGCAGCTCACCGCGGCCAGCGCCGCCCTGGCCGAGCGCGAGGGCGCCCTGAACGAGCGGGAGACCGCGCTGGCCGCCGCCGAGGAGCAGCGCCGCCGCGAGCTGGAGCGGATCGCGGGGCTGACCGCCGACTCCGCCCGCGCCGAGCTGATCGAGGTGATCGAGACGCAGGCCAAGCGGGAGGCCGCGCTGCTCGTCCGGGACATCGAGTCGGACGCCCGGAACACCGCCGAGCAGCGTGCCCGGCACATCGTGGTGGACGCGATCCAGCGGGTGGCCAGCGAGCAGACCGCGGAGAGCGTGGTCAGCGTCCTGCACCTGCCCGGGGACGAGATGAAGGGGCGGATCATCGGCCGGGAGGGGCGCAACATCCGCGCCTTCGAGTCGGTGACCGGGGTCAACCTGATCATCGACGACACCCCCGAGGCGGTGCTGCTCTCCTGCTTCGACCCGGTACGCCGGGAGGTCGGCCGGCTCACCCTGGAGAAGCTGGTCCTCGACGGCCGGATCCACCCGCACCGGATCGAGGAGGTGCACGAGCTGGCCCGCCAGGAGGTGGAGGAACTCTGCCACCGGGCGGCCGAGGACGCCCTGGTCGAGGTCGGCATCACCGAGATCCACCCGGAGCTGGTCACCCTGCTCGGTCGGCTGCGTTACCGCACGTCGTACGGGCAGAACGTGCTCAAGCACCTGGTGGAGACCGCGCACATCGCCGGGATCATGGCCGCCGAGCTGCGGCTGGACGTGCCGACCATCAAGCGCTGCGCGTTCCTGCACGACATCGGCAAGGCGCTCACCCACGAGGTGGAGGGCAGCCACGCCATCATCGGCGCGGACCTGGCCCGCAAGTACGGCGAGAACGAGGACGTCGTGCACGCCATCGAGGCGCACCACAACGAGGTGCCGCCGCAGACCATCGAGGCGGTGCTGACCCAGGCCTCCGACGCCTGCTCGGGCGGGCGGCCGGGCGCCCGGCGGGAGAGCCTGGAGGCGTACGTCAAGCGGCTGGAGCGGATCGAGGAGATCGCGGCCGGCAAGCTCGGCGTGGAGAAGGTCTTCGCCATGCAGGCGGGCCGGGAGATCCGGGTGATGGTCAAGCCGGACGACGTCGACGACATCGGCGCGGCGGTCCTGGCGCGGGACGTGGCGAAGCAGATCGAGGAGGAGCTGACCTACCCCGGCCAGATCCGGGTGACCGTGGTCCGGGAGTCCCGGGTCACCGAGATCGCCCGCTGACGGACATGGCGAAGGGCCGGCCAACCTGGCCGGCCCTTCGTCGTACGGCGGATCAGACGCCCTGGCCGGTGGCCTCGGACTGGGAGGCCAGCGCGGCGGGTGGGGTCTGGGCCGGAGTCCCGGTCGACTTGCGTCCCTGGGAGAGCCGGCGCTGGACGTACTGCGCCAGCTTGGACAGCGAGTAGTTCACCAGGATGAACAGCACGCCGATCACCACGTACACCTGGATCGGGTTGCCGAGCACGCCGATGATCTGCTTGCCGATGTTGAGGGTCTCCTCGTAGCTGATGATGAAGCCCAGCGAGGTGTCCTTGAGCACGACGACGAGCTGGCTGATCAGCGCCGGGAGCATGATCCGGAAGGCCTGCGGCAGCAGGATCATCCGGGTGGTCTGCGACGGCGAGAGGCCGATCGCGGCGGCGGCCTCCGCCTGCCCGCCGGGCAGCCCCTCCATGCCGGAGCGCAGGATCTCGGCGATGACCACCGCGTTGTAGATGGTCAGGCCGATGACCAGGTACCAGAGCGTGTCGAAGGTGATGCCGAACTCGGGGAAGCCCCGGGCCACGAAGAAGATGGTGATGACGACCGGCAGGCCGCGGAACACCTCGACGCAGACCCGGGTGACCGCCGACAGCGTCAGGCTCAGCCCGCGCAGCAGGTACGCCACCGGCGTGGCCAGCCCGGTGAACCGCCGCCGGGTCAGGCTCTTGAGCTGGATCCGCAGCACGGCGAGCAGCGTGCCGACCACCAGGGACGCGACGATGGCCAGCGCCGCCGCGACCATGGTGTTCTTCAGGCCGATGGCGATCCGGTCCCAGACCAGGGGGAAGTTCTCGTTGGAGGGATCGACCAGCGGCCCCCACAGCTCCATCGAGAACTGGCCCTTGTCGTCCAGCGGCTTGTAGATCAGGAAGTACGCCCCGACGGCCAGCACCACCGTGGCGACGATGCTGCTGATCAGCGTGATCCGCCGCTGGCGGGGGCCGGGGACGTCGTAGAGGACGCTGGTCTGCTGACTCATCGGGCCACCGCCTGTCGCTTCTCCAGCCGGTCCAGCAGGGCGCCGAGCGGCACGGTCATGATCAGGTAGCCGATCGAGATGCCGATGGCGACGGGGATGAAGGCGTAGCCCTCGGCTCCGGTGAGCTGGTCGGCCGAGGCCGACAGATCGCCGACGACGCCGAAGAAGCCGATCAGCGCGGAGTTCTTGATCATCGCGATGATGACCGAGCCGAGCGGCACCACCGACGCCTTCCAGGACTGCGGCAGCACCACGTACCGCAGGTTTTGGCCGAAGGTGAGACCGAGCGACCGGGCGGCCTCGGCCTGCCCGGCCGGCACCGCGTTCACGCCGGAACGCAGCGCCTCGCAGACGAACGCCGCGGTGTAGAGCACCAGGGCGATCAGCGCGAAGCGGAAGTACGGCAGGTCCGTGCCGAGCCGGCTGAAGATCGCGTCCAGCCCGGGGACGCGCAGGAAGTCGGCGTTGGAGCCGAGCGCGGGCAGGCCGAACGCGGCGAAGAACATCACCACGGTCAGCGGCATGTTCCGGAAGACGTTCACGTAGCCGGTGCCGAGCGCGCGCAGCGGCGGCACCGGCGAGATGCGCAGCACCGCCACGACGGCGCCCAGGATCAGGGCGCCGATCGCGGCGAGTACGCAGATCTGGAGGGTGAGCCAGAAGCCACCCGCAAAGACGTCGAACTTGTCGATGAGCACGTTCACGGGTCGGTGTTCCTCCCCACCCTCCAGATCAGCGGTCGGTCAGTAGCGGTTGACGGTCGGAGCGGTGCCCAGCTCCGCGCCGAACTTGCCGGCGGTGCCGTCCCACGCCTTCTTCCAGCTGCCGTCGGCGAACGCCTTCTCCAGCGTGTCGTTGATGAAGGTGCGGAAGGCGGTGTCCTCCTTCTTCACCCCGATGCCGTACGGCTCCTTGGTGAAGTTCTCGCCGGCCAGCTTGAAGGACGCCTCGTCCTTGGCGATGTAGCCGAGCAGGATCACGTTGTCGGTGGTGACCGCGTCCACCTGGCCGCCCTTGAGGGCGTCACGGCACTTGTCGTACGTGTCGAAGAGGACCACCTGGGTGGCGACGTCCTTGACGTACTTCTTGATCTCCTCGGCCGGGGTCGAGCCGGTCACCGAGCAGACCTTCTTCGAGCCGTCCTTGAACGAGTCCGGGCCGGTGATCGTGGTGTCGTCCTTCTTGACCAGGATGTTCTGGCCGGCCTCGTAGTACGGCCCGGCGAAGGCGATGCGCTCCTTGCGCTTGTCGTTGATCGTGTACGTCGCCGCGACCAGGTCGACGGTGCCGTTGACGATGACGTCCTCGCGGACCTTCGACGGCGTCTCGACGTACTCGATCTTGTCCTCGGGGATGCCGAGCTCCTTGACGATGATCTTCGCGACCTCGACGTCGAAGCCTTCCGGCTTGCCCGACAGACCCTTCTGCCCGAAGCCCGGCTGGTCGAACTTGGTGCCGACCTTGATCTTCTGGGCCTTGTTGAGCTTCTCCATGGTGCTGCCGGCCGGGAAGGACTTGCTGCCGGCGCCGGTGCCCTCGTCGGCGTCGTCGCCACCGCAGGCGGCCAGGCCGAGCGCCAGGGTCGCCGCTGCGGCGACCGCCGCCACGCGCTTGAAACGCATACTCATCTCCTTCTTGGACGGAACCCACCGGGGGACGGCGCGGTCCACTACGGACGCCTAGTGCGTGAGGATCTTGGAGAGGAAGTCCCGGGCCCGCTCGCTGCGCGGGTTGGCGAAGAACTCCGCCGGCGGCGCGTCCTCGACGAGCTGCCCGTCGGCCATGAAGATGACCCGGTTGGCGGCGTGCCGGGCGAAGCCCATCTCGTGGGTCACCACGACCATGGTCATGCCGTCGCGGGCCAGGGAGGTCATCACGTCGAGCACCTCGCCGACCATCTCCGGGTCCAGCGCGCTGGTCGGCTCGTCGAAGAGCATCGCCTTGGGCTGCATGGCCAGCGCGCGGGCGATCGCCGCCCGCTGCTGCTGGCCGCCGGAGAGCTGGGCCGGGTACTTGTCGGCCTGGTTGGCGATGCCGACCCGGTCCAGCAGGGCCAGGCCGCGTTCGCGGGCGACGGACGCCTTCTCCTTGCGGACCTTCACCGGGCCGAGGGTGACGTTCTCCAGGATGGTCTTGTGCGCGAAGAGGTTGAACGACTGGAAGACCATGCCGACCTCGCTGCGCAGCTTGGCGAGGGCCTTGCCCTCGGCCGGCAGGGGCTGCCCGTCGAAGGTGATGGTGCCCGAGTTGATCGGCTCCAGCCGGTTGATCGCCCGGCAGAGGGTCGACTTGCCGGAGCCGGAGGGGCCGATCACGACCACGACCTCACCCTTGCCGACGGAGAGTGACACGTCGTCGAGCACGTGCAGCGGGCCGAACCACTTGTTGACCCCGTCCAGCACGATGAGCGGTTCGCCCGTCGCCACGTCGTCCACCGTCCCTGTCGTCGGTCCCGGAAAGCGGGGTCGGTCGACCCCCGGTTTGGGCAACTGTAGGCGGGGTGACGTGGCGGAACGCAACTCAGATGGTCACGGAGCGGTAACACCGGTCCCCGCCGTCCCCGGCCGTCCGAATTCCGCCATTCGGCGGCGCGCTCCGGTGGCGAGCGGCACGTCCGACGGAGATCATGTGGGGATGACCGACCGGCTCCGCCTGACCGATTACGCCCGTGGTGGGGGCTGCGCCTGCAAGATCCCTCCCGGTGAGTTGGAGGCGATGGTCGCCGGGCTGGCCCCGGCCGTCGGCGTCGCCGAGCTGCTGGTCGGGCTGGAGCACGGCGACGACGCGGCCGTGGTCCGGCTGGACGAGCGCACCGGCCTGGTCAGCACCGCCGACTTCTTCACCCCGGTCGTCGACGACCCGTACGACTGGGGCCGGATCGCCGCGGCCAACGCGCTCTCCGACGTGTACGCCATGGGCGGCACCCCGTTGGTCGCGCTCAACCTGCTGTGCTGGCCGCGCGACGTGCTCCCGCTGGAGCTGGCGCGGGAGGTGCTGCGCGGCGGGCAGGACGTGGCCCGGGAGGCCGGCTGCCACCTGGCCGGCGGGCACAGCGTCGACGACGACGGCCCGAAGTACGGCCTCGCGGTCACCGGCGTGGTCCGCCCGGAGGAGCTGATCACCCTCGACGCGGGGCGTGCCGGCCTGCCGCTGTCGCTGACCAAGCCGCTGGGCGTCGGGGTGCTCAACACCCGCCACAAGCGCACCGGCGAGCGGTTCGACGCGGCGGTCGCCTCGATGACCGCGCTGAACCGGGACGCGGCCCGGGCGGCGGTCGCCGCCGGGGTGCGCTGCGGCACGGACGTGACCGGTTTCGGACTGCTCGGGCACGCCTCGAAGCTGGCCCGGGCGAGCCGGTTGACGGTCGCCGTCGACGTCGCCCGGGTGCCGTACCTGCCGGGGGCGCGCGAGGCGGTCCGGGACGGGTACGTCAGCGGCGGCACCCGCCGCAACCTGGACTGGGTGTCCCCGTGGACCGACGTCGGCCCGGCCGGCGAGGCGGACCGGCTGCTGCTGGCCGACGCCCAGACCTCCGGCGGGCTGCTGGTGGCCGGGGAGGTGCCGGGCGGCACGGTGATCGGCGAGCTGCTGCCCCGGGGCGAGCACCTGGTCGTGCTGCGCTGACCGCCGCCACCGGCCCGCCGCCGAGGCGACCGGTGCGCCACGCGACGGACGGGGCCTCCCGGCGAGCTGGCCGGTGCGCCACGCGGGCGGGTGGGGGGTTCGCCGGAGCGGGCACCATACCCGATAAACTGTCACCTTCCCGCTACTCGGAGCAACGATGCTCCAGGAAATTTTGCCCGGAATGGTCACAGACCGGTAACTTGCCCCCGGCTGAGGTCATATGCCCCCCACCATCGTGTGTAAGGCCCGATCCGGAGGCCGGTGGGACGAACGCAGCGAGGAGGCGGCGTGACCGAGCTGTGGAACTGGAGAATCGACCGGGCGGCACCCGTGGAGGTGTACCCGGCACTGGCCGAGGCGCTCGGCCGGGTGGTGATGCCCCTCGCCATCGCCGACCCGGCGCGGCTGCCCACGTACGCGGTGGTCTGCGACGTGTGGGAGGCGCCGGGGGAGTTCGGCACGGTGGTGGACTGTTACGGGGTGCCGGAGTCGCTCAACGAGCAGCGCGCGATCGCGGCGCTGGCCCGGCTGCTCGACCGCAACTGCCTGATGGCAGATGACACCCTCGACGCGGGCCGGCACCTGCTGGTCGCGCCGGACGGCACGATCCGCCCGGTGCACTTCGACGTCACCGAGACCGACGACGGCGAGGTGCTGACCGGCCGGCGGCTCTGCACGCTGACCCACCCCGGCTGCCGGGGCTGGTCCCGCTGCCACCGTTCGAGGTGGGCCCCCGACTCGGTCAACCCGGCCCTCGCCGCCGCCTGATCCGGGACTCGTGGCCCGCCGGCCCCTGAGGCCGGCCGGCTCGCGACGCCGCCCGACCCGGGCCGGGCCCCGCGCGGCGGCGACTGCCCGCCGGGGTGGGCGGGGTCAGTCGCGCCGGCCCCGCGACGGTCTGGCGTGGAGCCTTCGGCCCCGCGACGGTCTGGGCGTGGAGCCCTCGGCCCCGCGACGGTCAGCGGGTGGCGGCGGGGCGCGAGCCGCGGACCTGCAACTGGTCCAGCAGGGTCGCGGTGGCGGCGGCCACGGCGCGTACCGCGGCGTCGAAGGCCTCGGCGTTGTGGGCGGCAGGGGCGCGGAACCCGGAGATCTTCCGGACGTACTGCAACGCCGCCGCCTCGACGTCGGCCTGGGTCACCTCCGGCACGTACGGCTCACGCAGGGTCTTGATGCTCCGGCACATTGGCTGCTCCTCGTTCGGGGGATCCCGGTCGACCCGGATACGCTGTGCACGTCATGACTACCGCAGCCGAGCGCAGCCCGCGCACCTATCAGGTGCGCACCTATGGCTGCCAGATGAACGTGCACGACTCCGAGCGCATCTCCGGCCTGCTGGAACGGGCCGGTTACGTCCGCGCCGGCGAGGTCGACGACAACCCGGACGTGGTGGTGTTCAACACCTGCGCCGTCCGGGAGAACGCCGACAACCGGCTCTACGGCAACCTCGGTCATCTGCGCCCCGTGAAGGACAAGCACCCCGGGATGCAGATCGCCGTGGGCGGCTGCCTGGCGCAGAAGGACCGCGGCGACATCGTCCGCAAGGCCCCCTGGGTGGACGTGGTCTTCGGCACGCACAACATCGGCTCGCTGCCGGTGCTGCTGGAGCGGGCCCGGCACAACGCCGCCGCCGAGGTGGAGATCCTGGAGTCCCTCGACGTCTTCCCGTCCACGCTGCCGACCCGGCGCGAGTCCACGTACGCCGGCTGGGTGTCGATCTCGGTCGGCTGCAACAACACCTGCACGTTCTGCATCGTGCCCTCCCTGCGCGGCAAGGAGAAGGACCGCCGCCCCGGCGACATCCTCTCCGAGGTGCGCGCCCTGGTCGACGAGGGCGTGCTGGAGGTGACCCTGCTCGGGCAGAACGTCAACTCCTACGGGGTGGAGTTCGGCGACCGGTACGCCTTCGGCAAGCTGCTGCGCGCCTGCGGTGACATCGACGGGCTGGAGCGGGTCCGGTTCACCAGCCCGCACCCGAAGGACTTCACCGACGACGTGATCGCCGCGATGGCCGAGACGCCGAACGTCTGCCACTCGCTGCACATGCCGTTGCAGTCCGGCTCCGACGACGTGCTGAAGGCGATGCGCCGGTCGTACCGGTCGGAGAAGTACCTGGGGATCATCGAGAAGGTCCGGGCGGCGATGCCGGACGCGGCGATCACCACCGACATCATCGTCGGCTTCCCCGGCGAGACCGAGGCCGACTTCCAGCGCACCCTGGACGTGGTGCGCGAGGCCCGGTTCTCCTCGGCGTTCACCTTCCAGTACTCCAAGCGCCCCGGCACCCCGGCCGCCACCATGGACGGCCAACTCCCCAAGCAGGTGGTGCAGGAGCGCTACGAGCGGCTGATCGCCTGCGTGGAGGAGATCACCTGGGCGGAGAACAGGCGCCTGGTGGGGGAGCCGGTCGAGGTGCTGGTCGCCGTCGGTGAGGGGCGCAAGGACGAGCGCACCGGCCGGATGTCCGGCCGGGCCCGCGACGGCCGCCTCGTCCACTTCGACGCCGGTTCGTACGCCGGCTCGATCCGGCCCGGCGACATCGTGCACACCACGGTCACCTACGCCGCGCCGCACCACCTCAACGCCGACGGCGAACCGCTGTCGCACCGGCGTACCCGGGCCGGTGACGCGGCCGAGGCGGGGCGATCCCCACGTACCCCCGGGGTGTTGCTCGGGCTGCCCACGGTCGGCGCGCCGGCCGCGGCGCCCGCGCCGACGACCGGCTGCGCCGCCCACTGACGGCGAGGTCGGGGCCCGCCGCACCGGCGGGGCCCCGACCGCTTCCCGGCTTACGGTCAGACCGAGATCCGGCCGGCGCCCGCGCCGCACAGATGGATATCGATGTAAAGGTCGGCCGTCGCATGGAAGACGCCGATGGCCGCCACCCTCAGGTGACGGCCACCGATCAGGGCGGATGGTGCTCGACTCAGCAGGCGACGCCGCCCAGCTTCACCGAGCCCGGCGCGGAAGCCGCGCCGTTGGCGGTGAAGCCGATGGTCACCGACGCGCCCGCGGCGAGCGACGGCGACCAGGTCGGCCCGGCCGCCGTCACCGTCGTGCCGGACTGGGTCACCGTGGCGTTCCAGCCGCTGGCCAGGGTCACTCCCGACGGCCAGGACCAGGTCACCGACCACGGGTTCACCGCCGCCGTGCCGGTGTTCTTCACGGTCAGCTCACCCTGGAAACCGCCCTGCCAGGCGTTGACCTGCTGGTAGGTGGCGGTGCAGGCTCCCGCCGGTGGCGGCGTGGTCGGCGTTCCGGTCGGCGTGGCGGTCGGGCTGCCGGTCGGGCTGGCGGTGGGCGATCCGGTCGGGCCGGTGCCGCCACCCACCGGCGGAATCAGGTACGGCTGGAGGATCGCCTGCTTCGCGGTGTTGACGTTGGTCCAGTCGTCCAGCGCGATGCCGCCGGTGTCACCCGAGTTCGGGTTCCACGACCAGTAGGTGAAGGACATCCCGTTGACCCCGGTGCCGGTGTAGGCCATCAGGTTCTCCAGCCAGACCTTGTCCCGAGGGTCCTGCAACGTGGTGCCGAACTCGCCCATCATGATCGGCGCGATGTTCTGCTTGTGCAGGTAACCCCAGTACTTGTCCCAGATCGCCGGCATGTTCGCCGGGTAGTCCGGGGCCTTGAACCAGGACTGCTCGTAGACGCTGGTGGCGTACTCGTGCGGCGAGTAGACCAGCCGGTTCGCCACGTTCAGTCGGACCGGGAAGTCCTTGGCCTTCGACAGGTTGCCGCCCCACCAGCCGCAGTCCTCGTCGTTGCTGGGGTCGTTGTCCCAGACGTTCGACAGGCCGCCGCTGGGGCAGCTCACCCCCTCCACGAAGATCAGCCAGTTGGGCTGCACCCCGAGGATCGCGTTGCCGGCCCGCTCGGCCGCCAGTCGCCAGTCCCGGGCGGTGTCCCCGCAGCCCCAGCAGGCGCCGGTCGCCGCCGGGTTGGTGCCCTCGGCGTGCGGCTCGTTGTGCAGGTCCGCGCCGATCACCGTCGGGTTGCCCGCGTACCGCTGGGCGAGCATCTTCCAGTCGTTGATCCAGGTCGCCTCGGAGACCGTCGAGGTGTACCAGAGCGGCGACTGCCCGGCCGAGGTCGGCCGGTGCCGGTCCAGGATGACCCGCATCCCCTTGCTGCCGGCGTAGTCGATGACCTTGTCGAGGATCTGCAACGGGGAGAGCCCGACCAGGTCCGGGTTGACGAAGTCGTTGATCCCGCTTGCGGTGGCCCCCGGCTTCAGCGCGTCGTTCGAGTACGGGATCCGCAGGGTGTTGTAGCCGAGGCCGGCCATCTTGTCGAGCTGGCCGCGCCACGGATTGTTCGACCAGAGCCCGTGGAAGGTCTTGTTGTCGGTCTCCATGCCGAACCAGTTGATGCCGGTCAGGCGTACCGTCGCGCCGGTGCTGTCGACGATCTTGTTGCCGGTGGTGTGCAGGTAGCCGGTGCCGGTGCCGCCGACAGCGGCGGCGGCCGGTGAGGTGCTGACGGCGGCGGCGACGAGGACGCCGGCCGCGGCGGTGGCGAGCGCGGTCAGCGCGCCACCGAGGGCGGTGGGTCGGTGCATCAGGGCTCCACTTCGGATGCCCGCGCCGCACGAGCGCCGCGGGCGGAAGGACCAAGGGAGACGGCCCGCTCGTCATCGGGTACGCGGACGAGCGTCGACGGCCGTGTCACGTGGACGGCCACTCGCGGGAAGTGCCGGCGACCTCCGGCGGCGCCCCGCGCCGCCGGTGCCCTCGCGCCGGTGATCGACCTGACTCTGCGCCCATTCTGATCAGCGCACCTCGATGCGTCAACCGGCCCGCCCGCCCTCGGCCCAGGACGACGCTTTCCTGCTCACACAGCTCGCCCCGCCCGCCCTCCCGCCCCCGTCGCGCGCCTGCGCGTCGCCCTCCCGCGCCGTGCGTCGCCGTCGCGCGCCTGCGCGTCGCCCTCCCGCGCCCGTGCGCCCTGCCGCCCCACTCCGGATGCGCGCCCGACGCCCCTCACTCGATGAGCACTGCCGTCTACCTCGGTGCGCGCCCGCTGCCCCACCCCGTGCGCGTCTGCGTCGGACTCGTGTGCGTCTGCGCCGGACCCGTGCACGCCCGATGCCCTCGATGTGCCGCTTGCCGGTGGCCCCGCGCCAAGATCGCGCTCGATCCTGGATGTAGTGGTCTCGCCGCCAAGGGGATGCCACTACATTCAGGAAGTAGCGCGGGGCGCGGGGCGCGGGGCGCGCGCGAGCCCCCGGTCCCGGGTGGGGGACCGAGGGCTCGCGGGACGGTCAGGTCAGCCGGCCTGCTCGGCCAGCTGGAGGAACTGCCGCTTGGTGGCGAGGGCCTGCTCGGCCTCCTTGATCCGGCGGGCGTCCCCGGCGGCCTGGGCGCGGGTCAGCCGCTCCTCGGCCTCGGCGACCTGCGCCCGCATCTGCGCGAGCAGCGGGTTGTCCTGCGGGGTGGTGCGCCGCCAGGCCGAGTCCATGACCTCGCGGACCTTGTCGTCGACGGCGCGCAGCCGCCGCTCCAGCCCGGCGGCGGCCTCGCGCGGCACCCGGCCGGCCTCGTGCCACTGCGCCTGGATCTCCCGCAGCTTGGCCTGCGCGCCCTTCGGGTCGCCCTCGACGTCGAGCGCCTCGGCCTCGGCGAGCAGCGCCTGCTTGCGCTCCAGGTTGGCCCGCTGCTCGTTGTCCCGGGCGGAGAAGACCTCGCTGCGGCGGCTGAAGAAGGCGTCCTGGGCGGCCCGGAACCGTTCCCAGAGCTTCTGCTCGGCCTCCTTGGAGGCGCGCGGGGCGGCCTTCCACTGGTTCATCAGGTCCTTGAGCTGGTTGGCGGTGGCCGCCCACTCGGTGGAGTCCTTCAGCTTCTCCGCCTCGGCGACCAGCTCCTCCTTGACCGTCTGCGCCTGCTTGCGCTGCTGGTCGAGGGAGGCGAAGTGGGCGCCCCGGCGGCGGGTGAAGCCGTCCCGGGCGGCGGCGAACCGCTTCCACAGCTCACCGTCGGTCTTCTTGTCGACCCCACGGATGGTCTTCCACTCGTCGAGGATCTCCTTGAGCCGGTCCCCGGCGGTCTTCCAGCCGGTCGACTCGGCGGCGAGCTTCTCCGCCTCCTCGACCAGGGCGGTCTTGCGGGCGAGCGCCTCGACCCGGGCCGCGTCCTTGGCGGCGCGTGCCTCGCCGGCCTTCTCCTCGGCGACCGCGGCGAGCTTGTCCAGCCGCGCGGCCAGCGCGTCGATGTCGCCGACGACGTGCGCCTCGGCCAGGGAGGCGCGGATCCGGCGGATCGTGGTCAGCGAGTGGCCGGCGTCCGCCGCGCCCGAGTTGAGCCGGGCCTCGGTCAGGTCCACCTCGGTCACCAGGTCGGCGAAGCGCCGGGCGAAGTGGGCCAGCCCTTCTTCCGGGGCTCCCGCCTGCCAGGATCCGACCACCCGCTCGCCCTCGGCGGTCTTGACGTACACGGTGCCGTCCGCGTCCACCCGTCCGAAGGCAGTCCAGTCGCTCATGTGCCCATCCTCGTTCTCCCGGCGTCGACGGGACAGCCCCCGCGATCGCCGCCACGGCGCAGCCAAGTTGCTCTCGGCATTGTCACAGGTCCGACCCCGTCCGCGTCGAGCGCCTGTCTCTGACCGTGACCATACGGTGTCCTAGCACCCACAGACAGGCTTCCTGGGGGGAGTGTCGCAATCGGACGTACGGTGTACCGTACGACGTACGAGATTCGGAGATCCGGATCCCGCGCGATGAGGAGGAGCAGATGACCCAGTCCCGCAGCCGGATGACGCCCCCGGTCGACGAGGGCTTCGTGCCCGACGCGGCCGACCTGGCCGAACTCGACGAGTGGTTCCGCAGGTACGACGCGCTGGCCGAGGCGGGCGACGCGGCCGGCACCGCCGAGCTGGCGATGTTCCCGCTCAACACGGTCACCGACGACGCGGCCGGTGAGGGCTCCGCCCGCCAGCTCGACCGTGCGGCGTACCTGGAGATGATGGGCGGGGTGCTCGGCGGCGGGGGCGACCTGCGGATGGAGTCCCGGCGCACGCCGTACTTCCTCACCCGCAGCCTCGCCGTCGTCCTCACCGAGGCCGAGTTCACCGTCGACGGCGAGCGGCAGCGGGTCCGCTACGCCGACCTGCTGGTGAAGACCGGTGGACAGTGGCGGTTCCAGACCATGGTGCAGGGCGGCTGGGGCGGCCAGGCCGGCTGAGGCGGCAGGTGCGGCGGCGCCGGGCCCGACCGGGCCGATACGGTTGCCGGGTGCCCCTGGTCGCCGCCGCCGTCTGCCCCCACCCGCCGCTGATCGTCCCCGAGCTGGCCGGTGCCGCCGCCCCCGAGCTGGACGACCTGCGTGCCGCCTGCGACGCCGCCGTCGCCGGGCTCCTGGACTCGGGCGCCCACCGGATCGTGGTGGTCGGCGACGGACCCGGGACCCGCTCCTACGGCTTCCCCTTCCACGGTTCGCTCGCTCCGTGGGGGGCCGACGTCCAGGTCTGCGTCGGGAGTCCGCGCCCGGACCGGCCGGACCCGCTGCCGCTGAGCCTGACGATCGGGGCGTGGCTGCTGCGCCGCAGCCCGACCGGGCCGTCGTCGGTGGCCCGGATGCACTCCCTGGCCCCGGACGCCGACCCGGCGGAATGCGCCGCGCTCGGCGGCGGTTACCGCAGCGACGTCGACTGGGGGCTGCTGGTGATGGGGGACGGGTCCGCCTGCCGCGGCCCCAAGTCGCCCGGCTACGACGACCCGCGCGCCGAGGCGTACGACGACGCGGTGGCCCGGGCCCTGGCCGACGCGGACGCCGAGGCCCTGCTCGACCTGGACCCGGCGCTCTCGGCGGAGCTGAAGGCCGCCGGGCGGGCGCCGTGGCAGGTGCTCGCCGGCGCGGCCCGCGCGGCGGGCGGCGAGTGGCGCGGCGAGCTGCGCCACTACTCGGCCCCCTACGGCGTTGCCTACTTCGTGGCGTCCTGGGAGCGGGTGTGAGCGGCACCGTCGTGGCCGTGGTCGGGCCGACCGCGGCCGGCAAGTCGGCGCTGAGCATCGCCCTCGCGCACGCCCTCGACGGCGAGGTGGTCAACGCCGACTCGATGCAGCTCTACCGGGGGATGGACATCGGCACGGCGAAGCTGACCCCGGCCGAGCGGGAGGGCGTTCCGCACCACCTGCTCGACATCTGGGAGGTCACCGAGCCGGCCAGCGTCGCCGAGTACCAGAAGCTGGCCCGCGCCGCGGTCGACGACATCCTGGCCCGGGGGAAGGTGCCGCTGCTGGTCGGCGGCTCGGGGCTCTACGTGCGGGCGGTGCTGGAGCAGTTCGAGTTCCCCGGCACCGACCCGGCGGTGCGGGAGCGGCTGGAGGGGGAGCTGGCGGCCGTCGGGCCCGCCCCGCTCTACGAACGGCTGCGGGAGGTCGATCCGGCCGCGGCGGCGAGCATCCTGCCCGGCAACGGCCGGCGGATCGTGCGGGCGCTGGAGGTGATCGAGCTGACCGGCGCGCCGTTCACCGCCTCCCTGCCGCAGCCCACGCCGTACTACCCGTCGGTGCAGCTCGGCGTCGACCTGGACACCGCGCTGCTGGACGAGCGCATCGCGCTGCGGGTGGACCGGATGTGGGCCGACGGGCTGGTCGCCGAGACGCGGGCGCTCGTCGGGCGCGGCCTGGCCGAGGGGCGTACCGCCGGCCGGGCGCTCGGCTACCAGCAGGTGCTGCGCTTCCTGGCCGGCGAGACGACCGAGGCCGAGGCGCACGACGAGACGGTCCGGGCCACCCGCCGCTTCGTCCGCCGGCAGCGCTCCTGGTTCCGCCGCGACCCGCGCGTCCACTGGCTGGACTCGGCCGCGCCGTCGTTCACCGACACTGCCCTGCGAACGGTGGCCGCGCATCGGGGATGATGGGGGCGTGGAGTTCACCAAGGGCCACGGCACCGGCAACGACTTCGTCATCCTGCCCGACCCGGACGGCACGCTGGACCTGACGCCGGGGCTGGTCGCCGCGATCTGCGACCGGCGGCGCGGCGTCGGTGGCGACGGCGTGCTGCGCGTCGTACGGGCCGGCAAGCATCCCGAGGGCGCCGGCCTGGCCGGTGAGGCCGAGTGGTTCATGGACTACTGGAACTCCGACGGCTCGTTCGCCGAGATGTGCGGCAACGGGGCCCGGGTCTTCGTCCGCTACCTGCTGGAGACCGGGCTGGCCACGCCGTCCGGCGCGGCGTTGCCGGTGGCCACCCGGGCCGGCGTCGTGCGCGCCCGGGTCGAGGCCGACGCCATCGCCGTCGAGATGCGCCGCCCCCGGGTGTACGACGCGTCGGTCGCGACCCTGGGCGGGCTGACCCTGCCCGGCGCGGCGGTGGACGTCGGCAACCCGCACCTGGTCTGCGCGCTCCCCGCCGGGCTGGAGCTGGCCGGCCTCGACCTCACCCGCGCGCCCGAGTTCGACCCGGCGGTCTTCCCGGCCGGGGTGAACGTCGAGTTCACCGCACCGGGCGAGCCGGTCGCCGACACCGACGGGCACGTGCTGATGCGGGTGTACGAGCGCGGGTCCGCCGAGACCCTCTCCTGCGGCACCGGGGCGTGCGCGGTCGGCGCGGTGGCGCTGCGCGACGCCGGCCTCGACACCGGCACCGTGGCGGTCGACGTCCCCGGCGGCCGTCTCACGGTCACGGTGACCGAGGACTCCTCCTGGCTCTCCGGCCCGGCCGTCCTGGTCGCCACCGGCGAACTCACCCCGGCGGCGCTGCGCCCCTGACCCGCGCGCCCCCGGGGCGCGGGGCGTCAGGGGGTGGCGGAGGCGTTGGCGGCGATCTCGGGGAGGTCGGCGGGGCCCGGGTCGGCCGCGGGGGGCGGGGTGGACGCCGGGTTCTGGGCCGCGGCGCGCACGGCCGCCGCGACGGCGGGGGCGACCCGGGAGTCGAAGACGCTCGGCACGATCACCGTCGGATTGATCTTGTCCGCGCCGACCACGTCCGCGATCGCCCGGGCGGCGGCGATCGCCATCTCCTCGGTGAACTCCTCGGCGTGCGCGTCCAGCATGCCCCGGAACACACCGGGGAAGGCGAGCACGTTGTTGATCTGGTTCGGCTGGTCCGAGCGGCCGGTGGCGACCACGGCGGCGTGCTTGCGCGCCTCCCGGGGGTCGACCTCCGGGTCGGGGTTGGCCAGCGCGAAGACGATCGCGTCCTTGGCCATGGTGGCGATGTCGTCGCCGGTCAGCAGGTTCGGCGCGCTCACCCCGATGAAGACGTCCGCGCCGCGCACCGCCCCGGCCAGGTCACCGGAGTAGTTGTCCCTGTTGGTGTTCTCCGCCAGCCACCGCCAGGCCGGGTTCAGGTCGGGCAGCTCGCGGTGCAGGGCGCCCTGCCGGTCGTACGCGATGATGTCGCCCACGCCCTGGCGCAGCAGCAGCTTCATGATCGCGGTGCCGGCCGCGCCGGCCCCGGAGACCACCACCCGGACGTCCGCGAGCTGCTTGCCCACCACGCGCAGCGCGTTGGTCAGCGCGGCGAGCACGCAGATCGCGGTGCCGTGCTGGTCGTCGTGGAAGACCGGGATGTCCAGCGCCTCCCGCAGCCGGGCCTCGATCTCGAAGCAGCGCGGCGCGGCGATGTCCTCCAGGTTGATCCCGCCGTACGCGGGGGCGATCGCCTTGACGATCTGCACGATCTCGTCGGTGTCCTGGGTGTCCAGCACCACCGGCCAGGCGTCCACCCCGCCGAAGCGCTTGAACAGCGCCGCCTTGCCCTCCATCACCGGCAGCGACGCGGCCGGGCCCAGGTTGCCCAGGCCGAGCACCGCCGAGCCGTCGCTGACCACCGCGACGGTGTTGCGCTTGATGGTCAGCCGCCGGGCGTCCGCCGGGTTCTCGGCGATCGCCATGCAGACCCGAGCAACCCCCGGGGTGTACGCCCGGGACAACTCGTCCCGGTTGCGCAGCGCGACCTTCGAGGTCACCTCGATCTTGCCGCCGAGGTGCAGCAGGAACGTCCGGTCCGACACCTTGCGCACGTCCACGCCGTCGAGGGCGGTCAGCGCGTCGACCACCTGGTCGGCGTGGCCGGTGTCGGCGGTGTCGCAGGTCAGGTCGACGATCACGTGGGTCGGATCGGAGTCGACCACGTCGAGCGCGGTGACGATCGCGCCGGCCTCGCCGACGGAGGTGGTCAGCCGGCCGATGGAGGAGGCGTCCGCGGGCACCGCGATCCGGATCGTGATCGAGAATCCGGCACTCGGAAGTCGGGTGATGGCCACGCGGTTCCCTCCGTCGACGCTGAGCGGCTCGCCAGCATTTCTACTCGCCCGCTCGCGCCGACGGGCAGCCGGCCCCGCTTTTCAGGGGGTCCACCACGGGCATATAGCGGGTGCGCCCGGCGTTGGCACATGTCAGGATTGCTTCCTACGTGACCAAACGGACAGGAGACTCAGTTTGCGAGACCAGGAGACCTACGTCCCCTTCGAGGACGACGAGCTCGACACCACCACCGGTGAGTTCGAGCTGTCGGAGCGGCAGGCGCTACGGCGGGTCCCCGGCCTCTCCACCGAGCTCACCGACATCACCGAGGTCGAGTACCGCCAGCTGCGGCTGGAACGGGTCGTCCTGGTCGGTGTCTGGACCGAGGGCACGCAGGACGACGCCGACAACTCCCTGACCGAGCTCGCGGCGCTGGCCGAGACGGCCGGCTCGCAGGTGCTCGAAGGGCTGATCCAGCGTCGCAACCGGCCCGACCCGGCCACCTACATCGGCCGGGGCAAGGTCGACGACCTCGGCGCGGTGGTCCTGCACACCGGCGCCGACACGGTGATCTGCGACGGCGAGCTGTCGCCGTCGCAGCTGCGGAACCTGGAGCAGCGCACCAAGGTCAAGGTGGTCGACCGCACGGCGCTGATCCTCGACATCTTCGCCCAGCACGCCAAGAGCAAGGAAGGTAAGGCGCAGGTCGAGCTGGCCCAGCTCGAATACCTGCTGCCGCGCCTGCGCGGTTGGGGTGAGACGCTGTCCCGGCAGACCGGTGGTTCCGGCCGGGGCGGCGGCGCCGGCGGCGGCGTGGGCCTGCGCGGTCCCGGTGAGACCAAGCTGGAGACCGACCGGCGGCGCATCCGCACCCGGATCTCCCGGCTGCGCCGCGAGATCAAGGGCATGAAGACGGTACGCCAGACCAAGCGCGCCCGCCGCTCCCGCAACGCCGTTCCGGCGGTGGCGATCGCCGGTTACACCAACGCCGGCAAGTCGAGCCTGCTCAACCGGCTGACCGGGGCGGGTGTGCTGGTCGAGAACGCGCTCTTCGCCACCCTGGACCCGACCACCCGCAAGGCGACCACCTCCGACGGCCGGCTCTACACCCTGTCGGACACCGTCGGCTTCGTCCGGCACCTGCCGCACCAGATCGTCGAGGCGTTCCGCTCGACCCTGGAGGAGGTCGCCGAGTCCGATCTGGTGGTGCACGTGGTGGACGGCACCCACCCCGATCCGGAGGAGCAGGTCCGCGCGGTCCGCGAGGTCCTCTCCGAGGTCGGCGCCGACCGGTTGCCGGAGCTGCTGGTGGTCAACAAGAGCGACGCCACCGACGAGGAGACGCTGCTGCGGCTCAAGCGGCTCTGGCCGGAGGCGATCTTCGTCTCCGCGCACAGCGGGCGCGGCATCGACGGGCTGCGTCAGGCGATCGAGGAGCGGCTGCCCCGCCCGGCGGTGGAGATCCGTGCCGTGCTCCCGTACGACCGGGGTGACCTGGTCGCCCGGGTGCACCGGCAGGGTGAGGTGCTGAGCACCTCCCACCTGGCCGAGGGCACCCTGCTGCACGTACGCGTCGGCGAGGCGCTCGCCGCCGAGCTGACCCCGTACGCGGCGGCGGCGGAGCACGCGGGCGCCGGGGCGCGATAGCGCTCCCGGCGTCACCCGGACGCAACACGAGGCATGCGACACTGGCGCAATGCGCCGCGCTGTTTCCTCGGTCACGGTTGCCCTCGGCCTGCTGGGGGCGATCGTGGCGTGTCCCGGTGCCGCCACGGCGGCGCAGGCCGCTCCCGCGCCCAAGAAGCGCTGCACCATCGAGGACCAGCGGCTGGACGAGCTGTCCGGGCTGGTCGCCACGAAGACCGGCTACATCGTGATCAACGACGGCTCGTTGCAGGAGAACCGCAAGCGGGTCTTCTACCTCGACAGCAAGTGCAAGATCGCCAAGGAGCCGGTCCGCTACTCGGGGGCCGGCCCCTTCGACACCGAGGACCTGGCCGTCTCGCCGGACGGCAAGACCCTCTGGATCGCCGACATCGGTGACAACCCGGGCAAGGAGCGGCGCAGCCGGATCGCGGTCTGGACGATGCCGGTCGGCGGCGGCAAGCAGCCGGTGCTGCACCGGTTGACGTACCCGGAGCAGAAGCCGCACGACGCCGAGGCGCTGCTCGTCGGCGCCGACAACCAGCCCCTGGTGATCACCAAGGTGCCCAGCGGCAAGGCCGAGATCTACACCCCGACGGCGAAGCTGAAGAGCGGCGGCGACACCGAGCCGGTGCCGATGAAGAAGGTCGGCGAGATCGCGCTGCCGGAGACCAGCACCGACAACCCGTTGAACATCTTCGGCCGGGTGGCGATCACCGGCGCGGCCCGGTCGCCCGACGGCGCGAAGGTGGTGCTGCGCACCTATGCCGACGCCTTCGAGTACGACGTCACCGGCGACGACGTCGTCGCGGCGCTGACCACCGGCAAGCCCCGGGTCACCCCGCTGGCCGACCCGTTCGGCGAGGCGATCTCCTACAGCCCCGACGGCAAGACCTTCCTCACCGTCTCCGACGCCGGGGAGCTGGCCGCCGACGACCCGATCGACATCCTGGCGTACACACCGTCGACCTCCGGGGCGGAGGCGCTGGCCGGCGCGGACGACGCGAAGAAGCCGGCGGCGGAGAAGTCCTGGTTCGACACGCTCAGCCTGGACCAGATCACGTACCTGATCGCCGCGGTCGGCGTGCTCGGCGCGCTCCTGGTCGGCGCGGGCATCGTCGGGATCCTGCGGTCCCGGCGCAAGCCTGCCCCCGCCGACGGGGGACGCGACGGCGACGATCCGGAGCGCGACGACCCGTTCTCGTCCGGGGCGATCGACCGGGCCGACGACGGCGCCGCCGGCGCGCGGGGCGGTGTGTACGGCGGCGCGCCCGCCGCCGGCGTCTACGGCGCCCCACCGGCGGCCGGTGGGCCCGCCCGCGCGCCGGCCGGTGGCGGTGTCTACGGCGGCGGCGCCCGTCCCGGTGGCCCGGCCCCCGGCGGCGCGCGACCTGCGGCGGCCGGCGCGCCCGGCGGCGGCGCCCCGGGCGGCCGTCCCGGTGGCGGCGTGTACGGCGGCGCCCGTCCGGCCGGTGGTGGCGTCTACGGCGGCGCGGCGGGTGGACAGCCCCCGGGCGGTGGTGCTCCGCGTGGTGGCGCTCCGGCCGGCCCGCCCGGTCCGCCCGGCGCCGGCCCGCGTGGTGGCGTCCCGGCCGGTCCGCCCGGCGCCGGCCTGCGTGGTGGCGTCCCGGCCGGTCCGCCCGGTGCCGCCCCGCGTGGTGGGGGCACCGCCGGTCCGCGCGGTGGCGCGCCGAACGGGGCCGCGCCCCGAGGCGGCGGCGTGTACGGCGGCCGGGCCGAGCCGCCGCGCCGTGAGCCCGGCCCGCGCGATCCACGAGCCGCCCAACGCCGCGACGAGGGGTACGACGACCGGCACGGCTACGGCCAGCCGCCGGGGCGCGAACACCGGGGCGAGCGCTACTGAGCCGCCGCCAGGCACGGACACGACGACGGGGTGGTCGCTTCGGCAGCGGCCACCCCGTCGTGTCGGGTACGGGTCAGATCCGGCGCAGCACCGCGACGACCCGCCCCATGATGGTGGCGTCGTCGCCGGGGATCGGGTCGAAGGCCGGGTTCTGCGGCATCAGCCAGACGTGCCCGTCGCGCCGGCGGTACGTCTTGACCGTCGCCTCGCCGTCGAGCATGGCGGCCACGATGTCGCCGGCCTCGGCGGTCGGCTGCTGCCGCACCACCACCCAGTCGCCGTCGCAGATCGCCGCGTCGAGCATCGAGTCGCCCTTGACCTGGAGCATGAAGACCTCGCCCTCACCCACCAGCTCGCGGGGGAGCGGGAAGACGTCCTCCACCGCCTGCTCGGCGAGGATCGGCCCACCGGCGGCGATCCGGCCCAGCATCGGCACGTACGCCGGGGTCGGGCGCTGCGAGCGGCTCAGCTCGTCGTCGGCGTCGCTGGGGGCCCGGACGTCCACCGCGCGCGGCCGGTTGGGGTCGCGGCGCAGGAAGCCCTTCTTCTCCAGCTCCTTGAGCTGGTAGGCGACGCTGGACGGGGAGACCAGGCCGACGGCCTCGCCGATCTCGCGCACGCTCGGCGGGTAGCCCTGGCGCTCGACCCAGCTGCGGATGAACTCCAGGATCCGTCGTTGGCGGGCGGTCAGGTCGACGGTGGCCGGGTCGGGGAAGCTGCTGACCACCGGGGTGACCGGGCGCACGGTCGGCTGCGCCGCCCGGCTGCGCGTGGTGCGGGGACGCCGAGTGGCCGGCGGACCCGCCTCGGCGATCGGCTGCGGGTTCTTCTGCCGGCTGGCCCGGTCCTCGGTCACGTCCGTCCTCCCTGGTCGGCGCTGGGTGCCTTGGCGGCTCGTGGTGCGTGCGGGGGTCTCGCGGGGCCGGGCCCGACGTCGTGCGACGCGCCCGGTCGTTCATGACCGTATAGGTGAGATCGGTCATTTTCAAACATCTGTACGACCTGCCGTCGGCGTGTCGGTGCGAAATCCTGGAAACTCGAACGCGCGTTCTGATAAATGGTACGTCCTCGTCGAACTTGTGTTCGACCGGCACGTCCTTTCGGTGCGGCCGTCCGTTTCCCGCGTACGGGCCGGACGGGCGGTAACCTCCGGCGCGGCTCGGCGGTTGGGTCTGTCGGCGGCACGGTCGGGTGATCACCGAGGTGACGCGCCGGACACGCCGCCCAACTTGACCGCGCTCGGTCGGCCGCCTACGGTCAACCCCTAGATGTAGTAGTCACATGGGCGTAAGTCGCCTACAGGTTGGGTTCGACTACCGACCGCACTCCCGTACCGTCGACGACGGCGACGGTCACCGAAGGTGGCCCCGCCGGGTCGACGCGTGCCCGGAGGCGGGCGGCGCGGGCCCGTGGTCGATCTAAGGAGGTCAGGCGATGCGGTGTCCGTACTGCCGACACGCCGACTCCCGGGTGGTCGACTCCCGCGAGGCCGACGACGGGCAGTTGATCCGCCGCCGCCGGTCCTGCCCGGAGTGCGGCAAGCGGTTCACCACCGTCGAGGAGGCGGTGCTGGCCGTGGTCAAGCGCAGCGGGGTGACCGAGCCGTTCAGCCGGACGAAGATCGTCGGCGGGGTGCGCAAGGCGTGCCAGGGCCGGCCGGTCGACGAGGACTCGATCGCGCTGCTCGCGCAGAAGGTCGAGGAGACCGTACGGGCCAAGGGGGCCGCCGAGATCCCGAGCCACGAGGTGGGGCTGGCGATCCTGGGCCCGCTGCGGGACCTCGACGAGGTCGCCTACCTCCGCTTCGCCAGCGTCTACCGGTCCTTCGACTCGCTCGCCGACTTCGAGCGCGAGATCGAGACGCTGCGGGCCGCCGCGCGCGCCCGTGCCGACGCGGTCGAGGCCGCCGGCCGTACCAGTTGAGTTTTTCGGATTTCTGACAAGTGACGACGCGCGGCGGGTGACCGCGCAGACGAGGGGGCGGATGAGATGGCGGGGGACGGCGTGACAACGAGCCGGTCGCGGGCGGCCAGGAACGGCGCGGCGGTGACGGGGCTGAAGGTGCAGCGGGTCTGGACGACCGAGGGCGTGCACCCGTACGACGAGGTGGCGTGGGAGCGCCGCGACGTCGTGATGACGAACTGGCGGGACGGCTCGATCAACTTCGAGCAGCGCGGGGTCGAGTTCCCCGAGTCCTGGAGCGTCAACGCGGCCAACATCGTGACCACCAAGTACTTCCGGGGCGCGGTGGGGACCCCGCAGCGGGAGTGGTCGCTCAAGCAGCTCATCGACCGGGTGGTCAGCACCTACCGCAAGGCCGGTGAGGAGCACGGCTACTTCGCCTCCCCGGCCGACGCGGAGGTCTTCGCCCACGAGCTGACCTGGATGCTGCTGCACCAGGTGTTCAGCTTCAACTCGCCGGTCTGGTTCAACGTCGGCACGCCGTCGCCGCAGCAGGTCAGCGCCTGCTTCATCCTGGCGGTCGACGACTCGATGGACTCCATCCTGGACTGGTACAAGGAGGAGGGGCGGATCTTCCAGGGCGGCTCCGGCGCCGGGGTCAACCTCTCCCGCATCCGCTCCTCGAAGGAGCTGCTCTCCTCCGGCGGCACCGCCTCCGGCCCGGTCAGCTTCATGCGCGGCGCGGACGCCTCCGCCGGCACCATCAAGTCCGGTGGCGCCACCCGGCGGGCGGCCAAGATGGTCATCCTCGACGTAGACCACCCGGACATCGAGGAGTTCGTGGCGACCAAGGCGCGCGAGGAGGACAAGATCCGCGCGCTGCGCGACGCCGGCTTCGACATGGACCTGGGCGGCGCGGACATCGTCAGCGTGCAGTACCAGAACGCCAACAACTCGGTGCGGGTCTCCGACGAGTTCATGACGGCGGTGGAGAACGGCGGCGGCTTCGACCTGCGCGGCCGGCTCGACGGGCAGACCATCGAGACGATCGACGCCAAGAAGCTGTTCCGCACCA
This sequence comes from Micromonospora citrea, assembly GCF_049629545.1. Classification (GTDB taxonomy): domain Bacteria; phylum Actinomycetota; class Actinomycetes; order Mycobacteriales; family Micromonosporaceae; genus Micromonospora; species Micromonospora citrea_A. The sequence continues at coordinate 43,177 of NZ_JBNADX010000034.1, forward strand.
TCGCCCAGGCCGCCTGGGAGTGCGCCGACCCCGGCCTGCAGTACGACGACACCATCAACGACTGGCACACCTGCCCGGAGACCGGGCGGATCACCGCGTCGAACCCGTGCTCGGAGTACCTGCACCTGGACAACTCCTCGTGCAACCTGGCCTCGCTGAACCTGATGAAGTTCCTCCGCGCCGACGGCGGCTTCGAGGTGGAGAAGTTCGTCCGGTCGGTCGAGTTCGTCATCACCGCGATGGACATCTCGATCTGCTTCGCCGACTTCCCGACCGAGAAGATCGGCGAGACCACCCGCGCCTACCGCCAGCTCGGCATCGGGTACGCCAACCTGGGCGCGCTGCTGATGGCCTCGGGCCTGCCGTACGACTCGGAGCAGGGCCGCTCGGTCGCCGCGGCGATCACCTCGCTGATGACCGGCACCGCGTACCGCCGCTCGGCCGAGCTCGCCGCCATCGTCGGCGCGTACGAGGGCTACGCCCGCAACGCCGAGCCGCACAAGCGGGTCATGCGCAAGCACGCCGCCGCCAACGACGCGATCAAGCCGGCCGGCACGGTCGCCACCGCCATCCAGCGGGAGGCCACCAAGCAGTGGACCGAGGGCAACAAGGTCGGTGACAAGCACGGCTGGCGCAACTCGCAGGCGAGCGTCCTCGCCCCGACCGGCACCATCGGCCTGATGATGGACTGCGACACCACCGGCGTCGAGCCGGACCTGGCGCTGGTCAAGTTCAAGAAGCTGGTCGGCGGCGGCTCGATGCAGATCGTCAACCAGACCGTGCCGCGCGCCCTGCGCAGCCTCGGCTACCCCGAGGAGCAGGTCGAGGCGATCGTCGAGCACATCGCCGACCACGGCCACGTGGTGGACGCCCCCGGCCTCAAGCCGGAGCACTACCCGGTCTTCGACTGCGCCATGGGTGAGCGTTCCATCGCTCCGATGGGCCACGTGCGGATGATGGCGGCGGTGCAGCCGTTCATCTCCGGCGCCATCTCCAAGACGGTCAACATGCCGGAGGCGGCTACCGTCGAGGACGTCGAGAAGATCTACTTCGAGGGCTGGAAGCTCGGCCTCAAGGCGCTGGCGATCTACCGGGACAACTGCAAGGTCGGCCAGCCGCTCTCGGTGGCCAAGCCGAACAAGGCTGCTTCCGCCGTCGAGGCCCCGGCCGAGGCGGAGAAGGCGGTCGAGAAGGTCGTCGAGTACCGCCCGGTGCGCAAGCGGCTGCCGAAGAAGCGCCCGTCGCAGACGGTCAGCTTCTCCGTCGGCGGCGCCGAGGGCTACCTCACCGCGTCGTCCTACCCGGACGACGGCCTCGGCGAGGTCTTCCTCAAGATGTCGAAGCAGGGCTCCACCCTGGCCGGCGTGATGGACGCCTTCTCGGTGGCCATCTCCATCGGCCTGCAGTACGGCGTCCCGCTGGAGACGTACGTCAGCAAGTTCACCAACATGCGCTTCGAGCCGGCCGGCATGACCGACGACCCGGACGTGCGGATGGCGGCCTCGGTGATGGACTACATCTTCCGTCGCCTGGCGCTGGACTTCCTGCCGTACGAGCGCCGCGCCGAGCTGGGCATCTTCACCGCCAAGGAGCGGGCCGCCCAGCTGCGGGCCGAGGCCGAGGCGGAGGCCGGCACGGTCAGCGGTGCGGAACTCACCGCGATGGCCTCGTCCGCCCCGGTCGAGGCGCCGGAGCCGAAGACCGGCCCGGTCGCCCAGCCGGCGCAGGAGGTCGCCGACGTCGCCGCCGTCAAGCCGGCGCCGGCCGTGGGCTCCTCCACCGAACTGCTGGAGGCCGTGATCGGCAAGGCCGCCGACGCGCCGCTCTGCTTCACCTGCGGTACGAAGATGCGCCCCGCCGGTAGCTGCTACGTCTGCGAGGGCTGCGGCTCCACCAGCGGCTGCAGCTGACGTACGACGACAAGGCGCCCCGCATCCGTCAGGTGCGGGGCGCCTTGCTGCGCGCCCTCTCCCGGCCACGCCCGCCGTGAGTTGCGTGACAGACCGGGCACCACCGGACCCCGCGCTGCCAGCATCAGGGCATGACGACCTCCGCCGCGTACGCGGACTTCGCCGCCCGGGAGGCCCACGGCGTGTCCCCGACGTACGAGCGACTCGCCCTGGCCGTGTCCCGGGACCACGCGCTGCTCGCTCTGCTCGATCCGCTGCCACCGGCGAAGCGGCAGCCCAACCTGCTGTTCGGCGTCGTCCGGCTGCTCGGCGGGCCGGTCGACGATCCGGTCGCGTTCCGGGACTTCACGGTGTCGAACTGGGCGGCGGTGGCCGCCGAATGCCGCTCGCGGGCCACCCAGACGAACGAGCCGGGCCGGTGCGCCGTCCTGCTGCCGGTGCTCGCCGCGCTGCCGCAGCCGCTGGCACTGCTGGAGGTCGGCGCGTCCGCCGGCCTCAACCTGTACCCCGACCGGTACGCCTACCGGTACGGCGAGCAGCGGCTCGGTGCCGGTGAGCCGGTGCTCGACTGCGACCTCACCGGCACGACCCCGCCGGCCCGTCGGCCCGAGGTGGTGTGGCGGGCGGGCCTCGACCTGAACCCGCTCGACGTCACGGATCCCGCCGACGTCAGGTGGCTGGACGCGCTCATCTGGCCGGAGCACGCGTACCGCCGCGACCGGTTGCGCGCCGCCGCGACCGTCGCCGCCGCCGACCCGCCGTCGCTGGTCCGCGGCGACCTGGTGGACGACGTCGCGGCGTTGGCCGCCCGGGCACCGGCCGGCGCGACGCTGGTGGTGTTCCACACCTCCGTGCTGTATCAGGTGCCGAGGGCGCGGCGGGAGGCGTTCACCGAGGTGGTGCGCGGGTTGCCCGGTCACTGGGTCGCGAACGAGGCCCCGGACGTGCTGCCCTGCGAGGGCCTGCCCGAGCCGCCGGACGCGGCGCTGTGCAACGTGCTCGCGCTGGACGGCAGGCCGTTGGCCTGGACCCGCCCGCACGGCCAGGGGCTGATCTGGTTCGCGTGACGCCCGCGTCCGACGCAGCGTCCGTCGGAGCCCGCCTCCGCGCCCGGCGGAACCGCCTCCGGCGCAGACCGGCCCGGTGGGCGGACAGGCGCGCTCTGGACCGCCTCGTCGCCGCTCTCCGTCACCGGTTCGGGGCAGCGGGTGAGATCGATCTTCACTAGGCTGACGGTCCAGATGACCCCCGGGTGAGGTGACCATGGCGAAGCCGTCCCGTCCCGCCCTGCTGCTCCTCGCGGCTCTCAGCCCGACCGTCTGGGGCCTGGTCGTCGGCTGGTGGACACCGCGTGGCCCCGGCGGCAACCACGATGCCGTGGTGTCGGTGCTGGCCAGCCTCGCGGCGGGGCTGCTCGCCGGCTGGCTGGGCCGGTCCCGCTGGGCGATGCTGGCCGCGCCGGTGCTCTTCGCGCTCGCCGTGGAGCTGGTCCGGATGCCGCTGCGCGGTCCGACCGTCGACGCCCCGCACCTGAGCGGCTTCGGCGTCGCCGCCCTGCTGCTCGGCCGCGGACTGCACGGCCTGCTCACCCTGCTGCCGCTGCTGGTCGGGGCCGCGTACGGGGCGGGGCTCGCCCGCCGTGCCGCCCGGCGGGCAACCGCCGTGCTGCCGGCGCCCGGCGTGGCGGACGGCAGCCGGCACACGCCCGAGCCGGCGACGGGCGCGGCGGGCGACGGTCGGCACACGCCCGAGCCGGCGGCGTCGACCGGTGACGCCCGTGCGGCCACCGACGTGCGGACCGGTGGGCCGGCTGCCGGCAGCGCGCCGGGTCGTCGCCGTCCCTGGTGGACCTGGGCGGGCCGGGCGGGGGTGGGCCTCCTCGCCGCCGTCGTCGCCCTCGTCACGGTCGCGGCGGCGGTGCCGGCGCGCACCGCCCCGGTCCCGGGCGGGATCGCCGAGCTGACCACGGTGCACAGCGGCGACCGGGAACTCGGGCTGATGCTGCGCGGTGCCGACCGGAACGCCCCGGTGCTGCTCTTCCTGCCCGGCGGGCCCGGCTCCTCGGAGGTCGGCTCGGTCCGCCGGCACCTCGCCGGCCTGGAACGACACTTCGTCCTGGCCACCGTGGACCGGCGCGGCGGGGCGAGGTCCTGGGCGGCCTTCGCGCCGTCGTCGTCGTTCACCCTGGACAGCGAGGTCACCGACGCCATCGCGGTGGTGGAGCATCTGCGGCAGCGGTTCCGGCAGGACCGGGTGTACCTGATGGCCCACTCCGGCGGCTCCCTGGTCGGGGTGACGGCCGTGCGGCGCCGCCCCGAGCTGTTCCGCGCGTACGTCGGGGTCGGGCAGGCCGTCGACCTGCGCGCGGCCGACATCAGCCAGTACGCCGACACCGTCGCCTGGGCCCGCCGCACCGGCCGTGCCGACCTGGCGGACCAGCTCACCGACCTGGGTCCGCCGCCGTACCCGGACATGTACACCTACGAGCCGCTGCTGGCCAACGAGGCCGGGGCGTTCGACTTCGACCGCACCGGCAACGCCGAGGGCCGTGACGGGGTGGCGGAGAACCTGAACGTGCCCGAGTACACCCTGCTGGAGAAGGCGCACGCGCTCAGCGGCAGCCTCGACGGGTTCGACGTGCTCTATCCGCAGCTCCAGCACCTCGACCTCCGCCGGGAGGTGCGCCGGCTCGACGTGCCGGTGTACCTCATGGACGGGGCCCACGAGGTGCCCGGCCGACTCGCCCTGACGCGCGAGTGGTACGCGCGCCTGGAGGCGCCCCGCAAGGAACACGTGGTCCTCGACGGGGCCGGGCACCGGTCCCTGTTCCAGCGGCCCGGCCCCGTCACCGACCTGCTGACCCGGGTGCTCACCGAGACCCGAGGCTCCGGCGTCTGACCGCGGCGGCGGCGATGATCGTCCGTCGACGTCGAGCCGGGCCGGATCTTCGCAGACGATCACGGGCACCCCGGCGGGACGGCGGTGGCCGGGTCGTCTCGCGTAGGGTCGCCGGCGTGAGCGTCGCCCTCTTCACCCTCGGCGGGACCATCGCGATGGCCGGGATCGGCCCGGGGGAGCGGCCGGTGGTCACCCGGCTGACCGGGGCGGACCTGCTCGCCGCCGTACCCGGGCTCGACACGGCCGGCGAGGAGCTGGACGTGCGCGACGCGCTCGCCGTACCCAGCGCCGACCTGACGTACCGCCGGCTGCTGGACGTGGTCGACGCCGCGTCGCGGGCGGTCGCCGGCGGCGCGACCGGCGTCGTCGTCACCCAGGGCACCGACACCCTGGAGGAGACCGCCTACCTCGCCGACCTGGTCTGGCCGAACGCCGCGCCGCTGGTCGTCACCGGCGCCATGCGCAACCCCACCCTGGCCGGGGCCGACGGCCCGGCCAACCTGCTCGCGGCGGTCCGGGTCGCCGCGTCCGCCGAGGCCCGCGACCTGGGGGTGCTGGTCGTCGCCGACGACGAGATCCACGCCGCCCGGTGGGTCCGCAAGACCCACAGCACCAGTACGGCCACCTTCGCCTCCCCGAACGCCGGGCCGCTCGGTCACGTCGCGGAGGGGCGGGTACGCCTGCTCACCCGGCCGCCCCGGCACGCGCCGCTGCCGTCGGTGGACCCGGAACGGCTGGACGCCACCCGGGTCGCCCTGCACACCGTCACCCTCGACGACGACGGCTGGCTGCTCGACGGGCTGGCCGACCGCCGGCACGGCCTGGTCGTCGCCGGGTACGGCGTGGGGCACGTGCCGTCCGCGCTCGCCCCGGTGCTCGGCGCGCTCACCGACCGGATGCCGGTGGTGCTGACCTCCCGTACCGGCGCCGGCCCGGTGCTGCGGCACACCTACGGCGCGGTCGGCTCGGAGACCGACCTGCAACGGCGGGGCCTGGTCAACGGCGGGCTGCTCGACCCGTACAAGGCGGTGGTGCTGCTGCGGACGCTGCTCGCCGCCGGCGCGGGACGCGACGAGGTGGCGGACGCCTTCGCCCGCCACGGCTGACCGGCGGCGGTGCGCCGGACGACGGTCGCCGGCCACGTCCCGGCGGCCGGCCCGGGGAGGCGGGCTCCGTAGACTCGCCGCGATGAGTGGCGAGCGACGACCCCTGGCGGACCGGCCGCTGACCGAGCCGCACCCGTCGCGGCTGCCGCCCGAGCACCCCGACCGGGCCCGGATCCTCGGCGCGCACGCCGCCGCGCTGGCTGCCGGGGAGGCCGGCTACCTCGACCCGTCCACCGGGCTCTTCGTGCTCAGCGCCGCCTTTCTCGCCCGCCGGGGCACCTGCTGCGGCCGGGGCTGCCGGCACTGCCCGTACGTCGACGACTGACCCGCGAGCGCGGTTAACCGGGTGACCGACCGGGGCCCGTCCACCTAGGTTGACGCTGCCGGGCCGTCGGCCCGGCGACGGCCGTGGCGGACCGTCCGACCGGCGGCAGGTGGCGTCCGTGACCGAGCAACTCGTCTCCTCCCCACGGCGCACGGCGCGCGTCCAGTTGTGGCGGCACCGGAACTTCGCCCTCTTCTGGGCCGGCCAGACGGCCGGCGAACTCGGCATCCGCGTCAGCGGGGTGGCGCTGCCACTGCTCGCCGCCGACGCCCTCGGCGCCAGTGTCCTCCAGGTCTCCCTGCTGACTTCCCTGGCCTGGCTGCCGTACCTGCTCTTCTCGCTGCCCGCGGGGCTGCTCGTGGACCGGGTGGAGCCGCGGCGGCTGATGGTCGGGTGCGACCTGGGGCGGGCCGCGCTGATGCTCGCGGTGCCGGTGGCCGCCCTGGTCGGCCACCTCACCCTGCCCCTTCTGTACGCCGTGGTCGGGCTCTCCGGGGTGTTGACCGTGCTGTTCACCGTGGCGTACAAGACCGTCCTGCCGCGCCTGGTGGCGTCCGAGCAGCTGGTGGAGGGCAACGCCCGGCTCTCCGTCAGCCAGGACGTCGCCCAGCTCGTGGGGCCGACCGTCGGCGGGGCACTGACCGGGCTGGTCGGCGGGGCCCGGACCGTCGTCGGCACCGCGCTCACCTTCGTGGTCAGCGCGGTGACGTTGCTGCTCGTCCGGCTGCCGGCGCAGGAGCGGCCCGCCGCAGCGGCGCGTGTCCCGGCGCGGGCCGCGCTGACCGAGGGGCTGGGATTCGTCCGGCGGCACCCGATCCTGCTGCGGATCCTGGCCTGCGTCACCACGTCCAACTTCTTCGCCGTCGCCACGCAGTCGCTGGAGGTCGTCTACCTCGTCCGCGAGCTGGACGCCGCCCCGGCGCTGGTCGGTGCGGTGTTCTCCCTCGGCGCGGTCGGTGGGCTGGTCACCGGCGCGCTCGCCGACCGGATCTCCCGCCGGATCGGCTCGGCCCGGGTGATCTGGGTGGCGATGGCCGTACCCGGTCCGCTCTACCTGCTCGTCCCGCTGGCCCGGCCCGGCTGGGGGCTGCTGCTCTACGCCGTCGGTCTCGCCGCGTTCTCCGCCAACGCGGTGCTGTTCAACATCGCGATCCTGTCGTACCGGCAGCGGGTGACCCCGCCGGAGCTGCTCGGCCGGGTCACCGCCGCGTTCCTGTGGATCTGCTTCGGGGCGGTCCCGCTCGGCGCGCTCTTCGGCGGCACGCTGGGCAGCGGGTGGGGGGTGCGGCCGGCGCTGGTGGTCTGCGCGCTGGGGACGTGGAGCGCCGCGCTCTGGGTGGTGCTCTCTCCCCTGCGGAGAATGCGCGACCTGCCGTCGAGTTGACGATCGGGCAGGCTTCCCTCCCGGCAGGAGAGCCCGTACGGTGTCCGACGGACAACCGGCGGGCCCGCCCGCCGCCGATCGCGGAGGTTCCCGTGCGTGTGCGGATCTGGCTGGGCGCCGCAGCAACCCTGCTGACCGCCGGCTGCGCCGGTGATCCCGCGCCGGTGGCCGTACCACCCGTGGAGCCGGTGACCGTCGAGGTGGCCGCCGCCTCCTCCGGCGGGGCCTGCACGTTGCTCGACTTCGGGGTGATCGAGGAGCACACCGGCGTCCGCTTCGACGTGGCGGCGGCGAGTGACCGGAAGGACACCCGCACCTGCGTGGTCCGCGCCGAGGGCGCCACCCTGCCCGAGTTGACCCTGACCGTCACCGACACCTCGATCGACGTGGCGACCTTCACCGCCGACGTGCAGCCGGAGGGCGCGGCGAAGGTGTCGAAGCTGGGCCGGGCCGCCTACCGCCGGACGGTGGCGAAGACGGCCAAGCAGGGGCCGGCCGCCGAGGTGGGCTGGCTCGTCGAGGGTCGGCTGGCCACCCTGCGCTGGACGTGTGAGCGCGGGGCGGCGAAGGCCGATGCCGAGGAGCTGACCGGCAAGCTGGTCGACCTGGCCAGGAAGATCGACACCCGTACCGGGTGAGGCCTGGCGACACACCGGCCAGCCGGGCCGGCCGCCGTCAGTGCGCGGCGACGAAGACCCGGGAGGCGACCTCGCGGGGCAGCCGGATCCGCTCACCCGAGCGGTCGATGGACACCCCGTCCCGCTCCTGGGCGACGGTGACCGTGGCGCCGGGGTCGATGCCGGCGGCGTGCAGCTGGCGCAGCACGTCCGAGTCGGTCTGCACGCTCTCGCAGATGCGCTGGACCACGACCTGCCCGGAGAGGCCGGGGAAGGCGAGGTTGCGCTCGGCCTCGGCGGTGTCGGCGGCCGCGGGCTCGGGCAGGCCCAGCTCCTCCAGCCCCGGGATCGGGTTGCCGTACGGCGAGCGGGTCGGCCGGTTGAGCAGGTCGTAGACCCGCTTCTCGACGGCGTCGCTCATCACGTGCTCCCAGCGGCAGGCCTCCTCGTGGGCCTCCTCGTAGGGCATCCCGATGACGTTGACCAGCAGCAGTTCGGCGAGGCGGTGCTTGCGCATCACGGAGACGGCGCTGCTGCGGCCCAGCGGGGTCAGCGTCAGGTGCCGGTCGCCCTCGACGGTGAGCAGGCCGTCGCGCTCCATCCGGGCGACGGTCTGGCTGACGGTGGGCCCGCTCTGCCGCAGCCGCTCGGCGATCCGCGCACGCAGCGGCGGCACACCTTCCTCTTCCAACTCGAGGATGGTGCGCAGGTACATCTCGGTCGTGTCGACAAGATCGTGTCGGGCCATCGTTACCACCTCTCCTCGGAGGTGACTACGCCCTCAATCGTGTCGATCAGATCGTGTTTCACGTCAGCGGCCCTCCGGTGCACGATGCTACCCCGGCCGTCCGACGGACCGCCGGTGCCGAACCGCGAGGTCGCTGCCCGGATGGTGTTGACTGGACGCCATGTCCGGAGCCGAGACGCCGCTGATCGAGCCGGGACAGCTCGCCGCCGAGCTGTCCCGGCCCGAGCCGCCCACCCTGCTCGACGTGCGCTGGCGGCTCGCCGGCCCGCCCGGGCGCGACGACTACGCCGCCGGTCACCTGCCCGGCGCGGTCTTCGTCGACCTGGACACCGCGCTCTGCGGCCCGCCCGGCGTCGCCGGTCGGCACCCGCTGCCCGACCCGGCCGCGCTCCAGGCCGCGCTGCGGGCCGCCGGCGTGCGCGCCGGTCACCCCGTCGTCGTGTACGACGGCGGCGACGGCATGGCCGCCGCCCGCGCCTGGTGGACCCTGCGCTGGGCCGGCCACCGGCAGGTACGCCTGCTGCACGGCGGCTGGCCGGCCTGGCTCGCCGCCGGCCTGCCCACCTCCACCGAGACGCCGACCCCCGCCCCGGGTGACGTGACCGTCCGCCCGGGCGCCCTGCCGGTGCTGGACACCGCCGCCGCGGCGGCCCTGGCGGCGGCCGACGCGGGGGTGCTGCTGGACGTGCGGGCCGCGCCCCGCTACCGGGGCGAGTCCGAGCCGATCGACCCGGTCGCCGGGCACGTGCCCGGCGCGGTGAACCTCCCCGCGCCGCAGTACGTCGCCGACGGCCGCTTCCCGTCCGCCGAGGCGCTGCGCGAGCGCTTCGCCGCCGTCGGCGTGACCGGGGACGCGCCGGTGGGGGCGTACTGCGGGTCGGGAGTGACCGCCGCGCAGGCGGTGCTCGCCCTGCACCTCGCCGGCCGGCCGGACGCCGCGCTCTACGTCGGGTCGTGGAGCGAGTGGGTGGCCGACCCGGCCCGTCCGGTGGCGACGGGACAGACGCCACGGCCGTGAGCCGCGCGTGCCGTCGGCGGTCGGCGACGCTCGTGCGACGATGACCTCATGTCGGACGACACGGTGGTGGTGTGGGACGAGTCCCTGCTCGCCTACGACATGGGTGAGCACCCGCTGGACCCGGTCCGGGTCGAGCTGACCGTCGCGCTCGCCCGGGAGCTGGGCGTCCTCGACCGGCCGGGGGTGCGGCTGGTCGAGCCCGAGCCGGCTGCCGACGCGCTGCTCACCCGGGTGCACCTGCCCGACTACCTGGACGCGGTCCGGGTCGCCCCGCACGACCCGCTCTTCGCCGGGTACGGGCTGGGCACCTCGGACAACCCGGTCTTCGCCGGGATGCACGAGTCCAGCGCCCTGATCACCGGGGCCAGTGTGGCCGCCGCCGAGGCGGTCTGGCGGGGCGAGGCCCGGCGCGCGGTCAACGTCGCCGGTGGGCTGCACCACGCCATGCCCGACCGGGCCGCCGGGTTCTGCGTCTACAACGACCCGGCCGTGGCCATCGCCCGGCTGCTCGACCTCGGCGCCGAGCGGGTCGCGTACGTGGACGTGGACGTGCACCACGGCGACGGCGTGCAGGAGATCTTCTACCGCGACCCGCGGGTGCTCACGGTCAGCGTGCACGAGACCCCGCTGGCGCTCTTCCCCGGCACCGGGTTCCCCGACGAGACCGGCGGCCCCGGCGCCGAGGGCACCGCGGTCAACCTGCCCCTGCCGCCCGGCGTGAACGACGCCGGCTGGCAGCGTGCCTTCCACGCGGTCGTGCCCTCGGTGCTGCGGGCGTTCCGGCCGCAGATCCTCGTCACCCAGTGCGGCGCCGACGGGCACCGCCTCGACCCGCTGGCCGACCTGCACCTGTCCGTGGACGGGCAGCGCGCCACCTACCTGGCGCTGCGGGCGCTGGCCGACGAGCTCTGCGAGGGCCGGTGGGTGGCCACCGGCGGCGGCGGGTACGCCCTGGCCGAGGTGGTGCCCCGGGCCTGGACGCACCTGCTCGCCGTGGCCACCGGCGCGCCGGTCGCGCCGGCCACGCTCACCCCGCCGAGCTGGCGTGAGCTGGCCGCCCGGCGGCTGCCCGGCAGCCGGATCCCGCTGCGGATGACCGACGACGTCGACCCGTCGTACGAGCCGTGGCAGCCGACCGGCGAGCCGAACTCGGTGGACCGGGCGATCGCGGCCACCCGCAAGGCGGTCTTCCCGCTGCTCGGGCTCGATCCGCACGACCCGCGCGACTGAGCCGAGGACCTGGGAGGAGACCGACCGGTGACCACCACCGTGGACCAACCGGTGGACGTGCTGCTCAGCGACGGGACCACCGTCCAGCTGCGCCCGATCCGCCCGGACGACGCCCCGGAGATCGTCGCGATGCACTCGCGCTTCTCCGAGCGCACCCGCTACCTGCGGTACTTCTCGCCGTACCCGCGCATCCCGGAGCGGGACCTGCAACGGTTCGTCAACGTCGACCACCGCGACCGGGAGGCGTTCGTGGTGCTCGCCGGCGGCCGGATCGTCGCCGTCGGCCGGTACGAGCGGCTCGGCCCGCAGGCGCCGGAGGCGGAGGTCGCGTTCGTCGTCGAGGACGCCTACCAGGGCCGGGGGATCGGCTCGGTGCTGCTGGAACACCTCGCCGCCGCGGCCAGCCGCTACGGCATCGTCCACTTCGTCGCCGAGGTGCTGCCCGCCAACGGCGCGATGCTGCGGGTCTTCGCCGACTTCGGCTACCAGGTCCAGCGCCAGTACGCCGACGGCGTGGTGCACCTGACCTTCCCGATCGCCCCCACCGAGGCGACCCTGGAGGTGCAGCGCGGCCGGGAGCACCGCACCGAGGCGCGCTCGATCGCCCGGCTGCTCGCCCCGCGCGGCATCGCCGTCTACGGGGCCAGCGCCACCGGGCAGGGAGTCGGCGCGGCCGTCCTCGGTCACCTGCGCGACGGCGGCTACACCGGCGCGATCGTCCCGGTGCACCCCAGCGCGACCACGGTGGCCGGGCTGCCCGCGTACCCCTCGGCGGCCGACGCCGGGCACGAGATCGACCTGGCGGTCGTCGCGGTGTCCCCGGAGGTCGCGCCCACGGTGGTCGCCGACGCGGCCGCCGCCGGGGTGCACGGCCTGGTGGTCATCTCCGCCGGCTTCGCCGAGGCCGGCGCCGACGGCGCGGCGGCGCAGCGGGCGCTGGTGCGGGCCGCGCACGCCGCCGGCATGCGGGTCGTCGGCCCGAACTGCCTGGGCGTGGCGAACACCGACGAGAAGGTGCGCCTCAACGCCACCCTCGCCCCGGCCCTGCCCGCGCCCGGCCGGGTGGGCCTGTTCAGCCAGTCCGGCGTGTTCGGGGTGGCGCTGCTCGCCGAGGCGCACCGGCGGGGGCTGGGGCTGTCCAGTTTCGTCTCCGCCGGCAACCGGGCCGACGTCTCCGGCAACGACCTGCTGCAGTACTGGCAGGACGACCCGGGCACCGACGTGATCCTGCTCTACCTGGAGACCTTCGGCAATCCGCGCAAGTTCGCCCGGCTGGCCCGGCGGATCGGCCGGGACAAGCCGGTGGTGGCGCTCGCCTCGCTGGCCCGCCCGGTCGGTCTGGGCGACGGGCCGGGCCTGGACGAGGCCGCGGTGAGCGCGCTCTTCGCCCAGTCCGGGGTGATCCGGGTGGACACCGTCGCCGAACTGCTCGACGTCGGTGTGCTCCTGGCCCACCAGCCGCTGCCCGCCGGCCCCCGGGTCGCCGTGGTGGGCAACTCCTCGGCGCTGACCGGGCTCGCCGCCACCGCCTGCGCCACCCAGGGGCTCGTCCTCGCCGACGGGTACCCGCGCAACGTCGGCCCGCACGCCGGGGCGGCCGAGTTCGCCACGGCGCTGGCCGAGGCGACCGCCGACGAGGGCGTCGACGCCCTGGTCGCCGTCTTCGCCCCGCCGCTGCCGGGGCAGCTCACCGTCGAGGAGGCGGACTTCACCGCCGCGCTGCCGACCACGCTCGCCGCCGGCAAGCCCACCGTGGCGACGTTCCTCGCCGGACGGGTGCCCGCCGGGGTGCCGGCGTACCCGAGTGTCGAGGAGGCGGTCCGGGCGCTGGGTCGGGTCACCTCGTACGCCGGCTGGCTGCGCCGTGATCCGGGGACACTGCCCGAGCTGTCCCGGGTGGACCCCGACGCCGGGCAGGCCGCGCTGCGCGCCGACCCGTCCGACCCGGCCGGGCTGCTCGCCGCGTACGGGATCGATCTGGTCGGGTCGGCCCCGGCGGCGACGGTCGACGAGGCGGTTGCGGCGGCGGGGCGGCTGGGCTGGCCGGTCGCGCTCAAGGCCGCCGCCCCGGGCCTGCGGCACCGCCTCGACCTCGGCGCGGTCCGCCTCGACCTCGCCGACGAGGCCGCGCTGCGCCGCGCGTACGCCGAGATGGCCCCGGTCTTCGGCCCGGAGGTCCTGGTCCAGCCGATGGTCCCGCCCGGGGTGGCCTGCGTGGTCGAGCTGATGGAGGACCCGGCGTTCGGTCCGGTGGTCGGGTTCGGCCTGGGCGGCGTCGCCACCGAGCTGCTCGGCGACCGGGCCTGGCGGGCGGTGCCGCTGACCGAGCGGGACGCCGCCGAGTTGGTCGACGAGCCACGGGCCGCGCCGCTGCTGCGCGGGCATCGGGGCGCCGCCCCGGTCGACCGGGCCGCCCTGGCCGACCTGCTGCTGCGGGTGGGGCGGCTCGCCGACGAGCAGCCCCGGGTGCGTTCGCTGACCCTCAACCCGGTGCTGGCCCGGCCGGACGGCATCTCGGTGCTGCACGCCACCGTCCGGGTCGGTACGGCCGGCGCCCGCCCGGACACCGGCCCCCGCCGACTCTGACCTGCCCCGCCGGGGCCGACGACCCCGGCCCGCCGCCACCGGACGGGTGGCGGTGGCCCGGGTGGCGTCGCGGGATCAGGCCCGGTCGGAGATCTGCTGCACGGCCCAGGAGTTGCCGTCCGGGTCGTCGAAGAAGACGAAGCCGACGTTGTCCAGCGGATGCGGCGTCGGGCGGGGGTTGTCCCCCATCTTCGTGATCTCGCTGACCTCGACCCCCCGCTCGACCAGCTCCGCGCGGGCCTTCTCCAGGTCGGGCACGACCAGTTGGATGCCCTTGAGCGACCCGGGCTCCATCTTCGGCACCGGGCCGTTGCCGATCACTATGGAGCAGCCCGATCCGGGGGGCGTGAGCTGCACTATCCGGCCGTCGTCCCCCATCTTGGTGTCGTGGTCGACGGCGAAGCCGAGCCGGTCGGCGTAGAACTCCTTGGCGCGGTCCACGTCGGAGACCGGCACCACCACCACTTCCAGCGTCCAGTTCATACGTCCGACCCTGCCCGATCCGTGCGTCGTTGCGAAGCCGGCACACCGTGAAGGCCCCGGCGAACCGCCGGGGCCTTCCGTTCCGGGTGGGTCAGCAGGCGTACGCCTCCAGCCGCTGCGCCCGCTCCGGTGCGCGCAGCTTCAGCAGCGTCACCTTCTCGATCTGCCGGATCCGCTCCCGGGACAGGCCGAACTCCCGGCCCACCTCGTCCAGGGTGCGCTGCCGGCCGTCGTCCAGGCCGAACCGGAGCCGGATCACGGCCTGCTCCCGCTGGGAGAGGGTGGCCAGCACGATCCGCACCTCGTTGCGCAGCTCGCCGTTCGCGGCGGCGTCGGCCGGCTCCGCGTTCGGGTCCACCGCGGCGACGAAGTCGCCGAGCGCGCTCTCGCCGTCCTCGCCGACGGCCTGGTCCAGGCTGACCGGCTCCCGGTCGTACGAGATCAGCTCGATCACCTGGAACTCGGGGATCTCCAGCGCCCGCGCCACCTCGGCGACGGTGGGCTCCCGGCCCAGCGTGACCGACAGCTCGCGGCGTACCCGGACCATCCGGTTGACCTGCTCGACCATGTGCACCGGGATGCGGATGGTGCGGGCCTGGTCGGCCATGGCCCGGGTGATCGCCTGGCGGATCCACCAGGTGGCGTACGTGGAGAACTTGTAGCCCTTGGCGTAGTCGAACTTCTCCACCGCGCGGATGAGGCCCAGGTTGCCCTCCTGGATCAGGTCCAGGAACGCCATCCCGCGTCCGGTGTAGCGCTTGGCGATGCTCACCACCAGCCGCAGGTTCGCCTCCAGCAGGTGGTCCTTGGCGGCGCGGCCCTGCGCGACGATCAGCTCCAGGTCGGTCCGCAGCTCGGCGGAGACCGGGGTGCACGTGGAGAGCTTCTCCTCGGCGAACAGCCCCGCCTCGATCCGCTTGGCCAGCTCCACCTCCTGCGCCGCGGTGAGCAGCTTGGTCCGGCCGATGCCGTTGAGGTACGCCCGGACCAGGTCGGTGGAGACGCCGCGCTCGTCGGTGGCGTCGAGGTCGGTGAGGGCCTCCGTGCCGTGTCCGGCGTCGATGGTGGCGGCCGGGCGCGTCTGGTGCTCGATCATCTGCAGGGCCATCTCAGTCTCTCCCCGTGTCCGCTTCTGTGCCGCGTACCGGCCCAGTGGTGCCGGTGATGAACAGCTTTCCAACCGGGGCGTGAAACGGGAGTGAGGCGATCGGGGACCCGACAGCGTTACGTTCGGGTGTCCTGCGTCACGTCTGTTGCCGGGGGCGGTTACCGTGCCAGCGGTCGGCCATCGGGGTCGGCGACGACAACGATGGAGGACGTGGTGGTCTTCAAGCGGCTCATGCAGGCGATGGGTGTCGGCGGCCCTTCCGTGGAGACGGTGCTGGCCAACCCGCACTGCCGGCCGGGCGGTCAGCTGGAGGGGCGGATCCAGGTGGCCGGCGGCGACCACGGCGTCGACATCTCCTACGTGGCGCTCGGCCTGGTCACCCGGGTCGAGGTGGAGGGCGCCGACTCCGAGTACAACACCAACCAGGAGTTCGCCCGCCAGCAGGTGACCGGCCCGTTCCGGCTGGAGGCGGGGCAGCGGTACGACATCCCGTTCCGCTTCCAGGTGCCCTGGGAGACCCCGCTGACCGACCTGTACGGCCAGCGCCTGCACGGCATGACGATGGGGCTGCGTACCGAGCTGGAGGTGGCCCGGTCGGTCGACTCCGGTGACCTGGACGCGGTGTCGGTGCATCCGCTGCCGGCGCAGGAGCGGCTGCTGGAGGCGGTGCTGCGGCTGGGCTTCCGGTTCGCCCGCGCCGACGTCGAGCGTGGGCACATCTACGGCGTACGGCAGAGCCTGCCGTTCTACCAGGAGATCGAGTTCTTCCCCGCCCCGCAGTACGCCCGCGCGATCAACCAGCTGGAGTTGACCTTCATCACCGAGCCGCGGCAGACCCAGGTGGTGCTGGAGATCGACAAGCGCGGCGGCGTCCTCTCCGAGGGTCGTGACGCCTTCGGCCGCTTCACCGTCGACCACGCCACCCTCGACACGGTGGACTGGGCCGCCCAGCTCGACGCCTGGCTGCGCCAGTCCGTCCAACGCCGCGGCCTCTTCTTCTAACCCCCCACCAGCCCCCA
>NZ_JBNADX010000035.1:0-47568 GCF_049629545.1 Micromonospora citrea
GGGAGGGAGCGGGGAGGTTGGGTGGGGGGGAGGGTGTCAGGGGGTGGGGCGGAGGATGCCGAGGCGTTGGGTGGCGCGGGTGAGGGCGACGTAGAGGTCGCTGCGTCCGCGCGGGGACTCGGCGACGATGCCGTCCGGGTCGACCACCAGCACGCTGTCGAACTCCAGGCCCTTGGCCTGGTCGACGGTGAGCACCACCACCCGGCTCTCCAGCTCCGGCTGTTCGCCGACGGCCGCCTCCGGCAGCGCGGCCACCACGGCGGCGGCCAGCTCGTCGGCACGCCCCTGCGGCACGATGACGCCGAGGCGACCGTCGGTCAGCCCGGCGGCCTCGCGCGCCGTCGCCGCGACCAGCTCGTCGGCGAGGGATCCGGCCGCGACCGCGCGGTCCCACGGCGGTACGCCGCCGGCGCGTACCGAGCGGGGTGGGCGCAGCGCCGGGTCGATCTCGGCGAGCACGTCGGCGGCGACCGCCATGATCTCGGCGGGGGTGCGGTAGCTGACGGTCAGCTCCTCCAGCCGCCAGCGCTGCGCCACGTACGGCTCCAGCGCGTCGGCCCAGGAGGGTGTGCCGGCGAGCGCCCCGGTCTGCGCCACGTCGCCGACGATGGTCATCGACCGGCTCGGGCAGCGGCGCATCAGCAGCCGCCAGGCCATCGGGGACAACTCCTGCGCCTCGTCGACGATGACGTGCCCGAACGCCCAGCCCCGGTCGGCGGCGGCCCGCTGGGCGGTGGTCAGCCGGTCGGCCTCCTCCTGCCGCTCCAGCAGCCGGTCGGCGTCGAGCAGGTCGGTGACGCCGAGGATCTCGCCGCCGTCCGCCTCGTCCTCGACGTCGATCGAGCGGGAACCCCGCCAGATCTCCAGCACGCCCTCGGCGTACTCGCGTTGCAGGGCGCGGATCCGCTCGCGGCGCGCGGCGGCGGCCCGCTCGTCCTCGCCGAGCAGTTCGGCGGCCTCGTCCAGCAGCGGCACGTCGGCCGGGGTCCAGCCGCCACCGGGCTCGCGGTGCAGCAGCGCCCGCTCGTCGTCGGTGAGCATCGGCGCCGCGACGGCGATCCGGTCGGTCGAGGCGTACAGGTCGGCGAGCAGACGCTGCGGGGTCAGCACCGGCCAGAGTTCGTCCAGCGCGGCGCGGACGCCGGGCTCCTCGCGCAACTCGCGGCGGATCTCGGCCCGGTCGGCCTCGGAGAGCAGGTTCCCCCCGCCCAGCGGGTCCGCGCCGATCTGCTCGGCGACCTGGTCGGCGAGGGCGTGCACGATCTCGACGTCGAAGAGGGCGCGGGCCAGGTTGTGCGGGCGGCCGGTGCGCCGCACCCGGTCCCGGGCCTGGCGGACGGTCGCCGGGTCCAGGAGCAGCGTCTCCCGTTCGACCTCGATCTCCAGCGGCTCGTCCGGCACCCACTGGCGGTCGCGCACGGCGGCGGCGAGCACCTCGGTCATCACCGTGCGGCCCTTGAGCGCCGCGGTCCGCGCCGGCTCCGCGCGCCGCGCGCTCACTCCGGGGAAGAGGTCGCCGGGGGTACGCAGCAGCACGCCGGTCTCCGCCAGCGTGGGCAGCACCTGGGAGATGTAGCGCAGGAAAGTGGCGTTCGGGCCGACCAGCAGCACACCCCGGGTGGAGAGTTCCCGCCGGTGGGTGTAGAGCAGGTACGCCGCCCGGTGCAGCGCCACCGCCGTCTTGCCGGTGCCCGGGCCGCCCTGCACCACCAGCACGCCCGGCAGGTCGGCCCGGATGATCCGGTCCTGCTCGACCTGGATGGTCTCCACGATGTCGCGCATCCGCCCGGTACGTCCGGCGTTGAGCGCGGCGAGCAGCGACGCCTCGCCGGTCAGCTCCTCGTGGGCGGTGGGGGAGGCGGTGGCGATGTCCAGCACCTCGTCGTTGAGCCCGGTCACCTTGCGCTGCCGGGTACGCAGGTGCCGGCGGCGCCGCACCCCCTGCGGATTGGCGGCGGTGGCGAGGTAGAACGGTCGGGCGGCGGGGGCGCGCCAGTCCATCAGCAGCGGGTCGAAGTCGCCGCCGGTGTCGAAGATGCCGATCCGGCCGATGTACTGCCGGGCGCCGTCGGCGCCGTCGAGCCGGCCGAAGCAGAGGCCGTTCTCCACGGCGGAGAACTGCTCGACCTGCTCGGCGTACATCCGGACGGAGCTGTCCCGCTGGGAGCGGGCCTGCTGCGTGCCGCCGGTGGTGCGCAGCTGCTCGGTGAGCCGCTGGGCGGCCTGCTCGCGCATGCCGTCGAGCCGGCCGTAGAGCATCGAGACGTACTCCTGCTCGCGGCCGATCTCGTCGTCGTCCCGCTGCTGGCCGGCGGAACCGTCGGAGTGCGTTGACAAGCCGTCTCCTCGTCAATTAAAATCGCTGCAGGAATGGCATTCGACGCCATTCCTTTTTTGTGCCTGAACTGAGAAAGATACCGCGCGGCGAGTCGCCCCACCAAGCGTGCCGGCCGCCGCGCGACCACGTCACACCGGTGCCGCGCGGGGAATCAGCGGCGTTTCGTGCAGACCTCGCGGGAGCGGCCCACGCTGTCGGTGGACCAGACCACCGCGATCGTGAAGCAGTAGTCGGTGGTGCGGTCCAGGCCGTACACGACGAAGCTCTCCGTCCCGGCGGGCAGTTCCTGGAAGGCGCGCGGCTGCTGACCGGTGCGGCCGCCGGAGACGACCACCGGGCCCTCCGCGCCGGCCGGGTACCGCCACGACAGGGCGATGTCGCCGCGCCGGTCGTCCAGGGTCACCCGGTCCGGGGGCGTGCCGGGCGCGGCGAGGGCCCCGGTGCTCGGCGACGCCGGGCCGGGGCCGGTCGACGCGACGCCGGCCGGCCCGGTCGGCGGGGCGGCCGGGGGATCGTCGCTGTCCACCCCGGACACTCCGGCGATCACCGCGACGGTGCCGAGCAGCACCACGGCCACCCCGGCCACCACGGCCGGCAGCGCCACGTTGCGGCGCGGAGGCGGTGCGACGTGCCGGGGCACCACGACCGGTAGCAGTCGGGACGGATCGGGCTGCCGCCCCACCCGGTGCACCCCGTCGGCCTCCTCGGCGTATCCGCCGGACGTGGGGACCGGGTCGTACGCGGGGTCGGGCGGGGGCTGCGGCGGCCACCGGTCGGCGTCCGGATCGTAGGGGTACCCGGCGTCCACGTCCTCGGTGGGCAACCGCTGACCGGGCACCGTCGGCGGGTACGTCTCGTCGCTCGCGGCCGGCCCGACCGGCCAGGACGGCGGCTCGGGCGGCCCCTCGTCCGATGGGGCGGTACGCGCCGCGGGCACCACCGGCACCTCCCGCTCCGGTGGCGGCTCGTCGTCGCAGACGTGGTCCGGGTCGGCGGCGGAGCGGGCCAGCGTGGCGACCTGCCGGGCCAGCGGGTCCTCGGCGTCCAGGTGCTGGCCGGCCAGTTCGCGGGCGAGCGCGAGATTGTCCTGCGCCTCGGTGAACCGGCCGCAGTCGCGCTGCATCGCCCCGAGCCGGGCGAGCATCTTGATGCCGCTGGGGTGCCCGTCCCCGTAGACCTCCCGGTGCAGCTCCCAGGCGTCCTGCAGGCGCTCCCGGGCCTGCGCGCACTGGCCCCGGGCGTACTCGACGGTGGCCAGGTCGGCGTGCGCGGCGAGCACCCGCAGCGACTCGGGGCCGTCGTGGGCGGTCAGCTCCAGGATCACCTCGGAGTAGAGCCGGGCGGCGCGGGCGTCGCTGCCGACCCGGTGCAGCACCGCCGCCAGGGTGGCCGCGGCGGAGACGGTGCGCTCGTCGGAGCGCCCGTGCAGCCGGGCGGCCGCGGCGTACGCGAAGGCCGCCCAGCCCCGCGCGGAGTGCGGCTCGCCGAGCGCCACCAGCACCCGGGCCTGGAGGCCGGCCGCGTCGGCCAGCTCGGGCGAGGCATGGTCGGGGCGCGGGTCGGCGTCGGTCAGCGCGTCGGCGAGCAGCCGCTGGGCGCCGGCCAGGTCACCGGCGGACACCAGCTGGTGCGCCTGGAAGGTCAGTTCACCGAAGCCGGAGGACACGCCCCATCGTGCTGGTCCGGCGACGCAATGTACAAGACCCGGAAGTGATCTGATCCGTCGTCAACGCGTCAGGTGCGCGACCAGGGTCTCGCTGATCCGGCGCAGCTGGTCGACCTGGGCGGGGCTGAGCGCGTCGAAGAGGTGCCGGCGTACGCCCTCGACGTGGCCGGGCGCGGCGGCGGCGAGCGTGGCGAACCCGGCGTCGGTGAGCACGGCGATCTGGCCGCGCCGGTCGGTGGGGCACTCCTCGCGCCGGATCCAGCCGGCGGCCTCCAGCCGGGCGGCGGCGTGCGAGAGCCGGCTGCGCGACGAGCCGGTGCTCTCGGCCAGCTCGCTCATCCGCAGCCTCCGCTGCGGGGCCTCGGAGAGCCGGACCAGGATCTCGTAGTAGGCGTGCGGCATGCCGGCGTCGCGTTGCAGCTCGCGGTCGAGGGTGTCCATCAGCGCCCGTGAGGCGGTCAGGAAGGCCCGCCAGGTCTGCTGCTCGTCGTGGTCCAGCCACCGGGTCATGACGGCCATCATAGCGGGAGTAGTTGAAGGCTCAACCAAAACGCGCTACCGTGGAGCCCATGGGAATCCACCGCCTCAACCACGCCGTCCTCTACGTCGGCGACCTGGAGCGCAGCGTCGCCTTCTACCGTGACGTGCTGGGCTTCCGCCCGGTCGCGATGACCCCGGACGGGTTCTCCGGCGCCGCCTTCCTCCAGGCCCCCGACTCCACCAACGACCACGACCTCGGTCTTTTCGAGATCGGCGCCGCCGCCGGCCGGTCTGCGGCCGGCCGCGCCACCGTCGGCCTCTACCACCTCGCCTGGGAGCTGGACACCCTCGACGAGCTGGCCCGCACCGCCGAGCGACTGGCCGCAGCGGGCGCCCTGGTCGGCACCTCCGACCACGGCACCACCAAGAGCCTCTACGGCCAGGACCCCGACGGGTTGGAGTTCGAGATCGTCTGGATCGTCCCGGCCGACCTGCTCGACGACGCCGCGCTGGCCGCCCGCAAGCGCATCGGCCGGCTCGACATCGACCGCGAGCGGCAGCGCTACGGCGGCCAGACCCGCGGCGGGGTGGGGATCTCCGTCCCGGCCTGATCGCCCGTACGGTAGAACGGCAGGATGTCCACCGACGCCGTCCTGCGTGAACTGCTCGTCCGGCAGCTCGACCACTGGTTGCCGGGGGCGATGCACCGTTCCCGGCGGGCCACCCTCGCCCTCGCGTACGCCGGCGACCCCGGCACCGCAGAAGCGGCGCTGCGGGTGGTGGCCGAGTTCGCCGACCGGTTCCGGGGCCGCCGGCTGACCGTCCTGGTGCTGGCCGGTGGCGGCCCCGACCTGCCCGCCCGGCTGGGCGCGGTCGAGGCCACCCTGCCGGCCGACGTGGCCGTGCACGTGGTGCCCGGCGACCCCTCCCGGCTGCCGGTCACCCTCAAGGCGGCCGGCGCGGCCGGGGCGCCCCTGCTGGCCCTCGTCGACGGCGCCGCCGACGGGCCGGCGCTGCGCGCCGTCGCGGCCGGTGGCCGCCCGGCCGAGCTGCTGCTCACCGCCGAGGCGACGGGCAGCCTCCGGCCGGCGCTGGAGGCCGCCGGCTTCTCGCTGGTCAGCGAGGTCGAGCTGGTCCCCGCGGACGGCTCGCCGACCCGGCGGGTCGCCTTCGGCACCGGGCTGGACAAGAGCCTGGAGGCGTTCAAGGACACGCTCTGGGCCGTCGACGAGTTCGCCGGGGTGCGCTATCGCGACCCCGCCGATCCGGCCGGCGGGCTGCTCGACATCGCGCTGCACCCCGACCCGGCGCCGCTGCGCCGCGAGCTGCTGGCCGAACTGGCCCGCTCCGGCCCGCGCACGGTCACCGAGCTGCGCCGGCACACCGTCACCGCGACCGCCTACCGGGCCACCGACACCCTCGCCGCGCTGACCGGCCTGCTGCACTCCGGCGCGGTCGTCCGGGACCCGGCCGAGGGTCGCCTCGGCGGCGACGTGCTGATCAGCGCCGGGACCGGCCGGCCAGCTGCTTGACCACGATGGACGCCCCGGTCGCGATCACCCCGATGCTGAACAGCATCTGCGCGCAGACCACCAGCCGGGCGATCTGCCCCTGCGCGTGCACGTCGCCGTAGCCGATGGTGGTGAGGGTGGCCAGGGCGAAGTAGAGCGCGTCGACGCGGGTCTCCAGGTTGACGAACTGCCCGGGGCGACTGTTCGCCACCACGTAGTCGGCGAGCGCGAAGGTCAGCACCCCGGCGACCAGGGCGACGGTGAGCCGGATCAGCGCCCGGACCTCCGCGTCCCCGGTCGGGGCGTGCCCGGTGAGCTGCCGGCGGACCTGGCCGGTGACCAGCAGCGCGACGGTGACCACGAGGGCCAGGGTGCCCGCCGAGCGCAGGGCCAGCCGCAGCCCGTTCGGGTCCGGCTCGACCGGCACCAGGAAGTAGGCGAGCACCAGCAGCACGCAGCCCACCAGCGCCCACCGCTGCTCCCGCCGGTACGACCCGTCCCCACCCATGCGGCGATTCTCCGGGTCGGACGGCGTACCGACCCGGGGAACGCCGAACCCGGCCCCCGCGCGTCGGCGGGGACCGGGTCCGAGGGCCGTCACCGGCCCGCAGAGCCGAGCGGGGTGCCGGTGAACCACCGGCACCCCGCTCGGCCTCGGGACGTCACGCCCGGGTCTTGTCCTGCTTCCAGGAGAGCGGCCCCGGCAGGTCGACGCGGTGCGCCTTGGCCCGGGAGTTCCAGGACCAGCGACCGATCTTGATGCTCCAGGACGAGAAGCCGTTCTCGGTGAAGTTCAGGATGATCGGCCCGTACTTCTTGCGCTTGCGGAACATCAGACCCATCGTGGGGCTCCCTTCGCGTTCCCTGTCTTTCCCTGCCGTCTCGGCCCCGAACATGCCCGGATCTCCGAAATCCGAAACCAGCGATCGATCCGTCCCTGGACGGCACCCGCATCACCGGTGGGCCGAACGTGCCCCGCAGGGCGGACGGGCAGGCAACGCCGGCGGCGAAGAACGGCGTGCCACCGGCGCGGTGCGCCGGTGGGCCTCGGCGCGATGCCGTCGGTGGACTCAGCCGGGGACGGCGACGCGGTCGACGGCGAGGACCCGGGTGAGGCTGCCGTCGTCCTCGGTGAGGTCGCGCTCGTGGACGAAGCCGAGCTTGGCCAGCAGCGCCAACGAGGCGTGGTTCTCGGCCGCCACGGTGGCGTACACCCGGGGCAGGTCGAGGGTGTCGAAGCCGTACCGGAGAAGGGCGTGGGCCAGTTCGGTGCCGAGGCCACCGCCCCAGGCCGGCTTCACCAGGGCGTAGATGATCTCGTGGCCGTCCACCTGCTCGGTCCGCTTGATCTCGGCGTGCCCGACGTACCGGCCGTCGCGGCGCACCGCCCAGACGTCGAAGAGGTCGTTCGCGTACACCGTGTCGAACAGCCGCCCGTACAGGGCCGCGGCCTCGGCCGGGGTGAGCGGCCCGTCGCCCATGAACCGGCCCACCTCGGGGTCGGTGAGCAGCGCGACGGCGTCCTCGGCGTCGTCCGGACGGTACGGCTCCAGCAGCAGCCGGTCGGTGTGCAGGACGGGGGTGGGCATCAGCGTGGCTCCCAGGCGTCGGGTAGAGCCGTCAACCTACGGACGTGCGCCGGGAGGCGACCACTGATTATCTCCGCGAGGCTGACCTCGTCGAGGACCTGCCGTACGGCCGCCCGGACGGCCACCCAGAGTCGGGGCAGGTTCTGCGCCGCGCCCTCGTACCGGGTCTGCTCGGGGCGCAGCCCGCGTACCCCCGCCAGGGGACCCTCCACGGCCCGCAGGATCGCGCCGACGGTGACCTCACGCGGCGGCCGGGCCAGCGTGTAGCCGCCCTCCGCGCCGCGTTGGGCCCGGACGATGCCGGCCCGGCGCAGGTCCGCCAGGACCGCCTCCAGGAACTTGCGCGGCATGTCCTGTTCGGTGGCGATCGCCTGGGTGGAGAGCAGCGACGGGTACGCGGTGGCGAGGCTCAGTGCCGCCCGGACCGCGTAGTCGCCGCGCGCGGAGATCTGCACCCCGTCATCATGCCCGCCCGTTGCCGATGGACAGCTCGGCGGGCGGGCGCGGCCGGACGATCCGGGGCGGCGGCTCGTGACGCGCCGCCCGGAAGGCTCCCGGGCTGACCCCGACCTCCCGGGTGAAGAAACGGCCGAAATTGGTCGGCTCGGGGAAGCCGAGCCGACGACCGATCCGGGCCACCGGCTCGTCGGTGGCCGCGAGCAGCCGGCTGGCCTGCAACGCCACCCGCTCGTCGACGACCTGCTTGGCGCTGCGCCCGGTCACCGCCAGGCAGGCCCGGGTGAGGGTACGCACCGAGCAGCCCAGCCGGGCCGCGTAGTCCTCCACCCGGCGGGTGTGCTGGTAGCCGCGCTCGATCTCGCGGCAGAGCCGCCGGAAGGTGGCCACCTCGGCGCGGTGCGCGCCGTCCGCCGCCGGCCCGCCCTTCGTCGGCAACAGGCCCAGCCGCAGCAACAGCACGGCGAGCTGGTGGCGCAGCAGCGGGCGGGCGGCCGGGTCGCACCGGTGCCGGCGGACGTCGACCGTCAACTGGGTCACCTCGTTGATGACCGCGTCCTCGTCCTCGCCGGCGAGCTGATGGTGGGCGGGGACGGCGTCGACGTCGACGTCCAGGCCGTGCAGCGCCTCGCCGTGCCAGCGCACCACCGTCGCGTCGAGGCCGGGGGAGCAGCGCAGCACCTGGCCGGGGCGGGCCCGCAGCAGCGTGCCGGGACGGCAGGGCAGGGCGCGGAAGTCCAGCTCGGCGGTGCCGTGACCGCCGGTGACCAGGATGAGCAGGTCGGCGTCGAGCAGGACCGGGCGGCGCCAGGCGGGCTCGGGCGCCAGGTCGCCGAGGTCGAGCAGGCCGATCTCGGACAGGTCGGGACGGGTTGCCGGGGAGAGCTGACCGGAAGGGACCATCACCTCGACCGTAGCCCGAGCCCGCTGCGGTCGCATCCCGGCGACGGGACTGCTGTCGCGTACGCGGGGTTGTCCGGGTGCCGGGGCGGGGCTACGTTACCGGGCAGTAGGTCCACCGACTCGTGATGGGATGCGCATGACGGAACTGTTCTCGGTCGCCGGCAAGACGGTCCTGGTCACGGGAGGCTCGCGCGGGATCGGGCTGATGATCGCCCGAGGCTTCGTGCAGGCCGGCGCCCATGTGATCATCTCGTCCCGCAAGGCCGACGTCTGCGAGACGGTGGCCCGGGAACTCTCCGCCGAGGGGCGCTGCGAGGCCATCCCGGCCGACCTCGGCCACGACGAGGGCGCCGAAGGGCTCGCCGCCGCCGTCAGGGAGCGCACCGACCGGCTCGACGTGCTGGTCAACAACGCCGGCGCCACCTGGGGCGCGCCGTTGGAGTCGTACCCGGAGGCCGCGTTCGACAAGCTCTGGGCGGTCAACGTCAAGGCCGTCTTCCGGCTCACCACCGCGCTGCTGCCGGCGCTGCGCGCCGCCGCCCTCGCCGACGACCCCGCCCGCGTGATCAACATCGGCTCGATCGACGGCCTGCGCGTGCCGTTCATGGAGGTGTACGCGTACTCGGCCACCAAGGCGGCCGTGCACATGCTGACCCGCAGCCTCGCCCACCAGCTCGCCGGCGAGCACATCACGGTCAACGCGATCGCGCCCGGGCCGTTCGAGAGCAAGATGATGGCCTTCGCCCTGGACGACCCGCAGTCCCGTGCGGCGATCGAGCGGCAGGTGCCGCTGGGTCGGATCGGCCGGCCCGAGGACATGGCCGGGACCGCGATCTACCTGTCGTCCCGGGCCGGGGCGTACCTCACCGGTGCGGTGATCCCGGTCGACGGCGGCATCACCACGCACGGCTGAGCGTGACCGTCCCGGGTCGGGCGGTGGTCGTACCCGGGGAGCGGGAGCCGGAGCCGCGCGGACTCGGCAGATCCGCGCGGCTCCGATCGGGTGGTTCAGCGACCGGCGAGCAGCCGGTTCACCGCGGTGTCGACGTCCAGGTGCTCGGCCTCGCGGCCGCGCGGGACGACGACGTACGTCCGCCGCAGGAAGCGCACCAGGACGCTGCGCGGCACCTCGAACAGGGCGTTGCCGTCGGGCGACGACAGCGCCAGCGCGACGAAGTCGCCGCGCGGAGTGGCCCACGGCCAGACCCGGACGTCACCGATCCCGGCCGGCTCGTCGAGGCCGGTGACCAGCAACTCTCGGGCGAAGGACCAGCTCACGGCCTCGCCACCGGCGGATTCGGCGTGGAACAGGACGTGGACCGCATACGGGTCAGCAGGGTCGTAGCGCAGGCTGGCACGCACCGGCAATGCGGTGGCGTCAGGCGCGACGAGCCTTAGCGACGTCTCGACCTCTACGGTCGTCGGTCGGATGACACTCATGGACGTTCTCCCCCCGGCACCGCTGCGGAACGCGCGTGTCCCGCTTTTCCCATACTCAGGTGCTACCTCTGGCTACGCTCCGCCATACGCTGACTTCACCCAGTGGTGGGAAGGGGGTCGGAAACGCCTCCAGAATGCGAGAATTCTTGTAGGATTTCCGGCTCTGCCCAGTGCGGGAGCCCGTCCGAAGTCGGGTGGTTCAGTCGTCGACTTACTCCGGTAACGTCCAGTGGTCTGCGCAAGTGACGGGCCGGGGCGACACTGGGGGGTGAAATGGTCACGAACCGATCCTCAATGGATGTGCGCACCGCGACCGGCTCACCAGAAGTAGAGGTCCGAGCAGCCGAAAGGCGGGGGAACGCGGTGCCGATGGATCAGCCCGACCGGACCGGACGGACGGTCGCCGACGGTCGTTCCGGCTCTTCGCGCTCCCGCCGCCAGACCCGAGGTGGCACCTCCGGCCGCCCCGGCGCGAGGGGCGGCGCCGGCACCGCCGTGGCCGAGCGACCGCACTCCGGCTGGCGGCAGCGGGTCCGCACCACCCTCGACCTGATCCGGTCCAACCCCACCGGCCGGGTCACCCTCAAGATCTTCATCGCCGTCGCCGGGGCACTGGTGGTGACCGTCGGCATCGCCCTCATCCCGCTGCCCGGCCCGGGCTGGCTGATCGTGATCGCCGGCCTCGCCATCTGGGCCGTCGAGTTCCACTGGGCGCGACGGCTGCTCGGCTTCACCCGGCGGCACGTGCACAACTGGACGCGCTGGGTGACGTCAAGGTCGCTGCCCGTGCGCTTCGTGCTCGGATCGGTCGGCCTGGTCTTCGTCGCGACCGTGGTGTGGCTGTCGCTCAAGTACAGCCTCGGGATCGACCTGGTGGCACGGCTGCTGCACTACCTGGCGACGAACTGACCCGGTCGTGATCCACTCGGCGGGGACCCGCGGGACCCCGGATTTTTGGTCCGGTCCCTCGATCAGGTAGAGTCAACGGCGCTGAGGGCGATTAGCTCAGCGGGAGAGCGCTTCGTTCACACCGAAGAGGTCACTGGTTCGATCCCAGTATCGCCCACGCAGGTCAAAGGCCACTTCCCGGCTTCGGGAGGTGGCCTTTCTGCTGTCGTACAGCAGCGAAGTACAGCAGTCCGGTCATTGCGCGAGTGAATCGCCGAGTCGCTTGAGTGCTTCTCTCGTCGCTTTGGACGAGACCTGGGTGTAGATCTCCATCGTTATCGAGAATCTTGCGTGCCTCAGGACCTGCATGGCGACTCTCGGGTGGACGTCGAGGTCAGCTAGGAGTGTGGCGCAGGTTCTTCTGGCGTCGTGAACGGTGATCGGCTTGACGCTGGCCTTATCGCACCTCGTCTGCCAAGACCGTTGGAAGTTGCGCGGCTCGATGGGGGTGCCGTAGCGGGTGGTGAACACGAGTCGGGTTTCGTGCCACGCCTTACCGGCGGCTGCTCGGGCTTCGTCGCGCTGTTCGCTCCTCAGCTTTAGGGCCGTCAGGCAGATGTCGGGCAGAGGGAGGGTGGCGTCGGACGCCTGGGTCTTGGTGTCGCGGTGCAGGAGCTGCCCGCGTACGCGTTGGAGTTGGCGGCCGATGGTCAGCTCTCCGGCGTCGAGGTCGACGTCCTCCCACGTCAGTCCGAGGGCCTCGCCCTTGCGGAGTCCGGTGACGAGGACCAGGGCGTAGGCGGCGTAGAGCGGGTCCTCGTCGGCTCGGGCCGATTCGAGGAACTTGCGGGCCTCGTCGCTCGACCAGGACTTGCCCCGCCGCCGGCGGACGGTGGCGAGGGTGACCGGGACTGCCGGGTTTTTGGTGATGAGGTCTTCGGCCTGCGCGTGGGTGAGGGCGGCCCGCAGCGCGGCCCGGATGTCGCTGACCGTGCGGGTCGACGGGACGGCGTGGCAGCAGCGGCCGACCGCGCAGCAGCGCCGCTTGCCACTCGGCCGGGCGGCGTCCTTACCCTGGGTGCAGCACTGGCAGGTGCGGGCCACTTGGTTGATCCAGGTCTGCACGTCACGGGTCTGGAGCCGGTCGAGCCGCTTGCCGCCGAGGCTGGGGGCGATGTAGCGGCGGACGAACGTTTCGTAGGTCGCGTACGTCAACGGTGCCCGGTTCGGCTGGACGATCTCGGCCAGCCAGTAGGTGAGGAAGCTAGCGACCGTGGGGACGGTGGTCGCCACCGGCCCGGCCTTGGCCTGCTGGTGCAACTTGATCCACTTGTCGTGGACGGCTTCGCGGGTCTTGCCGTAGACGTACTTGCGGTCGCGCCGGCCGTCGGGTTTGGTGACCCAGACGTAGGCGGCGAAGCCGTTGCGGTACGGGAAGATGGAGCCTTCTCCGTTGGCGCGGGCGCGTGCGGGCATCAGGCGGCCTCCTGGCGTTCGACCTGTTCGCGGATGTAGTCGTCGACCCATTCGGGGAGGATGCGGCGGTACTTGCCGTCCTTGATGGAGCGCAGTTCGCCGGTGGCGATCTTCATCTTGACCTTGGAGATGCCGAAGCCGAGCAGGACGGCGACCTCGGCGGGGGAGTACCAGCGGGGGGTGAGGTCTCGGCTCATGCGGCCACCTCTAGCCACGCCTCGTGGGCGAGTTCTTCCCGGCCGACGCGTCTGCTCTCGCGTCGCTGTCTGGCGGCAGTGTTGGCTAGGAACGCGTCGCCTTCGTTGAGCCAGCCGGACCCGATGTAGGTGAGGGTGCCGACGGTGATGGTGTCGGCGGGTTCGTCGCCCTCTTCTCGACGGTAGGCAGTGCGGGTGTCGCGGAGCAGGGCGAAGGTGACGGAGTAGAGGCGGGCCTTGGTGAGGAAGTGGCCGCCGAAGCCGAGCATGTGAGCCCAGCGGCGCAAGCCGCCGTAGATGTTGGGTTTGGCGTCAAGGCTGCCTTGACGGTCGTCGGCTGTTGCGGCGCCGCCGGTCATATCGGTGGGGGTGGGGCGGCCGAGGTGCCAGCAGGCGTCGATGAGGCGCGCGACGTGGTCGCCTTCGGGATCGGCGTAGTCGTTCACCGTGGCCGGGGTGAGGCGGGCGGACGAGTGGCCCGTGGCTTCGGTGGCCTTGGTGGCGTACTTGGCGAGGTAGGCAGCCACCTTGCCGTCGGTCAGCTCACCGCCAGCAGTGTTGATGCGTCGAACGTCGACCTGCTCGCCCCAGGCGATCAGCCAGCCCTGCGGCCGGTCGGGGTGCGGTGGTGTGGTGACGGTGATCCGGGAGGCGGCAGTGCGGACGGCTTCCTCCAGGTCTTCGACGGTGATGCCGGCTGGCGGCGGCACGAGGGCGTCCGGGTCGTCCGGGTCGACGCCGTCGAGGCGCAGCAGGACGTGGAAGTGAACAGCTGCGCGGCGCTGCATCTCGGCGACCTTGCCGTGCGACACCCGGATCGGCGGCAGTCGGCGCGCCTTGCCGGAGTCGGTGACGACCTGCACGAAGGGGATGCCGCGTCGGCGGCACAGTGCGGCGAGGTGCCGTTCCATGGCCTGCTTAGTACGCCGCCACAGCTCGCCCGAGAAGTAGTTCCAGACGACCTGGTGGGCGTGGTCGTAGCAGTCCAGGCACAACGGCTGCCCAAGCCGCGGATCGTCGGCATCGTGACGGGCGAAGCACGCCGCCGGCTGCCCGTGCCGGCAGGTGCCGGCGCTGCTCCGGGCACGGCAGGGAGCCGGACGGCAGTCACAGCGCTGCCGGTTGGCGCAAATGTGGCGGGGGACGTGCCGGTGGTGGACTGCGCCGAAGGACGGCGCGGTGAAGGTAGCGAAGACGACCGGATGCCGACCGACCGAGGCGGGGACGCCCTTGCCGCCAGTCAGGCCGCAGCGCACGACCTGATAGGCGTCGCCCTGGTAGACCCAGGCGCAGTCCGGGCAGTGCGATTCGCGGCGGTTGCCGCAGGCCTTGTAGAGCGCATGGTCGGGCAGCTTGTCGGTGTGCTGCTCGCCGAGGACTCGGCCGGTGTCTCGCTCGATGACGGCGAGGGTGCCGGTAAGGCGGACGGGGCGGGCGCAGCCGCCGGCGGTGCGGGTGTGCTCCAGCCAGCCGGAGAACTCCGGCATGGCGGCGCGGTGCAGGGCTTGGGCGTCACGGCCGCTGGCGATGCCGGGACGGTACAGGTCGACGGGTGTGGACACGACTCTCTCCTCGCGAGGTGGCAGGGACGGGAGACGAAGCACCACCAGCCGTGGACGTGTGTCCGCTGGTGGTGTTCGTCGTGTCTCCTGGCACCGCCGAGAGGGCGGCTGACGCCGGAGGGCGGAATCGTGGTCGTGCCACTTCCCGCCCGATGGGTCATGTCCCTTCGCGCTCGTGGACCTGATGAACGGGCCGGCACGGGTGGGGAGCCTGGGATATCGGCATCCAACGAGGCTGCCGCAGGCCGCCCCACCCGTGGACGTGTGCGAATCCGGGCCATCGTGGACGGCAGGGACGGCCGTACTGAGCCGCTCAGCGGATTCGGGGAACCGGCACAGCGGCCGGTGTGATTGAGAGCCGGCGGGACGTGGCCCGCATCAGCGGCAGGAAGGCCGCTCGGCATCTCCGGTGTCGAGTCCAGCCATCCGGCGGGAATGCCGCGCTGGCGTGCTCGACGAGCGCCAGAGTAGCACCGGGAACCGACACGTCAACCCGCCGTGACTCGGGCAACCGGCATCGAGGATCGGCTTCCGACCTGCCGTATCCGGGCTGATGCTCCACGTCCACATCTCACGTGAGGTGCCACCTGTGCTGCTAGCGTGGCTCTTCGGCGTCCCCAACATGGGAGTGCACATGCCCAACGTTGCCCTCATCGCCGGGCCGGTAGTCGACCTGGCTTCCGCTGCGTCGGCTCTGGCAGACACCAGGGGCTTACAGGTCGTCAGCGCAGGCAACCTCTTCCGCGAGCACGTGCAGCAGCAGACTCCGCTGGGCGAAGGGGCGAACGGGTATATGCAGACCGGACATCTTGTCCCGGATGAACTGATGGTCAGAGCCGTCGCTGACGCCCTAGCCAACGTCGACCGTGGCTGGGTGCTGTACAACTTCCCTCGCAATATCCGGCAGGCCGAGTTGCTGAAGCGGAGCGGCCATGTCGCCGACACAGTGATCGAACTCGTCCTGACTGAGGACCAACTCCGCCTCGCCGTTCACCGCCGGGTAGAACGACGGATAGAACTGGAACCCCAGCTAGCCGAGCGACGTCAGGAACTCCTGCTTATGTACATGCATTCACAGGAGAACCACCAAGAGCAGATCGAGCCGTTGCGCGCCTACTACCGGACGCATGGCCTGCTGCAAACCGTCAGTGGCTTCGGCGACTTCGAAGACGTAGCAGCCAGACTGATCCCAATCGCCTCCGACGGCCAACGCCACCCGTGAGATTGGGCAGGTAGGCCGGCTGCCGGCCAACGTGGGAGGACTTTCCTTACGTCTATCAAGGCGGCCCTGAACGGGCCGCACGCGCCGCCGCCTGGGCGCGCGCCGGCCGCTGCCGCTGTCGCTCTGCGGCCGTCCCGCCTGACGCCCGGCGGCTGGCGCGGAAGAGGGGAGCCCGGAGGGCCGCCGGAGAACGACAGGGCGTTGATGGGTGAGGTGGTGGGCCGCCAGCCGGCCGGGCCGCGCGGCCAGGACCCGCGCGGCGTTGGGGGAGCGCACGCCGGCCGCGTCGGCGAGCTGGCGGCAGTCGCGGGGTTGTGGCTAGGGCGCCTCCGGCGGGGGCGCTCCGGCTCCAGGATGGCCAGGGCTCCGCCGGCGGGTCGCGGTTTGTGGGTGGTGGCGGTAGGCGCTCCCGCCTGCCGTCGACCCGGGACGAGCCGAGCAGACCACCGCCCGATCCGCCAGCGTCCGAACGTGCGTCAAGGTCCGCTTGACGTGGCGGGCCGGGCGGCAGCCCGCTCCCCAGGAGGGCGGGTCGACGGCACACGGGATGGCTCTCTTGGCCCTTGGCTGGGAGTATTGCGTCTTACGGCTCCACCATCCACGAAGACAAGCATGGGCGCGAACTCAAGCCCGTATTGGCCACGTAGGCGAAGCTGGAGATTCTGTTGGACCCGATCTTGATCCGCACGCTCGCGAATCTCGCTGTCCAGGCCCTGCGAGGTAGCGCTGGCCAGGTAGTGAAGGCACGAGCAAGGGGAAAGCAGCAGCGCGCTGAGGACATCACATCGCGGATACTAAGAACAACGGAAGCATCTGTTGTTCCGCTCCTCAACCGATTTCAGGAGAACCTCTCAGCGAGTGAGATGACTTCCGTCTCGCTCCTGTTTCGAAGCAGCGAGTACCACGAAATCGGCAGAATGATCGCCGTCGCAATCGCAACTCAGGAGTATAAGCGTTCTCGCGACGACATCCTTGAGATTGCGATCGCACTGATCGTATTGCACGCCGGGCTGAGCCGGGAGAAGGCGACAGTAGCGGCTAGGCTGGTTGTTGACGTAATCGCCAGGTTGCAAGTCGAAGCACTGGGTGAACTTCGCAAGGCGTCTCCGTCGGAGTACGGCCGCACCATCGATCGGGCGGCAGCAGAAAAGAATGCCGGATACCTTCGTGGTCTAACGCAGCGTACCGCAACAATCCGTCAACAAAAGCCTGATGATTTGCCGGCTATCGCGGAGTTCCTAGCCCGATACCAAAGTGCGATCCATGCAAAATGCAGCGACATCATACCGGCTTCATTGGACGACCAACGTTCTGTTCCCATGGAAGCGATCTATGTAGAACCCACGCTAATACCGCACGATCCAGCCCGCTTCGGCTTCCCGGGAGATGAGCGGTCGGCCGTCCGCTTAACCGTCCACGAGCTTCTCGACAGGTCCTACAGGACTGCAATATTGGGCGACCCCGGTGCGGGAAAGTCCACGCTGGTTCAACGTATCGCGTATCTAACGTCTGACGGACAAGGATTGCCGACGAGTAGCCTTGGGAAGATTCCGTTCATTGTGACGATACGCCGTTACGAGAACGCGAAAATCCACCGCAGCGTGTCGCTAAGTCGGTACATTGAAGAATCAATCCGGGAAGATTTTCACCTGGATGCCCCCAGTGGGGCTATAGATTACGTCCTAGCGTCCGGTGGTTGTTTGGTTCTATTCGACGGACTAGATGAACTGCTCGACACACATCGACGCAATGAGGTAACGGACAGCATTGAGGCATTTTCGCGGCTGTACACGTCCGTCAAGGTATTGGTGACATCGCGGAGCGTAGGCTACTGGGAGGCTCCACTGAACCCAGGAACGTTCGCAACCGTCAGACTAAGCGAGCTGCACAGGGAAGACGTTCACGAATACGCGATGAAGTGGTTTTCGCTGCAGCCTAACTTGTCCCCTAGTGAACAAATGGACGTAGCGGAATCATTCTTTGAAGAGTCAGATTCAATCGAAGATCTCCGCTCAAACCCTTTGATGCTGAGCCTACTTTGCAACGTCTATCGTGGCGCGCGATCGATCCCTCAGAACAGGGCCGATCTTTATGAGCGATGTGCGACCATGCTCTTCGAGCGTTGGGACGAGCAGCGAGGAATCCGGGGACCAAGTGTACTGAAAGCTGACGCGAAGGCCGCCCTGCAGGCGATCGCATACTGGGTGTTTCTTAGTGACGGAGCGCTCGACCCACTTCCAGAGAAGAAGCTGCGCGCAAAGCTTACCAACTACTGGCAAGAGGAGCATTACGAATCAAAGACTGAGGCGGAGCAAGCTGCCATCTCCCTTTACCGAAGCTGGCAGGGTAGGGCCTGGGTCCTGACCGATGTCGGCACCACAAAATCCGGCGAGCGCCTGTATCGGTTCACGCACCGCACATTCTTAGAATATTTCACGGCGGTCGAAGTGGTGCGGCGAAACCCTAGCCCCGCACGCTTGTGGCGTGTCGTTGGACCGAGGATTGCGGCGGGAAGTTGGGACATCGTTTCACAAATCGCTGTGCAGGTGCTAGATGAGCACTATCGTGGTGCGCGTAGAAAAATCTACGACCTAATTTCGGCGAATCTGGTAGACCCGAGGTCTACCCCCTCTGAGCGCCTCAATCTGCTTTCATTTGCTACTCGTCATATAGACGCTCTAAACCCGCCGCCGCTGAACTGTAGGTCCCTCGTTCGTGTGGCGCTCCGAGCGGCAGTCCAGGGGCAACCAAAGATAAAGGATATGCCCTCATACGAGAACTACTCTTTGGTTCCGGGGCAATGGGTGGGTTTCGGCGACAGGGTCCCCGCGGGCGCAGATGAGGAGGACAACGAGGATGCCGAGATTGGCCCCGAACGAGCAATGGCTCCGCTCTTGCAACTGCTCGCGGCATCGGATCACCTTGGAGTCGTAGCGCGGGACGAGTTGCTCTCCGCGCTTACCGATGAGATATTGGGCGTCGATGCAGAGCTGGCCGCGTGTACGTTCGCGTTTGGGTCGGCAGTCTCCAGGTTGGGCGCGGTCGCGGATGCGGTCGGCATTGGCTCTGATCTCGGGGAGGCGTTGCAGTCGGTTGAGCCCGGAGTCCTGCGGGTTTTGCAGGACTCGGGATGTGTTGAGAGTAACCTAGATGCTTGGACTAGTATTACATTTTGGGCTCCCGTCGTCGCAGCGAGGACTTGTTTAGTCCCTCCTGCCAGAGCGGTTGCCGCCGGTATGACGTCTAGCGTGATGTGCGCTCTGAGCCCCCTATTCCATCGCGCACTAGAGGGCGATGTTCGGGAAATCGTTGGCGTATTACTGCTCAGGTCCTACATGGGAATCGACGCTGAGCCGAAATACTCCTACCAGTCTGCAGTTGAGGCGCTATCGGCTCTTGGTAAGGGGATCGAGCCGGCCATCTATCGTGGTCCGGTCCTAGATCAAGACTGGATGGAACGGTCTGGGCTC
The DNA here is from genome assembly GCF_049629545.1 of Micromonospora citrea. GTDB lineage: Bacteria > Actinomycetota > Actinomycetes > Mycobacteriales > Micromonosporaceae > Micromonospora > Micromonospora citrea_A. The sequence goes on from NZ_JBNADX010000035.1 coordinate 19,199, forward strand.
GAGGAGAGCATCGTTGCTCCATATTTCAAAGCCCAAGAAGGCACTCATGCGGTACTAGCCGAGGAGTTGGCAAAGAGAACAACACCAGTACCCGACAACAAAGATGCTGCCTTTGGCGCGGCGATCCTCCTTGCGATGATAGTCGAGCAAGAAAAATGGCGAATAATCGATGAAAGCGAAGATCAGGTAGCGTTTCTTAGGCTTGGTCCTCTACAGCCTCTGGAATGGGTTTTCGTTAGCCGGTTACGGGATGAGTTTGAAGTGGATGCGCCAGAGGCTGTTGCCAACTTTGGGTTGTCGCCGGAGCGTTCGGAGTACCTTCTTCGCTGGGCAAGGCGCGAAGTCAACTTGACCGAAGAGGGCAACGTGATTCATTGGTCATATCGGTAGCGGAGGCGACGGAGTCACTCTTTCCCGCCCATTCACTTCGGCTCTGCTGGGTGCGTTGGCGGTGCCCACCGTGCTGGCGGGATTGCTGTCGACAGCAACGCTGACAGCAACCGCGCCGGACGTTGGCGCGCCCAGAAACACGGAGAGGGACGGTCCTCCGAGCTGCCGACCGGTGCCAGACGAGGACGGACATCGTGCACAGAGCTCAGAAGCGAGACGTCTGAGCGGCTAACCGCTCACCTCAGTCCAGCCCACTCCGGGTCGGCACCACGAATCAGCTCCGCCAGTAGGCCATGGTTGTGCACTGCGTTCTGCATGATCTCACCCAGCCGCCGCAGCGCGTTCAGGTCGGCGCTGTGAGCCACGAACGTTCCGCCTTCCGAGTCGAAGGCGACTTGGTCGACGATGTCCGGGACATGAACTCGGACCGCCTGCCTGGCAACGCCCTCCCAGTCGTAGCCGTTGCCGTAGGCCCCGCACTCCTCGAAGACGTCAACTGCGTCGTCCCAGTCAGCGTCGGCCATCATCAGGCAGTAGCTGCCCGGCTCATGGTCGTACTCAAACAGGGTCAGTGGTGCGTACGTGGTCTTGTCGTTGAGCACGGCGGGAGCCTAACCAGTTGATACGACAGCGGCGGACCGACTGGTTGGGAGCAGCCAACCGAGCAGCCAAGTCCGCGGACGTCAGCGGACTAGTACGCACACCAGCACCCGGCGGAGCGAGCGACGCAGCGCCAAGACCACGGGGTCGCTAGCGACTCGTAATGCGTAGGTCAGCGGCCGACCCGGATGCGGTCGGCGGGGTATAGCTCGCGGGAGCCGTCGGCGCGGAAGACCACCAGGACCGGGACGCCTTCGCCGATGTCCAGCTCCCGACGTTCGGTAGGGGTAGGCATCCGGGCCGAGGCGGTGTCTCCCTTGCGTAAGGTCACCGTGTCGGTTGGCTCCATGCTCCGGACGAAGGTGCCACGCGGAGGTTCGACGATCACGAGCCCTTCCGACCGGAGTAGCGAGATGGCCTGCCGGACGCTGGTCCGGCTCAGTCCATACTCCTGGGCCAGCCGCAGCTCGCTGGGCAGCGACGCGCCGGGCGCGAGGTCGCCGGACGTGATCCGATCACGCAGCAGGTCGGCGAGCTGCCGGAACACTGCCCGATCCGCGCTGGGGTCGATCACGAATGTGACGCTACGTGTCCAACAGATCTACAGGTTATTGTATCTACAGTCCTACGTATGTACCGTGAGTTGGCAGGTGCGGCGGTCGGATGACCAGTGGAGGCCCGGCCGCCGTGCCGTCGACCATGCCCGAGGGGGATTCGGTGCGGCGTGTCTCGTACGAGGAGTACCTCCTCGCCGTAGCGATGACCCTCGCGCGGCGGCATCGGTCTGTCTGGTGCTGGCGACGGTGGCGGCGGGTGTGCCGCTGCTGAGCCGAGCTGCCGTGTCGTGCGCGGCACCGGATACCGATCAATCGTGGCCACTGGCCGGGGGAGGGGGAGTGGTGAACGACTGGCAGGAGCTGGCGATCCTCGCGGTTCACGTGCGAGGGCTCGATGGCATGTGCGCCGGCTGTCGCGCCTGGTGGTCGCGGCTGACTCCGTACCCGTGCTGTCAGGTGGACTGGGCGATCAGCCGGCAGGCCCGAACGATCACCACCCGGTTCCTTAGTGGTGTGTGGTGACCACCCATGGCCCAGTTATGCCGATCTGGAGCTGCGGAGGCTGCGACCTGCCCTGGCCCTGCCCAACCCGGAGGCGGGAACTGCGGGCGGAGTACGTGGATGCGCCAGTATCGCTGGCCCTCTACCTCGGCTCCTACCTCGTCCAGGCCGCCGAGGACATGCTCTGGTCGCCAGCCGGCGCGTTGCATCGCCGCTTCCTCGGATGGGCCAGGGAAACCGACCGCTCGAAGCCGGCAGTACAGCAGCGAAGTACAGCAACCGTGCCAGCCGTACCGGGCCGAGACGAGCCTCAACAGCGCGGATGACCTCGGACGACGCCCGATCCGACCGCGCTGCCGAGAGTTCACACCGAAGAGGTCACTGGTTTGATCCCAGTATCGCCCATCTTGAATAAGCGCAGGTAGCGAGCCCGTCACCGGAACCACCGGTAACGGGCTGTACTAACCGTAGCGGAGCCGGGGCGTCCGATGGTGGCAGTCAGCGTAGGAGGAGCAGGGCGGCACCGGCGAGCAGGGCCGTACCGAGGGCGACGGCGAGAATGGCGATGCTCCGGCTGGCTGAGGCGGGCTGAAGGTGGCGTAGGACCAGGGCCAGTGGACCGATCGGTAGTGGCTTACGAGCGTTCATGGTGGGTTCCTCCTGCCAGGGGCTTGTCTTCGATCTGTCGCTGGAGTCGGCTGCTCAATGAGTTGACTGATCACGCTGCAGGCGTTCGAGTTCGTCCCGACGGGCCAGCAGTGTTCTGCGATGGGCGCGGGCGCGGGCGAGCATCGTGCCGGCCGCGACGGTCAGCGTCGCGCCGACACCGCCGCAGGCGAATACGACTGCGGCGGTGGCTCGGGAGAGGGCGATCGTCACCATGCCGAGTGCGGCAAGGGCGCTGAAGGTGACCGCGAGCCAGGCGGCGATCACCCGGTCGACGGCGAACAGGGGCCGTCGGGCCAAGGCCCAACCGGCGAAGCCGGCCCACGTCAACCCGATGCCGATCACCGCTGCGAACGCGATGCGCGTCCGTCCTGGCAGTACGCCGGGTTCGGTGGCCCACAACAGGCCGACTGCCGCTGCCATCGTCAGGCCGCCGAGCCCTGCCACGAGGTGAGCAACGCGGCGCGGTAGTGAGAGCCCGCGCACGATGTGCTCCGGGCCGTACCTCGGTCGTTCGGTCATCCTGAGTAGCCCTTTTCGATCAGGTGGTCACGCAGCAGGCGTCGCGCGCGGAACAGCCGGGACTTCACCGTCCCCGCCGGGACCGCCAGTACCTGAGCACATTCCTCCAGCGCGAGGTCGTGGAGGTAGAACAAGATCAACACCTCCCGTTCGGGTGCGGGTAAGTGGGCCAGTCCCTCGGCGACCTGGGCCCGGTCCAGTACCGCAGCGACCTGGTCGTCCCCGACCGGGTCACTGTCGAGCCGATCAGCCTCGCGGTACTGCTGTCGCAGGTGGTTCATCACCGAACGCCGGGCGATCGTGAAGAGCCACGCCGTGAACCGGTCCGGCTGCTTGAGACCCGGTAGTGCCTTCAGCGCGGAGGCCCACGCCTCCTGGCTCACGTCGTCGGTGAGGCCCGGTCGGCCAAGCATGCGTCGCACGTACTGCCACACCGGTTCATGCCAGTGCCCGACCAGCTCGGCCAGCGACCGCCGGTCCCCGAGTTGCGCCCGTACCACCAGCAGCGCATCGCGTCTGACCCGATCCACGCCGTCTCCCGCCCGTTACACCTGCCACACCACTACAGTCGCCGAACAGGCCACGGAGGTTCACGGCCAGCGGCGCGGCCTCGACGTCACGTGGGCGGCATGCGGGTCCTGTCGTCAGCGGTCCACCCCGGGCAGGCCGAGGGATCAGCAGACCTTCGTCAACGTCGTTGACCCCGTGTTGGCTTCGGGAATACGTACGGTCTTGACCAGCAGCCAACAGATGAACGATATTTCCGCGACGGCCGCAAGGGTCATGGCGAATGGTGAGATGCTTGCGCCGAAGTCGGGGGCAAGGAAGCGTGCGAACACGTCCACGAGGTGGCCGAAGCATCCGATCACCAGCAGGACGCCCAACACCTTGGGGAAGTAGCCCGACCTGACGACCAGGTAGCCCAGCGGCAGGAGCCACAGGCCGAAGTACGTCTGGGCGATGAGGTACCCGTCGTGTTGCATGTCGGCAAACAGCATGGTCAGTTGGTCGGAACCTGTCGGGCCGAAGGCGGCGGTGTAGTCCTCGCCGGTGGCGACCGTCAGCGCCGCGTTCTGGTTGAGCAGGTTCAGGCTTTGGATCGCGACGCTGACGGCGACGAAGGTGACCATCGCGGCGGCAGCCATCTGGTTGACGTGCTTGAGTAGCAGGTACAGGGCCATGCTCGTCAACAGAAAGACCGTGGCCCCCACCAGCTCACTGACGAAGCCGATGCGGAACAGGGTGGCCGAGGTGGAGATGTTGTCGGCCGTGGCCGCTGCGTCCTCTGACTCGACGATGCGACTGTTCACCAGCCCGGCGAAGATGGTGAACACGGCGACGATCAAATAGAGGAACCCGGCGGTCCTCGCGAGCGTCTTCGGTGTGGTCATGGTGTGGTCCTCCACTGGATCGCAGGGCGGCCGGCCGAATCTGTCCGTGGCGGTACGCGTGGTGGATCCGGGAACCCGCACGGCCTTTGCGGGCAGCCGATCTTGTTTTCCGGTGTGGGGCCTCCCTGACGCGCGGGGCGGACACGAGCCGGACGCTTCACCTCGGCCCGTCGGCGTGCGCGAGGGCCGATGGGGTCAGCCGGCCGACGATGGCCGGGGCCTCTCGGACGAGAGCGTCGTTCTCCACCGCCTCGACCATGAAACGGGCGTAGTCCACGCGACGGGTGAGGTTGCTGGCCAGGACAGGGTCACCGACGTGCCGGCTCCACACCGGCAGGCCCTGACTGTCACCCTCCTCCAGGTCACTGCCCCGCACGACCGTCCAGTTGGTGTCACTGGCAAAGATCCTCCGGCACGCCTCCACCTGGTCGTCCACGTCCACGACCCGGGCAAGCTTCGCTAGCCGGCCGAACACGGCCGCGTACATCTTGAACTTCCGCGTGTACACGTCATTTCCGTCGCGGGCGATGTGCCAACCGCAGGAGAACACCAGACGGGCGCCCGGACGCGCGTGGTCGAGCACAGCCTGGGCCGTACCGGAGGCATAGTGGTTCACCCCCCACGGCACCAACACCGTGAGCACCGCGTCGCATCCGTTCACCGCCCGTGCGATGACCGCGCGATCGTCGGTCGCTCCGGGGACCACCGTGATCTGTCCCGCGAACTCGGCGAGCTTGTGGACGCTCTGCTCTCGGCAGACACCCACGACCTCGTACCCCCGGTCCACTGCGTGCTGCACCAGGTGGCGCCCGAGCTTCCCGGACGCGCCGACGATGCACACCTTCTTCCCCTTGCCCGGCTTCTTGGCTTCGTCCACACCGATCGGTTCCATGACCTTCTCCTCAGCACGCCGCTCCAGCCTTACGCTGTAAGGTATAGCCTTACGCTGTAAGGCTGTCAAGCTGTCCAAGCAGCCTGAGCAGGAGGACTCGTGACAACGGAACCAGCCGGCACGCCTACGCCCCGCCGCAACTCGCTCAGCAAGGAGGTGGTGCTTCGCGCGGCGGTCGCGCTGGCGGACGAGGCGGGCACCGGTGCGCTGAGCATGCGCAGGCTCGCCGAGCGGCTCGGCGTCGAGGCCATGTCGCTGTACCACCACTTCCGCAAGAAGGACGCGATCCTCGACGGCATGGTCGACCTCGTCTTCGACGAGATCGAGCTCCCGTCGGACGACGCCGACTGGCGGGACGCGATGCGGCGGCGAGCAGTCTCGATGCGCGGCGCACTGGTGCGCCACCCTTGGGCGATCAGCCTGATGGACTCACGGAAAAATCCTGGCCGGGCGACACTGCGTCACCACAACGCGGTCATCGGCTGCCTACGGTCGGGGGGCTTCTCAATCTCCGGTGCGGCGCACGCGGTCGCGGTGCTGGACAGCTACATCTACGGGTTCGCGCTCCAGGAGCTCAGTCTGCCCTTCACGTCATCCGTCGACCTCGAGGACGTGGCAGGCTCGATTCTGAAACAGCTGCCCCGCGATGAGTTCCCGCACCTCACCGAGATGATCGTCGACCGTGCCCTGAAACCTGGTTACGCGTACGCCGAGGAGTTCGACATCGGGCTCGACCTGGTCCTCGACGGGCTGCAGCGACACCGCGAGAGCTGGCGGTAACCCGTCAGAACCCGAGCTCGCAGCAAACACCGTTGCGAGAACCTGATCTTCGGGGTTGGGCGTCTGTATGGGTGTGAGGGTGGATGAAGCGGAGTTGGTGCGGCGTACCGCTCGTGGCGATCGGGCGGCCTTCGACGAGCTGTATCGCCAGACGTCCCCGTGGTTGCTGGTCCGGCTCCGTCGCCGCTGCGATGACGACGACCTGGTCGCCGACGTCATGCAGGAGACGTATCTGGCGGTGTGGCGGGCGGCGGATTCGTTCGCGGGCGTGAGCGCCGGCAGCGGGCTCGGCTGGCTGTGGTCCATCGCCGCGCGCCGCCTGATCGACGCGTTCCGGCGACGGGCGAGAGATTCGCAGGCCGTACCGCTACCACTGGCATTGCAGAACCCGCCGGCGGCCGAGGACGTGGCATTGGCCGGCACGGTCGGTGACGAGGTCGGGGACGCTCTGCGCAGACTGGCACCGGAACTGCGCCAGGTCCTGCACGCCATGGTGTTGGACGGACTCACGGTCCACGAGACCGCGGTCCTGCTCGGTCTGCCGGAGGGGACTGTCAAGACTCGCGCCCGTCGTGCGCGACTGGCACTGCGGGAGGCGTTGTCATGACCGCACACATTTCGACTGGCCTGCTGGGCCGGTACGTCGGCGGCGACACCGGTATCGCGCCGGACGTGTTGTGGGCGATGGAGGCACATCTGGAGGAGTGTGCGGCCTGCCGGGGCCGCCTGGCCGAGGCTGGCGACGTCGAAACGGCGGCGCTGCTGGCCCGTGTCTGGACCGGTTTGGATGCCTCGGTGTCCGCTACTGCGCCGACACCCGTACGGCGTCGGTGGCTGCCTTCCCGGTCCACCCGATGGCTGACGCCGGTGTTCGTTCCCTGGCTCGCGACGACAGTGCTCGTGGTCCTGGTCGCGCTCGGCTTCGACCTGGCTGCGGCAGCCAGGGGCGGAGCCCTGCCATCGCTGGTTGTCCTCCTCGCTCCGGTGGCACCGTTTCTCGGAGTCGCCACCGCCTGGACGCGGCGGGTCGATCCGGCCCACGAGATGGTCGCCGCGACAGCGCGGGCGGGCCTCGGGTTGGTGCTACGGCGAACCTTGGTCGTCCTTGTCGTGGTCATTCCGGTGCTCGCCGTGGCCGGCTGGCTGGTAGGCGCCTCCCCAGCGCGCTGGCTGCTGCCGTGCCTGGCCTTCACCATGTGCGCGCTGGCACTGGGTGAGTTGGTAGGGCTGCCACGGGCCACGGCGGGGCTGGCGCTGCTGTGGGCGGCGGTGGTCATCGGGCCGAGCATCGTCACCGCCCGAATGTCGGTGCTGCTGACCGAGGCCGCCCTGCCGGGCTGGGCGGCGCTGACAGCGGTCGTAACCCTCGTACTGATCGCCCGTCGCAATAGTGCCGCCGAGCTTCGATGAAAAGGAAGTACGGAATGAAAGAGGCGATCAGCGCCGCATCAGTGGCGTCGACGACGTACGCCTGGGCGATCCGGGCGCTGGACCTGCGAGTTCGGGCCGGCCGGCACCTTGCCGTCAACGGTCTCGACCTGTCATTGGGCGTCGGCGTGCACGGGCTGCTCGGGCCCAACGGCGCCGGTAAGACGACGTTGATGCGGGTGCTTGCGACCGTGTTGCGACCGGCCGGCGGTGACCTCGAACTACTGGGCCACTCCATACACCGACGGCTCGATCTACGGACGTTGCGGCGATCCATCGGGTACCTGCCCCAGGAGTTCGGTTTCTACGGCCGATTCACGGTGCGGGAGTTCATCGAATACATGGCCTGGCTGAAGGAAGTGCCCGCGCGTGACGTGCCGGAAGCGGTTGAGCGTGCGCTGGAACGGGCGCGGCTCGCCGATCGCGGCAACTCCCGGATGAAGACGCTGTCCGGAGGCATGCTCCGGCGGGCGGGCATAGCGCAGGCCATCGTGAACGACCCCGAGATCCTGCTGATGGACGAGCCGACGGTGGGTCTCGATCCCGAGCAGAGGATGGACTTCAGGTCGCTGCTGCGTGAGTTGGGCACACACACCTGCGTGCTGGTCTCGACACATCTGGTGGAGGACGTGGTCGCGGCGTGCACGGACGTGGTGCTGATGGACGTCGGACGGGTGGTGTTCCAGGGTGTACCTGCCGACCTGGTGGAGGTGGGTCAGGAGGGTGTGGTGGGCGACAGCTCGGCCGAACGCGGGTATACCGAGCTGTTGCGCCGGCATCGAGCCGCGGAGGGTGCGGCATGACCGGACGGATCCTTCGCATCGAGATCCATCGCTCAGGTGCGCTGTCGATAGCTGCCGGGACGGCCCTGCTCGGCGCCGCCCTGCTGTTTCTCACCGTGGACGGCTGGGGTGGACGCTGGATGCTTCTGGCGCTCTGGCAGCGGGAGTACCTGTTCATCCTCTGGCCCATGGCTCTCGGCCTGGGCGCCTGGCACGCGGGCCGTGATCGCAGGTCCCGTACCGACGAGTTGGTCTCGACGACCGCCCGGCCGCGTTGGCAGCGGGTCCTGCCAAGGGCCGCCGCGATGGCTCTGTCGGCGGCCGCCGGCTACGTCCTGATGTACGCCGCCGGCGTGACCCAGGTCGCGGTGCTCGCCAGCTATCTGCCGGGCCAATCCGTGGTGATAGCCGGTGTCGGCGTCCTCTGGATGGTTTCCGGTGCCTGGCTCGGCATGACCGTCGGCGCGCTCGTGCCGTCGCGTCTGACACCGGCTGTCACCGCTGTCGTCGGTGCCGCCGTGGCGGTCGTCGCCATCACCGATCGCGGATACTCCCATGTGCCCAAGGTCGTTCACCTGCTGACGCCATCGCCGTTCGGGTTCTGGGGCGACTTCGTGACCGTCTCCAGCAGAGTCAGTGTCGCGCACACCGTCTGGCTGGTCGGCCTTGCCGTCACCGGTCTTGCCGGTTTCGTCTGCGCCACCCGGACCGCGCGGCTGGTGGGCCTCCTGCCGGCAGCAGTCGCCGCAGTAGTGGCCCTGGCGCTGCTGCCCGCCGACCGGCAGCGGCTGCCGGTGCCCGATCCGGAGGCTGCCGCTCTGGTGTGCAGCTCCGATGCGGGGCTCCAGGTTTGTGTGACCAGGGTGCATTCCACTGCCCTGACGGATCTGCGGGAACCGGCGCGGCAGGCGCTCGCGACACTGTCGGCGAAGCTTCCGCAGGCACCGACGTCCGTTCGGGAGACACCCACATCGTGGTACGACGCGCAGCCCCCACCACAACCGCGCGACACCCTGCTCGTAGATCTCGAGCTTGACCCATGGGGAGGCGCGAAGGGAACTCCGGACGAGCTGCGGTGGCGGCTGCTGGACGGGGCGGGAACGCGGCCGTGTCCCTACATCATCGGAAAGCCGGATGCGGCCCGAGCACACTACACCGCACGGCTAGCGGCGGCGGCCTGGCTGATCGGCGAGAAACCGCCGTCCGGTGATCATGGCGAAGCGGCGCTTCGGGCGTGGGAGAAGCTTCAATCGCTCCCGGCGACCGAGCAGCGGGCCCGCGTCACCGCGTTGCGGGAGGCGGCACTGGCCTGCGACGAGGTGAACCTGCTCGAAGTCCTCGTCGGGGACACCCGATGAGATGGCTGACGTTGTACCTGCGATGCCGAGGCATCCCTACGTCAGCAGGGGCAGCGCTGGCCGGGGTAACCGTGTTGTGGTGCCTGGGCCAAATGACCGATGTGCCACGCCTCAGACTGTCAGTGGCGGTGCTGACCGTGCTGGTGGCGACCGTCGCCTTCGGGCCGGGGCTCGCCGGCGCGGACCCCGCGTTGGATCGGACGGCTGCGCTCGCCTGGGTGCCACGGCGGGCCGCACACATCCTCGCCGTCATGGCGACCGCTGCCGTCGTCACCGCCATGCCGGCGCTCGTGAGCGAACCGCTGGCAGCGGTGGCGCTCCTGGTCAGGGACGCCGCCGGGATCGGGGGGCTGCTCGCGCTCGGAGGAGTTGCCTGGAGGGCTCACTGGGCCTGGCTTCTGCCCGTCGGGTGGACTCTGGTGGTGCTTCTTTCCGGGCCGGCGAGTTCGCCCGCGTACCGTGAGGTCTTGACCTGGGTGATGCAACCGGCCGGCAACACTTTGGCCACTGCCACCGCCGTAACCATTGCCGTCGTAGGCGTAGTCACACATGCGGCCTTCGGTGGCCGTCGATAGCCCCAGTCTTCCGCCAACTGATGACCATGCCTGTAGATGAGTGTTCTCGTTGATCTTCTGAAGGGTCACGACATGAGCGACCGGGCGACCTTGGCCGGCGACACGCATGACGAGCAACCGCCGGCCGTGGATCGTCAGGCGGGCATTACGGTGGGCCATGAGACCTCCGGTTTCGGTGTGGGCGTCAGCACCTCACACCTCGCCGGAGGTCTCGCCTCGTCTCAAGCCGCCACGCCGTCAACAACGCTCGTGGGCATTACATCTAGCCTCCACGCTACGAGGGAAAGGGCAGAATCTGGCCTACGTGCTTCCAGGGAAGGATCAGTGGAGGTGGGCGTTCAGGGCGAAGCCCACGGCGGCTGTCCCCAGCGCCAGGGCAATGTAAAGGATCACCAGCACTCGGCCACGCCGTCGCTGCCGCACAGTGTTCGAGCCGGTCCGGTCGGAATTGCGGGCAACGGCGGAGGCTAACCGCTCGAAGCCCGCCACCTCCCCAGCCGGCGTCAACCAACTCGTTTCCCTCACCTCGGGCAACGGCGGCGGATCGGAGACGTCGTGTGTCTCGTACCGAGGTTCGATCCGCGGCGGTAGCCGGCGGAACCGGTTGTCCATGCCACCACTGTTCCAGACGCCCCCAAGGCAACCACGGATCAACTCGTCGCCGTGCAGGACGGAAGTACACCGGGGAAGCGGGGTGGCGACGTAGACGCCCTCGCCCTGCCGACCGTCGATCAGCCCTTCGGCCTTGAGCAGCAGCATGGCGGCGCGGATCACGGTGTTGCTGCGCTCGCATCGAGCGTCTCTTGTCCGGTCCCACTGCCGCGTCGCGTGCGGTGGTGCTTGCCTCGCGATTCGGTCGGTCAGGGGTTGTTGAGGTTACCCCTGTCGGGGTGTGTCGTCGCCGAAGGCTGCCGCGAGCGCCTTCGCGACCAAGTCGGGCAGATCCGTGCGTCCGTCGTCCTCCGCCCATCGCACCAGCGCCGTATGCATAGCGGCCAGGCAGGCGCTGGCCGCCGCCGCGGCTTGGAAGGCCGTGTCCGGATCGGCGGCCTCGTCTCCGAGGCCGTCCACGATGGCTTGTTGAAGGACGTAGTGGTTGTCCAGGTGCCGGGCGCGTAGGGCGGGCGTCGAGATCATCAGCCGCAGACGGGCCAGCAGGAACCGGTCGCCGCCGGCGGTCAGCGTCCGCGCTGAGTCGACGAGCGCGCTGCCGATGCGGCGCACGAGGGGCTGCCCGGCCGCCGTCGCGGCGATCCGTTCGGCGACCAGCGGACCGTTCTGATCGACCAGTACGAGGTCCTCCTTCGTCGGGAAGTGCCGGTACACCGTCATCGCTGACACGCCCGCGGCCTCTGCGACGTCGTTCACGGTTGTGCCGTCGTACCCGCGCTCGACGAACAACCGCACCGCATGCGCTTGGATCATGCGCTGCGTCTCGGCCCGTCGTTGCTCCCGCAGTGTTGAGTGCCGCTCGCCCACGTGATAGACACTACCGCACTGGTAGTGACTAACACTTTGGGGTGGCTAACACCATGAGCGACCTGATCGGTAGGACAGCCCTGGTGACCGGCGCGTCGCGCGGTATAGGACAGGCGATCGCGATCCGGCTGGCAGCGCGGGGAGCCGTCGTCATCGCGCACTTCGGCACAGACAAGGACGGCGTGACGGCGACGGTCGACCAGATCGTGCAGGGCGGTGGAACGGCGTACGCCGTCGGCGCGGAACTGGGCGTGGACGGAGATGTCGAGACACTGTTCGCGGGGGTCGAGGCCCGCCTGGCCGGGCGGCCACTCGACATCCTCGTCAACAACGCGGCGGCGCCGCCCGCAGGCCCGCTCGGCGCCACGACACGGGCAGCCTTCGACCATCTGTTCGCGGTCAACGTACGAGCGCCGTACTTCATCATCGAGCGGGCGATGCCCCTGATCCGCGACCACGGCCGGATCATCGTGATCTCGTCCGTGGCGACCCGGATGGCCAACGCCACCCAAACGTCATTCGCCATGACCAAGGGCGCGGTCGAGACGATGACCCTGACTTTGGCCAACCAACTCGGCGCCCGGGGCATCACGGTGAACGCGGTCGCGCCCGGCGCCACCCGGACCGCGACCAACGGGGCGGTCTTCGAGACACCGGGCCTGGCCGAGTTGATCACCGGAATGACGGCACTCGACCGGTTGGGCGCGCCCGGCGACGTCGCCGACGTGGTCGCGTTCCTCGCCTCCGACGCCGCCCGCTGGGTCACCGGGCAGGTCATCGACGCGAGTGGCGGCCTGTTCCTGGGCCCGCGCGCCTGACCACCAAGGGTGCCCGCCATCTCGCGGCCGACGCCCGCGCGCCGGCTCGGCGACCCATGAACCCGAGCATGTCGATCACCCGCTTTCAGGACCCGACCCGGCGGTCCACGTTCTTCGGATCTCGTGGGTACATCTGCCGCTGGTCGCAAGCCGTGCGTGACGCCAAGGTCCGACCATGTCGATGGTGGGGCGGCGAGCGGGAGGGCGGGCCCGACTGGGTGGTCACCGGTGGGGGGGTCGGTCAGGCCCGGGGGACCGGGATTCGTCCCACGCCCGATCCCCCCGGGTCACCGCCCTGCATCTCCAGTTCAGGTCGATGCGCGGACCCGCGTCGTCGACCGCAGCCGCGCAGCTCTTGCTCTTCCATGGCGGGGTCTGCCTCGATCAGTCGTCGTCAGGATGTCATCGCCTGCCGGCCTGACGGAGCATCGCGTCTGTTTCGGGGTCGGGCATGAGCTGCCGCACCTCTTGCGCACAGCGGCAAGCGACGGCGATCTTGGCAGCCCACGCCAGCGCCTCCTCGCGTGAGGCCACGTCGACGACCACGAACCCGCCGATGACCTCCTTGGTCTCCGGGTAGGGGCCGTCGGTGACCATCCCGTCCGTTGCCACGACGCTCGCCCTCTGGCTTTCCAGTCCGGCGCCGAACACGAACACGCCGGCGTTGATGGCCTTCTGGATCACCGCGTGCGAGGCCTTGCCCACGTCGGGCATCTCCTCGTCGGGGATGTGGTCCATCGCGCCGACACCGAACGAGATCAAGTACCGCGTCATCCCATGACTCCCTTGTCCCGGCGGTCTTCTCCGGCCGCCTCTCACCTGTGCTACGAACGAGACGCTCCGGATCCGACGCCATGCCAAAGATTTCCTCACGGGGACCTCCACCGGTCGGCGCTCGCGGGACGAAGGGTGGTGCCCGGACCGGCGACCCGCGGCGTCGAGGCGGTGCGACGGGTGCGGCGCGCGACCCCTGGTCGCGGCTGAAGGCGCTGAACGATCTGCGGAGCACCGGAGCGCTCACGCGCGCGGAGTTCGACGCGCTCAAAGCCGACCTGGCCCTCTCCGAGCCGGACGACCAGCGGAAACCGGCGGTCGACCGCGTCGCCCTGATCCGACAGTTGGCCGACCAGCGGGCCTCGGGGGCCCTGAGCACGGAGGAGTTCGAGGCCAGGAAGCGCAGCGTCATGCTCGGTCGGCGGGTCGAGCCACCCGGGCGGGCGCGTGCACGAGACGTTCGACATGCCGGCCCCCGCTCGGGATCGTCCTGACCATCGAGGGCCTGCTCCGATGGTCTGCCGAGCGACCCGCGCCGGCAGTCCGGTGGGCCGGGTGGGTCAACAGGCAGGAGACTGCGGCCACGGGGCAGCGATAGCCTGCGGTCATGGCGAGTGCCGACTGGATGAGTTGATCGTCGCGGACGCCGACGCGCTGCGGGCGTGGTTGTCGGCCAACCACGCCACGTCGCCCGGTGTCTGGCTCGCGCTGACCAGGAAGGGCGGCACAGTCACGACGCTGACCTGGCAACAGGCGGTCGACGAGGCCCTGTGCTTCGGCTGGATCGACGGGCAGGCCCGTAAACGGGATCAGGAGACCTCCTGGATCCGGTTCACCCCGCGCAGGCCCCGCAGTTCCTGGTCACAACGCAACGTCGCCCACGTGGCCCGGCTCGAGGCGCAGGGACGGGATGCTGCCTCCAGGCCGCGCCGCGGTGGAAGCGGCGAAGGCGGACGGGCGGTGGGCGGCCGCCTACGCCCCGCCCTCGGAAGCCGAGGTACCGGCTGACCTCCTCGCCGCCATCGCCGCCGACCCCGCCGCTCAGGCCATGTTCGACGTACTCACCAGAACCAACCGGTTCGCTCTCGTGCACCGCCTCACTGCCGTCAAACGAGCACAGACCCGCGAGCGGAAGATCGGCGAGTTCGTCGCCATGCTGGCCCGCCACGAGACGATCTACCCGCAGAAGGCCAAGCCGCCAAGCTCGCCGTGATCGACATCTCCATGACCAGGCGCGCTCACGCGCCGCGATCCGCTCAGGTGACGGCGAGCGGGGGGCTTCCGACAGTTGCCGGACTACGACTGGTGGCTCGCCGGGGCGGTGGTGTCGCGCTCGCCGACGAGCGGGCCCGGGGCACGCATGTGCCACGCGTCGGTGACGAGTTCCTCCAGACGATCCACGTCCACCTGCGCCAGCCGCAACATGACCAGGGGCAGCCCGTCGTAGGCGGACGTGGTGAAGAAGACCTCGGGTTCGCCGAGGAGCAACGCCTGCTTCTCCGCCTCGTCGCCGACGTACAGCACGGCGATGTCGGTGCGGATCCGGCGTGGCGTACCGGGTGTGCGCTCCGGATAGGACCAGACGAACCCTTTGCCGCCGACCCGGAAGTCGAAGCCCGCACTGTCGACCTCGACCACGTCGGGCAGCGCCAGTGCCAGGCGACGGACGTCGTCGGCGTCAGCCATCGAGGTCGCTCCGGGACGCCGCCTCCTGCATGCGCACAGGCTAACCGCTGCGTCGGACATCGTCTGCGCCGGCTCGCAGGCCCTGAACCCCGATCGCCGCGCTGCTCCGGCCCGAGCAGCGCGGCGATGGAGCGGAGCGGGGCGTCCCGTCACGGCAGGCCGTCGCGCGACCGCTGCCTCGATCACGGCTGTTGGCGGGGCGCCACGAACCCGGGGGCGGGTTGCGGGGACTGGCCGCTGACCTGCGTGATGATCTCCGTAGCGACGTCGCGCAGTTTGCGGTTGCGGTGCTGCGACGCCTGCCGGAGCAGGGCGAACGCCTCCGCGGCGGTGCACCGCTGCTGGCCCATCAGCACCCCGAGGGCCTGGTCGATGACGCTGCGGGACGCCATCGCGTCGGTGAGTTGCCGATGCAGGAGCGCCTGGTCGGCCTGGCGCAGGATGACGGTCAGCGCCGCCGTCCCCTGGGCGGCGAACGCCTCGGCGTGCCGGCGTGCCGACCCGGTGAGGGCTGCGGGTTCGGTGGCGTAGAGGTTCAACGCGCCGACGGTCTCACCGTCGACCGTCATCGGCAGCGACAGCGAGCTGACGATGCCGAGCCGGAGCGCGTGTTCCCGGTAACGGCACCACCGCCCGTCCTCGCGCAGGTCGACGACCTCGACGATGTGTCCCCGACGCAGGGCTTCGAGGCAGGGCCCCTCGTCGGCGCCGTACTGGATCTCGTCGCCCTTCGTGGCGAGGTCGCCGCTGCTGGCTACGGTCCAGGCGCCGCCGTCCCGGCGTACGGTCAGCCCGCAGGCCACCGCCGGGGGGACGACCTCCGCGGCGACCCGGACGACCTGGTCGAGAAACGCATCGACGTGCAGCGAATCCGCCAGCAGGGTCAACAGTCGGCCGTACGCCGAGGCCAGATGCGATTCCGCAGCATCGGACACCACCGCTACCTCCCGAAGACCACGTGTCCGTCGTTGTACCGAAGGTGAGGCCACTGCCCGGGCTCGTCCCCGGGAGCCGACGGCGGGTGCAGTTGATCACCGGTGTGCCGCGCCCGCCGCTGGGCATGGTGCGGATCGGACGCGATGCGGCTAGGGTCGGTGTGGGTTCGGACATGAGCCCAGGACCAGTGCCGCCCGCCGACGGCGGGCCGAGCGCCGACCCGGTCCCGACATCCTCACCGAGGAGCCGCTCATGTCTGTCCATCAGGCGCCGCCCTTGGCGACGCGGGAAACCACCTGCCACCCGCTCCTGTCCCTCGCGCTCGCCCGGGAAGGCCCGGCGACGGTGGTGGTGGTCCGTGGGCCACTCGACATGGACACCGTCGGCTCGCTGGTCGGCCTCGTGGACAGCGTGCTGTCCGGCCAGCCACCCCCGGTGCTGGTGCTCGACCTGAGCGGGGTGGACTTCTTCTGCGCCGCCGGGGTCACGGCGCTGCTGGCGGTGCGCCGGCGAGTCACCTCGGACGGATCCGCGCTGGTGCTACGGGAGCCGTCCCGGATCACCGTCGCCGTCCTGGCCATGGTCGGCCTGCGGCACGAGTTCACCACTGACTGACCTGCCTTTCCCTCCACGCCTGTCGGGTCGTACCCGGTGCTGACGCGGCGGGATCTACCCACCAGTTGATCAACTTAAACCCTCGGCGCCCGCGAGGGGGCGAGCTGGGTGTACGTGCTGCTGGTCGCCGAGGACGCCGATCCTCGCTCGGCGTACTCGGGCCTGTCGTCGCGGCTGTGGACGGTGCGGCGGGAGAAGTGGCCGCTGGAGGTGGTCGTCGAAGGCGGGCCGCTGCCGCCGTACCGGGCCGCCGCGCTGGCCGCCGCGCAGCCGGTCCCGCTCGGCTGACGTACCGGTTGCGGTCGGGGCGGTGCGCTTCGTACGCCGCCGCGCGAACGCCTCCCCGCCGTCGGAGCCCGGTTCCCGCAGGTGCCGCCGGACGTGATCAGCCCGAGCCGGCGAGCCCGTCGCGACCCGTCGGCGCGGTGCCCGCGTCCGCCGTCGCGCCCCCGGGCAACTCCTCGACGACACTGACGCCGCTGCCCGGCCGCGACTCCCACCACCAGGTCTCGTGCAGCCGGAGCCGGCCGTCGGGCAGCACGGACACCTCTGAGACGCAGCGCCCCGAGGACGTCTGCCCGTCGGTGTTGAGCTGGACGTACCGGAAGTCCAGTCGGTCGCCGTGCCGGGTGCCGACGAGGTGGCCGCGCCGGATGGAGCCGCCGGCGTAGTCGGCCCACACCTCACCGTCGGCCTCGCGGTACGTGAAGACGGTCTCGGTGCCGACCTCGCCGGCGACGACATCCGCCACGGCGGCGAAGCGGCGCCCGTCCAGTGAAGACGTCATGGCACCGGACCCTATCCGTCGAGCGGGCGGCCGCCGTGTCACGCCGGGGCGTAGCGCGCGGCGGCGGCGCGCAGCTCCCGGGCCACCCGCTCGCGCATCGCGGTGGGCCGGAGCACCTCCACGGCGGCGCCCAGGCTCAGCAGGGCCTCACCCGCCCAGGATTCGCTCTCGAACGGGATCGTCACCTCGACCCACCCGGTCGCGGTGACCTCCACCCCGGTCTGCCCGTGCACCGGCAGCAGGCGTCGCAGGCGCGGCAACGCCCCCGGCGCCACCCGGACGGTCACCTCGACGGCCGTCCTCTCCCGCTCCAGCTCGCGGCGCGACTCGGCCCACGACCCGGCCAGGTCGAACCCGACCGGGCGGCGTACCGGCTCGTCGAGGGGCGCCACCGTGCGCACCCGGGACACCCGGTAGGTGCGCCGCCGGCCGTCGCGCAGGGCCACCAGGTACCAGTCCCCGGCGGCGAGGACGAGCCCGAGCGGGTCGACCTCGCGGGTGGTCGCCCGCCCGTCGCGCACGTACCGCAGCCGCACCCGGCGGTCGCGCCACACCGCGTCGGCGAGCGCGGTCAGGCACGGCACCGGCTCGGGCGTGCCGTACCAGCGCGACGGGTCGAGGTGGAACCGCTCGGCGGTCCGGCCGGCCCGTTCCCGGGCCTCGCCGGTGAGGCTGGCCCAGACCTTGATCCGGGCCCCCTCCAGCATCTCCCCGAGCCCCAGCTGCTGCGCCGGGCCGGCGAGGCCGAGGAAGGCCAGCGCGCCGGCCTCGTCGAGGCCGACCCCGGTCAGCTTGGTGCGGTAGCCGCGGTCCAGGCGGTAGCCGCCCGCCGGTCCCCGGGCCGAGCGCACCGGTATCCCGGCGGCTACCAGCGCCTCGACGTCGCGCTGCACCGTGCGTTCGCTGACCTCCAGCAGCCGGGCCAGCTCCGGGCCGCTGACCCGGCCCCGCATTTGCAACTGCAACAGCAGGGTCATCATCCGGGAGGCGCGCACGCCCCATGGTGACGTACGTACCCGACAGTGGATGTCGGGAACTCGGGCGAGAATCGGCCAGCGGACAGCGCTGATCCGCGAGGAGGAGGAGAGGCCATGACCGAGGGGGCGACCGGGGTGACCGGACAGGTCACGCCGCAGCAGTTCCACGACACCGCCGGTGTGCGGGACTGGCGGGTGCTGGGGGACGGGGTGAGCACGTACTTCCGAACCGGGTCGTTCGCCGTCGGCGCCCGGCTGGTGCACGCGATCAGCGAGCTGACCGACCTCGACGCGCACCACCCCGACGTCGACGTGCGGCACGCGGGCGTGACCGTGCGGCTGGTCACCATCACCGACGACCACTTCGGGCTGACCGGCCGCGACGTCGAGCTGGCCCGACGGATCTCGGCGGTCGCCCGCGAGCTGGGCCTGCCCGCCGACCCGTCGGCCGTGCAGCACGTCCAGGTCACGATCGACGCGCTCGTCGGCCCCGAGGTGGTGCCGTTCTGGCGGGCCCTGCTCGGGTACGTCGACCGCGCCGGCAGCCCCGAGGACCTGATCGACCCGGGCGGCCGGGGGCCGTCGTTCTGGTTCCAGCGGATGGACGCGCCCCGCCCGCAGCGCAACCGGGTCCACGTCGACGTCTGGGTGCCGTACGACCGGGCCGAGGCGCGGGTCTCGGCGGCGCTCGCCGCGGGCGGTCGGCTGGTGACCGACGCGTACGCGCCGTCGTTCTGGGTGCTGGTCGACGCCGAGGGCAACGAGGCCTGCGTCGGCACGGCCGGCTGGACCGGACCCGGCCCCGCTCCGGTGCACCGGGACGCCCACGGGCAGCCGGTAGCGTGAGCGCGGTGGCATCCGGCGACCGGGCCGGACGCGGGCGGACAGGGGCGGAGCCGATGGCCGGGACGGTCACCGTGCTCCCCGCCAACGAGGCTAGCTGGGACGACCTGCAGACCGTGTTCGGCCGCCGTGGCGACGCCGCCCACTGCCAGTGCCAGCGCTACAAGATCCGGGAGTGGCTGCCGTCGGTGCCGGCCGAGGTCCTCGCCGCGCGGCTGCGCGAGCAGACCGACTGCGGTCAGCCGGGAGCCGACCGGACCACCGGGCTCGTCGCGTACCTGGACGGCGAGCCGGTCGGCTGGTGCGCCGTGGAGCCGCGCACCGCGTACGAGCGCCTGGTGAGCGGGCGTACCCCCGTCCCGTGGCGCGGCCGGGACGAGGACCGCGACGACCCGGGGGTCTGGGCGGTGACCTGCTTCGTCACCCGGGTGGGATTCCGGCGTCGTGGCGTGAGCCGTGCCCTGGCCCGGGCGGCGGTGGACTTCGCCCGGGAGCGCGGCGCGCGTGCCGTCGAGGGCTACCCGATGATCACGCGGCCGGGACGGGAGGTCGCCTGGGGTGAGCTGCACGTCGGCAGCCGGAGCATCTTCGCCGACGCCGGCTTCGTCGAGGTCAGCCACCCGACTCCGCGGCGCGTCGTGATGCGGGTCGACTTCTGACCACCGCCCGCCCGCTGGGGCGAGGCCGCAGTCAGGCCGTGGCGGCGCGGTGCGCGGCGGCGAGCCGCTTCGGCGCGCGGGCGTACCAGGCGTCGAGGATCAGCTCCGCCAGCTCCGACTCGCTGATCCGGTCCAGCCGCACCAGCACCGACGGGTGACCGTCGAAGTGCGGCGTGGTGAAGTGGACCGTCGGGTCGTCGGCGAGCAGGGCCTCCTTGACACCGAGGTCCGCCACGCGCACGCCGAGGACGGGCCCGTCCGGGGTCGCGTCGCCCAGCGCCTCGCGGTCCGCGCGTCGCAGCGGCCGTTCCCAGACGAACGCCTTGTCGCGGACCCGCCAGGCCGGCAGACCGTCGTACGACGGCCGCTCCGTCGTCTCCGGCAGGGCGAGCGCGAGCCGGCGTACGTCGTCCCAGGTGGCCATGGTCCGACGATACGGCGACCGGGCCCGCCGCAGGGGGCGCGTCGGTGCGGTGCGTGTCAGGGGAGGGGGTGGGAGATGTCGCGGGCGTGGTCGGCGATGGCGGCGGCGGTGACCGTCGCCTCCAGCGGCAGCATCTCCAGACAGCGGCGCACGGCGGCGGCCATCAGCGTGTTCGGCACCCGCATCGACAGGGTGCAGTGCGGCACCCAGCGCCCCGGCAGGTACTGCTCCGACAGGGCGATGCCGGCCCGGGCCAGCCGGTCGTGCACCAGGGCGTGGTGGGCGAGCAGGTCGGCGGTGGGAGTGACACCGAGCCACAGCACCCGGCCGACGAACTGGCCGGCGTACTGGAAACTCAGCCGCAGCGGGGCGGCCACCGGCGTGCCGCGCAGCGCCTCGGCGACCCGGTCCGGGTCGAAGCGGGGCGCCACCGCCAGCGACACGTGCGGCCGGTGTCGCCGCTCCAGCAGCGAGCGCATGCTCTGCACCCCCTCGGCCTCCAGCGCGTCCCAGAGCACCCGGATGCGCCGGGTGGCGTCGGTGTCCAGATACAGCTCGAGCGCCGCGACCACGTGATCACCCTAGAGGCCGGGGTTTGTCCGCCCTCGGCGGCGGTACTGAGCCGGGGACCGGACGGCGTGAGGAGTGTCAGGACCACCACGTCGCCGACCTGATCGGCGAGGATCAGATCTGGGTCTCCGGCGACTGGGCGGGCCGGTTCGGGTTGACCGCCGACCCGGACGACACCGGCTACGGGCACACCCCACGGCAGGTCGCGGCCGTACGGCCGGAGAGCGCGCAGGCCCTCGTCGACTACCACCTGGCGGTGGCCGCGCGTACCCGGACCTTCCTGACCGCGCTGACGCCGGCGGACCTCGACCGGGTCGTCGACGAGGCGTGGGATCCGCCGGTGACCCTCGGCGTACGGCTGGTCAGCGTCGTCGAGGACGACCTCCAGCACGTCGGGCAGGCTGCCTACGTGCGCGGGCTGCTCACCCCGGGCTGACCCGTACGGCGCAGGGCGGCGTGGGCGAGCAGGTGGAACGCCTGCGCCTCGGCGGAGGTGCCCGGGCGGTCGAAGTGCGGCGCGCCGCTGACCGGTCGCACCAGCCCGTACCGGTCGACCTGCCGGTCGGCGGTGGCGAGCAGGTCCCGCCCGGTGCCCGCGTACGACGGCGGCAGCCAGCCGTCGGCCGCGCCGGTCAGGGCCGCGTACGCCAGCATCTGCGCGACGTTGGTCTCCACGTGGCTGCTCCGGTCGTCGAGCACGTCGTGGAAGAGCCCGTCCGGACGCCGGTGCGCCAGGCAGGCGTCGAGCACCTGTCGGGCGTGCCCGGCCAACTCCTCGCGCAGGCCGTCCGGCCAGTGCGGCAGCAGCCGCAGGGCCCGGGCGATCCCGGCGACGACCCAGCCGTTGCCGGTGCCCCAGAGCTGCGGCTGCGCCAGGACTCCGGTGTCGGCGTCCCAGCGGGCGGCGTAGAGGCCGGCGTGCGGGTCGTACAACCGGAGGCGGTGCCCGTCCAGTTGGGCCGCGGCTTGTTGCGGGTGCCCGCACACGGCGAGCAGCGGCACCACCATGTACACGGTGTCCGCCCACACCTGGCGGTTGCCGAGCAGGTGGAACAGGGTGCCGTCGGCGGTCCGGGGCGCGCGGGTCAGCAGCCAGTCGAGTTGCCGCCGCAGCGCCGTCGTCCACCGTTCGTCGGGGTGCAGGCGGGCCGCGTGCCGGACCGCCTCGCCGCAGGCCGCGCCGTTGACCGCACCCTGCTCGCCGGAGACGTCACCGAGCCGGCCGTCCGGGTGCTGCCGGGTCACCGCGGCGTCGGCGAGCAGCACCGCCTCCTCGTCCCACCCCAGGTCGAGCAGGGCGTGGGCGGCCACACCCTGCTCCCAGGACTGCCGCTGCATGGCCAGCAGCGCCGTCAGCACCCGGTCCAGCCGGGGATCGTCCAGTGCGCGCATTTCACCTGTCGTACCCCGGATCGGGATCGCGCACCAGCGCGACCGGGGTTCACCCGTTGCGGGTTGTCGTGCCTCCGGTCAGCGCCGGCCGGCGGTGCGGCCCGGCACGGCGTCGTCGGCGCCGGCGCGCGCGGCGGGCACCGTCGGTCGCGGACCCGGCCGCCGGGACAGCCCCCGGTCGATGCCGACGAAGAGGAGCCCGAGCAGCCAGAACGCGAAGGCGAAGAGGACCGCGCTGAGCGAGACGCCGTCGTAGCCGAGCTGCCCGGCGTCGATGAACGGGTACGGGTACCGGTCCACGATCAGCCCGCGCACCAGGGCAAAACCGAGGTACGCCAGCGGGAAGGCCAGCCACCAGGCGGCGTAGCGGACCCGCAGCCGACCGCGCTGGTCGAACAGCGCCCAGTCGGCGACGGCCAGCAGCGGCACGACGGTGTGCAGGAACTGGTTGCCCAGCGCCTCGCCGAGCGCCCGGTCCGGCTGGGGCATCGCGAACGGGCTGGCCGGGTTGGCCAGGACCAGGTGGTAGACCACGCCGGTGATGGTGATGTAGAGCGTCACCGCGCCCTTGAGCGCCGACGGCGGCTCCGGCAGCTCCTGCCAGGCCCGCCAGGCGGCGTAGCCGGCGAAGAGGCCCACCGCCACGTTGCTCTGGATGGTGAAGTACGGCAACAGGCCGGTGACCGTGGCCGGGCCGAGCGCGGTGAGCACGATCCCGGCCAGCACACTGATGACGATCGCCAGGCGGAAGACCACCGCCAGGCGTCGACGCCGCAGACTCATCGGGGCAAGCTACCAGCCCCGCCCGCCCGCACCGGCCGCCGGAGTGGGCCCCCGGCCCCGGTACGGGTGGTCCATGTCGACGTCCACCCATATCATCCGCTGGTGGCGCCGGTGCCGCGCCGGCTCGCCGCCCGGCGGATCGGGTACGCCCGCCGGCGCCGTGCCCGGATCACCCCCGCCGGGGCACACCGGCGTACCGCGCCCGCGTCGGGCCCCTCGTCGGGACGTCGGAGGTGCCGCCCGACGACCGGGCCACCGGGGCGTACCGGGCCACCGTGCCCGACCGATCACGACAGGAGCCGACCGTGCCGCTGACCGAGGGGTCGTCCGCCGGGGCCGCCCGGCCGTTGCCGCCGGGGCAACGCGTCGCGCCGCTGCGCCGCTTCGGGCTGCCCTGGTTCGCCGGCCGGGTCCCGGCCCCGCCCGTCGCGCCGGTGATCACCATCGGTGGGGTGGTCCGCCGCCCCACCCAGGTCCCGGTCGCCGAGCTGATGGCGCTGGGCCCGCGCCGCGACCTCGTCGCCGACCTGCACTGCGTCACCACCTGGACGGCGACCGGCCTGCGCTGGGGCGGGACGCCGTTCGCCACCGTGCACCTGTACCTCGCCGACCTGGTGCACCCGCACCCCCGGGCCCGCTGGATCGGGGTGACCGGTCTGGACGGCTACCGGGCCTGCCTGCGGCTCGACGACGCGCTCGCCGACGACGTGCTGCTCGCCGACACCTTCGACGGCGCGCCGCTGACCGGCCCGGTCGGCGCCCCGGTACGTCTCGTCGCCCCGCGTCAGTACGGCTACAAGAGCGTCCGGCACGTCTGCGCGATCGACTACCTGCTCGACCACGAGGGCGGCTCGGCCGGCTGGCTCGGACACCCCCGGGCCCGGGTGGGACGGGAGGAGCGCAGCCGTTTCCTGCCCGGACGGGTGTGGCGGCCGGTCTGGCGGTGGGCCCAGCCCCGGGTGCGCCGTGCCTTCCACGCCGTCGACGGCTGACCGGGTCGCGCGGGCGAGCGGCTGGTCGGGTCGGAGCGGATCCGTTAGTCGGGTCGGGGCGGATCCGTCCGGTCCGGCCCCGGCAGGGTCGGCTTGCCGGCCGGTATGGACGGCTCGGCCGGGACCGGCGGCGTCGAGGTGGGCGGGGGCGTCGGGGCACCGGTGGCGTGCTGCGTGGGGCGGCTGCTCGAACCGAGGGTGGGCGTGGCGTCGCCCCGGTCGGTCGCCGGGCCGCCCGGGCTCTGCTCGTCCTTGATCGCCCGTGCGCAGTAGCCGGCCACCTTGTTGCGGCCCCCGGCCGTCACGATGAGGTCCTCGAAGACCGGGTTGTCCAAGGTCCGTCCGGGGTTGTCCCCGGCGTCGGCCCGGTAGGCACGGCACAGGCCGAGGATCGACGCCGTGGGGGAGGCGGACGCCCCGTCGGTCGTGGCGGGACCGCCCGACGTGCCCGCGTCCGCCGTGGCGGCCGGGGTGGTCGCCGGGGCGGCGGACGGCCGTGTGCCGGGATCGTCCGAGTCCGGCCGGCCGGGCAGCGTGCCGGTGACGGCGGCGAACGCGACGCCGCCGGTCGCGGCCACGGCGAGGGCGGCCAGCGCGACCTTCAGCCCGGCCAGTCCGGCCAGGACACCCGGTCGGGCGGAAAGGGTGCGGACGGGGAGCGGCGCTCCCGCGCACGCTCGCTGGAACGCCTGCATGGCGGCAGCCTCCCCGCGCAGTTCGGCGGGGTGGGGCGCGGCCCGGACCGCTGCCAGGAGTCGTACCAGCGACGCCGGGCCGTCCTGCGGGTCGACGACCGGACCGACGAGCAGCCGCTCGGCGGTCTCCTGGTCCATGCGATGTGCGTTCATCTCGTGTCCCTCAGCGCCGCCGACCGTCGGGGCGTCACATCCACCGGGGTCAGGGTGGCGTCGATCACGCCCAGGGTCGGGAGGCGCGGCGCGCGGGCCGACTCCGGCGGGGAGCACGGCCGCCGGAGCCGAACTCGCGTCAGCCCATCGTCCTGGCCCCGTCGATGCTCTCGCGCAGGATGTCGGCGTGCCCGGCGTGCTGCGAGGTCTCGGCGATCAGGTGCAGCAGCACCCGGCGCGCCGTCCAGGTCGCGCCCGGCTCGAACCAGGGCGCCTGCGGCAGCGGCCGCGCCGCGTCGAGGTCGAGGGTGGCGATCAGTTCGTCGGTGCGGGCGGCGACCTCGGCGTACCGGTCGAGGAGGCCGGCCAGGGTCTCGCCGTCGGTCATCCGGAACGCGCCCTGCCAGTCGACCGGCTCGGCCTGCATCGCCTCGGCGCCGCCGACCATGAACCGCGCCCACCGCTCCTCCACGGTCGCGACGTGCTTGATGAGCCCGCCGAGACAGAGCTCGCTGACCGTGCTGCGCGTCGCGGCCTGCTCGTCGGTCAGCTCTCGCACGGTCTGCCGCAGGAAGTCACGGTGCAGGGCCAGGGTCTGCGCCAGATCCGCCCGCTCGCCGGTGAGAACCCGCTCCGAAGTGGTCATCCATCCGCCCTCCGTCGATGTCGTCGACGCCCACCGTAGGCAGGGCCACCGACAGTTCTCCGCCGGCCGCGGGTTGCCGTGGCGGCCGCCGCGGGTAGCACTGGACGACATGGGTGAGATTCGAGTGGGCACCTCCTCCTGGGCGGACCGGACGCTGCTGCGGGCGGGCTGGTACCCGCGATCGGTGAAGACCCCCGCCGACCGGCTCGCCCACTACTCCCGCCACTTCGGACTGGTCGAGGTGGACACCTCCTACTACGCGGTGCCGGCGCCGGAGACCACCGCCGGTTGGGTGGCCGCCACCCCGCCCGGGTTCACCTTCGACGTCAAGGCGTTCAGCCTCTTCACCGGACACCCGACGCCGGTGAAGATGCTGCCCCGGGATCTGCGACCGGCCATCGGCGGAACCCGGGTCCGCCGCCGCGACCTGCCCGAGGAGTCGTACGAGGAGTTGTGGCGCCGGTTCCGGGCGGCGCTGGACCCGCTCGCGGCGGCCGACCGGCTCGGTGTGGTGCTGTTGCAGTTCCCCCCGTGGCTGGTGTGCGGTGCGGCCGCCCGACGACGCATCGTCGAGCTGGCCCGGCGGTGCCGGCCCTGGCGGGTGGCGGTGGAGCTGCGGCACGGATCCTGGTTCGACGGCGCGGCCGCGGCGGAGACGGTGACCTTCCTGGCCGACCACGACCTGAGCATGGTCTGCGTGGACATGCCGCAGGGGCATCCCTCCTCGGTCCCGCCGATCATGATCGCCACGGCCGAGCCGGGGCTGGTGCGGTTCCACGGGCACAGCGCGCACTGGGCGGACGGTGGCAAGGAGGACCGCTTCCGGTACGCGTACTCCGACGGTGAGTTGCGCCGCTGGGCGGGACTGCTGACCGACCTGGCCGGCACCACCGGCGAGTTGCACGTGCTGTTCAACAACTGCTGCGAGGGGCAGGCGCAACGTGACGCGGGCCGGCTGGCCGAGCTGCTCGGCGTGACCCCCGCGACGGAGCCCGCCGAGGTCTGATCATGGCCGTTTGCGTCCCGGTGGGGCGGGTACCGCGCCAGGGACGACAGGGAGGTGCGGTGATGACGCACGAGCAGCAGCGGCCGGGCGTACCGGACGACGCGGAGGCCCGACGGGTCCGCGAGGCCGAGGAGGCGCACGGCGGCAGCATGGCCCCGGGCGTGGTGGACGAGACCGGCCGGCCGGTAACCGAGCCGCCGCCGGCCCCGGCCGGCGACGAGGACGGCACCGGCTCCTGACCGGTACGGACGACGCCCGGGACCGCCACCTCGCGGTCCCGGGCGTCATCGTGCGCGCGTCCGGTGTGGACCCCGGTGCCCGGACGCGACGCGTGCCGGTGACGGGGACGCGTCACCGGCCCGTCCCGCTGCCGGTCAGCCGGTGGTGGCGCTCAGCGCCGGCAGGTAGCCGGCGGAGTGGCCACTGGCGTTCGGGTGGTACGACTCGACGATCGGCCAGGTGGTCCCGTTGATCCACGGGCTGGACGCGCACACCCCGTGCCCGGCGAACCGGCCCCGGACGTCGACGTAGCTGAAGCCGGCTGCCCCGGCGCGCGCGGAGATCACGCCGGACATCGTGTCCGAGCCGCCGTTGAGCAGGCTGCGCTTGTACGCGCTGATGCTGCCGAAGCCGCAGGAGCCGAGCTCGAACAGGCGCGGGTAGCCGAGCACCACCACCCGCGCTCCCGGCGCCCGGCTGCGGATCGCCCGGTACGTCTCGTCGAGCCGTCCCGGCAGCGTGTTGGTGATGTACGACTTCGCGGTGTTCACCGCGCCGGCACAGCTGCTGTCGCTGCCGAGCCGGCAGGTGGTGACCACGTCGGCGAAGCCGGCGTCGTTGCCGCCGATGGAGACGGTCACCAGGTCGGTGCCGGAGTTCAGCGCGCCGAGCTGGTTGTTCAGCACCTCCCGGGTGGTGGCCCCGGAACAGGCGACGAAGCGGAAGGTGGCCACGGTGTGGCTGTTGGCCCACAGTTGCGGGTACGCCTTGGGGCTGCGCAGGCAGGAGCCGCTGGTCCCGTCGTAGCTGTTGATGCCGACGCCGGAGGAGTACGAGTCGCCGAGCGCGGCGTAGTCGGTGCCGGCGGCGGCCGCCGGGGTGGCGAGTCCGAGGGTGAGGAGCAGACCGGCGACGAGGGAGCCGACCGCGGGGGTGGGGCGGAGACGCATTCAGGGACCTCCGTGGTGATGGGGGCCCACTTCGTAACATGGCGTCTACTCGCTGGTAACATTTCCCCGGGTCGATCCCACGCCTGGCGAAAAGCTGGCGATTGCGGCTTGCCGATCGGCGCTTGATCGACGATCATGGATGTCTTTGTGTCCGCCGTCCCGGGCACACCGGGTCACCGCACCCGCACGCCGCGCTCGGTCTCGTGACGCGACGGCTCGGCCCACGACACGGCACGACGCTCCGGCCGACGACGCGACGCGACGCGGCGGCCCGGCCGACGGCATGCACGACGCGGCGGCCCGGACGGATCCGGACCGCCGCGTACGGACGCAGCTCAGGTCGGTGCGGTGCGACGAGCACGCCGCCGGCCGGGCGGGCGCATGTGGTGCGTCGTGTCGGTGGCAGGGGTTTCGTCGGGCCCGTGCGACGCCGCCGGGTGACGGCGCACGCCGGCACCGGCCGGGCGGGCAGGGCCCCCGTCGGAGCGAGGTCGGGCGTCAGGTCCAGCCGCGAGCGGGCCGTG
>NZ_JBNADX010000036.1:0-44375 GCF_049629545.1 Micromonospora citrea
GGCCACCCCGCCCACGACGCAGCCGCACGCCACAGCCGCAGCACGAAGCCGAACGAGAGCCCGAGGGCGAAACCACAGTGGAAGGACAGGCGAACACTCGCCGCACGGGGCAGCGCGCACACCCCTCACCCCGGTAGACACATAGACCATGACGAACACCCTCGACCGTCGTACCCTCCTGCGTCTGGCCGGCGCATCCGCCGGCACCGCGGTGCTCGCCGGCGCCACCCTCGCCGGCACCGCTCCCGCCCACGCCGACAGCGCGGCCTTCCTGCACGGTGTCGCCTCGGGCGACCCGCTGCCGGACGGGGTGCTGCTGTGGACCCGGCTCACCCCCACCCCCGACGCGACACCGGGCTCCGGCGTCGGGCCGGACGTTCAGGTGGGCTGGCAGGTCGGCACCGACCCGGACTTCGCCACGGTGGTCGCGCAGGGCAGCGTGGCGACCGGCCCGGAGCGCGACCACACGGTGAAGGTCGCGGTGACCGGGCTGGCCCCGGCGACGACGTACTGGTACCGGTTCGGCTACGGCGACGGCTGGTCACCGACCGGCCGGACGATGACCGCCCCGCCCGTCGACGCCCCGGTCGACCAGCTGCGGATGGGGGTGGTGTCCTGCGCCAACTGGGAGGCCGGCTACTTCTCGGCGTACCGGCGGCTGGCCGACCGGGGCGACCTGAACCTGGTGGTCCACCTCGGCGACTACCTGTACGAGTACGGCACCGGCGAGTTCGACGCGGGCGGCACGGTGGTACGCCCGGTGCAGCCGCCCCACGAGACGCTCACCCTGGCCGACTACCGGGTGCGGCACGGGCTCTACAAGTCCGACCCGGACCTGCGGGCGCTGCACGCGGCGCTGCCCTGGGTGATCACCTGGGACGACCACGAGACCGCCAACGACGCCTGGTCCGGCGGCGCGGAGAACCACACCCCGGCCACGGAGGGCGCCTGGGCGGACCGGGTGGCCGCAGCGCGGCAGGCGTACCAGGAGTGGATGCCGGTGCGCATCGGCGAGGACGGCGCGATCTACCGCCGGTTCCGGTTCGGGCAGCTCGCCGAGCTGTCCATGCTGGACCTGCGGTCGTACCGCTCGCAGCAGGCCTCGGGGACGGCGGTGGACGACCCGCGACGCACCATCACCGGCGACGCGCAGATGGCCTGGCTCAAGCAGGGGCTGGCGTCGTCGACGGCGCGGTGGAAGCTGGTCGGCAACCCGGTGATGATGGCCCGGGTGGACGTCGGCGCGCTGCCGGCCTGGCTGCTCGGCCCGCTGGGCACGCTGCTCGGCATCCCGCAGAACGGCGCGGTGCTCAACGCCGACCAGTGGGACGGCTACAACGCCGACCGCAACGAACTGGTCGACCACCTGCGGGCCACCGGCACCCGCGACGTCGTCTTCCTCACCGGCGACATCCACACCTCGTGGGCCAACGAGGTGACCACGAAGTCGACCGGCCTGCTCGCCCCGGCCGCGGCGGAGTTCGTGGTGCCGTCGGTGACCAGCGACAACGTCAACGACTTCCTGAAGCTGCCGGCCGGCAACGGGCTCAGCGTGCTGGGCGCCTCGCTGATCCGGTCGACCAACCCGCACGTGAAGTGGACGGAGCTGGACGGGCACGGGTACGGCGTGCTGGAGGTGACGCCGCAGCGCTGCCGGATGGACTGGTACCACCTCGCCGACCGGACCCGCCGTGACAGCGCCAGCCGCTGGGTGTCGGGGTTCTCGGTGGGCGCGGGCTCGGCGAAGCTGCGCCGGGAGAGCGCGCCGTCGGTGTGAGTGGCCGCCGGGCGGGGGTCACTCAGCTCCCCCGCCCGGCGGTGAGACGCGGACCGGCCGGCCCCCGTGGTGCGGGGACCGGCCGGTCATGGGTCACCAGTGCTGCTGGACGATGTCCGCGGCCTGCTCCTCCCACTGCGCGTACGCGAACGGGAAGGCCGAGACCTGGACGGTCTGCGCGGCCGTGGTCAGCGGCAGTTCCTGCCAGCCGTGCACGTTCTTCAGCGCCTCGAAGAACGCCTGGGAGGCGTACTCGGGGTCGGTGATCTGGTCGGGCGTGCCCCAACCCGACGACGGGCGCTGCTGGAACAGGCCCTGCGAGTCGTGGTCGTTGTAGGCGCCGAGGTGGCCCAGGTTGTACAGCTTGGACTCCTGCAGCGAGGTGGCGATGCCGATCACCGCGCCGCGCTCCCCCACACCGGTCTCCTTGGCCTCGGCGATGATGGCCTTGGCGTTGGCGAGCTGCGCGTCGTCCAGCGGGATGCGCGACTGCGCGCCCTCGACGCCGTGCGGGATGAGTTCGTCCCGGCTCGGCTTGCCGGCCGGGACCTCGGTGGTCCGGCTGCCGGTGGTGAGCGCCGACTCGACCGTGGTGCCCTGGCGGCTCTTGCTCTTGCCGGTGGCCAGGTCGATGGCGGCGACGGCGCCCGCGTGCGGGGCGCTGGTGACGGGGGCGGCCACAGCCGCGGGGCCGAGCGCCAGACCGCCCAGGGCGGCGACGCCCGCGATGCTCAGTACGGTCCGGCGGTTCTTCGCGATGGCCGGGAGCCATCGAGTGAAGTCCTGCTTCACGATGGTTGCCCTTTCGATCGTGTCGACGCGCTCCGGGGTGAGCGCCCTGCGGGGGTGTTGCCTCGCCGACCGGGGTTTGCGGTGCCGGCGTACTGGGGACACAACCAGCTTGCCTGTGTCCGTCATTCCGGAAATGCCGCCCCGGCCTGCGGGTGCGACACGGGTCACCCGACGCTCCGGACACCTGGGCACGTTCCGCCCTTCGGGGTGACGGGCGATACCGGACGGCAGCCGCAGCCGCGACGTCAGGGGCGGGAAGCGCCGAACCGGACGAGCACGTGCCAGAGCATCTTGAGGTGCTGGAGCGTGTCCGCGCCCGGTCCCCGGTCCGCCCAGCGCTCGGGCTCGCGGACCACCGAGGCGGCGGCGCGGCCGATCACGGCGGCGTCGAGCAACTCCCCCGGGCGGGCGAACTCGGCGTGCACCCGGGCCGCGAGGGGCGGGATGTCCGGACCCCGGAACTCCGGGTCGACGTCCTGCACCGGCAGCGCGAACCCGGTGTGGAAGAGCAGCGCGACACCGTACCGGTCGGCGATGCCGGCCAGCACCCGCCCGGTGTCGGTGCCCCGGAACGACGGGTCGACGACCAGTGCCTGCACGTCCCGGGCCAGGTCGATGCCGCCGTGGATCTGCGCCTCGACGTAGTCGTCCAGGGCCCGACCGGCCGCGCCCGGCCGCCACGCCTCCCGCTCCCGCCGGCTCAGCAGGGCGGCCGCCAACCGACCGGTGTCCATCCCGGCGACACCGAGGCTGATCCCCGTCCCGGCGGTCGCCTCCAGCAGGGCGGCCAGGATCGGCTCGCACACGTCGTGGGTGCCGAGGTGCTTCGGGCCGAGGTGGCTGTCGCCGAAGCAGAAGGTGCTGCGCGCCAGCACCTCTGGGCGCAGCCGCAGGTGGCAGGAGCCGAAACGGGGGCACGCGCCGTCGGGGTGGTCGAGCAGGTTCAACCCGCCGTACGCGGGCCGCTCCTGCGGTCGTACGCCCGGCTGCTGGTACGCCCCGCCGAACAGCTGCTCCTCCCAGCGGTCCCGGTCCCCGCCCGGGTACGCGGTCAGCCCGCCGTTGGAGATTCCGGTGACGAACTGGCTGCGGTAGACCCCCTCGTCGGCCAGCGCCTCGGCCACGGTCCGGCCGCCGGCGAGCAGCCGGTCCGGGTGGAAGTTGACCGTCAGCCGCCCGTGCCCGGTGACCGCCGCGATCAGCTGCTCGGGCCGGTGACCGGCGCCGGACCCGGCCAGCCGGCGGGCGATGGCCGCCAACGCCACCGGACGGTCCCGCAGGGCCGTCTCCCGCACGTGGCGCAGCGCGGCGGACTGTGCCGGGGTCAGGACGACGGGGCGGGTGGCGGTCGACATGATCAGCAGTATCGGCACCGGCCCGACCGGAGTCGAGCGGGTTGCGGACCCGCCCGGCGGTGCGGCGGGCGGGTCAACGCGACCGGTGCCGATCGGTGCCGAATCCGTCCATGGTGGCCCGTTCGTCGAGGTCGCGCAGCTCCTGGAAGAGGGTGAGCTGAAGGCCCGCCGGGGCGTCCAGGCGGGAGTTGAGCGAGTGCCAGGGCGTGACGGTCGGCGGGGCGATCTCGGTGGCGCCGGCGGCCACCAGCCGACCGGTGGCCGCGGTCGTGTCGTCCACCTCGAACGCCAGGCGGATGCGCGGGGCGACCTGCCGCCCCACCTCCACCTCGTCGATCATGCGCTTCTGCGCCGGGTTGGCGATCTCCAGGGTGGCCCGGCCGGCGTCGAGGATCACCACCCGGGCATCGCCGTCGCCGGTGAACGCGGCCTGCTCGGGCAGGCCCAGGGCGTCGCGGAAGAACGCGACGGCGGCGGCATGGTCCTCGGCCTCCACCACCAGGCGCAACTGTCGTACGGCCGGGGGTCGGTTGTCGTCGGTGCTCACCGGTCGATCCTAGGCCGGCCGCTGGGACGCGACCGGGCCCGTCCACCTGCGACGCAGTCGCGCAGCGGGCCGCCGGAGCGCGTTGGGGTGGGTCTGGACGAGCGGTTACAGTGAGGGCGCGCCGACCGGAAGGCGATGACGGTGACAGCAAGCGCGGTGGTCGACCAGGTCCACCTCGGTGACCACGTCTGTTGGGTCCACGACGACGAGAGCGACGGTCTACGGGCCGCCGGACGGTTCGTCGCCGGCGGGCTCCGGCTCGGTCACCAGACGCTCTGGTTCACCGACTCCCTGCCACCGGCCTCCGTCCGGGCCCACCTCGAGGGGCAGGGCGTGGCCACCGAGGCGGCGCTGGCCGGCGGCCAGCTGCGGATCGTGCCCGCCGCCGAGGCGTACGTGTCCGGCGGCCGGTTCGTGCCGGAGGCGATGCTCGACGCCCTCGCCGCCGAGATCGACCGGGCCCGGCGGGCCGGCCATCCGGGGCTGCGGGTGGTCGGCGACATGGGGTGGGCGCTGCGCCACGGCGCCTCCGTGGCCGACCTGTGCCGCTACGAGGCCGAGGCGAACCGGCTCTTCATCGACGGCCACGCGGCCGGCATGTGCCTCTACGACCGCCGGTTCTTCCCCACCGACTACCTCCTGCCGGCCTCCACCGCGCACCCGGCCACCGTCGGCCCCGGCGCCGGTCGCGCGTGGACGCCCCTGCTGCGGGCGTACCGCAGCCGGAACCCGAACGGGCTGCGGCTGGTCGGTGAGATCGACCGGAGCAACCGCGGCGCGTTCGTCGCCATGCTGGACCACGTGACCGGGCGGGCCACCAACGAGCGGGCCGTCGTGCTGGACGTCTCCGAGCTGAGCTTCGCCGACGTGGGGGCCGCGAGCGCCCTGGCCCGGGCCCGCCGCAACGCGCCCTCCCCCGTCCGTCTCGTCGGCTGCCACCCGGCGTTGACCCGCCTGCTCGACCTGGTCGACGTGACCGGCCCGGCGGGGGGCACGGCGTGACGATCGTCGGCACGACCGGACCGCGACCGGGCGGCCTGGTGCACGAGGGGCTGTTCTACCGGGACCGGACGGAGCTGCTGGCCGCCACGGTGCCGTTCGTCCGCGACGCGTTGGCGCGCGACGAGCCGGTGCTGGTGGCCGTGCCGGCCGACCGGCTCGGGCCGATCCGGGCCGGGGTCGGGGCCGACGACGGCCGGGTCCTCTACACGGACATGACCGAGGCGGGATGCAATCCGGGGCGGATCATCCCGTGGGTGCTCCAGGCGTTCCTCGACCGGCACGCCGACCGACGGGTCCGCATCATCGGCGAGCCGGTGTGGGCGGGGCGCACCGAGGTGGAGCAGCCGGCCTGCGCCCAGCACGAGGCGCTGATCAACTCGGCGTTCGCGGACCGGGACGCGCACATCCTCTGCCCGTACGACGCCGCCGCTCTCGCCGCCGGCGTGCTCGCGGACGCGTGCCGTACGCATCCGGTGCTGGTGGACGCCGAGGGGCGCCGGCCCAGCCCCGCCTTCGCCCCGGCGCAGGTGGTGGCCGGCCACAACAAGCCGCTGCCGGTGCCCGACGAGCCGGTGTCCGTGCTGCGCTACGACCTCGGCTCGCTGCCGGAGGTACGCCGATTCGTCACCGCGCACGCCGCGGAGGCCGCGCTGGACCCGGACCGGGTCGCCGACCTGCAGATCGCGGTGACGGAACTGGCCACCAACAGCATCGCGCACGCCGGTGGCGGCGGGGTGCTGCACGTGTGGCGCACCGGTGAACACCTGGTGTGCGAGGTCCAGGACGACGGTTGGCTGGACGATCCGCTGGCCGGGCGGCTCGCGCCCCGGCACGACGGCATCGGCGGGCGCGGCCTGGTGATCGTGCACGCGCTCTGCGACCTGGTGCTGGTGCACAGCACGGCGGCCGGCACCACGGTCCGGTTGCACATGCGCCGCGCCGGCGGGGCCGGCCGGTGAGCGGGGCGTACGAGCTGCGGCCGATCGGCCGGGTCGAATCGCCGCTGACCGATCCGGCGGACGCGCCCCGGCAGGGCGACGAGGGCGCGCCACAGGCCTGGCTGGTCTTCTCCCCGGCCGTCGCGACCGGGCTGCGCGACCTGCGGCCCGGCGTCGAGATGCTGGTGTTGACATGGCTGGACCGGGCCGACCGGGACGTCCTCGCGGTGCATCCGCGCGGGGACCGCAGCCGGCCGGAGACCGGTGTGTTCAGCACCCGCTCCCCGCACCGGCCCAACCCGATCGGGCTGCACCGGGTGCGGGTGCTGGCGGTGGACGGCCTGCGGCTGCGGGTCGCCGACCTGGAGGCGGTCGACGGCACGCCGGTGCTGGACGTCAAGCCGGTGCTCGGCCCGCCCGACGAGCGCTGATCTGCGGCCGGGCGGCGAGTTCGGCGCCGGCGCGGCCGGGTTCGAGGCGGGCGGGGCCCCGTCAGTGCCCTCGGGCGATCCATTCGTCGAGGTGTGGGGCCTCCGCGCCGACGGTGGTGCTGTCGCCGTGTCCGGTGTGCACGACGGTCTGCGGCGGCAGGGTCAGCAGCCGGGTGCGGATGGACTCGACGATGGCGCCGAAGTCGCTGTACGAGCGGCCGGTGGCGCCGGGTCCGCCGGCGAAGAGGGTGTCGCCGGTGAAGACCGCGCCGCGGTCCGGCACGTGGAAGCTGCACGCGCCGGGGCTGTGCCCGGGGGTGTGCAGCACCCGCAGGGTGCTGCCGCCGACTTCGACCTCCTGCCCGTCGGCCAGGTCGCCGTCGGGTGCCCGGTCGGGGTGGACCAGGTCCCAGAGCACCCGGTCGGCGGGGTGCAGCAGCACGGGCGCGCCGGTGGCCTCGGCCAGTTCGGGCGCGACCCGGACGTGGTCGTCGTGGGCGTGGCTGGCCAGGATCGCCCGTACCCGCCGGCCGCCGACGGCGCGCACGATCGCGTCGACGTCGTGCGGCGCGTCGATGACGACGCACTCGCTGTCGTCGCCGAGCACCCAGACGTTGTTGTCGACGTCGAAGGTCTGCCCGTCGAGGGAGAAGGTGCCCGAGGTGACGGCGTGGTCGATGCGGACGGTCACGGGAAGACCACCACCGAGCGGAGCACGTCGCCGTGGTGCATCCGGGTGAACGCCTCCTCGACCTGCTCCAGCGCGATCTCCTCGGTGACGAAGGCGTCGAGGTCGAGCCGGCCCTGCCGGTACAGCTCGGTGAGCAGGGGGAAGTCGCGGCTGGGCAGGCAGTCGCCGTACCAGCTGGACTTGAGCGCTCCGCCGCGGCCGAAGACGTCCAGCAGGGGCAGGTCGACGGTCATCTCGGGGGTGGGCACGCCGACCAGCACGACGGTGCCGGCCAGGTCGCGGGCGTAGAAGGCCTGCTTCCAGGTTTCCGGGCGGCCGACCGCGTCGATGACCACGTCGGCGCCGAAGCCGCCGGTGGCGGCCCGGATCGCCTCGACCGGGTCCTCGGCGGAGGCGTTCACGGTGTGGGTGGCGCCGAACGTGCGGGCCCAGTCGAGCTTGCGGGCGTCGCTGTCGACCGCGATGATCGTCGTCGCGCCGGCCAGGGCCGCGCCGGCCACCGCCGCGTCGCCGACCCCGCCGCAGCCGATCACCGCGACGGAGTCGCCCCGGGTGACCTGCCCGGTGTTCATCGCCGCACCGAGGCCCGCCATCACGCCGCAGCCCAGCAGGCCCACGGCGGCGGGCCGGGCGGACGGGTCGACCTTCGTGCACTGGCCGGCGTGCACGAGGGTCTTCTCGGCGAACGCCCCAATGCCCAGGGCCGGGCTCAGTTCGGTGCCGTCGGTGAGGGTCATCCTCCGGGCCGCGTTGTGGGTGTCGAAGCAGTACCAGGGGCGACCGCGTCGGCAGGCCCGGCACTCGCCGCAGACGGCCCGCCAGTTGAGCACCACGAAGTCGCCGGGCGCGACCTCGGTGACGCCCTCACCGACCGTCTCGACGATGCCGGCGGCCTCGTGGCCGAGCAGGAACGGGTAGTCGTCGTTGATGCCGCCCTCGCGGTAGTGCAGGTCGGTGTGGCAGACCCCGCAGGACTGCACCTCGACCACTGCCTCGCCGGGCCCCGGGTCGGGCACCACGATGGTGGTGACCTCGACCGGCGCGCCCTTACGCCGTGCAATGACTCCCCGGACGTGCTGGCTCACGCTCTCCTCCTGCTTCCCGGCCGGTGGCGGCCGCGCGTCGGTCACGCATCCCCACCGAACCTAGCGCGATCGCCTCCCGCGACCCGCCGGTCCGCCGGACACACCGCCCGCGCGCCGGTCGCGCGCCGCGACCACGCCGGCTCCCTCCCGGGTACGCGGACAGCCCCACCCGGTGTGGCCAGGTGCTGCCGGTCCACCGTCCGGGCACCCCGTCGTCGGTCGCTTCCCGTGACCCGGCGGTCAGGCCGGCCGCAGGCCGATCAGGCCGTCCCCGTCGAGCGCGAAACCGGTCCGGAACGGGCCGCCGAGGCGGTCGAGCAGGTCGGCGAGCCAGCGCGCCTCGGCCGGCGCCGCCCGTCGCAGTCGCATCCGGCGCATCCGCATCGGGGCCAGGCGCAGCCGGGCCAGTCCGTCGGCGTCGAACGTGGGCAGGTGCAGCAGCCGCAGCTCCGGGCGGTACGACTCCTGCCCGCCGATCCCCTCGTAGTCGTCGACCAGGTCGCCGGCGCCGTACAGGATCAGCGCGCCCCGGTGCACCTCGATCGGGCGGGGATGGTGCGAGGAGTGGCCGTGCACCAGGCGTACCCCCGCCTCCACCAGCCGGTGCGCGAACCGCACCTGCTCGCGTGGCACGTCGTACCCCCAGTTCGATCCCCAGTGCACGGAGACCGCCACCAGGTCCTCCGGGCCCGCCTCGCGGTCGATCCGCTCGACCAGCACGGCGGCGCACGCTTCGCTCGCCTCCGGCAGGTACGCCACCCCGGCCCGCCGGTCGGTGGCCGCCCAGTGCGGCGGCACACCGCTGGACGGGGTGCCCACCGACCAGAGCAGCAGGCGGCGACCGGCGGCCAACTCGACCCGGGCGGGGCGCCACGCCTCGTCCTCGTCCCGGCCGGCGCCCACCGGCATGATGCCGACCCGACGCAGCGCGTCGAGGGTGTCGGCGAGCCCGTCCGGGCCGAAGTCGAGCACGTGGTTGTTGGCCAGCACGCAGACGTCGAGCCGGGCGGCGGTGAGGCAGGCCAGGTTGTCCGGGTGCATCCGGTAGTGGATCCCCTTGCCGGGGGCGAAGTCGTCCCGGCCGGTCAGCGCGGTCTCCAGGTTGACGATCCGCGCGTCGGGCCGCAGCTCGTCGAGGAGCCCCAGCACGTCCCCCCACGGCCAGTCCGGCGACGCCGGGCGGGGGATCGGCCCGGACACCGACTCGGCCAGCTCCACGTACCGGCGGGCGTCGGTGACGGCCTGCTCGCGCAGCTCCGGCGGGCCCGGCCGGGGCAGGATCTGGTCCACGCCCCGGCCGGTCATCACGTCCCCGCTGAGGAAGAGGGTCACCTCGTCGTCCGGCACGCCGCCGCATTCCCGCCGAGAGCCGCTTCGCACCCCGAGGGCCACGGGAATCGCCCGGACGGGGCGTGAGCGGCGGCCCACCCACAGGCCCGGCTGGTCCGGCTCGGGGCGAACCCCGGGGCGGGCACCGCCCGCAACGTCGGGGTGGCGCTGGCCCCCGACGCGTCGGGTCAGTCGGTCGCCGTGACCGTCGCCGGCCGGCCGCCGCCGACCGGCCGGGCCTCGGCGGTGGCGAGGAAGTCGACCAGCATCCGGTGGAACTCCTCGGCCCGCTCGACCTGCGGCAGGTGGCCGCAGTCGGTGAACAGGTGGGTACGGGCCTTCGGCAGCCGGGCACGGGCCGCGTCGAGGTGCGCGGCCGGGAGGATCAGGTCCCGATCGCCCCAGACGATCAACGTGGGGATGTCCCGCTCGGCCACCCGGGCCAGCAGCTCCTCGCGCCACTGGGGCCGTACGCCCCGGAAGGTGCCGAGGTGCCGGCAGGTCTCCAGCATCACCCGCGCCGTGTACGGCTGCCCGGCCAGCTCCAGCGCGTGCGCGATCCGCTCGTCGGTGGCGAAGGACGGGTCGTGGAAGAGGGTGCGCTCCACGCGGCGGGCGGCGGCGCGGCTCGGGCGCAGCAGCAGCCGGCCCAGCGGGCGTAGCGTCAGCAGCCGCAGCGCGAGGGTCACCTCCGGCCCGAAGCCGGCGCTGTTGACCAGCGCGAGGCTGGCCACCCTTGCCGGTTCGGCGGCAGCGACCTGCATGGCGACCGCCCCGCCGAGGGAGTTGCCGACCAGGTGCGCGGGCTGGTCCACGCCGACCGTGTCGAGGTACCGCCCGACGAAGCGGCCCAGCGCCGGCAGGGTGCACGGCTCGGCCATCGGCATCGAACCGCCGTAGCCGGGCAGGTCGACGCTGTGCACCCGGAACCCCGACGCCAGCAGCTCGTGCTGGTCGGTGAAGTCGCGCAGCGAACGTCCGATGCCGTGCAGCAGCACCACCGGCGGGCCGTCGCCGTCGACGCGGTGGCGTACCCGCCGGCCCTCGACCGTGACGTGCCGGGGACGCGGCCCGGCCCCGGCGCTCACGCCCGCTCCCCGGTGGAGAGGTCCGGCGTGGCGGCCGGGCGGGTGGCCCGACGGGCCGGGTCGGCGGCGGCCCGGTTCAGGCCGACGGCGAGGATCCGCCCGTACGAGGCGGGGGCGACCCGGGCGAGCAGGTCGGGCAGCTTCGCCGACCAGCCGATCAGCACCCGACCCCGGCGCCGCCGCACGCCGCGCAGGATCACCTCGGCCGCGGTGGCCGGTGGGATGGACAGCAGCTTCTCGAACTGGCGCAGGCCGGTCTCGTACTCCTCACGGGCCACGCCGCTGCCCACCCGGGCGTTGCGGGCGATCGCGGTGGCGATGCCGCCCGGGTGCACCGAGGTCACCCCGACGCCGTCGTCGCTCAGTTCGTGGCGCAACGCCTCGGTGAAGCCGCGCACGGCGAACTTGCTGGCCGAGTAGGCCGCCTGCCCGGCCGGGGCGATCAGTCCGAAGAGGCTGGAGACGTTGACCAGATGGGAGCCGGGCTCGGCCTTGAGCGCCGGCAACAGCGCGTGGGTCAGCCGGACCACCGCCCGGAAGTTGATGTCGAGCACCCAGTCGAACTCGTCGAGGGTGACCTGGTCGAAGCGCCCGCCGAGGGCGACCCCGGCGTTGTTGGCCAGCAGCCGCAGCCGGGGGTGGCGGGCGCGGATCTCCTCGGCGACCCGGTCGGTGGCGGCCGGGTCGGCGAGGTCGACCACGTGGGTGTCGACCTGGCGCTCGGGGTGCGCGGCGCGGATCGCCGCCGCCACCGCGTCGAGCCGGTCGGCGTCCCGGTCGAGCAGGACCAGGTGGCTGCCGCGGCGGGCGAGCCCGTGGGCGAGGGCCTCCCCGATCCCGCTCGCGGCGCCGGTGACCACAGCGGTCCCGGCGGTGAAGACGAATGGTCGCACGCGGCCTCCTTGCGGCGCGGATGGTGCCTGGTGGTGGTGTGGTACTGGGCGTGGGGCCCGGTCAGGCGACCGGCGCCCCGGCGGTACGGGTGTCGGCGGACGCGGCCGATCCGGTGGCCCGGGAGAAGCGGACCCCCTCGTCGACGAGCCGGCCGTGCTTCATCAGGATGACGTCGCGCGCGTAGTTCTGGTAGAGCCGCCACGGGGCGCGGGTGCCCTGCTTGGGCAGCGCGTCGAGGCTGCGCAGCACGTACCCGGACTTCAGGTCGATCAGCGGCGCCCGCGCGGCGTCGGCCGGGGCGAGCGGGGTGACGATCTGCTGGCCGGTGTCGTCGAGGTGGCGCAGCAGCCGGTTGACGTACGTGGCGACCAGGTCGGCCTTGAGCGTCCACGACGCGTTGGTGTAGCCGATCGTCATGGCGAAGTTCGGCACGCCGGAGAGCATCATCCCCTTGTACGCCACGGTCCGGCCCAGGTCGACGTCGACGCCGTCCACGACGAGGCGCATTCCGCCGAGGGCGAGCAGGTTGAGCCCGGTGGCGGTGACCACGACGTCGGCGGGCAACTCCTGCCCGGAGCCGAGCCGGACGCCGTGCGGGGTGAAGGTGTCGATGGTGTCGGTGACCACCGAGGCGCGTCCCGCCGCCACCGCGTCGAAGAGGTCGCCGTCGGGCACCACGCAGAGCCGCTGGTCCCAGGGGTCGTAGCGGGGTGCGAAGTGCCGGTCCACGTCGTACCCGGCGGGGAGCCGGCCCTTCGCGGCGCGGCGCAGGAAGGCCTTCACCATCTTCGGCGCGCGCCGGCTGAGCTGGAAGTTGGCGGTGCCGAGCAGCACGTTCTTCCAGCGCACCACCGGGTAGACGGCCTTCTCGGGCAGCCAGCGCCGCAGCGTGTCGGCGACCACGTCGCGCGACGGCAGCGAGATGACGTACGTGGGTGAGCGCTGGAGCATGGTGACGTGCGCGGCCCGCTCGGCCAGCGCCGGCACCAGGGTCACCGCCGTGGCGCCGCTGCCGATCACCACCACCCGCCGGCCGGTCACGTCGAGCTGCTCCGGCCAGTGCTGGGGGTGCACCAGCTGCCCGGCGTACCGGTCGACGCCGGGGAACTCGGGGGTGTAGCCGGCGTCGTACCGGTAGTAGCCGGAGCAGGTGTGCAGGAACGAGCAGGTCAGCACGACGGCCTCGTCGGTGTCGTCGCGGTGGGCGTGCACGGTCCAGCGGGCGGTGGCGCTGTCCCATTCGGCGCGCACGACCCGGTGGTGGAAGCGGATGTGCTCCTCGA
The DNA here is from genome assembly GCF_049629545.1 of Micromonospora citrea. Lineage (GTDB taxonomy): Bacteria > Actinomycetota > Actinomycetes > Mycobacteriales > Micromonosporaceae > Micromonospora > Micromonospora citrea_A. The sequence goes on from NZ_JBNADX010000036.1 coordinate 13,213, forward strand.
CGCCGTACTCGCGGGCGGTCTCGCGCACGTAGTCGCGGATGGCGTCGCCGTCGGCGATCGCCTTCGGGTTCGTCCACGGCTTGAAGGAGTAGCCGAGGGTGAACATGTCCGAGTCGGAGCGGATGCCGGGGTAGCGGAACAGGTCCCAGGTACCGCCGATCGCGTCGCGCGCCTCCAGCACGGCGTACGTCGTGTCGGGACGGTCGCGGCGGAGGTGGCAGGCGGCGCCGACGCCGGACAGGCCGGCGCCGACGATGAGCACGTCGACGTGGTCGCAGGCCATGGCATCTCCCGGGGCGAGGCAGTGGACCGGACCCTATCCACCGGCGTCGACATGCGTCAACACCCTGTCGAGAAGGATCGACACCGCGTCGAGCGCGGGTATCATCGACGCCCATGACGACCGCCCGCACCCCCGCGCCGACTCCGACCGGCCGCGGACGCCGCTCCGGGCGCTCGGCGGGCGACGACCGTGAGTCGGCCATCCTCGCCACCGCCGAGCGGCTGCTGGGACAGCGGGCCTTCGGGGAGATCTCCATCGACGACCTGGCCCGTGGCGCGGGCATCTCCCGGCCGACGTTCTACTTCTACTTCCCGTCCAAGGACGCGGTGCTGCTGACCCTGCTGGACCGGGTCACCGAGGAGGCCGACCGGGCCGCCGGCGACGTGCTGGTGCACCTCGCCGACGACCCGCGCGCCCGGTGGCGGGAACTGATCAGCCGGTTCCACGCCACCTTCGGCGCGCACCGGAACGTGGTGCTCGCCTGCGCCGAGGTGCGCGGCACGAACGCCGAGGTGCGCCGGCTCTGGGCGACGGTCCTCGAACGCTGGGTGCAGGCCGTCGAGGCGGCCATCGAGGCGGAACGCCGCCGGGGCGCGGCCCCGCCCGGCCTGCCCGCGCGGGACCTGGCGATAGCGCTGAACTCGATGAACGAGCGGGTCTGGTACGCCACCTTCGCCGGGGACGGGCCGGCGGTGGCCGAGCGGGACGTGGTCGACGTGCTGCTCGACGTCTGGCTGACCGGCATCTACCGCACCACCGCCCCGGCCTGAGCGCACGGCTCACCGGCCGCGCAGCACCGCGCCGAGGGTGGCGATCCCCTCGTCGATCTCGCCCGGCGGGTTGGCCGCGTAGCCGAGGACCAGCCCGGCCGGGTACGGGCGCTGGGCGTGCCAGGACAGCGGTTGGGTCTTGACGCCCCGGCGCAGCGCCTCGGCCGCGAGCACGACGTCGGGCGGGCCGGCAGGGTAGGTGACGGTCAGGTGCAGCCCGGCCGCCGCGCCGTGCACGGTGGCCCCGGGCAGGTGCCGGACGACCGCCCGGATCATCGCGTCCCGGCGGCGCACGTGCCGGCGGCGCAGCAGGCGCAGGTGCCGGTCCAGGTCGCCGGAGGACATCAGCTCGGCCAGCACCAGCTGCGGCAGGACGGCGTTGCCCAGATCGGCCATCCGCTTCGCGGCCACCAGCGCGTCGCGCTGCCGTGGCGGCGCCAGCACCCAGCCCACCCGCAGCGCGGGGGCGAGCAGCTTGGACACGCTGCCGGTGTACCAGACCTGCTCGGGCAGGGCGGCCCGCAGGGCCGGCACGGGCGGGCGGTCGTACCGGTGCTCGGCGTCGTAGTCGTCCTCCAGCACCAGCCCGCCGCCACGCGCCCACTCCCGCAGCTGCCGCCGGCGGTCGCCGTGCAGCACCACGCCGGTCGGGAACTGGTGCGCCGGGGTGAGCAGCACGGCGGGGTGCCCGGCGGCGGCCAGCGCGTCGACCCGCAGCCCGTGCTCGTCCACCGGCACCGGTGGGGTGTCCAGCCGCCAGTTGCGCAGGTGCTGGCGCACGCCGAGCGAGCCCGGGTCCTCCACGGCGACGGTGTGCACGCCCTCGTCGTGCAGGACCTGGGCGAGCAGGCCGAGGGCCTGGGAGACGCCGGCGACGACCACCACCTCGTCCGCCTCGGCGCGGATCCCCCGGGTGCGGGCCAGCCGCTGGGCCACCGCGAGGCGCAGGGCCGGGGCGCCGCGCGGGTCGCCGTACCCGAGGGCGGCGGCGTCGAGGTGGCGCAGCACGACGCGTTCGGACCGCAGCCACGCCGCGCGCGGGAAGGCCGCCAGGTCGGGTACGCCGGGCGACAGGTCGATGCGGGCGGGTGCGGTGCGCAGCGCGTCGAAGATCTCGACGCCGGGCGACGGCACGAACAGCGCCTCCGGCGGTGGCGGGGCGGGGGCGACGGGCGCGAGCGGCGCGGCGGCCGGCGCGGCGACGACGACGGTGCCGGCCCGGCCCCGGCCGGCGACCTGCCCCTCCTCGGCGAGCCGCTGGTACGCCTCGACGACCACGCCCCGGGAGACCCCGAGTTCGTCGGCGAGCACCCGGCTCGCCGGCAGCCGGGCGCCGAGCGGGACCTGTCCGTCGGCGATCGCGGCGCGGAGCCGGCCGGCGAGCCAGTCGGCCCGGCCACCGGACGGCGCGGTCCCGACGTCGAGGTGCAGGAAGTCGGAACCGGCCGTTATGGACCTGTCGGTCCGGTCAGGTTTGGCCCTGGGCACCGGACCATTGTGGCAGCAGGGTGGAGGGCGTGAGCATCGCCTTCCTGTTGGCCACGCTGGCCGTGGTCGCCACCCCGGGCACCGGGGTCGTCTACACCCTCTCCGCCGCGCTGTCGCGGGGGCGACGCACCGGGGTCGTCGCCGCGTTCGGCTGCACCCTCGCGGCGATCCCACACCTGGTGGCGGCGGGCACCGGCCTGGCCGCGCTGCTGCACGCCAGCGCGACCGCCTTCGACGTGGTGCGGTACGCGGGCGTCGGGTACCTGCTGTACCTGGCCTGGGTCACCGCCCGGGACCGCGCCGGCCTCGTGCCCACCGACTCGCCGGCCGACCGCCCCGCGCACCGGGTGATCGTGTCGGCGGTGCTGGTCAACCTGCTCAACCCGAAGCCGACGCTGTTCTTCGTCGCGTTCCTGCCGCAGTTCGTCCCTGCCGGCGCGCCCGACGGCACCACCCGGATGCTGCTGCACGGCGTGGTGTTCATGCTGGTCACCTTCGTGGTGTTCACCGCGTACGGCCTCTTCGCCGCCGCCGTACGCGACCGGGTGCTCGTCCGGCCACGGCTGACCGACTGGCTGCGCCGCGCCTTCGCCGGCTCGTTCGTGGTGCTCGGCGTCTCCCTGCTGTTCGCCGAGAGGTAGGACCACCATGCGTTTTCAGCACAGCGCGACTGTCCGGTCGGCGCACCCGACCCTGGTGGCCGCCGCGCTCACCGCCGACGGGCTGACCCCGCACGTCGACGTGCGCGAACGGGTGGCGCACCTCCTGGCCACGGCTTGCGACCGGCTGTCCGAGGGCCCGGAGGGCGGCCTGCCCGAGATCCAGGCCTGGCGGCGCGCCTTCGCCGCGACCGGGCTGGCGCCGACGCGGTACCGGTGCGCGGCCGAGTCGCTGCTGCGCCGCCTGCGCCGCGACGGCGACCTGCCCCGGCTGCACCCGCTGGTCGACCTGTGCAACGCGCTCTCGGCCGCGTACGCGATCCCCGTCGCCGCGCTGGACCTGGACCGCGTAGACGGCGATCTGGTGGTACGGCCCGCGACCGGCGACGAGGAGTACGTCACCTTCACCGGTGACGTCGAACGTCCCGAGCCCGGCGAGGTGGTCTTCGTCGACACGGCGGGCCGGGCGCACTCGCGGCGGTGGACGCACCGGCAGAGCGGCTGGTCGGCGGTGCGTGACTCGACCAGCCGGGTGCTGGTGGTCGCCGAGGCGCTGCACGTGCGCGCCGGTGCGGACGTGCCGGCGTTACGGGACGCCCTCACCGGCGCGCTGGCCGAGGTGTGGCAGGTCGACGCGCACGGCGCCGTGCTGACGGCCGACGCGCCGGTGTTCGACGTGACCGGGCGCGGCGACCCGGGTCGCGTGACCTGATCCGTCCCGGTCAGCCGGTGTCACGGCGGCGGTGGCGCGACGGCGCTCAGGCCGTCTCGCCCGGGGCCAGAGGGCGGTAGCCGTGCACCGTCTCGCCGAACCAGCCGTGCACGCTGGCCATGCCCCGCTCGTTGAGCTGGGCGTCGTGGATCGGGTACGCCCGCTCGGCGCCGACCGCCCGGGCGAAGCCGATCGCCTCGGTCAGCTTCAGCCAGGAGCCCTGTGCGGGCAGCAGCAGCGTACGCACCGGCTGCTGCGGCAGGTGCAGGGCGTCGCCGGGGTGGTAGACCTCGCCGTCGATGACGTACCCGAGGTTGGCACAGTCGGGCTGGTCGTCGTGGATGACGGCGTGCCGGCCACCCACGGCGGTGACGGTGAAGCCGGCCGCGTCGAACCGCTGCCCGGCGCGGACCCGGGTCACCGGCAGCGGGGCCAGGGCCGGCAGGTCGGCGTCCTCCGGGGCGAAGACCGGCACGCCGAGGCCGACGAGGCGGAGCACGTCGACGTGGTCGGTGTGCTCGTGGGTGACCAGGACGGCGTCCGCGCCGGCGAGGGCGCGCGGCTCGCTCCAGGTGCCCGGGTCGACGACCAGCACCCGCCCGTCGCGTTCGAGCCGGACGCAGGCGTGGGTGTACTTGGTGATCCGCATCGGCCGACGCTATGCCCTGCGCCCCGCTCCCGCCGCCCCCGTCCACGCCCGACTGCGCGACTTCGTAGACCCGTGACCGCGTCGGTGGGGCTCGCCGTGGCTCCGGCCGGCCCCACCGACGCCTCCGCCCCGGCCCGGGACGCGGCGATCAGGCCGGGACGGCGCCGCCGCCGTCGTCGTCGCGCATGATCTGGTCGAACTCGCCGGAGGTGATCTCCTGCCGGCGCAGCCGGCGGGCGTTGGCGGCGAACCGGCCGATCGCCGCGCCCCGGGCGGAGACGTCCTCGTCCTCGGCGGGCTCCGGCTCGCCGTGCAGGCGCCGCAGCGCGGCGGCCAGCTCGGCGTCGGCGGCCGGGCCCGCGCCCCAGTGGCGGGCCAGCTCGACGGTGCGACCCAGGGTGTCCTCGCCGGGCCGCTCGGCCCGCAGGGCGGCGCGCATCATCAGCTGGAAGGTGACGGCCAGGGCGTCCGCGTCGTCGGCGATCATGGCCACGACGGTAGCGCCGGAGTGCGACAGTTCCGCCGGAGCGGGCCGTACGCGACCGGCATGATCGGGGCATGGACCGAGGGCACCGCGCCGTCCCGCACACCGCCGACGTACGCGTCGAGGCCTGGGCGCCCGACCGCGAGGGCTGCCTCGTCGAGGCGGTCGCCGCGCTGGTGGAGACCTTCGTCGACACCGCCGGCGCGCACCCGCACGGCGAGACGACACTCGAGCTGCCGGCCGGCGACGACACCGACCTGTTGGTGGGGCTCCTCGACGAGGTGATCTTCCGGTTGGAGACCGAGGGGACGCTGCCCCTGGTGACCGAGGCGCAGGCCGCCGACGGCGGGCTGCGGGTGCGGTGGCGCACGGTGGACGCCGACGCGGTGGAGCTGGTCGGCGCGGTGCCGAAGGCGGTCTCGCTGCACGGGCTGCGCTTCACCCGCGACGGCACGGGTTGGTCCTGCGTGGTGACCGTCGACGTGTGACCCGGCGCCCGCCCGCCACGGGACACGGGGCGGCCCTTCGACGTGCCGGGGAACACCGTGCGCCGACCTGCGGTCGGCCGGTCGCCGACCAGCGGCTCAGCCCTTGACCACGCCGATCGGGACCAGTCGCGCCACCCGCCGGCACAGCCCGGCGCCCTCGGCCGCCTCGACCACCGCCGCGACGTCCTTGTAGGCCGCCGGCATCTCCTCGGCCAGGCCGCGCCGCGACGCCCCGCGTACGGCGATGTCCCGGGCCTCGATCTCCCGGCGCGGGTCGTGCCCGCGGACCGCCTTGGTGGCCTGCCGGCGGCTCTGCACCCGGCCCGCGCCGTGGCAGGTGGAAGCGAAGGCCGGCGCGCCGGGCACCCCGGTCAGCACGTACGAGCCGGTGCCCATCGAGCCCGGGATCAGCACCGGCTGGCCGACCGGACGCAGGTCGTCGGGGAGGTCGGGATGCCCGGGCGGCAGGGCCCGGGTGGCGCCCTTGCGGTGCACGCAGAGCCGCCGGGTGTCCCCGTCCACCCGGTGCTGCTCGATCTTCGCCAGGTTGTGCGACACGTCGTAGACCAGGTCCAGCGCGCGTCCGGTGCGGGTGGCGAAGACCCGGCGGGCCGCCTCGGCCAGCACCTGCCGGTTGGCCCGCGCGTAGTTGGCGGCGGCGGCCATCGCGCCCAGGTAGGCGCGCCCTTCCGGCGACGACACGGGCGCGCAGGCGAGCTGCCGGTCGGGCACCTCGATGCCGTACCGGGGCATGACCTGCTCCATGGCGCGGACGTGGTCGGTGCAGATCTGGTGCCCGAGGCCGCGCGAACCACAGTGGATCATGACGCAGACCTGACCGGGCCGCAGCCCGAAGGCCGTTGCCACCTGCGCGTCGTAGACCTCCTCGACGGCCTGCACCTCCAGGAAGTGGTTGCCGGAGCCGAGGCTGCCCACCTGCTGCTGCCCGCGCTGCACGGCCCGTTCGCTCACCTGGGCCGGGTCGGCGTCGTCGACCGCGCCGTAGTCCTCGCAGCGTTCCAGGTCGCGGGCGTTGCCGTGGCCGCGTTCGACGGCGTACCGGGAGCCGCCGCGCAGCACCGCGTCGAGTTCGGCGCGGTCGGCGAGCTGCCACACCGCGCCCCGGCCCATCCCCCGCGGCGTGGCGACGCTCAACCCGTCCATCACCGCGTCGAGGTGGCCGGCCAGCTCGGCCCGGTCCAGGTCGGCGGCGAGCAGCCGCACCCCGCAGGAGATGTCGAAACCGACGCCACCGGGCGAGACCACGCCGTCGGTGGCCAGGTCGGTGGCGGCCACCCCGCCGATCGGGAAGCCGTACCCCCAGTGCACGTCGGGCATGGCGTACGAGGCGCCGACGATGCCGGGCAGGGTGGCGACGTTGGCCACCTGCTCCAGCGACCGGTCCCCCGCCGCGTCGGGCAGCAGGGACCGCGACGCGAACACCACCCCGGGCACCCGCATCGGATCGTGCCGGTCGATGCGGAACCGGTACGGCGCCTCCTCGACCAGGTCCATGCCCCGCGGCTACCCGCCGCGCCGGCCGTCACACCTGACGGACCCGCAGGCCGGCGCGCACCTGCGCCGGAAGGAGTGGCGGGCGGGCCGGGCGCGGGTCGCCGGTAACACCGGCGCAACCGATGGGTCGGGCCGGAGACCTTTGCGACAGCCGGCCCGGTGAACGGACGACCAACCGGGCAGCGTGTCACACCTGACGTCCTCACGGAGACAGGCGGTGTAACAACTCGTGACGCTTCGCGTTCACACCGTCCTCCTAGGGTTTGCCCCGGCCCGGCCACACGACGGCCCGGCCGTCCACCGGCCCCCACCAGGGGCCCCGCAACCGGAAGGACGTCACCATGTCCCTCGCCCGACGCGCCGCCGCCGTCGTCACGGCCGCCATCCTCGCCGTCGCCGCGGCGATGCTGCTCCCCCGGCCGGCCGAGGCCGCCCCACGGGTCGGCCCGCACACCCCGTCGGTGCTGGTGTTGCAGACCGAACGGCAGGACGAGCAGCGCACGGCCCTGCTGCTGTGCGGCCCGACCGGCGGCACCCACCCCGACGCGGCGACCGCCTGCCGTACCGTGGCCCGCGTCGACGGCGACCTCGCCGCGCTGGAGTTCGACGAGGGGCCCTGCACCTACGAATACGCACCGGTCACGGTCCACGCCTGGGGGTACTGGCAGGACCGGCCGGTGAACTGGTCGGAGACGTACGGCAACCGGTGCCTCATGCTGCGCGGCACCGGCGCGCTGTTCGACTTCTGACCGCAGCGGCGCGGCGCCCGTTCCTGGGGAGCGGGCGCCGCGTCCCGCCCCTCCCCGCCGCCGGCACTGCCTGCCGCCGGACGGACAATGGGCCGGGGCCCGATCCGGCGGCCCGGAAACGCCGAAACCGTGGGAGACCGCTCACCGTGTCCGGAACACCCCCGGAAGGGGAACTGCGCGCCGACTGCGCCCGCTGCGTCGGGCTGTGCTGCGTCGCCCCGGCGTTCGCCGCCTCCACCGACTTCGCCCTGGACAAGCCCGCCGGGCAACCGTGCCCGAACCTGCGCCCGGACTCGCGCTGCGACATCCACGACCAGCTGCGCGAGCGGGGCTTCCCCGGCTGCACCGTGTTCGACTGCTTCGGCGCCGGGCAGCAGGTCACGAGCACCTTCGGTGGACAGGACTGGCGCGACGACCCGAGGACCGCGACAGCGATGTTCGCCACCTTCACCGCCGTACGACCGCTGCACGAGCTGCTCTGGTACCTCACCGAGGCGGTGACGCTCACCCCCGACGGCCCGCTGCGCGACGAACTGCGCGACGCCGTGCGGCGGACCCGGCAGCTCACCAGCGGCAGCCCGGACGAGCTGCGGGCGATGGACGTCGACGCGTACCGGGGGCAGGTCAACCCGCTGCTCGCCCGGGCCAGCGAGCAGGTCCGGGCCGGCCACGACGGCGTCGACCACCGGGGGGCGATGCTGCTCGGCGCCGACCTGCGCCGGGCGTACCTGATCGGGGCGAACCTGCGCGGGGCCTGCCTGGTCGGCGCGGACCTGCGCGGCGCGGACCTGCGGGCCGCCGACGTCACCGGCGCGGACCTGCGCGGGGCCGACCTGCGCGGCGCGGACCTGCGCGGCACCCTCTTCCTGCACCAGTCCCAGCTCGACGCGGCCCGCGGCGACCGGGGCACCCGGCTGCCGGCGGCGCTGCGTCACCCCGGGCACTGGTCGGGGCTGACGCTCACCCCCGTGCACCGACCGCGCCCGCCCGGGCGCGCCGGGGCGGGCCGACGCGGCCGGTGAGGTGTTTGCCGGCCCACCAGACGGGCAGGTAGGTCGGCATGACCGACGAACAGCGCACCGACCGGGCCAGCACCGACGAGCCGGACGGCACCTCGGCGTACGAGGCGTCGCTGCGCCCGCCGGGCGACTCCCTGCGCGGCACCGAGGACACCGGCGACGACTTCGCGGACCTGCCCGCCGAGGAGCACCTGTCGGCACGGGAGACCAGCCGGGCAGGGTACGACGTGGACGCGGTCACCGGGGCGGGTGACCCGTCCGAGGAGGAAGCGGTCAACCCCGCCAGCGAGGTGTAGCCGGCCCGACAGGCGTGGGCCCGGTCGGCGTCGTCCGGCCGGGCCCGACGTGTGCCACGGCTCGCCGTGATCACCGCCGTGTCCGGCGTCGTGGGACCACGCCGCCGACGGCGGATCGGTAGGGTGCGGCGGGTGGGCAGGCAGATCCCGTTCGACCGGTTACACAACTTCCGGGACCTCGGCGGCTGGCGGGCCGGTGACGGGCGCACGGTGCAGTGGGGGCTGCTGTACCGGTCCGACTCGCTGCACAAGCTGACCGGGGCCGACCTCGACCGGTTCCGGGCGCTCGGCGTACGCACCGTGATCGACCTGCGCTACCCGTCGGAGATCGCCGCGCGCGGCCGGGCGCCGCAGCTGCCCGACCTGAGCTGGCACAACCTCAGCGTCGAGCACCGCCCCTACGATCAGGCCGAGATCGACCCGGACGCGGACCCGTGGCGGTACCTCGCCGACCGGTACGCCGAGGTCGCCGTCGACGGGGCCGGCGAGCTGCGCCAGGCGCTGGAGACGATCGCCGCCGCCGACGGGCCGCTGGTGTTCCACTGCGCGTCCGGCAAGGACCGCACCGGCCTGCTCGCCGCCCTGCTGCTGGCCCTGCTCGACGTCGACGAGGAGCAGATCGCCGAGGACTTCGCGCTCACCGAGGCGGCCACCGACCGGCTGGTCGCCGACTGGCGGGCCGCCCACCCGGGGCGCACGCTGCGCTGGCCCTGGTACGGCCGCGCGCCGGCCGACGTCATCCGGCTGTTCCTGGCCGACCTGACCGCCACGCACGGCTCGGTGCGCGGCTACGCCCGCGACCGGCTCGGGGTGGACGACGCCCTGGTCACCGCCCTGCGCGGGCGGCTGCTGGCACGCTGAGGGCGGCCCGCGCCTCGGCCATCCCCCGGTTGGCCAGCGCGTCGGCCCGCTCGTTCTCCGGGTGGCCGTTGTGCCCCTTCACCCACAGCCAGGTCACGTCGTGCCGGGCGCAGGCCGCCTCCAGCCGCTGCCACAGGTCGGCGTTCTTCACCGGCTGCTTCGCCGCCGTCCGCCAGCCGTTGCGCTTCCACGAGGCCAGCCAGCTGGTGATGCCGTTGCGCACGTACGTGCTGTCGGTGTGCAGCCGGACGGTGACCGGCCGGGTCAGCGTCTCCAACGCCTCGATCGCGGCGGTCAGCTCCATCCGGTTGTTCGTGGTCGGGGTCGCCTCACCGCCGCACAGCTCCCGCTCGTGGCCGCCGTAGCGCAGCACGACGCCCCAGCCTCCCGGACCGGGGTTGCCGCTGCACGCCCCGTCGGTCCAGATCTCCACGACCTTGTCGCACTCCGCCTGCGCCATGCCGCAGAACCTACCGGTGCCCGCTGCCGCCACCGGCGCGCGGTCGCTCCGGCGGCGCGTCGCGCCCGGCTCTCCGCCGGGCGAAAACCGGCGGCGTGCCGGCGGCGGGCTCTGGCAGAGTCGGCGTCCATGACCGATGGACCGGACGGACTACGCGCCGAGGTGCGCGCGACCCTCGACGACCTCGTCGGCAGCGGCCGGGAGACCGGGGTGCAGGTCGCGGCGTACCTGCGGGGCGAGCCGATCCTCGACGAGGTGGCCGGCGTCGCCGACCGGGTCACCGGACGCCCGATGACCGCCGACACGCCGATCTTCGGCGTCTCCACCGCCAAGGGGCTCACCGCCACCGTGGTGCACGTGCTCGCCGAGCGCGGCGCACTCGACTACGACCTGCGGGTGGCGGACGTGTGGCCGGAGTTCGCCCGCCACGGCAAGGACGGCGTCACGCTGCGGCACCTGCTCACCCACACCGCCGGGCTGCCCACCCTGCCGGCCGACGTGACGCCGGAGGACTTCACCGACTGGGACCGGATGTGCGCCCTGATCGCCGACGCCGTCCCGCTCTGGACGCCCGGCGCGCGGATCGCGTACCACGCGTGGACGTTCGGCTGGCTGGTCGGCGAGGTGGTCCGCCGGGTCACCGGACGCCGCATCTCCCAGGTGCTCGCCGAGGAGGTCGCCGCGCCCCTCGGGGTCGCCGGTGAGCTCTTCTTCGGGGTGCCCGAGGCGGACCTGGACCGGCTGGCCCGGCTGGAGGACGCCGGCCTGTCCGCGATGCTCGACGTCGCCGGCGCGCACCTGCCGAACCTCGACCGGGTCGCGCCGCCCGCCGTCCGCCCGGACGCGACGATCGGCAGCCGGCCCGACGTCCTGCGGGCGGACGTCCCGGCGGTCGGCACCCTCACCGCCCGCGCCGCCGCCCGCACGTACGCGGCACTGATCGGCACGGTCGACGGGGTGCGCCTGATCTCCGCCGAGCGGCTGCACGCGGTGTCCACGGTGGCGGCACACGGCACCGAATGGGTGTTCGGCGCCCCGACGGCGTTCGGCCTCGGCTACGCCGTCGACGACGACGGGGCGTTCGGCACCGCCGGCAGCGGCGGCAGCCTCGCCTACGCGTACCCGGAGCTGGGGCTGGCGGTGGCGGCCACGCGCAACCGGCTCGGCGCGAACGACGGCGACCCGATGGAAGGGCTGCGCAGGCTGATCCGCGACGCGGTGCGCGCCGGCTGAGCCCGGCTCGGCGACGACCGGAGGCTAGGCGTCCGCGCGGCGGCGGTCCCGGGACCCCGACGCCGGCGTCAACCGGGCACGCAGCCGGCCGGCGGCGTCACCGAGCACCGCCGAGGTCATCGGCAGCAGCGGGCTGGACCGCATCACCGCCAGGTCCTCGGCGACGCCGGTGGCGCCGTCGAGGAACCGCAGCACCCGCTGCGGCGGGTTGCGGTCGAAGAGCCGGTCGAAGAACTCCGGGCCGCCGACCGCCCGACGGTCCAACGCCCGCAGCGCGACCGCGTCCATCCACAGGTGACGACCCGGGTACGCCGGTCGGGGCACCGGGGCCCGGCCGGCCGCCACCGCCCGGGCCACCTGCTCGGCCTGCCGGCGCATCGCGGAGAAGGTGAACCCGGTCGACGGGCGGGTGGCCCCACCGGCGGTGCCGAGGCGGACCACCCGGGCCGACGGCCGGCGCTCGAACGGCGCGTCGGTCATCGGGATCACCCCGTCCTCCACCTCCCGTACGGTCAACGCGCCCAGGTCGAGCCCGAGCAGCGCGGCGTAGCCGCGCAGCGCCGCGTCGTACGCCGCGTCGTCGATCGGCGCCGGGGAGAACTCGGTGTACTCGACCAGGGCGTACCGGTCGCTGACCGGCAGCACGTAGCCGAAGGAGACCCCCCGGGCCGGCTGCGGGGTGCGGAAGTCCATCAGCACCGCCCGGTCCGGGTCGAACACCGGCGTGGCGGACTCCAGCCACCAGCCACGGAAGTGCTGCAACCAGCTCGTGCGGCCGGATCGACGGGGCGGCCGGGGGCTGGAGTCGAGGACCCAACGGGCCCGCAGCAGCGCCGCACCGTCGCCGTCGCGGACGGTCACCCCGGCGCCGTCGTCGTCGAGCGCGTCGACCGCCGCGTCGATCCGGGTGGCGCCGAGCCGCCGCTCCGCCTCGGCGGCGCGCTCGTACAGCGGGCCGGAGCGCAGCATCGCGTACCGCAGCGGGGCGAGGTCGAGCACCCGCCGCCGGGCCGTCGTGGTCACCTCCACCCGCCGCCAACTGGCGCTGAGCATCGGCTCCAGGTCCGCGTCCGGGGCGCCCCAGAACGCCCAGGTGCGGTCCTGGCCCCGCTTGCGCACCGGGTCGAGCACGGCGACGCGCAGCCCGCGCAGGTCGTGCCGGTCCAGCGCGGCGAGCACCAGGGAACCGGCGCCACCGCCACCGACGAGGGCCAGGTCGACGTTCTCCACCCGCCCACGCTGTCACACCTGCCTGCCCCGCCGGGCGCGGCCCCCACGGCGGTCGCCCCGGGCCGGTACGGTGCGGCGGCATGAGCGTCCGACACGCCAACGCCCTCACCGCCCGCTGGACGTCGCACCTGGACGACCGGCAGAGCGTGCTCTCCGGCGCGGGCGCGTACCCGCTGCTCGCCCTGCTCGCCCGGCACGCGGCCGGTCCCGCCCGCGACGAACTACGGGCCGTCGCCCCCGACCTCGGCGACCTCGGCCTCGACGGCTCCCCCACCACCCGGCTCGCCGTCGGCTTCTGGTCCCGCCGTGGGCTGCCGCTGGGCGAGGCGTGGCGGCGCGACGTGCCCGCCTCGATGCGCGGCGAGCTGACCGGCGACCCGACGGTCGACCAACCCGTCCTGGACCACTGGGCGGCCACCCGCACCGACGGGCTGGTCGACCGGATGCCGGTGCGCGTCGACCGCGGCACGGCGCTGGTGCTGGCCGCCGCACTGTCGGTGCGCACCGACTGGACCACCCCGTTCGGCGAGGGCTGGTCGCAGCCCCGGCAGGGCCCCTGGCAGGGCCGCCGGCTGGCCACCCTGCGCCGCAGCGACGGCGACCTGACCGCGCTGCGGGTGGCACGGACCGAGGCCGGAGCGGTCAGCCTGCTGACCGTGCCCGGCGACGCCGACGTCGACGTGGTGCTGGCCCTCGGCGAGCCCGGCCGCCCGGCGCCGGCCGTCCTGCCGGCCGCGATCGGCGCGCTGACCGGCGGCCCGACCCTGCCGCAGCCCGCCGGACCCGGCGTCACCGAACAGACCGTCGAGGCGTTCGACGACCGCCCCGAACTGCGCGTCGCCACCGTCGCCTTCGCCGTCGACGCCGACCACGACCTGCTGCGCCGGCCCGACCTGTTCGGGCTGGCCGCCGCCACCGGCGACGGCGACCACTTCCCGGGCATCTCCCCACAGCTCAGCGTCGACCAGGCCCGGCAGACCGTACGGGCCGAGTTCTCCGCCACCGGGTTCCGCGCCGCCGCGGTCACCGCCGTCGCCGCGCGGGCCGGCTCCGCGCCGCCCCGGCACACCGTGCCCAAGCGGGTCCTCCGCCTCGATGTCGACCGCCCGTTCGGGTTCCTCGCCGTGCACCGCGGCACCGGCCTGGTGCTCGTCGCCGGCTGGGTGACCGACCCGACTCCCGGCTGACCGCACCGGCCCGCGCCCCGCCCGGGGCGTAGGTTCGGAAGTCGGACCGGCGGAGGGGGCACGATGAGCGACGCGCTGCGGGTGGGGCTGCTGGGGTACGGGATCGCCGGCCGGGTGTTCCACGCCCCGCTGATCGCCGCCACCCCGGGGCTGCGGCTGCACGCCGTGGTCACCACCGACCCGGACCGCCGCGAGCAGGTCCGCCGGGAGCACCCCGACGCCCGCCTGGTCGACGACGCCGACCTGCTCTGGCGTACCCCACTGGCACTGGACCTGGTCGTGGTGGCCACGCCGAACCGGCAGCACCTGCCGATGGCCCGGGCCGCGATCGACGCCGGCCTGCCGGTCGTGGTCGACAAGCCGCTCGCCGCCACCGCCGCCGAGGGCCGGGCGCTGGTCGACGAGGCGCACCGGCGAGGCGTCCCGCTGACCGTCTTCCAGAACCGCCGCTGGGACGGCGACTTCCGCACCGCCCGACGACTCGTCGCCAGTGGCGAGCTGGGCCGCGTCACCCGCTTCGAGTCCCGCTTCGAACGCTGGCGACCGGCGATCAAGGCGGGCTGGCGGGAGAGCGCCGCCCCCGGCGAGGCCGGCGGCGCCCTCTACGACCTCGGCGCCCACCTGATCGACCAGGCGGTACAGCTGTTCGGGCCGGTGCGCACCGTGTACGCCGAGGTGGACCGACGCCGGCCCGGCGCGCTCGTCGACGACGACGCGTTCGTGGCGCTCACCCACACCGGCGGGGTCCGCTCCCACCTGTGGATGAGCGCGGTCGCCGCGCAGCTCGGCCCCCGGATGCGCATCCTCGGCGACCGCGCCGCGTACACCACCTACGGGCTGGACGTGCAGGAGGAGGCGCTGCGCGCCGGAGGCCGGCCGGACACGCCCGGCTGGGGCGAGGTCCCACCCGAGCGCCACGGCCACCTCGGCGTCGACGGCGAGCTGCGCCCGCTGCCCACCGAACCCGGCCGCTACCAGGACTTCTACGCCCAGCTCGCGACGGCGCTGCGCGACGGCGGCCCGCTGCCGGTCGACCCGGCCGACGCCGTCGCCACCGTCGAGCTGATCGAACTGGCGCACCGCTCCGCCGCCGAAGGGGTGGTGCTGCCGGTCAGCTCATGACCGGCTGCCGGGCCGGCGGGTCGGCGTACGCGGCGGCGACCGTGGCCCGGTCGAACACCCGCCAGGTCGCGGCCGACACCGCCACCGCCACGACGAACCCCACCCAGTACGGCGCGGTCAACCCGAACGCGCCGGCCACCACCCCGCCGAGCAGCGCCCCGGCGCAGTTGCCACCCGCGGCGACGAACAGCGTCGTCGCGCTCACCCGGCCCTGCAACGCCGACGGGGTCAGCCGCTGCCGCAGCGAGCTGAACACGATGCCCCACAGCGCCCCGTGCACCCCGAAGGCGAACAGCGCGGCACCGATCAACCAGGCGCTGGTCGAGGCGGCCAGGGCCAGGTGCAGGCCGGCCTCGACGAGCAGGCCGACCCGCACCGTCCAGGTCGCGCTCACCCGGGCGACCAGGCGGTCGCCGACACTCGCGCCGAGCAGCCCACCGACCGACATGCAAGTGAAGAGCAGTCCGTAGCCGACCGAGTCCAGGCCCAGGCGGTCGGTGGCCAGCAGGACCAGCACCGCCATGGCCGCGGTGAGGGTGAGGTTGAGCAACCCGATCAGCACCGCCATGGTGCGCAGCAACCGCTGCCCCGCCAGGAAACGGAACCCTTCGACGATCTCCGCGCGCACCGACCGGGTCGCCGGGCGGTCGGCGTCGGCGACCCCCCGGTACGACCCGGCGACCAGCGCGACGAGGACGGCGCTCAGCGCGTAGGTGCCGGCGTTGACCGCGAACGGGATGCTCTCGGCGACCACGAAGAGGAACCCGCCGAGCGGGCCGGCCAGCATCCCGTTGGCCAGCGTGGTCCCACCGCCCAGCCAACCGTTGGCCCGCTCCAGCCGCGCCCGGGGCACCACCGCCGGCAGCATCGCCTGACTCGCCGCCCGGAACACGATCTCACCGCTGTTGAGCAGGAACAGCACCGCGTAGAGCAGCGGCACCCCGGCCCGGCCGGTGAGCATCGCGCCGGCCAGCACGGCGAGGGCGAGCACCCGCACCACGTCGATGACCACCATCAACCGACGGCGGTCCACCCGGTCGGCGAGCACCCCGCCGGGCAACGCGAACAGCAGCCAGGGCAGCCACGCCACCCCGGCGGCCACCGACACCACCAGCGGGTCGTCGGTGCGCGCCGCCACGTACAGCGGCGCGGCGACCGTGGCCATGCCGCTGCCCAACGCCGACAGGGTGCTCGCCGCCCACAACCTGGCGAACCGCCCGTCCAGTCTCTCCCCCGTCACGGCCAGGCAACCTACCAGCGCCGACCCGCCCCGCCCGAGGCGTTATCCGGACAGCCGAATCGCCGTTGTACGCCCACCTCACCGTGTGGCACGGTCTGCCGGTGACCGACTACCGCGACCTCAACCGGGCCAACTGGGACGAGCGCGCCCCCGCCCACGCCGCCTCCTCCGACTACGCGGTGCGACGCTTCGCCGCCGACCCGGCGTACCTCAGCGAGGTGGTCCGCTTCGACCTGCCGCGCCTCGGCGACGTGGCCGGGCTGCGCGGCGTGCACCTGCAGTGCCACATCGGCACCGACACCGTCTCGCTGCACCGGCTCGGGGCGCGGATGACCGGGCTGGACTTCTCCGGCGCGTCGCTGGCCGAGGCCCGCGCCCTGGCCGAGCGGGCCGACGCCGCCGTCGACTTCGTCCAGGCCGACGTGTACGACGCCGCCGGCGTGCTCGACCCGGGCGGCTTCGACCTGGTCTACACCGGTGTCGGGGCACTGTGCTGGCTGCCCGACGTCCGCCGCTGGGCGCGGGTCGTCGCCGCGTTGCTGCGCCCCGGCGGGCGGCTCTTCCTGCGCGAGGGGCACCCGATGCTGTGGGCGTTGGACGACGCCCGCCCGGACGGGCTGCTGGTGGTCGACCACCCGTACTTCGAGCGCCCCGAGCCGACGGTGTGGGACGAGCCCGGCACGTACGTCGACACCGACGTGACGTTCCGGCACAACACCACCCACGAGTGGAACCACGGCCTCGGCGAGGTGGTGACGGCGCTGCTCGACGCCGGCCTGGAGCTGACCATGCTGGTCGAGCACGACAGCGCTCCCTGGGACGCGTTGCCCGGCCGGCAGGTGAAGGACGCCCACGGCGAGTGGCGGTTGACCGACCGGCCCTGGCGGCTGGCGCAGACGTACACCCTGCAGGCCCGGCGGCGGTAAACCGGTGGCCTGCTCAGCCTCGTCGATGCTTGGCTGCACGGTATGAGCGGACTGAACGACCCGGCCTTCTTCGACCGGTACGCCCACGAGTACGACGTGCGGGACAATCCCGATCCCGCCCCCGCCGTCGAGTTCCTGGCCGCTCTCGTCCCCGCCGGTGGGCGGGTCCTGGAGCTGGCGATCGGCACCGGCCGGGTCGCCGTGCCGCTCGCCCGGCGCGGTGTCGCCGTGGAGGGGATCGAGGGTTCGCCGGCGATGCTGGAGCGGATGCGGGCCAAGCCGGGCGGCGAGGACATCCCCGTCGTCGCCGGCGACATGGCCGATGTCGACGTGGACGGCCCCTTCCACCTCGCCTATCTGGTCTTCAACACCCTGTTCAACCTGCCCGACCAGGATCGGCAGGTGGACCTGTTCACCGGGGTCGGCCGGGTCCTCGCCCCCGGCGGGCTGTTCGTCGTCGAGGCGTTCGTCCAGGACCTGCGCGACTTCGACCGCGACCAGCGGGTCGCCACCCGCCGGATCACCGAGGACTCGGTGCAGATGGAGTTCCTCCAGCACGACCCGGCGGCGCAGGCGGTCACCTACCAGCGGGTGACCTTCGACGCGCAGGGTACGACGCTGCGGCCGCTGCGGCTGCGCTACTGCTGGCCGGCCGAGTTGGACCTGATGGCCCGCCTCGGCGGCATGCGGCTGCGGGAGCGGTGGAACGACTGGGACCGCAGCCCGTTCACCGCCGCCAGCCGCCAGCACGTCTCGGTGTACGAGCGGGTCTGACGACGCGGCGGCGACGATGGGAGGATCTGGCATGCCCGTCACCAACCCCTGGCTCGCCGGCCCCGCCCCCACCGCCCGCCTCGACCGCGACCGCCTCGAAGAGCGCATCCTGAACCTGCTGTCGTCGCAGAACATGTGCGTCCTCGCCACCGCCGGGCCGCACGGTCCACTCGCCACCCCGGTGCGCTACTTCCACCTCGACTTCACGGTCATGTTCACCGCCGCCGCCGACTCGCCGAAGATGCGCAACATCGCCGCCGACCCGCGCGTCTCGGTCGGGATCTTCGCCCCGCTGGTCGGGCAGGCCAGCAGCCGGGGCGCGCAACTGTTCGGCCGGGCCGGGGTGCGGCACCCGGGCGACGCCGACTTCGACCACCACTGGCCCGCCGTGCGTTGGCAGTCCGACCACGTGGAACGGTCCCGGTCGTTGGACGATCCGCCGACCGGCCCGCTGGTCGTCGTCGAGGTGGAGCGGATCGTCTACACCGAACACTGGCTGCGCCGCGACGGATACGCCCCACGCCAGTTCTGGCGCCGCGTCCCACGGTAGCCACCGCACGGCCGGCGCTCTCGCGCCGACGCCCGGTCAAGTCCCCCTCTTCGCGAGGCTGAAGGCCGTGCCGACGGCATGGGTGACGTCACCGCCCCTAGTGCATCCTAGGAGGCTAGCTGCCCGACTACGCCGGTCAGGCGCGCGGGTGGACAGGCAACCAGGCGGCTGCCTGTGGTGGACAAGCAGCCGAATGGTTGCCTCGTCCGGTAGCGGCGCTCCGCCTCCGCCGCGGACCCCATCCACCGCTGGTCCCGGGCGATCCCGCGCCGCAACACCTCGTCGAACCCGATGTCGACCCAGATCCGCAGGTCCCACCACGGATCCAGCTCCGGGCGCTGGAGGAACACCCCGTCGGCGAGCAGCACCGCGTTGTCCGCCGCGACGTGCCACGGCCCGTCGACGGCAGCGCGTGCCGGCAGGTCTGCGACCGCGTCGCGGTAGCGTCGGTCGCCGCCGGGGCCGAGGGGCCGCAGCAGCAGGTCGCGGATCGCGGTGTGGTCCCAGGAGTCGAGGTAGTAGCTCTCCGGCGAGTCCTGCGGGTACGCGGTGCGCCGCGCGACGAGTCGCTTGAAGTGGTCGATGCCGACCCGGACCACCTGCCGATCGGTGCGACCCCGCACCGCCTCGGCCAACTCGTCGGCGAGGGTGGTCTTCCCCGCCGGAGCCCGGTCCTGCCCCGGTTCGGCCCTGCCCGCACCGTCCTGCCTGGAGCAGGCACTCGTCCCTTTCCCGCCGACTCGTCCCCGGCCACGACTGCGGGCACCGGTCCGCCGACGATTTCCGGCGATCCGGGCCGGACCTCGCGCACGGATACGACCGCCCCGGACGGCCGCAGACCGGCCGAACCGGACGAGGGGGCACGCCCCGGAGCAGCCCGACGGGTGGTGTGTGCGTTCCTGGCCGGGCATTTCCGCAGCTCCCGGCCAGACAGAAAACACGTGACGGCAACGAGGATTTCTCATTTTGGCCGACCTCGGGGCCCAACCCTCCTAGTGTTGGCCACACCGGTGCTAGTTACGGAGTTGGCCACCCGAACGACGTCCCACGCAGACAGCGGACGAAAAGTGAGGGAAGACGCGTATGAAGGCACAGAGAGTTCTCGTATCGGCAGCGCTCGGCGTGGGACTCGGCATGCTCGCCCTGCCCGCCGCCGCGCTCGCGCAGACCACGGTGTCCCCGTCCACGACGCCGGTCGGCGGCACGGTGGTGCTCACCGCGACGGGCTGCAATCCGAAGGCCGGAGATGCGATCTTCCGCGTCACCGGGCCGAACCGGGACCAGAACGTCCGCTCGACCACCGCCGCGGCCGGCGGCGGGCTGAGCGCCGAACTCTTCACCGCCGGCTTCACCCTCGGCACCTACACGGTGACCGCCACCTGCGGTGACGGCAGCTCCGCCGGCACCGCCACGTTCACCGTCACCCCGATCGGCGGGGCGCCCGCCGGTGGTGGTGGCGGCGACGGCGCCCCTGCCGGCCTGCTCGCCGCGGGGGGCGCGCTGGCCGGAGCCGCCGCGATCGGGGCGACCGTCCTGGTGCGCCGTCGACGCCGGGCGGCCACCGTCGCCTGACCGCAGACACCACACGAACCATCCCTCGGGACGGGTGCCCGCGCCGCAGACGGCGAGGGCACCCGGACCACATCGCCATCGGGGAGGCGCGGCGATGACCCGTTTCACCCGTACCCGGGCGGCGGTGGCCGCGACGACCGTGGCCGCCACGGCCGGGATCGCCCTGATCGCCGTGGGGCTGACCGCGACCCCGGCGGCTCCGCCGCAGCCCGGCGCGGACGCCCGCGGCACGGACCGCGGCAGCTCCCCGGGACCCGTGCTGCCCCGCTCGGAGCCACGGCGCATCGAGATCCCCGCGATCGGCGTACGCGCCGAACTCGTCCCGGTCGCCGGCGACCCGAACGGCACCCTGGAGGTGCCGCCGCTGGACCAGCCCGCCGTGGCCGGCTGGTACCTGCCGGGCGCGAGCCCCGGCGAGGCCGGCAACGCCGTCGTCGTCGGACACGTCGACACCCGCGACGGGCCGGCGGTCTTCTTCGAGCTGGGCCGGCTGCGCCCCGGGGACACCGTCCTGGTCACCCGCGGCGACGGCCGGGTGGTGACCTTCGTCGTGGACGGCGTCGGGGCGTACCCGAAACGGAACTTCCCCACCGCGATGGTCTACGGCCCGGGCGGGCCCGGCGCGGCGCTGCGGCTGGTGACCTGCGGCGGGCGCTTCGACGAACGCTCCCGCGACTACTCCGACAACATCGTGGTCCGCGCCACCGCCGTGTCCTGATCCACCCCGCGGCCGGCTGCGGCGCCGCCGTACTACGGTGGGCCCTCGGCAGGGCGAGGCGGAGGTGGACCGGGTGCGACGGCGAGCGGTGGCGGCACGGCTGGTCCCCCGGCTGGGATCGCTGGTCGGGCGGCTGCTCCGACTCGACGAGGGGGTGGACGCCCCGGCCGCCCGACGGTCCAACCCGGACGCCGTGGTCGACTGCGCGGTCTACGCGCACGGCCGTCGGGAACCGGGACGCCCGCACTACGCCGACGCCCACGCCCGCTCCCGCCGGGGCCGCGGCACCTTCGTCTGGCTCGGCCTGCACGACCCGGACCCGGCGGTGATGGCCCAGGTGGGCGAGGTCTTCGGCCTCGACGAGCTCCTCGTGGCCCAGGCCCTCACCGACGGGCACCGCCCCACCGTGCAGCGGCACGGCGACGTGACGCTGCTGGTGGCGCGTACCGCCGGGTACGTCGAGCACAGCGAACTGACCGCCACCTCGGAGGTGGTCGACACCGGGGACGTCATGGTCTTCCTCGGCGACCGGTTCGTGGTGACCGTCCGGCACGGCGCCTCCGGCGCGTTGGCCACGGTCCGCGAGGAGCTCCAACGCCGCCCGTCGGTGCTGGCCCAGGGGCCGTGGGCGGTGGCGTACGCGGTGACCGACCGGATGGTGGACCTGTACCTGGAGGTCGCCGCCCACCTGGAGCACGACCTGGAACGGGTGGAGGAGAGCGTCTTCGCCCCGGACCGCTCCCCCGACATCCAGCACGTCTACCAGCTCAAGCGGGAGCTGGTGGAGTTCAAGCGGGCGGTGCTGCCGCTGGCCGAGCCGATCCGCGCGCTGGTCGCCGTCCGTGACGGTGGGCCGCCGCCCGGGCTGCGCCGCTGGTTCGTCGACGTCGAGGGGCGGCTGGCCCGGGCGGTCGACCGGGTCGCCGCGTACGACGAGCTGCTCAACTCGGTCCTGCAGTCCCGCCTCGCCCAGCTCGCCGTCGAGCAGAACAACGACATGCGCAAGATCGCGGCCTGGGCGGCGATCGCCGCCACCCAGACCGCCGTGGCCGGGGTGTACGGGATGAACTTCGCGCACATGCCCGAGCTGAAGTGGACGTACGGCTACCCGGCCGCGCTGCTGGTGATGGCGACCGCCGCCATCACCCTGCACCGGCTGTTCCGCCGCTCCGGTTGGCTCTAGCACCCCGTCACGGCCGGTCGAGGTCGGCCAGTTCCCGGGCGAGCTGAGCGGCGAGCCAGGCGACCCGGCCCGGATCCGATCCGACGGTGATGCCGCGGCTGGGCATCTCGACGGTCATCAGCAGGTAGAGGTGGAGCCGGTAGAGGCCGCAGCGGCGGCGCGCCCCGTCGTCGTCCAGCCCGACCGCAGGGCCGGCCGTCCGGTAGCCGCGCAGGAAGGCGTCGTCCGGCTCGTCCTCGGTCCGGCGCCCGAGCAGCGGTGAGACCAGGTCCATCACCGGGTCGCCCCACAGGTGACGCTCACCGTCGACCAGGCCGGTGAGCCGGTACGCGCCGTCCGGGCCGGCGTCGGCGAGGACGTTGCCGGCCCAGCCGTCGAAGTGCAGCAGCGCCGGACGGCGTACCGCGTCGAGCACACCGGCGTGCCGGTCGACCAGTTCCCGCAGCCGGGACGCGGGCACGGGCAGCGGCACCGCCCAGTCGACCGCGTCGGCGAGCAGGTCGTCCAGCATCGCGGTGAACGCCGCCCGCCAGGTCGGCCCGGACGCCCGGCCGTCGTCGTAGCCGTACCGGTCGCCGGTGACCCGGTGCAGCGTGGCCAGCGCCGCGCCGAGTTCCGCCCGGACCGACTCGGCGGGCACCCCGTCCGCGGCGAGGTCGGCCAGGGTACGGCCGGACAGGTGACCGACGAGCAGCCAGTCGCCGAGGTCGGCGTCGCTGCCGTGGTGCAGCAGTGGCGGGACCGGTACGCCGGGCGCCCGCTCGGCGACGAGCCGCAGGTAACGTGCCTCGGCGGCGATCAGTCCTCGCTCGTAGCGCAGCAGCGGCACCTGCGGCGGTGGTCCGACCTTGAGCACCACGGTGCGCCCGTCGTCGAGGGTCACCCACCAGACGGCGGCGAAGCCGCCCCCGGTCAGCGGTCCGCAGTCGGTCACCCGGACGGCCGCGCCGAGCGAGGCGGCGACGTAGCGGCGTACCTGGCCGGGGTCGAGCAGGCGTCGGGTGGGGCTCATCCGGCGTACGCTATCCGCCCGGCGGCCCGGCCGTCGCCCGCCGCGGGCCCACCGGGCACGTCGACGGACGCCCTAAGCTGGCGGTCGTGATGTGGCGGCGGTACGTGGCGATCGGTGACAGCACCACCGAGGGACTGGACGATCCGGACGGCGCCGGCGGCTACCGTGGCTGGGCCGACCGGTTCGCCGAGGCCGTCGCCCGCGCCCAGGGCGGCCTGGAGTACGCGAACCTGGCGATCCGGGGCCGCACCACCGCCCGGATCCTCGCCGAGCAGTTGCCGTCGGCCCTCGACCTCGCCCCCGACCTGTGCACGGTGGTCGCCGGCATGAACGACGTGCTGCGTCCCTCCTTCGACGCCGCGCGGATCGCCGCCGACGTCGGGACCATGCAGCGGGCCCTGGTCGGCCAGGGCACGACCGTGCTGACGTTCACGCTGCCCGACCCGGTGCCGGTGATGCCGCTGGCCCGTCCACTGCGCGGCCGGATCGTCGCCCTCAACGCGGCGCTGCGCCGGGTCACCGCCGACACCGGCGCCACCCTGGTGGACTTCGCCGCACACCCGGTCGCCTCCGACCCTCGACTGTGGAGCGACGATCGCCTGCACGCCAACAGCGCCGGCCACCAGCGGATCGCCGCGGCGCTGGCGTACACCGCCGGACTGCCCGGGCACGACGACTCGTGGACCCGCCCGTTGGATGTCCTGCCCCGGCGGCGCGGCCACGAGGTGCTCCGCGCCGAGCTGGCCTGGACCCGCCGGCACCTGCTGCCCTGGCTGGGGCGGCACCTGCGGGGGCGGTCCTCCGGCGACGACCGGGTGGCGAAGCGTCCGGTGCCGCTCCCGGTCGAGCCGGCCTGAGTCGGCATCGACGTCGCCGGGCGCGGCGGTGACTGCACGCCGCCCGGGCCGGTGGGCGCGGCGGCCTGCGGCGCCGGGCGGTGGCGGCGGGCCGGGACAGGCCGACGCCGGGTCGCGGACGGGGCCGACACCAGGCAGATGCCGGGCCGGGGAGAAAAGCCGGCGGACAGGATCGTCTCGGGTCGGCATGATGGCCCGGTGAACCGCACCCAGCGGGCGGCGCTGGCCGCCGAGACCGACCGCCTGGTCGCCGAGGGCCGGTACGGCCCGGTGCCCGCCGCCACCCTGCACCTGCCCGACGAGCCGCTGCCCGAGCCCGGCCCGGTCGGGGCGTCCACGGTGCAGGTGACCGACGAGACCACCCTCGCCGCCGCCCGACGGCTCGCCGCCACCGGCGCCGACCCGGTCGCCTGCCTGAACTTCGCCTCGGCGAAGCACCCCGGCGGCGGGTACGCCACCGGCGCGCAGGCCCAGGAGGAGAGCCTCGCCCGGTCGTCCGCGCTGGTCGCGAGCCTGCGCACGGCCCCGCAGTTCCACGAGCACCACCGGACGCTGCGCGACCCGCTCTACACCGACCGGGTCGTGCACTCCCCCGACGTGCCGGTGTTCCGCGACGACGCGGGGCAGCTGGTCGAGCCGTACCGGGTGGCCTTCCTGACCGCGGCGGCGCCGAACGCCGGGGCGCTGCGTCAGCCGGCCGACCTGGCCGGGGCGCTGCGCCGGCGGGCGGCGCGGGTGCTCGGCGTGGCGCTGGCGCACGGGCACCGGCGGCTGGTCCTCGGGGCGTGGGGCTGCGGCGTGTTCCGCAACGACCCCGCGCAGGTGGCAGCCGCCTTCGCCGATCTGCTCGGCCCGGACGGCCGGTACGCGGGCGCGTTCGACCTGGTGGTCTTCGCGGTGCCGGACGCGACGAACCGCGGTCCGTTCGCCGCCACGTTCGGCGGCGGCGAACGGTCGGCGGGCTGAACGGCGTGGCGCGGTCGGCGGGCTGCGCGGCTCAGCGCTCGATCGGCGGTCGGGTGCGGGCGCGCTTGAGTTCGAAGAAGCCGTCGGTGCCGGCGACCAGCACCACGCCGTCCCAGAGCCGGCCGGCGTCCTCGCCGCGCGGGATCGGGGCCACCACCGGCCCGAAGAACGCGGTGTGCCGCCCGGCCGGGTCGGTGACGTGGATGGTCGGGGTGCCCAGGTCCTCGCCGACCGGGTCCAGGCCCGCGTGGTGGCTGGCGAGCAGCGCCTCGTCGTACCCGGTCTGCTCGGCCGCGTCGGCCAGGTCGACGGGGAGCCCCACCTCGCGCAGCGCCGCCTCGTAGAGCTCCCGCCCGATCGGGGCGCGGTCGTGGTGGATCCGGGTGCCCAGGGCGGTGTAGAGGTCGCGCAGCACCTCGTTGCCGGCCTTCTGCTCCGCCGCGACGGCGACCCGGACCGGGCCCATGCCCGGCTCCAGCCACTCCCGGTACCACTGTTCGAGGTCGTCGCGGCCGTCGTTGAGCACGCTGAGGCTCATCACGTGGAAGCGGACCCGCACCGGGCGGACCCGCTCCACCTCCAGCAGCCAGCGGGAGGCGTTCCACGCCCACGGGCAGCGCGGGTCGAACCACATGTCGGCCGTCGTCATCGTCGGTCCTTCCAGGATCGGTGTGCGTACCGTCGATCCTGGCGATCGGATCGGCCCAGCAGGAGTGCCGATCCGCGTCGGTCGGAGTGGGCCGATCCCGGCCGGGCCGGCGTCACCGCCGGCCCGGCCGGGCCGTCCGGTCAGGCCGGGTCGCCGGTGCGGCGACGGCGGGTGAGGAGCACCAGCGCCACCCCGAGCAGCAGGGCCACCACGGCCGCGCCCGCGAGCACCGGTACGGGGAACACATCGCCGGTCACCGGCAGCTTGCCGCCCTTGACCGGGATGGTCAGCCGCGACTCGGGCGAGACCGGGGCCGGCCCCGCCGGCGGGGTGCCGGTCGCCGTCGCGGTGTTGGTGATCGACCCGTGGCGCACGTCGGCCCTGCTGACGGTGTAGACCGCCTGGCAGGTCACCGACGCGCCGGCGGCCAGCGTCACCGATCCGTTCGGGGCCCGGTCCGGCCCGCAGGTGATCGGGCCGAGGTTCGCCGGGTCGGCGGGCGCGACCAGGGTGTCGGTGACGGTGACCCCGGTCAGCGCGACGGCCCCGACGTTGCTCACCAGGAATTGGTACGGCACCCGTTCGCCCGCCCGGTGCGCCTTGTGGACCGGCGAGGACTTGACCACCGTGATCGCCGCGTCCCGGGTGGCGGTGACCGTGGCCGAGGCCGGTTCGGAGCGGACCGGGTCCAGCGGCGGCGCGCCCGGCACGTCCGGCGGAGTGCCGGTGGCGACGGCGGTGTTGGTGATCCGGCCTGCCTTCAGGTCCGCCTTGGTCACCGCGTAGGTGGCGGTGCAGGTGACGCTCTGGCCCGGGTCGAGGGATACCTCCCCGTTCGGCACGTCGCCGCAGCTGATCGCGGGCGACGGCCCGGTGCCCGAGAAGCTGGTCTCGTCGACCGTCACGGAGGTCAGCGTGGTGTTGCCGGTGTTGGTGACCACGTACCGGTAGGTGACGGTGTCATCGGGGCGGGACACCACCTGCGGACTCACCGACTTGGTCAGGCCGATCGACGGCTTGAGCACCGGCAGGTCCAGCGGCGACGGCGGGGACACCGGCCGCGGGCCGAACGGCGGGGTGCCGGTGGCAGTGGCCACGTCGAGCAGGGACGCCTGCGCGTAGTCGGCCGGCGAGACCGTGTACGTGGCCCGGCACTCGATCGACTCACCGGGGGCGAGGGTGACCTGCCCGTTCGGGATGTCGTCGGGGCCGCACACGATCGGTGACAGGAAGGCCCGGTCCGCCGGGAAGAGCAGGGTGTCGTTCACCGTAACCCCGGTCAGGGTGAGTCCACCGGTGTTGACCACCAGGTACCGGTACCGGACCTGCTGCCCCACCTCGGTGATGCCGGTGGTGGTGGAGGCCTTGACCACCTGGACGGCCGCCTCGATGTCGGCGTCGGGAATGGTGAGCGACGACGGCGAGGACTCCACCGGCGCGGTGGCGCCCGGCGCGGTGCCCCGGGCGACCGCCGTGTCGCTGACTCCGCCGTTGTCCAGGTCGGCCTGGGTCACCGTGTAGGTCGCCGTGCAACTCGTCGAGGCGCCCGGGGCCAGGGTCGTGGCCGCGCAGCTGACCGGGCCGAGGTTGACGTTCGACGACGGCGGGGTCTGGGTGTCGACGACGGTCACGTCCGTCAGGGTGAGCCCACCGGTGTTGACCACGTGGAAGTCGTACGGCACCTGCTGCCCGACCGCGTTGATGGTGACGGTGGTGGACGCCTTGACGACGGCGATCGACGCGCCCACCTCGGTGGCCGGGATGGTCAGCGAGGACGGCGGGGACTCGACCGGCGTGGTGGCGCCGGGCGGGGTGCCTCGGGCGATCGCCGTGTCGCTGACCGCGCCGTTGTCCAGGTCCGCCTGGCTGACCGTGTACGTGGCGGTGCAGGTGGTGGACTCCCCGGGCGTCAGGGTCGTCACCGGACAGGTGACCGGTCCCAGGTTCGCATTCGACGAGGGCGGCGTCTGGGTGTCGACGACGGTCACGTCCGTCAGGGTGCGCCCGCCGGTGTTGGTGACCAGGAACTCGTACGGCACTTGCTGTCCCACGGCGTCGATGGTCGTGGTGGTGGAGTGCTTGACCACGGCGATGCCGGCCACCACGTCCTCGGCCGGGATGGTCAGTGCCGACGGGGCGGACTCGACCGGTGTGGTGGTGCGCGGCGGCGTGCCCCGGGCGACCGCGGTGTCGGTGACGCCGTCGTTGTCGAGGTCGGCCTGGGTGACGGTGTAGGTGGCGGTGCAGGTGGTGGACTCCCCCGGGGCGAGCGTGGTCACCGGGCAGGTGATCGGCCCCAGGTTCGCGTTCGACGAGGGCGGCGTCTGGGTGTCGACGACCGTCACGTCGGACAGCGTCTGGTTGCCGGTGTTGGTGACCAGGAACCGGTACGGCACCTGCTGGCCCACGGCGTCGATGGTGGTGGTCGGCGAGTGCTTGACCACCGCGATGGCGGGTGTCGGCTCGCCGGTGACGGTCAGGGACGACGGCGGCGAGACCACCGGGTCGCCACCGCCCGGCGGCGTGCCCCGAGCGGTGGCGGTGTCGGCGAGCACCCCGGCGTCGAGGTCGGCCTGGGTGACGGTGTACGTGGCGGTGCAGGTGGTGGACTCCCCCGGGGCGAGCGTGGTCACCGGGCAGGTGATCGGCCCCAGGTTCGCGTTCGACGACGGCGGCGTCTGTACATCGGTCACCGCCACCTGCGTCAACGTCAACCCGCCGGTGTTCACCACCAGGAACCGGTACGGCACCTGCTGCCCGACCGCGCTGATGCCGGTCGTCGTCGACGACTTGGTCACCGCGATCGAGGCGGTCACCCCGGCCTGCGGGATGGTCAGCGTCGACGGCGGCGACTGCACGGGGGTGGTGCTGCCCGGCGGGGTGCCGCGCGCGGTCGCGGTGTCGGTCACGCCGTCGTTGTCCAGGTCGGCCTGGGTGACGGTGTACGTGGCGGTGCAGGTGGTGGACTCCCCCGGGGCGAGCGTGGTCACCGGGCAGGTGATCGGCCCCAGGTTCGCGTTCGACGACGGCGGCGTCTGTACATCGGTCACCGCCACCTGCGTCAACGTCAACCCGCCGGTGTTCACCACCAGGATCCGGTACGGCACCTGCTGCCCGACCGCGCTGATGCCGGTCGTCGTCGACGACTTGGTCACCGCGATGGACGCCTCGATCCCCGAGTCGGGGATGGTGAGCGTCGACGGTGGCGAGGTGACGGGGGTGGTGCTGCCCGGCGGGGTGCCCCGGGCGGTGGCCGTGTCGGTGACCCCGCCGTTGTCCAGGTCGGCCTGGGTGACCGTGTAGGTGGCGGTGCAGGTGGTCGCCGCCCCGGGCACGAGCGTGGTCACCGGGCAGGTGATCGGCCCCAGGTTCGCGTTCGACGACGGCGGCGTCTGCACGTCCGTCACCGCCACCTGCGTCAACGTCAACCCGCCGGTGTTCACCACCAGGAACCGGTACGGCACCTGCTGCCCGACCGCGCTGATGCCGGTCGTCGTCGACGACTTGGTCACCGCGATCGACGCCTCGACGCCGGCGACCGGGATGGTGAGCGAGCTGGGGTCGGAGAGGACGGGGCTGGTGGTGCCGGGCGGGGTGCCCCGGGCGGTGGCCGTGTCGCTGACCGCGCCGTTGTCCAGGTCCGACTGGGTGACCGTGTACGTGGCCGTGCAGGAGGTGGACGCGCCGGGATCCAGGGTGGTCACCGGGCAGCTGACCGGGCCGAGGTCGCCACCGGACGACGGCGGGGTGCGGACGTCGGTGACGGCGACGTCGGTGAGCGGCACCGTACCGGTGTTGACCACCTGGTACGTGTACGGCACCTGCTGGCCGACGGTGTCGACGGTGACGGTGGTCGAGGACTTCACCACGGCGATGCTGGCCTGGGTGGCGCCGTCGCAGGCGAGGGTGGTGCTGAACGGGAAGTAGTGGATCTCGCCGCCGCGGTGGTCGAGGGTCCGGGTGATGATGCTGCCCTCGGTGTTGCTCGCCGACAGGTCGATCAGGTCGGCGTTCGGGGCGTAGATGCTGCCCTCGATGGTACGGGCGGCAGGGGTGAGGGTGATCCGGGTGGCGGTCGGGAAGTTGATCAGGATGTAGCGGGCCTCCTCGCCGCCGATGCCGGAGAAGTTCGGCGCGGTCCAGGCGAAGTCGTTGCCGACACCGGTGGTGTCCACGTTGATCAGCAGCGGGGTGCTGGCGGTGGGCCGGCTGGCGAAGGTCAACGTCTCGATGTTGCCGAGGTCGGTGGCGCTGATGTTCAGCACGTTCGTCACGCCGGGGGCGAGCGTCACCACGGCGTTGCTGCCCGGCGGGATCGGCCGGGGCAGCACGTCACCGTTGGGGGTCCGCAGCACCACGGTGTTGTCGCAGGTCGCCAGGCCGGTGGAGGTGCTGCGGAAGTCGGCGAAGGCGGCCTCGAAGTTGATTGGGGAGGTGGGGCCGACGCTGCTCGGCGCCTGCCGGGTGGTCAGTTCGACCCGGGGCGTGGCGTCGTAGTCGTTCGTCGGCAGGATGCGGGTGTTCACCTGCGCGCCGTTGTTGTCGGTGTCCCGGACGAAGGTGCCGGTCAGGTCACCGACCTTGGCGTACCCGCCGGAGAGGACCTGGAGCCGGGAGCCGGGGACGCTGCCGGCGAAGTCGACCCGCCCGCCCACGACCAGGGCGGTAGGGCGGGTGTCCCCGGGCGCGACGAAGGAGCCGACGCTGTTGTTGGCGAGCTGGTAGGTGCCGAAGGTGAGGTTCCCCCCGACGGCCATGGTGCCCTCGTTCTCGGCGCTGATCGCGCTCACGTCGCCCTCGGTCATCACCCCGAAGCTGAGCGCCGGCGCTACCGGGTTGACCGGGCCCACACCTGAGACGGCGACCAGCCGGTTGTCCGGCCGGTACGACGGTGGCGCCACCGAGCCGCTGACGAGCAGCATCCCGATCGCGGCGACGGCGGCCAGGGTCCGCCGCCGAGGTCTGGTACAGAACAGCCTTTGCATTTTGCCCCCGTTTGTCCGACTCGGTGCGCAGCGTATCCGTGGGGCGGCTGTGACGAGGAGTGTTCGGAGATCATGAGGGCGCTTCCAGGCGGTCACCGGCTCGGCTCGTGCCGTCTGACGGGTGAGCCGGCCTGTCACCGGATATCCGGTCTGACCTGCGGGGTCCCGTGGTCGGGGCCACCCCGGTGGCGGAATCGGCGACGGGGCCGGGGCGTTGTACATGGCATAACCACCGGCGCTCCCGCACGGGACGCCCGACAACGCGGGCCACCGGGTCGGTCAGGCCGAGGAATGCGGGCGTCGCCGGGCGGGTTACATTACCGGGCACTAGGCAAGGCAACCGCATCCCCGGCCCTCGAGACCCCCCCCGGAATGCAGGCCCGGCCGGATCGGTTACATCCCCCGGACACCCGAGCAGGCCCCGCCGCCAGGCGTCCCCCCGGACCCCGCGCAGGCACCGCCGCCGGAGACGTCCCCCGAACCTCCCCCTTTGCGGCACACCGCCCCCCAGCGCACTGCCGCATCC
>NZ_JBNADX010000037.1:0-42705 GCF_049629545.1 Micromonospora citrea
GGGTGCGGGGAGGGGGTGGGAGGGGCGGCGTAGCGTGCGGGGTGGGCGGGGTGGGAGGGGAGAGGCAGGCATGGTGGAGCGGGGTGCGCGGGAGCGGTCGGCGACGCAGCACGGCGCGCGGGTGCTCAGCCCACGCGCCTGGGCCGCGCCGGTGCGTGCGATGTCCCGCATCCTCAACGCCGACGGCTCCCCCCGTACCCCGGCGCCGGCCGGGCCGGGGCGCAGCGGCGTGGTGGACTGCGCCCTCTACGTCGACGGTCGACGGCAGCCCGGCGAGTGGCACTACGCCGAGGCGCTGGAGGCCGCCCGCAGGGAGCGGGACGCGTTCGTCTGGCTCGGGCTGCACGAGCCGGAGCTGACCGAGATGTCCGCCATCGCCGAGACGTACGGCCTGCACGAGTTGGCCGTCGAGGACGCGG
This sequence comes from Micromonospora citrea, assembly GCF_049629545.1. Classification (GTDB taxonomy): domain Bacteria; phylum Actinomycetota; class Actinomycetes; order Mycobacteriales; family Micromonosporaceae; genus Micromonospora; species Micromonospora citrea_A. Next base: position 420 of record NZ_JBNADX010000037.1, read on the forward strand.
TCAAGGCGCAGCAGCGCCCCAAGCTGGAGCGCTTCGGGGAGGTCAGCTTCCTGGTGCTGCGTACCGCCCGTTACTGCGAGCACGCGGAGCTGACCGAGAACTCCGACGTGGTGGAGACCGGTCAGGTGATGCTCTTCATCGGGCCGGACTTCCTGATCAGCGTCCGGCACGGCGACGCCAGTCGACTCGCGGCGGTGCGGGCAGACCTGGAGGCCAAGCGGGAGCTGCTGCTGCACGGCCCGTGGGCCGTCGCGTACGCGGTCACCGACCGGGTGGTGGACCTCTACCTGGAGGTGGCCGACCGACTGGAGGACGACCTCGACGTGCTGGAGGCGGACGTCTTCGCGCCCCAGGGCAGTGGCCGGATCCAGCGGATCTACCAGATGAAGCGGGAGCTGGTGGAGTTCAAGCGGGCGGTGGTGCCGCTGCAACGACCGCTGCTCACCCTGGTGGCCGAGGTCAACCGGGAGGTACCCCGGGAGGTGCGCCGCTACTTCCGGGACGTGCAGGACCACCTCAGCCGCACCGTCGAGCAGGTCAACTCGTACGACGACCTGCTCAACTCGATCCTCCAGGCGCGGCTGGCGCAGGTCACCGTCGACCAGAACAACGACATGCGCAAGATCGCCGCGTGGGCGGCCATCGCCGCGGTCTGGACCGCGTTCGCCGGGGTCTACGGCATGAACTTCGAGAACATGCCCGAGTTGAAGTGGACGTACGGATATCCGGGCGTGCTCGCCCTGATGCTCGCCATCTCGCTGGCCCTGTACCGCTGGTTCCGCCGCAACGGCTGGCTCTGACCGACCCCGGCCTCGGCGCAGCGTCGTCGGTCGAGTCGGCCGCCCGGGTCGTCGAACGGGACGAGGGACGCGGGCACGACGGGTGCGCGAACGCCGGCGGCGCGGGAGTCGCCTCCCGCGCCGCCGGCGATGCCGCCGGTCAGCGGCTGCTGGACTTGGCCGTGCCCTTGCCGAGAGCCTTCGACACGTCGTCCGCCGGACGTCCGGAGACGTCGGTGGCGCCCTCGGCGACCGAGGGGACCTTGTCGTTGGCGTGGATCACCGGCTGGGTGCCGGGGGTGGTGGTCGAGGCGCTGTCCCCGCCGGCCACCGCCGAGCTGCCCGCGCCGGTCGGGCCACCGGCGGTGCCGGCACCGCTCGACATCGTCGAGGAGTCGGTCACCTTGCCACCGTTGGCCGAGGGGGTCTCGACCACGAGGGTGTCGACCTCGTCGCTGACGGGGTCGATGCCGCGGGTGGGGTCGTACTCGGCCCACTCCTGCTGCTCGCGGCGGCGGCGGACGGCCATCGCGCCGGCCATGCCGGCGACCGCGCCGGCGGCCAGCAGGCCGGTCATCAGGCCGCCCCGCGACTTCTTCTGCTTCTTCTTGGCGGCCTTGGCGTTCTTGGCCTTCACCTTCTTGTTCACCGCGGACTGCTTCGCAGCGGCGGCCTTCTTCCCGGCGATGACCTTGCCCGCCTGCTCGGCCTGCGCCTTGCGCAGAGCGAGGACCAGCGGCGCGACGGCCGCGGCCGTCGAGGCGAAGCCGCTCGACGCCCTGTCCCGCACGACGATCGCGGTCGGCGCGACGGCGCCCCGGGCTGCCTGGACCCGCGGGCCGACCGTGGCGCCGGCACCCTTCGCCGCGTACGCCGCGGCCTGTCGAAGGTGACCGATGCCCTGGTTCAGCTCGACCTTCGCGAGCTGCCCCTGGGTCTTACGCCGCCCGATTCCAAACACGGTTCCCACCTCCTGGGAGTTGTTCCTTCGTCATCCTCCACCTTCGGATGCCTCCGCACTGCCAGATCGGGCACATGGGAGGATCCGCATGGAACTGACCAACGAGTGAGGAGTACCCGTGGCCGAGGCTGTCTACGCCACCTTGCACACCAACGCTGGCCCGATCCGGCTGGAGCTCTTCCCCAACCACGCTCCGAAGACGGTCCGCAACTTCGTGGACCTGGCCGAGGGCAACAAGGAATACACCGACCCGCGTACGGGTCAGCCGGGCAGCGGGCCGTACTACGACGGCACCATCTCGCACCGGGTGATCAGCGGCTTCATGGTCCAGATGGGTGACCCGACCGGCACCGGCCGGGGTGGCCCGGGTTACAAGTTCGGTGACGAGTTCCACCCGGAGCTGCGCTTCGACCGGCCGTACCTGCTGGCGATGGCGAACGCGGGGCCGGGCACCAACGGCTCGCAGTTCTTCATCACCGTCGCGCCGACGCCGCACCTGAACAACCGGCACACCATCTTCGGCCAGGTCGCCGACGAGCAGTCGGCGAAGGTGGTCGACTCGATCGCGAACACCCCGACCGGTCCGAGCGACCGGCCGCTGCAGGACGTGGTGATCGAGCGGGTCGAGATCGAGCGCACCCCGGCCTGACCGGGGTGGCGAGGTACCTTTGCACGCATGACTGAACGCCCCGGGCAGGCAGGCGACGCCACCGGTGGGTCGGCGCCGACCACTCCGGTCTGCTACCGCCACCCTGACCGGGAGACGTACGTCCGGTGCACCCGCTGTGACCGGCCGATCTGTCCGGAGTGCATGCGGGACGCCTCCGTCGGCCACCAGTGCCCGGAGTGCGTGAACGAGGGACGCCGCAGCGTTCGGCCGGCGCGTACCGCCTTCGGTGGCGGTGCCGCCGGCCGTCGCGGCCTCGTCACCCGGACGCTGATCGCGCTGAACCTGCTGATGATGGTGCTCTCCATCGCCAGTGACGGCGGCGGCGACTCGATGGCCGGCGGGGGGCTCGGTGGCCTGCTCGGTGGCGGCACCCCGCTGACCCAGTGGGGCGCGGTGCTCGCCGAGTGGCCGCCGCGGTTCCCGGTGGAGGGCATCGTCACCGGCGAGTGGTACCGGCTGGTCACCGCGATGTTCCTGCACTACGGCCTGGTGCACCTGCTGTTGAACATGTGGGCGCTCTGGGTGCTGGGGCGGGAGCTGGAGGCCCTGCTCGGGCCGCTGCGCTTCCTCGCGCTCTACCTGGTCGCCGGGCTCGGCGGCAACGTCGCGGCGTACCTGTTCAGCAGCCCGAACGCCGCGTCGGCCGGTGCCTCCACGGCGATCTTCGGGCTCTTCGCCGCCGTGTTCGTGCTGATGCGCCGGCTGGGCCGGGACACCTCGGCGATCGTGCCGATCCTGGTGATCAACCTGATCTTCACCTTCACCGTGCCGGGCATCTCGATCCCCGGGCACGTCGGCGGCCTGGTCACCGGCGCGGCGATGGGCTGGGTGCTGGCGTACGCGCCGCGGATGCGGCGGTCGGTGTTCCAGTCGGTGGGCACCGCGATCATCCTGGTGGCGCTGCTCGGCCTGGTGCTCGTCCGGACGGCCGCGCTGACCGGCTGAGCCCCGACGCCGCCTCGCCCCGGCGGGAGGGTCAGCCGGGTCGGGCCGCCCGGAGCGTCTCGGCCACCTCGTCGGGCGGGGCGTCCAGGTCGTACCGGCCGAAGAGGTGCAGTGACTCCCCGGCGTCGATCTCCAGCGTCTCGGCGGCCAGCCCGAGCCGGGTACGCCGCTCGACCGTGATCGCCTCGACCGAGGCCCACGGCAGCCGGCGCCGGCCGGCGAAGCCGTGCACGACGGTGACGCCGTCGGGGTCGGCGGCGAGGCGCACCGGGACGAGCAGGTCGCGCAGCGCCCAGCCGGCCAGCCCGGCGGCGGCCACCAGCGCCAGCGTCAGTTGCACCAGGTCACCGTCGTGCAGGATCAGGCCGAGCCCGGCCAGCGCGGCCGCGCCGACCAGCTTCACCACGGGCAGGGCCGGCGGCACCCGCCACTGGTGGGCCGGGGACGATGAGGGCTGCACCGGACCAGCATGCCAGCCCGGGGGAGGACGGCCCACCGGTGCAGGACGTACGATCGAGGGCAGCCCAAGTTACCGGGGAGTAGTCATGAGTGACGCAGTCATCGTCGGCGCGGTACGTACCCCGGTCGGGCGGCGCAAGGGCAGCCTGGCCACCGTGCACCCGGTCGACCTCTCGGCGCACGTGCTGCGCGCCCTCGCCGAGCGCACCGGGATCGACCCCGGCCAGGTGGACGACGTGGTCTGGGGCTGCGTCTCCCAGGTCGGCGAGCAGTCCTGGAACGTCGCCCGCAACGCCGTGCTGGCCGCCGGCTGGCCCGAGTCGGTCCCCGGCACCACGCTGGACCGGCAGTGCGGCTCCAGCCAGCAGGCGCTGCACTTCGCCGCCGCCACCGTGCTCTCCGGCCAGGCCGACCTGGTGGTCGCCGGCGGGGTCGAGTCGATGACCCGGGTGCCGATGGGCTCCAGCGTCGCCGACGGCATGCCCTTCAGCGATCAGGTCCGCCAGCGGTACCGGGGCGTCGAGGGCTTCGCCGACGACCAGCCGCTCCCGTTCAACCAGGGCGTCGGGGCGGAGCTGATCGCCGCCCGCTGGCACTTCTCCCGTACCCAGCTCGACGAGTTCGCGCTCGCCAGCCACGAGAAGGCGGCCGCCGCGCAGGACGCCGGGGCGTTCGACCCGGAGCTGGCCCCGGTGGCGCTCGCCGACGGCGGCAAGTTCGCCGCCGACGAGGGCATCCGACGGGACACCACGCTGGAGAAGCTCGGCGAGCTGAAGACCCCGTTCCGCGCCGACGGCGTGGTCACCGCCGGCTCCGCGTCGCAGATCTCCGACGGGGCCGCCGCGCTCGCCGTCACCACGAGCGAATGGGCCAGCCGGCACGGCCTGCGGCCGTTGGCCCGGGTGCACACCGCCGTGGTGGCCGCCGACGATCCGGTCGCCATGCTCACCGCGCCGATCCCGGCCACCGCGAAGGCGCTGCGCCGCGCGGGGCTGGGCATCGAGGAGATCGGGGTGTACGAGGTGAACGAGGCGTTCGCCCCGGTGCCGCTCGCCTGGCTGGCCGAGACCGAGGCCGACCCGGAGCGGCTCAACCCGCGCGGCGGCGCGATCGCCCTCGGCCACCCGCTCGGCGCCAGCGGCGCCCGGATCATGACCACGATGCTGGCGCACATGCGGGACAACGGCATCCGGTACGGCCTGCAGACCATGTGCGAGGGCGGCGGCATGGCCAACGCCACCATCGTCGAGCTGCTCTGAATTCGCTGGCCGCCGTCGGCGTGCGCCGCCTAGCCTGCGGACCGTGACGACTGCCCCCGCTCCCGACTGGTCGGACCCGCTGTGGCGCGACGGCGCGCTCGCCTGGATCGCCGAGGCGCTCGGCCGGCACGGTCGCCGGGTCACCGGCCCGGTCGAGCCCCGGGTACGCCCCTGGTCGCTGGTCTGGCGGGTGCCGACCGGCGCCGGTGACGTCTGGTTCAAGGCCAACAACCCGGGCACCCGGCACGAGGCGGCGCTGCTGGCGGAGTTGGCCCGGCTCGCCCCGGGCCGGGTGCTCGACCCGATCGCGCTCGACGTCCGCCGGGGCTGGTCCCTGCTGCCCGACGGGGGCCCGAGCCTGCGCGACACCCTGGCCGGGCAGCAGGACCTGTCGCACTGGGAACGGCTGCTGCCCCGGTACGCCGCCCTCCAGCTCGCGGTCGCCCCGCACACCCGCGCGCTGCTGGACGCCGGGGTGCCCGACCATCGGCCGCAGCGGCTGCCGGCGCTCTACGCCGAGCTGCTCGACGACGACGCGGCGCTGCTGCGCGGCACGCCGGACGGGCTCACCGCCGAGTCGTACGAGCGGCTGCGAGCGTACCGGGACGAGTTCGCCGCGCTCTGCCGCCGGCTGGCGGAGTACGGCGTGCCGGCCAGCGTCCAGCACGACGACCTGCACGACGGCAACGTCTTCGTGGCCGGGGACGGTTACCGCTTCTTCGACTGGGGGGACGCCTCCCTCGCCCACCCCTTCGGCACCCTGCTGGTGACGCTCCGCTCGGTGGCGTACGCCTCCGGGCTCGGCCCGGACGACCCGGCGCTGCTCCGGCTGCGCGACGCGTACCTGGAGGCGTGGACCGACCGGCACGACCGGCCGAGCCTGCGCGAGGCGGCCGGAGTGGCGATGCGGGTCACCGTGGTCAGCCGGTCGCTCTCCTGGCGACGCGCCCTGGACACCCCGGATCCGTCCCGCGCCGAGTACGCCGAGGCGGTCCCGGGCTGGCTCGGCGAACTCTTCGAACCGCTGCCGGTCTGACCGTCCGCTGCCCGGGCTCGACGGACCTGATGTCCCGGCAGGTTCCGAATCGGACGCCGGCGGGGTGGACAGCACGGCGTGGGCCAGGCAGGATTGTCCCCCGGTCGGTGTTGAGCGCGTGTCCACGCCCGCTCCGCCGTCCGACGACCTTCACCAGAACGGGGAATCCGTGGCGATCACCTCCACTCGTTCGGGTCTGCGTCGGGCCGCCCGTCGGATGCTCACCGCAGCCGTGGCCGGGATGCTCCTCGCGACCGCAGCGGTCCCGGCCACGGGCGCACCGGCGCAGGCCGCCGGCTACACCGGGCCGCATCCGGGCGCCTTCACCGGGCTGGGCTTCGACGCCTGCACCGCGCCGTCGGACGCCGAGATGACCGCCTGGCTGCAGTCGCCGTACCGGGCGGTCGGCGTCTACATCGGTGGGGTGAACCGGGGCTGCGCCCAGCCCAACCTGACCCGGGAGTGGGTGGCGAGCCAGCAGGCGAAGGGCTGGCGGCTCTTTCCGCTCTACGTGGGACTCCAGGCGCCCTGCACGACCTACCTGCGGCGGATCGATCCGGCGCAGGCGGCGGCCCAGGGGCGGGCGGCGGCCGACGACGCGGCGACGAACGCCGGCAACCTCGGCATCGTCCCGCAGAGCACCCTCATCCTGGACATCGAGTACTACCCCGCGGGCGACTCCGTCTGCTCGGCCGCGGTGCTCTCGTTCAGCAGCGCGTACAGTGCCCGCCTGCACGAGCACGGCTACCTCTCCGGCCTCTACACCAGCAGCGGTGGGGGCGGCCTCGCCGACCACGTGGCCGCCTACGGCAGGCCCGGACACGTGTCTCCCGACCTGGTGGACGTCGCCAACTGGGACGGCGTGAAGACGGTGTCCGACCCCGCCATCCCGGCGACGTACTGGGTGAAGCGGCGGATGAAGCAGTACCAGGGCGACCACGACGAGACGTGGGGCGGCGTCACCATCAACATCGACAGCAACTACCTCGACCTGGCACCGACGCGGTACCGGTCCGGTGTGGTGACGCGGACTCGCTGAACCGAACCCTTCCCATGTCCGTCCACCCATGACGGAGCTGACGCCGACAGGGTGGAAAGCCCGGCGACGCCGGGCCTGATCCCCCCCCCGGCGGTGTGGAGCGCGTGTCCACGCCCGCTCCGCCGCACGAGGACCTTCACCAGAACGGGGAACCCGTGACGATCACCTCCGCTCCGTCGGGCCTGCGCCGGGCCGGCCGCCGGATGCTCACCGCCGCCGTGGTCGGGATGCTGCTGGCGACCGTGGCGGTCACCGGCGCGTCCCGGCCCGCCGGCGCGGCCGGGTACACCGGTCCGCACCCGGGCACCTTCACGGGGCTCGGCTTCGACACCTGTGCCGCGCCCTCGGACGCCGCGATGACCGCGTGGTTGCAGTCGCCGTACCGGGCGGTCGGCATCTACATCGGCGGGGTCAACCGGGGCTGCGCCCAGGCGAACCTGACCCGGGACTGGGTGTCGAAGCAGCAGGCCAAGGGCTGGCGGTTCTTCCCGCTCTACGTCGGGCTCCAGGCGCCCTGCTCGACGTACAGCCGGCGGATCGACCCGGCCCAGGCGGCGGCCCAGGGCCGGGCGGCGGCCGACGACGCGGTGGCGAAGGCCCGCAACCTCGGGCTCGCCGCGCGCAGCACGGTCATCCTGGACATGGAGCGCTACCCCGCGGGCGACGCGGCCTGCTCCACGGCGGTGCTGACGTTCAGCAGCGCCTGGACCGCCCGGCTGCACGACCACGGCTACCTGTCGGGCCTCTACACCAACGTCGCCTCCGCCGGCCTGGCCGACCACGTGGGCGCGTACGCGCGGCGCGGGCACGCCCGCCCCGACCTGCTGGACTTCGCCAACTGGGACGGTGTGAAGAGCACCGCCGACTCCCGCATCCCGTCTTCGTACTGGCAGCCGAAGCAGCGGATGAAGCAGTACCAGGGCGACCACCACGAGACCTGGGGCGGTGTACGGATCAACATCGACAGCAACTACCTCGACGTCGAACCGGTGAGCACCCGGTACGGCTCGGCCACGATCACGCGGAGCCGGCCCTGGGCGCGGGTGCTGTGGTCGACGGTGACCCGGGCGGTCCGTTAGCCGGAACCTCCTCGGCGGCCCGCGGAGGTCGCACAGGCGGTGCGACAGGGCGGCGTGGAACTTCCAAAAGTTGGTAGTGACCCACGTCACCCCAGGTCACGGCTCGTTGGGCAGGGCATGGACGTCTTCTCGCGAACGTTCCTCCCGGCCGCCGCCGAGACCGGACTGGCGGTCCAGACGGTGAGCCGGCACATGCCGGTCTTCCGGCAGTGCGTCGGCTCCGGCGACGCCACCATCCTGGTCGCCCGGTGCAGCCGACCCGACCGGCCGGTCGCCGGCGAGTACCTGCTCCTGCTCACCCACCGCCGGATGGTGGTCACCCAGCAGACGCGGGTGCTGCACCGGCTCCGCCTGCACCTCAACACCGAACTGCGCGAGCTGAGCAACGTCACCTGGAGCCCCGACCCCCGCTCCCAGTCCGTCGAACTGGCCGCCACCGCGATCGACGGGGTCCGCGAGCGGTTCGTCGTGCACACCCAGCACCCGAAGCAGGTCTGGCAGCTCGACACCCTGCTGCACCACGCCTTCCGTACCCGGCTGCGCCCGGCGAAGGAGCGGGTGGTCGCCACCATCGGGGAGACGACCACCTCGGCCGGCTCCGGCCTGCGTCCCGTGCCGGCCCGCTGACCGCATCCTTACCTGATCCGAACACGGCCGTACGCCGGTGGTGACCGGCGGTCGGTCATCATGGGCCGGTGACCGCCGACGCCCCGCAGCGTGGGCTCGTCCTCGTCGTCGAGGACGAGCCGGCCATCGCCGACCTGGTCCGGCTCTACCTGGCCCGGGAGGGTTTCGGCGTACACCTGGAGCGGGACGGCACGGCCGGGCTGGCCGCCGCCCGCCGGCTGCGACCGGTGGCCTGTGTGCTGGACATCGCGCTGCCCGGCATGGCCGGCACCGAGATCTGTCGCCGGCTGCGTGGCACGGGCGACTGGACGCCCGTCATCTTCCTCACCGCCCGCGACGACGAGGTCGACCGGGTCGTCGGTCTGGAACTGGGCGCGGACGACTACGTCACCAAGCCGTTCAGCCCCCGGGAACTGGTCGCCCGGGTCCGGGCGGTGCTGCGCCGCACCGGTGGCGCACCCGAGGGGGTGGACCGTCCCCGCACGGTCGGACCGGTCACCCTCGACCCGGCCCGTCGCACGGTCACCGCCGCCGGCAGCCCCGTGCAGCTCACCTCCACCGAGTTCGACCTGCTCGCCCACCTGATGGCCCGCCCCGGCCGGGTCTTCACCCGGGAGGAACTGCTGGCCGGCGTCTGGGGCTACGCCGCGCACGCCGGCACCCGCACGGTCGACGTGCACGTGGCGCAGGTCCGCGCGAAGCTCGGCGACGCCGGCGTGATCCGCACCCACCGCGGCGTCGGGTACGCGGCCGATGCCTGAGCCCGGCCAGCACCCGCCGCCCGGCCCGCACTCGCCGCCCGGCCCGCACCAGCCCGCCGGGCCGGAGCGGGCGCACGGGCCCACCGTCGCGCTGCCGGTGATCGGCGCCGGTCCCACGTCGCCGCCGCCGCGCCGCCGCTTCGCCGGCACGCTGACCGCCCGCGCCATCCTCGTCACCTGCGCGGTGGCGCTGGTCTCCGTGCTGGTCACCGCCCTGGTCGCGGTCCCCCTCGCGGTACGCGGCGTGGAACGTCGGGATCAGGAGGCACTCGCCGCCCAGGCCCGCCTCGCCGCCGACGTGCTCCGGGTCCGCCCCAGCCGCCAGCGCGACGCCGCCGGGGAGCGGTTGATCCGCCAGCTCCGCCAGCAGGAGATCGACGTGTACGTGGTGCAGGGCGGCGCGGCGGACCGCCCCGGCCTGCCCCGGCAGGTGGTGAACCGGATCGCCACCGGCCGGGACGTCTCCGGCCGTCGGCTGGTGAACGGGGAACGGGCGCTGGTCGAGGGGCGTGCGCTGCCCGGCGGGAGCGGTGTGGTGCTGACCCGGGCCACCACCGAGGGCCCGTGGCGGCAGGTGCTCCGCAGCCTCTGGCTGCCGCTGCTCGCCGGGCTCGCCGCCGGGGTGGTGGCCGCACTCCTCCTGGCCCGCCGGCTGGCCCGGCCGATCCGGCACGCCGCCACCGCCGCCGCCCGGCTGCGCGCCGGAGACCGGGCGGTGCGTGTACCGGTGGAGCCGCCGGACGAGGTGGCCGACCTGGCGTACGCGCTGAACGGGCTGGCCGCCGCGCTGGCCACCAGCGAGGGCCGGCAACGGGAGTTCCTGCTCTCCGTCTCGCACGAGTTGCGCACCCCGCTGACCGCGATCCGCGGGTACGCCGAGGCGCTCGCCGACGGGGTGGTCGGCCCGGACGAGGCACCCGGCACCGGCCGCACCATGCTCGCCGAGGCCGAACACCTCGACCGGCTGGTCAGCGACCTGCTGGCGCTGGCCCGACTGGAGGCGGCGGACTTCCCGCTGGAACCGGTGCCGGTCGACCTCGCCCGGTTGGCCGTCGACGCCGGGCGCACCTGGTCCGACCGGTGCGCGGCGGTCGGCGTCCCGTTCCGGGTGGAGGCGCCGGACGCCCCGGTGCCCGCGTACACCGACCCGGGGCGGATCCGGCAGGTGCTCGACGGGCTGCTGGAGAACGCGCTGCGGGTCGTACCGCCGGGGGCGTCGGTGGTGCTCGCGGTCCGGCCCGCCGGCCCGACCCCGGCGGCCGGCGGGATCCTGGAGGTCCGCGACGGCGGACCCGGCTTCACCGACGACGACCTGGCGGTGGCCTTCGAACGCGGCGCGCTGCACCAGCGCTACCGGGGGGTGCGCAAGGTCGGCAGCGGGCTGGGGCTGGCGCTCGCCGCCGGACTGGTCCGCCGGCTCGGCGGGCAGATCACCGCCGGGCACGCCACCGAGGGCGGGGCGGCGTTCACCGTCCGGCTGCCCGGCGATCCTTACCTGACCCGAACATCGGCCTGACCCTGCGCCCACCCGGACGCGCGACGCTGGGCACACCACGGACGAGAGGGAGACTCATGGCAGGTCAGAGAATCGCCGTCGGCACCACGTCGCTGCTCGCGGCGATCGCGCTGGGTGTCGCCGGCTGCGGTCCGGCCCCGGTCACACCGGACGCCCCGACCGCCGCCGCGGTCGACGTGGCCGCCGCGCTGGGCGTCGAGGGCCAGGCGCTCGCCGCGCTGGGCCTCGACCCGGCCGAGCTGGACGTGCAGGCGGCCGCACCCGCGCCGTCGTCCTCGGCCGCCCCGGCGGAGAAGACCCGTGGTGAGCGGGCCGAGGAGTGGCGCAAGCGGCGGCAGGCCCGGGTGCTGCTGCGCCGCAACACCATGCACGGCGAGGCCGTCGTGCAGACGAAGGACGGCGGCACGAAGACCGTCGTGGTGCAGCGCGGCCAGGTCACCGCGATCGACGGCGACTCGGTGACCGTGAAGTCCACCGACGGCTTCACGCTGACCTGGACCCTCGGCGACAAGCTGCGGGTGGTCGAGCGGCGTACCACCATCCGGTCCGAGGACATCGAGGTCGGTACGACGGTCGGCGTCGCCGGGGCGAAGGACGGTGACGCCAGCGTCGCGCGGCTCATCGTGGTCCCGCTGAAGCAGAAGTGACCGCAGCGGCCCGCCGGGTGTCCGACGGGCCGCCGCGGGGGAGCCGGCGTGGCGGCCCGCGCCGGCTCCCCTCGTCGCTCAGTAGACCCGGGAACCGATGAAGTCGTCGTGGCCGTACCCGACGGGGGCGGCGAACGACCGGGACTCGAAGGACCACTGCTGGCGGGTGCTGGTGGAGCAGGTGGCGAGCCGCAGCCGGGGGGTGCCGAACCACGGGTTGTCGAAGGCCACGCAGAGATTGGTCGCGCCGGCCGGCTTGAGCTGGTTGCCGGCGAGGACGAACTGCTGGTTGGCGCCACCGTGGCAGTCGTACACGTTGACCGCGGTGCCGGCCGTCAACGAGGCGCCCGCCACGTCCAGGCAGCGGTCGTGGGACAGCTCGGTGTGCAGTGACCGGCGGGTCGGGTCGTACCAGAAGCCCTGGTTGCGCCCGCCGTGGCAGGCGTACGACTGCTGGACGGTGCCGTTGCGCGAGTCGTACCCCTTCCCGTCGACGCAGGTGCCGGTGGCTGCGTTGCGCAGCTGCCTGAACTCGAACAGCCCGGGGTAGAGCACCCCGGCGCCGGTGCTGGCCGGGTCGACGCAGGTGGCCCGCTGTTGGCCGGAATTCCAGAACTGGGTGACGCACTGGGCGAACATGCCGTGGCCACGGGCGTTCGGGTGGAACGACTGCCGGGCCGCGTTCTCGTCCCAGACCCCCACCTCGATGTAGAGGCCGCGCACCGCGGTGACGTCGGCGCAGACCTCGTGGCCGTGGAACAGGCGGCTGGCGTCCAGGTAGCGGGTGCCGGTGTTGGTCGCCGCAGCCCGCAGCGCCGTCTCGAACAGCGGCACCGCCTTGTTCCGGGCGAACGCCGTGTCGGCCAGGTAGAGCAGGCAGCCGCCGGAGTACCAGCCGGGGAAGTTCGGGTTGTCCTCCACGTCCGGGCTGCCCGGGCTCGGGTACGACATCAGCACCAGTTCGTAGTCGGAGCGCAGGTAGCCGGCGTCGGTCATGGTGCGGCGGATGGCGGTGAGCGCCTCTTCGACGGCGCGGCGGCTGCCGTCGGTGCGGATCGTCCACTGGTCGGTGTAGGTCGGATAGCAGGGGCCCTGGAAGAAGACCCGGCGTACCGCGCAGTCCGTGGCGACCGGCCCGAACTGGATGGTGCCGTCGCCGTTGGCGCCGACCACCACCCAGATCAGCCTGACGTGCGTGTTGCGCGCCTTGATCGCCAGGTGGTCGCCCTGGTTCAGCTCGTTGTGCTGGGTGGGGCCGCCGGCGACCAGGTTCCACGGGGTGGCCCCCGAGCAGGCGATGTTGTACTTCTCGTCGGCGGGGATGCCGGTGCGGAAGACCGCCTGGTCGTACGAGCGGTCGCACCAGTTGCCCGGCTCGTGGGTGCCGGGGACGTAGTTGCCCACGCCCTCGCCGGAGATCTCGCTGTCGCCCATCGTCACCAGGGCGGTGCGGCGCTGCTCCAGCGGCCGGATCTCCGGTGAGCCGTAGAGCGCGGTGGCCTCGGCGGCGCGGACCGCTTCGAGGTTCGTCGGGAGTGGCTGGACGGTCGGACGGTCGTCGGCGGCGGCGGGGGACACCGGCCCGAGGAGCATGGGCAGGACGAGGGCGGCGGCGGTGACGACGGCGAGGTGACGCCGCCGGACCACCGGTGCGCGCCGGGTGGGGGTGCCAGGCATCGACGCACTCCTTTCGCACTCGATCGCGGGACGTCGATCGAGTTACCGGAAGGTAGCGCCGGGGATGCAGCTATGTGAATGTCTCTCGGAAAGGTTTCCGTCATCTGCGCCGCCGGGCAGGGCCGGGCCCGCGAGCCGGGCGGCGTGGGTCAGCGGCCGGGCGGCAGGGCGTAGCCGACGTAGTCGCGGTACTCGACCCGCCAGCCCGCCGGCACCAGCTTGACGCAGGCCGCGCGGCTGCCGGTGCAGACGATCGCGTCCACCGTCGACGGGTCGGCCGGCGGTCGGTCGGGCAGCACCGACTGCAACGCCACCAGCTCCGGCGGGCGGCCCTCGGCGTCGCGCAGCAACAACCACCAGGGGTACTCCCAGTTGTCGTTCTGCTGGACGAGCCCGATCCGGCGCACGCCGTCCCGTCGTACCGCGTCGGCGGCCCAGCGGAACTCCTCGGCCCAGTGCGGCCGGCGCAGGAACCGGGTGTCCCACTCCGAGGTGGTGAAGACCGAGCCGGCCCCGACCAGCCGGCGCGGGAAGCCGTACGACAGGGCCAGCACCCCGGCCAGGGCGGAGGTGGCCAGCACGGTCACCGCCAACGACGCCGCCACCGAACGGCGACCGGGGGCGAGTCGCCGCCGGAACAGCGCGTCCAGCCAGAGCCCGGCCAGCGGCACCGCCGCCACCAGCGCGTAGAGCAGCAGCCGGTTGCCCCAGGTCTGCCACTTGATCATCGCGGTGTGCAGGACGACGGCGACCACGATCGCCGTGGCGTACGCCCGCAGCGCCCCGGCCCGCTCCGGGCTGATCCGGCCCGGCCGGGCCAGCGCGAACACCGCGCCGAGCAGGGCCAGCGACCCGGCCAGCGGGAACGCCACCCGGTCCTCGTCCGGGTACCAGGCCGGCACCGGGAAGACCTCCCGGCCGAAGGTGATGTCCCGGTCCTGCGGGTCGACGCCGATCGCCCGCGAGCCCGCCATGATCGCCTCCGCGCTGCCGGTGCGCAGCGGCGCGAGCGGGGTGTCGAACGCGGTGTGCCCGATCCGCAGCGCGTTGACCAGCACCGAGGCCGGGTCGTGCCGTTCCATCGGGATGGACTCGCGCAGCCGGGGCGGGCCGAGCGGATGCCCGAACTCGGCGGTCACCCGGGCCAGGAACGGGCCGACCACCGCCGCCGCGACCAGCAGCACCAGCAGCGAACCGGCGACCGTCCGGGCCACCCCGGCCGCCGGCCGGGCGGGGCCGGCGGCCGGGGGACGGAACGCCGTCCGGAGCTGGGCGATCCCCCAGAGCACCAGCAGCGGGCCGACCGCGATCAGGCCGCTGGTCTTGGTCAGCGCGGTCAGCCCGGTGGCCGTGCCGAGCGCCAGCAGGTCGCCCCACCCGGCGCGGCGGCGCAGCCCGTCCAGGGCCAGCGTCCCGGCGCAGGCCGCCCAGGCGGCGGCGACCAGGTCGGTCTGGGTGCTGGTCGCCTGGAGCGCCACCATCGGCGTGGTGGCGAGCAGGAAGGCGGTGAGCAACTGGGCCCGCCGGCCGCCGCCGAGCTGGGCGACGACCCGGGTGGCCGCCACCAGGCAGCCGATGCCGGCCGCCCACTGCACCAGGTTGTGCAGCGCGTCGCCGCCGGTGAGCAGCCGCAGGTGCAGCAGCAGGTACTCCGCGCCGGGCGGGATGGTCACCTGCCGGTGGATCGCGGTCGGCCAGAAGTCGAGGCCGCCCTGCGCCACCCAGTGCTCCACCTTGGGCAGGTGGTAGGTCTGCGAGTCGTAGTTGTTGGGTTCGGCCAGCAGCGCGACGAGCAGCTCCACCAGCACCACCCCGACGACCGTGCCGGCCAGCAGTCGCTCGCCCCGCCCCGCCGTACGCCGGAACTCGGCCAGCCGGGCGCGCGGGCCGGCCGGCGTCGGCGTGGGCCCACCCGGCGCGGACGTCGGGCCGGGATCCGCCGGACCGGCGTGCGTGGGCCCACCGCCGGTCGGAGCGGCCGAGCCGGTGGCCGCGCCGACCAGGGCCGGCACGCGGGCGGCGGTGACCGGGTCGCCGGCCGCTGCGCGCCGGGCCCGCAGCCGGGCGGCGGTGACGGTGGCGGCGAGGAAGAGCAGCCACGCCAGCGCGAAGGCCGGCGCGGTGAGCGCGCCCGCCGCACCGAGCAGCTCCACGGTGGCCACGGCGTAGCAGCCGGTCAGCAGCGCGGCGCGGACGACGGCCAGCCGCAGGGGCGCGACCGCGTCCCCGTGGCGGGGCCGGAGCAGCGAGGTGAGCAGGACGAACGCGGCGACGGGTGCCACCACGACCAGGAAGCCGGCTGCCGACATGGGCGGAAGTAAACACCATCCGCCTGAATGGGCGGGTGCCGGACGCCCATGGTGGCGGGGTCCACCTGGCTGACCAGCCAGGCTAGGCTATGTCCGACTTACTGTGCCCACCGTGGAGACGATCCCCGTGAAGCTCTCGATCCTCATGCCGGTCTACAACGAGGAAGAACGCATCGCGGACGCCCTCAAGCAGGCGTTGGCGGTCGATTACCCGTGCGAGATCGAGCTGGTCGTGGTCGACGACGGCAGCCGGGACGGCACCGGTGAGATCCTCGGCCGGGCCGACGACGCGCGGCTGCGGGTGATCACCCACCAGCGCAACGCGGGCAAGGGCGCGGCCATCAGGACGGCGGTGGACAGCGCCGAGGGCGAGTACATGGTCATCCTCGACGCCGACCTGGAGTACGACCCGCAGGACATCCCGCGGCTGCTCGACCCGGTCCTCGACGGCCGCGCCACGGTCGTCTACGGCAATCGGACCTTCGGCAGCCACAGCGCCTACAGCTTCTGGTACGTGATGGGCAACAAGGGCGTCACGATGGCCGCCAACGTGCTGTTCAACTCGTACATCGGTGACCTGGAGACCTGCTTCAAGCTGATGCCGGTCGAGCTGTACCGCTCCCTCGACGTCCGCTCCCGCGGGTTCGGCATGGAGGCGGAGGTGACCGGCAAGCTGCTGCGCCGCCGGATCCGCCCGTACGAGGTGCCGATCAGCTACCGGGCGCGCGGTCGCGAGGAGGGCAAGAAGATCACCTGGAAGGACGGCGTCGAGGCGCTGTGGATCCTCGGCCGGGAGCGCACCCGCCGCCGTCCCGCCCGCCCGGCCCAGCGCTGACAGGCCGGCTCAGCCCGCCGCTGACAGTTCAGCTCCCGGCGGGCCAGCGACTGACAGTTCACCGAGGAAGCCGTCGACCGACCGGCGCAGGCCGGCCGCGTCCAGCCCGTGCCAGCGGGTGTGGTCATCCGCTGTGCCGTACCGCCGCAGCTCCGCCCGGCCCACGCCGAGGCTGAGCAGCCGGTGCGGCCGGTCGGCGAGCGCCTCCGACACCACCCGCGCCGAGGTGCCGGCCAGGTAGGGCTCCACCAGCACCACCTCCGTGCCGGCCAGCGCCCGCAGGCCGAACACGTCGAACGGGCGCGGCCGGTGGGTGTAGGCCACCGTCACCGGCAGGTCGGCCACCGCGGCCAGCGCGGCGTCGAGCACCGGCCCGACCGCCACCAGCAGCGCCGCGCCCGGTCCGGCGTCCCGCACCACCCGCAGGTCGCCGCCGTCCGGGTACGCCCGCGCGTTGCGCCGGGTGGAGAGCCGCAGGTACGCCGACGAGTCCGCGGCCACCGCCGCGCGCAGCAGCGGCGCCACCTCGCCCGGGTGCCCCGGCACGTGCACGGTCCAGCCGTGCAGGCTGTCGATCAGTGCCACGTCGGCGGGGCTCAGGTGGGTACGGCCCGCCTCGGCCCGGTCGTACGACGCCCCGATGCCGACCAGCACCGCCCCGACGCCCTGGTGGTCGAGGTCCAGCTTGATCTGCTCGTACGCCCGCTCGACGAGGAACGGCGCGTAGCTGTGCGCCACCGGCCGCAGCCCGGTCAGCGCCAGCCCGCCGGTCACCCCGATCAGCAACTGCTCCCGGATGCCGACGTTGAGCACCCGGTCCGGGTGGCGGCGGGCGGCCGGGGCGAACGACGCGGCGGAGATGTCCGCCAGCACCACCGCCGTACGCGGGTCCTCGGCGAGCAGGTCGGTCATGGTGTCGATGAAGGTCTCCCGCATCACGGCTGCTCCCCGTCGGTGACGACCGCGACGACGACGTGCGGCCGGTGTCGGTCGTGCCCGGTGAGGGCGCTGTGCAGGGCGTCGTGGTCGCGCCCGTCGACGGTGGCGGCGGTCCATCCGTTGACGGTGAACCGGCTGGCCACCCCGCCGGGCCAGCCGTGGCTCGCCGAGCGGTTGTCGAGCACGATCGCGGTCAGGTTGCCCAGCCCGGTCGCGCCGGCGTACGCGATCGCCTCGTGGTTGGAGCCCTCGTCGAGTTCGGCGTCGCCGAGCAGCACGTACACCCGGGGGTCGGTGCGGCCCGCAGCGCGTAGCCCGAGCGCGGTGCCCACGCCGAGGCCGAGGCCGTGGCCGAGCGAGCCGGAGCCGATCTCCACGCCGGGGACGAGCACTCGGTCGGGGTGGTCGCCGAGGCGGCTGTCCGGGCCGCCCTGGTCGTCCAGCCAGTGCTCGGGCAGGAAGCCCTTGGCGGCGAGCACCGCGTAGTAGCCGGCGACGGCGTGCCCCTTGGAGAGCAGGAAGCGGTCCCGGTCCGGATCGTCCGAGGTCTCCGGGCTGATCCGCAGGACGCGGTCGTAGAGCACCCAGAGCACGTCGATGGTGGAGTACACGTTGGCACCGAACTCGCGGCCGGCGCGGAGCCGTTCCAGCGGGGCGGCGACCGGGTCGGGCAGCGGTGGGCCCGGCGGGGCGGTGGTGGTCGTGGTCGTCATGCGGTTAGCCTGCAAGTTGAAGTTCACTTCAACTCAAGGCGACTGATGCACGAATCACTCACCATCGGCCAGCTCTCCGCCCGCAGCGGGGTCGCGCCCTCGGCCCTGCGCTACTACGAACGGCTCGGCCTGATCCGCGCCGAACGTACCGGCGGCAACCAGCGCCGGTACGCGCGTACCGAGCTGCGCCGGGTGGCGTTCGTGCGGATCTCCCAGCAGGTCGGCATCTCGCTGGAGGAGATCCGCGAGGCGCTGGACTCGCTGCCCTCCTCGCGCACCCCCACCCCGGACGACTGGGCGGCGCTCTCCCGCGCCTGGCGGGAGCGGCTGGACGAGAAGATCCGCCTGCTCGGCAAGCTCCGCGACGACCTGGACGGCTGCATCGGCTGCGGCTGCCTGAGCTTGCAGCGCTGCAAGCTCAACAACCCGGAGGACTCGCTGGCCGGCGAGGGGCCGGGCGCCCGGCTGGTGCTGCCCCGCGCCGACGTCACCCGAGAGTGAGCAGCACCTTGCCGAGGTGATCGCTCGACTCGACCAGCCGGTGCGCCTGCGCCGCGTCGGTCATCGGCAGCCGCCGGTCCACGACGGGCCGGACCACCCCCGACTCGACCAGCGGCCAGACCTGCTCGCGGACCCCGCGGACGATCTCCGCCTTGTCGTCGAGCGGGCGGGAGCGCAACGCGGTGGCCGCCACCGAGGCCCGCTTCGCCAGCAGCGCGCCCAGATCCAGCTCGGCCTTCCGGCCGCCCTGCATGCCGATCACCACCAGCCGGCCGCCGTCGGCCAGCGCCGCCACGTTCCGCGCCAGGTACGACGCGCCCATGATGTCCAGGACGACGTCCGCGCCCCGGCCGTCGGTGACCCGGCGGACCTCCTCGACGAAGTCCTGCTCCCGGTAGTCGACGGTGTGCGCCGCACCAAGCTCGCGCAGCCGCTCGTGCTTCGCCGCCCGGGCGGTCGCCACCACGGTCGCGCCGAGCGCGGCCCCGAGCTGGATCGCGAACGTGCCGATCCCGCTGCCGCCGCCGTGCACCAGCAGGGTCTCACCCTTGCCGAGCCGGGCCAGCCGCACCACGTTCGACCAGACCGTGCAGGCGACCTCGGGCAGCGCCGCGGCGTCCACCAGGTCGACCCCCGCCGGCACCGGCAGCAGCTGCCCGGCCGGCACGGCCACCCGCTCCGCGTAGCCACCGCCGGCCAGCAGCGCGCAGACGTCCTGCCCGACCTCCCAGCCGGTCACCCCGTCGCCGACCGCGCCGACCACGCCCGAGCACTCCAGACCGGGGTACGCCGGCGCGCCCGGCGGCGGCGGGTAGAAGCCCTGCCGTTGCAGCAGGTCCGCCCGGTTGACCGCGCTGGCCCGTACGTCCACGACCACCTCGCCGGGGCCGGGCTCCGGGTCGGGCACCTCGGCCCAGACCAGTGCCTCGGGTCCGCCGGGTTCCGGGATCGTCATCGCGCGCATGGCCCAGTCTTACCCGATCCGCCCCGCGCGCCACGCCCGGCCCGGAATTCCCCTCCGTCGGGGCCCGGTCGTGCCGGCGTCGACTACACCGCCCACTGTGGACCGGCCGGCGGCCCGTGATCGCCGTGATCAGCGCGATCGTCCGGTCGTCCGTACCCCGGCGTCCCGTCGATTAGGGGTGGGAGGACCGCTCGGCCGTACGACGGCCGTGGCAGACTAGGCACCGGCCGTCCCCACGGGTGACGGCCCGGGAGGGTTCGCCTAGTGGCCGATGGCGCTGGTCTTGAAAACCGGTAAGGCAGCGATGTCTTCGTGGGTTCGAATCCCACACCCTCCGCCCTGGCAGGCTCCTCGGTGGCCGACGCTCATGAGCGTGCGGGCACGGCCGGCTCGCCCCGGTCCCGCATGATTGGCGTCGTGCGCTACTTGATCTCTCACCCCGACGCCGTGGCCGACCTCGCCGATCTGGACGTCGCGCTGTACGACGGCACTCGGCCCGTGCCCGAGGACCTGGACGATGTCGAGTTCTACGCGGTGCCGTACGGGATCATCGATCCGCGCCTCTGCGAACCGATCGCCCGGATGCCCCGGCTCAGGGTGGTGCAGACCGTGACCGCCGGCTACGACCACGTCCTGCCGTACCTGCGGCCCGGCCTGACGCTGGCCAACGGCCGGGGCGTGCACGACGCGGCCACCGCCGAACTGGCCGTGGCGCTCACCCTCGCCGCCCGGCGTCGGCTGCCGGACTTCGTCCGGGCGGGGAGCGAGGGCCGGTGGTCCTCGGGCTGGTCGGCCGGGCTGGCCGACGCCCGGGTGCTGATCGTCGGGTACGGCTCGATCGGCGCCGCGATCGAGCGCCGGCTCGCCGGGTTCGAGGTGGAGATCAGTCGGGTGGCCCGGGGCGCCCGCCCCGGCGTACGGCCGGTCTCCGACCTTCCCGAGTTGTTGCCCCGGGCGGACGTCGTCATCCTGGTCACGCCGCTGGCCCCGGAGACCGAGGGCCTGGTGGACAAGGACTTCCTCGCCAGGATGCCCGACGGCGCCCTGCTGGTGAATGTGTCACGGGGACGGGTGGTGGACACCGAGGCGCTGCTCGCCGAACTCGGCGCGGGCCGGCTGCACGCGGCCCTGGACGTCACCGAACCCGAGCCGCTGCCCGCCGACCACCCGCTGTGGTCCGCGCCGAACGTCCTGATCAGCCCGCACGTCGGCGGACTGACCCGTGCGTTGGCCCCCCGGGCCCGCCGGCTGCTGGTCGACCAGGTCCGGCGGTACGCGGCGGGCGAGCCGCTCGCGAACGTCGTGGTGGGGCCGTAACTGTCGGGTCCCACCGCAGGGTGTCCCTTCCGGGCACTCCGGCGGTGTGTGCCCCGGCAGCAGCCGCCCTCGCCGCCGGGGCGTCGTGTCTGCGGAACCGGTTGCGCACACGCGGCGCTTCCGGTTCGGCGGGCGGCGTCGGCGGGGTAAGAAGGGCGCAGGACATCACGCGTACCGGAAGGACCCCCGATGACCCTGGAACGACCGATCGCCCCGGACCCGTACGAGCTGCTGCCGACCGTCGGGTCGTTCGACCTCACCAGCGACGACGTGCGCAACGGCGAGCCGATGGACGCGCGCCACGCGCACGGCAGCGCCGGTGGCGAGAACGTCTCCCCGCACCTGGCCTGGTCGGGCTTCCCGGCCGGGACGCAGAGCTTCGTGGTGACCTGCTTCGACCCGGACGCCCCGACCGGCAGCGGCTTCTGGCACTGGGTGCTGGTCGACGTGCCCACCTCGGTGACCGAGTTGCCGACCGGGGTGAAGGAGGCCGACCTCGGCGGGGCGTTCAGCGTCCGCAACGACTACGGCGACACCGGCTACGGTGGCGCCGCCCCGCCGCCCGGCGACCGCCCGCACCGGTACGTCTTCGCGGTGCACGCGGTGGACGTCGAGCGGCTGGACGTCGGCCCGGGGGCCAGCCCCGCCTACGTCGGGTTCAACCTGGCCTTCCACACCCTGGCCCGGGCGGTCATCCGCCCCACCTTCCACGTCAAGGAGTGACCCGGCGCGAGCCGTGACACGACGAACGGGGCCACCGCGTCTGCGGGGGCCCCGTTCGTCGTACGGCGTCAGCCCGGGACGCGGGCGACGGCGAAGACCGACTGGCCGAACGGGGGGCGTACCCGCTGCTCGGCCGCCTTGGTGGCGGGGAGGACCAGGGTGTCGTAGACCTTCACCATCGGGCCCTCCTTCGGCATCAGCCGGAAGACCTTGGTGGCCATGAAGTAGCCGATCAGGCCGAGGGCGTTGGCGTAGTGGATGGTCTCCACCGTCAGCCCCGCCTCGGTCATCGCCGCGGCGAGGGTCTTCCTGGTGTAGCGGCGCACGTGGCCGGTGGCGATGTCGGCCGGGCTCATCGCGAACTGGAACGCCGGCACGATGATGATCACCTTGCCGCCGGGGCGGACCAGGTCGCGCATGCTGCGCAGCGCGCCGACGTGGTCCTCGATGTGCTCCAGCACGTTGTACGACACGGCCGCGCTGTGGTCGCCGCGCCCGGGGTGCGGCAGCAGCATCTGCTGCACCTCGATGGTGGGCTCGTCGGCGAGGCGCTCCTTGAGCTGGACCAGCCGGTCCGGGTCGGCCTCGGTGGCGGTGAAGCGGGGCACGTGGCGCGCCCACTCCAGCGCGTAGTCGCCGAGGCCGCTGCCGATCTCGATGGGGTTGTCACCGAGGTGGGGCACGGCCAGCTCGACGAACCATCTGCGATGGTTGACCGCCGTCGCCAGGCCCTCCAGCACCTCCGACTGGACGCGCTGATCCCCAGTGATTTCTGCCATGCGTCGATTCCTCACGGTATGACTCGATCCGCGCCTGGACCGACTGAGTGAATCATCCGCATGTTGCGCGGAGGAAACGGGGCACCGTGTTGGCCGAAATGCGGTCGGGAGCTGGGCGCGTGATGAACGGTCGGCGAACCCGGCACATGGTACGGCAGTACCCCGAAACATGTCACGTCGCCGGCATAGGCCAACTACGCTCTGAATTGTCATGACTACTCCCGAATCGGACCCCGGGGTCGCGCGATCCGGCGTCGGGGACGCCGAGGTCGGCGACGACCCCGGCGCACCTCGGCGGGAGGGGCGGTGGTGGGACGTCGCGGCCGTGCTCAGCTTCGTGCTGGGGGCGTTCTGGGTGACCGCGCGCCTGTGGTGGCGGCCCGGCGACGGGCTTCGGGACAACCGGTCGGACCAGTCGCAGTTCGAGTGGATGATGGCGCACGGCGCGCGGGTCGTGACCGAATTCGCCTATCCCTTCGGTTCGGACCGGATGAACGTGCCCGACGGCGTCAATCTGATGGCCAATACCTCCGTATTGTCCATTTCAATACCCCTGACACCGATAACCGTCATCTTCGGGCCGCAATGGTCGTTCCTGCTCTTCCTCACTCTCGGAATGGCCGCCACCGGTGTGAGCTGGTACTTCTTCCTCTCCCGGGTGGTGACCCGGTCCCGGGGGCCGGCCTGGGTCGGGGCCGCGTTCTGCGCCTTCGCCCCGGCGATGGTCTCGCACGCCAACGCCCACCCGAACATCGTGTCCCAGTTCGTGGTGCCCCTGATCGCCTGGCGGACCCTGCGCCTCGCCGAGCCCGGACGCTGGCTGCGCAACGGCCTCCTGCTCGGCCTGCTGATCGTCTGGCAGGCGTTCCTGAACCTCGAGATCCTGCTGATGACCGCGATCGCGCTGGGCGTGGTGGTCGTCGCGCTCGCCGTCGGCCGGCCCGAGCTGCGGCGTGGGTGGCGGCCGTTCCTCGCCGGCCTGGGGGTGGCCGCCGCGCTCTCCGCCGTGCTGCTGGCGTACCCGCTCTACGTCCAGCTCTTCGGTCCCGGCTCGTACCACGGCTTGTCCCGGCTGATCCGCGGCTACCGCACCGACCTCGCCGCGTTCGTCGCCTGGTCCCGGGAGTCGCTGGCCGGTGACGCCCGCTCCGCCGCCCCGTTGGCGCGCAACGCCACCGAGGAGAACGCCTTCTTCGGCTGGCCCCTGGTCGTTCTCGTCGTCGCCCTGGTCTGGTGGCTGCGGCGCAGCGCGCCGGTGCTCGGCCTGGCCGTCCTCGCCCTGCTCTTCGCCGTGCTCTCGCTGGGGCGGGAGGTCCAGCTCAACGGCCGCGACACCGGTGTGCCGGCCCCCTGGGCGGCGCTGGAGAACCTGCCGCTGCTGCACTCGGTGGTCCCCACCCGCTGGTCCCTGGCGATCACCCCGATCATCGGGGTGCTGCTCACGCTCGGCCTGGAGCGGGCCCGCCTGCTGGCCCGTGAGCATCCGGCCGCCCGACGGCAGATCCGCTTCGGCACGGTCACCGTCCTGCTGATGGCCCTGCTGCCGCTGCTGCCGACCCCGCTGCCCACCACCCGCCTCGACCCGACCCCCGCCTTCGTCACCTCCGGCGCCTGGCGTCCGTACGTGGCGGGTGGGCGCAGCGTGGTCACCCTGCCGCTGCCCGACAACACGTACGCCGATCCGCTGCGCTGGTCGTCGCGGACCGGGCTGGAGATGCCGCTGGCCCGTGGCTACTTCCTCTACCCGGACACCCGGCCCTGGGCGGCCGAGCCGGACGTCGCCCTCTTCACCGCCCCGTACCGGCGGACCAGCAACTTCTTCGGGCACGTCGCGAAGACCGGCGAGATCCCGCCGATCACCGGGCGGGACCGGGCCGCCGCCGTGACGGACCTGCGGTACTGGCGGGCCGGAGTGGTCGTCCTGGGCCGGCAGGAGCACGCCGAGGAGTTGCGGACGGCGATGACCGCGCTGACCGGGATCACTCCGACCTACACCGGTGGGGTGTGGGTGTGGGACGTCCGGCCGCTCACCGGATGACGCGCCGGCGCGGGTCAGGCGGGACGGACGCAGCAGCCCTGGCAGACCTTGGGGCTGGGCAGGGTGAAGGCCAGGCAGCAGGTGCGCCGCTGGACCGTCGGCTCGCCGCCCGGGCCGGGCACCAGCTCGACCAGGTCGGCCAGGTCCAGCGCGTCCAGCAGGGTCTCGACGGTCCGCGTCGAGGAGCCCGGCAGCGCGTCCGCCGCGCGCAGGATGCCGTGCGCGATGCCGGAGGCGACCGAGCCGAGCAGCGTACGGGTGCCGACCCGGACCTCCGCCTGGATCGCGGCGATCACCGGGGCGAGATGCGCGTCGAGCAGCGAGGCGCGCAGCACCCGGAGCAGTTCGGCCTCGTCGGTGACGACCCGGACCTCCGGGAGCCCGGAGAGCGCCAGCGGGTCGTTCGGCAGCACCGCCACCCGGGTGGAGCCGCGTAGGCCCATGGTGAGCAGTTGCCGGTGGTCCTCGAAGTGGATCAGCACGTCGGCCGGGTCGAGCAGCGGCACGCGGCGGGCCGAGGCCCAGCCCAGCACCACCGGCAGGGCGACCCAGTAGCTGTAGGACTTCCAGGCCAGCGCGGCGCAGGCGTGCGGGGTGCCACCCCAGCGGCGGGTCGCGGCGCGCAGGAACTCGGGCAGGCGGGTGCCGTCGACCAGCGTGGTCGCCGGGCTCCAGCCGGCCTCGTCGACGACCGTCAGGCCCGGTGCGAGACCGGGCAGGTCGTCGGTGCCGAACATGGCCCGCAGGGTGGCGGTCACCGGGGCGAGCGGCGGGGCGAGGCTCCCCCTCGGCATCACCGCTGTCACCTGCTGGTCCCCCTGTCCGACGAGCCGTCCGTGAACTAAGGCTAGCCTAACCACACTTGCCGCGATCGGGGAAGGCTCACCGAAGCCGGATGGAGAGGCCCGGGTCACTCCGCCGACGTCGCTGGCGGCGGACCGGCCCGGGCTCCGCGTACTACCCGCTGGGTAGGTGCGGAAACTCGGCCCGATGTCAAGCCAAATGTCGGTAAAACGCCAGTTGAGGTGCGGCGTGAGCGATCGAACGTGAAGACTTGTCATCCCGGCCGTGAGGAAGCTGATGACGACCTCCCCCCTGGAGCGGGCCGCCGAGTCCTTCGCCGCCGAGCTGGCCCGGCACCGGACGGGGCGGGGACTCTCCAAGAAGCAGCTCGCCACCATGATGGGCTTCGACCCGTCGTACGTGAGCCACGTCGAGGGGCGACGGCACCGACCCACCGAGGACTTCGCCCGCCGCGCCGAGGCCGTCCTCGACGCCAGCGGCGCGATCTGGCAGCGCTTCCGGGAGTACGACCAACTCCGCCAGGCCAGGGCCGCCCCAGTCCACCGGGAACTGCCGCCCCCCGGGCAGTGGCTCCCCCCGGGCACCGGCCTGGTCGTCGAACGCGAGACCGCCACCCTCACCCACACCGACGACGGCTACCGCTGCCTGGTCCGCCGGCAACTGCACAACGTCGGCGCCGAACCGGTCACCCGGCACCTGGTCCGGGTGGCCGTCGACCGGTGGCCCGACGACCCCGGGCGCTCCAACCGCCACCACCGGGAGCATCCGCTCACCTTCGCCGAGCTGCGACTGCGGGCGTACCGGGACGACGGCGGCAGCCGCGAGCCGATGCACTGGCGGGCCAAGCACGACCGGGACGCGTACAAGGAGATCTGGCTGCTCTTCGAGAACGCCGACGGCCCGTTCCCGCTGCACCCCGGCGAGCGCGCCGAGATCGAGTACGCGTACCACGTCGGGCGGGAGAAGTGGGGTCCCTGGTTCCAGCGGGCCGTCCGCCTGCCCACCCGCCACCTCGCGGTGCGACTGGACCTGCCGGCGGCGCTCGACCCTCGCGTCTGGGGCGTGGAGACCTCGCTCTCCGCCGACGAGGGCCCGCTGCGCACCCCCGTACGCCGGCACGACCGCGGCGACCGGGCGATCTTCGACTGGTCCGTCGACGACCCGCCGCTCAACTCGCGCTACCGGCTCCAGTGGCGGTTCCGCGGCGAACCCGCCGACGCCGAGCGGGCGCTGGCCGCCGCCCGGGCCGGCGACCGGTTGCGCGCCCTCGGCGTGCTGCCCCGCGACGCGGACCTGCTGCGCCGCCCCGCCCGCCCCTTCGACCTGCCCCGGGAGGCCGCCGCCGCCCGGGACGTGGTGGACCGGCTCACCGCCCTGCTGACCCGGGTCGACGAGCTGCACCCGTTCAGCGCCGGGATGGGGCTGGCCGCCCCGCAGGTCGGCGTCGACGCCGCCGCTGCCGTGGTGCGCCCCGCCGACCGGGCCGCCGCGCCGGTGGTGCTGCTCAACCCCCGGGTGGTCGACGTCAGCCCGGACACCGACGAGCAGTACGAGGGCTGCCTCTCCTTCGCCGACCACCGGGGGCTGGTCGCCCGGCCGCTGCGGGTCGACGTGGAACACGCCCGCTGGGACGGCAGCCGAATCATCACCTCGTTCGCGTACGGGATGGCCCGGCTGGTCGCGCACGAGGTCGACCACCTGGAAGGGCGGCTCTACACCGACCGGATGGCCCCGGGCGTGCCGCTGGTCGAAGTCGAGGAGTACCGCGGGACCGGCCCCTGACGGCGTCCAGCGGGGGCACGTGCGGGACGCCGTCAGGGGCCGGTGTGGGGACCGGGTCGCGTGCCCCAGGGGGCGGGGGCACGCGACCCGGTTTTTTCGGGGGGAGGAAAGTCGCTACAGGTTGCCGAAGGTGTCGTACCGGATGTGCGGTGGCGGGACGTCGTCCCCGGCGAGCGCCCGCAGGGTCGCCCGGACCATCGGCGCCGAACCGGAGACGTAGCAGTCGTGCGCCGTCCACGGGCCGTACCGGGTCACCACGTCGGAGATGTCGCCCTGCTCGCCGTCGAAGTCCGGGTCGTCGCTGCACGCCGGGGTCACCGACAGCCACGGGTACGCGGCGACCAACTCCTCCAGGCCGGCCAGACCGTACAGTTCGTCGGTGTTGCGCGCGCCGTAGAAGACGTGCACCCAGCGGGTCCGGTTCCACGCGGTCAGGTCCTCCACCAGCGCCTTGACCGGGGCCAGCCCCACCCCACCCGCGACACAGAGGATGTCCCGGGTCGAGTCGCGGTCCAGCGTCATCGAGCCCATCGGCGCGGCCACCCGGATCAGGTCGCCGGGCTTCGTCCGGCGCACCAGCGCCCCCGACACCCAACCCGCGCCGACCGGCGTACGGACGTGGAACTCCAGCACGTTGTCGTCGTTCGGGGCGTTCGCCACCGAGTACGTCCGCCACACCCGGGGCAGGTGCCGGGGCACCTCGACACTGACGTACTGCCCCGCCTTCCAGGACAGCGGGTGCTGCAGGGCGCGGACGGTCAGCACCGCCGTGTCCGGCCCGTGCCGCTCGTGGGTGAGCACCTCGGCGTGCCAGTACGGCGGGTTCTCGTCGGCCGCCGCGCCGGCCAGCATCTTCTCCGTGATCGCCGCGTACGCGTCCCGCCAGGCCTGGTCGTACTCCAGGTTCCAGCCGTCGCCGGCGGTGCTGCGCAGCGCGTCCAGCAGGGCGACGCCCATCGTCTCGTAGTGCGCCGCGTCCACGTGGTACTTCCGGTGGTCACGGCCCAGTGAGCGCAGGTACTCCTCGAAGCTCTCCGGGTCGTCCACCACCTGCGTGGCGGTGACGATGGCGTCCAGGATCCGGTCGCCCTGGCCGGTCATCTCCACCGGGAAGAGCTTGCGCAACTCGGGGTCGAGGAGGAACAGCCGGGCGTAGAAGTGACCGCTCAGCCGCTCCCGGTCCTCCTCGACCAGGGTCCAGCTCTCCTTCAGCAGTCGTGCGAAGTCGTGCACGGGCGCTCCTCCTCCGGACGGCGGATCGGGCCCGCATAGAATGTCCACGGAGCGTGCACACCGGTCGCACAGACTGTGCGACCACTCCCGCCGGCCCCAGCGGTCGGGCAGAGTGGTGCGGTGACCGTCGACCAGCTCGCCCGCCCCACCTCCCGACGGGTCCTCGGCACCGAGACCGTGCTGGTCCTCGGCCTCTCCCTGGGCAAGTCGGCCGTCTACGCGATGGTCTCCCTCGCCGCCGCGCTGGCCGCCGGACCACTCTCCGCCCAGACCGCCGCGCTGAACACCTCCAAGGAGCCCCGGCCCTGGCTCGACCTGACGTACCAGCTGCTCGGGATCTTCTTCGCGCTGCTGCCGGTGCTGCTCGCCGTACACCTGCTGGCGCGGGACCCCGGCGACCCGGCGCGGACCCTCGGCGTGGACCTGCGGCGGCCCGGCTCCGACCTGGCCCGGGGCGCCGGCCTGGCGGCGCTGATCGGCCTGCCCGGCCTGGCGCTGTTCTGGGTGGCCGCGCAGCTCGGCGTCAACGCCAAGCTGGTCCCCGCCGGCCTGCCCGACCTGTGGTGGGCGGTGCCGGTGCTGCTCCTGGCCGCCGCGCAGAACGCGGTGCTGGAGGAGGTGATCGTCGTCGGGTACCTGGTCACCCGGCTGCGCCAGCTCCACTGGCGGCTCGGCGCGATCATCGCGACGAGCGCCCTGCTGCGCGGCTCCTACCACCTCTACCAGGGCTTCGGCGCCTTCGTCGGCAACGCGGTGATGGGCGTCGTGTTCAGCCTCTTCTACCTGCGCACGAAGCGGGTGATGCCGCTGATCGTGGCGCACACCCTGCTCGACGTCGTCGCCTTCGTCGGCTACACGCTGGCGCCGAAGGCGTGGCTCAGCTGGCTCTGACCGGCCGGTAGGCGGCCACCGCCCGGGCCGCCAGCCGTTCGGCGGCGGCCGCGTCACCCGCGGCCGCGGCCAGCACCGCCGCTCCCGGCACCAACCGGGACGCCAGCCGCAGCGCCGCCCAGCCGCCGGCCTGCGCCGCCAGCGGGGCCGCCAACCGCCACGCCGCCTCCGCCGCGCGCGGCCACGGCCGGTCCCCGGGCCCGTCCGCCGCCCACGCCGCCTCCAGCGCGGCACGCGCGCTGTCGGCGTCCGGGTGCACCTGGGTCAGCACCAGCAGTTCCACCGCCCGCTCGGCGTCCTGCGGATCCCGGCCGTACGCCGCCGCCAGGTGCAGCACCAGCGAGGCCTGGCTCCACAGCACCGTCGCCAGCTCCGCCACCGGCGCGAACAGGCCGGCCAGGGCCGAGGTCGCCCCGCCGATTCCGGCCACCCGCACGAACCGCCGGGTGGCCAGCCGGGCCAGCCCGTCCGGACCCGCATCCGGGTACGCCTCGCGCAGCCCGTGCGCCCACTCCCGGGCGCGCGGTCCGATGCCCTCGACGGCCGCCAGGGCGAGCAGTTCGGGGGCGAAGCCCGGGTGCTGCCGCAGCCGGCTCCGGATCCCCGCCAGGTCCAGTCCCGGGGTACGCCCTGACACCTGCTGCCCCTCCCGCGCGGAGGCGACCGGAGTCGGCTCTGCGGCGGGCGTGGGTGCCAGTGCCGCCTGCTGCGGCGTCGGGGTGTCGGTGAGGGCCGTTGCGGCGGGTGTCGGCGTGGTGGGCGCCCCTGTTGCCTGCTGCGGTGCCGGGGTGGTGTCGGTGCGGGGCGCTGCCGGTGTGGGTGCGGGTTTCGCTTGGTGAGGTGCAGGGCTGATGTCGGTCGGCGACGCGGTGGCCGCTGGCGGTGTAGTGACCCGCGGCGGTGCCGGTGTGGCCTCGTGCCGTGCGGGGTTGGCGTCGGTCGGGGTCGCTGCGGTCGGTGTCGGCTGCGGGGTTGGCGGCGTGGCCTTGCCCGGGGTCGCCTTCCGGGAGGTGGCCCTCTTCCCGGTGGTGGCCCGGGTGGCGGTCGCCTGCCTGGCGGCCGGGGCGGCCTTCTTGACGGGTGCGCTCTTTTTTCGCACCGGTGTCGTCGACTTCGCCGGAGCGGACTCCCGTTTCGCCGGTGTCGTGACTCCCCCACCCGTCCCGGCCCCGGGCTCGTCCGCGGTGGTGGCCGTCCCGGGCTCACCGGCCGTCGTCGACGTGGCGGCGTTTGGAGCCGTGACGCCGGTCGTGCCCGGTTGCGCCGTCGCAACATTGTCAGCGGGACGTGTGGCCGTCCCGTCCGGCTGGGCCGTCGGTGCCTCGTCCGGCTGAGCGGTCGCTGATCCGGCCGAGTCGGGTGCCCGCGTGGCCGGGGTGGTGGCGGGCGTGCCGGTCACGCCGGAACTCACCGGTCCGGTCGGCTCGACCCCACCGGGGACGGTTGCGGGGGGCGTGTGTCCGGGATCACCGGGCAGGTCCGCCGGCGTCGCCTTGGCCGTCCTGCCGGCCCGCGTCCTGCCGGAGGTCGTCGCGCTGACCTGGGCCGATCCGCCCGCCGGGGTGGTCGACTTCCGGGACGCAGGGGCGCGGCGGGGCTTCGGTGTGCCCGCTGCCGCCTCGGCCGTGGTGGTCTCCGGTCCGGTGGTCTCCGGCGCGGTGGTCGTCCGCTCCTCGGTGGCGGCACCCGGCGTCGGGTCGGCCGGGCCGTCGGTGGTGGCCCGACCGGTCCGGCCGGCGTGTCGTGGCGGCGGCGCCTGGTCGGCGGCCGGTGGTCGGAACAGCACGGCGGGCGCGGCCTTCCCCGGCCGGGCCTTCTCCGAGGCCGTCCCGGACGCCGGCTGCTCCTCGGCGGGAGGCGCCTTCGCCGAGCTCGGAGGCGGTGTGAAGGCGGCCTTCGGCGGTCGGCGGCGGGCTCCCCCGGCGGGCTCGCCACGGGGCGGATCGCTCGGCGTCTGCTCCTGCATGTCGATGGAGCGTAGTCGCGAACGTGACATCGCACACGGGGGAATCGCGGCCCCGGCGATAGTCGCTTTGCCCCCGGTGGGTGCGGCCCTGTATCCTCGGGCCCGGTGGTCTGCAGAGGCCACCTGGGAGACTTCGCCTAGTCTGGTCTATGGCGCCGCACTGCTAATGCGGTTGGGGTCTTAAAGCCCCTCCCGGGTTCGAATCCCGGAGTCTCCGCGCGAAACCGGTTGTGTAGACTGGTCGAGCACAAGCGCCCGTAGCTCAACGGATAGAGCATCTGACTACGGATCAGAAGGTTAGGGGTTCGAGTCCCTTCGGGCGCACAGCAGGTGAGGGGCCGTTTCGGGAAACCGGGACGGCCCCTTTTCCGTGCGGTACAGCAGCAAAGAACAGCAGCGGTCATGCCGATTTCCGTGCCGTTCATCCGGTAGCCCAGGCGCTTCAACGCCTCACGGGTCTCGGCAGTCCTCGCCCAGACCGCTCCGGGCTCGCGCTGTCGGCAGGGCGTGGTCGAGCGAGGCTCCTAGCGGGCTGCGGAGTAGGCGGCGTGAATGGTTGGCGCTGTCATCTTCCGGCTTCGTCTCGCTGCGGACCTGCGCCACCGACACGAACGGCAACAGCGTGCAGCAGACGGTCGTCCGGGCCTACCGATTGGGGTCGTGACCTGCGCGTGCGGGGGCCGGCGCAACACCGGCCCCCGCACGCCGTGGCACGGGCGCGGTAGGTCGTAACGCGACATGCGGAGAGGCCGCGGCGCGCCCTCCTGGGCGGCCGGGCCGACGACGACCGCGAACCCACCCGGTCGGGACCGGCCTGCACCAGCGACTCCCGGCTCGGCCGGGCGGGGCTCGGCTCGTGCGCGGGTGGCAGCCGGGGGGATGGGGACACTACGGACCTGATGGCGCTGGCGGATCACGCCGGGCGATCCATCCATGCCATCAGGTCGGTAGTGCCCGCAGACTCACCCCGCTCCCTCGGGCGGCCCACCCGGACTCACGGCCGGACGACCGTTACGGCCAGCCCTCGCCCGTCCGCGTCCGGCCTCCGGCGTCGAGCGGCAGTACGACGTGTTCGCCCGGTCGACGGTCACCGACGGCGAACGGGGGCGGCACCGGTCGGCGCCACCCCCGTCACCGGTGCTGTCAGCGGGCCGTACAGGTGAGGCTCGGTGTGGAGTTGGTGCCGTTCCAGGAGCCGTTGAATCCGAAGGAGGCGGTGCCGTTGGCGCTCAGGGCACCGTTGTAGCCGACGTTGACGGCGGTGACCGACGATCCGCTCGAGGTTATCGACGCGTTCCAGGAGTTGGTGATGCTCTGGCCGTTGGGCCAGGTCCACTTCACTGTCCACCCGGAGATGGCCGAGCTACCGGCCTTCACCGTCACCTCGGCGCCGAAGCCACCGGACCACTCGTTCGTCTTGCGGTAAGTGGCGGTGCAGCCGTCGCCGGTGGGCGGCGGCGTGGTGGGCGGCGGCGTGGTCGGCGGCGGGGTGGTGGGCGGCGGCGTGGTCGGCGGCGGGGTGGTCGGGGGCGGGGTGCCGCCGCCACCGAAGATCACGTCACTGCACAGGTAGTACGGCTGGTCGAGGTGCGACGCCTGCCAGATCGTGTAGACGACGTGCCGCCCGGTGCGGTTGCCCGCGTTCACCTGGGCCTCGTAGAGCCCGGTGGTCGGGTAACTGCCGGTACGGAGCACCAGTTCCAGGCTGCCCCAGGTGAGGGGCTGGGTGGTCGGGTCGAAGCCCTGCTTGGTGATGTAGATCAGCATGTAGTCGGCACCGTGCTTGGCACCGTCGGTCAGCGTCAGCTTGAAGTTGTTCGGCATCGGCTTCGCGGTCCACGCGCCGACCGCGTCGAGCGAGGCGTACAGGCCGCCCTGGGTGCGGCCGCCGCTGCACAGTTGGCCGTCCGGGACGGCGGCCTGGTGGTTGCCGCCGACGTTCTCGCGGAACAGGCCGTTCCAGTTCCACATGGTGTTCGGGTTGGCCTGCCAGGCCTGCCAGCACATCGGGTCGGTCTGGGCCATCGTGGGGTTGAGGTGGTCGGAACCCCAGCGCTCCCAGCATCCGTAGTTACGGGTGGGCGGGTTGGTGACCGATCCGTGTGCCGAGGCCGGGCCGGGCTGGCCGACGACGACCATCGTGAACGCGGCAGCGAGCACGGCGGCCGCGCCGAGTCCCAGACGGCGGGCTGTTGATGAGAGTTTCATGATGCTCCAGTTGATCCGCCGACGCCGAGTCTCCCGCGGGTGCCCAACCCGGAGAGTGTGCGCCGATCGATGAGAACGATCTCGAGAGGCAGGCGGCATGGCTGTGCTGCCTGCGACGGCTGGCGGCTCCCAACCGGAATGGTACTAGATATATCCATCAGCGTGAATCCCGGTGGCGCCCTGCGCGGCGGGCCCGCTGGAGCGGCCGGCGACGGCCCGCATTCACCGGGGCAGCGGGACGGCCGCCCGCTCGACGGCGGCGAACGGGCTGACGGCGAGCCAGCCCGGCAGGGCGCGGCAGGCCACCGGATCACCAACCAGGCGCAGCAGTTCGTCGCGCAGGGCCGCCGACCAGCTCATGTCGCCCATCCAGATGCGGGTGAGGGTCGGCACCTCCGTCTCCAACCACACGCTGATCGGGAAGCCCGGGTCGGTGTCGCACACGTCGGCTCCGCCGGACCGGGACAGGACCAGCCACCACCGTTGCTGGCCGACCGGCGCGTCGCGGAAGTGCACCTGCACGGTGGTCGCCTTCTCCGGCATCCGGGCGGGCCGGGAGTCGCGCTTGATGTCGATCATCAGCAGCGTGGGGTCGAACTCGTCCGGGCGCAGCTCGTGCATCCACCGAGCGCCCCACGCGCCCATCTGCTCCAGTAGGGGCCGCAACTCCGCCCCGGCCGGCGTGAGTCGGTAACGCGGCTCGCCGTCCACCACGTGCCGCTGGACGAGGCCGGCCCGCTGCAACTCGCGCAGGCGCGTCGCGAGCAGCGACGGCGACATCCGTGGGACACCCCGGGCGATGGCGCTGAACCGGTCCTCACCCCAGAGCAACTCCCGGACGACCAGCAACGTCCAGCGCTCGGCGAGGATCTCGGCGGCCCTGGCCACCGGACAGTACTGGCCGTACCGCTTCACCGCTCACGCTCCCCGCGATCGACCGGGCCCCGTCGCTACAGAAAACGTAGCGGGTCGCGGGGGTCGCGTCACTCATCGTCATGAGGGATGCGGAACCGTGCGCGAGGAGGAGTGACATGCCTGGAAAAGCGGTCGTCAGCCTGACCACCGGCCTGGAGGACGCCGAGCGGGTCACCGTGGCGTTCCTGGTGGCGGTCGGTGCTGCCGAACAGGGCCGGCCGACGTTGATGTTCCTGACCAAGGAGGCGGTCCGGCTCGCGCTGCGCGGCGTCGCGACCGCCGTTGCCTGCGCCGGCTGCCCGCCGCTGCCCGACCTGGTCCGGCGGTACCAGGACGCGGGCGGGAGGTTCCTGGTCTGCTCGGTCTGCTTCAACGCCAAGGGCCTCGACGACGCCGAGCTGATCAAGTCGGCGGAGATCGGTGGGACGGTCCAGATGTGGGAGTGGATCGGCGACGGGGCGACGACCTTCAGTTACTGAGCGCATGCGGCCGGTGGCACGTCGGCCGGCCCACCTGCACGGGCCGGCCGACGTGGCCGAGGGGATCAGTTCACCGAGGCGGTGGCGAGTTCCCGGTCGATCAGCACGGTCATGTAGATGACCTCCCAGAGCGCCTGCGGCGCCTCGGTCGTGTCCTGGGTGGTGACCGTCCTGGTGTAGCCGCTGCTCGGTGACTCCGGCGAATCCGCCGGTGCTGGCCGCGCGGTCACATCCGTTCCACCGTCCGGATGCCGAGCAGGTGCAACCCCTGACGCAGCGTCCGGGCGGTCAGGTCGGCCAGCAGCAGCCGGCTCTCCCGCAGCTCGTCCGGGGCCCGCAGCACCTGGCAGCGTTCGTAGAACCCGCTGAAGGCGGTGGCCAGCCGGTGCAGGTAGCCGGCGAGATGGTGGAACTCCAAATTCCGCTCCACCTCGGCGACCACCCCGGCGAAGCCGAGCAGCTCGACCGCCAGCGCCCGCTCCGCGGGCTCGGCCAGCACCACCGGCGCGTCCGGCCGCGCGGCCGTGCCGGCCCGCCGGAACACCGACCGGATCCGCGAGTACGCGTACTGCAGGTAGGGCGCGGTGTTGCCGTCCAGGGAGAGCATCCGCTCCCAGTTCAGCACGTAGTCCTTGCCCCGATCGGTGGCCAGGTCGGCGTACTTGATCGCGCCGATGCCGACGGCCCGGCCGATCTCGGCGGCCGCCTCGGCGTCCAGCTCCGGGTCCTTGGCGAGGGCCAGTTCGGTGGCGCGCGCGACCGCCTCCTCCAGGAGTCCGACCAGCTTCACCGACTCCCCGGCCCGGCTGCGCAGCATCCGCCCGTCCGCGCCGAGGATCGACCCGAACCCGAGGTGCTCGGCCCGGGCGGGTGGGCGCAGCCATCCGGCCGCCCCGGCGACCGCGAAGACCATCGCGAAGTGCTGCCGCTGCGGCAGCCCGACGACGTAGAGCAGCCGGGTCGCGCCGAGGTCGCCGGTACGGTGGCGCAGCGCCGCCAGGTCGGTGGCCGGGTAGCCGAAACCGCCGTCGCCCTTGCGCACGATCAGCGGCAGTGGCTCGCCGTCGCGGCCGACGAAACCGGGCGGGAAGACGCACTCCGCGCCGTCGCTGGCCCGCAGCAACCCCAGCGCGTCCAGGTCCTCGACGACACCGGCGAGCCGGTCGTTGTACGCGCTCTCGCCCCGGAAGTCGTCCCCGGTCAGCGTCACGTCGAGCAGTTCGTACACGGTCAGGAAGTACCGCTCGGACTGCTCCACCAACAGCCGCCACAGCCGCCGCGTCCGCTCGTCGCCGCCCTGCAACGCCACGACCCGACGCCGCGACCGCTCCCGGAACGCCTCGTCGGCGTCGAACTTGCCCCGGGCCGCCCTGTAGAAAGAGTCCAGGTCACCCATCGACAGTTCGTCGGCGGCCTCGGCCTCACCGAGGTCGACCAGGTGCTCGATCAGCATCCCGAACGGGGTCCCCCAGTCGCCCAGGTGGTTGACCCGCACCACCCGGTGCCCGAGCCAGTCCAGCAGCCGTACCGCCGCGTCGCCGATGACCGTGGAGCGCAGGTGCCCCACGTGCATCTCCTTGGCCACGTTCGGCGCCGAGTAGTCGACCACCACCGTCTCCGGCGTACCGGTCTCCGGCACGCCGAGCCGGTCGTCGCCGGCCAGCGCGGCCACCATCCGGGCCAGCGCCCCGTCGGCCACGGTCAGGTTGACGAAGCCCGGGCCGGAGACCTCCGCCGAGGCGCACACGTCGTCCAGCACCGCGTGTTGCAGCACGTCGGCGGCGATGTCGCGCGGCGGGCGGCCGAGCCGCCGGGCCAGCGCCAGCGCCGCGTCGGACTGGAAGTCCGCGCGCGGCGAGCGCCGCACCAGGGGGTCGACCGGGCCGCCGGCCACGGTCGCGAACGCCGGCGCCAGCCGGTCGGAGAGCAGCCTTTCAAGATCCATGGGTACGCCGATCTCGCTCGGACCCGCGCCGTCACGCGGGTCTGATGAAGGGGGATAGCGCGGGCGGACCGAGGGACGATCGGTGCTGACCGGCGGCTCGATCCGCCGGTCGCAGGGAACAGGTCAGCGCGGGCGGGCGACGGATCGCCGGCGTCGCTCCGCACCGACCTGGACGTCGTACGACGTGCCGGTGCCCTGAGCGGTCGCGCTGGTCATGAGGGCAGCGTAGCGGGGCCGGCCGGGCGGGGGCACCCCGTATCCGGCCGGCCCGGTGGTCGTACCCGATCGTCAGGCCGACGTGGCGGCGGCCTTGCGGGCTCGCTCGGCCCGACGCCGAACCTGCTGGTACGCCGCGGTCAGGCCCATCGCCCGGCGGACCTCGACCAGGGTGGCGCGGACCCGCTCGCGGGTCCGCTCGGTGCCCTCGACGATGAGCCGGTCGACCAGGCCGGGGTCGGCCTCGATCCTCCCCCGGCGTTCCCGGATCGGGTCGAGGAACCGGTTGAGCGCGCCGACCAGCGCCTCCTTGACCTCGACGTCGCCGACCCGGCCGCCCCGGTAGCGCGCCTTGAACTCCTCGACCTGCGCCCGGTCCGGGTTGAACACGTCGTGGAAGGCGAAGACCGGGTTCCCTTCGACGGTCCCCGGCACGTCGGCGCGGACCCGGACCGGGTCGGTGTACATCGCCATCACCTTGCGGCGCACGGTCGCCGCGTCGTCGCTGAGCGCGATGGCGTTGCCCCGGCTCTTGCTCATCTTCCCCTGCCCGTCGGTGCCGACGAGCACGGGCGCGGCCGACGCGATCGTCCCGGGCACCGGGAAGACCTCGCCGTAGAGGTGGTTGAAGCGGCGGGCGATCTCCCGGGTCACCTCGACGTGCGCGGCGTTGTCCTTCCCGACCGGCACCACCTGCGCCTTGACGCAGAGGATGTCGGCGGCCTGGAGGACGGGATAGCCGAGCAGCCCGTACGGGATCTCCTCCCGGCCGGCGTCGCGGGCCATCTCCCGCACCGACGGCACCCGCTCCAGGCGGGGCACGGTGACCAGGTTCTGCAGGAGGGTGTTCAGGTCGCCGACCTCGGGGATCGCCGACTGGAGGTAGAACGTCGCGCGCTGCGGGTCGACGCCGCAGGCCAGGATGTCGGTGACCATCTCGCGGGCATTGCCGGCGACCTTCGCGATGTCCTCCCGGGTGTTCCGGGTGGTGAGCATGTGCAGGTCGGCGATGATGAAGTAGCTGTCGTAGCGCTGGTGCAGCGCGACCCGGTTGGCGATGCTGCCGACGTAGTGGCCCAGGTGCAGCCGCCCGGTCGGGCGGTCCCCGGTGAGCATCCGTGCAACGGACATGGTGGTACGCCTCTCGTGCCGTGGGAACGTGGAAGGACGCGCGGGCGCGCGCGATCGACACCCGGGGCGTCGCCCAGGGGTCGTGGGGGGTCAGCTCGTCAGAGCGGGAACCGCCATCGCGCGCCGGCGCGGAACCGCGACCCGTTGGCACGGAGCACGTCGAGGATCCGCTCCCGGCCGTCGCCGGGGCTGGTCGGTGTCAGGGGCGGCACGTGACCGCCCGGGAGACCGTCAACGGCCTCCGGGACGGTGATGACCGGCCGGACCATGCCCCCACGGTAGCCGTGCTGCCCGGCCCGTGGGGGCCTCCGGCGCGTCGACGATTCTGTCCTCGAGTACAAAGCACCGGAAAGGGGGGAGACAGATGCACGGCACCTACCTGCGGGGCAACTGCACGATCTGGGGTGGCCTGATGGCCGCCCCGGACGGGACGGTGCACCACCACGACCGCGCGAACCCGGCGATCGGCGGCATCGGCACCTGCTTCTGACGCCGCCCGGTCCCCGTCCCAGGTGAGGTACCCCCGGCCGCTGGCATACTCGCTGACCATGGTGCTGACCCGCGGCTGGTCCCTCTTCCTCGTCGGTGTCGGCGGGTGGACCTGGGTGATCTGGCCGAGGTTCGCGGTCGCGATCTGGAACGACCCGCGCGCCTGGTCCGCCGGCACCGTCGGCGACGGCGCGCCGACGAGCTTCCTCTGGGTGCACGCCCTGCTCATCGCCGCGTCGCTCGCCATCGGCACCACCGTCGGCCTGCTCGGGGTACGGGGCTGGCGCGCCGCCCGCCGGCGCGGCGACGCCGCAGGCGTCTGACGGCGTTCCCCGGGCACGTCTCGGCTCTGCACCCACCCACGCGCCGGTCCTCCCACGGCAGCGGTGTGTCGCGGGCGGGGCCGCCGGTCAGCGGGTCGGCAGGGGCGACGGCTCCGGTACCCAGGCGGCCCGTTCGTCGTGGGTGAACCGTGCGAACTCGATCGGCGGGCGTCCGAGCAGGTCCTGCACGTCGGTGGTGAGTCCGTCGGCCAGCCCGAGGCGGCAGGTGGTGTAGAGCGCCAGGGTCACCAGCGCCATCGCCGCCGGCATGCCCTGCGACCGCGCCCGTCGCCAGTACCGCACCGGCCCCGCCGGCACGTAGCGGATCGGCCGGCCGAGCTCCGCGGTGAGGATCTCCGCCACCTCGGCGTAGGTGAGCGCCCTGGACCCCGTCGGGGTGTACGCCCGTCCGGCGTGCCCGTCCTCGGCGAGCGCCAGGGCGGCGATCGCGGCGACGTCCCGTACGTCGACGAAGGCGGTGCGTCCACGGCCGGCCGGGAGCAGGATCTCGTCGCGGCCGCGAATGTCGGCGGCGTGCGTGGTGGAGAGGTTCTGCATGAAGAACGCGGCCCGCACGAAGGTCCACTCCAGGTCGGAGGCGCGGAGCCAGCTCTCCAGGGCGTGATGCGGGACGATCGGGTTCCGCTCCGCGCCCTGCAACGACAGCAGCACCATCCGTCGTACGCCGAGCTGCCTGGCCCGCTCCAACGCAGGGAGCATGTCCCGCTTGACGGCGCCGATCTGCGGAGGCCGCATGAGGAACATCCGGTCCACGCCGGCGAAGGTGTCGTCCCATGTCGCCGGATCGGTGAAGGAGAAGCGGACCGCCTCGTCCCACGGGCCGTCGGCGGCGGGGTCGGGCACGCCCGCACGTACCCGGATGCCACCGTCGTGCAGGAGTCGGGCGACGTGCCGGCCGGCACGGCCGGTGGCGCCACTCACCAGGACTGTCATGGGGTCAGCGTCCTCCCGCCGGACGGGACCCGGTCAGGGCGACCGGACCCGCGTCACCGGGTCAGTCGGCCCCTCTTGACGGCCGCTCTTCTACGTCCACCCGCTTGAGCAGGCAAGATAGGCCGGCGGAAATGGTGTGACGCGGCCCGCTACCCCCGGATTTGACGATCAAACCCGCAGACGCGTAACTTTCTCTCTGCCAGCGCGGAACGGGGCAAACGGGACGAGAGCCCGGAACGTCGAACCGGGGCTGGCAACCGGGTCAGACAGGGCGTAGCCCCTGACCGACGCGGTCCGGGTGGTGCTCGACCGAAACGCCGAGGGGCGGATTTGGACGAGCGAAACCGACCGGGTAAGGTTGTCGACCGGCAGGGCACCGGGCGAGCGTGCGGGACACCGCAGCGGCCGGCCTGCCAAATCCGATGATCAAGCGCAGCGGTACGCTGCTGCGCGTGCTCAGCGGCGCCAACCCGTACGAAGCGTGACAGACCGGGACACACCGGTTGACACGGGGAAGACGGTGAGGTAAAGTAGTAAAAGTGCCCGGCGCGAGAGCGTTGGACGCGGTTGGACGATGTGCCCCGGGTCGGGGGTCCTGCGGTTGTGGGGTTTCCGGGCGGTGTGTGGTTGTTCTTTGAGAACTCAACAGGGTGCTTGATAAGCCAGTGCCAATTATGATTTATACCCCGGACTGGCGATTCTCTTTCGGGAGGGTTGTTGGTTGGGATTCCTTTGGCAACACTTTTGTTGTCAGGACAGTTTTTCGACAAGTTTTTGTTGGAGAGTTTGATCCTGGCTCAGGACGAACGCTGGCGGCGTGCTTAACACATGCAAGTCGAGCGGAAAGGCCCTTCGGGGTACTCGAGCGGCGAACGGGTGAGTAACACGTGAGCAACCTGCCCTAGGCTTTGGGATAACCCCGGGAAACCGGGGCTAATACCGAATATGACCTCCGATCGCATGGTTGGTGGTGGAAAGTTTTTCGGCCTGGGATGGGCTCGCGGCCTATCAGCTTGTTGGTGGGGTGATGGCCTACCAAGGCGACGACGGGTAGCCGGCCTGAGAGGGCGACCGGCCACACTGGGACTGAGACACGGCCCAGACTCCTACGGGAGGCAGCAGTGGGGAATATTGCACAATGGGCGGAAGCCTGATGCAGCGACGCCGCGTGAGGGATGACGGCCTTCGGGTTGTAAACCTCTTTCAGCAGGGACGAAGCGTAAGTGACGGTACCTGCAGAAGAAGCGCCGGCCAACTACGTGCCAGCAGCCGCGGTAAGACGTAGGGCGCGAGCGTTGTCCGGATTTATTGGGCGTAAAGAGCTCGTAGGCGGCTTGTCGCGTCGACTGTGAAAACCCGCAGCTCAACTGCGGGCCTGCAGTCGATACGGGCAGGCTAGAGTTCGGTAGGGGAGACTGGAATTCCTGGTGTAGCGGTGAAATGCGCAGATATCAGGAGGAACACCGGTGGCGAAGGCGGGTCTCTGGGCCGATACTGACGCTGAGGAGCGAAAGCGTGGGGAGCGAACAGGATTAGATACCCTGGTAGTCCACGCTGTAAACGTTGGGCGCTAGGTGTGGGGGGCCTCTCCGGTTCCCTGTGCCGCAGCTAACGCATTAAGCGCCCCGCCTGGGGAGTACGGCCGCAAGGCTAAAACTCAAAGGAATTGACGGGGGCCCGCACAAGCGGCGGAGCATGCGGATTAATTCGATGCAACGCGAAGAACCTTACCTGGGTTTGACATGGCCGCAAAACTCGCAGAGATGTGAGGTCCTTCGGGGGCGGTCACAGGTGGTGCATGGCTGTCGTCAGCTCGTGTCGTGAGATGTTGGGTTAAGTCCCGCAACGAGCGCAACCCTCGTTCGATGTTGCCAGCGCGTTATGGCGGGGACTCATCGAAGACTGCCGGGGTCAACTCGGAGGAAGGTGGGGATGACGTCAAGTCATCATGCCCCTTATGTCCAGGGCTTCACGCATGCTACAATGGCCGGTACAATGGGCTGCGATACCGTGAGGTGGAGCGAATCCCAAAAAGCCGGTCTCAGTTCGGATCGGGGTCTGCAACTCGACCCCGTGAAGTCGGAGTCGCTAGTAATCGCAGATCAGCAACGCTGCGGTGAATACGTTCCCGGGCCTTGTACACACCGCCCGTCACGTCACGAAAGTCGGCAACACCCGAAGCCGGTGGCCCAACCCCTTGTGGGAGGGAGCCGTCGAAGGTGGGGCTGGCGATTGGGACGAAGTCGTAACAAGGTAGCCGTACCGGAAGGTGCGGCTGGATCACCTCCTTTCTAAGGAGCACCATCCGTCGAAAGACGGCATGGAGCCCACGGCCCGCGAATGTCGGGTCGGGGTGCTCAGATGGCGGAGACACTGG
>NZ_JBNADX010000038.1:0-42469 GCF_049629545.1 Micromonospora citrea
GGCGGGGGCGGGGGGGGTGGTCAGGCGGCGGGGGCCTTGCCGAGGGCGACCTCGGCCTGCTCCTCCGGCGTGGCGTCCGGTGGGGCGTCGTTCGTCGAGCGCAGCGGGATCTCCCGGATGAACCAGGCCAGCACCGGCACCGCGACGGTGAAGAACACCGCCCAACCGAAGACGTGCGAGACGGCGTCGGCAAGGCCGCCCAGCACCGTCTCCCGTAGCTGTGGCGGCAACTGCCGCAGCTTCTCCAGGTCCATGCTCTGACCCTCGCCCGTGCCGCCCCCGCCGAACGCGCTGCCGGCCGGGGAGTCGGCGAGCCGGTTGGCGAAGATCGCGCCGAAGAGCGAGACGCCGAACGAGCCGCCGATGGAGCGGAAGAACGTGGCCGCGCCGCTGGCCGCGCCGAGGTCCTTCTGCGCGACGCTGTTCTGCGCGATCAACATCGTGGTCTGCATGAGGAAGCCCATGCCGACGCCGAGCACGACCATGTAGAGCGAGGACTCGGTCTTGCTGGTGTCCAGGTCGAGCCGGGTCAGCAGCGCCATGCCGGCGGCCATCACCACGCCGCCGACGATCGGGTACGCCCGGTACCGGCCGGTCCTCGTGATCGCCCGGCCGACGACCAGCGAGACCACCAGCATGCCGAACATCAGCGGGAGCAGCAGCAGGCCGCTGTTGGTGGCCGATGCCCCCTGCACGGTCTGCTGGTAGAGCGGCAGGAAGTTCATCGCGCCGAACATGGCGAACCCGAGCAGGAAGCCGATCACCGAGATCAGCGCGAAGTTGCGGTTGGCGAAGAGGCCGAGCGGCAGGATCGGCTCGGGGGCGCGCCGCTCGACGAGACCGAACGCGGCCAGCGCGACGACGGCCAGCACGGCCAGGCCGAGGATCTGCGGCGAGGTCCAGTCGTAGGAGTTGCCGCCCCAGGTGGTGACCAGCACGATCGCGGTGATGCCGACGGAGAGCAGGGCGGCGCCCAGCCAGTCGATCCGGTGCTCGGTGCGGTACCTCGGCAGGTGCATGGTGGTGGCCAGCACCAGCAGCGCGACCCCGCCGAGCGGCAGGTTGACGTAGAAGGCCCAGCGCCAGGAGAGGTTGTCGGTGATGAAGCCGCCGACCAGCGGCCCGGCCACCATGGCGATGGCCATGATGCCGGCGATCATGCCCTGGTAGCGGCCCCGCTCCCGGGGCGGCACGAGGTCGCCGATGATCGCCATGACGCCGACCATCAGGCCACCGGCGCCGAGGCCCTGCACCGCGCGGAACCCGATCAGCTGGATCATGCCGTTGTCGGCCCCGCCGAGCAGGTCCGAGCCGGACATGCCGCAGAGCGCGGAGCCGATCAGGAAGAGGACCACCGAGGTCAGGAAGACCGCCTTGCGGCCGTACAGGTCGCCGAGCTTGCCCCAGATCGGGGTGGAGACGGTGGTGCCGAGGATGTACGCGGTGACGATCCAGGTGAAGTGGTCCGCCCCGCCGAACTCCAGCGCGATCCGCGGCAGCGCGGTGCTGACGATCATGTTGTCGAGCATCGCGAGCATCATCGCGATCATCAGACCGAACAGCACGACCCGGACGTTCGGCCGCACCGCCGCCTGGCTTTCCTGACCCATCGGTAAGCTCCCCCGCGAGACGTGACCCGCTTACTTGCCGGCCGGCTAGTCACCTTACTAGCCGCACGGTAAGTTGGGTACCGAGTAACGGTCAACGAGACAGGTGGTCCGGGTGAGGGAGAGCACAGGCGGCACGCGCCAGCGCATCCAGGCCGTCGCGCTGGAGCTCTTCACCGAGCAGGGGTACGAGAAGACCTCGCTGCGCGAGATCGCCGAGCGGCTGGGCGTGACCAAGGCCGCGCTCTACTACCACTTCAAGAGCAAGGACGAGATCGTCAACAGCTTCGTCGAGGACCGGCTGCGCCGGATGGACGAGCTGATCGCCTGGGCGCGGGCGCAGCCCACCTCCCGGGACACCCGGCACACGCTGATCGCCCGGTACGCCGAGACGATGTTCGCCACCGAGCAGCCCTCGGTGATGCGCTTCTTCGAGCAGAACCAGACCGTGCTGAAGAGCCTGACCGCCGGCCAGCAGATGCGGGAGCGGATGTTCCAGCTCGCCAACGAGCTGTGCCGGGGCGACGACTCCCCCGCCGCCCAACTGCGCGCGACGCTGTCGCTCTTCGCCGTGCACAGCAGCTGGTTCGCGGTACGCGCGCCGAACATCACCGACGACGAACGCAAGAGGATCGCCCTCGACGTCGC
This sequence comes from Micromonospora citrea, assembly GCF_049629545.1. Classification (GTDB taxonomy): domain Bacteria; phylum Actinomycetota; class Actinomycetes; order Mycobacteriales; family Micromonosporaceae; genus Micromonospora; species Micromonospora citrea_A. The sequence goes on from NZ_JBNADX010000038.1 coordinate 2,256, forward strand.
CGACGAACTGCTCGCCGGGATCGGCGACCGCCCCGGCGGCGGCGCGACTCAGGGCTGAGCGGGCAGCGCCAGGCGCAGGCCCAGCAACTGGACCCCGGGCACCGGCGACCAGTCCTTCTCCGGTGTCCGGACGAAGCCCATCCGCCGGTAGAGCCGGTGCGCGGCCACGGCGAAGCCGTCCCGGACGCAGATCACCACCGCCGTGCAGCCCAGGGCGCCGGCCCGGTCGACGCACGCCCGGACCAGGGCCGCACCGGTGCCGAGGCCCTGGGCGGCCGGGTCCACGGCCAGCATCCGGAACTCGGCCTCGCCGGGGCCGGACAGCTCGGCGTACGGGGTGCCGGACAGCACGAAGGTCACCGATCCGAGTACCGCCCCGCTCGCCCGGTCCACGGCCACCAGCACCTCGCCGGCGACCGCCCGGGCGGACACGTCGGCGAGCACCTCGGCGTACCCGTGTTCCCCCTTGAGCTGCCCGTCCGCCTCGTACGCGGCGACCGTCAGCCGGGCGACCGCGGCGAAATCAGCCGGAGTCGCCGGGCGGACCGTCGGGCCGGTCAATCGATCACGGCGATCAGGTCGCCGTCCTGCACGACGTCGCCCTCGTTGACGGCGAGCTGCTTGACCACGCCGTCGGACTCGGCGACGACCGGGATCTCCATCTTCATCGACTCGAGGATCACCAGCGTGTCCCCCTCGGACACGGTGTCGCCCGCCGACGCGACGACCTTCCAGACGTTGGCCACCATCTCGGCGCGGATCTCCTCGGCCATGTTCCGGCCCTCCCTCTCGCGAATACCTGCCGACGTATCCAATCATGCGGGCGCACCGCGCGGGTGGGGAGCGGCATCCGTGCGCTCTCGCGTCGGACGGCTCGGGCGGCCGCCGAGCGCGGGGGCGGCCACCGGGCGCTGGGGCGGCCACCGGGCGCTCGAGTCGGTGCCAGGGCGAGAAGCGGGCAGAGCTGCGGTCCCTGCGGGCGCGGGCGGATTCGGCGGAAGGGCGGTCCCGACGCGCCGCCCCGGCGGACGATGGCGGGGCCCGGCCGCACTAGCATCAGCGGGTCGGACCCGGGCGCCGGGACGACCGGTGCGTGCGCCGGCGTCGGGGTCGCCGCGGCAGGGATCCGACCATCACGAGGAGGTCAGCATGGCGAAGAAGGCCCGCAAGAAGAAGGCCCGGAAGAAGAGCGGCGCGAACCACGGCAAGCGCCCCAACTCCTGACACCGCCCGGCGGGACCGCCCGCCGGCGCAGGATCGGACGCCAGTGGCCCGGGTCGGATCGACCCGGGCCACTGGTGTGTCCGTGTTCAGTCGGCGAGTTCGCGCGACTCGCTGGCCTCGAAGACGACCAGTTCGGTGAGGCGTACCCGCAGCCGCTCGCGCAGCTGGTCGGGGGCGGTCTCGTTGCCGCAGCAGCGGGCCACGAGCGCCTTCACCTCCTGCTCGATGCCGTACTCGCGCAGGCAGGGCCCGCACTCGTCGAGGTGGTGGCGGATCAGGTCCCGCCGCTCCTCGGCGCACTCCAGGTCGAGGTAGAGGTAGACCTCCGCCAGCACCTCGCGGCAGTCCGTCTCGTGCGGCTCTCCACAGCTCACGTCACACCTCCCGGCCGGCGGCGGCGGTCGAACCCTTCGACGACGGCGCGGAGGTGAAGCCCCGCTCCGCGGCGTACCGTTCGAGCAGCTTGCGCAGATTACGTCGACCGCGGTGCAGCCGCGACATCACCGTGCCGATCGGCGTGCCCATGATGTCGGCGACCTCCTTGTAGGAGAAGCCCTCGACGTCGGTCAGGTAGACCGCCAGCCGGAACTCCTCCGGCAACTGCTGGAGGGCCTCCTTGACGTCGCTGTCCGGCAGCCGGTCCAGCGCCTCGGTCTCGGCCGAGCGCAGACCGCTGGAGGTGTGCGACTCGGCCTCGGCGAGCTGCCAGTCGGTGATCTCCTCGGTGGGCGCCTGGATGGGCTGGCGCTGCCGCTTGCGGTAGGAGTTGATGTAGGTGTTGGTCAGGATCCGGTACAGCCAGGCCTTCAGGTTCGTGCCCTGCTCGAACTGGTGGAAGGCCGCGTACGCCTTCAGGTACGTCTCCTGGACCAGGTCCTCGGCATCCGCCGGGTTGCGGGTCATCCGCAGCCCGGCAGCGTAGAGCTGATCGACGAAGGGCATCGCGTCCCGCTCGAAGCGGGCCCTGCGCTCGTCCGTCTTCTCGGTGGTCAACCGCACATCCCCTCGCGTCGGATGCTTTCCCGCCGAGGATACGCGTACGGACCTGCCCGCAGATTCAGTTCCGGCGGGTGTGCCCGTGCTCACCGCTGCCGCGCCGCCCACCGTCGCGGGCCATGCCGGGGCGTCGAGCAGCTGCCTGAGCTGCCGCGCCTCCCGTTCGTCCCGTTCCCGGCTCCGTGTCTCGGTCGGCACCGGTCACCCCTCTCACCAGATGTCGTCTCCGGTGGTGGTAACGCCCGGTCCGGGGCCGGACATTCCGCCGGTCACCCCCGTTCCTGGTCCCGGCCTCGGCGGAGACCGACGCTGGACGCCTCGGCGGAGGCCGACGCTGGGACCAGGAAGGGCCTGGGAGGGACGGTGTGGTCGCCCGAACCGGGCGGCCGACACCATCCGATGCAACGACGATTCACCGCAACCGGAAACGGTCCCGGCCATGGTCAAGATCACACCGGTGGGCACCGCCGGTCGCCGCACGCCGGCCCGCGCCGCCGCCTCCGGAGCAGGCGACCCGGTAGCGGCCTCGGACGGCGACGGCCGTCAGGCCGTGGCCCAGCCACGACCGCGCAGCCAGCCGAGCACCGCGTCGGCCACGCCGGCCGGATCGCCGCGCAGGTCGTGGCGCTCACCGGGGCGGACCGCCACCTCCACCGGGCCCTGGGCGGCGGGCAGGCCGAACGGGTCCCGGTCGCCGTTGACCACGAGGGTGGGCAGTCCGGTGGTCAGCTCCGCCGCCCGTGACCGCTCGGGCCGGCCGGGCGGGTGCAGCGGGAAGGCCAGGGCCACCACCCCGGCGGCACCCACCGCCCTCGCGCCGCGGCAGGCCACCCGCGCGCCGCTGGACCGCCCACCCACCAGCAGGGGTACGCCGGGGAACCGCTCGCGTAGCACGGTCAGCACCGCCGCCCACGCCTCGTCGAGGTGCCCCGCCGGAGCCGGCGCGCGCCGGCCGGCCACCCGGTACGGCTGGGTCACCCGCGCGACCGCCACCCCCGCCCCGACCACGGCGTCGCGGACGGCGACCAGGTCCGGGGCGTCGACGTCGCCGCCCGCGCCGTGCCCGAGCACCAGCAGGGCGACCGGTGGACCGGCCGGCAGGTCGGTCCGCACCCGTGCGGGTCCGCGTGGGGTGTCGAGCTCCTCGTGCTGCGGCATCCGACCATTCTGCGGCCCTCGGCCGCCGCACCCCGGCCGGAACCCGCACCGGCCCACGTCACCCGACGTCCCGGGCGGCCCGGGCGGGCGGTCAGCTCAGCGGGACCAGGGTGAGCAGGCGATCGCGCACCGGCGGGCCGGCGTCGTCGGCCGCGTCCGGATCCGGCTGGACCTCGCTGCGCCAGGCGACGAGCATGGCGCGCCGCTCGCGCGGCGTGGTGCCGCCCCACACCCCGTGGCAGTCACCCACCTCCAACGCCCAGGCCAGGCAGGAACCCTGCACGTCGCAACTGCGGCAGAGCGCGACGGCGGCGTCGGCCGGTTCGTTGGGCGCCGGAAAGAAGGTCTCCGGGTCCACGCTCTGGCAGGTTCCTCTGGTCCGCCAGGCTTCGTCCTGTCGCCGTTCCCGCAGTGCCCGCAGCAGTCGCGGATCTCGTCGTGCGGCGGCCACCTCGTGCGGTCGGGGCATACGCGCCCGGGTCATCACACCCACCTCCCCCGTGGGACCGGCAAGATCGACGGGCGTCGTTCGCACCGCGCGAGGACGCTCCCAGTGCCGGCGCTCGGTTGTATCGCACCCGTGGAGGCGGGGACAAGGGGCTGTACACAAAGATGGCTGAAGATCCGACCGACGTTTCGCCCGGAACTCTGGCAATTGGTACGCGACAATGTCGCGTGAACGACAATCAGAACAGCGTGATTTCCTCCCCGGCCCGCTCGTCATCGGGCAGCGACACCCGTTCGATCAGTCCGGGCCCGTCGTTGCGGACGTCGCCCACCGCCCGCCCGACCGGTCGGATCTCCAACCCACCGAGCCACTGCGCCGGGGGTGGGACGAGCAGCACCGCCGGGTCGTCGGCCGGGGCGAGCCAGTCGTCCCAGCGCTCCCGGGGCAGCAGCAACGGCATCCGGTCGTGCACCTCGGCCAGCTCACCCACGGCGGCGGTGGTCAGCACGCTGAAGGTCAGCAGCGACTCCCAGCGCGACCAGATGCCGGCGAAGGCCAGCACCGAGCCGTCCCGCGGGGTCATGTAGTAGGGCTGCTTGCCACCGTCGGGGCGGCGGACCCACTCGTACCAGCCGTCGGCGGGGACGAGACAGCGTCGGCGGGCGAACGGGGCGGCGTACGCCCGGCTGGTGGCCACCGTCTCGACCCGCGCGTTGATCATGCGGGCGGCGCCGGCCGCCGAGCGGGACCAGTGCGGCACCAGCCCCCACCGACCCACCGACAGCACCCGGCCGGCGTCGGCGTCCACCCGGACCAGGGGCACCGGATCGGTCGGGGCGACGTTGTGGTCCGGCCCCAGCCCGCCGCCGGTGTCGTCGTACGACTCGAACAGCGCGCTCAGGTCGCCCGCGCTCCGGGTCGTCGCGTACCTCCCGCACATGGCGCACACGCTAACGCCCCACGCGCCGGCCGGCTGTCCCGCCAACCGGGAGCAGCGCCGCCGCCCGGGTCCCACGGGCCGACGGACTTGGCAGAATGTGACCGTGGGGAATCTGACCGCGACCCGGCCGCCGCAGCCGTGGACCGCACCGACCGCCAGCGACCCGGTGTCGGCGACGCTGCGCCTGCCCGGGTCCAAGTCGATGACCGCCCGGGCGCTGGTGCTCAGCGCGCTGGCCACCGGCCCGTCGACCCTGCACGGGCCGCTGCGCGCGCGGGACACCGAACTCATGGCGGGCGGGCTGCGCGCCATGGGCGCCCACGTGTCGGTCTCCGACGACGAACGCTGGCTGCTCCGACCGCACCCGCTCGTCGGCCCGGCCCACGTCGACGTCGGGCTGGCCGGCACGGTGATGCGCTTCGGGCCGCCGGTCGCGGGCCTGGCCGAGGGGCGGGTCACCTTCGACGGCGACCCGCAGGCCCGGGTGCGTCCGCTGGGCCCGCTGATCGGCGCGCTGCGCACCCTCGGCGTCCGCGTCGACGCCCCCGCTACCGGCAGCCTGCCGTTGGTGGTGCAGGGCACCGGCCGGGTCACCGGCGGCGAGGTGGTGATCGACGCCTCGGCCTCCAGCCAGCTCGTCTCCGGGCTGCTGCTCGCCGGAGCCCGGTTCGACCGGGGCGTGGTGGTCCGCCACGAGGGTCCGCCGGTCCCCTCCGCCCCGCACCTGCGGATGACCGTGCAGATGCTGCGCGCGGCCGGGGCGGCGGTCGACGACGGCACGCCGGACGTCTGGGTGGTCGAGCCCGGCCCGCTGACCGGCCGTGGCTGGGAGATCGAACCGGACCTCTCCGGCGCGGTGCCGTTCTTCGCCGCCGCGCTGGTCACCGGCGGCGAGGTGACCCTGCAGGGTTGGCCGCGCAGCAGCGCCCAGCCGGTCGAGCAGCTCCGCTCGCTGCTCCAGCGGATGGGGGGCGAGGTCACCCTGGGCACCGCCGGGCTGACCGTGCGGGGCACCGGCACGGTGCACGGCCTGGTGGCCGACCTCTCCGACGTCAGCGAGCTGACCCCGGCGCTGACCGCGCTGGCCATGCTGGCCGACTCCCCCTCCCGGTTCACCGGCATCGCGCACATCCGCGGTCACGAGACCGACCGGATCGCCGCGCTGGCCCGCGAGTTCGCCGCGCTCGGCGCGGACCTCACCGAGAGCGACGACGGGCTGGAGATCCGGCCCCGCCCGCTGCGCGGCGGGACCTTCCGCACGTACGCCGACCACCGGATGGCGCACGCCGCGGCGGTGGCCGGGCTCGCCGTCCCCGGCATCGAGGTGGACGACGTGACGTGCACCTCGAAGACCATGCCCGAGTTTCCGGCACTATGGTCGGCGATGGTGACCGGCAAGAGCTGAGGCGGAGACAGGAGGCGGTCCTGGCGACCAGACGGCGGGAGTACGACGAGGACGACGTACGGGTCCGGCCCGGGAAGTCCTCGCGTCCACGCACCCGGACCCGGCCCCGGCACGCCGACGCGGTCGACGGCTTCGTCATCGCCGTCGACCGGGGCCGCTACACCTGCGTGCTGTCCGAGGCGGCCCCCGACGCCCCCGTCGTCACCGCCATGCGGGCGCGGGAGCTGGGCCGCAAGTCGGTGGTGGTGGGCGACCGGGTGGGCCTGGTCGGGGACACCTCCGGGGCGGCCGGCGCGCTGGCCCGGATCGTCCGGATCGCCGAGCGCCGCTCGGTGCTGCGGCGCACCGCCGACGACGACGAGACCACCGCCGAGGGGCGGCTGGAACGGGTCGTGGTCGCCAACGCCGACCAGTTGGTGATCGTCAGCGCGCTGGCCGACCCGCCGCCGCGCACCGGGTTCATCGACCGCTGCCTGGTGGCCGCGTACGACGCCGGCATCGAGCCGCTGCTCTGCCTGACCAAGGCGGATCTGGCCGGGCCGGACCAGGTCGTCGGCTACTACGCCGAGCTGGAGCTGCCGTACGTGCTGATCCGGCCGGACTCCGACCTCGACGCGCTGCGGTCGCTGCTCGCCGGCCGGGTCTCGGTCATGGTGGGCCACTCCGGGGTGGGCAAGTCGACGCTGGTCAACCGGCTGGTGCCGGACGCGGCGCGGGCGGTCGGCACGGTCAGCGCGATCGGCCGGGGCCGGCACACCTCCACCAGCGCGGTGGCCCTGCCGCTGCCGGCTGCCCCGGGGGTCGCGCCGGGTGCGGTCGCGGGCTGGATCGTCGACACCCCGGGGGTGCGCAGCTTCGGCCTGGCCCACGTCTCGGCGGAGAGCCTGCTGCACGGCTTCCCCGATCTGGTCGAGGCGACGGTGGACTGCCCGCCGAACTGCCCGCACACGCCCGACGAGGCCGACTGCGCGCTGGACGCCTGGGTGGCCGCCGGGAAGGCGGACCCGCGCCGGCTGGCGTCGTACCGCCGGCTGCTGGCCTCCCGGTCCGGCGAGGGCGACGCGCGGGAGCCGGAGCGCAACCCGGGCGATCCGCTCGCCGGGTCGTGACCGGGCCCGCGCGACCCGGCCGGCGGGTCCGGCCCGGGCCGCCGCTACCGTTCCTCCCATGACCGGGTACGCCGACGACATCGCCCTCGCCCACCGGCTCGCCGACGCCGCCGACGCCATCTCGGCGGCCCGGTTCCGGGCGCTCGACCTGCGGGTGGAGGCCAAGCCGGACCTGACCCCCGTCTCGGACGCGGACACCGCGGTCGAGCGGGCGATCCGCGCGCTGCTGGCCGAGCACCGTCCCGGCGACGGCCTGCTCGGCGAGGAGTACGGCGAGCAGCCCGCCACCGGGCCGGACGGGCGGCGCTGGGTGGTCGACCCGATCGACGGGACCAAGAACTTCGTCCGGGGCGTACCGGTCTGGGCGACCCTGATCGCGCTGTTGGAGGGCGACCGGCCGGTGGTCGGCCTGGTCTCCGCCCCGGCGCTGGGCCGGCGCTGGTGGGGCGTGGCCGGCGAGGGCGCGTACGCCGGCCCGGACGCCGCCTCCGGCACGCCGATCCGGGTCTCCGCCGTGCGGGACCTCGCCGACGCCAGCTTCTGCTACTCGTCGCTGACCGGCTGGGAGGAGGCGGGCCGGCTGGACGCCGTGCTCCAGCTCATGCGCGACACCTGGCGCAGCCGGGCGTACGGCGACTTCTACGGTTACATGCTGCTCGCCGAGGGCGCACTGGACGTCATGGTGGAACCGGAGCTGTCACTCTGGGACGTCGCCGCGCTGGTCCCGATCGTCACCGGGGCCGGGGGCGCCATGACCACCCTCGACGGCCGTCCCTCCCCTGGTGGGAGCAGCTCCGACGAGGTCAGCGCGATCGCCACGAACGGTCACCTGCACCCGGACGTCCTCGCCCGGCTGGCTCGGCCGACCGCGCGCTGACCCCGGGGCACCCTCTATCCTCGCCAGGTGGTGTCCTCCGGTTGGTGCTTCCTCGCGGCCATGATCGTCGCGTACGGCTTCGCCAACATGCTGCAGTCGGTGGCCGCGGCGCGCACGACGGTGCACCACACCTTCGATCCGGGGCTGCTGCTGCGGCTGGCCGGGCACCGCACCTACCTGATCGGGCTGCTCTGCCAGGTGACCGGTTTCGTGCTGGCCTTCCTGGCCCGCCGGGACCTGCCGCTGTTCCTGGTGCAGGCGAGCGTCGCCGCCGGTCTCGGGGTCACCGCCGTGCTGGGGGTGGTGGTGCTGAAGTGGCGGCTGCCGGCCGCCGAGGTGGCGCTGCTGGTGCTCCTCTTCGGCGGGATCACCGCGCTGGTGCTCTCCGCCCAGCCGGCCCCGTCCAAGGGGCTCGGCACCGCCGGTCTGATCGCCCTGGCGGCCGCGCTCGGCGGCATCGCCGTGCTCGGCTTCTTCGCGGTACGCCTGCACGGCTCACCGGGTTCGGTGGCGCTCGGTTCGCTGGCCGGGCTGGCCTTCTCCGCCGCGGCGGTCGCCGCCCGGCCGCTGGCGTCGGCCTCCTCGCCCGAGGCGTTCGTCCGCGACCCGCTGCTCTACCTGCTGATCGCGCACTCGCTCGTGGGGCAGCTGCTGCTCGGGCTGGCCATGCAGCGCGGCTCCACCACCGCCGCCGTCGCCGCGATGGACGCCGCCGGCGCGGTGCCGGCCGCGATCATCGGCCTGCTGCTGCTCAACGACAAGATCTGGCCGGGCCGGGAGTGGCTGGCCGCCGTCGGCTTCCTGGTCACCCTCGCCGCCGTGATCGGCCTGACCCGGTACGCCGAGCCGCAGCACCATCACGCCGTGGCGGGCGAGCGGGAACGGGCGTTGGTCGGGGCCGCCCGGGGCCGGACGGTCCCCCCGAGCTGAGCGCCGCTCAGGCCTCGACCGGCTTGCGCTTGCCCACCACCCGCTCGTAGAGGCGTTCCAGGGCGCTCGCGGTGCGTTCCCAGGTGTAGCTGCACCGGACCCGGTCGACCGCCGCGTGCCCGTACGCGAACCGCCCCGCGTTGTCGGCGAGCAGCCGGCGCAGCGTCACCCCGAGGGTCCGGACGTCGCCCGGCGGGACCAGCCGACCGGTCACCTCGTCGACCACCGCGTCGGCGATGCCGCCCATCGCGTAGCCGACCACCGGCACGCCGCAGGCCATCGCCTCCAGCGACACCCGACCGGCGGACGAGTAGTGCGCGGTGCAGGCCACCACGTCGGCGGAGCGGTACCAGGTCGGCATCTGCTCGTGCGGGACCGCGCCGACCAGCGTGACCTGGTCGCCCACCCCGGTCCGCTCGGCCAGCTCGCGCAGCCGGCGGGCCTCGGTGTGGGTGGCGAGCTGCTCGGGCGGCGGCCCGCCCGCGATGACCAGCTCGGCGTCGCCGACCAGCCGCATCGCCCGGATCAGGTCCTCCTGGCCGTGCCCGGGGGTCAGCCCGCCGACGGAGAGGATCCGGGCCCGCTGGTCGCGCGGGGCGGCTTCGCCGTCGGGGTGGAACCGCGTGATGTCCACGCCGGCCGGCACCATCGCCACCGAGGTGCGTTGCAGACCCATCCGGGTCAGCTCGTCGACCTCGTCGTTGCACTGGGCGACCGCGATGTCCACGGCCCGGGTCAGCGCCCGCTCCAGCGGGATCCGCGCACCGGGGCCGTCGTAGCCCTGGCCGAGGTGGCGCAGTTGTTCGACGCCGAGGGAGTGGAAGGTCTGCACGACCGGGATGTCGGTCTCGCGTACGGCGTGGGCGGCGGCCAGGCCGCCGATCCAGTAGTGCCCGTGCACCACGTCCGGGGTCCACTCCCCGGCCCAGCGGTCGGCCAGCCAGCGGCCGAACTCCGCCACGTACGCGACGAGCTCGGCGGTGGGGGTAGGTCGGGGCGGCCCCACGGGCACCCGCTCGACGCGGTAGCCGTCCAGCTCGACGCTCTCCGGCAGGGCCGGGTCGGCGCGGCGCTCGTAGACCCGTACGTCGTGGCCGCGCCCGGCCAGCTCGGCGGCGACCCGCGCGATGTGCTCGTGGGTGCCGACGGCAGAGCCGTCCGCATGCCGGGTGGGGCCGGCGTGCGCGAAGACGAGGCCGACGCGCATGGTGCACCTCCATGCGTACTGCGAGGGATGGGTCCTCCGGTCAGAGGGTCCCATTAACCCGGGCCCGACGAGCCGAAACCTGGCAGATCGGGACCAGCCAACGTGAGTTGGACGAGCCGGGCCGGCCACCGGTCGGGGCGTCCGGCCGCCGACGGTGATGCCGTTGCCGCACCGGGCCTGCCACCCACCGACCGGACCCGCCCGGCACCCCGCTCCCCCTGATCCCTTTCCGCCACTCAGGATCGGCGGGGTGTGGGCCGCATGACCCGGCCCGGTCGGGGGTACCGACGAAGAATGCCGCTGACCTGCACTCTCGCCGACGCCACCGTGGTGATCACCGGCGCCTCCAGCGGAATCGGCACCGCCACGGCCTACGCGCTCGCCCGCCGGGGCGCCGACGTCGTGCTCGCCGCCCGTACCGAGCCCGCCCTCGAGGAGGTCGCCCGCCGCTGCCGGGAACTGGGCGGCCGGGCGCTGGTCGTACCCACGGACGTCACGGACCCGGTGGCGGTGGAGGAGCTCGCCGTCCGGGCGGCGTCCGAGTTCGGCCGGATCGACGCCTGGATCAACAACGCGGCGGTCAGCGCGGTCGGGCTCTTCGACGAGATCCCGGTGGCGGAGTTCCGCCGGGTGGTCGAGGTCAACCTGCTCGGGACCACGTACGGCATCCGGGCCGCGCTGCCGTGGCTGAGCGCGTCCGGCGGCGGGGTGCTGGTCAACAACGCCTCGGTGCTGGCCGAGGTGGCGATGCCCTACCAGTCGGCGTACAACGCCACCAAGCACGGCATCCGAGGTCTGGCCGACACCGTCCGGCAGGAGCTGCGGGTGACCGGGCGGGGCAACATCTCGATCTGCACGGTGCTGCCGGCGACCATCGACACGCCGTTCTTCCGGCACGCCGGCAACCACACCGGCCGGGAGCTGGTCCCGCCGCCGCCGGTCTACCCGCCGGAGGTCGTGGCGGAGACGATCGTCCGGCTGCTGCGCCGGCCCCGGCGCGAGGCGTACGCGGGCGGCGCGGCGCGGCTGGTCGGACTCCAGTGGCGGCTCGCGCCGGCGCTGGCCGAGCGGGTGCTGGGCTGGTACGTCCACCGTACCCAGTTCGGCCCCGCGCGGGCCGTGGAGAGCAGCGGGAACGTCTTCCGCCCGGACGCGGAGGCGGTCCGCGACGGCGGCTGGGAGGGCCGGCGCCGGCAGCTGGTCCGGATGACCACGGCGTTCGGTCTGGCCGCCGCCGGCACCGCCGTCGGCACGGTGGCCGCGATGGCCCGGCGATCCCGGTCGGGCCGGCGGTGAGCCGCCGGGACCGGCCGGGTGCGCGTCCGGCCGTCGGCGTGCACAATGGGACGATCATGCCGACGGACGCGCGTTGCCTGGTGGAGTCGGACGAGTCGTCCGCAGTCGTGCGGTTGAGTGGCCTGCTGGAGCCGACCGCCGCCGACCGGGTGCGTGACGCCCTCCTGGCCCGGCTGAGCGCCCGGCCCGGCCCGATCGTCGTGGACGTGGCCCGGCTCCGTTCGACGGGCGACACGGCCGTCCGGTTGCTCGCCGAGGTACGCCGTACGGTCACCGACTGGCCGGCCGCCGACCTGCTCGTGCTCGACCCGAGCGGGGCTGCCACCGAGAACTCCGGCGACCTGCCGGTCTGCGCCAGCCTCGACGAGGCCACCGCCGCGTTGGCCCGTACCCCGATGGCGGCCCTGCTCACCGTGGACCTCTCCCCCGTCGTGGGGGCGGCCCGGCGGGCCCGGGAGCTGGTGGCCGACGGTTGCGCCCGGTGGGGTGTTCCCGAGCTGACCGAACCGGCGGCCATCGCGGTGACCGAGATGGTCAACAACGTGGTGGCGCACGCGGGCACCCCGATGACGGTCCTGGTCGCGCCACGGGACAGCGCCCTGCACGTCGCGGTCCGCGACCACTCGCGGCGGCAGCCCGCGTACGCCGGGTTGGCGCCGATCACCTCGACCGGGGGACGCGGTCTGCTGCTGATCGACACGGTGGCCCGGCGGTGGGGCAGCACCGCGGTGCCGGACGGCAAGGTCGTCTGGTGCGTCCTGTACGCGGAGGACGAGGCCGGGCACCGGGGCTGACTTCTCCCCTTTCGTCCCGATTGCGGGTCCCGGGGCCGGTTACCCGGGGGGTGGCAGTGGGTACGGATCAGCCATGCGCGACGACGAGTACCCGACCCCCGTGTCCGACCCCGAGGCGCAGGGCCTGCCCGACACCGCCGACGACGACTCGACCGCCAACGACGACGTCCTCACCGGCCGGGAGGCGGACGGCCCCGAGCCGGCCCAGCTGCCCGGTGACCGGACGCCGGTCGCGGTGGACCAGTTCGGCACCACCGCCGACGAGCAGCTCGACGGCGAGTCACTGGACTACAAGCTCCACCGGGAGCAGTACGAGCGCGCCCCCGACGACCCGCTGGCCGCCCCGGTCGACCCGGACATCGCCGCCGAGGCGGACAGCGACGAGGCCGCCGCCCAGGCCCAGCTCGACGCCGACGTGATCGACCCGGGTCCCACCTCCGACCCGCACTCCCCGGTCTCCGTCTACGACCACGGCCAGCTCGGCACCGTCGCCGACCACCAGGTCGGCCGGCTGGTCGAGCCGGACGAGGGGGCGCACACCGACCAGGAGACCGACAACATCGCCTACGACGCGGGCGCGGCCGGTGGCGGCGCGAGCGCGGAGGAGCTGGCGATCCACGAGACCCGGCCGCCCGAGTCGCGCTGACCCGTCAGCCGTCCAGGCCGCGCTCGATCGCGTAGCGGGTCAGCTCCACCCGGTTGTGCAGCTGGAGCTTGCCCAGCGTGTTCTGGACGTGGTTCTGCACCGTGCGGTGCGACAGGCCCAGCCGCTCGGCGATCTGCTTGTACGACAGCCCCTTGGCCACCAGACGCAGCACCTCGGTCTCCCGATCGGTGAGCCGGGGTGCCGCGTCGTGCCGGCCGTCCGCCACCGACTGCGCGGGCGTGGCGGCGAGCCGGCGGTACTCGCCGAGGACCAGTCCCGCCAGGCCGGGCGTGAAGACCGGCTCCCCCGCGGCGGTGCGGCGCACCGCGTCGAGGAACTCCGCCGGGGCGGCGGACTTCAGCAGGTAGCCGGTGGCGCCGGCCTTCACCGCGTCCAGCACGCTCTGCTGCTCGCCGCTGGCGGAGAGCATCAGCACCCGCACCTCGGGCAGCGCCGCGCGCAGCCCGTGGATGACCTCCACCCCGGAGATGTCGGGCAGCTGGAGGTCGAGCACCACCACGTCCGGCCGGGCGGCCGCCGCCACCCGGACCGCCTGCCGTCCCTCGCCGCTGGTGGCGACCACCTGGTGGCCGGCCTCGGTGAGGTCCCGGGCCACCCCCTCCCGCCACATCGGGTGGTCGTCGACGACCATCACCCGGACCATGCTCATCCGCCCTTCCTGGGTACGACCATCTCGATCTCGGTGCCCTCACCGGGGGCGGAGACGATCCGCACCGTACCGCCGAGGTCGGTGATCCGGCCCCGGACGGACTGGGCCAGTCCGAGGCGACCCTGCCGGGCGGCCTCGACGATCCGACCTTCGGGAATGCCCGGGCCGGCGTCGCGCACCGAGACGGTCACCGTCGCCCCCTCGTCCTCCACCAGCACCCAGGCGCGGCCGTCGGCGTGCCGCTCGACGTTGTCCAGCGCCGCCGCGGTCGCCGCCGCCACCTCCCGGGCCACCGGGGCGGGCAGCGGGACCGGGGTCGCCGGGACGGAGACCGAGACGGCCGCCGAGGCGTACCCGCCGAGCAGGGCGCACAGGTCCACCGTGCCGACCTGCGGGTCGGCGGCGGGCGCGGGGGCCGCCCCGGCGATCAACGCGCGCAGCGCCGCCTCCTGCTCGCCGGCGAGCCGCGCCAGCTCGCCGGCCTCCCCGTCGAGGTGCGCGCCGCGCCGCTGCACCAGCGCCAGCACCTGGAGCACCGAGTCGTGGATGCCACGGGCCAGCCGCTCCCGCTCCCGGGTCGCCGCCTCCAGCTCCACCGCGCGCTGCAACCGTTCCTCGGCGGTCACCGCCAGCCGGGCCACGTGCCCGACGATCACCCCGGCGAGCAGCAGCAGGATCAGTCCGGTGATCGAGGGGGTGCCGAACCCTCGGGCGGCCAGGTCCGCCACGCCGAGCAGCAGCGCGGCCACCGCGCCGCGCCGCCGGCCACCGGAGATGGCCCAGGCCAGCACCGGCCCGCCCTCCCAGACCACGGCCAGGGTCGGGGTGCCGGTGGCCAGCGCCGCCCGGCCGACCACCCACGGGGTCACCGCGAGCACGGCCAGCGCCACCGTCAGGTCGGCCAGGAGCAGCGGCCAGCCCCGGTTCGCCGGGCGCGCGTAGCCGACCGTGGCCGCCACGGACCAGGCCAGCATGGCCAGCAGGACGGCGCCGGCGGCCACCGGGTGCGCGAACCGGTCGGCGTCGCGGAGCACCAGCACGCAGACGTACGCCAGGGAGGCGAAACGGAAGACGGCGAGGGACCGCCAGAGCGGATCCGCGAATCCACCCGGCGGCGTCGACATGGGCGACACGATGCCACAGTCGTCCCCGCCCCCGGCGGGCCGTCCGTCACGCGGGGCAGAAGCCTGACGTACGGTGGAAATGTCGCGAAAATCTCCGAGACCCGCGGTCGGGACAGGGCCATGACGAACGCAGATCCGCCCACACCGCGTACGGTTGTGCCCATCGAATCTTCCCTCCTCGTCGTCGAGGCCTTCGACCAGGCGCAGGTGACCGAGCTACGACACTCGGTCACCTCCTGTGCGCACGCCGCGGGGCTCGACGGGCAGCACCTCGACGACTTCGTGCTGGCGGTCAACGAGTTGATCACCAACGCGGTCCGGCACGGCGGCGGCCAGGGCTCGCTGCGGCTGTGGTGGCGCTCCGACGAGCTGGTCTGCGAGGTCGCCGACCACGGGCGCGGCATCAGCGCGCAGCGCCTCGGCGACCGGTCCCGGCCGGCGGCGGACACCGCGGGTGGGTGGGGCCTCTGGCTGGCCCGCGAACTGAGCGACACGATGGAGGTCGAGACCGGCGCGGCCGGCACCACGGTACGGATCAGCACCGCCGTGACGGCCGACCGGCGGGCCAGGGCGGAGTGACCGCCCCGGCACCCCGGCGCGTCAGCCGAAGAGCGCGCTGACCGACTCCCCGTTGTGGATCCGGCGCATCGCCTCGGCCAGCGCGGGCGCCACCGAGAGGACCTCCAGCTTCGGCACCCGCTTCTGCGCCGGGATCGGCACCGTGTTGGTGCAGACGATCTCCAGCACGCCGTCCTGCTCGCTGAGTCGTTCCAGCGCCCCGCTGGAGAACAGGCCGTGGGTGCAGGCGAGCCGGATCGAGCGCACCTTGCGTTCCCGCAGGTGGGCCATCAGCTCGATCACCGTGCTGCCCTTGGCGATCTCGTCGTCCAGGACGATCACGTCCCGTTCGGCGACGTCGCCGATCACCGTGCTGATCTTGACCCGGTCGTCGCTGAACCGCTGCTTCGCCCCGGCCGCGACCGGGGTGCCGAGCATCCGGGCGAAGGCCGCCGCCTCCTTGGCGTTGCCCAGGTCCGGCGAGACCACGACGGCGTTGCTCAGGTCGTAGCGGCGGAAGTGCGCGGCCAGTTCCCCCAGCGCGTGCAGGTGGTCGACCGGGACGCTGAAGAAGCCGTGCACCTGCGGCGAGTGCAGGGTCAGCGCGAGCACCCGGTGCGCGCCGGCGGAGGTGAGCAGGTCGGCGACGAGCCGGCCGCCGATGGAGATGCGCGGGGCGTCCTTCTTGTCCGACCGGGCGTACGCGTAGTGCGGCAGCACCACGGTGATCCGGCCGGCCGACGCGCCCCGGGCAGCGTCGATCATGAGCAGCAGCTCGACCAGGTTCTCCTGCACCGGCGGCACCAGGGGCTGGATCAGGAAGACGTCCCGCTCCCGGCAGTTCGCCTGCAACTGCACTTCCAGGCAGTCGTTGGCGAACCGGGAGACCCGCACGGGGTGCAACGGGACGTCGAGGTGGGCACAGATCTCGGCGGCGAGTTCCGGATGGGCGGTTCCACTGAACACGGCGATGTCACGCACGTCTCGACATCGTACGGCCGGCACAGCGGTTCTCCCGCGCGACCTTCGGCGGTACGGTGCCCCGATGACCGGAGAGTACGTCGCCGCCATCGATCAGGGCACCACCTCGTCACGGTGCATCGTCTTCGGCTCCGCGGGGGAGATCGTCTCCGTCGCCCAGCGGGAGCACCGGCAGATCTTCCCCCGGCCGGGCTGGGTGGAGCACGACGCCGAGGAGATCTGGACCAACGTCGAGCAGGTGGTGCGGGACGCGCTGGAGGACGCCGGGACCGGCCCGGAGGGGCTGGCCGCCGTGGGCATCACCAACCAGCGGGAGACCACCGTCGTCTGGGACCGGGCCACCGGCCGCCCGGTGGCCAACGCGATCGTCTGGCAGGACACCCGCACCGGCCCGCTGCTGCGCGAGCTGGCCCACTCGTACGGGGAGCAGCGGCTGCGCGAGCGGACCGGGCTGACCCTGGCCACCTATTTCGCCGGCCCGAAGCTGCGCTGGCTGCTCGACAACGTCGACGGGCTGCGCGAGCGCGCCGAGCGGGGTGAGGTGCTCTTCGGCACCATGGACAGCTGGCTGATCTGGAAGCTGACCGGGCGGCACGTCACCGACGTGACCAACGCCAGCCGGACCATGCTGATGGACCTGGAGACCCTGGACTGGGATCCGGAGCTGCTGGAGGCGATGCGGGTGCCGGCGGCGATGCTGCCGGAGATCCGCTCCTCGGCCGAGGTGTACGGCACCGCCGACGGGCTGCTGCCCGGGGTGCCGGTGGCCAGCGCCCTCGGCGACCAGCAGGCCGCCCTGTTCGGCCAGACCTGCTTCCAGCCGGGCGAGGCGAAGTGCACCTACGGCACCGGCAGCTTCCTGCTGCTCAACACCGGGGCCAGCCCGGTCCCCTCCTCGCACGGCCTGCTCACCACGGTCGCCTACCGGATCGACGGGCACCCGGCCGCGTACGCCCTGGAGGGGGCGATCGCGGTGACCGGGTCGCTGGTGCAGTGGCTGCGCGACAACCTGGGGGTGATCTCCTCCGCCCCGGAGGTGGAGGAGTTGGCCCGTACGGTCGACGACAACGGCGGCTGCTACGTCGTGCCGGCCTTCTCCGGGCTCTTCGCGCCGCACTGGCGCAGCGACGCCCGGGGCGTGATCGCCGGGCTGACCGGCTACATCACCAAGGGGCACCTGGCCCGGGCGGTGCTGGAGGCGTCGGCCTGGCAGACCCGCGAGGTGGTCGACGCGATGAACGCCGACTCGGACGTGGCGCTGCGCCGGCTGCGGGTGGACGGCGGGATGACCGCCAACGGCCTGCTGATGCAGTTCCTCGCCGACGTTCTCGACGTGCCGGTGGTCCGCTCCCGGATCACCGAGACCACCTGCCTCGGCGCGGCGTACGCGGCCGGGCTGGCGGTCGGGTTCTGGCCGGACCTGGCCACGCTGCGCGCCCAGTGGCGCTCCGACGCCCAGTGGGAGTCGACCATGGCGCCGGAGCACCGGGAGCGGGAGCTGCGCCAGTGGCGCAAGGCCGTGCAGCGCACCCTCGACTGGGTGGACTGATCAGGCCCAGCGGTTGCCGGTGAGCTTCTCGTAGACGTCGACGTAGCGGGCCCGGGTCGCCTCGACCACCTCGGCGGGGACCTCGGGCGCCGGGCCCTGCTTGTCCCAGCCGCTGCCGGTGGCCCAGTCCCGCACGTACTGCTTGTCGTAGGAGAACTGGGCGCGGCCCGGCTGGTACGACTCGGCCGGCCAGAACCGGGACGAGTCGGAGGTGAGCAGCTCGTCGCCGATCGTCAGGGTCCCGTCGGCCGCCCAACCAAATTCGATCTTGGTGTCGGCGACCAGGATGCCCCGGTCGGCGGCGAGTTCCGCGCCACGGCGGTAGACGTCGATGGTGATCTGCCGCAGCCGCTCGGCGGTCTCCCCGCCGACCTTGTCCACCACCTCGGCGAAGGTGATCGGCTCGTCGTGCTCCCCCACCGGCGCCTTGGTCGACGGGGTGAAGATCGGCTCGGGCAGGATGGACGCCTCGACCAGGCCGCGCGGCAGCTCGACCCCGGAGACCGTGCCGGTGGCCTGGTACTCCTTGAGGCCACCGCCGGTCAGGTAGCCGCGCGCCACGCACTCCACCGGCACCATGTCCAGCCGGCGGCAGCGGATCGCCCGGCCGGCGAACTCGGCGGGCACGTCGGTGGCCGAGACGACGTGGTTCGGCACCAGGTCGGCCAGCTGCGTGAACCACCAGAGCGACAGGGCGGTGAGCAGCTTCCCCTTGTCCGGGATGGGCGTCGGCAGCACCACGTCGTAGATCGAGATGCGGTCGGAGGCGACCAGGATCAGGTCGTCGCCGTCGGCGTAGACGTCCCGGACCTTGCCCGAGTGCAGAAGTTCCACGCGCCCTAGTACACCACGCGGCCCGGGGACGCCTGGTGCGGCCACCGGGCGTCCCGCCGTGCGGCGCGCGGGGCGGCTGCGGGCGCCGAGGTCGCCCTCCGGGCCGGGCGACGTTGACACCCGGGCGCGGAGCCTGCGTGAATGGTCCGACCTCGTCCACCCCGCCCAGGAGCGCACCGTGTCCGCTGTCCGCCCATCGCTGTCCCGGCCCGGCGCCGACCCGGCCCGGCGGCGGCTGCTCGGCGCGCTGCTCGCGGTGCCGGCGCTCGCCACCGGCGGGCTCACCGGCTGCCGCGCCGAGGTGGTCGACGCGGTGGACGACGGCCCGATCGAGCTGTCGGTCTTCTGGTACGGCACGGCCCGGCGGGCCCAGGCCACCGAGCGGGCGCTGCGGCTCTACTCGGACCGCAACCCCCGGGTCACCTTCCGGGTGACCTGGCAGGGCGCGGCCGGCTACTACGACCGGATCGCCACCCAGGCCGCCGGCGGCAACGTGCCGGACCTGTTCCAGCTCGACGACACCATGCTGACCGAGTACGCGCAACGCGGCATCGCCCTCGACCTCGGCCCGTACGTCGCCGACGGTCGGCTCGACCTGCGTGGCCTGCCGCCCGGGCTGACCGCCTCCGGCACGGTGGACGGTCGAACCGTCGGCGTCCCGGCCGCGCAGACCCACCCCGCCGTGGTCTACAACCGGGATCTGCTGCGCCGGCTCGGGATGCCCGTTCCGACGATCATGCCCTGGGCCGAGTACCTCGACTGGGCCGCCCGGGTGACCCGGGCCAGTGGCGGCCGGGTCGCCGGCACCATGGACCCCTCCGGCGACCAACGTGCCCTCTGGCTGTGGCTACGCGGACAGGGTGGCAAGTTCTACCAGGGTCGGCAGCTCGGCTTCGACCCGACGGCACTGGTGGACTGGTTCGAGCTCTGGCAGCGCGCCCGGCTGGACCGGGCCACCCCGGCCGCCGTCCTGGTCGACCGCGCCGACTCCGGCGACCCGGCGCGGCAGCTCGTGGTGACCGGGCACACGGCCGCCTCGTTCGCCTGGTCCCACCAGCTCCCCGAGTTGCAGCGCCACACCGACGACGAGCTGGGGCTGGCCGGCTTCCCCGGCCCGGCGGCCGCCCAGTGGGACCAGGCCTCGATGTACTGGGCCGCCTTCCAGGGCACCCGGCACCCGGCCGTGGTGGCGGACGTCCTCAACTTCCTCACCACCAACGTCGAGGTCGGCCGGATCCTCGGCATCGAACGAGGGCTCCCGGCCGGCATCGCCGTACGGGAGGCCGTCACCGGGGCCCTCGACGACCCGGCCGCCAAACGCGTCGCCGCCCTCGGCGCGACGCTGCGCGACCTGGTCGGCCCCGCCCCGGCGCCACCCCCCAAGGGGCACGGCCGGGTGCGTACGCTGCTCGCCGCCTCGGCCCGGACCATCCGGTCCGGCGACGCCGGGGTACGCGCGACCACGTCGAAGTTCATGGCACAGGCGCAGGCGGCGCTGGCCGCTTGAGGTCGGCCGGCGCCGCCTGCGCCGAGGGGTCGTGCCGCGGACCGCCCGGTCAGCGCGGCGGGCCGTTGCGGCGGCCCCGCATCATCTTCAGCACCAGCAGGACGATCACCACGACCACCGCGAGGCAGCAGAGCAGGCCGAGGAAGCCGAAGCCACCACCCCGGGACCTCCGCCGCGCGGCCTCCACCACCAGCTCGCCGGTGCCCGTGGAGGCCCAGGCCGCAACCGGTACGAAGACCGAGAGCACGACCGCACCGAGGACCGCGCTCAGCCGGCCCCACCACCTGTTCAGAGAAGACATGCCCTCATCTTGACCGAGGTGGGCAACCGGGGCACGCCGGACGGGCGGGGACGTAACCGACCGGGCCGGTGGAGGACGCCACGCGAAAGGCCCCGGAGCAGGGCTCCGGGGCCTTTCGTCACGAGTAGCGGGGACAGGATTTGAACCTGCGACCTCTGGGTTATGAGCCCAGCGAGCTACCGAGCTGCTCCACCCCGCGTCGGCTCCATAAGCTTAGCGCACCTCCGGCACGGAGATCAGCCGGGTCCCCGGATCACTCCGGCACCCCCTCCGCCCAGCCACGACGCCCCTTCCCGGACGCCGCCCCCGCCCGCCGCCCTTTGCGGCGTGTCGCGATTTCCCGGCCGGACGACACCGCGACACGCCGCAAAGGGTGGCGGCAGGGCGGACAAAGCGAACGGCCCGAGGATCAGATCCTCGGGCCGTTCGTCGTGGTAGCGGGGACAGGATTTGAACCTGCGACCTCTGGGTTATGAGCCCAGCGAGCTACCGAGCTGCTCCACCCCGCGTCGGCCCGCTAACCGTAGCCTACGGACCCCCGGGCCCGCAAAACGGGCCCGGGCCCGCTCAGTCCAACCAGGTCCGGATCGCCTTCACCGCCCGGCTACTGTCCCCGTCCACCTGCGACCTCGGGCTGGAACTGCCCTCCCAACCCTGCTCCCAGAGCACCGTCACCACGTCGCCGATCCGGATCGCGCGGATCAGTCGTACCTCCTCGTCACCGGTCGGCTCGTCGTTGGCGTCCAGGAAGGGCTTGCGCATCTCGAACAACACCGACTCGTCGCCGTACCCACCGTCGGGGAGCAGCTTCTGCCGGGACGTCACCGAGCCGATCTTCTGCTCGGGGCAGTTCCGCACGGCGGCGCGCACCTCGCGCAGCGCGTCGTCGGCGCGGCCGGACCGGTAGATGGTGATGCTGTGCCGGTAGAGCCCGTCCGGGACGTAGCCCTCCGGGGTGGTGGCGAGTTTGAACGGCACCGACCGCACCCGCTGCCGGACGATGCCGGAGTCGCCCGGCCCCGCCCCGCAGAGCCCCGGCAGCACCGGCCCGTCGCTGAACCCGGCGCCCGCGCCGGTGTCGTTCGCCGCCGCCAGGCCGAAGAAGGCCGAGTCCGGGATCGAGGTCGGCGTCCGGGCGGACGACCCGCCGCCGATCGACGGCGCCGTCGACGGGGTCGTGCGCGACGGCAGGGCGCTCGGGGTGGGCGACACCGACGCGGCGGGCGTCGGGTCGGCCGACGTCGGCGACACCGACGGCGGGACCGGAGGGCCGGCGGGCGGGCCGATCGGGGTGCCGGGGCCGGCGGTGAGGACCAGCCGGGTGCCCACCGCCGTCCCGCCGACCAGCGCCGCCAGAGCCAGTACGCCCACGGCCGCCCGGGTCCGCGCCCGACGGTCGGCGTGCCGGCGGACGACGTCCGGCGAGGCGAGGCCACGCGGATCGGTGTCCTCGGCGAGGGAACGGTAGAAACCCGTCAGTTCACGCGACATCGTTGACCTCCAGCTCCTCGGAGGTGACGCCGGGCAGCAGCTCGGCCAACCTCGACCTGCCCCGGGACAGCCAGGACTTCACGGTGCCGGTGGGCACCCGCGTCTCACGGGCGATCTCCTCCACCGGCATGTCGAACAGGTAGTGCAGGGCCAGCGCCTGGCGCTGGTTGGCCGGCAGCTGCCGCAGCGCGCCGACCAGCAGGACGGTGTCCTCCCCGGGTGGTCGTACGTCCTGGGGTGGCCCGGTGCGGCTCATCGCCGTACGCCAGCCCTTCAGGCGCCGGAACCGGTCGGCGGCCAGCCGGCTGACCACCAGCCGCAGCCACGCCTCGGGCGCCGGATGGCCGGCCAGCTTCCCCCACTGCCGCCAGGCCCGGGCGTACGCCTCCTGCACGAGGTCCTGGGCCTCGCCGTGGTCGCCCGCCACCGCGTGGCCGTACCGGAGCGTCCGTGGGGACGTGCTCCGGTAGAACTCGTCGAAACTCTGTGCGTCCCTCATGCCGACACCACGCCTCCCCGTTACGGTCCCCCCTGCTGAGGAGACGGCGCACGGGGTCCCCAGGTTGCGGGCGTCCGGTCACAAAGACGACAAGCCCGCGACCTGTCGACCGGGGACGGTCGTCAGGTCGCGGGCTGTGCCGGTCCGCGGGCGGGCCCGCCGGGTGTCAGCCGCCCGGTGCGGGCGAGGGCGAGCCGGACGGGCTGCCGCTCGGCGTCGGGCTCGCGCCGCCGGTCGGGGCGGCGGCCTGCTGGGCCTGCTGGAACGCGGTCATCGCCTCGTCCAGGGCCTTGAGCGCCCGGCCGTACCGCTCGAAGTCACCGGACGTCTGCGCGGCCTTGACCTCGGCGATCGCCGACTGCACCCGCTGCGCCGCCGCGGCCAGCTCACCCGTCAGCGGCGGCGCGGAGGGCTGACCGGAGGGCGGCGGCGGGGTGCCGCCGCTCGGCGGCGGGGTGCCACCCGGGACGGCCCGCTTGCCCTGGTCGACCAGCTGCTTGATGCCGTCGGTGATGTTGTCGGCCAGCACGACGTACGAACCGCCGTCGCCGTACGAGAGCAGCACCTTCTGCAGCAGCGGGTACGCGTCCTGCTGGTTGCTCTTGACGTAGACCGGCTCGACGTACAGCATCCCGTCGCCGAACGGCAGGGACAGCAGGTTGCCGTACTGCACCTGCGCCTGGTTGGACGAGAGCAGGTTGAGCTGCTGCCGGATGTTGGCGTTGTTGGTCATCTGCTGGTGCACCTGCACCGGCCCGGAGATCCGGGTCTGGTCCGGCAGCTCCAGCACCTCCAGCTTGGGCTGACCGTCGACGTACGACCCGGAGATCAGCGCGGCGAGGTTCTGCCGGCCGTTCGGGGTGACCGCGGCGGTGAGCTGGAACCGGGGCGCCTCCTGCCCGGGGAACTGGGTGAACAGGTAGTACGGCGGCTGCTTCTGCCCGCTGTCCGGAGCGTCCGGCACGTTCGGCACCTGCCAGAAGTCCTGGCCGGAGTAGAAGTCGCCGGGGTCGGTGACGTGGAACTTGGTGAGCAGGTTGCGCTGCACCTTGAACATGTCGGCCGGGTAGCGGAAGTGCTCGGCCAGCTCGGCCGGGATGGCGCTCTTGGGCAGCACGAGGTCACCGCCGAAGGCCTTGTTCCACGCCTTGAGCACCGGGTCGCCGTCGTCGAACTCGTAGAGCCGCACCGTGCCGTCGTACGCGTCGACGGTGGCCTTCACCGAGTTGCGCATGTAGTTGACGTTCTCCCGGGCCAGCTGGAACGTGCCCCGGTTGGTCAGCTCGTCGGTAGTCTCGGTCTGCAGGTTGACCCGCTCGGCGTACGGGTAGGTCGCCGCCGTGGTGTAGCCGTCGATGATCCACTGGACCCGGCCGCCCACCACCGCCGGGTACGGGTCCCCGTCGAGGGTCAGGAAGGGCGCGACCTTCTCCACCCGGTCGCGCGGGTTGCGCACGTAGAGCAGCCGGGAGTTGTCGTTGACCGCCTCGGAGAGCAGGAAGTTCGCCTCCTGCTCCTTGATCGAGTAGAGCAGCCGGCGGGAGAACGAGCCGATCTCGACGCCGCCCTCACCGGTGTAGGTGTAGTACTGCTCGCCGCCGGCCTCCGTGGTGGGCCGGTCGAACTCGGCGTTGCGGCCCTCCCCGGCCTGCCCGACGATGGCGTAGTCGTCCGCCCCCATCCGCTCGCCGTAGTAGATCCGCGGCTGCGTGGCCGGGATCTGCTCGGCCTGCGAGGAGCACGCCTCCTGGGCCTTCTCGCCGAGGAAGCCGGAGACGAAGTACGGCTGACCACCGCAGACCACCTGGTTGGCCGGGGCCGCGACGAGCCCGTACCCGTGGGTGTAGACGGTGTGCTTGTTGATCCAGTTGCTCTGCTGGTCGGTCAGCTCGTTGTAGTTGATCTCACGGACACCGACCACGTAGTCGGAGGTCTTGTTCGCCACCGAGTACCGGTCGATGTCGAGCTTCGGGCCGAAGTCGTAGAAGCCACGGACCTGCTGGAGCTGGGTGTACGTCTCGGAGACGAGCTGCGGGTCGAGCAGCCGGACGTTCGGCACCACCGCGGTGTCGGAGGCCAGCGTCGCCGGTGGGACGAGGTTGCTCGCCGCGTACCCGGTGGTCTTCGTGTCGACCAGGCCGAACGCGTCCCGGGTGGCCGTGATGCTGCGCTCGATGTACGGCGCCTCCTTGTCCCGGGCGCTCGGCTTGACCTCGAAGGTCTGCACCGCCCACGGGTAGATGCCGCCGATGGCGACGGCGGAGACGCCGAGCAGGGCCAGCGAGATGCCCGGCCAGACCAGGTTCCGCATCACCGCGTTGGAGAACACGATGATCGCGATCGCGACCACCACCGAGATGTACGCCAGGATCTCCTTGGCCGGCAGCAGCGCGTTGACGTCGGCGTAGCCGGCGCCGTAGAGCTTGGCCCCCTCGTTGTACTCCAGCAGCATCGCCCGCCGGTCCAGCACGTACGCGACGGCCTTGAGCAGGACGAAGACGGCGACGAGCGTGCTGAGGTGGGCCCGCGCGGCGTTGGTCATCCGGTCGCCGACGCCCTGCAGCCGCACCCCGCCGAAGACGTAGTGCACGGCGAGCGCGCCCAGCAGCGCGAGCACCACCGCGGTGAAGCCGACCCCGAGCAGGTAGCGCCAGAAGGGCAGCTGGAAGACGTAGAAACCGACGTCGACGCCGAACTCCGGGTCCTTGACGCCGAAGTCGCCGCCGTTGCGGAAGAGCAGCCACTGGTTCCACCGGCTCTGCGCCGACAGGCCGGCGAAGAGACCGAGCACGGCCGCCGTCAGGCTGATCCAGGTGCCGATCCGGGGGCTGATCAGCATCCGGTACCGCTCCAGGGTGGCCTGCTCCAGCGAGTGCGGCCGCAGCTGCGGGCGCAGGCGGTACGCCAACCAGAGGTTGCCGCCGACGAAGAGCGCCATCGCCACGCCGATGCTGAGGAAGAGCAGCAGGCGGGTGACCAGCACGCCGGTGAAGACCTGGGTGTACCGGACCTCCTCGAACCAGAGCCAGTCCGTCCACGCCTGGACACCCCAGCCGAGCAGGGTGAAGAGCACGAAAACCCCGACCAGGACACCGATGGTGACGCGTCCGCGCCGACTCATTCTCGGCAGGGGGCTGCTACGCATGACCACTGTTGGCTCCGCACGCTCGATGTGATCGGCTCCGGACAGGCACCCAGAGTACGGGGTGTTCCTGAACGTGTCGGGTCACCCTCATGCCGGGCGGCACAGCGTCGGCTGCCCACCCGCGCGCAGGGTCTCCAGCGCCGTCAGCGCCTCGTCCAGCGAACCGACCCTGATCAGGGGCAGGTCGGGCTGCGGATTGCGGACCGCCTCGGCGCAGTTGTCGGCCGGCACGAGGAAGACGTCCGCCTTGGCCTTCTTCGCCCCGACCAGCTTCTGCGCGATGCCACCGATCGGTCCGACCCGACCCTCGTCGTCGATGGTGCCGGTGCCGGCGACGACCTTGCCGCCGGTGAGGTCGGCCGGTTCCAGCTTGTCGACGATGCCGAGCGCGAACATCAGCCCGGCGCTCGGCCCGCCGATGTTGTTGAGGTCGATCTTGAGGTTGAACGGGTGCGGCTGACGCTGGTCGGGCACCAGGCCGATGCGCGGCCGGCCGTCCTGCTCCCGACTGGTCACGGTGGCCGTGCCGGCCACCCCGTCCCGGGTGTAGCCGATCCGCAACGCGGTGCCGGCCGGCTTGCCCCGGACCAGCTCCACCAGCTTGGTCGCGCTGGTGACCTTCACCCCGTCGACCGTGGTCACCACGTCACCGGCCTTGAGCACGCCCTGCGCCGGACCGTCCGCGGCGACCTCCTTGACCACCACCTCGACCGGGTAGCCGAGTTCGACCAGCGCGGCGGTCTCGGCGCTGCTCTGCGAGTTCTGGAAGTCCTCTGCGTTGCGCTTCTCCACCTCCTCCTGGCTCTCCCCCGGCGGGTAGACCAGCTCACGGGGCACCACCGCCTCGTCGTCGGAGAGCCAGCCGGCGATCGCCGCGCGCAGCTTGACCGTGGGCTGCACACCGACCGTGGTCATCCGCAGCTGGCCGGCGGAGGTGGAGGTCGCCCGCCCGGTCACCTGGATGACCTCCTTGCCGTCGGAGGTGCCGAGGGTGTCGACGGTCGGCCCCGGGCCGAGCACGACGTACGGGATCGGGGCGCCGAGCACGCCGATGCTGAGCAGAGTGGTGAGCAGAGCACCGAGCAGGACGGTCACGCCGCGACGTCTCATGCGGCAGAGCGTACCGAGCGGGGCGGGTGGGGCCGGGTGGCCGACGCGGACTTCGCCCTCAGCGCAACGCCAGCGGCGGCGACCTGGGGCGCGGCCCGCGTACCGTAGACGTCGTGCCTGATATTCCGTTCGGTTTCGCGCTCCCGGGTGGGCAACCACCAGACCCCAACGACCCCGCGCAGATGCAGCAGTTCATGTCGCAGTTGCAGCACCTGCTCTCCGCGTCGGGCAGCGGGCCGGTCAACTGGGACCTGGCCCGGCAGGTGGCGGCGAGCCAACTCGCGGCCACGGGCGACCCCATGCCGTCGCCGTACGAGCGGCACGCGGTGGAGGAGGCGCTGCGTCTCGCCGACCTCTGGCTGGAACCCGCCTCCGACCTGCCCTCGGGCATCCGTACCTCGGTGGCCTGGAACCGCAACGAGTGGATCTACAAGACCCTCGACGTGTGGCGCAAGCTCTGCGACCCGGTCGCCAGCCGGATGGTCGGCGCGATGGGCGACCTGGTGCCGCCGGAGGCCCGGGCCCAGCTCGGCCCGATGCAGTCGATGGTGGCCACCCTCGGTGGCGCGCTCTTCGGCGGGCAGCTCGGCCAGGCGCTCGGCTCGCTCGCCGGCGAGGTGCTCTCGGCCGGCGACATCGGCCTGCCGCTCGGCCCGGCCGGCACGGCCGCGCTCGTCCCGGCCAACATCAAGGCGTACGGCGAGGGCCTGGAGCTGCCCGAGGACGAGGTACGCCTCTACGTCGCCCTGCGCGAGGCGGCCCACCAGCGGCTCTTCGAGCACGTCCCGTGGCTGCGCGGGCACGTGCTGACCGCGGTGGAGAACTACGCCTCCGGCATCCGGGTCAACCGGGAGGCGATCGAGGAGGCGATGGGTCGGGTCGACCCGACCGATCCGGAGTCGATGCAGGCGATCGCCCTGGAGGGCATCTTCACCCCCGAGGACACGCCGGCGCAGAAGGCGTCGCTGGCCCGGCTGGAGACGGTGCTCGCCCTGGTCGAGGGGTGGGTCTGCCACGTGGTGGACAACGCCGCCGGTGAGCGCCTGCCCAACGTGGTCCGCCTCGGCGAGGCGTTCCGTCGCCGCCGGGCCGCCGGCGGGCCGGCCGAGCAGACCTTCGCGGCGCTGGTCGGGCTGGAGTTGCGACCGCGCCGGCTGCGCGAGGCGTCGGCGCTCTGGGCGGCGCTCACCACGCACCGCGGCATCGCCGGGCGGGACGCGGTCTGGGGTCACCCCGACCTGCTCCCCTCGGACGACGACTTCGCCGACCCGGTGGCCTTCGCCACCCGGTCGACCGACCTCGACGACGAGCTGGCGAACTTCGACTTCACCGCCCCCGGCGCCCCGGAGGAGAAGTCCCCCGGCCCCGAGACCGACCCCGACGACGACCGCCCCTGACCCCCGCCCCTGACCCACCGGCCGGTTGCCCACCGGGCCAGTTGTCGATCATGAAGTTATCGCCACGACACGCCGAGGCGGGTGGCGACAACTTCATGATCAGCGCTGGTGGGGCGGGCCGGAGCCGGTGAGGAGGGCGCGGGTGGTCTCCCAGCCCTCCACGGCGGGGTCGAGGGCGGCCAGGTCGGCCGGGCCGCGCAGCCGCCGCCAGGCGGGGGTTACCGCCACGTCGCCCGGGGCGGGGGCCGCCCGGCGTACGTCCGCCGGGACGGCGGCGTCCAGGTCCAGCGCCGGGAACCAGTCCGGTACGGGCAGCCGCGCCGCCACCCCGAGCAGCCCGCGGCCGCCGCCCTCCACCGGGGCGACCGCGACGGGCCGGCTGCTCAACGGCCGGAGCAGCTTGCCCAGGGTCAGGCCCGGCAGGTCGGGGGCGTCGGCGGCGAGCACGGCCGCCTGGTCGTACCCGGTCAGCGCCGCGAGGACGGCGTTCACGGTGGGCTCGGGCACCTCGTGGATCGCCGTGCCGGGCCAGACCACCGCCTCGGCCAGCCACCGATCGGCCGGCGTCACGGCGACCGCGGTTTCCACCTCGGTCAACGTGGCGAGCAGATCCACCACGTCCTCGGCCAGGGCGGCGCGCCAGCCCGCCGGGTCGATCCCGGGAGGCGACCAGGCCACCGGGGCGAGCAACGCCACCACCACACGTCGGACCACGTCCCGACCCTAGCCCGCCCCGCCTCGGCCCGTCGCCACGGATCGCGCCGACCGGTCCACGACGAGCCGACCGATCCACGACGACCGGACGGCGACCCGCAGCGATGATCGACTGAGCTGGCGCTGGTCGCGGCGGTGAGGGCGCGGGGGTGGGGGCGGACGGAGGCGAGGCGCGCCTCAGCCGGGCAGCGGTACGGCGGAGGCGGCGGCGACGCCCTCCAGGTAACCGCGGGCCCGCTCGGTCTTGGCGTACCGACCGACGAGTTCCCAGAAGCGGGCGTTGTGGCTCGGCACGATCAGGTGCGCCAACTCGTGCAGCAGCACGTAGTCGAGGACCCAGTCGGGCATCTCCTGGAGCCGGTGCGAGATGCGGATGCTCCGGTCGGCCGGGGTGCAGGACCCCCAGCGGCCGTTCTGGTTGGTGACCCAGCGGACGCTGGCCGGCAACGCGTCGGCGCCCTGGTCGGCCAGGTAGAGGTTGATCAGCCGCAACGCCCGGTCGAGCAGTTCGGTGTCGGAGCGGGCCAGCCGCCCCTCACGGGCGGCGAGGCGGGCCAGCATCCGGTCGACCCACTCGCTCTCCTCGGCCCGGGAGAACTGGTCGGGGATGAGCACCACGACCCGCTCCCCGTCGCGGTACGCGGACACCGTCCGTCGCCGACGCTGACTGCGCCGTACCTCGACGACAGGCTTCCGCGCCCCAGCCATCAGCGGGCCGCGCAGCCGTGGTTTGCTGCCACGATGGAAAGCTAATGCGTACTGACCAGGGGTCCGCAAGGGTCAACACGGCGACACGCGCCCGGAAAATGGTGGTTGGACGCCGAGAGTCCCGAAAAAATCTGCGGATGACCATGTCGGGACAACCCGGTCACCCCCGATGGCGGCCGGGGCCGGCTCCGAGGCCCTGTCCTCCACCGTAGGAGATCACGCTGCGTCGCGCCGCTCCGGCCCCCACGGCCCCCACTCGGGTCGTTTCCCGCGGCTTCGCCCGGCGTGTCCCCGGCAAACTGACTGATCCCACCTATTTCGGCATGCACACTCTCGACGTCGACTTCCTCACAGTGTCGATGCACAGCTGACATGGAACTGCCCAGACCTGGGTAGGGTCCGCCAACCAGCGGTCACGTCGGTGGCCGCGAGAACGACCCGACGCCGCGGCCCGCGTGGCCCGCCGTCGGGAAACCCGCCGGGCCGGCTCGCCCGACGGACGAGACGAGGAGGACTACCGTGGCCGACCAGGCCCAGACCTACAACGGTTACTGCGTCAAGTGCAAGGAGAAGCGGGACTTCGAGGGACACGTCGAGGTGTCGAAGACCGGGATGAACATGGCCAAGGGCAAGTGTCCGGTGTGCGGCACAACAGTGAACCGCATCCTGGGCAAGGCCAAGGTCTGACCCGACCGGCGCACGGGGGAGGGGGCGACCGTCGGTCGCCCCCTCCCCCGTACCGTCCGCGGGCCCGGCCGGACACCCCTTCCCGCCGGCACGACCAGCACGGACGGCACTGTCGGTTGCCCGACAGGAACTACCGGCGGGTTGTGGACAACGTGCGATTTCCTGTGGAAAACCCTGGGTAGGGCCCGGCCCACCTGTGGACAACGATCGACGGACAGCTCCGACACGGTCACGATTCGTCGTCATGAGCACGTCCCCCGTCGCACTGCCCCGCCCGATGCTGCTGCCCGGCCTGACCCGGCTCTGGCGGGACCGGCACACCCTGCAACTGGGCCTGGATCCGGGCCGCGCCGTCCTGCTGGAGGTGGCCGACCCACGCGCCGCCCGGCTGCTCGACCTGCTCGACGGCAGCCGCAGCGAACGCGCCGTCCTGACCGACGCGTCCGTGCGGGTCGGCCCCGACGCGGCCCGTGCCCTGCTCGACGCGCTGCGGGCCGCCGGTCTGGTCGTACCCGCGCACACGCTGCTCCCCCGCGAACTCGCCGGCCCGGCGCGGACCCGGCTCACGGCGGAGGCCACGGCCCTGGCGCTGGCCTCGCCCGCGTTGCCCGGCACCCCGGCCCAGGTGCTCCGCCGCCGGCGGGCCGCCCGGGTCGTGGTGACCGGCGTCGGTCGGCTCGGCGGGCCGGTCGCCGTCGCGCTGGCCCAGGCCGGGGTCGGACACGTGGCACCGGAGCTCAAGGGGCCGGTACGCCCCGGCGACCTGGTCGGGACCGGGCTCGGCGGGGCGGACGTCGGCCGCCCGCTCGCCGCAGCGCTGCGCGCGGCGATCACCCGGGTCGCCCCTGGCACGGTGACCGGATCACCCGGTCGTGGGCGGGTCGAGCTGGTGGTCCACCTCGGCGCGGACCGCCCGGCCGCGCTGCTCGCCGCCGGGTACGCCCGGCGACGCCAACCGCACCTGCTGCTCGGCCTGCGCGAGGGCGTGCCGGTGATCGGGCCGCTGGTCCGCCCACCGGTCGGCCCCTGCCTGCGCTGCCTGGACCTGCACCGCGTCGACCGGGACCCGGGCTGGCCGGCGCTCGCCGCCCAGCTCGCCACCGACCCGGCCGACCAGGCGTGCGGTACCGCCACCCTGCTCTGCGCCGTCGGGTACGCCGTCGCCGAGGCACTCGCCCAGCTCGACGGCGGCACCCCGGAGACGCTGGGCTGCGCCGTCGAGACAAGTGCGGCCGGCCGGTTCCGGCGGCGCGTCTGGCCGCCGCACCCCGCCTGCGACTGCTCCGGAGGGCGGCGCTGACGGGGGACGACGGGGGCCAGCCCGGCTCTGGAGCAGCCGCGGACCCCCGAAGTCGGTAACAATGGCCGGGTGACCGACATCCCGCGCCGGGCCGTGTCCCGCACCGCCAAGCTCGCCGCTCTGCCGCTCGGCTTCGCCGGCCGGACCGTCCTCGGCATGGGTAAGCGGGTCACCGGGCTCGCCTCGGACGTCATCTCCGCCGAGATCCAGCAGCGCACGGCCGAGCAGCTGTTCAGCGTCCTCGGGCAGCTCAAGGGCGGTGCGATGAAGTTCGGCCAGGCGCTGTCGGTCTTCGAGGCGGCCCTGCCGGACGAGATCGCCGCGCCCTACCGGCAGGCGTTGACCAAGCTCCAGGAGGCCGCGCCGCCGCTGCCGGTGGCCAGCGTGCACAAGGTGCTCACCGAGCAGCTCGGGCCGGACTGGCGGGACCGGTTCGTCGAGTTCGACGACACCCCGGCCGCGGCGGCGAGCATCGGGCAGGTGCACCGGGCGCGCTGGCACGACCCGGAGACCGGCGAGGCGCGGGCCGCCGCCGTCAAGATCCAGTACCCGGGTGCGGGTGAGGCGCTGCTGGCCGACCTCAAGCAGCTCTCCCGACTCGCCGGGATGTTCCGCGCCATCCAGCCCGGGCTGGACGTCAAGCCGCTCCTGGTCGAGCTGCGGGAGCGGATCACCGAGGAACTCGACTACGAGTTGGAGGCCGAGTCGCAGCGCGCCTTCGCCGCCGCGTACGCCGACGACCCGGAGATCTTCATCCCGGCGGTGTTCCACTCCGCCCCCCGGGTGCTGGTCACCGAGTGGATCGAGGGCACGCCGCTGGCCGACATCATCCGCGAGGGCACCGAGCAGCAGCGCGACGAGGCCGGCCGGCTGATGGCGATCCTGCACCTGTCCGCCCCGCCCCGGGCCGGGCTGCTGCACGCCGACCCGCACCCGGGCAACTTCCGGCTCCTGCCCGACGGGCGGCTCGGCGTGATCGACTTCGGCGCGGTGGCCCGGATGCCGGAGGGCACCCCGGAGCCGATCGGCCGGATCGCCGGGCTGGCGCTGCGCGGCGACGCGGACGGAGTGGTGAACGGCCTGCGGAAGGAGGGCTTCGTCAACTCGACGGAGCCGATCGACGCCCACG
Organism: Micromonospora citrea; assembly: GCF_049629545.1. GTDB lineage: Bacteria > Actinomycetota > Actinomycetes > Mycobacteriales > Micromonosporaceae > Micromonospora > Micromonospora citrea_A. The sequence continues at coordinate 34,990 of NZ_JBNADX010000038.1, forward strand.
CGGTGCTCGACTTCCTGCGGCCGATGCTGGAACCGATCGCCGCCGAGGAGTTCCGGTTCACCCGGGCCTGGCTGCGCTCCGAGGCGGCCCGCCTGGCCAGCCCGAAGTCGCCCACCTACCAGCTGAGCCGGCAGCTCAACCTGCCGCCGTCGTACCTGCTCATCCACCGGGTGACGCTGGGCTCCATCGGGGTGCTCTGCCAACTGGAGGCCAAGGCCCCGTACCGGGGGATCCTCGAACGGTGGCTGCCCGGCTTCGCGCCGGTGGCCTGACCACGACGAACGCCGCGGGGGCGGTGACCGGAACTCCGGTCACCGCCCCCGCGTACTGGTAGGGATCTAGAGAACGCCCAGGTCACGCGCCGACTGGCTACGGCTGCGCATCGCGACGGTACGGGCGGGACGGGCTGCCTCAGTGCTCGTGGTGGTACGACCGGCCTGAGGCCGTCGCATTCGGGCACGGGACAACGCTTCGTGGAGTAGTTGCATCTCGGTTCCGTTCGGCAGGTGCAGCATCATCGGTTTCTCTCTTCGGGGGCCGGTGTGGGGCACCGGCGGGACGTGTGGATCGGGAAGTTGTCAGGCAGCCAGCCGGACCGCGTCGCGCTTGGGGGCCACACCACTGGCCGCCAGGCGCGCCTCGGCCTCGACCCGGAGGGCGGCGTCGCGGGCGAGGTCCTCCTTGCGCGGACGGCCACGGGGCCGCTTGCGCGGGACGACCGCGCCACGCTCGAAGATCTCGCCGCCCCAGACGCCCCAGGGCTCGGCCCGCTCGACCGCACCGGCGAGGCACTCGACGCGCAGCGGGCAGTCCCCGCAGAGCGACTTGGCCAGCTCCAGCTCGGCCGGCTGGTCGGAGAACCACAGGTCGGGGTCGAACTTCCGGCAGGGCAGGTTCGCCTCCACCTCGACACTCACGTCGAGCGGGGCCAACGCCAGACTCATCACCCGGTCACCTCTCTCTCACATCGATCTCGTGGATCGCTCTTCCGACGTACGGCGGTACAAAAAGACTGAGGCCGCGGATCCCGGTGTACGGGTTCCGCGGCCTCGAGGTGAGCCGGTGGTCTGTGGTTCAGACCGGTCTACCTCGAGGTGGAACACCGCGGACATCCGTGCGCTTCTTGGCGACACCGATGCCCATGCCCGTGAAGCCACTGGTGCCATCGATTCCGTTGACCGGCGCGACGGTCAGGGTCAGCTCGGCCTGGACCCGAACCTGGTGCACCTGCGGAACCGACGGTCGCGTGGCGGCAAGGGCCACCCGGACAGCCGACAGCGGAGCGCAGGCAGCTGGCATCGCCGCCGGACGCTCATAGGTGAAGATCTCCATTGGTGCCACCTCCCTGTCTTTCCTCGTGCCGACTCGGTCTCCACCCCGTGAGCAGCCGGAATGGCGCCGCTCGCGAGGTGTGTCCTGAGGCTATTCCTCGCCCCGGGGCGAGGGCAAACGAATTTACGACGAGATTTCGAAAGTTTTCTCCGGGGCGATGTCGTCCACCGCCGCGCCCCCCACCAGCGCCAGCACCGCGTCGCCGTAGAGGCCCAGCTTGCGGGGGCCGATACCGGCGATCGCGACCAGCTCCTCGGTCCGCCCCGGACGCCGCTCGGCCAGCGCGGTCAGCGTCGCGTCGGTGAAGACCACGTACGCCGGGACCTTCTGCGCGCCGGCCACCCGAGCCCGCCAGTCGTGCAGCCGCTCGTACAGCTCCCCGTCGATGTCGGACGGACAGGTGGGGCAGCGCCCCAGCTTGCGGTCCGGGCCGGCGAGCAGGGTCGCGCCGCAGATCCGGCAGGAGACCACCTGGTTACGCCGTCGCTCCGCACCGGCCCGGCGGGCCGCCACGCCGCCACCGGCCCGCTCACCGCCGCCGGAGCGGTCCAGCTGCGGCAGGAACCGGCACGGCCGCCGGGCCCGCCCGCCCGGCGAGCGCGCCGAGGCGTACGACAACCAGAGCCACTGGCGGGCCCGGGTGATCCCGACGTAGAGCAGCCGGCGCTCCTCCTCGACCTGTTCCGGCGTACGCGCGTACGTGGTGGGCAGGGTGCCCTCGGAGAGCCCGACCAGGAAGACCGCGTCCCACTCCAGACCCTTGGCCGAGTGCAGCGAGGCCAGGGTCACCCCGTCCACCGTGGGCACGTGCTGCTGGGCTGCCCGGCGGGCCAGCTCCTCGTTGAAGTCCGACAGGGTCACCGGGCGCTCCACCGCGGCGGCCTCGCCGATCGGCAGCACCTCGGGCGTGGCCGCGTACTCGTCGGCGAGCCGGACCAGCGCGGCCAGTGCCTCCCAGCGCTCCCGCGCCGCGCCGCCGGCCGGGGCGGCGTCGGGGGCCCAGCCGACCGCCGCGAGCGCCTCGCGCACCGCGACCGGCAGCGGGGTCTCCCCCGGGATCGACCGGGTGGCCGCCCGCAGCGCCACCATCGCCTGACGCACCTCGACCCGTTCGAAGAAGCGCTCCGCACCCTGCACCACGTACGGCACACCGGCCTCGGTGAGCGCCTTCTCGTACGCCTCGGACTGCGCGTTGGTCCGGAACAGCACGGCGATCTCCTTCGCCGGGGTGCCCCCCTCGACCAGGACCCGGCAGCGGGCCGCCACGGCGGTCGCCTCGGTCGGCTCGTCGGTGAAGATCCGCAGCTCCGGCTCGGGGCCGGGCGGGCGCTGTCCGTGCAGTTCCAGGCGCAGCCGCGCCTCGGCCCCCCGGGCCTGGCCGATCACCGCGTTGGCCAGCCCGACCACCTGCGGGGTGGAGCGGTAGTCCCGGACCAGCCGGACCACCGTCGCGTCGCGGTGCCGGCGCGGGAAGTCGACCAGGTACGACGAGGTGGCCCCGGTGAACGAGTAGATGGTCTGGCTGGCGTCGCCGACCACGGTGAGGTCGTCCCGGCCGCCGAGCCACGCCTCCAGCAGCCGCTGCTGCAACGGGTTGACGTCCTGGTACTCGTCGACCACGAAGTGCCGGTACTGGCCGCGCACCTGCTCGGCGACGTCCCGGTGCTCCTCGATCCCCCAGACCGCCGCGCGCAGCATGTCCTCGAAGTCGATCACCCCGTTGGCGCGTTTGAGCCGCTCGTACGCGGTGAAGACGTCGGCCACCTTCGCCGGCTCGTACGGCGTCTCGCGCAGCGCCTTGGCCGCGGCGACGACGTACTCCCCCGGCTCCACCAGCGACGACTTGGCCCACTCGATCTCGCCGGCCAGGTCGCGGGCGGCCGCCCGGTCGGCGCGCAGCCCGACCTTGGCCGCGGCCAGGGTGACCACCCGCACCTTGCTGTCCAACAGTTCGGGCATGGCCCGGCCGTCGAGCAGCCGGGGGGCGAAGTAGCGGACCTGGCGCAGCGCCGCCGCGTGGAAGGTCCGCGCCTGCACACCCTGCACCCCGAGCACGGTGAGACGGGCTCGCATCTCGGCGGCGGCGCGGGCGGTGAAGGTGACCGCCAGGACGTGCCGGGCGGAGATCTCCCCGGTCAGGGCGCGGTGCGCGATCCGAGAGGTCACCGCGCGGGTCTTGCCGGTGCCGGCGCCGGCCAGGATGCAGACCGGGCCGGCCGGGGCGGTCACCGCCGACCGCTGCTCCGGATCCAGTCCGGCGAGCACGAGTTCGGCCGCTGAGTGAACCACCACAACGAGGAATCATCTCAGCTCGCGGTGATGTTGCAGCGATTAGCCCGGCCTGATCGGTGCCGGGCGGATCGACCCTGGGAGGACCTGACCATGCTGACGATGTATTCCACCTCGTGGTGCGGCTACTGCCACCGGCTCAAGTCGCAGCTCGACCGGGAGGGCATCGGGTACGAGGTCGTCGACATCGAGAAGGACCCGAAGTCGGCCGAGTTCGTGATGAGCGTCAACGGCGGCAACCAGACCGTCCCGACCCTGCGCTTCGCCGACGGCAGCGCCCTGACCAACCCCTCGATCACCCAGGTCAAGCAACACCTAGCCACCATCACCAGCTGACCCACCGCCCCCACCCCCGCCCCCACCCCCGCCCCCACCCCGCCCGTCGATCATGAAGTTATTGCCAGCTCTCCCGGCGTGTCGCGGCAATAACTTCATGATCGACGAGCGACTCCGGTGAGCGGCGGGGGGACGGGAGCAGGGGGGGCGCGGGGGGTGGGGTGGGTGGCAGTGGGGCGGGCGGGGAGAGACGGCGGCCGCGCCAGAGCCAGGCCCCGGCGGCGGTGGTGATCACCCCGACGACGACGAAGAGCAGCCGGTAGTCGAACGCGCCGACGAGCAGCGCGCCGGCCCCGATCGAGAGCGCCTGCGGGCCGCTGACCAGCGCCTCCGCAGCCGCGGTCACCCGACCCAGCAGCCCCGGCGGGGTACGCCGCTGCACGAGCGTGCTCAGCCCGACCATGGTCAGCGGCAGCGACACCCCGGCCAGCAGCAGCGCGAGCACCCCCAGCCGCAGGTCCGGCCAGGCCAGCGCCAGCGCGGCGGGGCCGAAGAAGGTCACCCCGGCGGCGAGCGCCCCCACCTCGCCGACCCGGCGTACCACGGCCGGTGAGAGCAGGCCGCCGACCAGACCGCCGATCCCCTGCACGGTGACCAGCACCCCCACGAACGCGGCGTCGCGGCCCAGCCCCTGATCGACGTACGCGAAGATCAGCGACTCGCTGAAGCCCATCACCAGCGAGCCCAGCCCGTAGCCGAGCAGGGCCCGGCGCAGCGCGGGCTCGCCCGCCAGGTGGCGCAGCCCCACGCCCAGCTCGGCCGGCCAGCGGAGGGTGGCCGCGGCCGGCTCGACCTCGTGCGTGCGCAGCAGCCCCACCACGGCGGCGGCGCTGACGAACCCGACCATCGCCAGCGTGGCCAGCAGCCAGCCGCCGACCGCCGCGTACAGGGCCGCGCCGGCGAGCGGGCCGCCCAACCGCAGCCCCTGCCGGACGGTCTGCAACGCCCCGTTCGCCTCGGCGAGCAGTTCGCTGGGCACCAGTTGCCGGATCAGGCCGCTGAGGGTCGCGCTGAGCGTCAGGTACGACAGCCCGTACAGGCCGGCCACCACGTAGATGATCCACACGTCGGCCCGGTCCCGGACGGCGAAGAGCGGGGTGAGCAGCATGGCGGTGCCGAGGTTCGCGGCCACGAAGAAGGGGCGGCGGCGGTACCGGTCGACGACCCAGCCGACCAGCGGCGCCAGCGTCATCGGCGCGATGATCGCGAAGATGGTCGCGCCGGCCAGGCCGTCCGAGCCGGTCAGGTCCTTGACCCAGATGGCGAGCGCGAGCAGCAGGATGGACTCGGCGGCCATGCTGGCCAGCAGCGCGCCGAAGAGCAGTCGGAAGTCGGGACGGCGCAGGACGGTGCGCATGGGGGTTCCCTCCGCGGGGGTGGCGCCCGGTGGGCGCGGTCTGGAGGAGGTGTGGCCGGTCCGGTCATCGTCGTCCGGGCCGCTGCACTTTCCACAGTCCTCTTTTTGTCTCGTGACACGCCCTCGTCGGGGGCCCCCGACGGCGGTCGCGCGTCCATACTGACCGTGGGGGGCGAATTTCATACAGTTACCGTCGCGTCCGCGGCGGTCTACGGAATCGAGGACACCCGTGCCTCCTGCCGTACCGAGCCCGATCCTGCGCCGACGCAGGCTCGGCACCGAACTGCGCCGCCTGCGCGAGGCGGCGGGACTCACCGGCGACCAGGTGATCGATCGGATCGGCTGGGCGTCGGCGTCCAAGCTGTCCCGACTGGAGAACGGGCGCAGCCGGCCCGACCCGGACGACGTGGCCGTCCTGCTGGAGCTCTACGGGGCGGACCAGGACCAGCGCGCGGAGCTGATCACCATCGCCCACGAGGCCGGCGACGTGCGCGGCTGGCGCAAGTCGTACCCGGTGATGACCCAGCAGCAGCTCGGCTGGGCGGAGATCGAGGCCGGCTGCGCGGAGATCCGCGAGTACAACCCGGTGCTGGTGCCGGGGCTGCTCCAGACGGCGGGCTACGCCCGGCTGCGGATCGTCTCGGCCGACCTGGCCGCCGCCACGGCCGGCGATCCGGAGGCCGGCGAGGACCCGGAGACCGAGGTACGCGCCCGGCTGGCTCGGCAGTCGCTGCTGGACCGCTCCGACGGTCCCCGCTACACGGCCGTGCTGGAGGAGGCGGCGCTGGGTGAGCGGGCCGGTCCGGCCGAGGTACGCCGGGAGCAGCTCGCCAAGCTCTGCGAGCTGGCGATGCTGCCCAACGTCACCCTGCACCTGCTGCAACGGACGACGGTGATCGGCGAGTTCTACCTGCCGCCGACCGCCTTCTCGCTCTACCGCTTCGCCGACCCGCAGGACCCGGAGACGCTGGCGATCGAAGGTGGCTTCATCGACGTCATGTCGCATGAGGCAAATACTGTAAATCGCTATAAAGTGGCCTTCGAGTGGCTATGCTCGGCGGCGCTCTCCGCATCGGACACCCTCTCCTGGCTCTTCGAGGCGACGGGACGGCTGACCGACACGGCAGCCCCGTCCACGGCGGCCCACGGGGCGGCAGCAGCGCCGGCCCAGCGCCGCCGACCTACCGGGCGCCTGACGGAGCGGTGATCCACACCGGACCTCCGGCGGGGTCGGGCGGGCGCCACTCGTCCCCATCGGAGCAGTCCAGGATCAGGAGCAGAACCATGAACGAGATCCGCAACACCGTCGTCGCCCGGCAGCTCGCCGACGCACCCTGGCGCAAGAGCACCCGGAGCCAGACCTCGAACTGCGTCGAGGTCGCCCCGCTGGGCGCGGCGGTCGTCGCGCTGCGGGACAGCAAGGACCCGAGCGGGCCGGTGCTGCTGTTCAACCGGGCCGGCTGGCTCGGCTTCATCAGCGGCGCGAAGAACGGACAGTTCGATCTGAACTGATCCGGTGATCGGGTGAGGGGCCGTCGGCGTGACGCCGGCGGCCCCTCGTCGTCCGCGTGCCCACAACCGCCCTGACCAGGCATCGGATGATCGGACGACGCGCCGGACCGATAGTCGCGTTTCACTTGCTGGGATCGCCGACAGGCGTAACATGACGTTTCAGTGACGTGGAAGTTCCACTGGGTACCCGTCCGTCGCGGTCCACCCGGAGACAGCCATGCGTTTCCTGATCGTTCGAACCGACATCCGCACCGCCGCCGACACCGACATCGCCGCCGCCTGGGCCGGCGGCGGCGTGCTCCGCGACGAGACGACCGCACCCGAACCCCGCCGCCAGATCGTGCACGCCGAGGACCGGGAGGCCGCCCTGCTGCTGGCGCGGGCGCTCGCCACGGTCGGCGCGGTCCGCTCCGGACGGCAGCGGGTCAAGGTGCTGCCGCTCGACGAGCCCGCCCCCACCCGCCAGGAGTGCTGGGAGGCCACCGGCAGCTGACCTGCGCACCGACGTCCGTCGTGGTCGGACCGGCTCCCCCGCCGTGTTCCTTCGCCCCATCCGCCACGACGGCCCGTGTCCCGGCCCGTGACCGTCGCGGCAACGGCGGTCACAGGACGGAAACACCCCCCGCCTCCTCCCTCCTCCCCACCACCGTTTGC
>NZ_JBNADX010000039.1:0-39159 GCF_049629545.1 Micromonospora citrea
CCGCCCCAGGCGGGAGGGTGGCGGGTCAGTCCTCGGTGAAGTTGCCGACCTGGGCGCCCGTGGCGGAGGCGTCGCTGGTGGAGCCGCCGGACGGGGTGCTCATGCCACCGGTGGTGGCGTCGCCGGTGGTGGTCGGGGCCACCACGCCCGGATGCCGCTCCGGCTGCCGGGCCAGCCGACGCACGCTGGCCGGGCCGGCGGTGCCGCCGGTGGTGGTGATCGCACCCTGACCACGGGTGGGGCCACCGTCGCGCAGCACCTGTGGGTCGACCGGCACGTGGGCCGGGTCGTCCGGGTCCTCGTCCTGGAGTACCCGGTTCACGTCCGTCTGCGGCGTCGTCACCTCGTCCAGGGCGCCCTCGCCGTACACACCGGCGGTGAGCCGCTCCTCGGCACGGCGGGTGGACTCCCGCATCCTGTCGTCGTCACGCACGTCCATCACCTCGCAGAGATATCGCGGATCGTGCTGCGTGCCCGACGGCCGGCGGGGCAAACCGTCGGCCCCTCGGCGAGGTGGGACGGCGTGCCCCGGGCGGGGCACGCCGCGCGGGCGGCGGCCGGGCCCGGGAAATCCGCCAACTATCCGGGCAGCCGTGGGTGTTACCTCTCCGGACCGCTCGGGTAGACCCAGGGTGCCCCCGCCACAGAACGCGAACCGTGCCGTGGCCGATACGCGGTAGCGGGGCGAGGGAGTGCAGGTACTCATCAAATCCTGAGGAGGACCAGATGAGCACGCAGGCTGCATCCACCAGGGCCGCCAACCGGCCGATGCAGGACATGCCCAACCGCGCCGCCATGAACGAGGCGCCGACCCGTCCGATGCCGATGATGCACGACGGGCACCGGGAGCAGGTGATGCAGGCCCCCGGTACGGAGACCAAGCCGTCGTTCGCGACGACCGAATTCTGGGTCTACGTCGCGTCGGTGATCGGCATGCTGGCCGCGTCGTACCTGGTCGGCAAGAACTCGGTCGGGGTGGACATCTTCCGCGCCCCGCAGGCATGGTTCTTCATCACGCTGCTGACCATCGGCTACCTCGGCAGCCGGGGCCTGGCCAAGGCCGGCAGCAACTTCCGCAGCGGCGAGGAGCGCAAGGCCCGCCACTGACCGACGAGATCACCATCAGCGCGGTGGCCCCCGGGATCCGTCCCGGGGGCCACCGTCGTCGTCACTCGAAGTCGCCGCCCCAGTCCTCGGCGAAGTCACCCTCGACGGCATCCTCGATCATCTCGCCGGCGATCATGCCGCCGGCCACACCGAGCGCCGCGCCGGCGACCATGCCGCCCATGCCGTGCCCCCGGTGGCCGTGGCCGTGCGGGGCGCCGAAGCCGGAGGCGCGCAGGCTGCCGTAGCGGGAGGTGGTCTCCCGCAGCCAGCCGTCGACGACGGACGTCCAGTCGAGCCGGTCGGCGTCGGCGTGCGAGACCTGGTAGCGGCCGAAGGTGTCGTGCCCGGCGCTGAGGAAGCCACCGCGCTTGTCGCACTCCAGGACCACCTCGACACCGTGCGGGGTGGTCACGAAGGTCACCTCCACCTCGGTGATGGTCTGCGCGTACTGCGGCGCGGCGAAGAACTCGATCTCCTGGTAGAACGGCAGCGTCTGCTGGGTGCCCCGGATGTGGCCGCGCTCCAGGTCGGCGACCTTGAACCGGAAGCCGAGCCGCTGGAATGCCTCCAGGATCCGCTCGTGCACCGGCAGCGGGTGGACGTTGACCTGGTCCAGGTCGCTCTTGTCGACCGCCCGGGCGATGGCCAGCTCGGTACGCAGCCCCATCGTCATGCCGTGCAGGCGCTGGCCGTAGACGTCGGTGATCGGGGTCTCCCACGGCACCGGCAGCTGGAACGGGATCGACAGCTGCTGCTTCGCCGCGAGCTGGAGCGGGCCGCTGACCGCCGTCCGCTGGAACTCCATGATGCCGGCGTACTCGGTGTCGCCGCCCTCGATCTCGACCCGGGTCACCAGGGCCACGGTGATCTGCTCGATGTTCGACGCCGCGTCCCCGCCGACCAGGTTCACCTGGCCGTCCAGGGTCAGGCCGGGCCGGGTGTTCGGGTTGGCCAGGACCGTGTCGACGCTGGGCCCACCCACGCCGAACGCGCTCAGCATCTTCTTGAAGACCATCGGAACTCCCGCTTCACGGTGGGCGTGCTCCACCGTGGAGCACGCACGGTTTCCCCGGGCACCCTAGCCGGACCTGCTGGGAACTGCCTGGGAGGCGCGGCCGGGCCAGGTCAGTCGACGTCGACGACGATCAGCTCACCGACCTGCTCGCCGATCTGGCGGCGCCCCTCCGCCGGCAGCCTGCCGTCGGTGACCAGCACGTCCGCCGCCTCCAGCGGGGCGATGGTGGCGATGCCGATGGTCTCCCACTTGGTGTGGTCGGCGAGCACGACCAGCCGGCGGGCGGCGCCGATCAGCCGCCGGTTGACCGCCGCCTCCAGCAGGTTGGGGGTGGTGAAGCCGGTGCGCGGGCTCATGCCGTGCACGCCGAGGAAGAGCAGGTCGACGTTGAGCGAGCCGATCGCCGCCTCGGCCACCGGCCCGGTCAGCGCGTCCGACGGGGTGCGGATGCCGCCGGTCAGCACGACCGTCTGATCGGCGCGGGGGTTCTGGTAGAGCGCGTCGGCGACCGGGATCGAGTTGGTCACCACGGTCAACCCCCGGACCTCCGCCAGCCGGTTGGCCAGCGCGGCGGTGGTCGTACCGGCGGAGAGAGCCACCGCCATCCCGGGTTCGACGAGGCTCGCGGCCCGCTCCACGATGGCCCGTTTCTCCGCCTGCTGGCGGATCGACTTGGCCGCGAAGCCGGGCTCCTCGGCGGAGCCGGGGCCGGCGAGGGTCGCGCCGCCGTGCACCTTGTCGACCAGCCCCCGCTCGGCCAGCACCTCCAGGTCCCGCCGGATCGTCATGTCGGAGACCCCGAAGCGGCTGACCAGGTGGCTGACGCGCACGCCGCCGCGCTGCCGGATCAGCTCCAGGATGGCGCTCTGCCGTTGCTGGGCGAGCATCGAACCTCCTAACCGGGCGGACGGGGAAACAGTACGCAGCTCAGGCCACCGTGGCCGGGTGCGGCTCATTCGCTGGGGTCGCTCCCACGGCTGCCCGCTCCTCCCGGACCACGGCCACCTCACCGGCCGCCACCCGCAGCTCGCCGGCGCAGGGCGTGCCGGTGAGCAGCTCGGTGCCGGCGACGTCCAGGCGGACCTCCGCGTCGGTGTGGTTGACCACGAAGAGCCAGGAGCGGTCCTCGGCACGGCGGCGCACCACCTCCAGCCCGGACGGCGCCCCGGCCACCGGGGGGCGCGCCCCGGACTCGGCGAGCAGCCGGGCCACCAGGCGGTCGGTGGCCGCCTCGTCCAGCCGGGTGCCGACGTACCAGGCCGCGCCGGCGCCGACCCGGTGCCGGGTCAGAGCCGGCACACCGGGCAACGGCCCGTCGGTGTACGAGGCGAGCACCTCGGCGCCCTCCGGGTGCAGCCACTCGGTCCAGACGTCGGCGGTGGCGCCGTCGTCGAGGCGTACCGCCTCGCCGTGGCGCAGCGGGAAGAACTCCTCGGTACGGATGCCCAGCAGCTCGCGGAACGCGCCCGGGTAGCCGCCGAGCCGGATGTGGTCGTGCTCGTCGACGATCCCGCTGAAGTACGTCACCAGCGCGGTGCCGCCGGCCTCGACGTACCGGTGCAGCGCCTCGGCGTCGGCGTCGCGCACCAGGTAGAGCGTGGGCACCAGGACCAGCTTGTAGCGACTGAGGTCGGTCGACGGGTGCACGACGTCGGTGGTGACGCCGGCCCGCCACAGCGAGCGGTACAGCGCCTCGACCCGGTCGGCGTAGGTGACGTCGACGCTGGGGTGCGAGTCGAGTTCGACGCCCCACCACGCCTGGAAGTCGAACAGGATCGCCACCTCGGCCTCGACCCGGCTGCCCCGCACCTCGGCGAGGGCCTTCAGGTCGGCGCCGAGCCGGCAGACCTCGCGGAAGACCTTGGTGTCCGGGCCGGCGTGCGGCACCAGCGCGGAGTGGAACTTCTCCGCCCCCGCCCGGGAGGCCCGCCACTGGAAGAAGAGCACCCCGTCGGCGCCGCGCGCGACGTGGGCGAGGCTGTTGCGGCGCAGCTGGCCGGGGGTCTTGGCGACGTTGCGGGGCTGCCAGTTCACCGCGCTGGTGGAGTGCTCCATGAGCAGCCACGGGTCACCGCCGGCCACGCCCCGGGTGTGGTCGGCGGCCAGCGCCAGCCCGAGGTGCGACTGCGGGTCGGCGGCGGTCAGGTAGTGGTCGTTGGAGACCACGTCCACGTCGGTGGCCCAGGAGTGGTAGTCCATGTGCTTGATCCCGGTGCCGATCATGAAGTTCGTGGTGACCGGCTGGTGGACCAGCCGTTTCAGCACCTCGCGCTCGGCGCGTAGCTGGGCGCGCTGCTCGTCGGAGGAGAAGCGCAGGAAGTCCAGCTGCTGGGTCGGGTTGGCGAAGGTCGGCGCGGTGCGCGGCGGGTTGATCTCGTCCCAGTCGTGGTAGCGCTGGCTCCAGAAGGTGGTGCCCCAGGCGTCGTTGAGCCGCTCCAGGTCGCCGTAGCGCCCGCGCAGCCAGCCGCGGAACGCCTGGGCGCTGACGTCGCAGTAGCAGTGCACGTTGTGGCAGCCCAGTTCGTTGGAGACGTGCCACATCACCACGGCGGGATGCCCGGCGTACCGGCGGGCGACCGCCTCGACCAGGGCGAGCGAGCGCTCGCGGAAGATCGGCGAGCTGGGGCAGTACGCCTGCCGGCCGCCGGGCCACAGCACCGTCCCGTCGGCGGTGCGGGGCAGCGTCTCGGGGTGCCGGTGGGCCAGCCACGGTGGCGGGCTGGCGGTGGCGGTGGCCAGGTCGACGTGGACGCCGCCGTCGTGCAGGACGTCGAGGGCCCGGTCCAGCCAGCCGAACTCGTACCGGCCGGGGGCCGGTTCGAGCAACGCCCAGGTGAAGATCCCGACCGAGACCAGGTCCACGCCGGCCTGTCGCATCAGCGCCACGTCCTCGGCCCAGACCTCCTCGGGCCACTGCTCCGGGTTGTAGTCCGCGCCGTAGTAGATGCCGTCGCCCTGCCAGGTGCCCTGCTGTCGCATGAGAGCAGAGCGTGCCCCTCCCGGCCCGCCAAGTCAACACTTTCCAACATCACCGAAGTTTCCAACGTTTACCACCGAGACTGCGTTGGAAACACTGCGGTATCGATCCCAACCTGCCCTCTTGACAGCGCCGCGCGGAGGGGTAGCTTCAACCGCCACCGGCAGTTTGTGTTTGCCAATGTTGGATCTCGGTGAGATCCGTGTTGGCATTCGCGGACACCGGCCCCCGCCACCTCTGACGACCCTTGGGCGCAGCACCTCTTCATCCGCAGGAGGCACCATGTCCCGTCCCCGTACCGAGGCCGAGTACCTGGCCCGACTCGTTCCGCCGTCCGTCGCCGGCATCGGGCGCCGTCGTCTGCTCGCCGGCACGGCCGGCGCGGGCGCGCTGCTCGGCACCGGCCTGCTGGCCGGCTGCGGCTCCGACTCCGAGTCGGGCGCCGACAGCAAGACCGTCTCGGTCGGCTCGAACCAGTCCGACCCGAACCCGAAGGCGGTCATCGCCAAGGTGATGGACGGGTTCAAGACCTCGTCCGGCATCGAGCCCGCCATCAACACGGTGGACCACAACACCTACCAGGAGAACATCAACAACTACCTGCAGGGCAAGCCGGACGACGTGTTCATGTGGTTCGCCGGCTACCGGATGCGGTTCTTCGCGGCCAAGGGCCTGGCCGGCGACGTCAGCGACGTCTGGGGCAAGCTCTCCGGCTACTCCGACGCCTTCAAGAAGGCGTCCACCGGCGACGACGGCAAGCAGTACTTCGTGCCGAGCTCGTACTACCCGTGGGCGATGTTCTACCGCAAGTCGGTGTGGCAGCAGCGCGGCTACCAGGTGCCGAAGACGCTCGACGAGCTCAACGCCCTCGGCGCGCAGATGAAGAAGGACGGCCTGAACCCGATCGCCTTCGCCGACAAGGACGGCTGGCCGGCGATGGGCACCTTCGACATCCTCAACCTGCGCATCAACGGCTACCAGTTCCACGTCGACCTGATGGCCGGCAAGGAGGCCTGGACCTCCGACAAGGTCAAGAAGGTCTTCGACTCCTGGCGGGGCCTGCTCCCGCTGCACCAGCCCGACAGCCTGGGCCGCACCTGGCAGGAGGCCGCGCAGTCGTTGCAGCAGAAGAAGTCCGGCATGTACCTGCTCGGCCTCTTCGTCGCCCAGCAGTTCAGCAACGACGAGCAGGACGACCTGGACTTCTTCACCTTCCCCGAGATCGACCCGGCGATCGGGGCCAAGGCCCTGGACGCGCCGATCGACGGCTACATGATGGCCCGCAAGCCGAAGTCCGAGGCGAACGCCAGGAAGCTGCTGGAGTACGTGGGCTCCAAGGAGGCCGCGGACATCACGGTGAAGAACGACCCGAGCACCCTGGTCGCCAACAGCGGCGCCGACACCAGCGGCTACACCGCGCTGCAGAAGAAGGCGGCCGAACTGGTCGGCTCGGCCACCGAGATCGCCCAGTTCCTCGACCGGGACACCCGCCCGGACTTCGCCTCCACTGTGATCATCCCGGCGCTCCAGCAGTTCATCAAGAACCCCAACGACGTCGACGGACTGGTCAACAGCATCGAGAACCAGAAGAAGTCGATCTTCACCAGCTGACGGCGAGAGGGGGAGGACCGCCGTGTCCGACCTGCCCCTGATCCAAGCGGATCGCGCCGTGCCGTCGCCGGCTGCGACCACCACCTCCACGGGTGGTGGTCGCGGCCGCCGGCTACGGCTCCTGTCCCGCACCGACCGCGTGGTGATCACGCTGATGGTGCTCGTACCACTGCTGCTGGTGGTCGGCCTGGTCTGGCTGCCGGCGCTGGCCACCGTCGCGCTCTCCGGCACCAACTGGGACGGCATCGGCCCCCTTAGCGAGATCGAGTGGGTGGGCGGCCGCAACTACTCCGACGTGGTCAACATCTATCCGCCGTTCGTGCCGGCGATCCAGAACAACCTGCTGTGGCTGGCGGCGCTCTTCGTGGTCGCCACCCCGATCGGCATGTTCCTGGCCGTCCTGCTCGACAAGGAGATCCGGGGCAGCCGCTTCTACCAGACGGCGCTCTACCTGCCGGTGGTGCTCTCGCTGGCGCTGATCGGCTTCGTCTGGCAGCTGATCTACTCCCGCGACCAGGGCCTGCTCAACGCCGTCCTGGGCACCCAGACCGACTGGTACGGCGATCCGGACGTCAACATCTGGGCGGTGCTCTTCGCCGCCGGCTGGCGGCACGTCGGCTACATCATGCTGCTCTACCTGGCCGGGCTGAAGGGCGTCGACCCGTCGCTGCGGGAGGCCGCGTCGGTCGACGGCGCCTCGGAGGCCAGCACGTTCTTCCGGGTGGTCTTCCCGGTGATGCGGCCCATCAACATCATCGTGCTGGTGGTGACGGTGATCGAGTCGCTGCGGGCGTTCGACCTGGTCTGGGTCATCAACAAGGGACGCAACGGGCTGGAACTGATCTCCGCCCTGGTCACCTCGAACGTGGTCGGTGAGGCCAGCCGGATCGGCTTCGGCTCGGCGCTGGCGACGATCATGTTGATCATCTCGCTGGTCTTCATCACCGTCTACCTGGCCGTCGTCATGAGGGAGGACCGGCGATGAGCGCCACGACGTTGACCCGTGAGCCGGGGGCCGGCGCGCCCACGCCCCGCCGGGCGCCGCTGCGACCCGCCCGGGTGGTGCTGCACGTGTTCCTGGGCGCGATGGCGCTCGGCTGGCTCTTTCCGATCGTCTGGGCGGTGCTCACCTCGCTGCGGTCGTACGACTACACCGCCGCCAACGGGTACGTCTCCCTCGGCGGCTGGACGTTCGACAACTACGTGACCGCCTGGCGGACCGCGGAGTTCGGCCAGCACTTCCTCAACTCGCTGTACATCACCGTCCCGGCGGTGCTGCTGACGCTCTTCCTCGCCTCCTGCGTGGCGTTCGTGATCGCCCGGTTCAGCTGGAAGCTCAACATCATCCTGCTCGGCCTCTTCACCGCGGCGAACCTGCTGCCCCAGCAGGCCCTGCTGATCCCGCTGTTCCGGATCTTCACCGAGGTGCCGCTGCCGGCGTTCATGAGCGACTCGGAGCTGCTCTACGACAGCTACTGGGGGCTGATCCTGGTCAACGTGGCCTTCCAGTGCGGCTTCTGCGTCTTCGTGCTCAGCAACTACATGAAGGCGCTCCCCCGCGACCTGTACGAGGCGGCGATGGTCGACGGGGCGAGCATCTGGCGGCAGTACTGGCAGGTCACCATGCCGCTGTGCCGGCCGGCCCTGGCGGCGCTGGCCACCCTGGAGGTGACCTGGATCTACAACGAGTTCTTCTGGGCCACCGTGCTGATGCGCACCGGCGACAAGTTCCCGGTGACCAGTTCGCTGAACAACCTGCGTGGCGAGTTCTTCACCGACAACAACCTCGTCTCGGCCGGCTCGGTGCTGGTCGCGATCCCCACCCTGGTGGTCTTCTTCCTGTTGCAGAAGCAGTTCGTCCGGGGCCTGACCCTGGGAGCGTCCAAGGGATGACGATCGTCCACCTGCGCCGCGCGCGGACCGGCCTGGTGCTCGACGCGCGCGGCGAGGGCCTGCCCCGGGTCGTGCACTGGGGCGCCGACCTCGGGCCGGTGCCCGCCGACGACCTGCCCGCCCTGGTCGCGGCGACCGTCCCGCCGGTGGTGCCGAGCAGCTTCGACGCGCCGACCGTGCTGTCGCTGCTGCCCGAGGCGAGCGCCGGCTGGAGCGGCCGGCCCGGGCTGGCCGGGCACCGCGACGGGCGGGACTGGTCCACCGCCTTCCGGCTCGACGGGATCGACGTGGTCGACGACGCCCCGGCGCACCGGCCGGGTGAGTCCTCGGGCGGGAGCACCGCGGGCCGGGGCGACGGTCAGGTGGCCACCCCGCAGCCGGGCCACCCGGCCGCCGACGGTGACGCGGTGGTCGTATCCGATGCCGACGGTGCCGGGGACGGGCCCGGCGCGGCGCGGGTGACGGTGCGGGCGTCGGACCCGGCCGCCGGGCTGACGCTGACCGTCGAGATCACGCTGGACCCGGCGGGCCTGCTGACGCTGCGGCACCGGCTGCGCAACGACGGCGAGCGCCCCTACGAGCTGCGTGAGCTGACGCCGGTGCTGCCGGTGCCGGCGGTCGCCACCGAACTGCTCGACCTGACCGGCCGCTGGTGCCGGGAACGCGCGCCGCAGCGGCATCCGTGGCCGATGGGCGCCTGGGTCCGCGAGGGCCGGCACGGGCGGACCGGACACGACGCGACGCTGCTGCTGGTGGCGGGCACCGCCGGCTTCGGCTTCGGCCACGGCGAGCTGTGGGCGGTGCACACCGCGTGGAGCGGCGACCACGTGACCGTCGCCGAGCGCCGCCCGACCGGAGAGTCCACCCTGGGCGGCGGCGAACTGCTCACGCCCGGCGAGATCGTGCTCGCCCCCGGCGAGGAGTACGCCACTCCCCTGCTCTACGCGGTGCACTCGACCGCCGGGCTGGACGGGCTCAGCGACGTGCTCCACACCCACCTGCGGGCCCACCCCGAGCACCCCCGCACACCCCGGCCGGTCACCCTCAACGTCTGGGAGGCGGTCTACTTCGACCACGACCTGGACCGGCTGACGGCCCTCGCCGACCGGGCCGCCGAGGTGGGCGTGGAACGGTTCGTCCTCGACGACGGCTGGTTCCGCGGCCGGCGCCACGACCGGGCCGGGCTCGGCGACTGGCACGTCGACGACGAGGTCTGGCCGGACGGGCTGCAACCGCTCATCGACCACGTACGCGGGCACGGGATGCAGTTCGGGCTCTGGGTCGAACCGGAGATGGTCAACCCCGACTCGGAGTTGTTCCGCGCCCACCCCGACTGGGTGCTCCAGGCCCCCGGGCGGCTGCCGCCCGAGTGGCGGCACCAGCAGGTGCTCGACCTGGCCCACCCGCAGGCGTACGCGCACCTGCTCGACCGCCTCGACACGCTGCTGGCCGGGCACCCCGGCATCGCGTACCTGAAGTGGGACCACAACCGGGACCTCACCGAGGCGGGGCACGCCGGCCGGCCCGGGGTGCACGCGCAGACCGTCGCCGTGTACCGGCTGCTGGACGAGCTGCGCCGCCGGCACCCGGGGGTGGAGATCGAGAGCTGCTCCTCCGGCGGGGCCCGGGTCGACCTGGAGATCCTGCGCCGCACCGACCGGGTCTGGGCCAGCGACTGCAACGACGCCCTGGAGCGGCTGTCGATCCAGCGCTGGACCGGGCTGCTGCTCCCGCCGGAGCTGGTCGGCACCCACATCGGACCGGAACGCTCGCACACCACCCACCGGGTGCACGACCTGGGCTTCCGCGCGGTCACCGCGCTCTTCGGCCACCACGGCATCGAGTGGGACATCGGCTCGATCAGCGCCGCCGACCGGGCCGAGCTGGCCGCCTGGGTGGCGCTGCACAAGCGGCTGCGCCCGCTGCTGCACGCCGGCCGGGTGGTCCGGGTCGACCACCCGGACCCGGCCGTGCAGGCGCACGGCGTCGTCGCCCACGACCGCTCCCACGCGGTGTACGCCGTGTCCCGGCTGACCACCTCCGCCGCGCAGGTCCCCGGGGCGGTCCGGCTGCCCGGGCTCGACCCGTCCCGCCGGTACGCCGTGCGCCTGCCCGAGGACGCGCCGGAGCCGGCGGTGCTGCAGCTGACCGAACCGGGCTGGCTGCCGGCGGGCGTGACGCTCGGCGGGGCGGCGCTCGGGTCGGTGGGGCTCCAACTGCCGGCCCTGCACCCGGAGCAGGCCCTGCTGCTGGAGGCCGTCGCGGTCGACTGAGGGCGTGCGTCGCACGACTACGGGCACGGTCCCGCCATGACCGCCGACGTGCAGCGAGACAGGCGCAGCTTGATCATCCCGGCATCCCGTTCCGCCGTCGCGTCACGCCACTAACGTGTGCTGGGTGAGCCCCGACATGATCGAGGTGCTCGGTGACGTGGGCGAGCGCCGCAGCGCGGGGCGGCTGGTCCGCTTGGTGGCGTTCGCCCGGGCCAACGACCTGGCGGTCGAGCCGGAGGCACCGGCACGGCTGCTGCCGGGCTCGATCTTCGTCCCGAATCCCCACGCCCGCACGATGCACCGGGTGCAGTGGCCGGCCGGTGGCCTGTCCTTCGAAGTAGCCACGCACACCCGGCAACCACGTGGTCAGGGGATGCTGCTGGTGCGTCTCCTCGCGGCCCACCTGGACGTGGAGCCTCCCCGGCTCACCTTCCGTCCCGGCCGCCGGGGCGGGGTGCAGCCCGCCGCCATCGTCGGCACCGACGTCTTCGAGGGTGAGAAGTTCGCGCTGTTCGCACGTACCTCCGAGCACGCCGGTGCCCGCGTGTTCATGACCGACGAGCTGGTCGCGCTGCTCAACGAGCACGATCGGCCGGCGAGCGCCGAGGTCGTCGACGGCTGGTTCTTCGCCTATTTCCGAAGCCATGACGAACTCGACGAGCGAGGGTGGCGGCAGGCCTTCGCGGTGGCGGAGGCGGTCGTGCGGGCACGTGACGCGTACCGGGCCTGGGAGGAGTCCCGCCGATCCGGCGAGTGAGCCCGTCTCGGCGGTCCCGTAAGGCCCGCGGCCACAGCCGATGCGGGCCTCCTCGGGGTCGTACCCGGAAGGGTGGTGGCCGGGTCCGCGCGGACCCGGCCACCGGTGGGGGTGCTCAGCTCGCGGCGCAGGTCACCGCGGGGACGGAGTTGGTGCCGTTCCAGCTGCCGATGAAGCCGAAGCTGGTGCTCGCGCCGGCGCCGAGCCGGCCGTTGTAGTCGACGTTGCGGGCGGTGTACGAGGACCCGCTGCCGCTGACCGTGGCGTTCCAGGACTGGCTGACCGACTGACCGTTGGCGAAGGTCCACTTCGTCGTCCAGCCGGTGATGGCGGCGCTGCCGGCGGTCACCCTGACCTCGCCCTGGAAGCCGCCCTGCCACGAGTTGACGATGGTGTAGGTGGCGGTGCAGCCACCGCTGGGCGGCGGCGTGGTGGGTGCCGGGGAGGTGGGTGCCGGAGAGGTCGGCGCGGGCGAGGTGGGGGCCGGGCTGGTCGGCGGGGTGCTGCCGTAGACCGACGCCTCCCGGGCGGTCTGCTTGATCCCGTTCGGGCCGTTGAAGATCCGCTGGCCCCAGCTGCTCAGGTTGTTCGGGTCGAAGTTGACGGCCATGTCCAGGTACTCGACGCCGCCGCCGTTGCCGCTCCACGACCAGCCCAGGTAGCCGATCCCGTTGGCCTGGCTGTACGACAGGATGGCGTCCTCGTCGGGGTTGCCGTCGGAGTGGTTGTGGCCGAACTCGCCGACCACGATGGGCAGTCCGGCGCTGCGGAACCGGCCCAGGTAGTCGCTGACCTCGGCGGCGGTGTCGAAGACGCCGTACATGTGGATCGAGAAGACGGTGTTCTTCTGCGGGTCGGCGTTGAACACCGAGGCGGCGTTGTCGCGCATGGTGAAGGACCAGTCCTGGCCCCAGTTGGGGGCGTCCACCATGATCGTGTGGGAGATGCCGTTGGCGCGCAGCCGCTTGATCGCGTTGGCGGTGTCGGTGGCCCAGGTGCCGTAGCCCTGGTTGCCGTACGGCTCGTTGCCGATGTTGACGATGACGTACTTCTCCTGGCCCTGCAGGGCGCTGGCGATGCTGAGCCAGTAGTCGACCGCGCGGTCCAGGGTGATCGCGCCGCTCTGCTCGCCGTAGCCGGTGGTGTCGTGCACCTCCAGCACGCAGATCAGCCGGTTGGCCTTGCACAGGGAGATCACGTTGCTGACGTCGGCGGCGCTGTTCTTCGTCCAGCGGTCGCCGCTGGCCAGCACCACCCGGACGGTGTTCGCGCCGAGGGCCTTGATGTTGGCGAAGGAGCTGGTCTGCTGCGGGTACCAGGTGTGCGCGTGGTTGACGCCGCGCATGACGAACTCGGCCCCGTTGGCGTCGTAGAGCTTGCCGCCGGAGACGGTGAACCCGGCCGCGGCGTGCGCCGGTTGGCCGAAGGCGAAGACGGCGGCGAGGGCGGTGAGCAGGGCAACGCCGGCGACCCAGAGTCGCTTTCTCATGGTTTTCCTCAGGAAGTGTCGACCCCGTGCCCTGGTGGGGTGAGTGGTGGTGACGGTGGCGGACGGCTGTAGCCCGGCAGCCGCCGCCCGACTCCCCGGTCGCGCAGGGATCAGCGTAGGACGATGGGTCGGGGAAAGCAACCGGTTAAGTTCGCCACCTGTTCACCAGGGATCTCCTGTGGCGGCCCACGCCGACCGTGGGCCGCCACAGGGGCGGTCATCCCCACCACAGGATGTGACGCCGCCGGTCTGAACCGGTTAAGCGGGACCCTAGACCGGGCCCGTGCCTGCGTCAAGGATCCACCTGCGGCGAGCCGCCGTCGGAGCGGCAGGACGCGCGAACCGGACAGCAGGGTTGGCCACCGCCGGTCGGGGTATCCGGTGACGATCGCCGGGCGGAAGGAGACAACCAGCATGGTCAACGTCGGCTACACCCTGATGTGCGAGCAGGCCGGTCCGAAACAGCTGGTCGACTACGCGGTGCGGGCGGAGGCGGCCGGCTTCGACCAGCTGGTGATCTCCGACCACTACTACCCGTGGCTGGACTCGCAGGGCCACTCCCCGTACGCCTGGTCGGTGCTCGGCGCGGTCGCGCACGCCACCGGCCGGGCCGAACTGATGTCCTTCGTGACCTGCCCCATCCGCCGCTACCACCCGGCCGTCGTCGCCCAGAAGGCCAGCACCGTCGGGGCGCTCTCCGACGGCCGGTTCACCCTCGGCCTGGGCGCCGGGGAGAACCTCAACGAGCACGTCGTCGGCGCGTGGCCACACGTGCAGCAGCGGCACGAGATGTTCGAGGAGGCATTGCAGATCATCCGGCCGCTGCTCAACGGCGAGACGCTCAGCTTCTCGGGCAACCACTACGACGTGCCGGAGGCGTACGTCTGGGATCGTCCTGATCGACCCGTGCCGATGGCCGTCGCCGCCTCCGGGCCGTCGTCGGCCGCGCTCGCCGCCGAGTACGCCGACGGCATCGTCGCCACCGAGCCCGACCCCCGGATCATCCAGCTCTACGACGACGCGGGCGGCGTCGGCCAGCCCCGCTACGGCCAGGTAGCGATCTGCTACGGCCCCGACGAGGCCGAGTGCCGCAAGATCGTGCACGACCAGTTCCGCTGGTTCGGAATGGGCTGGAAGGTCAACGCCGACCTGCCCGCACCGGAGGCGTTCGCCGCCGCCACCCAGTACGTCCGCGAGTCCGACGTCGCCGAGGGCATCACCTGCGGCCCGGACGTGGACGCCCACGTCGAGGCGTTCAAGAAGTTCGTCGACGCCGGCTTCACCCACGTGGCGATCGTGCAGGTGGGCGGCGACAGCCAGCCGATGTTCCTGGACTGGGCGCAGGAGGAACTGCTGCCCCGACTGCGCGAACTGTGAGACCGACCGCGTCGGGACGCGCCGCACCCCGACCCAGCGCTCCGGGGCGCTTCGGAGCCTCGGAACTGCGGCTCGCCCTGGCCGCGCCCCGGCCCGCCGCCGGCCTGACCAGCGAGTGGCGGCTGATCGACGGGCTGCGTGCGCACACCCGCCGGGCGGCCGACCCGGGCGGCGACGCTCCCCCGGTGGTGCTGGTGCACGGGCTGGCCGTCTCGCACCGCTACCTCACCCCGCTGGCCGTCGCGCTGTCGGCCACCCATCCGGTGTACGTGCCGGACCTGCCCGGCTTCGGGCTGACCGAACGGCCCGGTCGGGCGTACGACGCCCGGCAGCACGCCGCGTTCCTGGCGTCCTGGCTGGCCGCGTACCGGCTGCCGCCGGTCTGCCTGGTCGGCCACTCGTTCGGCGCGGAGGTCGCCGCCGCGCTGGCCGCCCGCCGGCCCGACGCGGTACGCGCCCTGGTGCTCGCCGGCCCGACCAGCGACCCGGCCGCCCGGTCCCGCCGGGGGCTGTTCGGCCGCTGGCTGGTCGACACCGTGCGGGAAGCGCCGTTGCAGGCGCCGATCCTGCTGCGCGACGTGTGGGACGCCCGCCCCTGGCGGGTGTACGCCACCCTCGCCCACTCGGTCCACCACCCGGTCGAGGAGGACCTGGTCCGGGTCACCGCGCCGACCCTCGTGGTGACCGGGTCCCGCGACCCCGTCGTACCGCCGGCCTGGCGCTCCCAGGTGGCCCGGCTGGTCCCCCGCGCCCACCCGCTGGCCGTGCCCGGCGCCGCGCACAACGTCGCGACCACCGCGCCCCGCGAGGTGGCCGACGCGATCCGCACCCTGCTCGCCCCGACCCTGACGAGGTAACCCATGCGTATCGGCAACACGGAGATCCGGCCCGCCGGTGGTGGCCTCGGCTGCCTGCTGATGATCCTCTTCTCGGTCCTCGCCTCGGTGGTGCTGACCGTCCTGCTCAACCTCGTGCTCTGAGCCGGGTCCAGCCGGGTCCAGCCGGGTCAGGCCGGGTCCAGCTCCAGCTCCGCGACGACCGGGTAGTGGTCCGAGGCGTGGTCGGCGTCCCCGCCACGCACCACCCGCACCTGCCGGGTGAGGGCGGCGACCCGCGTGGTGCCGAGCAGGTAGTCCAGCCGCATCCCGGAGAACTCCGCCCCGCCGTGCCGGGTCGGCACGGTCAGCCCGTCGGCGTCGGTGGCGGCGCCGGCCCGCAGCGGCCAGAGGTCGACCAGGCCGGCCGCCAGCAGCCGGGACACCGCGCGGGTGTCGACGGTACGGCCGTCGCGGCGCAGGTGGCGACGGCGGTAGTGCGCCGGCAGGCCGGCCAGCCGGGCGGTGTGGTCGACGGCCGGGTCGAGGGTGTTCAGGTCACCGGCGAGCAACGTCAGCTCCCCACCGGCACGCCGGACGGCCGCCGCCAGCCAGTCGGCCTCCAGCCGCCGCCGGCCCCCCGAGTACGGACTCAGGTGGGTGCTGAACACGGTCAGCGGTCCCGCCGAGGTGTCCACGACGACGCGGGCGGCGGCGTGGTGGAAGGGGCGGCGCACCCGGCCGGCGTGGCGCACCCGCAGCGGCGGGCGGACCAGCACGGCGACGGGCTGCCCGAAGCAGGACCGGGCCAGGTGGGGACGCATCCCCACCCGGCCCGCGACGTCGGCGAGCAGCCCGCCCCGGTCGAGGTCGCGCAACTCCTGCAGCGCCAGCAGGTCGGGGCGCTCGGCGGCGACCAGGCCGGTCACCAGGCCCAACCGGTCGGCACCGCCCCGGTCCCGACCGCCGGTCCTGATGTTCCAGCTCATCACCCGCAGCACGGTCGACCCGTCAGTCCGCCCGGCCGGCCTTGGCCAGCTCGTCGTCCAGCTCGCCGACCTGCTCGGACTCGATGGCCGGCCGGTTGCCCTCGCGCAGGTCCTCGTTGGGTCGGACCACCCAGTAGAGCAGTCCGATCCAGAGCGCGCTGAGCAGGATCGCGCCCATGAAGTCGGTCGGATGGTGCATGCCCCGGTACATCCGGGAGACCGCCACCCCCACCGGCATGATCACCGCGAGCGCCACGAAGATCCACCGCCACCACCGGTCGGTGCGCGGGAAGACGATCAGCGTGACGGCGAGCCATACGCAGATCGTGGCGGCGATGTGCCCGGACGGGAACGACGAGGTCGGCATCGGGCCGTCCAGGTTGCCCACCGGCGGGCGCGGCCGGTCCACCGCCGCGGCGGAGGCGAGGAAGAGGCTCAGCTCGCCGAACATGGCCAGCGCCACGAAGAGCACCGGACGCCAGCGCCGCCACACCGCGAGCACCAGCGGGCAGAAGACCAGCGAGATGAGCAGGATGGCGTGGGTGTCGCCGGCCTTGCTCCACCAGTAGCTGAAGTCGTCCCGGCCCGGGGTGCGGTGCTCGGCGAACCAGCGCGGCACGTCGGTGTCGAGGGTGGCGAAGAAGGTGCCGCCGGCGTAGTAGCTGACGAACATGCCGAAGCCGTACAGCGCGCCGAGCACCAGCACCCAGCCGACCAGCAGCTCGAAGACGGCGGCCCGGGGGTGCGGCAGCAGGTGCGCCTCGTCGGGGGCGGGCGCCACCTCGTGCGCGGCCTCCGGCTCCAGCCCTTCGGTCAGCGACGGGACCCGCCGGCCGCGCTCCAGCCGCCACAGCCGGAAGGCGTACGCGGTGACGCCGAGCCAGGCCGCGCCGAGCAGCCAGGCCCCGAGCACGTCGGAGACGAAGTGCACGCCCAGCGCGATGCGGGTCAGGCCGATCAGGAACACGAGCGTGGCGACCAGGGCGATCGCCGGCTTGCGCCAGCGGCGGGACATCGCCGGCAGGAAGACCAGCAGCAGCGCCCCGTACGCGACGAAGGAGCCCAGAGCGTGCCCGCTGGGGAAGCTGTCCCCGGCGTAGGTGCCGATCGGCACCTCCACCTCGGGGCGCAACCGGTCGACCAGGGTCTTGAGCGCCGGGTCGAGGATCAGCGCGCCGAGGCCGGTGACGATCAGGAAGACCGCGAGGCGGCCCTGCCGACGGATCAGCAGGCCGATCACGGCGACCGAGACCAACCAGATGATCACCGCCCGGCCGCCCAGGTCGGTGAGGGCGTTGAGCACGGTGACCAGCGGCCCGTGCGGGGCGACCAGGTCGTTGAGCCAGGCGGCGACGCCGTGGTCGACGTCGTAGAGCGGGGTCCACCGGACCCGGACCAGCACGAGCAGCAGACCGAATCCGACGCCGGCGCCGAGCACCAGCGCCAGACCGGCGAGCGTCCGCTCGGTGAAATGACCAAGGGGTCGTCGCAACACCTCTTTGACCGCGCTCACGGCAGCCTCCCTCTCGCTCCTGGCGAGGCGCAGTACCCGATCGGCGTTCCGCGTACACTCCGGGCACGTTCCGGGCGCACTCCGGGTCAGAGCGAGGTCATGTCACCGGTGTCGTAGAGCGCCTCCCGCTCGGCCTCGGGCTCCCAGAGGTCGGGTTGGGCCGGCTCCCGCACCCCGATCCGCATCGCCTCCAACTGGGCCGCGAAGGCCAGGCCACCGAAGAGCGCCATGCCGGTCAGGTTGGCCCAGAGCAGCAGGGCCATCATGCCGGCCAGCGCGCCGTAGGTCTGGCCGAACCCGCCGCCGAACTTCACGTACGCGGCGAGCAGCAGGCTGGCCAGCCACCACAGGGCGGTGGCGATGCCGGCGCCGAAGAAGAGCCAGGACAGGCCGGGCTGGTTGCGTCGGGGCGCGTGCCGGAAGATCACCGCCACGGCGAGCACGGTCAGCCCGAGGCTCAGCGGCCAGCGGACGACGTCCCAGGCGCCGGCGGCGAGGTCGCCCCACTCGTAGTGCCGCTCGACGGAGTCGCCCATCGCCCCGCCGCCGACCAGGATGAGGAAGCCGGCCAGCGCCGGCAGGCCGGCGGCCACGGCGAGGATCGCGGCCCGGACGTACTTCCACAGCGCGGGCCGGTCGCGCTCCACGCCGTAGATCCGGTTGGCGCCGCGTTCGATCTGGGCCATGGTGGCGGTGAGCGCGACCAGCCCGGTGAGCAGGCCGAGGCTCAGCGCCACCTCACCGGCCCGCTCGACGCGGTCGCCCTCGCCGAGCAGTTCGCGGACCACCTCCTCGCTCTGGCCGGGGGTGAGGGCCAGCACGGTGTCCGCGACGACCTGACCGCCCTCCTCCACGCCCAGCTCGGTGATGAGGCCGGTCAGCGCGATCATGAAGGGCACCACGGCGAGGCAGAGCTGCAACGCGAAGGCCCGGGAGTGGCTGAAGCCGTCGCCGTAGCGGAACCGGATGAACGCGTCGCGCAGCAGGCACCAGCCGCCGTGGCGGCGCAGGGTGTGCCAGGCGTCGTCGGCGGAGAGTTCCTCCTCCGACATCAGCCGGGTCTCGGGGACGAGTCTGGTGCTACTCACGGCGCGCCTCCTCGACCAGCTTCTCGCCGCGCCTCGCCGCCGCGTCGGCGTCCACCGTGAGGTCCGGGGCCCGCTCGGGTCGCGGCACGCAGAGCCAGAGCGACTCGGGCCGGACCTCGGCCTTGAGCGAGCGCCCCGGTTCGATCAGGTCGCCGTCGAGCTGCCGGGGCTGGGCCCGGTTGCTGGTGATCTCCACCCGGCGGGCGCGGAAGACCTCCATCCGGGGCACGCTGCCGCGGCGGCGCACCAGCGCCCACCCCATCGCGAGCCAGTGCCGCAGCGTACGGGGGGTGAGCACGGCCACGTCGAGCCAGCCGTCGTCCGGCTCGGCGTCGGTGAGCAGGCGCACCCCGCCCTGGAGCCGGCCGACGTTGGCGATCAGCACCGAACGGGCGCGGCGACGCAGCGGTGGCTCGTCGTCGATGGCGACGGTGACCCGCATTGGTCGGTCCCGCAGGTGCTTGGCGGCCCCGACGACGTACGCCGGCCAGCCGATCCGCGCCTTCGTGGTCTCCGAGGTGTCCTGGAGCATCTGGGCGTCGAAGCCCATTCCGGCCATCACGGCGAAGTACTGGTCACCGACCGCGCCGACGTCGAGCCGGCGCATGCCGCGCTCGACGGCGACCTCCAGCCCGGCGGCCAGGTCGTTGGAGAGGCCCAGGTTGGCGGCGAGCAGGTTGCCGGTGCCCTGGGGCAGCACGGCCAGCGCCGCGTCGGTGCCGACCAGCCCACTCACGCAGGCCATCACGGTGCCGTCGCCGCCGCAGGCGAAGACGACCCGGGCCCCGTCGCGCACGGCCTGCTCGGTCTGTCCCCGGCCCGGGTCCTCGGCCGTGGTCTCGTACCAGACCGGCTGCGGCCAGCCGGCGGCGGCCAGGGCGTCGTTCACCGTCCGGCGGAACTCGTCGAGATCGGTCACCTTGGTGGGATTCACCACCACCGCCGAGCGCGGCGCGCGGTCGTCAGCGGTCACCGGGCGCTTGTCATCTCCACCATCCACGGCGCAAGTGTGCAGCAACTCGGGCCGGTCAGCGAGCCGACGGCGACCGACGTTGCAATCACCGCAATCAGGTTTCAGGGCGGGCGGGACCGGTCGGCGCGCCCGCCCGCGGACGGCTGACCGGTCCCGCCCGGGTCGGGGCGCTCCGCGTCGGCGCCGGACCCGGCTCAGGCCGCCGTGCGCAGCGCCGTCTCGACCCGGCGGCGCAGGTCGTCCAAACTCAGCCCGGCCTCGGTGAGCACCAGCGCGGCCGGCCCGCCGCCCTCGCGGAGCAGCCCGAGCAGGAGGTGTTCGGTGCCGATGTGGCGGTGGCGCAGCCGCAGGGCCTCGCGCAGGGAGAGTTCCAGCACCTTGCGGGCCCGGGGCGAGAAGCGTCCCCCGTCGTGGCGCCGCAGACCCCAGCGGCGGCGGGGCGCCGGGGCGGCCTCGCGCAGCGCGTCCGGGCCGAAGGACTCCTCTATCCGGGCGACGATCGCGGAGAGGTCGATGCCGATCTGCCGCAGCGCCGCCGCGTCGGCCTCGCCGAGTCCGCTGGCCCCGGACGCGGTGTGCCGGGCGACCCGGGCGCGCAGGTCGGCGGCGTTCGCCCCGGCCTGGGCCAACACCCGGGTGGCGAGCGCGTCGCCGTCGGCCAGGACGGCCAGCAGCAGGTGCTCCGTGCCGACCGGACCCCGCCCGTCGGCGCGGGCCTCGTCGAGCGCGCGGTGGACCACCGCGCGGGCCCGGTCGGTGAACCGTTCGAACATCACGCCTCCCCACTGCTTCGGACCGCCGGTCGCCCGGCGTGCTTCTTGTGGACCGCCTGCCGGCTGACCTCGAGCGCGTCGGCGATCTCCTGCCAGGACCAGCCCTGTCGACGGGCGTTGTCCACCTGGACCACCTCCAGCCGCTCGAGGAGCCGGCGCAGGGCGAGCACCGCGCGGAGCCCGACCCGGGGGTCGGTGCTGCCGGCTGCCGCCGCGAGTTCCGTCGCCTGACTCATGCCGTCAACCTACGTTGACACATCCCGTCGTGTCAACCCCGGTTGACGCAACCGGCTTGCCGTACCATCGACGGTTGTCACCGCCGAACTGCGGTGGCAGCGGGACCAGGACACGCGCCACCGGCATGCGGGCTCATGCCGGCGATCGGCGCGCCGGTCCCCCGCCGGCCCTCCCGGCCACGACGGGCGCATCCCCACCTTCCGGAAGGACACCCGTATGCGCGCGATCAGGACGCGCCCGCTGACCGGCCTCGCCGTACTGACCCTGGCCGCCGTCGCCGCGGTCGCCCCGCTCACCCCCACCCCGGCCGCCCACGCCGCCGACCCCGTCGTGGTGCTGAGCAGCACCTTCGAGGACGGCACCACCGAGGGCTGGCGGGCCCGAGGCGGCGAGAGCGTGACGCCCAGCACCGCCGCCGCGCACTCCGGCGCCGGCAGCCTGCTGACCACCGGCCGGACGCAGAGCTGGCAGGGTCCCACCCGGGACCTGCTCGCCCAGCTGCAGAAGGGCACCCGCTACACGTTGTCGGTCCACGTCCGGCTCGCCGCCGGGGAACCCGCCACCCGGGCCCGGCTCAGCGTCCAGCGCGACACCGGCGGCACCGCCGCGTACGACCAGGTGGTCGGCGCGACCCCGGTCACCGCCGACGGATGGGTCGCGCTGACCGGCACCTACACCCTGGCGCACGACGTGGACGCCCTGTCGGCGTACGTGGAGACCGCCGACGGCACGGCCGCGCTGCACATCGACGACTTCACCCTGTCGTACGTCCCGGCGAAGCCCGTGCAGACCGACATTCCCGCCCTGCGCGAGGTGCTCGCCGACGACTTCCCGATCGGCGCGGCGATCGGCATGCCGCAGATCATCGGGAACCACGCCACCCTGCTGCGCCGGCACTTCGCCTCGGTCACCCCCGGCAACGCGCTCAAGTGGGACGCCACCGAGCCGGTGGAGGGGCAGTTCCGGTTCGCCGACGCCGACGCCCTGGTCGGGTTCGCCGCCGACAACGGGATGGCGGTGCGCGGGCACACCCTGCTCTGGCACCAGCAGACCCCGGCCTGGGTCTTCACCGACGCGACCGGCGCGCCGATGACCCCGACCGCCGCCAACAAGGAGCTGGTGCTCAGCCGGCTGGAAGGGCACATCCGCACCGTGGTGGGCCGCTACGGCGACACCATCGACACCTGGGACGTGGCCAACGAGGTGATCGACGAGAGTCAGGCCGACGGACTGCGCCGCAGCCGGTGGTACGAGCTGACCGGGCTGGACTACCTGCGCACCGCGTTCCGGGTGGCCCGGGAGGTGGCCCCGACGGCGAAGCTCTACGTCAACGACTACAACACCAACGTGCCGGCCAAGCGCGACAAGCTGTACGCGCTGGTCGCCCAGCTGCGGGCCGAGGGGGTGCCGGTCGACGGGGTGGGGCACCAGATGCACGTCAACGTCGCCTGGCCGTCGATCGCCGAGACCGAGGCGATGCTGCGGACCTTCGTCCCGCTCGGGGTGGAGCAGCAAATCACCGAGATGGACGTGAGCATCTACACGGACGACTCCCAGTCGTACCCGAGCCCGCCGGCGGAGCTGCTGCGCACCCAGGCGCTGCGCTACCGGGACCTGTTCGCCCTGTACCGCCGCTACGCCGACGAGATCACCTCGGTGACCCTCTGGGGGCTCGCCGACGACGACACCTGGCTGGACAGCTTCCCGGTCGCCCGCAAGGACGCGCCGCTGCTCTTCGACACCGAGTTGCAGGCCAAGCCGGCGTACTGGGGGGTCGTCGACCCGTCCCGGATCGACCCCACCCCGTCCCCCACGGTCTCGCCCTCGCCGACCGGCAGCCCGTCGCCGAGCCCGACGCCCACCGGCACGCCGACACCCACCCCGACCGGCACGGGCGGCACCGGCGTCTTCTCCTGCCGGGTGCAGTACGCGGTGACCGGCCAGTGGCCCGGCGGCTTCCAGGCCGCGGTGAAGGTCACCAACACCGGCGACCGTCCGTTGACCGGCTGGACGCTGCGCTGGTCGTTCCCGGACGGCCAGCGGATCACCCAGTTGTGGAACGGCACGTACCGGCAGGAGGGCGCGACGGTCGAGGTCGGCAACGCGGCCTGGAACGGTCGGCTCGCCCCGGGCCCGGGCGTGGACGTCGGCTTCCTCGCGGGGTGGAGCGGCGCGAACGGCCGTCCCGGCGCCTTCCAGGTCGACGGCACGCCCTGCACGGTCGACTGACCGGCCGCCGGGTGTCCGCCGACACGATCGGCGGACGCCCGGCAGGTGGCCCCGCCGGTGTTACCGTCCGCAGGTGTTCCGTCGCCGCTCCGCCGATCCGCCCGTCGAGGCCGCGCGCCGGTCGACCGTGGGCCGGCTCTGCCTGGAGTTCGCCGGCGGCACCGTGGTCGGCAACCGTTACCGGGCCAACTTCGACGTGCTGCACCTCGACGCGGAACTGCCGCTCGTGGTGGTCGCCGACGGCATGGGCGACGGCGAGGGCAGCCGGACCGCCGGCGCCACCGCCACGACGACCCTCATCGAGCAGGTCCGCGCCGGCTGGCCGGCCGTCGGGGCGCGCGAGCTGCGCGGTGCGGTGGCCGAGGCGCAGGTCCGGGTACGCCGGGCCGGCGCGGGGCTGGCCGAGCTGACCGGCTGCACGCTGACCGCCCTGCTCGCCGAGCCGGACGGTGAGCAGGGCTGGGTCGTCCAGCTCGGCGACTCACGGGCGTACCGGCTGCGCGACGGCGTCCTGGAGCTGGTGACCGTCGACCACACCATGGCCTGGCTGGGGTTGCTGCACGGGTGGTGGCCGGCGAACTCCCCGGAGGCGGCCCGGGCCCGCTACCAGCTCCTGCGCTACGTCGGCCACCCGGACCGGCCCGAGGCCGACGTGTTGGCGGTCCCGCTGCGCCCCGGCGACACCTGGCTGCTCTGCACCGACGGGGTGAGCGACCAACTCGACTACCACCGGCTGCGGGAGCTGCTCGCCGAGCCGGACCCGGCGCAGGCGGTGCGGGCCGTGCTCGCGGCCACCCTCGCCGAGGGCGGCGACGACAACGCCACCGCCGCCGTCCTGCGGGTCCACTCCGCCTCCTGACCTCCGGAACGCGCGCCTTCCCCTGCCGCTGCCGGCCTTACCGCGCCACCTCGCGGGTCAGGACCGTCAACCCATCCACACCTGGCAGCTCGACCTTCCCGCGCCGCCTCGTGGGCCGGGCCGTCGACCCACCCGTACCCGGCAGCTCGACCTCACAGGCCGCCCCGCCCTGGCCGGGTGGCCCACCGGCCTCTCGTCACACTCGGTGACGCTCGCGGCCAGCACGTCCACAGCCCCTCACCGCCTTGCTCTGCTGCCCCCGACGCACCAGTCACGCTCCGCATCCGCCTGGCCTGGGCGCTCTCTGGCGCGCCGCTACCCGTTGCCCAGGTGGCAGCTGGTGGCGCGTCGGTGGCAGCAGAGCAAAGGACGCTCACACCCTTCCTCGACCCCGCCAGCCGTCGTCACTCTCCGTGCCGCACCCCGTGCGTGACCCTCCGTGCACGACCCGCCGCCAGTCGTGGGAGTGACCAGGGACACTCGCAACGCTCTGACATTGTGTGCAAGTATTGTCAGCATGTCGAACGAACGGTTGGAGGCGATCCTCGCCGCCGCGTACGAGTGCTTCACCCGGCACGGAGTGCGGCGCACGACGATGGACGACATCGCCACGACGGCCGGGATGTCACGCCCCGCCGTCTACCAGTACGTCCGCAACAAGGACGACGCGTTCCGGCGGCTGGCCGAACGACTCTTCGCCGACTCGCTGGCCGAGGCCCGGCGGGCGGCCGCCACCGAGGGCGTACCGCTGGCGCAGCGGCTGTACGACGTGCTCGCCGCCAAGCTCGAACTGACCCTCAAGCTGCACCGGGAGAGCCGGCATGCCGCCGAACTCCTCGACACCAGCACGAAGCTCACCGGAGACCTCGTCGAGGCGTACACCCGGGAGCTGACCGACCTGTCGACCGCCGTCCTCGCCGACGCCGCCGGGCCCCGCGCCCGAGCCGTCGCCGACGTGCTGGTGGCGCTCACCCGCGGCCTGGAGGCCGACCTCACCGACCCCGACCTGCCCCGGCAGCGACTGCGTGACGGGGTCACGCTGCTCGTCGCCGGCCTCACCCACCCCGGAGCCCCCGCATGACCACCACCGTCCTGATCACCGGCACCTCCTCCGGCATCGGCCGGGCCACCGCCCGCCGGCTCGCCCGCCGTCCCGACTTCACCGTCTACGCCACCGCCCGCAACGTCGACGCCATCGCCGACCTCGCCGACACCGGCGCCCGGGTGCTCCCCCTCGACGTCACCGACGAGGAGTCCATGCGCGCCGCC
The DNA here is from genome assembly GCF_049629545.1 of Micromonospora citrea. Classification (GTDB taxonomy): domain Bacteria; phylum Actinomycetota; class Actinomycetes; order Mycobacteriales; family Micromonosporaceae; genus Micromonospora; species Micromonospora citrea_A. The sequence continues at coordinate 25,245 of NZ_JBNADX010000039.1, forward strand.
GTCACCGCCGTGGAGGCCACGCACGGGCAGGTCGACGTGCTGGTCAACAACGCCGGCTACGGCGAGTACGGCCCGATCGAGGCAGCGTCGATGGACCGGGTCCGCGCCCAGTTCGAGACCAACGTCTTCGGGCTCAGCCGGCTCACCCAGCTGGTGCTGCCGGGTATGCGCCGCGCCGGCCGGGGCCGGATCGTCAACGTCAGCTCGATGGGCGGCCGGCTGGTCTTCCCCGGCGGCGGCTACTACCACGCCAGCAAGTACGCCGTGGAGGCGATCTCCGACGCGCTGCGCCAGGAGGTGCGCCCGTTCGGCGTCGACGTCGTGCTCGTCGAGCCCGGCCTGATCCGCACCGGCTTCGGCACGGTGGCCGCCGAGTCGCTCGGCTCCGGCGCGGACCCGCACGGGCCGTACCGGGAGATGACCGCAGCGATCGACGCGGCGATGGCGCGCGGGTACGCCAACCCGAGGTTGGCCGCGACGCCGGAGACGGTGGCCCGGGTGATCGAGCGGGCGGTCACCGCCCGCCGTCCGCGCACCCGCTACCTGGTCACCGCCGCCGCCTGGGCGATGGTGCACACCCGGCGACTGTTCGGCGCACGGGTCTTCGACACGGTGGCCCGGCTCCAGTTCCGCTGACCCGGCCGGCGTCCGCGCCGGGTAGGCGGGTGGGTGTGGCGATCCCCGCCCGCCGGCCCGGCGGCCGGACTAGCGTCGGTGGGGACGGCGTGGCCGTGCCCTGCGGGACGCCCGGGAGGTGAGCCGGATGACCGGATCCGCCGGCGCGCCGGTGGTGGCCGGCGTCGGCCCGTCCGCGCAGGGCATGCAGGTCGTCCGGCTGGCCGCGCGGGAGGCCGCCGCGCACGGCCGCGACCTGGCCCTGCTGCACGCCTTCAACTGGGCGGCCGCTCTCGAGGCGCCCTCGGTCGCCGGCCCCCGGGCCCAGGCCGAGGAACTGATCGCCCGGGCCGCGCGGATCGCCAACGAGGTCGAGCCGGGAGTGTCGGTCAGCGCCGAGATCGTCGAGGGTTCCCCGGTCGAGGCGCTGATACGCCGCTCCGAGACGGCGTTCATGGTGGGCATCGGCGACGGGGGCATGACCGGCTGCGAGGGCTGCGTGCCGGCCGACTCCCCCGCCCTCCAGCTCGCCGCCCGGGCCGGCTGCCCGGTGCTGGTGGCCCGACCTGAGCCGCCGCCGAGCGGACCGGTCCTGGTCGGGGTGGACGGGTCGGAGAGCGCCCTGACCGCCCTCGGCTTCGCCTTCGACTGCGCGTCCCGGCGACAGGCCCGGCTGATCGCGGTGCGGGTGGTCGAGCCGGGACGCCCCGACGTCGGCGAGGAAGTGCTCGCCGAGGCGGTGGCCCGGACCGGCCGGGGCCACCCCACGGTCGCCACCGAGTGCCACACCGTACGCGGCGACCCGGGCACCGTCCTGGTGGAACAGTCGCGGTCCGCGCAGGTCACCGTGGTCGGCGCCCGGGGGGACGAGCCGTGGCGCGGGATGCTGGGCGCGGTGAGCCAGACCCTGCTCTACCACGCGCCGTCCCCGGTCATCGTCGTCCGTGGATTGACCGGGGCGGCGCAGGACGGGACATGACGCCCCTGCGTCCCGGGACCAACGACCCTGATCCACTTCGCCCGACTGGACGAAGCTGGAGGTGCCCGGGGAGGAAATCCGGCTTCCGGGTGCAGAATTCCGCGACCCGCGAGAGGCTATTGCAGCATGGACACCGCTCTCGACCTGCACGGCCCACTGACCGAAGACGAGCTGCGCCGGCTGGACGCCTACTGGCGGGCGGCCAACTACCTCACCGTCGGCCAGATCTACCTGCTGGACAACCCGCTGCTGCGTGAGCCGCTGAAGCCTGAGCACGTCAAGCCCCGGCTGCTGGGCCACTGGGGCACCAGCCCCGGGCTCAACCTGCTCTACACGCACCTCAACCGGGTCATCGTCGACCGGGACCTCTCGGCGATCTTCGTCACCGGCCCCGGCCACGGCGGTCCGGCCCTGGTGGCGAACACCTGGCTGGAGGGTACCTACAGCGAGCTGTACCACTCGGTCAGCCGCGACGAGACCGGCATGCAGCGGCTGTTCCGGCAGTTCTCCTTCCCCGGCGGCATCCCGAGCCACGTGGCGCCGGAGGTGCCGGGTTCGATCCACGAGGGCGGCGAGCTGGGGTACGCGCTCAGCCACGCGTACGGCGCGGCGTTCGACAACCCCGACCTGCTGGTCGCCTGCGTCATCGGCGACGGCGAGGCCGAGACCGGTCCACTGGCCGGCAGTTGGCTGTCCAACGTCTTCCTCAACCCGGCCCGCGACGGCGCGGTGCTGCCGATCCTGCACCTCAACGGCTACAAGATCGCCAACCCGACGGTGCTGGACCGGATCTCCACCGAGGACCTGATCGACCTGATGCGCGGCTACGGGCACCAGCCGTACATCGTCGAGGGCGACGACCCGACGAAGGTGCACCAGATGCTGGCGGCCACCCTCGACCGGGCCTGCGACGAGATCGCCGAGATCCAGCGCCGGGCCCGCTCCGGCGGCGCCGTCGAACGCCCCCGCTGGCCGATGATCATCCTGCGTACGCCGAAGGGCTGGACCGGGCCGGCGCGGGTCGACGGCAAGCAGGTCGAGGGGACCTACCGGGCCCACCAGGTGCCGATCTCCGAGGTCCGGAAGAACCCGGAGCACCTGGCCGAGTTGGAGCGCTGGCTGCGCAGCTACCGGCCGGAGGAGCTCTTCGACGCCACCGGCGCGCCGGTCGGCGAGCTGGCCGCACTGCCGCCCACCGGTGACCGGCGGATGAGCGCCAACCCGGTCGCCAACGGCGGGCGGCTGCTGCGCGACCTGGACCTGCCGGACTTCCGCGACTACGCGGTCGACGTCAAGAAGCCGGGCGAGCCGGCGGTCGGCGCCACCGGCGTGCTCGGCACCTGGGTCCGGGACGTGATCACCCGCAACCCGCAGACGTTCCGCCTGTTCGGCCCGGACGAGGTCGCCTCCAACCGGCTCGGCGCCGCCTTCGAGGTCACCGACCGGGCGTTCGTGGCCCGCACCGTCGAGGGCGACGACCACCTCTCCGCCGACGGCCGGGTGATGGAGGTGCTCTCGGAGCACCTCTGCGAGGGCTGGCTGGAGGGCTACCTGCTCACCGGCCGGCACGGCATCTTCACCAGCTACGAGGCGTTCATCCACATCGTCGACTCGATGGTCAACCAGCACGCCAAGTGGCTGAAGGTGACCCGGGGCATCCCCTGGCGCGAGCCGGTCGCCTCGCTGAACTACCTGCTCTCCAGCCACGTGTGGCGGCAGGACCACAACGGCTTCTCGCACCAGGACCCGGGCTTCATCGACCACGTGGTCAACAAGAAGGCCGAAGTGGTCCGGGTCTACCTGCCGCCGGACGCCAACACCCTGCTCTCCACCATGGACCACTGCCTGCGCAGCCGGCACTACATCAACGTGGTGGTCGCCGGCAAGCAGCCGGCGCCGAACTGGCTGAGCATGGACGAGGCGGTCCAGCACTGCCGGCGCGGTCTGGGCATCTGGGACTGGGCCAGCACCGACGAGGGCGCCGAGCCGGACGTGGTGCTCGCCTGCGCCGGCGACGTGCCGACGCTGGAGACCCTCGCCGCGGCCGAACTGCTCCGGCAGCACCTGCCCGAGCTGAAGGTGCGGGTGGTCAACGTGGTCGACCTGATGCGCCTGCAACCGCCGTCGGAGCACCCGCACGGCCTGCCGGACAACGAGTTCGACACCATCTTCACCCGCGACAAGCCGATCATCTTCGCGTACCACGGCTACCCGTGGCTGATCCACCGGCTCACCTACCGCCGGGCCAACCACGACAACCTGCACGTGCGCGGGTACAAGGAGGAGGGCACCACCACCACGCCGTTCGACATGGTGATGCTCAACGACCTGGACCGGTTCCACCTGGTCATCGACGTGATCGACCGGGTGCCGGGGCTCGCCTCGCGCGCCGCCCACCTGCGCCAGGAGATGGTCGACGCCCGGCAGGCCTGCCGCGACCACACCCGCACGTACGGCGAGGACGACCCCCGGGTCGCCGAGTGGCGCTGGATCCGCGAGACGGACCAGGCGCTGCGCGGCGAGCAGTGACCCCCACCGATCGACAGGAGGTGAGCGCGGTGAGCGGCGACGAGATCCTGGTCGGCTACGACGGTTCGACCGACGCCACCCTGGCGCTGAACTGGGCGCTGGACGAGGCGCGACGCAGCGGCCGACCGGTCCGCCTAGTGTACGTCTTCGAATGGCTGACCGTGGCCGGTTGGATCGGTCCGGGGGTGGCCCCGGGGATCTGGCCGGACGAGACCGCCCGCCGGCAGGTCGAGGAGCTGGTCCGCAAGGCGGCGGCGGACGCCACCGCCGAGCGGCCGGGCGTGACCGTGCACGGGGACGTCCTCGACGGCCCGCCGGCCCTGGTGCTCCAGGAGCGTTCCGCCGACGCGGGGCTGCTGGTGCTGGGCAGTCGGGGCCACGGCGGCTTCGGCGGCCTGCTCGCCGGTTCCACCGCCGTCTCGGTGACCGCCCACGCGCACTGCCCGGTGGTGGTGGTCCGCGACGGGCAGGCCGACGCGGCGGGGCCGGTGGTGGTGGGCGTCGACGGCTCCGAGTCGTCCCAGGTGGCGCTCGGCTTCGCGGTGGAACGCGCCGCGCAGCGGGAGGTGCCGCTACGGGTCGTCCGGGTCTTCGATCCGCCGGGTGAGCGGTGGCGGCCGTCGGACCACGACGAGCGGGCCACCGCCGACGAGGAACGCGCCGCCGTCGAGAAGTCCCTGACCCGGTGGCGGCAGACCTTCCCCGACGTGGCGGTCGAGGTCGACGTTCGGCCCGGCAACCCGGCGGCCACGCTGGTCGAGGCGAGCCGGGACGCCCAGCTCGTGGTGGTCGGCAGCCGGGGCCGGGGCGGGCTGCGGGGCATGCTGCTCGGCTCGGTCGGCCAGCAGCTCATCCAGCACGCGCACTGCCCGGTCGTGGTGGCCCGGGAACGCTGAACCGTCCGTGCCGTGCCCGGTCCCGCTGTCGTCGGGGCCGGGCACGGTCACGTCCGGGCCGGCCCGCCCTCGCCGGGGGCGGCGGGATCGAGCGTGAAGTAGTCCTCCTCCTCCTGGGCCAGGTGCAGGCGCAGCACCGCGTCCAGCCCGTAGAGGGCGGCGAGCAGGTCCGGCACCTGGTCGCGGTGCAGCGGCCCGGCGCCGGCCTGGGCCAGGTGAGCGCCGATCCGGTCCACCAGCCGGCGGATCTCCAGGTGCCCCCGGCTCATCGTGGACGTCGCCTCGGCGCTGCCCAGCGGCCCGGCCAGCGCCGGGTAGAGCTGGCGTTCCTCGGCCGACTCGTGCGGCAGCACCTCGTCGGTCAGCCGCCGGTGCGTCGCGCGCAGCGCCGGCAGGCACCGCGGGTCGTCCGGGCGGGTGGCCACCAGGTCCGCGGTGTCGCGCAGCCCGGCCAGCACGTCGCGTACCCCGGCGTGCTCGCCGGCGTACCGGTCGAGCAGCGCGCGGGTGGCCGGCGGGACGTCGCGGCGGCGCAGCCCGCCACCCAGGGCCCGCAGCGCGTTGAGGATCACCAGCACGTCGATGCCCTCCTGGAGGAACGCGCCGCCCACCGGGGGCAACCGGCCGGCCGCGGCGACCAGCATCGCCGCCACCGCCAGCCCCATCCCGACCGTGGCGCTCTGCACCGCGATCCGGCGGGCGTACCGGGCGATCTCCACGGCGTCGGCGAGCCGGTCCAGCCGGTCGACGGTGAGCACCGCGTCGGCCACGTCGGCCGAGGCGGTCGCCCCGGTCGCGCCCATCGCCACGCCCACGTGCGCCGCGGCGAGCGCCGGGGCGTCGTTGACGCCGTCGCCCACCATCACCGTCACCGCCCGCTGCGACTCCTGGCGGACCCGGGCCACCTTCTCCTCCGGCGAGCACTGCGCCAGCGCCTCGTCCACCCCGACCGCCTGGGCCACCTGATCGGCCGTGCGGGGCCGGTCCCCGGTGAGCATCACCAGGCGGGTCAGCCCCGCCTGGCGCAACCGGCGGACGGTGCGGCGGGCGTCGGGGCGTACCGGGTCCTCCAGCAGGATCGCGCCGAGCGGGCCACGCTCGTCGCTCACCCAGACCGTGGACCGGCCGGCGATCTCGGCGCGCTCGCGGGCCGATCGCGCCCACTGCGGTGGCTCGCCGGCGAGCTGGCCGACCTTCACCAGCCGCCCGTCCACCCGCCCGGTGACGCCCCGGCCGGGCTCCTCGGTCACCTCGGTCGGCTCGGTCAGCGGCACACCCCGGTCCCGGGCCTGACGCACCAGCGCGGCGGCCAGCACGTGCGGGGAGAGCTGTTCCACCGAGGCGGCCAGCCGCAGCACCTCGTCCCGGTCCCCGCCGGGGGCGACGACCGTCTCGGTGGCCCGGGGCCGGCCGGCAGTGAGCGTGCCGGTCTTGTCCACCAGCAGGGTTCGAGCGCGGCCGAGCAGTTCCAGCGACCCGCCGTCGCGGACCAGCACCCCGCGCCGGGCCACCCGGGACAGCCCGGAGACGATCGCGATCGGGGTGGCCAGCAGCAGCGGGCAGGGGGTGGCCACCACCAGGACCGCGACCGCCCGGACGAACTGCCCGGAGAGCAGCCACGCCGCACCGGCCAGCACCAGGGTGAACGGCACGAACGCCGCCGCGTACCGGTCGGCGAGGCGGACCATCGGGGCCTTGCGCGCGGTCGCCTCCTCGGCCAGCCGGACGATGCCCGCGTACGTGCTCTCGGAGGCGCTGCGGGTGGCGCGCAGCCCGACGGCGGCCCCCGCGTTGACCACGCCGCTGGCCACCTGCTCCCCCGCCGACCGCTGGACCAGTTGCGACTCGCCGGTGACCACCGACTCGTCGAGGGTCGCCGCGTCCTCCAGGGTGCCGTCGACGGGCGTGACGTCGCCGGGGCCGACCAGCAGCCGGTCGGCGACCGCGACCCGGTCCAGCGGGACCACCTCGATACCCCCGTCGGGGGTACGCCGGCGCGCCTGCCGGGGCGCCCGTTCCAGCAGCGCGCGCAGGTCGCGCGTCGCCCGCCGCTGGGCGTACTCCTCCAGGGCCCGGCCGGTGGCGACCATGACGGCGATCACCGCGCCGGCCAGGTACTCCCGGACCAGCAGCGCGCCGGCCAGGGCCAGCACGGCGATCACGTCCACCCCGAACTGCCGGCGCACCACCTGGCGCAGCACCGCCCAGGCCGCCGGCAGCAGCGCCACCAGGGTCACCCCGGCCCAGACCAGGTCGGCGGCGCCCCGCAGGCCGGCGAACCGGAGTGCGGCCCCGACGAGCACCGCCACGGTGAGCAGGGTCAGTGGTGCCCACTCGCGCCAGTCCACCCGCCGCCGGGCGACCGGCTTCTCCGGTACGCACCCGCGCGGATCGGCTCCCACCTGGGGATCGTCGCAGGGGTTGCCGGCCGGCACGGAGCGATCCGGAGGAAACGGGCGGGCCGACACATCCGACGACGGCCCGGCTGCGTACTCTGCGACGGATCCGGGCATCACGCAGGATGCAGCCGCATCCCCGCCCGCGGCACCGCCGGGCTGGGGCACGATGGGGAGAAACGGAAAGGTCGTGACGATGAGCCACGAGACGCCGGGACAGGACCGCCCGCTGACCACCGCGCTCGCGGAGGCCGCCGCGACCGCCGGCTACGCCCCGTCGGTGCACAACACGCAGCCGTGGCGGTGGCGGGTCCTGCCCGACGCCCTGGAGCTGCGGGTGGTCCGCGACCGCCAGCTCACCTCCACCGACCCGGAGGGCCGGCTGCTCGCGCTCAGCTGCGGCGCGGCGCTGCACCACGCCCGCCTCGCGCTGACCGCCGAGGGCTGGACGGCCGTGGTGGAGCGACTGCCCGACCCGGCGCAGCCGGACCTGCTGGCCCGGCTGACCGGGCTGACCCACGCCGGCGCCGAACCGGACGCCATGCGCATGGTGCAGTGCATGCAGGTCCGGCACACCGACCGGCGTCCGGTCAGCGACGAGCCGGTCTCCACCGGCGCGCTCGGCGAGATCGTCCGGGCTGCCGCCGACGAGGGCGCCAACCTGCAGATCCTCGACTCCGACCAGGTGATGGAGTTGGCCGCGGCGGCCGGGCACGCCGGGGCGGTCGAGGCCGAGGATCCGCAGCTGCGCGAGGAGCTGCTCTACTGGACCAACCGGGCCGGCACCGGCACCGGCCTGCCGCCGGAGGTGCTGCCCACGCAGCAGGCGCAGACCACCGTGCCGGGCCGTGACTTCGGTCGCGCCGGCACCCTGCCGGTCGGCCCGGGCCACGACAAGGCCGCCGTGTACGCGCTGCTGCACGGCGACGAGGACGAGCCGGACAGCTGGCTGCGCGCCGGCGAGGCGCTCTCCGCGCTCTGGCTGACCGCCACCCGGCTCGGCGTGTCGGTGGTGCCGCTGTCGGGCGTGGTGGAGGTGGCGGGCACCCGGCAGACGCTGCGTCAGCTGCTCAGCGGCATGGGCCACCCGTACATCGTGCTGCGGCTGGGGATCGCCGACCCGGCGCACGCGGGGCCGCCGCACACCCCGCGGCTGCCGGTGGAGCAGGTGGTGGACACCACAGCGGTGCGCGGGCAGACGCCCTGACGATCTCGTGCTGGTCGGTCACCGGGCGGTAACATCGCCCGGTGGCCGCACCGAACCCCCGTTACGAGCACCCCACCCCGTCACTGGGCCTGAGCCCGCTGTCGCGGGTCCGCCTCGACGAACTGCTCCAGGAGATGCTGGACCGGGTCGGCGAGGTGGTGACCAGCCGGGAGCGGCTGCGCGCCCTGCTCGACGCGGTGGTGGGCATCGGGTCGGACCTCGACCTGCGCAGCACCCTGCAACGGATCGTGCAGTCGGCCTGCGAGCTGGTCGGCGCCCGGTACGGCGCGCTCGGCGTGATCGGACCGGACCGCATGCTGCACGACTTCATCATCCACGGCATCGACGAGGAGCTGCACGCCAAGATCGGCGACCTGCCGCACGGGCGGGGCGTGCTCGGCCTGCTCATCGACGACCCGCGCCCGGTGCGCATGCCGGACATCACCCAGCACCCGAAGTCGTACGGTTTCCCGGCGCACCACCCGCCGATGCACAGCTTCCTCGGCGTCCCGGTCCGTATCCGCGACCAGGTCTTCGGCAACCTCTACCTCGCCGAGAAGCAGGGTGCCCCCGAGTTCACCGAGGACGACGAGGAGATCGTCGTCGCGCTCGCCGCGGCGGCCGGTGTGGCCATCGAGAACGCCCGCCTGTACGCCCTGGCCCACCGGCGGGAGCGCTGGCTCGCCGCCACCGCCGAGATCACCTCGGTGCTGCTGGGCGAGGTCCGCCGCACCGACGCGCTGACCCTGGTGGCCCGCCGGGCGCGGGAGGTCGCCGAGGCGGAGCTGGCCGTGGTGCTGCTCTACGACGAGGACGCCGGGCAGTTCACCGTCGAGGTGGTCGACGACGCCGACGGGGCCGCCCGGGCGTTGGTCGGCGCGGTGCTGCCGGCCGCCGAGACCACCTTCGCCGGCTCGGTCACCGAACGCCGCCACGAGCTGGTGGAGAACCTGGCCCAGTCCGCCCCGTGGCCGACGCCGGTGGTGGCCGGGCCGGCCGTGGTCTCCCCGCTCGCCGCGGCGGACACCCTGCACGGTGTGCTGGTGATCGCCCACCGTCCGGACGCCGCCCGGGCGACCGAGGACGACGTGACGCTGCTGGGCAGCTTCGCCGGCCAGGCGGCGCTGGCCATGGAGCGGGCCCGGGGCCAGGAGGAACGGGAGCTGCTGGTCGTCCTGGAGGACCGCGAGCGGATCGCCCGGGACCTGCACGACGTGGTCATCCAGCGGCTCTTCGCCACCGGTCTGCAACTGCAGAGCGGCGCGATGAACGCCCGCCCCGAGATCGCCAAGCGGATCAACGCGGCCGTCGACGACCTCGACGCCACCATCCGGGACATCCGCCGCACCATCTTCGAGCTGCGTACCCCGATGAGCGCGGCGCTGCGCACCGAGATCCGCGAGGCGGTCGACGTGGCCGCCGAGTCGCTGGGCTTCCGCCCCACGCTGGACCTGGACGGGCCGATCGACAGCGCGGTGCCCGACGCGGTCCGCCCCGACCTGGCGGCCGTGCTGCGCGAGGCGCTCTCCAACGCCGTACGGCACGCCGAGGCCAGCCGGGTCGCCGTCGCCGTACGGGTCGAGGCCGGTCGGGTCGCGGTGACGGTCAGCGACGACGGGGTGGGCTGCGATCCGGCCGCCGCCCGGGGTGGGCTGGTCAACCTGCGTGAGCGTGCCGAGCGGCACGGCGGCGAGTTCGAGGTACGCCCGCTCGAGCCGCACGGCACCGAACTGTTCTGGTGCGTGCCGCTGCGCGACTGAGCACGGCGACGCGCCGGGGGATGTCCCCCGGCGCGTCGGACGATCAGTGGTGGCGGGCGCTCAGTGGCTCTTGCCGAGCAGCCGGGTGGCCAGCACCGCCGCCTGGGTACGCCGCTCCAGGCCCAGCTTGGCCAGCACACTGGAGACGTAGTTCTTGACCGTCTTCTCGGCCAGGAACATCTTGCCGGCGATCTCCCGGTTGGTGAGCCCCTCGGCCACGTACTCCAGGATGCGGCGCTCCTGCTCGGTGAGCGTCTTCAGCTCGCGCGGCTGCTCCACGCCGCTGCGGATGCGCTCCAGCACCCGGGTGGTGATCGCCGGGTCGAGCAGCGACTGACCGGCCGCCACCCGGCGCACCGCGTCCACCAGGTCGGTGCCGCGGATCTGCTTGAGCACGTACCCGGCCGCCCCCGCCATGATCGCGGCGAAGAGCGCCTCGTCGTCCTCGTACGAGGTGAGGATCAGGCCCTTGATGGAGGAGTCCACGGCCCGGACGTCCCGGCAGACGTCGATGCCGTTGCCGTCGGGCAGTCGGGCGTCGAGGATCGCCACGTCCGGCCGCAGCGCCGGGATGCGCCGGGCAGCCTCCTGCGCGGAGCCGGACTCGCCGACCACTTCGATGTCACCGCTGCTCTGCAGCAGGTCGGCAAGGCCACGACGGACGACCTCGTGGTCGTCGAGGAGGAACACCCGGATCATCCCTCGTTTCTACCCGCCGGGGCGCGGCTCATGCACGGGCCGAAGGTCCCTTCCTCGACGCGTACCGGCGGGGAGGGGTGCCCGGGCGGTCGGGCCCTCCGGCCCTGCCCGGCGTACCCCCTGGTGACGGAGTGTGGAGATGAACCACCGGGGGGCGGCACGACCGCCACGGAAGGAGCATCGTCATGGACACCGGCTACACCGTCGCGCAGCTTCGGGCTGCCGCCGCGGACGCTGTCCGCGCACCTTCCCTGCACAACACGCAGCCGTGGCGGCTACGGCTCCGCGACGGCGGGATCGAGCTGTCGGTCGACCGGACGCGGCGGCTGCCCGCCACCGATCCGAGCGGCTGGGGCGCCCGGATCGCGTGCGGGGCGGCGCTGTTCAACCTGCGACTGTCCCTCGCCGTGGCCGGCACGCCGGCGACGGTGCGGCTGCGGCCGTACCCGACGGAACCGGACGTGCTGGCCCGGCTGGTGCCGGACGCGCCGCGACCGCCGACCCCCACCGAGCGGAGCCTGTACGCGGCCGTGCCCCGCCGGTTCAGCAACCGCGCGCCGTTCTGGCCCGACCCGGTGCCGGCGGAGGCCCGGTGGCGGCTCGGTGAGGCGGCCCGCGCCGAGCAGTGCTGGCTGGAGCTGGTGATCGGCACCACCGCGGTCAACGCCTTCGCCGAGATCGCCCGCAGCGCGCACCGGGTGCTGGAACGCGATCCCGGCTACCGGCAGGAACGGGCCGAGTGGATCCGCCGCGAGCCCTCCCCCGACGGGGTGCCGGCCGCCGCCGGCGGCCCGCAGAGCGAGCCGCAGGACCTGCTGCCGATGCGCGGCTTCGGCGGACGCAACCGGGCCCCCGGCCGCGACTTCGAGCCGGAGCCGCTGGTCGCCGTGCTCGGCTCGGCCGGCAACACCACCACCGACCAGATCCTCGCCGGGCAGGCCCTGCAACGGGTGCTGCTCACCGCGACCGACGCCGGGTTGAGCGTCTCCATGCTCTCCCAGCCGATCGAGGTGCCCGGCGCCCGGGAGGCGCTGCGGCTGTCGCTGGGGCGGTTCGGCACCCCGCAGATGGTGATGCGGATCGGGTACGGCCAGCCGGGGGTGGCCACCCCCCGACGCGACATCGACGACGTGCTGGACCTGCCGGTCTCCGTCGCGCCGGCCGCGGGGCTGCCCACGCCGAGCTGACCGGTGCCGCCCCTCGGCGCCGCTGAGGCCGGGGCGCCGCTCGTGGTGCGCCGGTCCCGCGCCCCCGTCCGTCGCGGGACCGGCGCACCACCGTCCGGGTCAGGCCGGGTGGTGCGCGGCGAGCAGCGCCGCCTCCCGCTCGGGGTCGAGTCCGACCGGCGCCCGCGCGGGCCGGCCGGCCCGCTGCGGCACCACCCCCACCCGGCGCAGCCAGCGCCAGGTGTCGGCGACCGTCTCCGCCACCGGACGGCAGGTCAGCCCCGCCGCGTACGCCTTGTCGACGCCGCGCTCCTGCAACCAGCGGTACTCGTGCCCCGGCGGCACCCAGATCGGCAGGTCGTTCCAGGGCACCACCCCGGCGGCGAGGATCGGCTCCGGGTCGGTCCAGCGCAGCCGGGCGTCCGCCCCGGTCACCGCGACGGCGGCGGCCAGCAGCTCGCCCATGGTGGTGTGCCCGGGGCGGCTGATCACGTTGAACGCCCCGCCGGTGCCGGCGGCGGCCCGGTCCAGCGTCCACGCCGCGAGGTCCCGCACGTCGACGTACTGCACGGGCAGGTCGGCCGGGCCCGGCGCCAGCACGTCCCCGCCCCGGGCGACGCGGTGCAGCCACCACGGTAGGCGGCCGATGTCCTCTCCGGGGCCGAGGATCAGCCCGGCCCGCACCAGCAGCGCCCGGTCGCCGAACACCTGCGCCGCAGCCCGTTCCCCACCCGCCTTGTTGTGCGGGTAGTCGCCGTCGTCGGCGTCCGGGGCGGCGTCCATCATCGGCGCCTCCTCCCCCGCGCCGGACGGCAGCGGATGGGCGTAGACCGAGCCGCTGGAGACGTAGGCGTAGTGCCCGACCCGGTCGACCAGCGCGCGGGCCGCGTCCCGCACGGCACGCGGCGCGCCGTCCCAGGTGTCGACCACCAGGTCCCAGTCGCCGCCGGAGAGCGCCGCCAGTCCGTCGCGCGCCGTCCGGTCGCCCCGCAACCGGTGTACGCCCTCGGGGGCGGCCCCGTGCAGCCCTCGGTTGAACACCGTCACCGACCAGTTCCGTCGTACCGCCTCCGCCACGACCGCGCCGCCGACGAAGCCCGTGCCGCCGAGTACCAGGAGTCTCATGCGTCCCAGCCTGTCCCGCCACGGGTCGCGGCGGCACCCGTGTTCACCCGGAGCGGATCTGCCCTCGGCAGAAGACCCGGGATTCCACCGCACGTCGGTGGTTGGCCGCCGTCCGTGCGCGCGGTGTCCGTGGTGTCCGTTTCGGGTACGCGGGCGGGGGTGTCCGCCTCGGGTCGGGCGTTTGGTTGGCGGGTTCGGGTGCGGTTGTTGCTGCCCTGGTGACAACAACAGCACCCCGAACCGGTGTGCGTGGTGAGCGATCCGGGTCGGGTGTCCGGTTCAGGCGACTGCCGTGGTGGTGCTGGTGTGCGGTTCATGCCCGGTCTGTGCGGGTGTCCCGTGACCGGCGGCACCGTGGTGGTGGAATGGTGGCGGGGGCGGGGTCGTTACATCATGTGTACGACCGCAGCAGCACGCCCCGCTGCCAGGCCCCGATCGGGTCGGCCCGGGGTGGTGCCCGGGCCGGGAATGGTGGTGGCCCGCCGGTCGTTACACATGGTCCCGGCGCCGCGAGCCTCTCGGCTTGGCGTGACCGCGAACCCC
>NZ_JBNADX010000040.1:0-34795 GCF_049629545.1 Micromonospora citrea
GGGGTGTTACCGGGGGGTCGGGGACGGTTACTCTGGGCGGACCGTCGGGATCGACGGTCGTCGGCTGGGGGAGGCCGCGATGCGCCGTGCGATGAGGAGCGTGGCCGCCGCGTTGGTCGCGGGGGTCCTGCTCGTCGGGTGCGCGGGCACGGGTGGGCTCGACGGCGACCTCACCGACGACTGGGCGGCCCTGGCCGCGCCCGGGGCGTTCACGCCCGAGGCCGGCGTCTGCCAGGCCGGCGACTTCACCGACACCGTGTCCCTGGCGTCCTACGCGCCGGTGGACTGCGCGGTGGCGCACCGGGTCGAGACGGTGCACGTGGGCGCGTTCCCCGCAGGCCGGGCCGAGCCGCCGGCCACCGGCTCGCCGGAGCTGCGCGGCGCCTTCGCCGAGTGCGACACGAAGGCCACCGGGTACGTCGGCGACGAGTGGCGGGCCGGCCGGCTGCGGCTGGCCGTGGCGCTGCCCACCGGGCCCGGCTGGACGGCCGGCTCCCGCTGGTTCCGGTGCGACCTGAGCGAACTGGACACGGTCGAGGCCGCCGCGAAGGTGGTGGCCCGCACCGGCAGTCTGCGGGACGCCCTCAAGGGCCCCTCGCCGCTGCGGCTGGGCTGCCAGCGGACGACGGAGGGGGCCGGGCGGGTGCGCACCCTCACCCCGGTGGAGTGCGGCGTACCGCACGACGCCGAGTTCGTCGGCGTGTGGGCCGCGCCGGACCGGCCGTACCCGACGAAGGACGCCGAGTGGGCCCCGCTCTACGCCGGCTGCCGCACCGTCCTCGGCCGGTACGTCGGGGTGCCCGACGACGCGAACCTGCGCTTCCGCAGCGGCGTGGTGGTACGCCCGCCCGGGGCGGGGCGCTGGCGGGTCGGTGACCGGGGCGTGCGCTGCTACCTCTGGCTCAGCGACCGTACGGTGACCGCCTCGCTCAAGGGCGCCGGCCCCGCCGGCCTGCCCGTCCGCACCAGGTAGCGGACGTCGTAGCCCAAACCACTCGTCGTGCCCCCGCCGCCCGGGACGAGAGGGCTTCGGGTTGACTGTGTCCATGGACCTTCCGACCGTCGACCTGCCGGCCCTGCCCCGCCTGCTGGCGGCTCCCGCGCCCGGCTGGGTGGAGACCACCGACGTGATCGTGGTCGGCTCCGGGGTCGCCGGTCTCACCGCCGCGCTGCACCTGCGGGAGGCGGGCCTGCACGTCACGGTGGTCACCAAGGTCGACATCGACGAGGGGTCGACCCGCTGGGCGCAGGGCGGCATCGCCGCCGTGCTCGACCCGGCGGACACCCCGGCCGCGCACGCCTCGGACACCGAGATCGCCGGCGTGGGGCTCTGCGATCCGGACGCGGTCCGGGTGCTGGTGGAGGAGGGGCCGACCCGGCTGCGGGAGCTGATGCGCATCGGCGCCGAGTTCGACCGCAACCCGGACGGCTCGCTGATGCTCACCCGCGAGGGCGGGCACCGGGCCGACCGGATCGTGCACGCCGGCGGCGACGCGACCGGCGCCGAGGTGCAGCGGGCGCTGCATGCCGCCGTCCGCCGCGACCCGTGGATCCGCCTGTTCGAGCACGCCCTGGTGCTGGACCTGCTGCGCGCCCCCGGCGACGGCCCGGACGGCCTCGGCCCCGCCTGCGGCATCACCCTGCACGTGCTCGGCGAGGGCAGCGAGGACGGCGTCGGGGCGATCCTGGCCCGGGCGGTGGTCCTCGCCACCGGCGGCATGGGCCAGGTCTTCTCGGCGACCACCAACCCGGCGGTCTCCACCGGCGACGGGGTGGCCCTGGCCATGCGGGCCGGCGCAGCGGTCACCGACGTGGAGTTCGTGCAGTTCCACCCGACCGCGCTGATCGTGCCGGAGCACGCCCGGGTCCCCGGCGCGGGCCTGGCCCAGCAGCCGCTGGTCTCCGAGGCGCTGCGCGGCGAGGGCGCGCACCTGGTCGACGGTGACGGCAAGCGGTTCATGGTCGGCCAGCACGAGCTGGCGGAGCTGGCGCCCCGGGACGTGGTCGCCAAGGGCATCCACCGGGTGCTGCTGGCCACCGGGGCAGACCACGTCTGGCTGGACGCCCGCCACCTCGGCGGGAACTACCTCGCCGGGCGCTTCCCGACCATCGTCGCCTCCTGCCTGGCCATCGGCGTCGACCCGGCCAGAGACCTGATCCCGGTCGCCCCCGCCGCCCACTACGCCTCGGGTGGCGTCCGCACCGACCTGCGCGGCCGCACCTCCATCCCCGGCCTGTACGCCTGCGGCGAGGTCGCCTGCACCGGCGTGCACGGGGCGAACCGGCTGGCCAGCAACTCGCTGCTGGAGGGGCTGGTCTTCTCCCGCCGGATCGCCGAGGACATCGCCGCCGGACTGCCCGAGCAGGCCAGACCGGCGGAGACCGGCGCCTGGGTCGGTGGTGCGGGCGCGGTGGTCCCGGCCGAGGGCACCTCGTCCCTGCAACGGGCGATGACCCGGGGCGCGGGCGTGCTCCGCTCGGCGCGGACCCTCACCGAGACGGCCACCACGCTGACCGTGCTGGGTCAGGCGCGGGGCACCCCGCGTACCGCCGACTGGGAGGCGACGAACCTGATCACCGTGGCGTCGACGCTGGTCGCGGCCGCGTACGCCCGCCAGGAGACCCGGGGTTGCCACTGGCGGGAGGACTTCCCGACGGCCGACGAGCGGTGGCAGGGCCACCTGGTCGGCGGGATCGTGGCGCAGGGCAGATTGACGTCCCGGTGGCAGGAGTCACGGTGAGCGCGAGGAGTGAGCCGGTCCTGCGAGCCCCGCAGTCGGGGAACGGAGGAGTCACGGTGAGCGCGAGGAGTGAGCCGGTCCTGCGAGCCCCGCAGTCGCGAACGGAGGAGTCACGGTGAGGGAGTCGACACAGCAGGCGCTGACGGCGGGCGGCCTGGACCCGGAGCGGGTGCGGCGGGTGATCGTCGACGCGCTCACCGAGGACCTGGGCGCGGACTTCCTCGACGTCACCAGCGTCGCCACCATCCCGGACGCGCAGACCGACACCGCCGACCTGGTCGCCCGGGCCCCCGGCGTGGTGGCCGGGCTGGCCGTGGCCGCCGCCGTGTTCGAGCTGGTCGGTGAGGTCACCGGCGCGGACCGTACCGTCGAGGTGTCGCTGGTGGCCCACGACGGGCAGCGGGTGGCGCGCGGCGACGTGCTGGCCACGGTGACCGGCCCGACCCGGCTGCTGCTCACCGCCGAGCGCACGGCGCTCAACCTGCTCTGCCGGATGTCCGGGGTGGCCACCCACACCCGGGCCTGGGCGGACGCCCTGGCCGGGACGAAGGCGCTGGTGTTGGACACCCGTAAGACGACCCCGGGCCTGCGCGCCCTGGAGAAGTACGCGGTGCGCGCCGGCGGCGGCACCAACAAGCGGATGGGCCTGCACGACGTCGCCATGATCAAGGACAACCACAAGCTCGCCGCGGGCGGGGTGGCGGCGGCCTACCGGCGGGTCCGGGAGACCTTCCCCGACGTGCCGGTGCAGGTGGAGGTGGACACGGTCGCCGAGGCGGTCGAGGCGGTCGAGGCCGGCGCGGACTTCCTGCTGCTGGACAACATGTCCCCGGAGACGCTGCGCGAGGTGGTGGCGAAGGTCGGTGACCGCGCCGAGTTGGAGGCGACCGGTGGGCTGACCCTGGAGGTGGCCGCCGAGTACGCCGCCACCGGCGTGGACTTCCTGTCGGTGGGTGCGCTCACCCACTCCTCGCCGATCCTGGACGTCGCGCTGGACCTGCGGGAGGAGTGAGCGGGTCGGGTCGCGGCGTCTAGGCTGCGTGCGTGCTGCTCTGCATCGACATCGGAAACACCAACACCGTGCTGGCGACCTTCGACGGCGACAAGCTGGTGCACTCCTGGCGGATCAAGACCGACGCCCGGTCCACGGCGGACGAGCTGGGTCTGATGTTCCGGGGGCTGCTCGCCGGTGACGCGGTGGAGATCACCGGGGTGGCCGCCTGCTCGACGGTGCCGGCCGCGTTGCGCTCACTGCGGACCATGCTGGCCCGCTACTACGCCGACCTGCCGAGCGTGGTCGTCGAGCCCGGGGTGCGCACCGGGGTGCAGCTCGCGATCGACAACCCCAAGGAGGTCGGCTCGGACCGGGTGGTCAACACCCTGGCCGCGTACACCCTCTACGGCGGCCCGTCGATCGTGGTGGACTTCGGCACCACCACCAACTTCGACGTGATCAGCGGGCGGGGCGAGTTCCTGGGCGGCGCGTTCGCCCCGGGCATCGAGATCTCCTTCGACGCGCTCGCCGCCCGGGCCGCGCAGCTGCGCAAGGTGGAGGCGACCAAGCCCCGCTCGGTGATCGGCAAGAACACCGTGGAGTGCCTCCAGGCCGGCCTCTACTTCGGCTTCGCCGGCCAGGTGGACCGGATCGTCGAGCGGATGATCGACGAGATGGGCGAGGTGAAGGCGGTCATCGCCACCGGCGGCCTGGCCTCGCTGGTGATCAACGAGTGCCGCACCATCACCCACCACGAGCCGATGATCACCCTGATCGGCCTGCGGATGGTCTACGAGCGCAACACCTGACCGGTCGCCGCCGGGGTCGCCGCGCCGCGCCGGGCTCAGCGCCGCCGGGCGCGGAACACCAGCGGCCGGTACGGCAGCTCGACCGTCTCCCGCCCGGCCAGGGCCCACCGCGGCGCCACCTCCGGACAGCGGGGCCGGAACCGGTCGTACTCGGCCGCCGCCACGCCGAAGGAGAGTGCGTGAGTGGGGTCGGTCATGGGCGGCAGGTTATCCCGTAACGGCCACCGGGGCCCTTGAGTACGCTCATGGGCTGACCCGCCGAAATCCCGAGGCTTGAGGAAGCGTGCCGTGACCGAGCAGAACGCCGTGCCAGTGGACCCCGCCGACGACCTTCCCGAGCAGATGAAGGTCCGCCGGGAGAAGCGGGACCGGATGCTCGCCGAGGGCGTCGAGCCGTACCCGGTCGGATACCCCCGGACCAGCACCCTCGCGGAGATCCGCGAGAAGTACGCCGAGTTGCCCACCGACACCGCCACCGGTGACCAGGTCTCGGTCACCGGCCGGGTGATCTTCGTACGGAACACCGGCAAGCTCTGCTTCGCCACCCTCCGGGACGGGGACGGCACCGAGCTGCAGGCCATGCTCTCGCTGGACCGGGTCGGCGCCGAGCGGCTGGAGGACTGGAAGCGCCTGGTCGACCTCGGCGACCACGTCGGGGTCACCGGTGAGGTGATCACCAGCCGCCGGGGCGAGTTGTCGGTGCTGGCGCAGGAGTGGGCGGTCACCGCCAAGGCGCTGCGTCCGCTGCCGGTGGCGCACAAGCCGCTCAGCGAGGAGGCCCGGGTCCGCCAGCGCTACGTGGACCTGGTGGTGCGCCCGCAGGCCCGGCAGATGGTGCGTACCCGGGCGGCGGCGGTCCGCAGCCTGCGGGACTCGTTGCACGGTGCGGGATTCATCGAGGTCGAAACCCCGATGCTCCAGTTGCTGCACGGCGGCGCGGCGGCCCGCCCATTCGTGACCCACAGCAATGCACTCGACACCGATCTGTATCTGCGAATCGCGCCGGAACTGTTTCTCAAGCGGGCGGTCGTCGGCGGCGTCGACCGGGTCTTCGAGATCAACCGCAACTTCCGCAATGAGGGCATCGACTCCTCGCACTCCCCGGAGTTCGCGATGCTGGAGGCGTACCAGGCGTACGGCGACTACGACACGATGGCCGAGTTGACCCGTAATCTCGTGCAGCGGGCGGCGGTCGCGGTGAGCGGTTCGACCGTGGTGACGCACGCCGACGGCCGCGAGTTCGACCTGGGCGGCGAGTGGCGCTCGGTGACCCTGTTCGGGGTGCTCTCCGAGGCGCTCGGCGAGGAGGTCACGGTCCGCACCGAGCGGTCCCGCCTGGTGGAGTACGCCGACAAGGCCGGCGTCTCCGTCGACCCGAAGTGGGGGCCGGGCAAGCTGGCCGAGGAGCTGTTCGAGGACCTGGTCGTGCCGGGGTTGCAGGCGCCCACCTTCGTCCGCGACTACCCGGAGGAGACCAGCCCGCTGACCCGGGCGCACCGCAGCGAGCCGGGCCTGGCCGAGAAGTGGGACCTCTACGTGCTCGGGTTCGAGCTGGGCACGGCGTACTCGGAGCTGGTCGACCCGGTGGTGCAGCGGGATCGGCTGGTCGCGCAGGCGCAGCTCGCGGCCCGGGGTGACGACGAGGCCATGCGGCTCGACGAGGACTTTCTGCGGGCCATGGAGTACGGAATGCCACCGGCCGGCGGTATGGGAATGGGAATCGACCGGCTTCTGATGGCGCTGACCGGCCTGGGAATTCGGGAAACCATCCTGTTCCCGTTGGTTCGCCCTGAGTGACGCCGGACCATCTCCGGCTCGTTACCGCATCCTGTTGACGGCGCAAGCGTCGCCCGGGTTATCGTGTTTGTATTGCAGGAGCGCCCTGCTCGAAAGGAATGTGGGACGTGGCCAAGCAGATCATTCACAAGCTGGTCGATGACCTGGACGGCGGGGACGCGGACGAGACCGTCAAGTTCGCCCTCGACGGCGTTCAGTACGAGATCGACCTGTCGAACTCGAACGCCGAGAAATTGCGCGACACATTCGCGCCCTACGTGGCGGCGGGCACCCGGGTCGGTCGGGGCGGCGTGGTGGTCGGCGGCCGGGCCGCGCGGGGCCGGGGTGGCGCCACCGCCGACCGTGAGCAGAACAAGGCGATCCGGGCCTGGGCCAAGAAGGCGGGCAAGGAGATCTCCGACCGCGGTCGTATCCCGCAGGAGATCGTCGACGAGTACCACTCCAAGGCCGGCCACTGAGCCGACCGCGGAGGTGACCCGACGCCGGCCCGGAGCACGTCTCCGGGCCGGCGTCGCCGTGTCCGGCGCCGGTGCCGCCCTCCCCGCGCCGGCCGGGGCAGCCCCGGTCCGGCTCGTCCCCGGCGGGAAGAACCCCGCCGGGGGCGGCGTTGTCCACAGGCGGTGGAGATTCCGTCCACAGCCTGTGGACGAGCCATCGGGCCCCTGGGGAGCCTTCCGCACCCGGGGTGAATTTCGCTCTGCGCGTACAGGTCGGGGTGCCGGAACACCTCCTGAGCGCGGAGGGTTGGTCAAAACGACGTCTGAACGGCTCGTCACGGGGGCACACGACCTCAGCGGAGCCCGTCGGCGGCGATAGAGTAATGAGGCAAGGACGCCCGTCCCGGACGTCCGCGCACCGGCCCCGCCAAGATCTCGCACATCAAGGCGCACGGCACGTGAGGAGCACGAGGGCATGTTCGAGCGGTTCACCGACCGAGCGCGACGGGTTGTCGTCCTGGCCCAAGAAGAGGCCCGGATGCTCAACCACAACTACATCGGTACGGAGCACATCCTGCTGGGCCTGATCCACGAGGGTGAGGGTGTCGCGGCAAAGGCCCTGGAGAGCCTCGGCATCTCCCTCGAGGGCGTCCGTCAGCAGGTCGAGGAGATCATCGGCCAGGGCCAGCAGGCGCCGAGCGGGCACATCCCGTTCACGCCGCGGGCCAAGAAGGTACTGGAGCTGTCGCTGCGTGAGGCGCTGCAGCTCGGCCACAACTACATCGGCACGGAGCACATCCTGCTCGGGCTGATCCGTGAGGGCGAGGGCGTCGCCGCCCAGGTGCTGGTCAAGCTCGGCGCCGACCTCAACCGGGTCCGCCAGCAGGTGATCCAGCTGCTCTCCGGCTACCAGGGCAAGGAGCCGGCCGCCGCCGGCGCCGCGCCGGGCGAGGCCGCGCCGTCGACCAGCCTCGTGCTGGACCAGTTCGGCCGCAACCTGACCCAGGCCGCCCGCGAGGGCAAGCTCGACCCGGTCATCGGGCGCGAGAAGGAAATCGAGCGGGTCATGCAGGTGCTCTCCCGCCGTACCAAGAACAACCCGGTCCTCATCGGTGAGCCCGGTGTCGGCAAGACCGCCGTGGTCGAGGGGCTGTCCCAGAAGATCATCAAGGGCGAGGTGCCCGAGACGCTCAAGGACAAGCAGCTCTACACGCTGGACCTCGGCGCCCTGGTGGCCGGTTCCCGCTACCGCGGTGACTTCGAGGAGCGCCTGAAGAAGGTGCTCAAGGAGATCCGCACCCGCGGCGACATCATCCTCTTCATCGACGAGATCCACACCCTGGTGGGCGCGGGCGCGGCCGAGGGCGCGATCGACGCGGCGAGCATCCTCAAGCCGATGCTGGCCCGTGGCGAGCTGCAGACCATCGGCGCCACCACGCTCGACGAGTACCGCAAGCACCTGGAGAAGGACGCCGCGCTGGAGCGCCGGTTCCAGCCGATCCAGGTGGGTGAGCCGTCGCTGGCCCACACCATCGAGATCCTCAAGGGCCTGCGCGACCGGTACGAGGCGCACCACCGCGTCTCGATCACGGACGCCGCGCTCGTGGCTGCCGCAACCCTGGCCGACCGGTACATCTCCGACCGCTTCCTGCCGGACAAGGCGATCGACCTGATCGACGAGGCCGGCGCCCGGATGCGGATCCGTCGGATGACCGCGCCGCCGGACCTGCGCGACTTCGACGAGCGCATCGCCCAGGTGCGTCGCGACAAGGAGTCCGCGATCGACGCGCAGGACTTCGAGCGCGCCGCCCAGCTGCGCGACAAGGAGAAGCAGCTCCTCGGCCAGAAGGCGCAGCGGGAGAAGGAGTGGAAGGCCGGTGACCTGGACGTCGTCAGCGAGGTCGACGACGAGCAGATCGCCGAGGTGCTCGGCAACTGGACCGGCATCCCGGTCTACAAGCTGACCGAGGAGGAGACCTCGCGCCTGCTGCGCATGGAGGACGAGCTGCACAAGCGCGTCATCGGCCAGGAGGACGCGGTCAAGGCGGTCTCGAAGGCGATCCGGCGTACCCGGGCCGGCCTGAAGGACCCGAAGCGTCCGTCCGGCTCGTTCATCTTCGCCGGCCCGTCCGGCGTGGGTAAGACCGAGCTGTCCAAGGCGCTGGCCGAGTTCCTGTTCGGCAGCGAGGACGCCCTCATCCAGCTCGACATGTCCGAGTTCCACGACCGCTACACGGTCTCCCGGCTGGTGGGTGCCCCTCCCGGCTACGTCGGCTACGACGAGGGTGGCCAGCTGACCGAGAAGGTGCGGCGTCGGCCGTTCTCGGTGGTCCTCTTCGACGAGATCGAGAAGGCCCACCCGGACGTGTTCAACACGCTGCTCCAGATCCTGGAGGACGGCCGGCTCACCGACGGTCAGGGTCGGATCGTGGACTTCAAGAACACGGTCATCATCCTGACCACCAACCTCGGTACCCGGGACGTCGCCAAGGCGGTCTCGCTGGGCTTCCAGGCCTCCGAGGACTCCGAGTCGAACTACGACCGGATGAAGCAGAAGGTCAACGACGAGCTCAAGCAGCACTTCCGGCCCGAGTTCCTCAACCGGATCGACGACACCATCGTCTTCCACCAGCTGCGTCAGGGCGAGATCCTCTCGATCGTGGACATCATGACCGCGCGGATCGAGTCCCAGCTGCGCAACAAGGACATGGGCCTGGAGCTGACCGACAACGCCAAGAAGTACCTGGCGAAGAAGGGCTTCGACCCGGTGCTGGGTGCCCGGCCGCTGCGCCGGACCATCCAGCGCGACATCGAGGACAACCTCTCCGAGCGGATCCTCTTCAACGAGCTGACCCCGGGTCAGATCGTGGTGGTGGACTGCGAGGGCGACCCGGAGGACATCGACAAGTCCAAGCTGGTCTTCCGTGGCGCGGAGCGTCCGGTGGACGTGCCGGACGCGGTCCCCGCCGACCTCGGTGGCACCGCCGCCGCGGGCGCGGACGAGTAGGGACGACAGCACGAGGGCGACGGCCCGGTGGCGGATGCCACCGGGCCGTCGCCCTGTCCGCGTCCGGAGTGGGTCAGCCGACGGGCTGGGCGGCGGGACCGTCGCCGATCAGCCGGAACGACTCCTCGCCGACCGGCTCGACCAGGCCGTCCTTGACCAGACCGGCCAGCGCCCGGGCCCGCTGCACGTCGTCGTGCCACACCTGGTCCAGCCGCTGGTGGCCGACCGGGCCGGTGGCCTCCCGCAGGACCCCGAGCAGCAGCCCACGGACCTGGCGGTCGGTGCCGGCGTACCGCTGGGGTCGTCGGGTGGGGCCGGCGGGGGCCTCCTGCCCGGACGCCCGCCAGGCGCAGACCGCCTCGACGGGGCAGGCCGCGCAGCGTGGCGTGCGGGCCGTGCAGACCACCGCGCCGAGTTCCATGAACGCGGCGCTGGCGAGCGCGGCGGCGGCCGGCTCGGCCGGCAGCAGTTCCTCGCAGGCGACCAGGTCGGACGGCCGGGTGGCCGGACCGGCGTCCGGCTCGCCGGCCACCGCCCGGGAGATCACCCGACGCACGTTGGTGTCCACCACCGGGTGCCGCTGCCCGTACGCGAACGCGGCGACCGCCCGCGCCGTGTACGTGCCGACGCCGGGCAGCGCCAGCAACTGCTCCAGTCGCTCCGGCACCGCACCGCCGTGCCGGTCCACGATCGCCACTGCGCAGTCGCGCAGCCGTACCGCCCGGCGGGGGTAGCCGAGCCGTCCCCACATCCGGATCGCCTCGGCGGGCGTGTCGGCGGCGAGGGCGGCCGGCGTCGGCCAGCGTTGCAGCCAGGCGTGCCAGGCGGGGAGCACCCGGACCACCGGGGTCTGCTGGAGCATGACCTCGCTGACCAGGATCGCCCACGCGCCGACGTCGGGCCCGCGCCAGGGCAGGTCGCGGGCGTTCTGCTCGTACCACCGGCTGACCAGGGTGGCGAAGGTCGGTTCAGTCATCGCGCCGACGATGATGTCACGCGATGCGTTCCCGCAGGATGGGCGGGCCGGGCGGGGCGATTCGGGGGCCGGGGGTGGATCGGGCAGAATGCCCGGATGAACGAGCTCGCGATCACCGTCATCGGCCGGGACCGGCCCGGCATCGTGGCCGACGTCGCCGAGGTGCTCGCCCGGCTCGGCGCGAACCTCACCGACTCCACCATGACCCGCCTGCGGGGTCACTTCGCGATGACCCTGATCTGCGTCGGTCCGGCGGCCGCCGAGGTGGAGGCCGCCCTGGCCCCGCTCGCCGCCGACGGCCAACTGCTGGCGACCGTACGCGCGGTCAGCCCCGACGGCGAGACGGCGCCGGCCGGTGAGCCGCACGTGATGGCGGTGCACGGCGCGGACCGGATGGGCATCGTGGCGGCGATGACCCGGGTGCTCGCCGAGGCCGGCGGCAACGTCACCGACCTGAGCACCCGGCTCACCGGGTCGCTCTACGTGGTGGTGGCCGAGGTGGACCTGCCGCCGGGCATCGCCGACGCGCTGGCCCGCCGACTCGCCGCCACCGCCGCCGACCTGGGCGTCGAGGTTACGCTGCGTCCCGCCGACCCGGACCTGCTGTGAGCGAGGAGTACGCCGGCCTGGGCGGCTGGACCCCGGACGTGCTGGCCCTGCCGGGCCAGGTGCGTGCGGTGGTCGCCGCCCCGAACCCGGTGCTGAGCCGTCCCGGCGGGGAGGTCGACCCGACCGCCGAGGAGACCGTCCGGCTCGCCGCCGACCTGATCGCCACCATGCGTGTCTCGCCGGGCTGCGTCGGGCTCGCCGCCCCGCAGGTCGGGGTGGGCGCGCAGGTCTTCGCGGTCGACATCACCGGGCATCCGAAGGCGGTCACCGTGCACGGCACCTTCGCGCTCTGCAACGCCCGGGTGGTGGAGGCCAGCCGATGGAAGGCGGGCCGGGAGGGCTGCATGTCGGTGCCCGACCTGACCGGGGACGTGAAGCGGGCCAGCCGCCTGGTGGTGGAGGGGGAGCTGCCGGGCACCGGCAAGTCCGTCCGGCTGGCCACCGACGGTTTCGAGGCGCGTGCGTTGCAACATGAGATCGACCACTGCGCCGGTCTGCTCTTCCTCGACCGGGTGGCCGGCGCGCACGCCGTCTACCAGCGCAAGGTCTACCTGTGACGGACGCGGCTCCGTCGTGAGTGGATGGTCGATCGGGTGAGGCGGTCGGTGTCCGGCGCGTCGCGGCGGCGCTGCACGCGGTGCGCCGCTACGGTGGGGGCATCATGCGTCTGACGGTCGGTCCCCTGCCATCCGCCGTGTACTGGCGGCGTCGTGCCGTCGTACTCGGAGCCGGGCTCCTCTTCCTGATTGTCGTGCTCTACTCGTGCAACGGGGCGGACGACACGGCGAAGACACCCGGCGCGAAGTCCACCCCGTCCGCTCCCGCCGTGGAGCCGTCGGCCTCGGACGCGCCACCCGACCCGGACTCCGCCTCGCCGTCGGCCGGGCCGGACGGTCCGGGCCCGTCGGGCGGTCCGCCCGCCGGCTCGGGTACGTCCGCCGCGCCGCCGCCCGCCGATCCGCCGGTCGCCCCGGTCGGGGGAAGTGGCAGCGACGCCGGCGCCTGCACCGACGCCGAGATCACCGTGACCGCGGTGGCGTTGCCGTCGGTCGTCCCGCCGGGCAACCTGGTCGACCTGCAACTGCGGGTGAAGAACAAGTCCCAACGCACCTGCAGCCGGGACGTGGGCGCCGACCTCCAGGAGCTGTTCATCAAGTCCGGCGCGGAGCGGGTCTGGTCATCGGACACCTGCGGCACCGGCAAGGGCTCCGACGTGCAGTCGTTCACCCCGGGCTTCGAACGTCTCTACCAGCTCACCTGGAACGGCCGGGACGCCAGCAAGTGCGCCGACGGGGTGGCGGCCGGGCCGACGCCGCCGCCGGGGGCGTACCAGGTCTTCGCCCGGGTGGGCGGCAAGCTCAGCGAGCCGGTGAAGCTCACCATCGCCGCCAACTGACCGGCAGCGGTCAGACGTACCGCTCCAGGATGGACGCCTCGGCCAGCCGGGACAGCCCCTCGCGTACGCCCCGGGCCCGGGCGTCGCCGACACCCTCGACGGCCTGGAGGTCCTCGACGGTCGCGCCGAGCAGCCGCTGGAGGCTGCCGAAGTGCACGACCAGCCGGTCGACGATCGCCACCGGCAGGCGCGGCACCTTGGCGAGCAGCCGGAAGCCGCGCGGGCTGACCGCCGCCTCGAGCGCGTCGGAGGCGGCCGGGTAGCCGATCGCCTTGGCCACCGCCACCAGGTCGATCAGCTCGGTGGCGCCGAGCAGGTCCAGCTCGACCAGCGCCTCGTCCAGGGTGCGCGACTTGCGGCCGGTGGGGAGGTAGTCCCGGATGACCAGGGTGCGGTCGGCGTCCACGCCGGCCATCAGCTCGTCGAGCTGCAGGGCGAGCAGCCGGCCGTCGGTGCCCAGCTCCACCACGTACCCGGCGATCTCGTCGGCGATCCGGCGCACCATCTCCAGCCGCTGCACCACCGCGACCGCGTCCCGTACGGTGACCAGGTCCTCGATCTCCAACGCGGAGAGGGTGCCGGAGACCTCGTCGAGTCGCAGCTTGTAGCGCTCCAGCGTGGCCAGGGCCTGGTTGGCCCGGGACAGGATCGCCGCCGAGTCGTCCAGCACGTGCCGTTGGCCGTTGACGTACAGGCTGATGATCCGCATCGACTGGCTGACCGAGATGACCGGGTAGCCGGTCTGCCGGGCCACCCGCTCCGCGGTGCGGTGCCGGGTGCCGGACTCCTCGGTCGGGATCGACGGGTCGGGCATCAGGTGCACCGCCGCGCGGACGATCCGGGTGCCGTCGCTGGAGAGCACCACGGCGCCGTCCATCTTGCACAGCTCACGGACCCGGGTGGCGGAGAACTCGACGTCCAGCGGGAAGCCGCCGGTGCAGATCTGCTCGACGACCTTGTCGTAACCGAGCACGATCAGCGCGCCGGTGCGGCCGCGCAGGATGCGCTCCAGCCCGTCCCGCAGCGCCGTGCCGGGCGCCATCAGGGCGAGGTTGGCGCGCAACGGGTCACCGGCGCTCCCGGCGCCCCCGGTCACGCTCACGCTGATCGCGCGGGCGGGCGAGCCCACGGCACCGGTGCGGGCGTGGGGTGTCGCGCCGGCAGGCTTGGTGGTGTCGCGGTCGATCGGCACGCGCACAGTCTACGGACTGCCGTGCGGTGGGTGCTGTCGTGGTTACTGTGATGTGTCACGGCGTCGGCCCTCGCCACCCTGCCGGACGTGGCGGGCGTTGTCCGGTATGGCCGCGCCGTCCCGGGGCGGTCGCCACCGTGGGTCACGCCGCGGATGCGCGGGCGGCAGTCTGGAGCGCCGCCCGCACGTCCGTGACCTCGGTCACCTGCATGTTCTCCGGGGCGACGCCGGTGCTGCCGGGGCCGCAGCCGGGCGGCACGAGCGCCACCCGGAAGCCGAGCCGGGCCGCCTCGGCCAGCCGCCGGGGCACCGCCCCCACCCGCCGCACCTCGCCGGTCAGGCCGACCTCGCCGATCGCCACCAGGTGCGGGGCGAGGGCGAGGTTGAGCCCGCCCGAGGCGACGGCCAGCGCGACGGCGAGGTCGGCCGCCGGCTCCACCACCCGGATGCCGCCGACGGTGGCCGCGAACACCTCCCGGTCGTGCAGGGTGAGGCGCTCGGTGCGGCGCTGGAGCACGGCCAGCACCATGGCCAGCCGGGCGCCGTCCAGGCCGGAGACCGTACGCCTCGGCGACCCGGCGACCGTGGCGCCGATCAGTGCCTGCACCTCGGTGACCAACGCCCGTCGCCCCTCCATCGCCACCGTCACGCAGGTGCCCGGCACCGGCTCGGAGTAGCGGGTCAGGAAGAGCCCGGACGGGTCGGCGAGGCTGCTGATGCCCCCCTCGTGCATCTCGAAGCAGCCGACCTCGTCGGCGGCCCCGAAGCGGTTCTTGACGCCCCGGACCATCCGCAGCGAGGAGTGCTTGTCACCCTCGAAGTGGAGCACCACGTCGACCAGGTGCTCCAGCACCCGGGGGCCGGCGACCTGGCCGTCCTTGGTGACGTGACCGACCAGCACGGTGGCGATGCCACGCTCCTTGGCGACCGCGACCAGGGCGGCGGTGACCGCCCGGACCTGGGTGACCCCGCCGGGCACCCCCTCGGTGCCGGTGGTGGAGATGGTCTGCACCGAGTCGAGCACCAGCAGGCCCGGCTTGACCGCGTCGAGGTGGCCGAGCACGGCGCTCAGGTCGCTCTCGGCGGCCAGGTAGAGCTGGTCGTGCAGGGTGCCCATCCGCTCGGCGCGCAGCCGGACCTGGCTGACCGACTCCTCGCCGCTGACCACGAGCGAGGGGCTGCCGGCGCCGACCGCCCACTGCTGGGCCACGTCGAGCAGGAGGGTGGACTTGCCGACCCCGGGCTCACCGGCGAGCAGCACCACCGCGCCCGGGACCAGGCCGCCGCCGAGCACCCGGTCCAGCTCGCCGACCCCGGTGGGGCGGGCCCGGGCCGGGGCGGCGCTGATGGTGGCGATCGGGCGGGCCGGCTCGGCGGGCATCCGGGAGCTGACCACCTTGCCGGAGACCAGCGGGCCGGTGACGGTGCACTCGACCACCGAGCCCCACTCGCCGCACTCCGGGCAGCGCCCCACCCACTTGGGTGGCTGGTGGCCGCAGGCGTCGCACTCGTAGGCCGGGCGGGGCTCGCGGGCGGACCGGCCGCGGGACGCGCCCGCCGCGCCGCCGCGCGCCGATGTCGATCGGGAGGTGGTCACCCGAGGACGCTAACCCCCTCCTGTGACGAAAACACCGCCGGCGTGGTGGTCACCACGCCGACGGTGTCGTCGACAGTTCGTCCGGGGCTCAGCCGTGGCTGCCCTCGGTGCCGCCCTCGGTGCCGTGGCCGTCTTCCTTACCGAGGTCACCCTCACGGTGGATGATCGGCGACGGCGCGGCGGCCGGGGTCAGCGGGACGCCGACCGGGGCCGGGGTGCTGATGGTCCTGCCGTTGCCGAAGTCGAAGGTCAGGTTGACCTGCTGGCCGGCGAGCAGGTTCTCGTTGAGACCGATGAGCTGGAGGTGGCGGCCGCCCGCGACGGTGAGCTGCACGTAGCTCAGCGCCGGGATCTCGATCCGGGCCGGCTCACCGGCCGGCGCGGACGGGCTCGGCGAGGCGGTCTCCGACGGGCTGGCCGAGGGCGACCCGCTCGCGGACGGCGAGGCGCTCTCCGAGGGGCTCTCCGACGGCGACGCGGTGGCGGACGGGCTCGGCGAGCCGGTCGCGCCGGTGAGCACGATCTCCCGCGCGCTGTCGGTGGTGACGGTCACCGTCACCGGGTCGCGGGTGTCGTTGTAGATCACCGTGTTGACCCCGGCGTTCCCGCCGGTCTTGTAGCCCTCGCCGCCCGGGTACTCGACGTAGAGGCCCCGCACCTTGTAGGCGTTGTCGGGAGTCTGGACGTTGACGCCCTGGATCGACGGCTCCTTGTTCGCCGTCTCGGCCACCTGGCCGGCGCCGCATCCCGTGACCAGCAGAGCGGTCGCCGCCGCCATGCCGGACAGCAGCAGGGCCGCCCGCCGGGAACCCCTGATCGAGCGCGTCACGTCGGTCCTCCTCGTCACGATCCCCACCCGGCCGTTCCCCGGGCGCGGGGTGGTCATACCCGCGCAGACCGCGCTCCAGGGTAGTTGGGCCTGATCGACGGTCGCACGCCGACCCGGTACTGCCACCTGGTGGGGTGCCGGTCACACCACCCGACCGCTCACCACCAGCAGCACCACGTCGATCAGGGCCACCACCATCACCGCCCGGAAGGCGACCACCGGACGGCCGCCGGTCCGGGTGGCGCCGCGTCCGCCGTACCAGCCGAGGGGTGGCACCACGGCGGCGGCCGCGACCGCCGACAGCCCCAGCCAGGACGGCGACCCGGGCGGGCCGGCGACCAGGGCGACGGTGGCGGCGAGCAGCAGCCCGGCGGCGGCGACCCGGCTGCCGGCCGGACCGAGCCGGTGCGGCAGCCCCCGCACCCCGGTGCGGGCGTCGTCGGCGAAGTCGGGCAGCACGTTGGCGAAGTGCGCCCCGGCGCCGAGCAGTGCGGCGGCGACGACCAGCCAGACCGGCGGGGCCGGGGCCCCGGGCAGCGCCAGCACCACGAAGGCGGGCAGCGCCCCGAAGGAGACCGCGTAGGGCAGCACCGAGACCGGGCTGGACTTCAGCGGCCAGTCGTAGAGCAGCGCCGAGAGCAGGCCGACGGTGGCCCAGAGCGCCGCCGTCGGGTTGGTGGTCAGCGCCAGCAGCGGGGTGGCGGTCGCGGCCACCGCGGCGGCCACGGTCACCGTCCGGCGGCGCACCGCCCCGGCGGCGACCGGTTTGTCGGTACGCCCCACCGCGGCGTCCCGCCCGGCGTCCAGCGCGTCGTTGGTCCAGCCGACGGCGAGCTGGCTGGCCAGCACGGTGCCGACGACGGCGGCGACGCCCGGCCAGGAGTGGCCCACCCCCTGCGCGAGCAGCCCGGCGACCGCGGTGACCGCGACCGTCGGCTCCGGGTGGCTCGCTCTGACCAGCCCTAACACCGTCGACGACATAAGGGAAGTCTGGTCGTTACCGGGGAGTCGTGCCACGCTCGGTCCATGCGGAACGGTCCGATTCCACCTCCGCCCCGCGTCCTCCCCCGCAACGACACCCGCCAGTACGACGACCTGGCCGGTGAGTGGTGGCGACCGGACGGCGCGTTCGCCATGCTGCACTGGCTCGCCCGGGCGCGGGCGGCCCTGGTGCCGCCGGCCGGGCGTCCCGGCGCGCTCCTGGTCGACCTCGGCTGCGGCGCCGGGCTGATGGCCCCGCACCTGGCCGGCAAGGGTTACCGGCACGTCGGCGTCGACCTCACCCGGTCCGCCCTGGACCAGGCCGCCGACCACGGGGTGACCGTGCTCGTCGGCGACGCCACCGCCGTGCCGCTGGCCGACGGCTGTGCCGACGTGGTGGCCGCCGGTGAGGTGCTGGAGCACGTGCCGGACTGGCGGCGCGCGGTCGCCGAGGCGTGCCGGCTGCTGCGCCCGGGCGGGCTGCTGGTGCTGGACACCCTCAACGACACCGCGCTGGCCCGCCTGGTGGCGGTGGAGATCGGGGAGCGGCTGCCGACGGTGCCCCGGGGCATCCACGATCCACGGTTGTTCGTGGACGCCCGCGAGCTGGTCGTCGAGGCCGCGCGGCACGGCGTCCACCTGCGGGTACGGGGGATCCGGCCCGGGCTGCGCGGCACCGCGGCCTGGCTGCTGCGGCGGCTGCGCGGCGGTCCGCCGCGGACGGTCGGCCGGGAGCCCCGGATGAAGCCGACCCGGTCCACGGCGGTGCTGTACCAGGGGCGTGGCGTCCGGCACGGATGAACCGACCCGGGCGAGGGTAGTGGGGACGCCGAGAGGGGAGCGACATGACGGTGCACGCGCTGGAGGCTGCCCGCCGGTTGGCGCCCCGGTTCGCCGCGCGGGCCGCCCGGCACGACCGGGACGGCTCGTTCCCGGTCGACGACTTCGCCGACCTGCGCGAGGCCGGGCTGTTCGGCCTGATGGTCCCCCGTGAGCTGGGTGGCCTGGGCGCGACCTTCGCCGAGTACACGGCGGTCGCGACGGAGCTGGCCCGGGGCAACGGCGCCACCGCGCTGGTGTTCAACATGCACGCCTCGGTCACCGGCGCGCTGGGCGCGGTCACCGAGGAGGTGGCCGAGGCGCTGGGCGTACCGGAGGAGGCGCTGGCTGCCCGGGACCGCCTGCTCCGCGCGGCCGCCGAGGGCTCCTGGTACGCGGTGGCGATGAGCGAACGCGGCGCGGGCGCCCGGCTGTCCCGGCTCAGCACCGTCTACGAGCCGGTCGACGGCGGGTGGCGCCTCAAGGGCGCGAAGACGTTCTGCTCCGGGGCCGGGCACGCCGACGGCTACCTGGTGGCCGCCCGCAGCGCCGCCGACCAGTCGACCGTCTCGCAGTTCCTGGTCCCGGCCGGCGAGGGGCTGACCGTCGAGCCGACCTGGGACTCGCTCGGCATGCGCGCCACCTCCTCGCACGACCTGCACCTGGACGTCACCGTCCCGGCCGACCGGTTGCTCGGTGGCGTGGAGGGGCTGGCCCTGGTGGTCGCCCAGCTGATGCCGCACTGGCTGGTGGCCAGCTACGCCGCCGTCTACGTCGGGGTCGCCCGCGCGGCGGTCGACGCCGCCGTCGAGCACCTGAACGCGCGCAGCCTCGCCGGCCTGCCGGCGGTGCGGGGGCGGCTGGGTCGGGCCGACGCCGCGGTGGCGGCGGCCGGCCTGGTGGTGGCCGAGGCGGCCCGCCGGGTCGACGACGCCCCGGGGGACGCCGAGACGAACCGCTGGGTGTGGCGGGCCAAGCTGCTCGCCGGCACGACCGCGGCCGACGTGGCCGCCTCGGTGCTGGAGGCGGCGGGCACCTCGGCGACCCGGCGGGGTCATCCCCTGGAGCGGCTGTACCGGGACGCCCGGTGCGGCTCGCTGCACCCGGCCACCTCGGACGTCTGCGCGGACTGGCTGGGCGTGGCGGTGTCGGGCGGCGACCCGGACCGGGACGGATCGGCTCCTCGTTGGTAGGGCGGGCAGGCAGGACCGGACGAGAGGTGGGGGACATGGCCGTGCCAGTGATCGCGGGTCTCGGTACGGCGCAACCGCCGGCCGCCGCGCAGGACGAACTCTGGGAGGGCTTCTTCTCCCGGCACTTCTCGGGCGCCACCCGGGCGTTGGCCGAGCGGATCTTCGCCAACTCGGGGGTGTCCCGTCGGCAGGCGGCGGTCAACCCGCTGCTGGAGGACGTCTCGGACTGGCCGACCGAGCGCCGGATGCGGCGCTACCAGGTCGAGGCGCTGCCGCTGGGCAAGGAGGCGGTGGGCCGGGCGTTGACCGCCGCCGGCCTGGACGCCGGGGACGTCGGTCTCTTCGTCGTCTGCTCCTGCACCGGGTACGCCACCCCGGGGCTGGACATCCTGCTCGCCCGGGACCTCGGCATGGCCCCGGACACGCAGCGGATGTTCGTCGGCCACATGGGCTGTTACGCGGCCCTGCCGGGGCTGGGCGCGGCGAGCGACTTCGTCACCGCGCGGGGGCGGCCGGCGCTGCTGCTCTGCGCCGAGCTGACCAGCCTGCACATCCAGCCGGCCACGGCCAGGATGGACACCCAGCAGATCGTCTCGCACGCGCTCTTCTCCGACGCGGCGGTCGCCGCCGTGATCGTGCCGGGGGCGGCGGGCGGGTACCGGGTACGTGAGGTCACCTCGGTCACCGACACCTCCACCGCCGACCACATGACCTGGGACGTCACCGACACCGGTTTCCGGATGGGTCTGTCGCCGAAGGTGCCGCAGGTGCTCTCCACCCACGTCCGGGGCCTGGTCGACGACCTGCTGGCCCGGCACGGCACGAGCGTCGCCGAGGTGGACGGCTGGGCGGTCCATCCGGGCGGTCCGCGCATCCTCAACGTGGTGGAGCGTGAGCTGGCCCTGCCGCCGGAGGGGCTGGCCGCCTCGCGGGCCGTCCTGGACGAGCACGGGAACTGCTCGTCCCCGACGGTGCTGCTGATCCTGGACCGGCTGCTGCGCGGTGAGGCGCCGCCGCGACGGATCGTGATGCTCGCCTTCGGCCCGGGCCTCACCCTCTACGCCGCCCTGCTCGAACGCGCCTGACCCACCCGCCCGGGGCGGTCAGGCGGCGAGGCGGGTCAGGTCGGCGCGGTAGTCGTCGGCGGTGTCCAGGGCGGGCAGCACGCGTACCACCGTGCCGGTCCGGTCGACCAGCAGTGCGACGGCCGTGTCGGGGCGGGGTGCGAGGCGCAGCGCGTCGCGCAGGCCACCGGCCGGGTCGGCGAGGGCGGTGACCCGGCCGCCGGCGGCCGGGGTGGGGGCGACCGTACGGCCGCCGGTGACCGTGACGACGGAGACGCCCTCGGGTGCCGCGCCGGCCGCTGCGGCGACCTGCGCGGCGCAGACGCAGGCGTCCACCAGGATGATCATCGCGGGGAGCAGGCCGCGCAGCGGCACCGGCGACTCGTCGACGTCGACGAGGTCGAGCGCCGGCAGCGGCCGGCCGGTCAGCACGGGCGGCTCGGACGACGACGGGTAGGGCAGCACGGTGGGCCGGTCCGGGCTCCGGGGCGACCGGGGCCACGTCACGGCCGCCAGGCCGGCGACGGTGGTGAGGAGCGCGACCAGCAGGATCACCGCCGGCAGGTGGAGCGGGGAGCGCCGGGCCGGCCGGAGCCGGCGGGTGGCGGTGGACCGGCGGCGCAGCTCGCGGCGGAGCTGGGCCGCCTCGTGGGCGAGCGCGGAGGCGTCGTCCGGCACGACCACCCGACCCCACTCCGGCGGCAGGTCGGGCAGTCCTTCGGGTGGGCCGTGGCCCTCTGCGTCAGGCATGCCCATCGGACCCCCAGGGAAGCGGCTCGCGAGCGGACGGCGGTACGCCTCCAGCGTCCCGCACCGGCCCTCCTCCCGCCAGACCTGGGCGCGTGAGCCGGGACCGGGATACCATGGGAGATGCGCACGGCCTTGGAAATCCACGCTCCGATCACCCGTACCGGGTTGTCATCCGTCAGTCACGGAGCGTGTTCGAACCATCGGTTTGACCGCCTGTCAAGCTGAAGAAAGACCTCTCACAGGCCCCCTGAGCTGCGCCAACGGTCAGGACAGCGGTGGGACATCGGTGCCTGAGCGTGTTACCCTAGACACAGCGAAAGGGGTTTCGAACCTATGGTTTTCAGTGTCGGCGAGACCGTTGTTTACCCCCACCACGGGGCCGCACTCATCGAGGCAATCGAGACTCGGGTCATCAAGGGCGAGCCTAAGCAGTACCTCGTCCTGAGGGTCGCGCAGGGTGACCTGACGGTCCGGGTGCCCGCCGAGAACGCCGAGATCGTGGGTGTGCGCGAGGTGGTCGGCGAAGAGGGCCTCGGCAAGGTCTTCGACGTGCTCCGTGCACCGCACACCGAGGAGCCGACCAACTGGTCGCGGCGTTACAAGGCGAATCTGGAGAAGCTGGCCTCCGGCAACCCGCTGAAGGTCGCCGAGGTCGTCCGCGACCTGTGGCGTCGGGAGCGGGAGCGGGGCCTGTCCGCGGGTGAGAAGCGCATGCTCGCCAAGGCCCGCGACATTCTCGTCGGCGAGGTCGCGCTGGCCGAGAAGAGCACCAAGGACGAGGCGGAGACGCTGCTCGACAAGGTGCTGACCGAAGCCTGATTCCACGGCATCGTCGTACCCACCCCGCAGCGAAGAAATCCGAGGACCGCGACGTGACCGCGCAGCTCAATCCGCGCGGTGACGTCGCGGTCCTCGTTCCTGCGGCCGGTGCCGGGGTACGCCTCGGTCCGGGCGCCCCCAAGGCGCTCCGCCTGCTCGGCGGCGAACCGCTGCTGGTGCACGCCGTACGCCGGATCGCGGCGGCGCCGTCGGTGCACACCATCGTGGTGGCCGCCCCGGCGGCCGAGGTGGACGCCGTACGGGAGCTGCTGGCCCCGGTGGCGCCGGTCGTCGTGGTGCCGGGCGGTGCCCAGCGGCAGGCGTCCGTGGCGGCCGCCCTGGCCGTCGTCCCGCCGGGGCCGCAGATCGTGCTGGTGCACGACGCGGCCCGGGCGCTCACCCCGCCGGAACTGGTCGAGTCGGTGGCCGCGGCGGTCCGCGCTGGCGACGACGCGGTGATCCCGGTGCTCCCCGTGGTCGACACGATCAAGGAGGTCGGGGCCGACGAGGTCGTCCTCGGCACGGTCGACCGCTCCGCGCTGCGCGCGGTGCAGACCCCGCAGGGGTTCCGCCGGGCGGTGCTGACCGCCGCGCACGCCGCCGCCGGTGACCCGCTCACCGACGACGCCGGCCTGGTCGAGAAGCGGGGGGTGCCGGTCCGGTGCGTCCCCGGCTCGGAGTACGCGCTCAAGGTCACCCGCCCGTTCGACCTGGCGCTCGCCGAGCACCTGCTGGCCACCGGCCGTTGACGCGTACCCTCGGGCCATGATCGTTCCTCGGGTCGCCGTCGGCACCGACATCCACGCCTTCTCCACCGGCCGGCCCTGCTGGCTGGCCGGGCTGCACTGGCCGGGCGAGGACGGCCTGGCCGGTCACTCCGATGCCGACGTGGTGGCCCACGCGGCCTGCAACGCGCTGCTCTCCGCCGCCGGTCTCGGCGACCTGGGCGCCAACTTCGGCGTCGACCAGCCGGAGTGGGCCGGCGCCTCCGGGGTGGCCCTGCTGACCGAGTCGGCCCGTCGGGTCCGGGCGGCCGGCTTCGCCATCGGCAACGTGTCGGTCCAGGTGGTCGGCAACCGCCCGAAGATCGGGCCGCGTCGTGAGGAGGCGCAGCGGGTGCTCTCCGAGGCGGTCGGTGCGCCGGTCACCGTCACCGCCGCCACCAGCGACGGGCTCGGCTTCACCGGGCGCGGCGAGGGGCTGGCCGGCATCGCGGTCGCCCTGGTGTACGACGCCCCGGCGACCCGGGCGCTGCCGTGACCGGTGACGACGACGCGGACGGCCCGTTCCACCGCGCGCAACTCCTCGCCGAGCTGGGCCGGCACGACGAGGCCGTCGAGGAGCTGACCTCCGGCCCCGCCCCGGGTGACGTGGCCGTGCTGACCCTGCTGGCCCGGGTGCACCTGGCGGCGGGGCGTCCCGCCGAGGCGCTCGCCGTCGCCGACTCCGCCTCGGCCGCCGCGCCGGACGCGGTCGCACCCCTGGTGGCGCGCGCCTTCGCCCTCACCGACCTGGAGCGGTACGCCGAGGCGGCGGTCACCGCCGACCGGATCCTCGCCGTCGGGCCGGCCGACCCGTACGCCCAGCGGGCCGCCGCCGGGATCCTGGCCGAGGCGCGCAACGGGCAGCCGGCGCTGCACGCGGCGTGGCGCGGGGTGGAGTTGGCGCTCGACGAGCCGCAGGCGCACCTGGTGCTGGCGCTGGTCGCGGCCCGGCTGCACCTGTTCGACCTCGCCGAGCGCGCCTACCGGGAGGCGCTGCGGCTCGACCCGGGGCTGGCCGAGGCCGGGCGGGACCCGGGTGTGATCCGGTTGGAGCGGCGGCGTTGGGCCGAGGCGCTGGAACGGGTCTCCGAGCTGGACACGGTGGAACCGACGCGGGCGGCGGCGCTGCCCGTGGAGGAGGGCGTCCGGCGGCTGGTCCTGGCCGGCGGGGCCTGGACGGTGGTCGGCAGCCTCCTGGTCGCCCTGGCCGGCGGGCTGTCCCGGGTCGCCGCGGTGCTGGTGGCCGGCGCGGTCGGGCTGGCCCTCTGGCGGTTCGCCGCGCGGGTGCCCGGGCTGCGCCGGGAGGTCCTGCCGGAGCTGCGCCGCACCGACCGCCCGATGGTGCTGGCGGTCCAGGCGGTGCTGGCGGGGCCGCTGCTGATCCTGCTGCACGCCCTGGTCGGCACGCCGTGGCCGCTGGTCGCCGCGATCGCCGTGGTCACCGCCGCCGGCCTGACCGTGCTCACCCGCATGTTCCGCTGACGCCCCCCGCCCCGGCCCGACGACCGGGGGACGCCACCCGGGCCCGACGCGCTAGGGACGCCGCGCCCAGGTCCAGGCGTACCCGTCGTCCTCGCACTCCGCCGCCGCGTCGCAGAGGTCCAGCGGCCGGAAGGTGTCCACCATGACGGCCAGCTCGTCGAAGTAGTCGACACCGATGGAGCGCTCCGCCGCGCCCGGCTGCGGCCCGTGGGTGAAGCCGGACGGGTGCAGCGAGATGGAGCCCTGCTCGATGCCGGAACCGCGCCGGGCCTCGTAGTTGCCGCCGGTGTAGAAGAGCATCTCGTCGGAGTCGACGTTGTGGTGGTTGTACGGCACCGGGATGGCGTCCGGGTGGTAGTCCACCTTGCGTGGCACGAACGAGCAGATCACGAAGTTCGGGCCCTGGAAGGTCTGGTGCACGGGCGGCGGCTGGTGGATCCGGCCGGTGATCGGTTCGAAGTCGTGGATGGAGAACGCCCACGGGTACATGTGCCCGTCCCAGCCGACCACGTCGAACGGGTGGTGGGCGTACACGTGCTTCGTCCAGCCGCGACGGTGGCGGACCAGCACCTCGACGTCGGTGTCGTCGACCAGCAGCGGCGCGTCCGGCCCCCGGACGTCCCGCTCGCAGTACGGCGCGTGCTCCAGGAACTGGCCGCGTACGGAGAGGTAGCGCTTCGGCGGGCCGATGTGCCCGTTGGCCTCGACGGCGAGCAGTCGGGTGGGGGAGTCGCCGGTCGGGACGAGCCGGTGCACGGTCGAGGTCGGAATGATCACGTAGTCGCCGGCGACCGCGTCGAGCACGCCGAAGGTGGACTCGACCCGCAGGGTGCCGGCCTCGACGTAGAGGCACTCGTCGCCGGTGGCGTTGCGGTACAGCGGGGACGGCCGGTCGGCCAGCACGTACGCGATCCGGACGTCGTCGTTGGCGAGCAGGTGGCGCCGGCCGAGGACCGGGTCGGCGCCGGAGCCGTCGAGCTTGTGGGTACGCAGGTGGCGCGGCTTGAGGGGGAGGTTCGGGACCCGGGTGTACGCGGGCGGGGTGAACTCCTCGGCGGCGACGATCGCGGTGGGCGCGTGCCGGTGGTAGAGCAGGGACGAGTCGGAGGAGAAGCCCTCCTGGCCCATCAGCTCCTCGGCGTACAGGCTGCCGTCGGGCTGACGGAACTGGGTGTGCCGTTTGCGGGGCACCTCGCCGACGCTGCGGTAGTAGGGCATGTCGCCTCCCGTTATGTCCCGTTCACCGGCCGGGCGCGTCCGATAATCGGACGCTGTTGTCCGTTCCTTGTAGCGTCCCGTAGATTCTTGTCTCGTGTCAACGCACGTCCCCCACCTCTTCGCCGGCCTGGTCGACGACGCCGCCGTCTTCCCGCCCGGCAGCGCGTCGCTGCCCGACGCGGTCGCCGCCCACCGCGGCCACCGCGCCGCCTGGTACGCCGACCTGGTCGGCCCGCTGCTGGTCCCCGCGTCCGCCGTCGACGACGCCGCGCTGGACGGCATGGCCGGTGGAGTCGTCGGGCTGATCGGCGACACCGGGATCGACGGGCTGCCCGCCGCGCTGTCCCTGCTCGCCGAGGACCGGATCACCGCCCGGCAGGTCGAGGTGGCGGTCGCCCGGCGCGGGGAGGACCCGCAGCCGGGGCTCGCCGCGCTGCTGAAGCTCGCCGAATCGTGGGGCCTCGACGTCTACGCCGAGATCCCGCTGACCTTCGGCCTGCTGGGCGCGCTGGACACCGTCGCCGAGGCGCGGGCCGCCGGGCTGCCGGTCGCGGCCAAGTTCCGCACCGGCGGGCTGGCCGCCGAGCTGTTCCCGACCCCGGTCGAGCTGGCCGCCGTCATCTGCGCCTGCCGGGACCGGGAGCTGCCGTTCAAGCTGACCGCCGGGCTGCACCACGCGGTGCGCCACCTCGACCCGGAGACCGGCTTCACCCACCACGGCTTCGGCAACGTGCTCGCCGCCACCCTGGCCGCCGCCGGGGGCGCCGAGGTGGACACCGTCGCCGCGTTGCTCGCCGCGACCGACCCGCTGCCGCTGGTCGAGCAGGCCCGCTCCCGGCGCGACGACCCGCGGCCGCTCTGGGTCGGCTTCGGCTCGTGCAGCGTGCGGGATCCACTGACCGATCTGATCCGGCTGGGGCTGGTGAACGGGGGGTACGAGGCATGAGCGAGCGGAGCGAGCGAATCATCGGGTGCGGTGCCGTGGTGCCTCATGGCGGCACGCAGCGGAGCGGAGTGTCGGCATGAGCTGGGTAGATGGTGCGGACGGTTCGCCGTACGGGGTGACCAACCTGCCGTACGGGGTGTTCCGGCACGACGGGCGCGAGCCCCGGATCGGCGTACGCATCGCCGACCACGTGCTCGACCTGGCGGGGGCGGAGGAGGCCGGGCTGGTCCTCGCGGCCGGCGCGCTGGGCCGCCCCACCCTCAACGACTTCATGGCGCTGGGCCGTCCCCAGTGGACGGCGGTACGGCAGCGGATCGTCGAGCTGCTCAGCGAGCCCGCCCACCGGGCCGAGGTGCAGCCGCTGCTGGTGCCGCTCGGCGAGGTGGAGCTGCTGCTCCCGTTCGACGTCGCCGACTACGTCGACTTCTACTCCTCCGAGCGCCACGCCTCGAACGTGGGCCAGATCTTCCGCCCCGGCCAGCCGCCGCTGCTGCCGAACTGGAAGCACCTGCCGATCGGCTACCACGGCCGGGCCGGCACCGTGGTCGTCTCCGGTGCTCCGATCGTCCGCCCCACCGGGCAGCGCGCCACGCCGCAGGGCCCCACCTTCGGCCCCTCGGTACGCCTCGACATCGAGGCGGAGGTCGGCTTCGTGGTCGGCGTGCCGAGCGCGCTCGGCGACCGGGTCGCCGCGGCCGACTTCGCCGACCACGTCTTCGGGGTGGTGCTGGTCAACGACTGGTCCGCCCGGGACATCCAGGCCTGGGAGTACCAGCCCCTCGGCCCGTTCCTCGGCAAGTCCTTCGCCACCTCGGTCTCGGCCTGGGTGACCCCGCTCGACGCGCTCGCCGACGCGTTCGTGCCGGCGCCGGAGCAGGACCCGCCGGTTCAGGACTACCTGCGCCACACCCCGCACCTGGGGCTCGACCTGCGGATGGCGGTGGAGTGGAACGGCGAGCGGGTGGCCGAGCCGCCCTTCGCCACCATGTACTGGACGCCCGCCCAGCAGCTCGCCCACCTCACCGTCAACGGCGCCTCGCTGCGTACCGGGGACCTCTACGCCTCCGGCACCGTCTCCGGCCCCGAACGCCACCAGGTCGGCTCGTTCCTGGAACTCACCTGGGGCGGGACCGAGCCGGTCAAGGTCGGTGGCGGCGAGACCCGCACCTTCCTGGAGGACGGCGACACCGTCACCGTCCGGGCCACCGCCCCCGGCCCCGACGGCACCACGATCGCCCTGGGCGAGGTGACCGGGCGGATCCTGCCGGCCCGCTGACGTTCCGTCTTCGCCGGTCGCACCCGCTGTCCGACCGGCGACCGCTCCTGCCGCGTTTGATCAACCGGATTCCGTCGCCACGTCCTGCCCCCACCACCTGCCGTCCCGCCGGTGGTGGGTCCGTCCGGGCGTGGCGCGTCCCAGCGGACAGGAGGTACGAGCATGAACGATCTCGTGGGCGCGGTCTGGCGCACCAGCAGTCGCTCGAACGACCAGGGGCTCTGTGTGGAGGTGGCGGACAACCTCGTACGCAGCCACGGCGTCGTCGGGATACGCGACTCCAAGGACCCGGACGGGCCGGCGCTCGTCGTCGGCCCGCCGGGCTGGGCGGCGTTCGTCGAGGCGATCCGCCTCGGGGGGTTCCAGCCCTGACCGGGCCCGGGACGTCTTCGCCGGTGCCCTGTCCGGGCACCGGCGACGGAAATTCCATCTCCGGACCCCCGTGGGACCCTCACTCGCCGTACGGTGGACGGCACGGGAGGTGTCGCCATGTCGACGGTCACGGTCACCGAGTTCATCGAGGCGCCGGCCGACGACGTGTGGGCGCTCCTGGTCGACCTGCCCGTCCGGGCGGCCTGGCTGCGTACGGTCGGCGGGGTCGATCCGCTGACCACGGGGCCGTTCGGTCCCGGCACCGCCTGGCGGGAGATCCGCACCCGCCCCGACGGCGGCGACCAGGCCGAGGAGTTCGTGGTGCTGGAGGCGGAACCGCCGCACCGCCTGCTGCTCAGCTCGCCCGGCATCGGGGTCGACTACCGGATCACCTGGAGCCTGCGCACGGTGCGCCGGCGCGGCCGGGGCTGCACCGCGGTCACCGTCGAGCACCAGGCGGTGCCGACCGCCCCGTACGGGCGGGTGCTGGCGCTGCTCTTCGGCGGGTTGGCCGCCCGCGCGGTCGAGGGCGCCATCCGGCGGGACCTCGCCGACCTCGCCACCGCCGCCACCCGTGCCGACGGGGTGGCGGCCGCCTGAGCCGACCGGCGGCACCGCCGGGGCCGGGCCGGAGGACGCCCACCCAGGTCCGCCGGTGCGGTGCTCGCCCCGCCTGGCGTCCGGGTCCGGCGAGGGCCTGCCATCCGTTCGGTCGGCCGCGCCGCGACCTGACCGGGTCCCGGGGAGCCGGTCTGGGTAGGGTGCCGGGCGGAGGTGCGCATGGGTGTCCCGAAGGGGCGGCGACGGATCGTGGTCGCCGTGGCGGCGCTGCTCGCCCTCGGGGCGGTCGCCGCCGTCGGCTACCGGGTGCTCGCGCCCGCCGAGGTGGTCACCCCGGCCCGGGGCACGCTGCCGCCGCCGGTCACCCCGGCCATCGGCGTGATCGGCCGGCTGCCGGTCGCGCCGCTGATCGTCGAGGGCCGGCTGCGGGTGTACGCGGCGCAGCGCCAGGTCTACGCCGACCGGCCCGCCGACAGCCGGCACCGGGTCACCCCGTACTGGTCGTACCGGCGCTGGCCGGCGCAGGTCAACGGGGTGCTGGCGACCGGCTCCACGGTGCTCACCCGGTGGTCCGACGGGAAACTGGTGGCGCTGGACGGGCGTACCGGAGAGGTGGCCTGGCGGGCCGACGGCCCGACGCCCGGCGCGGGGTTCACCGCCCGGCGCACCGGGGCGGGCGTGGTGTGGGACCCGCAGGGAATCTTCGTGGCGTCCGGCGCGGACGGCCGGGCGGTGCTGGTCGTCTCCGGCGAGGGACGGCTGCGCGGGTACGCGCTGGCCGACGGGCGCGAGCTGTGGCGGGCCGACGGTCCCGCCGGCTGCCGCACCGACCTGGGCACCACGGCCGACGGTCGGGTCGCGACCCTCGACACCTGTACGGCGGCCACGGTGGAGTTCCGCGACGTGGCCACCGGCGCGGTGCTGACCCGCTGGCGTCCGCCGGCCGCCGGGGCGGAGCCGGTCGTCACCCCGCTCGGCTGCCTGACCCCCCGCTCGCAGTGCCGGGGGTTGCGGACCTCCGCCCCGGGCGACGCGGCCGGCCGGGGCTGGCTGCTCGGCGCCGGTGAGCCGGTCCCCGCGCCCACCCTGGACGCCGGTGACAGCACTCTCGTCGGTGAGATCGCGGTCGGCGACGACGGCGGTGTGCTGAAGGGCTGGGCGGCCCGCACCGGCAAGGAACGGTGGCGGCGCGGCGACCT
This sequence comes from Micromonospora citrea, assembly GCF_049629545.1. Lineage (GTDB taxonomy): Bacteria > Actinomycetota > Actinomycetes > Mycobacteriales > Micromonosporaceae > Micromonospora > Micromonospora citrea_A. The sequence goes on from NZ_JBNADX010000040.1 coordinate 29,829, forward strand.
CGGCCGGGTACGGGTGCTCGCGATCGAGCCCGGGCGGGTGCATGTGCTCACCGACCAGCGGGACCTGGTCACCCTGGACCCGACGACGGGCGCGCAGCGGTCCCGCTTCCCGCTGACCGTCGGGCAGGACGGGATCGGCTGGGTGCCCGGGCTGGCGTACGCGGCCGACGGCTACCTGGCCGTCGAGCGGCTGCGCGAGCGGGCCGGCCCGGACGACGACGACCAGGCGTACTTCCTGATGGCCGAGCCGGTGGTGCTCGCCGCGACCTGAGCCGGCCGCGACGAGCCCTCTCCCGACGGGTCAGGCCAGCGCCGCCTCGGCGACGGCCAGGAAGGCGTCGTTCTCGGCCGGGGTGCCGATGGTGACCCGGACCCCGTCGCCGGCGAACGGCCGGACGATCACGCCGCGCGCCTCGCACGCCTTGCCGAACTCCACCGCCCGGTCGCCCAGCGGCAGCCAGACGAAGTTGGCCTGGCTGGACGGCACGTCCGGGAGCAGCTTGCGCAGCGCCTCGGTGACCCGGTCCCGCTCGGCGACGACCAGCGCGCAGCGGCGCTCGACCTCGTCGGCCTGGGCCAGCGCGGCCAGCGCGCCCGCCTGGGCGGCCATGCTGGTGGAGAAGGGGGTGACCACCTTGCGGACGGCGGCGGCGACCTGGGGGCTCGCGGCCATCCAGCCGATCCGCAGGCCGGCCAGGCCCCACGCCTTGGACAGCGTCCGCAGCACCACCACGTTGGGCCGGTCCAGGTAGGTCAGGCCGTCCGGCACCTCCGGGTCGGTGACGAACTCGCGGTACGCCTCGTCGATGACGACCAGCACGTCCTCGCCGACCGCGTCGAGGAAGCGGTCCAGCTCCGCCCGGCGTACCGCCGTGCCGGTGGGGTTGTTCGGGTTGCAGACCAGCACCATCCGGGTCCGGTCGGTCACCGCCGCGGCCATCGCCGCCAGGTCGTGACCGTGCCCGGCGTCGTTGGGCACCCGCACGCTGGTCGCGCCGCTGGTCGCCGCGATGATCGGGTACGCCTCGAACGACCGCCACGAGTAGAGCAGCTCGTCGCCGGGCAGGCAGGTGGCCCGGACCAGGTGCTCGGCCAGCGCCACCGACCCGCAGCCGGTGGCGATCCGGTCGGCGTCCACGCCGTACCGGTCGGCGAGCGCCCGGCGCAGCGCCACCACGCCCATGTCCGGGTACCGGTGCGAGCCGGCGACCGCCTCGGTGACCGCCTCCACCACGCCGGGCAGCGGGCCGTACGGGACCTCGTTGCTGGCCAGCTTGATCGCCTCGTCCAGGCCCAGCTCGCGGGCGAGGTCGGCGGGGCTGCGGCCCGGCACGTAGTTGGGCAGCGCGTCGAGGTCGGCGCGGGTCAGCCGCAGTGCGGGCTGGTGACGTCCGGTGTCGGTCATGGGGTGTCTCCCGGGGAGTCGGCACGGTCGTGCGGGGCGGTACGGGTGGCGTCGTCGCCGGATCGCGGCAGCTGCACCACCACGGTCTGGGCGCGCTTGTCGTGCAGCGCCTGGCGGAGCGGGTGGTCGAAGAGGGCGGAGACCGCGTCGACGAACTGGAGGAGCAGGCCGAAGCAGAGGCAGTACCAGAGCAGCGTGGGCAGGCCCAGGGTGCTCCACCGGCGCATGGCGCGGCCGAAGCCGAGCGGCTGGTCGGCCTCGACCGGCACCACCCGGACGCCCATCAGCCGCTTGCCGAAGGTCTGCCCGTGCGACGCCGTCGAGGGCACCTCGTACGCGAACCAGAGCGCGGTGGTGATCAGCAGCATGACGATCACCAGCCCCTCGGCCTGCGCGCTGACCGTGGGCAGCCCTTCCTGCGAGGTGTCGCCGGCCATCGCGCGCCGCCACGCCTCGCTCAGGTAGGGCGAGACCTCCTGCCACCAGCGCCAGACGAAGATGCCGTTGGCCAGCACGTTGAGCAGGAACAGGATGCCGATGTCGATCATGCGGGCGACCAGCCGCGCCCCGTACGAGGCCAGCGGCAGCCCGTGCGGGCGGGGCAGTGGCGGGCGGCCCGGCCAGCCGGGCGGCGGCCCCTGGGGGTACCCCGGGCCCTGGCCCTGCGGCCATCCGCCGGGCGGCTGCCCGGGGGCGGGCGGCCATCCGGGCGGCTGCCCCTGGCCCTGCGGCCACCCGGTGGGCGGTTGCCCCGGGCCCTGCGGCCAGGTGGGCGGTTGCCCCGGAGCGGGTGGCGCTGCCCCGGCGGGCCGGGCGGGGGCGGGCGTCGTCGGCTGGCCGGCGGGCGGCTCGGCCGGCGGGGCGGGCTCGGCCGGCGGCGGCCCCTCCGGGGGCGTGACGTCCACCGGGATCGGCGCGCCGAGCCAGCCCTCACCGTCCCACCAGCGTCGGGTGTCCGGGTCGGCGGGGTCGACGTACCAGCCGGGTTGCACGCTCACGGAGCAACCTTAACGACGACGGTCCGGGCGAACTTGTCGTGGAGGCACTGCTGCCAGGGCTTGTCCCAGAGTTGCCAGAGCCCGTCGAGGTAGCTGAAGCCGGGGATGAACGACCCGCCGACCTGGTGGGCGAGCCAGCGCTTGGCGGCCGCCCTGCGGTCCAGCGTGCCGGCCGGGTCGACCGGCACCACGCGCAGCTTCATCACCCGCTTGCCCAGGGTCTGGCCGGTCTTGAACATCATCTCCACGTGGAAGACGTAGGTGACGCCGATGGCGAACAGGAAGATCCCGGCCTCCAGGGCCAGGAAGGGGAGCAGGAAGCCGGCGAACGGGTCCGGCTCGACGTAGCTGCCGTCGGCCGTGGTGTCGGTCAGGTCCGGCAGCACCGTCACGAAGAAGACGATCACCGCCGGCACGATCACCACCATCATGGCCCCCATCAGGACCAGCCCGTCGATCAGCACCGCCAGCAGCCGGTCGCCGAAGCTGGCGAGCGGCTGGCCGTTCGGGGCGAGGGCCGGCGGCGGCACCTTGTAGGGCGGCGCGAAGTGTCCCGGCGGCGGGGCCCAGCCCGGCGGGGCGTACTGCGGGGGGACCGCGTACCCCTGGGGGGTGGGGCCGGCGGGCGGCGCGAAGCCGCCGGCGGCGGGCGGCTGCCCACCGGCCGGCGGCGTCGGGTACGTCGGAGGCTGCGTCACGCCGACAGTGTTACAGGTTGCCGCGCTTCTCCTGCTCCCGCTCGATCGCCTCGAAGAGGGCCTTGAAGTTGCCCTTGCCGAAGCCGAGCGAGCCGTGCCGCTCGATCAGCTCGAAGAAGACGGTCGGGCGGTCCTGCACCGGCTTGGTGAAGATCTGGAGCAGGTAGCCGTCCTCGTCCCGGTCGACCAGGATCTTGCGGGCCTTCAGCTCCTCGATCGGCACCCGCACCTTGCCGATCCGGGCGCGCAGCTCCGGGTCGTCGTAGTACGAGTCGGGGGTCTCCAGGAACTCGACGCCGGCGGCGCGCATCGCGTCGACGCTGGCCAGGATGTCGTTGGTGGCCACGGCGATGTGCTGGGCGCCCGGACCCTGGTAGAACTCCAGGTACTCGTCGATCTGCGACTTCTTCCGGGCGATGGCCGGCTCGTTGAGCGGGAACTTCACCTTGCGGGTGCCGCTGGCGACGACCTTGCTCATCAGCGCCGAGTAGTCGGTGGCGATGTCGTCGCCGATGAACTCGGCCATGTTCGAGAAGCCCATGACCCGCTTGTAGAACTCCACCCACTCGTCCATCCGGCCGAGCTCGACGTTGCCGACCACGTGGTCGACGGCCTGGAAGAAGCGCTTCGGCTGGAGGCCGGCGTCGATCATCGGCTGCCGGTCCACGATCGGGCGGCGGGCGACGAAGCCGGGCAGGAACGGGCCGCGGTAGCGGGAGCGGTCGACCAGGGTGTGCCGGGTGTCGCCGTACGCGGCGATGGCGGCCAGCCGGACGGTGCCGTGCTCGTCGCTGACGTCGTGCGGCTCGACCAGGCCGGTCGCGCCCTGGTCGAGGGCGTGGGCGTACGCGGCGTCGACGTCCGGCACCTCCAGCGCGATGTCGGAGACGCCGTCGCTGTGCTTCGCGACGTGCTCGGCGCCCTCGGCGTCCGGGCGGACCGCGCCGGTCAGCACGAACCGGGCGGAGCCGCTGGTCAGCACGTACTGGGCGTGGTCCCGGTGCCCCTGCTCCGGCCCCCGGTACGCGACGCAGGTCATGCCGAAGGCGGTGGAGTAGTAGTGCGCGGCCTGCTTGGCGTTGCCGACCAGGAAGTGGACGTGGTCCAGGCCCTTGACCGGGAACGGGTCGTGGCTGATGTCGTGGTCGACCGCGCCGACGAGCCGGTCGATGTCGACGTCGTCGGTCGGTCGGTCGATCGCCTGGGTCATGGTGGCCTCCCTTGCGTACCGGCCGGCCTCGTGGGCCGTCGCGGTGGTCCGGTTGTTCTTCCGGGCAGGATCGCGGTGACCCGCCGCACTGGGCAACCGTCACTGATTCCGCTGGTCAGCTTGCACATTCAGTAGAGTGTTAGAACATGAATGCTGGACAGGATGTACAGCTCGACGAACTCGACGCCCGCTTGATCCAGTTGCTCGCCGACGAGCCGAGGATCGGGGTGCTGGAGTGCTCCCGCCGGCTCGGGGTGGCCCGCGGCACCGCCCAGGCCCGGCTGGACAAGCTGGTCGATCGCGGGGTGATCCGCGGCTTCGGGCCGGAGATCTCGCCGACCGCGATCGGGTTCGCGGTGACCAGCTTCGTCACCCTGGAGATCAGCCAGCGGCACGGGCACGACGCGGTCACCGCTCACCTGGCGGCCATCCCGGAGGTGCTGGAGGCGCACACCATCACCGGCGCCAGCGACCTGCTCTGCCGGATCGTGGCCCGCTCCAACAGCGACCTGCAACGCGTCATCGACCAGATCGTCAGCTACGACGGCATCCGCCGCGCCTCCACGATCATCGCCCTGGCCGAACAGATCCCCTACCGCACCCTCCCCCTAACCCACTCCGCCACCCACTAACCCCCTCCCCCTCCCTCCCTCCCT
>NZ_JBNADX010000041.1:0-34063 GCF_049629545.1 Micromonospora citrea
TGCGAGCCCCGCCCGATCGGTTACACCCCCCGGACACCCGAGCAGGCCCCGCCGCCAGGCGTCCCCCCGGACCCCGCGCAGGCACCGCCGCCGGAAACGTCCCCCCTCGAACTTACCCCCCTGACGCGGCACACGCGCCCCCCAGCGCGCACCGCCGCACCCCCGACGCAGAAGGAGCAACCCCCATGCGTACCGACATCCTGCGCAAGACCGCCCTGACCGCCCTGACCATCACCGCCACCGCCGGTGGCATCGCCGGCCCCGCCCTGGCCGCCCACGCTGCCCCCACCGACAAGCCGGTGCAGGCCGAGCGCAAGCCCGGCGGCGAACGACAGCTCAAGGTCGACTACGAAGCCCAGCCCAACTTCTACTACTGCGGCCCCGCCGCCACCCGCAACGCCCTGTCCGTGCTCGACAAGGACATCGACGTCGACGACATGGCCAAGCGGATGGGCACCACCGAGGCCGGCACCAACAGCATCAACGACATCACCCCCGTCCTGAACAAGGAAGCCGGCAAGGGCGACGTCTACCGCTCCGTCGAGATCAAGACCGGCAAGGCCGACACCAGGCAGACCGACAAGCTGCGCAGCGACATCGTCGCCACGGTTGACGACGGCCGCGCCCTGGTCGCGAACATCGCGGGCACCGCCACCGACACCACGGGCGGCACCCACTCCTTCGAAGGCGGCCACTACATCGCTGTCACCGGCTACCAGGACAACGGCAAGATCGTCACCATCGCCGACTCGGCCGACCCGGCCACCGCCAGCTACGAGATGGACATCGACACCCTCGCCGACTGGATCGCCACCCGCGGCTACTCCCACTGACCCACCACGACAAGGGCCGACCCCACTACGGGGTCGGCCCTTCGTCGTACCGAGGTCAGCCGCCCGAGTCGGCCAGTTCGGCGCCCTCGGGGACGGCGTCGTCGTCCCGGCTGGCCAGCCAGCCGTCCGGCAGGAAGACCTTGCCCGGGGAGTTCGTCCGGCCGCGCGGCTGGCCGAGCGTCTCCACCGGGAACGGCACGGTGGGGTCGAGCTTGCCGAGCAGGTCGTCGAGCTGGGCCAGGCTGTCGATCATCGCCAGCTCGCGGCGCAGCTCGCTGCCGACCGGGAAGCCCTTCAGGTACCAGGCCATGTGCTTGCGGAAGTCGGTGCAGCCGTCCCGCTCGCCCCGCGCCGGGGTGCGCGACCCGGCGGTGAACTGGTCGACCAGCAGCTCGGCGTGGCGGCGCATGGTCGTCGCGACCTCGCCGAGCTGCGGCAGCCGCCGCTCGGGGCGGCCGTTGAAAGCGGCCTCCAGATCGGCGAAGAGCCACGGCCGGCCCAGGCAGCCGCGCCCGATCACCACGCCGTCGACACCGGTGTGCGCGACCATCCGCAGCGCGTCGTCGGCCTCCCAGATGTCGCCGTTGCCGAGCACCGGCACGTCGAGGGCCTGCTTCAGGGTGGCGATGGCGTCCCAGTCCGCGGTGCCCGAGTAGCGCTGCGCGGCCGTACGCCCGTGCAGGGCGACCGCCGCGACCCCGGCGTCCTGGGCGGCGAGCCCCGCCTCGACGTACGTCAGGTGGTCGTCGTCGATGCCCTTGCGCATCTTCACGGTGACCGGCACCCCGGCGGGTGACGCGGCGTCGACCGCGGCCTTCACCAGCCGGGCGAAGAGCCGCCGTCGCCACGGCAGCGCCGAGCCGCCGCCCTTGCGGGTCACCTTCGGCACCGGGCAGCCGAAGTTCAGGTCGATGTGGTCGGCGAGGTCCTTCTCGACCACGATCCGCACCGCCCTGGCGGTGATCTCCGGGTCGGTGCCGTAGAGCTGGAGGCTGCGCGGCTGCTCGTGCTCGCCGAAGGCGATCATGCGCAGGGTCTTCGGGTTCCGCTCCACCAGCGCGACGGTGGTGATCATCTCGCAGACGTAGATGCCTCCGCCCTGCTCCCGGCAGAGCTGCCGGAAGCCGACGTTGGTGATGCCGGCCATCGGGGCGAGCACCACCGGCGGCCACACCTGGTGCCGCCCGAGGGTGAGCGGGCGGAGCGCGGCGGGAGCGGCGGGACTGGTCACGTACCCAAGAATCCCATGCCCGCGACGGTGGCCCGGCCTCCGGTGCCCGGCCGCCGCCGCGATGGTGAGCGAACTCGCACCGCGACGGCGACCGGCGGACGGATCAGGCGGACGGATCAGTAGTCCCGGCCGGGCTCGGACAGGATCAGACCGGACACGTCCACGATGACCGACGTCGCGGCGTTGACGTGGATCGCGAAGCACAGCGGCCGGCCGTTGTGACTGCCGAGCCGCACCTCGACCAGGTTGGAGAGGATCTGGTTCGGCCCCCACCAGTTCAGCGACGACGTCTTCGGCCGGGCGATCGAGGAGCTGTACGTGGTCAGCACGCCGGCCGAGACGGTGCCGGCCACGGTGATGTTGACGTAGGCGGTGGTGGCCCGCTCCGCCAACGCCGGGGGCACGTTCTGCACGGTCAGGTGGATCACCTGGCCGGCGTTGAGCTTGCCGGCGCTGACCACCGAGGTGGAGCTGACGACGTGCGCGGCGTAGGCCGACAGCGACCGGGTGTCCAGGATGCGTTGCGGCCGGATGGCCAGCGTCCGGTTCGCCCAGCGGGAGGTGTTGACGTACGCCTTCCGGCCGCCCTGCCCGCCGGTCACCAGGTCACCGACCGGGGTGACGGCGAGCGAGCCGGTGGGCAGCTCCGGCGGGATGTGCTCCTCGTTGGTGGGCACCAGCCGCAGCGAGTCGACCGAGCCGAGCACCAGCGTGGGGTTGCTCTCCGAGCCCCCGACCAGCTCGGTCTCCGCCGTGCCGGCGTCGTTGACCTGTCCGATCAGCACCGGGTCGCCGGCGTCGGCGTGCGCCGGGGTGGCGACGAGCGCCGTCGCGCCGAGCCCGGCGCCTGTCGCGACACCGGTGGCGATGATCCGCCGGCGGGTGGTCGACGATGGCTCCCCGCCGGTCATGCCCCTGCTCTCCTCGGCTGCGTGGTCACGCATCGCCCGCCACCCCCTGGTCGTCGGCGACGGCGGCACGAGCACCGGTGGTCGCGGTCTTCGGGTTGTTGATCGACGCGTACGCGGGGTGGGCGACCAGCAGGCCCGTGACGTCGAGGATCACCGCGGCGGCGCTGCGCTGCACGCGGACGCGGACCACGTCCGTCTCCTCGCCCGACGCCATGACCTGGCTGATCACCCCGTTGGAGAGCAGCTGCCCGGCGGTCCACCAGTTGATGGTGGAGGCCGACGGCAGCGGGCCACCGCCCCAGACCGTGGCGAAGCCGCCCTTCTCGGTCTTGGCGACGGTGACGTTGCCGATCATCCCCTCGATGTCGTATCCGAGCCCGAGCAGGCTCACGACCAGCTCGCTCTCGGCCAACGCCCGGCCCTGGGCGTCGATCCGGTCGGCGCCCTCCGCCAGCCGGGCCCGGCCCTCGACGGTGCGGGTGTCGAGCACCCGGGTCGGCGGGATCGGCACCAGCATGGTGGCGGTCCCCGTGGTCAGCGCCGTGTACCGGGTGCTGCCGTCGGAGACGCTGAGCCCGCGCGGGCCCAGCGCGACGGTGCCGGCGGGCGCGGCCGGGCCGTCGGTGGCGCCGGCCACCCCCAGCCGCAGCGTCGGGCCGGCCGGGTTGCGCAGCACCAGGGTGGCGCCCCCACTCGCTGCGGCGCTGCGGACGGTCGTGGTGCCGCCCTGGTTGGTCTCGCCGACCTTGACCGGCGTATCGGCGGCGGCGGCCGGCGTGGCGGTGGCGGCGGTGGCGGCGACCGCCGCGCCGCCGGTGACGGCGGCGCGGCGCAGCAGGGTGCGCCGCGACGTGGAGCGGTCGGATGTCATCTCATTCCCCCGTGACGTGGTGGGTCGCCGGGCCGGCGACGTGGGCGTGCGACTGCCGGACCATCAGCCCTCGTCCTTGAGCAGCACCTGGTGCGGGTGGCCGACGAGCAGGCTGGTCATGTCCACGATCACGTGCGTCGGCGAGGCGGTGGCCTGCAGGGTCAGCACGCTGCGGAAGGACCCGAAGGCCCCGAGCTGGCTGAAGAGGAAGTTGGACAGGATGGTGCCCGCGGTCGACCAGTTCACCGTGGACGTCGCCGGCCTGGCGCCACTGCCCCAGACGGTGAGCACCCCCGCGCCGGTCATGCCGACCACGGTGACATTGCCCTTGACCGCGTAGCCGTCCCGGACGTAGGCGTCGAGGGCGAGCACCACCGGCATACCCGGCTGGAGCCGGCCGTTGGCGTCCAGCGCCCCGGAGACGAGGTTGCGGCGCAGGTTGACGTCCCGGGTGTCGAGGACCCGGGTGGGCGGAACGGCGACGGAGGTGGTGGCCCACTCGCTGGTCCACACGTAGCCGCTGGTGCCGGTGTCGGGCCCTCGGACGTACATGCCGCGCTCCTGGTCGACGGCCACGGTGCCGGGCGCGGCACTGATCAGGTCGGGATGGGCGGGCGTGCCGGGCACCAGCCGCAGCGGTGCGCCGGAGCTGTTCGCCAGGTGCAGCGGAGGCTGTCCGGCGTCGTGCAGCAGGGTGGTGCTGGCGGTGCCGGCGTCGTTGGTCGTACCCAGGACGAGGTCGTCGCCCGGAGCCGCCTGGGCCGGGCCGGGCAGGCCCACCGCGGCGGCGACGCCCGCCCCCGCGCCACCCACGGCGACCGTGGCGGCGCGGCGCAGCAGGCGCCGCCGCTTCGGGTCGTGGTCAGAGTCCTGTTGCGGCGTCATGCGCACACCCCCGTGACGAGAATCGACGCCGAATGCTCGCACGAGATCAGGTGTCGCTCAACCAGCCGTCCGGTGTGAACGGCGAGGCCCCGCCCCGCGGTGGCGGGACGGGGCCGTCGGGCGACGGCTCAGCAGCCGGGCAGGCGCTCGATCAGGTAGCGCTCCACCTGGTCCAGGGAGACCCGCTCCTGGGCCATGGTGTCCCGGTTGCGCACGGTCACCGCGTCGTCGTCGAGGGTGTCGAAGTCGACGGTGACGCAGAACGGGGTGCCGATCTCGTCCTGGCGGCGGTAGCGGCGGCCGATCGCCTGCGAGTCGTCGAACTCGACCACCCAGCGCTTGCGCAGCTGCGTGGCCAGCCCCTTCGCCTTCGGCGAGAGCGCCTCGTTGCGCGACAGCGGCAGCACCGCCACCTTGACCGGGGCCAGCCGTGGGTCGAAGCGCATCACGGTGCGCTTGTCCACGCCGCCCTTGGTGTTCGGGGCCTCGTCCTCGTCGTACGCCTCCAGCAGGAACGCCAGCACCGCGCGGGTGAGGCCGGCCGCCGGCTCGATGACGTACGGCAGCCAGCGCTCCTGCTTCGTCTGGTCGAAGTAGGACAGGTCGACGCCGGAGTGCTTGCTGTGCGTGGCGAGGTCGAAGTCGGTGCGGTTGGCGATGCCCTCCAGCTCGGCGAACTCGCTGCCGCCGAACCGGAACCGGTACTCGATGTCGACGGTGCGCTTCGAGTAGTGGGAGAGCTTCTCCTTGGGGTGCTCGTACAGGCGCAGGTTGTCCGCGGACAGGCCGAGGTCGAGGTACCAGTTCCAGCGCTCGGAGAGCCAGTACTCGTGCCACTGCTCGTCGGAGCCCGGCTCGACGAAGAACTCCATCTCCATCTGCTCGAACTCGCGGGTGCGGAAGATGAAGTTGCCCGGGGTGATCTCGTTGCGGAACGACTTGCCGGTCTGCGCGATGCCGAACGGCGGCTTCTTGCGGGCGACCGTCTCCACGTTCTTGTAGTTGACGAAGATGCCCTGGGCGGTTTCCGGGCGCAGGTAGTGCATGCCCTCGTCGCTCTCCACCGGGCCGAGGAAGGTCTTCATCAGACCGTTGAACATCTTCGGCTCGGTGAAGGTGCCCTTGTTGCCGCAGTTCGGGCAGTTCAGCTCCTGCAGCGAGGTCAGCGGCTTGCCGTGCTTCTCGGCGTACGCCTCCTCGAGGTGGTCGGCGCGGAACCGCTTGTGGCAGGACTGGCACTCGGTGAGCGGGTCGACGAACTCGGCGATGTGGCCGCTGGCCTCCCAGACCTTGCGGGCCAGGATGACCGCGGAGTCCAGGCCGACGACGTCGTCGCGCTGCTGGACCATGCTCTTCCACCACTGCCGGCGGACGTTCTCCTTCAACTCCACGCCGAGCGGACCGTAGTCCCACGCCGACCGGGTGCCTCCGTAGATCTCGCTGGAGGGGAAGACGAAGCCTCGGCGCTTGGCGAGGCTGACGACGGCGTCGATACGGTCGGCTGGCATGTTTCCTCCTACGCCGACTGGCGGTCGGCGGGGACGTGGCGTGGACGGAACGGAACAGTTCGGGGACAACGGTACGACCAGCGGCACCCCGGGCCCAGCAGAATACCGGGGTCGGGTCAGTTGACCCCGCAGACCTCCAGCCCGGCCGTCTGCTGGTCGGGGGCGAGGGTCACCGTCTGCACGTCCCGCCCGCCACCGCTGAAGGTCACGTCGACCGGCACGGTCAGCGTGTTGGGGTCGACGTCGCCGATCCGGTACGAGGCCACCGCCGGCTCGTCCTGCACCCGCCGGGCGAACTCCGAACGCGACTCGCGCCGCTGCGCGGAGTCGCAGAGCGTGTCGTACGCCTTGCCGTACTCCTTGCGCACCAGCGCGCCGTAGTACGCGTCGGTGATCGCCTCGCCCTGCTCCTCGGTGGCCTGGATGCTGCTCACGGTCAGCCCGACCAGGGCGGTGCCGCCCCCGCCGCAGCAGATCAGCAGCGCCAGCGCGCCGGCACCGAGCCCCAGCCAGAGCCGCTTGCGCCCGCCCTCGGTGGGCGGGGCGGCGAACGGCGGGGCGACCCCCGGGCCGGGCGGCGGGGTGGGCACGCCGTCGGTGGACGGCGGGGCCTCGCCCCGGCCGGGCAGCTCGGGGTACGGCGACGGTGCTGCCGGGCCGGGTGCGGTCATAGGTGCAGGGTAGTGCCCGCCGTCCCGCCGGTGCCGACGCGCGGGGAGATCACTCAGCGGTGCGGACGCGCGGCCCGGTCACTGGCGGCCACCACGACCTCGCCGGCCGGGGCGGCGCTGGCCAGCGTCTCGTACGCCGACGGCTCGTCGACCGACTCGGCGAGCAGCGGCACGGCGGCGATCTTGACGTCGAAGCCGCCCAGCGCCCGCCGGTACGCCCCCACCGACTCCCACTCGGTGAGCAGGCACCAGTGCCGCGGGTCGTCGAGCGCCCGCAGGAGTTCGCCGCGCAGGTAGCCGGGGCGGGCGGCGAGCGCGGTGAGCGCGGCGTGCGCCCGGGCGACGAAGTCGTCGGCGACATCGGCGTCGACCACGAACCGGTTGGTCACCTGCACCGGGTTCCTCCTCGTAGAGTCTGTGGGATGCAGCGTACGCAGAGCCCCGTGCTGGCCCGGCTGGCCCGGGCGAACCCGACCTCGGTGTTCCTCGCCACGTTGGTGCTGGTGCTGGTGGCGTTCTTCGCGCCGGGACCGGTCGGCGGCGTGCTGCTGCTGGCGCTCGCCGCCGGGCTGGTCTGGCTGATGGCGGTGACCTGGCCGGTCCAGGCCCCCCGCACCCGGGTGGTGCGGCTGCTGATGCTCACCCTGTTGATCGCCGTGGCGCTGGCCAAGCTGCTCTGACATGCAAGCATGCGTTTTTGACAATCATTCTCGTTATCGCGGAGAGTTGATGTCATGAACATCCGCCCCGCTCCGCGCGCCCTGGCCGCCGCCACCGCCCTGCTCGCCCTGGCCGGCACCGCCGCCTGCTCGTCCGACGGCGCCGGCGCCGACCCCCAACGGGTCGACGTGGTGGCCGCCTTCTACCCGATGCAGTTCCTCGCCGAGCGGATCGGCGGGGACGCGGTCACGGTCACCAACCTGGCCAAGCCGGGCGCCGAGCCGCACGACCTGGAACTCAACCCGGGCCAGGTGGGGCAGGTCACCGAGGCGGAGCTGATCGTCTACCTCAAGGGCTTCCAGCCGGCCGTGGACGAGGCCGTCGACCAGAACGCCGGCGACCGGGCCTTCGACGTGGCCACCGTGCAGCCGCTGCTGACCGCCGCGCAGGCCGGCCACGACCACGAGGGCGAGGGCGAGGGTGCGGCCGGTCACGCCGAGGAGGCCGGCGCCCCCGACCCGCACCTCTGGCTCGACCCGACCCGGCTGGCCACGGTCGGCGACAAGCTGGCCGCGCGGCTCGGCGCGGTCGACCCGGACCGGGCCGCCGACTACACCGCCCGGGCCACCGCCCTCCGCGGCGAACTGGAGAAGCTCGACGCCGAGTTCACCGCCGGGCTGAAGACCTGCCAGCGCCGGGAAATCGTGGTGAGCCACACCGCCTTCGGCTACCTGACCGAGCGCTACCGGCTGGAGCAGGTCGGCATCTCCGGGCTCAGCCCGGAGAACGAGCCCAGCCCGCAACGGCTGGCCGAGGTCGCCGAGGAGGCCCGGGAACACAAGGCCACCACGGTCTTCTTCGAGACGCTGGTCAGCCCCAAGGTCGCCGAGACCATCGCCACCGAGGTCGGCGCGAAGACCGCCGTGCTGGACCCGCTCGAAGGGCTGTCGAGCGACAACGGCGGGGACTACCTTTCGGTGATGCGTACCAACCTGCAGACCCTGAGGACGGCGTTGAGCTGCTCGTGACACCACCTGTCATCACCGTCGCGCACGGGGTGGTCGGCTACGACGGCCGCCCCGTGCTGCGTGACGTCTCACTGTCCGTGACCGCCGGTGAGGTGGTCGCCGTCCTCGGCGCCAACGGCTCCGGCAAGTCCACCCTGATCCGCGCCGTGCTGGGCCTGGTGCCGCTGGCCGCCGGCTCCGTCGAGCTGTTCGGCGCCCCGCTGCGCCGGTTCCGGCAGTGGCGGCGCATCGGGTACGTGCCGCAGCGCCTCGGCGCCGGCGGCGGCGTACCGGCCACGGTGCGGGAGGTGGTGGCGTCGGGACGGCTGGCCCGCCGGGGCGTGCTGCGCCCGCCGGGGCGCGCCGACCGGGAGGCCGTCGAGGAGGCGCTGCGCGCCGTCGGGCTCGCCGACCGGGCCGGCGATCCGGTCGCCACCCTCTCCGGCGGCCAGCAGCAACGCACCCTGATCGCCCGGGCGCTCGCCGGGCGGCCGGAGCTGCTGGTCCTCGACGAGCCCACCGCCGGCGTCGACGCGGCCAGCCAGGAGGCGTTCGCCGGGGCGCTGCGCGACTTCGTCGCCGGTGGCGGCACCGTGCTGCTCGTCGCGCACGAGCTGGGGCCGCTGCGCCCGCTGATCAGCCGGGCGGTCGTCGTCCACCAGGGCGGCATCGCCCACGACGGCGCGGTGCCCGAACCCGCCGGGCACCACGCGGAGCCCGATCACGACCACGTGCACCCGCACGGTCCCGACGAGCCCGCCGGGCTGTGGAGCAGCTGATCATGGAACTCTTCCAGTACCCCTACATGCAGCGCGCGCTGATCGGCGCGCTGATCATCGGCCTGGCCGCCCCCGCGCTCGGCATCTACCTGGTGCAGCGGCGGCTGGCCCTGATCGGCGACGGCGTCGGGCACGTGGCGCTGACCGGAGTCGGCGCCGGGCTGCTGCTCAACCGTTCCCCGGTGCTGGTGGCGGTGCTGGTGGCGACCCTCGGCGCAGTCACCATCGAGCTGGTCCGGGCCCGGGGGCGCACCTCCGGCGACCTCGCGCTGGCGCTGCTCTTCTACGGCGGCATCGCCGGCGGCGTCATGCTCGTCGGGCTCTCCGACGCCACCAGCGCGAGCCTCAACGCGTACCTCTTCGGGTCGCTGACCACGATCTCGCCGCAGGACCTGACCACCATCGCGGTGCTCGGCGCAGCCATCGGAATCACCATGCTGACGCTGCGCCCCGCGCTCTTCGCGGTCTGCCACGACGAGGAGTACGCGAAGGTCTCCGGCCTGCCGGTGCGGGCGTTGAACCTGCTGCTGGCGGTCGCCACCGCGGTCACCGTGACCATCGCCATGCGGGCCGTCGGCGTGCTGCTGATCAGCGCCCTGATGGTGGTGCCGGTGGCCACCGCGCAGCAGGTCACCAGGGGGTTCCGCAGCACCATGACGGCCGCGATGGCGCTCGGCCTCTTCGCCGCCGGCGCCGGGGTCTGGGTGGCGGCCACCGCCGACACCGCCCCGGGCGCCTCGGTGGTGCTGCTGGCCATCGCCTCGTTCCTGGTGGTGGCCGTCGCCGCCGCGGCCTGGCGGGTGCTGCGCCGCCGGGCCACGCCCACCGCCGCGCCGAGCCCCGAACCGCACGAGGTCGTCCTGCGATGACGCCGCCCCGCAGGCCGTCGGCGGTATTGGTTACCGTTGCAGGGTGACCGCCACGAACGGGTACGACGCCTACGAGGGCGCGGGCGACCTGCTGCGCGCCCTCTCGGCCCCGATCCGGCTGGCGATCGTGAGCGAACTCGCGCAGGGTGAGCGGTGTGTGCACGAGCTGGTGGAGAAGCTCGGCGCCCCGCAGCCGCTGGTCTCCCAGCACCTGCGGGTGCTGCGCGGCGCCGGCGTCGTACGCGGCTCCCGGCGGGGCCGGGAGATCGCGTACGCCCTGGTCGACGAGCACGTCGCGCACATCGTGGCGGACGCGGTGAGCCACGCCGGGGAGGGATCGTGAACGAGCGCGGCGAGCGGGGAATCCGGCGGCCCCGGCCGCTCGCCGGCCGCGGGGAGGCGGGGACATGAGCGAGACAGCGGCGCTGCGCAACACCCGGCAGCGCACGGCGGTGAGCGCCCTGCTCGCCGAGGTGGAGGGCTTCCACAGCGCACAGGACCTGCACGCCATGCTGCGGGACCGGGGCGAGCGGGTCGGGCTCACCACCGTCTACCGCACCCTCCAGGGGCTCGCCGACGCGGGCGAGATCGACGTGATGCGCCCGCCGGGCGGTGAGCACCTCTACCGGCGGTGCAGCGAGGGGCACCACCATCACCTGGTCTGCCGGGCCTGCGGCCGTACGGTCGAGGTGGCCGGCCCGGCCGTGGAGACCTGGGCCGAGCGGGTGGCCGCCCAGCACGGCTTCTCCGACGTCAGCCACACCATGGAGATCTTCGGCACCTGCCCGCGGTGCGCCGCCTGACCGACGTCGCGGGGGATGCCGGGAGCGGCGTGCCGTGGCACGCTGTCCGGCGTGAAGATCTACGCTGATCGCTCCCCCGTCTTCCTCCGCCAGCTGCTCACCGACCTGCTCGTGGCCGCCTGGGTGTACGCGGCGATCCGCTTCGCGCTGTGGCTGCACGACCTGGTGCAGCGGCTCGCCGGACCCGGTCGCAAGCTGGAGGGGGCGGGCGGCGGCCTCGCCGACAACCTGGCCGACGCCGGCGGCAAGGTCGGCCGGGTGCCGCTGGTCGGCGACGAGCTGACCGCGCCCTTCACCCGGGCCGCGGACGCCGCCCGCTCGGTCGCCGAGGCGGGCCGTGACCAGCAGGAACTGGTCGGCCAGCTGGCCCTGGCGTTGAGCGTCGCGGCGCTGGTCTTCCCGCTCGGGCTGGTGCTGTTCGGCTGGCTGCCGTTGCGGGTGCGGTGGATGCGCCGGGCGGCCTCGGCGAAGGCGCTCGCCGCCGCGCCGGCCGGGCGGGACCTGCTGGCCCTGCGCGCCCTGGTCGGCCAGCCGCTGCGGAAGCTGACCACGATCGATCCGGACGTGGCCGAGGCGTGGCGGCGCGGCGACGACGCCACCGTCGACGCGCTCGCCGCGCTGGAGCTGCGTCGACTCGGCCTACGCAGTGGCCGCTAAGGTCGTCGGGTGTTCTACATCCTGCTCGTCATCGCCGCCCTGTTGCTCGGTTACGCCGCCGTGCTGGTGACCTTCGTCCGCAAGGGGCGCAAGATCCCGCCCGCGGCGTACCTGGGGCTGGCCGCGCTCAACGGGCTGATCCTGGCCGCCGTGCTGGCCTGGGCGATCGCTCGCTGACCCGGTGCGCACCGGCCGCGACCCGCACCGGGCAGGCCGCGGCCCGTGCCGCGACGGTCAGGGCTGCGGCGGGATGCGGCGACGCACGTCCTCGGCGGTGGAGGGACCGGCCTGCCAACGCGCCACCCAGGGGGCGTCCGCCGGCGGGGTGATCACACCCTCCTCCAGCCCGGCGTACCGACCGGCGAGGATGCGCTTCGCGGCGGCCACGTCGACGGAGTCGGTGTTCTCCCACAGGGCGGTGAAGAGCTGCTCGACCCGGACCCGGGCCTGGCGGCAGAACAGGTCGGCCAGCTCGACGTTCTCCGGGCGGGTGTCCTTCTCCGCGTACGCCCGGACGCAGACCGCGCTCATCGCGAACAGCTCCGCGCCGATGTCCACCACCCGGCCCAGGAACGCCTGCTTGCGTTCCATCTTCCCCTGCCAGCGGGACATCGCGTAGAAGGTGGAGCGGGCCAGCTTGCGGCTGTACCGCTCGACCTGGCGTAGGTGGCCGGCGAGCGGCCCGAACTCGCCGTACGCGTTCGGGCTCTGCCCCCGTCCGACGGCGAGGGTGGGCAGCCACTTCGCGTAGAAGGCGCCGGCGCGCACCCCCGCCTTCGCCTTGCGGCCGAGACCGGCGTCCGGGTCGATGATGTCGCCGGCGACCGAGAGGTGGGCGTCGACGGCCTCCCGGGCGATCAGCAGGTGCATGATCTCGGTCGAGCCCTCGAAGATCCGGTTGATCCGCAGGTCCCGGACGAGCTGCTCGACGGCGGCCGGGCGTTCGCCCCGGGCGGCGAGCGAGTCGGCCGTCTCGTAGCCGCGCCCGCCCCGGATCTGGACCAGCTCGTCGCCGATCTTCCAGGCCATCTCGCTGGCGTAGAGCTTCACCAGCGCCGCCTCGATCCGGATGTCGTTGCGGTCGTCGTCGGCGAGCAGGCAGCACAGGTCGAGCATGGTCTCCATGCCGTACGTGGTGGCGGCGATGAAGGCCAGCTTCTGGGCGACCGCCTCGTGCTCGCCGACCGGCCGGCCCCACTGCACCCGGTCGGCGGCCCACTCCCGGGCCACGTTCAACGCCCACTTGCCCGCGCCCACGCACATCGCCGGCAGCGACAGCCGGCCGGTGTTCAACGTGCTCAGGGCGATCTTCAGCCCCTTGCCCTCGCCGCCGATGACGTTCTCCCTCGGCACGAGGACGTCGTGGAAGCGGGTGAGGCTGTTCTCCAGGCCGCGCAGGCCCACGAAGGCGTTGCGCCGCTCGACGGTGATGCCCTCGCTGTCACCGTCCACCACGAAGGCGGTGATGCCGCCGCGCCGTCCCTCGCCGGCCGGAACCCGGGCCATCACCACCAGCAGGGTGGCGACGGTGCCGTTGGTGGCCCAGAGCTTGACCCCGTTGAGCCGGTAGCCGGTGCCGTCGGCGGTCGGCTCGGCGACGGTGGCGAGCCGGGCCGGGTCGGAGCCGACGTCCGGCTCGGTGAGCAGGAAGGCGGAGACCTCGCCGGCGGCCAGCCGGGGCAGGAAGGCCTGCTTCTGCTCGTCGGTGCCGAACATCTTCAGCGGCTGGGGCACCCCGATGGACTGGTGGGCGGAGAGCAGCGCCCCGATCGCCGGGCTGACCGAGCCGGCCAGCATGAGTGCCCGGCAGTAGTGCAGGTTGCTCAGGCCGAGCCCGCCGTACTTCCGGTCAATCTTCATACCGAAGGCGCCGAGCCGGGCCAGCCCGTGGAAGACCTCGTCGGGGATGCGGGCGTCCCGCTCGATGGCGGCGCCGTCCACCTCGGAGCGCAGGTACGCCTCGAACTCCGTGAGGAACGCCTCGGCCCGGGCGTCGTCCGCCGGGTCGGAGCGGGGCCACGGGTCGATCAGGTCCAGCCGGAACCGGCCGAGGAAGAGCTCCTTGCCGAAACTGGGCCGGTCCCAGGCCGCCTCCCGGGCCGCCTCGGCGACCTGGCGGGCCTCCTTCTCGGACACCTGGCCCGCCTCGGCGGGCAGTGGCCCGGCGCCGTCGGCGGTGGATCGGTTGTGGTGCGTCGTGGTCACGGCTGCCCCCTCGAACCTCGGTCCGGATGCGATCAACGTGCTCGACACGAGCAACGCTACCCCCGGGTGTTACCCAGGGGTAGCGTCGTGTGCACGTCCGATTTACCGGCCGGTGCCCGGCACCGGGGTGTCAGTCGCCGGTTAGCACCCTCGGGTCGTCATCATCGTCGTCGATGTCGTCCTCACCCCAGTTGCGGCGGGCGAACGGCAGGAACACCCAGAAGGTGAGGAACCACAGCGCGGTGATCCCGCTGAGCACGAAGGCGATGCCCCGGTCGAGCACGAAGTCGGTGATCAGCAGCACCGCGCTGACCATCGAGATCAGCATGAAGGCGAGGCCGCCACTGGCCATCCGGTGCGCGAAGCGGACCAGCTCCGGCTTGCGCCCCTGGCGGAAGAGCGCGCGGTGGAAGGCGACCGGCGAGATGATCATCGCGGTGGCGGCAGCCGCGGCCAACAGCGCGACGATGTAGACGTCCTTCTGGAAGCCGCTGGTCCGGTCGAACCCGGCGCTGAACGGCAGGGTGAGCAGGAAGGCGAAGAGGATCTGCACGCCGGTCTGCGCGACCCGCAACTCCTGGAGCAGGTCGGCGAAGTTGCGCTGCCAGCGCTGCTTCTCGGATTCCTTCGACACGCGCTACCTCCGGATGAGACGGTACCGCCGGCCGGGCCGCGCCCGCCGGCAGCAACGCCTTTGCCCCCAGGCGTCGCGCGCGAAACCGACTCACGATGGCGCCCTCCGTTCGCGACTGCGGGGCTCACTCCTCGCGCTCACGCACCCCGGCGGATCCGGCCGGCGTACCGGGCCTCCAGCGCGGCGTTGTGCTCGTCGCCGCCGGTGATGTTGGCCGACAGGTAGACCGGGGGCCGCACCCCGGCCGCGAGCAGCCGGGCCACCGTCTCGACCACGATCTGCTGGGCAAGCAGGGCCGCCGTGATCGAGGAGACCGCGCCGACCGCACCGCCGTCGGGCAGCGGCAGGGTCGCGTCGCCGTACGGGGCGCCGTTGTCCAGCACCACGTCGGCGAAGTCGGCGAGCTTGCGGCCGGACGGGTGCCGGGAGGTCATCCGGGCCGAGTGGCGGGCCGAGGTGATCGCGACCAACCCGTGGCCACGCTCCTTGGCCAGGGAGGCGAACTCGACCATCGCCCCGTTGACGCCGGAGTTGGAGGCGAGCACGAACACGTCGGTGGGGCGTACCGGGGCCAGTTCGTAGAGCCGGTGCGCCACGGCGGGATCGCGTTCCAGGTGCGGGCCGAGGATGCCGACCGGTTCACCACCGAGCAGCACCAGGTCGCGCAGCGCGATCCGGTTCGTCGGCACCAGGCCGCCGGCCCGCCCGGCGATCTCCATGGCGAGGGCCTCGGAGTGGCCGGTGCCGAAGGCGTGGATCACGCCGTCGGCCCGCAGCGCCGCGGCCAGCAGGTCGGCCGCCCGGCCCACCGCCTCCCGCTGGTCGGCGGCCACCCGGCCGATCGTCTGCGTGACCACGGCCAGGTAGTCCTCGGCGCTCACCGTCATGCGTCCTCCGTCCGTTCGTCACCGCCACCGCAGCCGGCCCGACGGACGCGGTCGCGTCGACGTGCCGGCTGCCGGGATACGGCCTCAGGCCAGCCCGCGCACCCGGGCCAGGATCGCCTCGGCCAGCGGGCCCGGCGCACGATCGGGGATCCAGTGGGTGACCCCGGCCAGCTCCACGAAACGGTACTCACCGGCGACGTGGCGGGCGCACGCCTCGGCGGCGGTCCGGCCGATGGCGAAGTCCTTGTCGCTCCAGACGTACGTGGTGGGCACGGTGACCGTCCCGATCCGGCCCAGGTCCGAGTTGGACATCGCCCGGTACCAGTTCAACGCGGCGGTCAGCGCGCCCGGCTCGCGCATCGGCTCGGCGTACCGGGCGACCCGCCGGGCGTCGCCGAGACCGGAGATCATCCGGCGCAGCACGGCCGCCCGGCCGGCGAGCAGCACCTTCTCCGCCGTGCCCCGCTGCCGGAACAGCACCATGTACGACGAGCGAGCCTTCTGCTGCCGGTCGTGGGCCAGGGCGTGGCCGAAGGCGCCCGGGTGCGGCACGGAGACGGCGGTCAACGTGCGGACCCGCTCCGGGTGGTCCGCCGCGAGTCCCCAGCCGACGGCGGAGCCCCAGTCGTGCCCGACCACGTGCGCGGCGTCGACGCCGAGCGCGTCGAGCACCGCCACCGCGTCGGCGACCAGCTCCGGCATCCGGTACGCCGACACCTCGGCCGGACGTGCCCCCGGCGAGTAGCCCCGCTGGTCCAGCGCGTACGTACGCAGCCCCGCGGCGTGCAGCGCGGGTGTCACCTCGTCCCACTCCCCGCCGTTCTGGGGGAATCCGTGCAGCAGGAGGACGGGCTCGCCGCCCTCCGGGCCGCCGGTGCGTACCTCGAACGTCAGTCCTCGCGCCTCGACCCGCATGGTCGACACCCTACCGAGCCGGCCGTCGGCCGGCTTCTTCCGTCGGGCCGCCGACGGCGGTCGGCTGGGCCGTCGCCGCAGGTCGGTGCTAGCGTCTGAGCGAGACAACTTCACATCCGACAGGGGAGCGCACAGCGCTGAGAGTGCGGGCACCACCCGCAGACCCTCGAACCTGATCTGGGTAATGCCAGCGCAGGGAGTTCGGTCGACCTCCAGCCGCGCCGCCGTCCGGTCCCACCGGGCGCGGCGTGCGTCTTCTCCTGGTTCTCCACCGTTGAACTGGGAGCGATCATGGACCACACCACCACCCACCGGTGGCGCACCCTCGACATCGTCATCGCGGCGGTGCTCGGGGTCGCCTTCGGCGTCATCTTCTGGGCCTGGGGCCTGCTCTGGAACGGCCCGGCGGACGCGATCCCGCTGCCCGGGCGGGCCGCCATCTACGGCGTCTGGCTGGTGCCGGCCATCCTCGGCGGGCTGATCATCCGCAAGCCGGGGGCCGCCTTCTTCACCCTCACCGTGGCCGCGCTGGTGTCGGTGGCGCTGGGCAGCAGCTGGGGCTGGACGCTGGTGATCCAGGGCCCGCTGGAGGCGGCCGCCGCGGAGCTCGCCTTCGCCGCGTTCGCGTACCGCAACTTCCGGCTGCCTGTCGCGCTGCTGGCGGCGACCCTGGCCGGGCTGGCCGCCGCGCTCTACGACGTCTTCGTCTGGTACCCGGAGACGGCGTGGGGCAGCTTCCGGCTCCCCTACATCCTGATCACCGCCGCCAGCTCCCTGGTGGTGGCCGGCTTCGGCGCCGTCGCCCTGACCCGCGCCCTCGCCGACACCGGCGTCCTCGACCGCTTCCCCGCCGGCCGCGAACGCCCCGCCGTCTGACCGCCCCCGACGAACACGGGTCGATCATGAAGTTGACGGCGACGTGGCTCGCGGACACCGCCGCCAACTTCATGATCACCGAGCAGCGGACGGAGGGAGGGGCGGCGTGGGGGCGGTGACGCTGCGGGGGTTCGGGTGGCGGCATGCCGGACGTAGACGCTGGGCGTTGCGCGGGGTGGACCTGCGGGTCGAGGCGGGCGAACGGGTGCTGCTGCTGGGGCCGTCGGGCGCCGGCAAGAGCACCCTGCTGGCCGCCCTGGCCGGGCTGCTGCCGGAGGACTCCGGCGAGCAGGAGGGCACCGTCGAGATCGACGGCCTCGACCCGCGCAAGGCCCGCGAGCGGGTCGGCATCGTCTTCCAGGACCCGGAGTCGCAGCTGGTGATGGCCCGCTGCGGGGACGACGTCGCGTTCGGGCTGGAGAACCGTGGGGTGCCGACCGACGAGATCTGGCCCCGGGTGGACGAGGCGCTGCGCCGGGTCGGGTTCCCGTACCACCGGGACCGGGCCACCGCCGCCCTCTCCGGCGGCGAGCAGCAGCGCCTCGCCCTGGCCGGCGCGCTCGTGCTGCGCCCCGGGCTGCTGCTGCTCGACGAGCCGACCGCCAACCTCGACCCGGCCGGCGGTGAGCTGGTCCGGCGGGCGGTCGCCGGCGCGCTGGACGCCGACACCACCCTGATCCTGGTCGAGCACCGGGTGGCCGACGCGCTGCCACTGGTCGACCGGGTGGTGGTGCTGGAGCCCGGCGGCGGGGTGCGCGCGGACGGCCCGCCGGAAGCGGTCTTCGCCGCGTACGGCGACGCGCTGGCCGACGAGGGCGTCTGGGTGCCCGGCCACCCGATCCCACCCCGGCACGCCACCGCGCCGGCCGGGGAGGCGTTGCTCGCCGCCGAGCGGCTCGCGCTGCCGCCCCGGCTGGCCGCCACCGACCTTCAGGTACGCGCCGGCGAGGCGCTCGCCGTCCTCGGCCCGAACGGGGCCGGCAAGTCCACCCTGGCCCTGCTGCTCGGTGGGCTGCTGCGCCCCGGCGCCGGGCGGGTCGTCGCCACCGCAACGCTGGCCGACCGGGACGCGGGCACTGCCCCGCACCGCTGGCGGGCGCCCGCGCTGGCCCGCCGGATCGGCTCGGTCTTCCAGGACCCGGAGCACCAGTTCGTCACCGGCACCGTCCACGACGAACTGGCGCTCGGCCCGCGCCGCACCGGCCAGCCGGAGCCGGCGGTGAAGGCCACCGTGGACGCGCTGCTGGACCGGTTGCGGCTGGTGAAGCTGGCCGGGGCGAACCCGTACACCCTCTCCGGCGGGGAGGCGCGGCGGCTGAGCGTGGCGACCGCCCTGGCCACCGCGCCGCGCCTGCTCATCTGCGACGAGCCCACCTTCGGCCAGGACCGGCGGACCTGGCACGAACTGGTCGACCTCTTCGCCGACCTGCGCGACGCGGGGCACGGCGTCGTCACGGTCACCCACGACGCGGACTTCGTCGCCGCGCTCGCCGACCGCACCGTCACCCTGCGCCGCCCCGAGGTCCGCCCGTGATCAGCCTGGAACCCGTCGCCGCGCCGGGCGCGCCGCTGGCCCGGCGCAATCCGGTGGCGAAGCTCGCCGCGGCGCTGGTCTTCTCCGTCGTCATGGTCGCCACCCTCGATCCGGTCGCGCCGGCCATCGCGATCGCCGTCGAACTGGCCCTGCTGCCGCTGTTCGGGATCCGGTACCGGGTGCTGGCCCGGCGGGCGCTGCCGCTGCTGGTCAGCGGGGTCGGGATCGTGGTCACCCTGGTGCTCTTCGCCGCGGACCGCTCCGGCCGGGTGCTGCTGGACGCCGGGCCGCTGCTGGTCACCTCGGGGGTGCTGGTCACCGCGCTGGGCCTGGCGCTGCGGATGTTCGCGGTGGCCCTGCCCGGGATCATCGTCTTCGCCACCACCGACCCGACCGACCTGGCCGACGCGCTGGTCCAGAACGCCAAGGCGCCGGCCCGGTTCGCGATCGGCGCGCTGGCGGCGTTCCGGCTGGTGCCGCTGCTCGGCCAGGAGTGGCAGATGATCGAGATGGCCCGCCGGGCGCGGGGCGTGGACGCCGGCCGCAACCCGGTGGCCCGGCTGCGGTTGTTCGTCTCGACGGCGTTCGCCCTGCTGGTGGGCGCGATCCGGCGGGGCACCCGGCTCGCGGTGGCGATGGACGCCCGCGGCTTCGACGCCGGCACCCCGCGTACGGTCGCCCGCCGGCAGCACTTCGGCACGGCGGACGGCCTGCTGGTCGCCGGGGCGGCGGTGCTGGCCGGGGCGGCGCTGGCGGTCAGCGTCGCGCTCGGCACCTTCCGTCCCCTGATCGGCTGACCCCGGCGGCCCGGCGGGCACCGCCGGGGGCACCGCTGACCGCTCCCGGCCGGCCACCGTGGCACGCCACGGGCCGCCGGCCGGGAGCCGGACCGCAGGGCCGGTCAGCTGCGCCGGAAGGCGTACCGGCGGGTCTGCCCCCGGGCGGCGGTCGAGCCGCGGCGGACCTCCGACCGCGACGGCGGCGGGACCAGGGTCGGCCGGGCGACGCCGGACGAACCGGCGTCGTCGGCGAGGGTGACCGGGGTGGTGGGCGTCACGGTGGACGCGGCGAGGTCCGCCACGCTCACCTGCACCTCGGACCGGGACTTCTTCGGACTGCGCTTGGCGGGCATACGCTGCCTCCTTCTGTGGACGGACCGCGCCACCGCACGGGGCGGACGGTCGACGGGCGGGACGGCCCGGGCGACCGCAGCGGAAGGACCACGACGAGGTGGTGGTGCGCGGACGCCCGGAACTCACGGACCCGCGGCGGCGACAGCGGCGGCGGGTCGGGCTCTCGAAGAGGGGCGTCAGATGCGCATACCGGCACGCTAACCCATCGCCCCGGCGGGCGCACCCGGTTTTGTCGCCACCCGCGCACCCCGCCGAGCCGGGAGGACCGCCACCGCCCGCCGCGCGGCGCTCACGCAGCGTCCCCGGCCCGGGTCGGGCACGATACGGTCGCAGCACGACAGGCGTACCAGAAGGGCGGACACGGATGGCTCAGCAGGCGACGGCGCAGATCGGGGTCACGGGGCTGGCGGTGATGGGTCGCAACCTGGCCCGGAACCTGGCCCGCAACGGCTTCACCGTGGCGGTGCACAACCGCTCGCCGGAGCGCACCCGCAGTCTCGTCGCCGAACACGGCGACGAGGGCACCTTCGTGCCGTCGGAGTCCCTCGCCGACTTCGTCGCCACGCTGGAACGGCCCCGCGCCGTGATCGTGATGGTCAAGGCCGGCGCGCCCACCGACGCGGTCATCGACGAGCTGGTCCCGCTGCTTCAGGAGGGGGACATCGTCGTCGACGCCGGCAACGCGCACTTCGCCGACACCCGACGCCGGGAGGAGGCGCTGCGCGAGCACGGGCTGCATTTCGTCGGCACCGGCGTCTCCGGCGGCGAGGAGGGCGCGCTGCGCGGCCCGAGCATCATGCCGGGCGGCTCCGCCGAGTCGTACGCGAAGCTCGGCCCGATCTTCGAGAAGATCGCCGCGCAGGTGGACGGCGCCCCGTGCTGCCGGCACGTCGGCCCGGACGGCGCCGGCCACTTCGTCAAGATGGTCCACAACGGCATCGAGTACGCCGACATGCAGCTCATCGCGGAGGCGTACGACCTGCTGCGGGCCGGGCTGTCGGCGAGCCCGGCGGAGATCGCGGAGATCTTCCGGGAGTGGAACACCGGCGAGCTGGAGTCGTTCCTCATCGAGATCACCGCCGACGTGCTGGCGCACACCGACGCGGCGACCGGCCGCGCGTTCGTCGACGTGGTGCTCGACCAGGCCGAGCAGAAGGGCACCGGCCGCTGGACCGTGCAGAGCGCGCTGGACCTGGGCATCCCGATCACCGGCATCGCCGAGGCGACCTTCGCCCGCTCGCTGTCCGGTCACGCCGGGCAGCGGGAGGCCGCCCGGGGGGCGTTCGGCGACGCGGGCGAGAAGTGGCAGGTCGAGGACCGGGAGACCTTCGTCGAGGATGTGCGGCGCGCGCTGCTCTCCAGCAAGATCGTCGCGTACGCCCAGGGCTTCGACCACATCCGCGCCGGCAGCCGCGAGTACGACTGGGACATCGACCTGGGCGGCACCGCCACCATCTGGCGGGGCGGCTGCATCATCCGGGCCCGCTTCCTGGACCGCATCCGCGAGGCGTACGACGCGCAGCCGGAGCTGCCGACGCTGCTGGTCGCGCCGTACTTCGCCGACGCGGTGAGCGACGGCGTGCCGAGCTGGCGGCGGGTGGTCGTGGACGCGGCCCGGGCCGGCGTGCCCACCCCGGCGTTCTCCTCGTCGCTGGCGTACTTCGACGGGCTGCGCGCCGAGCGGCTGCCGGCCGCCCTGATCCAGGGCCTGCGCGACAACTTCGGCGCGCACACCTACCACCGGGTCGACCGGCCGGGCTCGTTCCACACCCTCTGGGCCGGCGACCGCGCCGAAGTGCAGGGCTGAGCGGGCTGCGGCGGGGTGTTGGGCCCTGCCCCCTCCCCACCCCCCCCCCGCGACCCCCGTGCCGGGGGTCACCAGGCCCGTTGTGTCTCCTCCGGCGGGGTCGGCGCCCAGCCCGCGGCCGGTTCACCGGCGGCCAGCTCGCCGATCTCGCCGGAGCGCACGGCCGGGGTGTGCCCCAGCTCGGCGCAGTACCGCTCGGCGACCCCGGCGCAGACGTCGACGACCCGCGTCCGCTGCGCGGCGTCGACCAGTCCCGCGCCGGCCAGCGCGGCGGTCATCTCGTACCGGAGATCCCGCATGTCCACCCCCGTGGCGGGCGCGTCCGCCCCGGCACGCCCTCACGCCGATCGTATGCGCCGGCGGGGCCCGGCCCGCCGTGAACGCGTCGACGCCGTCCCCGTACCGGGGACGGCGTCGACGTCGGTGCTCACCAGAACCGGCGACGCTTGGCCTTCTGCGGGCGCAGCATGTCGGCGCCCTTGGACAGCAGGCGGCTCACGCCGGTGGGGCCACGCCGGGCCTCCAGCGAGTGGCTGAGCCGACGGGCGCCGGCCGCCGCCAGCGGCACGGCGACCGCCATGACCGCCCACTGGGCAATCCGCTTCTGAATCATGTGGGTTCACCTCCGCGATCGGCTGCTGGAGAGGTGTTACCCCAGGTCCGAGATCGCCAATCGTGACCGGCACGACCATCAGGCCCACGGGTGACCGTCAGGACGGCGGGGCGACCGGGTTGGGCAGCGCCCCACCGAAGCGGCGGTCCCGCTGCGCGTACAGCTCGCAGGCGTACCAGAGGTGGCGGCGGTCGAAGTCGGGCCAGAGGGTGTCGAGGAAGACCAGCTCGGCGTACGCGGTCTGCCAGAGCAGGAAGTTGGAGATCCGCTCCTCGCCGGAGGGGCGCAGGAAGAGGTCCACCTCGGGGATCTCCGGGTGGTAGAGGTACTTCGCCACGGTCTTCTCGGTGACCTTCGCCGGATCGAGCCGGCCGGCGGCCACGTCCCGGGCGATCGCGGCGGCGGCGTCGGCGATCTCCGCCTGCCCGCCGTAGTTGACGCAGAACTGCAGGGTCAGCGTCGAGTTGCCCCGGGACATCTCCTCGGCGGTCTGCAACTCGGAGATGACACTCTTCCACAGCCGGCCGGCCCGCCCGGACCACACCACCCGTACACCCAGCTCGACGAGCTGGTCGCGGCGGCGGCGGATGACGTCCCGGTTGAAGCCCATCAGGAAGCGGACCTCGTCGGGCGAGCGCCGCCAGTTCTCGGTGGAGAACGCGTACGCCGACAGGTAGGGGATGCCCAGCTCGATCGCGCCTTCGATGGTGTCGAAGAGGCTGTGCTCCCCCGCCTCGTGACCCTTGGTGCGGGGCAGGCCGCGCTCCTTGGCCCACCGGCCGTTGCCGTCCATCACCACCGCGACGTGCTTCGGCAGCGCCTCGGCGGGCAGCGTCGGCGGCCGGGCGCCCGTCGGGTGCGGCGTCGGCGGCACCGGCTCACGCCGGCCGGCCCTCATCGATCGGATCACTCGGTCATCTCCCTGCTCACGCCGTCCACGCCGGCCCCGGCGCCACGCGGGGGCGGGACCGGGCCGGCCGCGCCACCGCCCGGTGGCGGGACCACGCCGGCCGCCGGGGCACCCCGGTCGACCAGCGGCAGCGAGCGTAGCGCGCGTTCCAGGTGCCACTGCAGGTGCGCCGCGACCAGGCCGCTGCACTCCCGGCGTACGCCGGTCTCGGTGGCGTCCGCGACCTGCCAGTCGCCGCTGGTCAGCGCGGACATCAGGTCGATGGTGGTCGGGGCGGGGTGGGCCGCGCCGGGAGGCCGGCAGTCCGGGCAGACCGCGCCCCCGGCCGGGACGGAGAAGGCCCGGTGCCGCCCCGGCGTGCCGCAGACCGCGCAGGCGGTCAACGCCGGCGCCCAGCCGGCGAGCGCCATCCCGCGCAGCAGGTACGCGTCGAGTACCAGGGTGGTGGCGTGTTCGCCCCGGGCGAGGGCCTTCAGCGCGCCGAGGGTGAGCTGGAACAGCCGCAGCGAGGGCTCCCGCTCGACGGGGGTGAGCCGCTCGGCGGTCTCGGCGATCGCGCTGGCCGCCGTGTAACGGGGGTAGTCGCCGAGGAACCGCTTGCCGTAGAGGTCGATCCCCTCGACCTGGCTGACGGTGTGCAGCGAGCTGCCCTGGTTGCCCTTCGGGTCGCCAGCGAGCTGGAGGTCGACGTGGCCGAACGGCTCCAGCCGGGCGCCGAACCTGCTGCTGGTGCGCCGTACGCCCCGGGCCACCGCGCGCAGCCGGCCGTGCCGGCGGGTCAGCAGGGTGATGATCCGGTCGGACTCGCCCAGCTTCTGCACACGCAGCACCACCGCGTCGTCGCGGTAGAGCTGTCGGCGGTACCCGGCCATCGGGTCATTCTCCCTCGGGGTGGGAAATCAGGGTCGGATCGGGGTGGACCGGGGACGCGTCCCCGATGCGCGGCGCGGGGGACCGACCGTAGGTTGCTGACCATGGCTCTCCCCCGTACCGCCGTCGCCCTGGGCGCGGCCGCCACCCTGATCCTCGCCGCCGGGTGTGACACGCTCTCCTTCCGCCAGCTGGACTTCGACCAGACCGAGACCGCGCGGATCGGCACGATCACGGTGCGGCCGGGCGCGGGGGACGTGGTGGTGCGGGGAACCGGCCCGGCAACCGAGGTACGCATCAAGCGGGTGCTGCGCTACCAGGGCGACCAGCCCGACCGCACGTACGAGATCCGGGGCGACGAGCTGGTGCTGGACGCCGACTGCGGCCCCCGCTGCTCGGTGTCGTACGAGGTGACCGCCCCGGAGGGGGTCCGGGTGCGGGGCGAGACCGGCTCGGGCAACGTCGAGCTGTCCAGGGTCGGCGCGGTGGAGTTCACGTTGGGCTCCGGCAACATCCGGGTCGCCACCGCCGGCGGTCCGGTGCAGGCCGAGACCGGCTCCGGCGACATCGAGGTGTCGGCGGTCCCCGCCCCGGTCACGCTGCGGGCCTCCTCCGGCAACATCACCGGCGTACGCCTCGGCGGTGAGGTGGACGCCGAGGCCAGCTCCGGCAACGTCACGATCGAACTGGACCGCCCGGTCGCGGCCCGGGCGCACGCCTCCAGCGGTGACGTGGAGCTGCTGGTGCCCGACGGCCGGTACCGGGTCCGGTCCCACACCGGGTCCGGTGACGCCGAGCTGGGCGTGCCGGACGACCCGGGCGCGTCGGTGCTGCTGGACGTGAGCACGGGCAGCGGCAACGTCACGGTCAACCGACGCTGAGGTCGACCGTGCCCGCTTCGGGGGACCGGGGCACGGGCACCACCGCCCGTGCCCCGGTGCGGGCCCACGCCGGCCCGGCCGGGGCGACCGCCGCTCTCGTCGGAGCGGCCGCCGGACCGGTCGGAGCGGCCGCCGGGCGGCGTACGGGTGTCGCGGGGCGACGGCCGCCGGGGATCAGTTCCGGGCGTCGGCGGGCGGCCACGTCCTCCACCCAGCCGACCAGCAGGGTGACCACGCCGACCAGCAGGAAGACGAGCAGCACCCGGACGGCGAGCCCGATCGGGTCCCGGTCGGACCAGCCGACCAGGCCGACCATCGGGGTGAGCGCCACCACGAACGACATGTGCCAGAGATAGACGGTGAGGGCGCGCCGGTTCAGCACGGTCACCAGCCGGCCGAGCGCGGGGCTGCGGTCCACCCAGGCGGCGGCGGTCGGCGCCCGGCCGATCACCAGCAGGATGAACGCCGCCGACCAGAGCGCGTTGCCGAGCGGGATGTCGTTCAGGTCGTATCCGCGCGGGCCGGGATGGGTGAGGATCCAGGCGCCGCCGGCCGTGCCGACGGCGAGCGCGGTGGGCACCAGGACCCGGTCGGCGAGGCGCCGCAGCAGGCCGTCGTGATGGGCGAACCCCAGCAGCCAGGCGCCGAAGTAGAGGCCGAAGTGCCGCAGGGCGACGGACGCGGTCGGCAGCATGCCGAGTTCGATGGCGACGAGCAGCGCGTACGGGGCGAGCAGGGTGGGCAGCGGGGCCCGCCGGAACAGCCACAGCGCAAGCGGTGAGACGAGCACGAACCACAGGTAGTCCCGCAGGTACCAGATCGGGCTGAGCGCCAGCGCCCCCCAGTGGTTGGCCGGGGGGTCGGCGACCGGGAAGAGCCAGAGCAGCACCCTCGGGCCGAACGCCAGCCCGGTCAGCAGCATCGCCGGCACGAAGACGGCCGCCACCACCCAGAGCGAGGGCAGCAGCCGGCGCAGGCGGCGCGGCACCGCGCGTACCCCGGAGCGGTCCAGGGAGGCCGCCATCAGCGACCCGGCGAGGGCGAACATGATCGACATCGCCGGGAAGATCAGGGTCAACGCGGCCAGTCCGGTGACGTGGTAGACCACGACCCGGGCGATGGCCAGGGCACGGAGCAGGTCCAGATATCGGTTACGCATCAGCCTGCATCTATGTCAGGGGCGGCAGTCGAACGTCCCCTACCCTGCGACCCACTTCGGCCAAACCCGCAGCCCGGCCCACCGAGAAGTGAAACTTCCCATATGTCGGCCAGCCCCGCCGCACCGCCTCAACCGGCGGTCGAGCGCCTCACCCAGGGCTCGCCGAGCGGCCAGTCGCAGAAGACCCCGCCGAGCAGCCCGGACGTCCGACGCTCGTCCTCGGTGGCCAGCACCGGGACGGCGTACGCCTCGGCGTCGTCCTGCGGGTCGTACCCAATCTCCCGGGCCTCGGCCAGCGACCACCACCGCCGGCTGTTGGCGCTGACCCCCCACAGCACCCGGAAACCGTTGACCCCGGTGGTCAGGCAGGCGGACACCAGCCGGGCGCAGTCGTCCGGGGAGAGCCAGGTGTCCAGGCCACGCAGGCCGGGCGGCCGGTCGAAGCAGGCGCCGATCCGCAGCGCGAACACGGTCATCGCATACCGGTCGGCGTAGAGGCTGCCGAGGGCCTCCACGGCGGCCTTGCTCCAGCCGTAGTAGCCGTCCGGGCGGGGGAAGGCGTCGGCCGGGACGCCGTCCGGGCCGTGCGGGGCGGGCACCCCGCCACCGACGCCGCCGGCCACCGGGGGCCCCGCGGCGTCGTCCCGGTAGAAGCCGACGGCGTGGTTGGACGAGGCCAGCACCACCCGGGGCACGCCCGCGAGCCGGGCCGCCTCCAGCAGGGTACGGGTGCCCTCGACGTTGACCCGCAGGATGTCCTCCCAGCGGTCCTCGCTGCTCAGGGCGGCCAGGTGCACCACGGCGTCGACCCCGGCGCAGGACCGCCCGACCGCGTCGGCGTCACCCAGCCCGGCGCGGACGATCTCCACCGGCTCGCCCGGCCCGGCCGGCTCCTGCTCCCGCTCGTCGAAGAGGCGCAGCACCAGCCCGGGGCCGGCCAGCCTGGGCCGCAGCATCCGGCCGATCCGGCCGGCCGCGCCGGTGACCAGCACCCGTCGCGGCGCACCGGCGGACGCCGCCCCCGCCGACATCAGAAGCCGAGCTTGCGCAACTGCTTCGGATCCCGCTGCCAGTCCTTCGCCACCCGCACGTGCAGGTCCAGGTAGACCCGGGTGCCGAGCAGCTCCTCGATCTGCTTGCGGGCGCGGGTGCCGACGTCCTTGAGCCGACCGGCCCGGTGCCCGATCACGATCGCCTTCTGGCTGGACCGCTCGACGTAGACGTCGGCGTAGATCTTCATGAGCTGCCCCTCGGGGATCATCTCCTCGACGACCACCGCGATCGAGTGCGGCAGCTCGTCGCGCACCCCCTCCAGGGCCGCCTCCCGGATCAGCTCGGCGACCAGCACCTGCTCCGGGTCGTCGGTGAGCATGTCGTCCGGGTAGAGCTGCGGCGACGGCGGCAGGTAGCCGGTCATCACGTCGACCAGGGTGTCGAGCTGGTGCCCGGAGACCGCGCTGACCGGCACCACGTCGGCGAACTCGCCCAGCTCGCTGACCGCCAGCAACTGCTCGGCCAGCCGCTTCTTGTCCACCAGGTCGGTCTTGGTGACCACGGCGAGCACGGTCGCCTTCAGCTCGGCCAGCTCGCCGGTGATGAACCGGTCGCCCCGGCCGACCGGCTCGTCCGCCGGGATGCAGAGACCGATCACGTCGACCTCGCTCCAGGTGGAGCGGACCAGGTCGTTCAGGCGCTCGCCGAGCAGCGTACGGGGGCGGTGCAGGCCCGGGGTGTCGACCAGGACGAGCTGCGAGTCCGGACGGTGCAGCACGGCCCGGATGACGTGCCGGGTGGTCTGCGGCTTGTTCGAGGTGATCGCGATCTTCTGACCGACGATCGCGTTGGTCAGCGTCGACTTGCCCGCGTTGGGCCGACCGACGAAACAGGCGAACCCGGCCCGGTACGGACGACGGGTGGCGTCGGCGGTCACTCGACCACCGTGCCGAGCACCGTGCCGTCCGGCGCGGCGACGTGGATCGGCGCGTCGGCGGAGAGGTCCCGCACCGCGGCGTGCCCCGCCCCGTCCAGCGTCGACGCCTCGGTCACCACCACCGCCGCCTCCAGCCGGCTGGCCCCCGCCGCCACGGCGGAGGCGACCGCGAGCTGCAGCGCGGTGATGGTCAGCGACGGCAGCGCGACGCTGGCCGCGGCGTACGTCCGGCCGTCCTGGTCGCGGACCGCCGCGCCCTCCACGGCGCCCACCCGGCCCCGGGCGCCCCGGGCCAGGACGACCAGCTTGCCGTCCTCGGCGCTCAGTTCCGCCGGGTCGGACGGGGTGGGCCGGGCGGCCGGTACGGCGGCTGACTCAGGCATCGGCGGGTTGCCTCTCCTCGGTTCTGGTCTGGTTGTCACGGGATCCGGTGGACCCGGCCCCCTCCGGTTCGTCACCCGGTGCGACCCGGCTGACCAGCACCGTGTCTATCCGGTTGCGCCGGCCGGTGGTGCCCTCGGCGAGCAGCCGGAGCCCGGCCACCTCGGCGTGGGCGCCGGGGATCGGCACCCGGCCCAGGGACTGGGCCAGCAGGCCGCCGACGGTCTCCACCTCGTCGGTGGGCAGGTCGGTGTCGAACAGCTCGCCGAGATTCTCCACCGGGAGCCGGGCGGTGACCCGCACCGACCCGTCCTCCAGGTGCTCGACCGGCGGGCGCTCGACATCGTACTCGTCGGTGATCTCGCCGACGATCTCCTCCAGGATGTCCTCGATGGTGACCAGACCGCCGGTGCCGCCGTACTCGTCGACGACGATGACCAGGTGGTTGCGGGCGGCCTGCATCTCCGAGAGCAGGTCGTCGACCGGCTTGGACTCGGGCACGAAGGTCGCCGGACGCATCAGCTCCGCGACCGGGGTCTGATGGTCGCGCGGGTCACCGCCACGGGTGCGCCGGATCAGGTCCTTGAGGTAGAGCACGCCGAGCACGTCGTCGACGCTCTCGCCGATCACCGGGATCCGCGAGAACCCGGAACGCAGGAAGAGGGTGAGCGCCTGGGAGAGGGTCTTGCCCTCCTCTATCCACACCATCTCCGTACGCGGCACCATCACCTCACGGGCGATGGTGTCGCCGAGGGCGAAGACCGAGTGGATCATCTGCCGCTCGCCGTGCTCCACGACGCCCCGCTGCTCGGCCAGGTCGACCAGTTCCCGCAGCTCGACCTGGGTGGCGAACGGCCCCTCCCGGAAGCCGCGCCCCGGGGTGACCGCGTTGCCGATCAGGATCAGCAGCGAGGCGAGCGGGTTGAGCGCGCGGCCGAGCCAGCGCACCAGCGGCGCGACCGCCCGGCCCACGGCGTACGCGTGCTGCCGGCCGAGGGTACGCGGCGCGACACCGACGACCACGAAGCTGACCACGGTCATCGCCCCGGCGGTGATCAGCGCCGCCCGCCAGCCGGCGCCGAAGGTGTCCACCGCGACCAGCGCCACCAGCGTGGTGGCGGTCAGCTCGGCGAGCAGCCGGAGCAGCAGCAGCAGGTTGAGGTGGCGGACCACGTCACCGGCGACGGCCTGGAGGGTACGCGCGCCGCGCGCCCCGTCCCTGGCCAGCTCGGCGGCGCGGGCCGGGGAGACGGCGGCGAGCGCCGCCTCGGTCATCGCGATCAGGCCGGCGAGCACCACCAGCCCCGCCGCGAAGAAGATCAACTGGAGGTCGGGCAGGCCGGCTGTCGGACCGGCCGCGATAGTGTCCATCACCGGGACCGGGTCGACCGCCAGCTGGCCAGCAGTCGGGCCTGGAGCCCGAACATCTCGCGCTCCTCCTCCGGCTCGGCGTGGTCGTACCCGAGCAGGTGCAGCACACCGTGCACGGTGAGCAGGTGCAGCTCGTCGGCGGCGGTGTGGCCGGCGGCGGCGGCCTGCTTGGCGGCCACCTCCGGGCAGAGCACGATGTCACCGAGCAGGGCCGGCTCGCCGCCGGCCGGGGCGCTCTCCCCGGGGCCGTGGTCGACGCTGCCCTCGTCCATCGGGAAGGCGAGCACGTCGGTCGGCCCGTCACCGCCCATCCAGCGGTGGTTCAGCTCGGTCATGTACTCGATGTCGACCAGCAGCACGGAGAGCTCGGCGAGGGGGTTGACCCCCATCTCGTCGAGGGCGTGCCGGGCTACGGCGAGCACGGCGTCGGTGTCGACCTCGACACCGGACTCATTGGCGATCTCGATGGACAACTGTCTTCCTCTGGTCTTAGCGGCGCCGGCCGGCCCGGCCGCCCTGGGCGGTCCGCCCGGGCACGGCGTGCACGCTCTGCGCCTGCTGGTTCTCCCGCTCGGCGTCCCAGCGGGCGTACGCGTCGACGATCTCCCCCACCAGCTTGTGCCGGACCACGTCCGAGCTGGAGAGCTGGGCGAAGTGCACGTCCTCGACGTTCTCCAGGATCTCCCGGACCACCCGCAGGCCGCTGGTCGTCCCGCCGGGGAGGTCCACCTGGGTGACGTCACCGGTCACCACGATCTTGGAGTTGAAGCCGAGCCGGGTGAGGAACATCTTCATCTGCTCGGGCGTGGTGTTCTGCGCCTCGTCCAGGATGATGAACGCGCTGTTCAAGGTTCTTCCGCGCATGTATGCCAGCGGCGCCACCTCGATCGTCCCGGCCGCCATCAGCTTGGGGATGGACTCCGGGTCGAGCATGTCGTGCAGCGCGTCGTAGAGCGGACGCAGGTACGGGTCGATCTTCTCGTTGAGGGTGCCGGGCAGGAAGCCCAGCCGCTCCCCCGCCTCGACCGCCGGCCGGGTCAGGATGATCCGGTCGACCTGCTTGGCCTGCAACGCCTGGACGGCCTTCGCCATCGCCAGGTAGGTCTTGCCGGTGCCGGCGGGGCCGATGCCGAAGACGATGGTGTGCGCGTCGATCGCGTCGACGTACTTCTTCTGCCCGAGCGTCTTGGGGCGGATGGTGCGCCCGCGCCGGGAGAGGATGTTGAGGGTGAGGACCTCGGCGGGCCGCTCGGCGCCGCCCTGTTCGAGCATGCCGACGGTACGCCGTACGGCGTCAGTGGTCAGGGTCTCGCCTTTCTCGATCAGTTCGAGCAGCTCGCTGAAGAGGCGCTCGGCGAGGGCGTTGTCCGCGGGCGCGCCGGTGATGGTGATCTCGTTGCCGCGCACGTGCACGTCACTGTCGACCGAGCGTTCGACGAGGCGCAGGATCTCGTCGCCCGCGCCGAGCAGGTTCACCATGATCTTGGAGTCAGGGACCGTGATCCTGGTCTGCACCCGGGGCGGGCCGGGAGGTGGGGTGCCGGTCATAGGTCGGGCCGTGGGGCCCTGTGCCACCTGCTTCCGATCTCGGTGCCGGCCCTGCTGGCGCGGCGTGCGGACGTTGCACCCATGGTATCGGGTCGACAGCGGCGGCACCGCGCCCATTTCCGCCCGCCGGAGCACGCCCCGGCCACCCCACCCGGGCCCGGTCAGCCCGCGCGGAAGTCGTACCGGTCGAAGGTCTCCTGGTGCCGGGTGAACCGGTACGTCGCCCAGTGCATCCGCACCACCGTGCCGTGTTCGTCCCGGGTCAGCCGCAGCAGCTCGCCGACCTCCCGGCCGGAGACCGTGCGGAACACGTCGGACCGCTCCGGCAGTGGCGCGAACACTGCGGGTGGCCGGCCCGCCGGGTCGTCCGCGCCCCGAGCCCGCAGCGTCCCGTCGTGCCAGCTGAAGACGTACTCGAAACCCTCGCCCCACCAGCGGCCCAGCATCCCGCGCAGCGGACCCGGCGCGGGCTCGCCCGGCCGCCAGGGCTCGATCGCCGCCGGGTCGTGCTCGGCGGCGGCGGCGAGCAGCCGGTGCGGCAGCTCGAGGACCTCGGCGGCCGTGCCGGAGGAGCCGAGCACCGCGCAGCCCATCGCGCCGGCCGTGCCGTCGCCACCGCGCCGGCCGTAGACCGCGGCCAGGAAGCCCGGCATCGCACCGTCGTGCCCCACGTGCACCACCCGGTCCGGGTACGGCAGGAGGATCAGGCCGAGGCCGAAGCCGGCCGCCCAGGACGTCTCGTCGGTGGTGGTGAGCGGCCAACGCATCTCGTCGACGGTGCTCGGGGCGAGCACCGCGCCGGTCGGGTCCAACGCGGCCGGGTCGGCCAGGAACGCCGCCCACCGGGCCATGTCGGTCGCGGTGCTCCAGAGCTGGGCGGCCGGGCCGACCGCGCCGAAGTCCGTCGGCGGCTCCGGGTGCGCCTCGTCGGAGTACGCGTCGACCAGGAACCCGGTCGCCGCCGTCGGCCCCGGGGTGACCGAGGTGGCGGACAGCCCCAGCGGGGTCAGCACCCGCTCGGTGAGCACCTCCGCCCAGGTGCCGCCGCGCCGTTCGCCGACCAGCCGGCCGAGCAGGGCCATGCCGAGGTTTGAGTAGTGGTAGCGCCGCCCGGTGGGCAGCACCCGCTCCACCCGGGCCAGGTCGGCGACCAGTTCGTCGACGTTCGGGGCGCGCAGGGTGTCCCAGACGTCCCCGTACGGCTCGCGTTGCAGGCCGGCGGTGTGCGACAGCAGGCGGCGGACGGTCAGGTCGCCGTGCGCGGGCAGGTCGAGGTGCCGGCCGATCGGGTCGTCGAGGTCGAGCAGCCCGTCGTCGCGGCACTGCATCACCAGCACCGAGGTGAAGGTCTTGGTCACCGAGCCGATCCGGAACCGGGTCTGCGGGCCGAGCGTGGTGTCGTCGCCGGTGCCGCCGACCTCGCAGGTCCAGAGCGGGCGGTCCGCCCGGTGCAGGGCCGCGGCGAGGGCGGGCACCCGGGCCTGCGCCTGGACCCGGCGAACCATCCGCTCCAGCCGGTCCTGCGCACCCCTCACGCGACGCCCCGGGCGAGCATCGGACCCAGCGGGGCGCCACCCAGCAGGTGCGCGTGCACGTGGAAGACCTCTTGGCCGCCGTACGCGCCGGTGTTGAACATCAGCCGGAAGCCGTCCCCGAGCAGCCCCTCGTCCTCGGCCACCGCGGCGGCCGTGGCCAGCAGCTCACCGGCGAGCGCCGGGTCGCCCTGCCCCAGGGTGGCCACGTCGGCGTAGTGCTCCTTGGGGATGACCAGCACGTGCACCGGGGCCTTCGGGTCGATGTCGCGGAAGGCGAGGGTGGTGGCGGTCTCCCGGACGATGGTGGCCGGGATCTCCCCGGCGACGATGCGGCAGAACAGGCAGTCGGATCCCATCGGGGCATGGTAAGTCGTCGCCAGGCATGATGTGCCGCGTGACTTCACGGGCGGTACTGGTGACGGGAGCCTCGCGCGGCATCGGGCGCGCGGTGGCAGGGGTGTTCGCGGCCGGCGGTGACCGGGTGGCGATCCACCACCGGGACTCCGCCGAGGCGGCCGAGGCGGTCCGCGCCGGGCTGCCCGGAGACGGGCACGTGGTGGTCCGCGCCGACCTGACCGACCCGGACGCGGTCCGCGCGATGGTGGACGAGGCGGCCGAGCGGCTCGGTGGGCTCGACGTGCTGGTGAACAACGCCGGCGTGTACGGCGAACGGGACGCCCCGCACCCGGTCTTCGGCACCTCGTACGAGCAGTGGCAGCGGCGCTGGCGGCAGGTGCTGGAGACGAACCTGACCGGGGCCGCCAACGTCACCTGGTGCGCCGCGCAGCACCTGCGCGTACGCGGCGGCCGGATCGTGAACGTCTCGTCGCGGGGCGCGTTCCGGGGCGAGCCCGAGCAGCCCGCGTACGGCGCCAGCAAGGCCGGGCTGAACGCCCTCGGCCAGTCCCTCGCCGTGGCGCTGGCCCCGTACGGCATCGCGGTGGCCACCGTCGCGCCCGGCTTCGTCGAGACCGACATGACCACCGAGCACCTCGCCGGCGAGCGGGGCGAGGCGATCCGGGCGCAGAGCCCGTTCCACCGGGTGGCCCGCCCCGAGGAGATCGCCGCCGCCGTGCACTGGCTGGCCGCCCCCGAGTCGCAGTGGGCCTCCGGCACCATCCTCGACCTCAACGGCGCCTCCTACCTCCGCACCTAACTCCCCCCACCCCACCCCACCCTGCCCCCACCC
>NZ_JBNADX010000042.1:0-32808 GCF_049629545.1 Micromonospora citrea
CCACGGCCACGGCCTGCACGAAGTGCTCTTCCCGCACCCCGCCGCGCTGAGCGCCGCCGTCGCCGACCTCTACCGGCGCTGGCTGCGGCGGGCCGGCAAGACCGGTGACCGGCTGGTGGTCGAGTGCGGTCGGCTGCTCGACCCGTGGCAGGTGGTGCGGGCGGGACTGGTGCCCTACTGGTGCGAGAACGCCACCCGGCGCAGCGTCGATCAGGTGG
Organism: Micromonospora citrea; assembly: GCF_049629545.1. GTDB lineage: Bacteria > Actinomycetota > Actinomycetes > Mycobacteriales > Micromonosporaceae > Micromonospora > Micromonospora citrea_A. The sequence goes on from NZ_JBNADX010000042.1 coordinate 219, forward strand.
AGTGGTGGCTCGCCGGCAGCGAGCCGTTCAGTTCGGTGGACGTGCTGCCGGAGTCGCCCGGCCTGCGTACCCCGGCGCTGGCCGGACTGCCGCAGTGGCTCGCCGTCGCCGCGTTCGGCCGCCGTCGCCGGGCCCTGGACCGGACCGCCGCCCGCGGCTACCCGGTCGCCGCCGTCCCCACCCGCCGGGCCACCGAGGTGCTCCGCAACCAGCCGTACGACCTGCCGGTCCCGCCGCCGCTGGCCGCCGCCGAGGCCGTGGCCGCGCTGCGTGAGGGCGGCGCCCCGCTCGGCCTGGCCGTGAGCTGACCGGCGGAAACCGGACGCCGGGCGGGCCAGCACCCGACCCGGCGGGCCGAGCTGCCGAAACATCCTCGCGAACCCCGGGTCCCGTGATTGAGTACCTACGGAGCGGGAACACCGCTCGCTGCGACGGCCCCACATGCCGTGCGGCGCGCTCTCTGCCGCTCCCGCGCGTCCGGTGACACCGGCGCGTCACGTGACCCAACTTCCGGCCCGGTGCGTGGCCCGACCACGCGCACGACCGGCTCCGATCCGGGCGGGGGACCTTCCTGAGGGAGGCGCGGATGTTCGGACAGACCACCACGACCACACCACCGCCGACGAACGAGCGCGGCCTGGAGGACCTGGACGCCGCCGCGCTGGCGTACGCGGCGCGGATCGCGGGACTGCCGCCCGAGCGGCGGCAGGAGGCACGCGACGACCTGGTCCGGTTCGCCCTGCCGTTCGCCGGCCGGCTGGCCCGCCGGTACCGGGGGCGGGGTGAACCGCTGGAGGACCTGGAGCAGGTGGCCCGGCTCGGCCTGGTCAACGCCGTCGACCGGTACGACCCGGAGCGGGGTTCGTTCACCGCGTACGCCGCCATCACCATCGTCGGCGAGATCAAGCGGCACTTCCGCGACCGCACCTGGGGTGTGCACGTGCCGCGCCGGCTGCGCGACCTGATCCTGGAGGTCGGGCAGGCCACCGCGGCGTTGACCAGCGAGCTGTCCCGCGCGCCCAGCGTGGCGGAGCTGGCCGCGCGGCTGGAGACCCCGGAGGAGGAGATCCTCGCCGCGCTGGAGTCGGCCGCCGGCTACAGCCCGGCCTCGCTGAACGCGCCGGTCGGCGGGGAGAGCTCCGCCGAGTTCGGCGACCTGGTCGGCGAGTCGGACAACGCCCTGGAGTCGGTGGACGACCGGGTGACGGTCAGCGGGCTGCTGCACCGCCTGCCCTGGCGGGAGCGGCGCATCCTGGCCATGCGCTTCTACGGCAACCAGACCCAGGCGGAGATCGCGGCCCGCTTCGGCATCTCGCAGATGCACGTCTCCCGGCTGCTGTCGCGCGCGCTGACCTGGCTGCGCCAGGCCATGCTGGCCGACGCCCCGCCGCCCTGGCAGAACGGCGCCGCCGAGACCGAGACCGGGCGCAACCGGATCGCGCTCAAGCGCACCGGCGACCGGGTGGTGGTGGAGATCGGCGGCGAGATCGACCGGGACGGCGCCGACCAGTTGCGCCGGGTGATGCTGGAGGCGGTCACCGGCCGGCCCCGTGAGGTCGTGGTCGACCTGGACGGCGCCGGTGGGGTCGACGCCGGTGGGATCGCGGCGCTGATGGCCGGCCGGGACGCCGCCGCCCGCACCGGCGTCCCGCTGCGGCTGACCCGGGTGCAGCCGGCGGTTCGCCGCTCGCTGGCGGCGGCCGGCCTGCCGGCCACCGTCGAAGCCTGAACACCTGTCACCCGACCCCGGCGCGGCCCGCCCGCGCCGGGGTCGACCGATCGCCTGGCCAGGGCGGCGCGGACCGCCGTGTCTCGCGGGCGCACTTCGGACTCGCCACCGCACGGCTCTCCACGGACACGGCCTCTCCACGCAGAAGGCGATCCATCTGTGCGATCAAGTCGCTAGCGGACTCACCAACCGCCTCGTCCGTCCCGGAGCCGGCTGTCCGGAACGACCCGGAAGGGGTCAGTGCTCCTCGGTGTCGCCGTGCCCGCGCGGGTGCCGCCACCGCTCGCTCTCCTGCGACGCCCGCTGCGCGCCCGGGGCGCCGTTCTCCGGCGCGTCGGTCTCCTCGAAGCTGGGCCGGCGCACCTCCTCCGGCTCCGGCACCTCCACCGGCCGGGCGCCGGACTGCGGGGCGGGGTGGTAGGCCACCGCCTCCCGTGCGCCGTGCGCGCCCTCGGCCGCCGGCGACTCCGGAAGGTGCTTCTCCCGGTGCAGCTCCTCGCGGAACTCCTGCGGCGGGCGGGTGGTGCGCTGCGGCAGGTCCCGGCCCAGGTCGGAGACGAGCGGGCCGTACTTGGCGTCGAAGGCGGGCCGCTCGGAGCGGATCCGGGGCATCCGGTCGAAGTTGCGCAGCGGCGGCGGGCAGGTGGTGGCCCACTCCAGGGAGTTGCCGAAACCCCACGGGTCGTCCACGGTCACCATCGCGCCGTGACGCCAGGACCGCCAGGCGTTGTAGATGAAGAACAGGGTGGAGATGCCGAGCACGAACGAACCCACCGTGGAGACCATGTTCAGCGTGGTGAAGCCGTCGCCGGGCAGGTAGTCGGCGTACCGGCGGGGCATGCCCTCGTTGCCCAGCCAGTGCTGCACCAGGAAGGTGGCGTGGAAGCCGACGAACATGGTCCAGAAGTGCATCTTGCCCAGGCGTTCGTCGAGCAGCCGCCCGGTCATCTTCGGGAACCAGAAGTACACGCCGCCGAAGGCGGCGAAGACGATCGTGCCGAAGAGCACGTAGTGGAAGTGGGCGACCACGAAGTAGGTGTCGCTGACGTGCCAGTCGGCCGGCGGGCTGGCGAGCAGCACCCCGGTCAGGCCGCCGAACAGGAAGGTCACCAGGAACCCGACGGCGAAGAGCATCGGCGTCTCGAAGGTGATCTGCCCCTTCCACATGGTGCCGATCCAGTTGAAGAACTTCACCCCGGTCGGGACCGCGATCAGGTAGCTCAGGAAGCTGAAGAACGGCAGCAGCACCTGCCCGGTGGCGAACATGTGGTGCGCCCACACGGTCATCGACAGCACGGTGATCGCGATGGTGGCGAGCACCAGCCCGGTGTAGCCGAAGATCGGCTTGCGGGCGAAGACCGGGATGATCTCGGTGATGATGCCGAAGAACGGCAGCGCCACGACGTAGACCTCGGGGTGGCCGAAGAACCAGAACAGGTGCTGCCAGAGCAGCGTGCCGCCGGTCGTCGAGTCGAAGACGTGCGAGTTGAGGAGCCGGTCCGAGGCCAGCGCGAACAACGCGGCCGCCAGCAGCGGGAAGATGAAGATCACGATGACGCTGGTGAGCAGGATGTTCCAGGTGAAGATCGGCATCCGGAACATCGTCATCCCGGGCGCGCGCAGGGTCAGGATCGTGGTGATCATGTTGACCGCGCCGAGGATCGTGCCGAGGCCGGAGATGGCCAGGCCGACCACCCACATGTTGGCGCCGACGCCGGGCGAGTGCTCGGCCGTGCTCAGCGGCGTGTACGCGAACCAGCCGAAGTCCGCGGCGCCGCCGGGGGTGAAGAAGCCGGCCATCACGATCGCCCCGCCGAAGAGGTAGAGCCAGTAGGCGAACGCGTTGAGCCGGGGGAAGGAGACGTCGGGAGCGCCGATCTGGATCGGCACGATGTAGTTGCCGAAGGCGAACACCAGCGGGGTCGCGAAGAGCAGCAGCATGATGGTGCCGTGCATGGTGAACGCCTGGTTGTACTGCTCGGGGGAGAGCAGTTGCAGTCCCGGGCGGGCCAGTTCGGCCCGCAGGAACAGCGCCAGCACGCCGCCGATCAGGAAGAAGATGAACGACGTCAGCAGGTAGAGCAGGCCGATCTGCTTGGCGTCGGTCGTACCGAGCAGCTTGATCAGCTTGGCGCCGGGCAGGGCCGGCCGGACCGGGCCGGGATAGCCCCCGAACCGGGCCGGTGCGAGGATCGCCGGCCCCCGGTCTCGTGCGGGCTCCGTGGTTACCCGTCTGGGCATGGCTCTCACCCCGTCGTCACGACAGAAAGGACGGGCGCGGCTACCCGCCCCTCTGCCTATGTAACCAGGCGAGAGAGGTAATTTCGGTCAAACCGCCGGCACGAGGGCCCAGACGACCTTGCCGTCGCCGACCGGCGAGCTGCCCCAGCGCTGCGCCACCTCACGCACCAGCATCAGGCCCCGGCCACCCTCGGCGCGCATCTCCGGGCAGCCGGCCCGGGCCGCCGTCGGGCAGCCGTCGGCCACCGAGACCTGCAGGTACGGCCGGCGCAGCGTCAGCGTCACCTGCATCGGGGTGTGTGCGTGCCGGACCACGTTGCCCACCAGCTCGCTGAGCACCAGCGAGGCCGGGCCGGCCAGTTCCGGCACGTTCCACCGGCCGCAGGCCTCCGCCACCAGATCCCGGGCCCTGCGACAGGCGGTCGCCACCGGTTCCAGCCGCACCCGCAGCCGGGGCGACGCGGACGCTCCGGCCAGTTCGGTGGCCTCGGCGCAACTGGTGCGCACCGGCACCACCCGGCAGGCGGTGGACTCGGCCAGCCAGGCCGCGGCGTCGGCCGGGGGTGCGCAGAGCACCACCGGCACGGCCGGCCAGTCGGCGGCCCGCCGGGCGGTGGCGGCGAAGACGGACAGCGCCAACGGGTCGGCGACCTCGACGCCTCCGAGGTCGACCACCAGCGCGTCCGGCTGGCTGGTCAGGCAGCGGTCCAGCACGGTGTGCACCGAGCGCATCGTGGCCAGGTCCAGCGCGCCGGCGAGTCGCACGACGGTCACCGGGGACTCGTCGTGGACCTCACAGCTGATGCGGCTCGCCATCGACTCCTCGATTCCGCTCGCGTGCTGGCAGATCCCCGCAGGTACCCCGGGCAGAGCAGGACGAAACCGGACCGCCTCGCCCACCACGGCCGAGTCAGCGGCGATCCCCGTCACGTCCGGCGAGCAGGCCCAGACCGAGCATGCCGACCCCCAGCCCCAGGTGCAGCAGGTCGTCGGCGCCGTCGACCGGCAGGACGTTCGCGGCGCTGCGATGGTCGACCGCCAACCCGTACAGCCACAGCACGAGATAGACCGCGCCGCCGCCGACCAGGTACGCGCGAGCCCGCTCGACGGTGCGTGCCAGCACCAGCCCGGCCACCCCGAAAGCCAGGTGCACCAGGTTGTGCAACACCGACACCTGGAACACCCCGAACAGCTGCGCGCCGGACTGGTGCCCGGCCAGCCGCAGGTCGGCGTACCCCGTGGTGATGCCGGGCACGAAGCCCAGCGCGCCGAGGAGCAGGAAGAACACCCCGACGGTGGCGGCGGCCCGCCGCACCGGCGCGCGACCGTCCGCGGGGTTGCGCCGGGCCCGGGAGTGGGCCATCGGACCCACCATCGCGGGCTCCCTCCGTCGCGCCGCGCGTACCCGGTTCCGACACGGACAAACCCGGACCCCGACCCCGTCGCGGGGTCGGGCCCGGGATCGTCGGCGTACGGCTCAGGCGGCCTGCAACTGGGGCACCCGGGCGCCCTGCCGGACCCGCTCGTAGAGGCCGACGTACCGCTGCGCCATCACCGCCGGCGTGAACCGGACGGCGGCCTCCCGCCGGCACTCGTCGACGTCCAGCAGGCTCGCCGCGAGCAGCAGGTCGCCCAGTTCGTCCTCGTCGCCGGTGAGCAGGCCGGTACGCCCGTGCTCGATCAGCTCGGGCAGGCAGCCCCGGGCGGTCGCCACCACCGGGGTGCCCAGCGCCAGCGACTCCACCACGGCGGTGCCGCCCGGCTCCTCCCACCGCAGCGGGAAGAGCGAGGCCTTCGCCCCGGCCAGCAGGTCGTCGCGCTCCTGCCCGGCCACCGTGCCCACCCACCGGACCAGGTCGCCGTCCACGTGCGGGGCCACCTCGTCGTAGAAGAACCGGACGTCCGGGTTCTGCCGGGCCTCGTCGCCGGCCGCGGCCAGGTCCTCCGGCCGGTGGTACGGCCCGACCGGCCCGGCGAGCACCAGCGGCACCCCGACCCGCTGGGCCAGCCGGGCGCCGACGTCCTGCCCCTTGCCCGGGTTGATCCGGCCCAGGATGATCGCGTAGTCGCCCTTCTCCGGCCGGGGCGCGCGGTCCGCGCCGACGGCCAGCGGGGTGGACAGGTGCACGTGCCCCACGGAGTGCGCCTGCAACGCCCGGGGGGCGCGGGCGAGCTGCGAGGCGGAGACGCCGTTGACCCGGACCCGCTCACCGGCGTCCAGGTTGCCGTACAGCTCCGGGTGCTTGGCCAGGTCCCAGTGCAGGGTGTGCAGCACCGGCGGGGCGTCCGGGCCCATCGCCGAGAGGGTGGCCAGGCCGACCGCCTCCACGTGGTCGTGCACCAGGTCGATGTCGTCGCGGGTGTGCAGCTGCCGGACGACGCCGTTGAGGTGCGCCTGGGAGACACCGCACACCTGGTTGTAGGGCCGTTGCAGCGCGTGGAACTGCCCGTCGGGGAAGACCGAGAACTTCTCGTCCACCGGCAGGGTGCTGCTGTCGACCGAGGCGAGCACCACCTTCACCCCGAGCCGCCGCAACTCCGGCACCAGGGTGGCGATGACGTTCTCGATGCCCCCGTAGCCGGGAGGTGGCACGGACAGCCAGGGGCCGGCGTTCATCAGGACCGTGAGACTCATCGCGCTGTCTTCCTTCCCTCGGCGGGGCCCCCGTCGGTCACCCGCTGCACGCCGTCGACCGACCCGTGGGGCCGGCCGTCCCGCTCCGGTCCTCGTGACCGGTCCCTCACGCCGCCACCCGCCGCCGCGGCACCCGGTGGCGCAGCTGCGCCAGTGGCGGACGCTCCTGCACCGAGACGTCGCTGACCACGATCTCCCGGTCCAGGTTGGGCAGCGCGTCCGAGCCGCCCCGGCGGAACTGGGTCAGCAGGGCCGCCGGCATCGTGCCCGGGCTGGCCCAGCCGCGTCGCTGCAACCGCGACCAGGCGGTCTGCATGATCTGCGCCGACATTCGGCCCAGCGCCGCGGTGTCCTGGTGGCGGTGCTTGCGCTCGCCGAGATCCACCTGCGCCAGCGCGTCCAGCCCCACCAGCTCCAGCAGGTCGATCAGCATCGCCGTCTCCACGCCGTACCCGGAGACGAAGGGCACCCGCTCCAGCACCTCGCGCCTGCCGGCGTACTCGCCGGCCAGCGGCTGCACGAAGCCGGCCAGCTCCGGCCAGAAGAGGTTGAGCAGCGGCCGGGCCATCAGCTCCGTCACCCGCCCGCCACCGTCGGCCTCGACACTGTGCGCACCGACCAGCGGCCGGTGGTAGAAGCCCTTCACGAAGTCGACCGACGGATCGGTCAGCAACGGCCCGATCAGGCCCGTCACGAAGTGCGGCCGGAACTCGCGCAGGTCGGCGTCGACGAACGCGACGACGTCGCCCTCGGCGGCGGCCAGGCCCGCCCAGAGCGCGTCGCCCTTGCCGGTCAGCCGGGGCAGGCCCCGGGTCATCTCGTCCTGGCCGACCACCTCGGCGCCGGCGGCCCGGGCCACCTGCGCGGTCCGGTCGGTCGACCGGGAGTCCACCACGATCAGCTCGTCGACCAGGGCGACCCGGTCCATCAGATGTTCGCGGATCGTGGAGACGATCGCCCCGACCGTAGCCTCCTCGTTACGGGCGGGCAGCACGACACTGACCCGGCTGTCACCCTTGGCGCGCATGAGCCGACGTGCCGGCCAGTCCCGCGCAGACGTCGTCCGATACGTGGCCCATGCCTCCACGACGGGTGAGACGATCGCTTCTGTATCCCGCACTGACACACCCCCAGATCGTGGCGGAAACGCGGAGTTGGTTTTCCCAAATCCGCCCGCGCGCTAACCGGATCATGCCTAACAGCTTGATCACGAAGCGTTCTCCGGCCGGTTCCGGGCAGATGAACGCTGTATTGCGCGCCCCGCCGGGTTTCACGTTCGGCCGGTGGGGGGAGTGCTCTCCCCGCTAGTCGTGACACAGCGTCGAGAGGGTCGGTGGAATGCGCACGTGCCGGGTGGGACTGGTCGGGGCCGGCGGGGTGGCGCAACGCCATGCCCGCGTACTGGCCGGATTCGAGGACGTGGAACTGCTCGGGGTGACCGATGTGGCCCGGGACGCGGCGGCGGAGCTGGCCGGCGCGCACGGCGGCCGGACCTTCGCCGACGTCGGCGAGCTCCTCGCCGCCGGACCGGACGCGGTGTACGTCTGTGTGCCGCCGTTCGCGCACGGGCCGGTGGAGGAGGCGGTGATCGCCGCGGGGATCCCGATGTTCGTGGAGAAGCCGGTGGCGGTGGACCTGGACACCGCCGAGCGGATCGCCGCGCTGGTGCAGGAGAAGGGACTGCTCACCGCCGTCGGGCACCACTGGCGGTACCTGCACGTGGTGGAGCAGGCGCGGCAACTGCTGGCCGACCGTCCGGTGCGGATGGTCAACGGCGCCTGGCTGGACAAGGTCCCGCCGGTGGCCTGGTGGGCGGTGCGGGAGCGCTCCGGCGGGCCGGTCGTCGAGCAGGCCGCGCACGTGCTGGACCTGGTCCGCTCGCTGGTCGGTGAGGCGGTCGAGGTGACCGCGTACGGCGACGGCACGCCGCCCCCGGTCGACGGCGCCGACATCGACTCGGTGACCGCCGCCACCCTCCGGTTCGCCGGTGGGGCGGTCGGTACCCTCGCCGCGGCCTGCGTGCTGACCTGGAAGCACCGGGCGGGCCTGGAGATCCTCGCCGACGGGCTGGCGCTGTCGCTGGCCGAGGACGGACTGGTGATCCGCGACGCCGACGGCGAGCGGCGCGTCGAGTCCGATCCGGACGGCGCGCGGGTCGCCGTGGACCGGGCCTTCATCGACGCGGTGACCGGGGTCGGCGACGACGTCCGGGTGCCGTACGCCGAGGCGCTGCGCACCCAGCGGCTCGCCCTCGCGGTCGCCGAGAGCGCCCGCACCGGCCGCAGCGTCACGCTGCCCACCGGCCCGGCCGCCACCCGGTCGTTCGCTTCCGTGCCGACCGCCGTCACCGAAGGGGTGAGCGTCGATGCGTGACAAGGTCGTGGTGGTCAGCGGCCCCGGCCGGGTCGAGCTGACCGAGCAGGACGCCGCCGAGCTGCCCGAGGGCTCGTTCCGGGTCCAGACGCTCTACAGCGGCGTCTCCGCCGGCACCGAACTGAGCTTCGTCAAGGGCACCAACCCGTACCTCAACGTCACCTGGAACCCGGACCTGGGGCTGTTCCAGCCCGGTGCGGCCAGCACCCCGTACCCGGTCACCCGGCTCGGGTACATGCAGGTCGGCCGGGTGGTGCAGAGCCGTACCCCGGCCGTGGCCGTCGGCACCGTCGGCGCCATGACGTACGGCCACCGCACCGGGTACGTCGCCGACCCGCTCGCCGAACGCTTCGTGCCGCTCCCCGACGACCTGGACCCGATGCTCGGCGTCTACGTCGCCCACATGGGCCCGATCTGCGCCAACGGCCTGCTGCACGCCGCCGCCGACCTGTGCGGCACCGACGTGCGCTCGCTCGGCGACGGGGTGCGCGGGCGGCGGGTCGCGGTGGTCGGCAGCGGGGTGGTGGCGCTGCTCACCGCCCTGTTCGCCAAGCGGCACGGGGCGGCCTCGGTGGTGGTGCTGGATCCCACGCCGCAGCGGCGGCAGGTGGCCGAGGCGCTCGGCCTCCAGACCCTCGACCCGGAGGCCGACGACCCGGCCGTGGTGCTGAAGACCCGGTGGAACCACGCCGCCGGCGACCGCGGCGCCGACGTGGTGTTCCAGTGCCGGGGGCAGGCGTGGGCGCTGCACCTGGCGCTGCGCCTGCTGCGCCCCCAGGGCACCGTGATCGACCTGGCCTTCTACCAGGACGGCGCGGACGCCGTGCGGCTCGGCGAGGAGTTCCACCACAACGGGCTGTCGCTGCGCTGCGCCCAGATCGGCCGGGTGCCGCGCGGGCTCGCCCCGACCTGGGACCGGGAACGGCTCTCCGCCGAGACGGTCGAGCTGCTGCGGCAGTACGGCGACGTGATCCGCAAGCACCTGGTCTCCGCGGTGGTGCCGTTCGACGAGGCCCCGGGGCTGTTGACCGAGCTGGCCGAGCGGCGCCGGCAGGAACTCCAGGTGATCTTCACCGGCTGAGCCGACTCGACCCTGGGCGGGGGCGGCTACGGTCGGCCCATGACCGTCGAGACCGCCGGCCGGCCGGGCCTGGCCGCCCTGCTGCCCTACCTGCGCGCCCACCGCGGCACCCTCGTCGCGGTGGGCGCGTTGTCGCTCGTCGGCGCCGGGGCGGCGCTGGCCCAGCCGCTGCTGACCCGGCAGGTGCTGGACTCCCTGGCCGCGGCCCGACCGGTCGCCGGCCTGGTCGTCGTGTTGGTCGCCCTGGTGGTGGCCGGGGCGGCCCTCGGCGGGCTCCGCGACTACCTGCTGCAACGCACCGCCGAGGGGGTGGTGCTGGGCACCCGCCGCCGGCTCGCCGGGCACCTGCTGCGGCTGCCGATCGTCGAGTACGACCGACGCCGCACCGGCGACCTGCTCTCCCGGGTCGGCTCCGACACCACCCTGCTGCGGGCGGTGGTCACCTCCGGGCTCTTCGAGACCGTCACCGGGGCGGTGATGGTGGTCGGCGCCGCCACCGCGATGGCCCTGCTCGACCCGGTGCTGTTCGGGGTGACCCTGCTCGGGGTCGCCGCCGGGGTGGGCTTCGCGCTCACCGTCGCCCGCCGGGTGCGCGGGCTGTCCCGCGCCGCCCAGGAACGGGTCGGGGAGATGACCTCCGCCGTCGAGCGGGCCATCTCCGCCGCCCGCACCATCCGCGCCGCCCGGGCCGAGGGCCGCGAGGCCGCCACGGTCGGGGTCAGCGCGCAGGCGGCGTACGCGGCCGGGCTGCGGGTGGCCCGGGTGCAGGCCGTCGTCGGCCCGGTCAGCACGGTCACCATCCAGGGCGCGTTCCTGCTGGTCCTCGGCGTCGGCGGGGCCCGGGTGGCGGCCGGCGCGATCACCGTCGGCGACCTGGTCGCCTTCGTGATGTTCCTGTTCTTCCTGGTCCTGCCGCTCGGCCAGGCGGTGCACGCGTACACCCAGCTGCAGACCGGGCTCGGCGCGTTGCAGCGCATCGAGGAGGTGCTGGCCGTACCGGTGGAGGAGGCCGCGGACGGTGCGGGGCCGGCGGCGGCCGCGCGGCCCGGCCACCCGGCAGTGATCGAGTTCGACCGGGTGGGGTTCGGCTACCCGGACGGCCCGGCGGTGCTACACGAGGTGAGCTTCACCGTGCCCGCCGGCACCCGCACCGCCCTGGTCGGCCCCTCCGGCGCCGGCAAGTCGACCCTGCTGGCGCTGGTGGAGCGCTTCTACGAGGTCACCGCCGGGGCGTTGCGCATCGACGGCGTCGACGTGCGCGACCTGCCCCGCGACGTGCTGCGGGCCCGGCTCGGCTACGTCGAGCAGGAGGCCCCCGTGCTCGCCGGGACGCTGCGCGACAACCTGCTCATCGGCGCCCCCGACGCCACCGAGGCCGCCCTGCGCGACGCGCTCGACCAGGTCAACCTGACCCACCTCGCCACCCGCGCCCCCGAGGGGCTGGACGTGCAGGTGGGGGAGGGCGGGGTGCTGCTCTCCGGCGGTGAGCGGCAGCGGCTGGCCATCGCCCGCGCGTTGCTCGCCGGGCCGCCGGTGCTGCTGCTCGACGAGCCGACCAGCAACCTCGACGCCCGCAACGAGGCGGCGCTGCGCCGGGCCATCGACGCGGTGGCCCGGCGGCGCACCCTGCTGATCGTCGCCCACCGGTTGGCCACCGTCGTCGACGCCGACCAGATCGTGGTGCTCGACGGCGGGCGGGTGGTCGCGGTCGGCACCCACGACGAATTGACCGTCACCAGTCCGCTCTACCGGGAGCTGGCCGCCCACCAGCTCCTGGTGAGCTGATCCGGCCCACCCCGCTGAGCTGGACGGACGTCCGGCCGGGCGGGCCGGCGGCGCGCCCCGGACGAGCCGGGCAGCGATCAACCGCCCGGTTCGCGTACCGTTGCCGCTCATGGGTGTGTCGCAACGCTTGAAGAGCAGGTTCCGGCGGTTCCTCCAGCGCCCGGGGACGACGGTGGACCTGGCCCCGCTGGAGAAGCTGCTGCCGCGGATCGCCGCGCGCGAGGAGGAGCTGTCCGCCCTCGACGACGCCGCGCTCACCGAGGCCGCCGCCACCGCCTCGGAGTACGTGGAGATCTGCGCGATCGGCCGGGAGGCCGCCCGCCGTGGGCTGGACCAGCGGCCGTACGACGTGCAGCTGCTCGGCGCGATGTCGCTGCTCTCCGGCAAGGTCGCGGAGATGGCCACCGGTGAGGGCAAGACCCTGACCGCCACCATCGCCGCGTACGGGCACGTCCGGCTCGGCAACGGCCCGGTGCACGTGCTCACCGTCAACGACTACCTGGCCCGCCGGGACGCCGAGTGGATGTCCCCGGTCTACCGGCTGCTCGGGCTCACCGTCGGCTGGGTCAACGAGGCGTCCACCCCCGAGGAGCGGCGCGCCGCGTACGCCTGCGACGTCACCTACGTCTCGGTCAGCGAGGCCGGCTTCGACTTCCTCCGCGACCAGCTCGTCACCGACCTCGCCGAGCGGGTCCAGCCGCCGCTGAAGACCGCGATCGTCGACGAGGCCGACTCGATCCTGATCGACGAGGCCCGGGTGCCGATGGTCCTGGCCGGCGCGGTAGTCGGCGAGCAGGATCCGGTGCACGCCGCCGCGGCGCTGGTCCGCGGCCTGCGCAAGGGCAAGCACTACACCGTCGCCGAGGACGGCCGCAGCGTCGCCTTCACCAGCGCCGGCCTGGCCACCGTCGAGGCCAAGCTCGGCGGCATCGACCTGTACGACAGCGAGCACGTCGGGCAGCTCTCCGCGGTCAACGTGGCCCTGCACGCGCACGCCCTGCTGCACCGCGACGTCGACTACATCGTCCGCGACGGCAGCGTCGAGCTGATCGACGAGATGCGCGGCCGGGTCGCCCAGCGCCGCCGCTGGCCGGACGGTCTGCAGGCCGCGGTCGAGGCGAAGGAGGGGCTCGACGCCACCGCCGAGGGCGAGGTGCTCGGCACCGTCGCCGTGCAGGCGTACATCGCGCTGTACCCGACGGTCTGTGGGATGACCGCGACCGCGGTGCTCGTCGGCGACCAGCTGCGGGAGTTCTTCGGCCTGGAGGTGGCGGTGATCCCGCCGAACACCCCCTGCATCCGCGAGGACGAGCCGGACCGCATCTACGCCACCCGGGCGGAGAAGGAGGAGGCGCTGATCGACGAGATCAAGCGCAACCACGAGCGCGGCCGCCCGGTGCTGGTCGGCACCCTGGACGTCAAGGAGTCCGAGGGCCTGGCCGCCGGGCTGAACGCCGCCGGGGTGTCCTGCGTCGTGCTCAACGCCAAGAACGACGACGAGGAGGCGGCGATCATCGCCGAGGCCGGCGCGTACGGCGCGGTCACCGTCTCCACCCAGATGGCCGGCCGGGGCGTCGACATCCGGCTCGGCGGCAGCGACCAGGTCGACCAGGAGCGGGTCGCCGAGCTGGGCGGCCTGTACGTGATCGGCAGCGGCCGGCACGACAGCCGGCGGGTGGACGACCAGTTGCGCGGCCGGGCCGGCCGGCAGGGCGACCCCGGTGGCTCCGTCTTCTTCGTCAGCCTGGAGGACGACCTGGTCGTCCGGCACGCCGGCGACACCGTCCCGGCCTCGCCGCGGATGAACGCCGACGGTCTGGTCACCGACGACCAGGTCGACTACGCCGTGGAGCACGCCCAGCGGGTGGCCGAGGGCGTCAACCACGAGATCCACCGCAACACCTGGCGCTACAGCGTGGTCATCGAGCAGCAGCGCAAGGCCCTGGCCGAGCGGCGCGAGCGGCTGCTCACCACCGACGTGGCGGCGCTGATGCTGCTCGACCGGGTGCCGGAGAAGGCCGGCGAGATGGACGAGGACCTGCTGGCCCGGGTGGCCCGCTCGATCGCCCTCTACCACCTCGACCGGCTCTGGGCGGAGCACCTGGCCGAGCTGTCCGAGGTCCGCGAGGGCGTGCACCTGCGTGCGCTGGGCCGCCTCGACCCGCTCGACGAGTTCCACCGGGCGGCGGTGCCGGCGTTCAACAACCTCGTCCCCGAGATCGAGGCGCGGACCATCGCCACCTTCGAGGAGACCGAGTTCGCCGACGACTGGGAGCCCGACGCCGCGAAGCTGGTCCGACCCAGCGCCACCTGGACGTACCTCGTGCACGACAACCCGTTCGGTTCCGAGCTGGACCGGCTGATCGCCTCGGTGGGGCGGCGGCTCTCCGGCGCGCGCTGACCTGCCCCGGGTCCCTTCCGGCGACACCTCGCCGGAAGGGACCTCTTGCGCGGTTTCGATCCTGGTTTGCGAGGGTAGTAGCCCGGGGCTCACGACGCGGGGGAGATCGGAAGACGATGACACAGGCAATGGCGCCGGTCGCGGAGGGCACCTGGTGGTGCACAGGGGTCGTGACACCGTGAACCTGGACACACGGGAGCCGACCATCGACACCCTCGGCGTGCTGGAGACGGCCGCCCTGCTGCGGGAGCTGACCGCGGGGCTGATCGCGGTCGACGACTTCGACGACGCGCTGGGCCAGCTGGTCCGCATCGCGCGCGACGCCGTACCGGAGGTGGCCTGGTGCGGCTTCACGGCGCTGCGCGCCGGTGAGCCGGCCGGCGCCGCCGCCTCCGACCCGGCGCTGGCGGAGCTGGACGACCTGCGCCACGGCCCGGAGTCACCGCCGATGACCGCCATCCGGCGCCGCGAGATGACCATCGCGCCGGACCTCGACGGTGAGCAGCGCTGGCCGGCCTGGACGGCCCGGGCGCGCGGTCTGGGCGTGCGCGGGGTGATCTCCGCGCCGGTCGACGTCGACGAGCAGGCGATCGGCGCGATCAACCTGTACGCCGACGCCCCCGGCATCCTCTCCACCCGGCACCAGCTCACCGCGATGCTCCTCGCCGAGCACGCCGGGCTGCTGCTGGCCGCGGTACGGGACCGGGCGAAGCAGGCCGAGCGGGCCGGTCAGATCGACGGCGCGCTGCTCGGCGAGGGCGTGGTGAGCCAGGCGATCGGGGTGATCATGACGCAGCGCGGCTGCCCCGCCCCGGACGCCCTGGAGGTGCTGCGCAGCGCCGCGTCGTCGCTGGACATACCGCTGCGGGAGGTGGCCGAGCGGTTGGTCACCACCGTCTCTCGTCCCCGCGAGGGCTGAGGAGTCGGGTTTCGGTCCGTCCGGAACCCGCGCGTCGTTTCGTCCCGCCTGCGTGCGGGTAGCACCCTGGATTCGTGGGCACGTGACGATCCTGGGGAGGACGCGATGGAGAGCCGTCTGCGGGTGCAGGGGCACCCCATCCAACCGATGCTGGTGACGTTCCCGTTCGGGCTGTTCGTCAGCGCCACCGTCTTCGACCTCGCGGACGTGGCCGGCGGGCCGGCGTTCCTCGGCGAGGTCGGTTACTGGACGTCGGTGGCCGCGCTGGTCGCCGCCGCGCTCGCCGCCGTCGCCGGCATGGTCGACCTGTGGGACGTCCGCGCCTCCCGGACCCGCCGGACCATGGTCACCTTCAACCTGGTCAACGCCGGTATGGCCGCGCTGTTCCTGCTCACCTGCCTGATCCGGGCCGACGCGCCGCAACGCGGCGCCACCGGCGTGCTGCTGCTGACCGAACTGGTCGCCCTGGCGGTCGGCACGGTCGGGGTCCGGCTCGGCGCCCGGCTGATGCGCCAGTTCGACCCCGGCCGCCGCGAGCCCAGCGGCTTCGACGCGCTCGACGGGGTGCCGGCCGGCGGCTCGACCGTCGAGATCGTCCGCCCGCGCGCCTGACCGGCCCGTCGAGGGCCGACGGTCCGGGCGGGAAACCGGTTGCCGGCGGTGGCCGGGTCGAGGACGGTGGCCCGGTGACCGAGCGCAGTTTCGCCGAACTGGTCGCCGAGGCGACCGAGGCGCCTGTGGCCGGCTGGGGCTTCTCCTGGCTCGACGGCCGGGCCACCGAGGAACGACCCCCGTGGGGTTACGCCCGCCTGATGGCGACCCGGATGGCGCGGGCCCGCGCCGCGCTGGACGTCGACACCGGCGGCGGAGAGGTGCTCGCCGGGGTGCCGACCCCGCCGCCGCTGCTGGTCGCCACCGAGGCGTGGCCGCCGAACGTCGCGCTCGCCCGGCGTACGCTGCGCCGGCTCGGCGCCACCGTGGTGCGGGTCGGCGCGGCCCCCGTCCTGCCGTTCCGCGACGGCAGCTTCGACCTGGTCACCAGCCGGCACCCGATCGAGACCTGGTGGAACGAGATCGCCCGGGTGCTGCGACCCGGCGGGACGTACCTGTCCCAGCAGATCGGCCCGGGCACGATGCGCGAGCTGAGCGAGGCGATGCTCGGCCCGCTGCCCCCCGCGTCCGGCCGGCACCCGGCGCACGCCGTCGCCGCCGCCGAGGCGGCCGGGCTGACGGTGGTACGGCTCCAGGAGGCCACCCTGCGGGCGGTCTTCCACGATGTCGGCGCGGTGGTCTGGTTCCTGCGCAAGGTGGTGTGGACCGTGCCGGACTTCGACGTCGACCGGTACCGTCCGCGGCTCGCCGCGCTGCACGAGCGGATCCGCGCCGAGGGCCCCTTCGTCGCCCAAGCCCGCCGCTTCCTCATCGAGGCCCGCCGACCCACCCCCTAACCCCACCCCGGCCCGGCCCCGGCGTGGCCCCGGCCCCGGCCCGCCCCGGCCTGGCCCCGGCCTGGCCCGGTCGATCATGAAGTTGTTGTCACGACACGCCGGTGTGGACGACAACAACTTCATGATCGACTGGGGCGGGCGGGCGGGGGAGAGCGGGGCGGGTGGGTCAGTGGGAGTGGGCGTGGTGGGCGGCGAGGACGTCGGCGCCGAAGTCGCCGGCCGGGCGGCGCAGCACGGTGTGCGCGTGGTTGCCGTCGTCGGCGGTGTTGTCGTACTCGATGAGCAGGTCCTCGCCCTGGATCCGGTAGTAGTGGCGGCCGCCCGGCCGCAGCGGGCCGGCCCAGGCGAAGTGCGTCTCGCCGCCGGCGACCCGGTCGGCCTCCCGGGCCGCCAGTTCGGCGGGGAGCCGGTCCAGGTAGAGCGCGACGAGGTTGTCCAGCAGCGCCCGGCCGGTGACGCCGAGCCGCCCGCGCGGCACCCCCAGCGGGGTGAGCGGGGCGCCCACCGAGGCCCGGGTGGCGCTGACGATGTCCTCCGGCGCCTCGTCGGCGATGACGGCCGCCGCGCGACCGGCCGGGCCGATCGCCGCCAGCAGTTCCCGGGCCAGGTCCTCCTCGATCCCGAGCGGGCGCGAGACGGGGCGGCCGGCGTGCGTGACGGTGGCCGGGTTGGCGCCGAGGAACACCGGGGCGGGTGAGACCTCGTCGTCGACCACCGTCATGCTCACCGACAGGTGGTGCCCCTCGAACCGCCAGGCCCACCGGTCGTCGGCGGCCGGATCGCCGAAGACGGCCACCCAGTAGTCGCCGCTGTGTCGCCCGCGTCGCCACCCCTCCGCCCGGTCCAGCACCTCCTCCAGCGCCACGACCGCCATCGCCTGGGCGTACGCGGCCGGGCTGAGCGCGGTGGCGAGCAGCCGGTGCGCGGCCTTGCGGCCGGCGATGTCCAGGTCGGCCAGACAGACACCGGGACGCGGCCGGGGCCGGTACTCCAACCACCGTCGGCCCTCGTCGTCGAAGCGGTGGCCGGCGGCGGCGCGGGCCGGCTCGTCGAGGGCGTCCAGCAGGGCGGTGGCCGCCGTGCGCATCCGCTCGGGTACGGGATCGTCCATGGTGGGCCTCAGTGGGAGGTGAGCAGGGTGAGCATCTCCGGCAGGTCGAAGAAGCGGGCGGTCTCCACGGCGGACGGGCCGCCGTGCGCCGGGTCGGCCCCGGCGGCCAGCAGGGCCCGCACGGCCTCGGCGTCGCGCCGGAACACCGCCGCGGCGAGGGCGGTCTGGCCCCGGTCGTTGGTACGGGTGTGGTCCGCGCCCCGGGCCAGCAGGGCCGCCACCGTGTCCGGGTGGGCGTGGTACGCGGCCAGGATCAGCAACGTGTCGCCCTTGTCGTTGGTCATGTTGACCGGCAGCCCGGCGTCGACGTATCCGCCCAGCTCCTCGGTCGCGCCGCTGCGCGCCAGGTCGAACATCCGATGGGCGAAGGCGAGCGTCTCGGCGTCCAGATCGTCGGTCACCCGTCCAGGCTAGTGGCCCGGGCCGCCGGGCGGGCTGGTAGCTTGCCAGCCCGGGGAGGGTCATGGACGACGTGTACGTGGGCAACGCCGGTGTGGACGGGGCCACCAACGCCGGTTGGCTGCTCGGTCACTTCATGCCCGCCGGCGACCCCCGGCACAGCACCGACGTCGAGGTGAAGTGGGGCGTGCACCCGCCGGGGCAGGCCCGGTCGCGGTGGGCGACGGGTGAGCGGCGCACAGCGCTGCTGGTGCTCATCAGCGGTCGGTTCCGGATGGAGTTCCCGGACCGCACGGTGGTGCTCGGCAACCCGGGTGACTACGTCGTCTGGGGACGCGGGGTCGACCACAGCTGGTACGCCGAGCGGGAGTCGGTCGTGCTCACCGTGCGCTGGCCCTCGGTGCCGGGCTACCGGGTGGACCCGCCCGTGCTGCGCTGATCCCGGTCCGGTCCGGCCGGAGCGCCGTCCCGTCATTCGGCAACACCCATTGAACCTGTAGATCTTGACGGCTGGAGTGCCGTGGCGATGACGCCCCCGGCTGGCCCGCCTGTTCGACCTGCTCGGCGGACTGGCCGAGTCGGGGGAGGGGATCGTCCGCCCGACCGAGCCCGCCGTGCCCCGGGCCGTGACCGTCGTCCCCGCCCCGCGTTCGGCGACGGACGACGAACACCCCCGCGCTGTACGTCCTGGCCGGGCGGGAAGGAGATCCCGCTCACCCGCATCGAGTTCGACCTGCTGCTGTTCCTCGCCGAGCACCCGCACCGGGTCTTCACCCGGCTCCAGCTGCTCGCCGGCGTCCGGGGTCACGAGTACGCCGTGGCCCGTACCGTGGACGTGCAGGTGCGCCGGCTGCGCGCCAAGCTCGCCGCCCGCACACCGGTGGTGACCACCGTGTACGGCGTCGGCTACCGCCTCGCCGACGACGCTCGCATCCGCGTCGACCGGTTCCGCCGACCCGCTGCCGGCGCGGCGTGTCGAGGGACCTTCCGCCCTGGTGTGCCGGGCCGGCACCGGCCAGTGTGACGGCGCGGGGGTACCCCCCCGTCCACGTCCACCCCGTGACTCTGCTGTAATCATCAGGCTCGTACGCAGAGCGAGGGTTCGGCTGCGATGTGTTCGTCAATTGTCACATTCATGCAACGCGGCCGCCCCTTGACCCTCGCTCAGGGGCCCGGAAGCATCGATGAAGCGGCGTCCCGGGCCGTGGGATTACCCGGACCAGCCAAGGAGGACCATGTCGGTCAGCCCCGCCTCGTCGCGCGCCGGATGGCATACGTCCCAACCTGCGGTCCCCGGTCGTCCCCCCGGCGGCCAGCGCCGCCCGGCCAACACCGCCGCGCCCGTGCTCACCGTGACCCTGTCCATCCCGCTGGCCAACGAGGAGTCCCTGACCCCACCGGCCCGGCGGCTGCTGGAGGCCGCCCGGGAGATGCTGGAGCGGGGTGAGGGCACCATCACCACCACCGGCGTACCGGCCGAACGACGGCCCGAGCCGCTGCCCGCCGGCCGCTCCGCGGGCCGGTCGCTGGCGCCGACCATCCCCGCCCTGCACATCCTGGCCGCCTCCCGCTCGGTGCTGCGCGACGGTGAGCCGTTGCCGCTGACCCGGCTGGAGTTCGACCTGCTGCTGCACCTGGTGGCCCACCCGCGTCGGGTCTTCACCCGGTTGCAGCTGCTCAACGCGGTCTGGGGCTACGAGCACGCCGGGGTCCGCACGGTCGACGTGCACGTGCGGCGGCTGCGCGGCAAGGTGGGCGTGGACGTCCCGCTGGTCACCACCGTGTACGGCGTCGGCTACCGGCTCGCCGACGACGCCCGGGTCACCATCGACCGCACCGGCTGAGCGGCCGGCAGGTCGCCGGAGCGGCCCAACCGCCGGTCCCGCCGTGGCCGGCCCCCGCCGCCACGCCGGCCTGCCCCCGAGGACGCCCCGACCGCGCCGACCCGGCCGGGGCACCATGGTCGGATGCGCGTGCGACCCATCTCGCCCGAACGACTCGTCACCGAGCTGACCGACCGCGTCCTCGCCGCCGCCGACCCGGCCGCCGACCGGCCGCCGTCCGGCCCGGCCGCCGACCGGCCGCCGCCCCGGCTCCGGGTGGCCGTCGACGGCCCGCCCGCCGCCGACCCGGACCGGCTCGCCGACGCCCTGGTCGACCCGCTGCGCGCCGGCGGCCGTCCGGTGCTGCGCATCCGCGCCGGGGACTTCCTGCGTCCCGCCTCGGTCCGCTACGAGCTGGGCCGGACCAATCCGGACGCGTACTACGAGGGCTGGACCGATGAGGCCGGGCTGCGTCGGGAGGTGCTCGAACCGGCCGGGCCGGGCGGCTCCGGGCGGGTCCTGCCGTCGCTCTGGGACGCCGGGACCGACCGGGCCAGCCGCGCCGCGTACCTCGACCTGCCCACCGGCGCGGTGCTGCTGGTCAGCGGGGCGCTGCTGCTCGGCGGCGGCCTGCCCTTCGACCTGACCGTGCACCTGGCGCTCTCCCCGGCCGCCCTGGCCCGGCGGACCG
This sequence comes from Micromonospora citrea, assembly GCF_049629545.1. Classification (GTDB taxonomy): domain Bacteria; phylum Actinomycetota; class Actinomycetes; order Mycobacteriales; family Micromonosporaceae; genus Micromonospora; species Micromonospora citrea_A. The sequence goes on from NZ_JBNADX010000042.1 coordinate 20,855, forward strand.
ACCCGCGGCTGCGCTGGACGCTGCCCGCCTTCGACCGGTACGCCGAGGAGGTCGACCCCGCCTCCTTCGCCGACGTCGTGGTACGCGTCGACGACCCCCGTCACCCCGCGCTCGTCGAGCCGTCCTGACCGCCGGCGGGAGCGGGGAAAAATCGTCGGTTTGGCCGACTCGGCGGACGGGTAATCGCCCGGCTCAACAGGCACGGGTGATCTCGCCCGTGCGCACCGGGTCCGGGACGAACCGCCCCGGACAGCCACAGGCCCACGAAAGGCAGGCAGCGATGCTCGTCCACGACACGGTCGGTACGGGCCGATCCCAGGCGGAGATCGACCAGATCCGACTCTCCCTGCAGGCCCGCCACGACGAGCTGTCCGCGGAGTACGAGCAGGCGGTCGCGCAGAGCCAGGTGCTGCGGCTGGTGGAGGTCGGCGACACCGCCGGCGACGACCAGGCCGACAGCGGCACCAAGACCGCCGAGCGGGACACCGCGCAGTCCCTGCTGCGGACCATCCTGGAGCGCCGTGCCCAGTTCGAGCACGCCCTCAGCCGGCTCGACGAGGGGACCTACGGCTTCTGCGAGGGCTGCTCCGCGCCGATCCCGGTCGAGCGGCTGGAGATCTTCCCGTCCGCCACCTCCTGCGTGACCTGCAAGCAGACGCGGGAGCGGCGGGCCGCCTGAGCGGCGTCGTGACGACGGATCGGGACGCGGTGGACCCTGTCCATGGGTGAGATCGAAGTGGGCACCGCGTCCTGGACCGACCGGACCCTGCTCGACTCGGGGTGGTATCCGCAGACCGCGGACACGCCGGAGAAACGCCTGGCGTACTACTCCCGGCAGTTCCCCCTGGTCGAGGTGGACGCCACCTACTACTCGCCGCCGGCCGAGCGGACCGCCCGGCTGTGGGCGGAGCGGACCCCGCCCGGGTTCACCTTCAACATCAAGGCGTTCAGCCTGCTGACCGGGCACCCCACCCGGGTCTCCGCGCTCTACAAGGACCTGCGACCGGACACCGACAAGCGCAACCTCTACCCGGACGACCTGCCCGCGCAGGCGTACGAGGAGGTCTGGACGCGGTTCCTCGCCGCGCTCGACCCGCTGGTCGGGGCCGGCAAGCTGGGCGCGCTGCTGTTCCAGTTCCCGCCCTGGTTCACCATCAAGCGGGCCAACAAGGAGTACCTGCTGGAGGTCGAGCGGCGCTGCCGCCCGCTGCGGCCGGTCTTCGAGTTCCGCCACGCCTCCTGGTTCGACGGCGACAACGCCGACGAGACCCTGGACTTCCTGCGCCGGCACGAGCTGGCGTACGTCTGCGTGGACATGCCGCAGGGACACCGCAACTCGGTGCCGCCGGTGCTGGCCGCCACCGCGGACCTGGCCGTGGTGCGCTTCCACGGGCACAGCGACAAGTGGACCAGCAAGGACATCCACGAGAAGTTCGGCTACCGCTACTCCGACCGCGAGCTGCGGGACTGGGCGCCGAGGCTGCGGGAGCTGGCGAAGGACGCCGACCGGACGCACGTGCTGATGAACAACTGCTACCGGGACTACGCCCAGACCAACGGCCAGCAGTTGCAGGACCTGCTCGCGGCGTGACGCCGGGCGTACTCCGGCGGGCGGCCGCCGGCCTCACCCGCAGCGGGTGAGGTGGGCTCACCCGGTCCGCGCGCAGCATGGGCGGTGCCGGTCACCGCGACCGGCCGACACCGACGCAGGTACGGAGGTGACCGGTATGGGAGTGCGGGTGGTGACGGACCCACGGCGTGGCGCCGTGCTGCACGTCGTCGGCTCGGGTGGTGGCAGCAGCACCCGGCGGCCGACGCGGGCCGACCGGACCAGTCCGGTCCGCCAGGAGCGGGGGCCGTCCGGGCCGCCGCGCCGCGACGACGACCGACGGTGGGAGAGCGAGACGCGGGGGTGGCGTGATGGCTGAGCAGCTGCATTCGGCATTCGAGACCTCGATGGACAAGACCAACCTGATCCTCAAGGACATCGAGCAGGCGTACGGCTGGCCCAAGGCGCAGCGCAACCAGTCCTACGCGGCGCTGCGCACCGTCCTGCACCTGCTGCGCGACCGGATGACGGTGCAGGAGAGCGCCGAGTTCGCCGCGCAGTTGCCGGTGCTGGTCCGGGGGATCTACTTCGACGGGTGGCAGCCGGACAACGTCCCGATCAAGCTCAACCGGGACGACTTCCTCTACGAGGTCCGCCAGGGCTTCCCGTACGACGTGGAGGGCGGCCCCGAGCGGGTGACGCAGGTGGTGCTCGACACCCTGCGCCGGCACATCACCCAGGGCGAGTGGGACGACGTCAGGTCCACCATGCCCAAGGACCTTCAGCAGATGATCCCGTGACCGGGTGACACCCGGCCCGTCCCGCCGCGCCCGGTGGGGCGGGCCTCGCGGTACTGCCAGCCCGACGTGCCGACCAGGAACACCGCGCCCGCCTAGTGCAGGCCCAGCGGGAAGACCTCGAAGGCGGCGCCGTGGCGCACGCCGAGCCGGGTGCCCGCCGGCCGGCTGATCCCCTCCAGGAACTCCTCCGGGTCGAAGCCGCCGTCGCCCAGCCCCTGCAGGTACGCGTCGTGCGCCCGCAGCGACGCCAGCCCCGCGTCGAAGGTGTCGGTCACGTCCACCCCGTGCCGGGCCAGCGGTGAGGCGGCGGCCCACACCTCGCGTACCCGGTTCCACGGCTGCCCGCCGTCGGTCAGCTGCTCGGGGAAGATCCAGCGGTTGCCCGCGTCCCGGGCGGCGTCGAGCACCGCCCGCCCGGTGGCGATGTGGTCGGCCTGGTTGAGCGTGTACGCCCCGTCCCAGGTCTCCCGGAAGTTGTTGGTGATCACCACGTCCGGCCGGTGCCGGCGGATCACCTCGGTGATCGCCCGGCGCAGCGGCACGCCGTACTCCAGCAGGCCGTCGGGGAGGCCGAGGAAGTCCACGGTGTCCACCCCGACCAGCCGGGCGGAGAGCCGCTGCTCCTCCTCGCGGATCACCCGGGCCCGCTCCGGGGCGATCGCGTCGATCCCGGCCTCGCCGCTGGTCACCAGGCAGTAGGCAACCTCCTTGCCCTGCCCGGTCCAGCGGGCGACCGCGGCGGCGGCGCCGAACTCCAGGTCGTCGGGGTGGGCCACCACGGCGAGCGCGCGCTGCCAGTCCTCGGCCAGCGGCGTCAACGGTTCCGGCTGCGGCTGCCCCATGGCGGACCCCTCTCCCTCGGCTCCTCCCGTCATCCTGGCACCGCCGTCGCTCCGCCGCCGCCCGGCGGCCGCCTTGACGTCCACCGGAGCCGGTGCGAGGATCGCGGAAGCGCTCCCATCGTCGTTCGTCACTGGTCGTCACCGTCGTGCGACCTCCACGAAGGACAGGGACCGCATGCGCATCCACCACACCTCCCGACGGGCCCGGTCGGCCGTGCTGGCCACCGTGCTCGCCGCCGCCACCGCGCTCGCCGTCGGCGTCACGGTCAGCCGGCCGGGCGCCGCCGAGGCCGCCACCAGCCTGAAGAGCCTGGCCGACGCCAAGGGCCGCGACATCGGTTTCGCCCTGGCCCCCGACCGGCTCGCCGAGAGCGCGTACAAGCAGATCGCCGACACCGAGTTCAACCTGGTCGTCGCCGAGAACGCGATGAAGTGGGACGCCACCGAACCCACCCGCGGCCAGTTCACCTTCGCCCAGGGCGACGCCGTCGCCGACTACGCGGCGGCCGGTGGCAAGAAGCTGTACGGCCACACGCTGGTCTGGCACTCCCAGCTACCGGGCTGGGCGTCGGGCCTGTCCGGGCCCGAGCTGCTGCGGGCGATGAAGGACCACATCGCCGGGGTGGCCGGCCACTACCGGGGCAAGGTCGTCGCCTGGGACGTGGTGAACGAGGCGTTCGCCGACGGCGGCTCCGGCGGACGCCGGGACAGCGTCTTCCAGCAGCGGATCGGCGACGGCTGGATCGAGGAGGCGTTCCGCGCGGCCCGCGCCGCCGACCCGGCCGCCGACCTGTGCATCAACGACTACAGCACCGACGGCGTCAACGCCAAGAGCACCGCCATCTACAACCTGGTCCGTGACTTCAAGGCCCGGGGGGTGCCGATCGACTGCGTCGGCTTCCAGGCGCACCTGATCGTCGGTCAGGTCCCCGGCGACCTGCAGGCCAACCTCCAGCGCTTCGCCGACCTCGGCGTCGACGTCCGGATCACCGAGCTGGACATCCGGATGCCCACCCCGCCCACCGCGGTCAACCTCGCCACCCAGGCCGCCGACTACCGGAAGGTGGTCACCGCCTGCCTGGCGGTGAGCCGCTGCGCCGGCGTCACCACCTGGGGCATCACCGACCGGTACTCCTGGATCCCGCAGGTCTTCCCCGGCCAGGGCGCGGCGCTGATCTGGGACGACAACTACGCGCCGAAGCCGGCGTACCAGGCGGTGGCCGAGGCGCTCGGCGGGGGAGTGACCGCCCCGCCCAGCACGCCCAACACCTCACCGTCGCCGAAGACGCCCACCCCCGGCCCCGGCACCCCGGTCCCGGGCGGGTGCGTGGTCAGCTACGTCCCGAACTCCTGGAACAACGGTTTCACCGCCGAGGTCCGGGTCCGCAACGACGGTGCCGCGCTCAACGGCTGGACCGTCGGGTTCGCCTTCACCGCCGGCCAGCAGGTGACCAACGCCTGGAACGCCACCGTCACCCAGTCCGGGGCGCAGGTGACCGCCCGCAACGCCGCGTGGAACGCGTCCGTGCCGACCGGCGGCACGGTGAGCTTCGGCTTCCAGGGCACCCACGGCGGGTCCAACCCGACGCCCGCCTCCTTCACCCTCAACGGCGCGACCTGCCGCAACGGCTGACCGACGGCGGGGCCCGGCGAACTGTCCCGAACGTCGGGCCCCGCCGTCTACGGTGTGGTTAGAGAAGATCGCGCGTGGGGTACCACCCGCTGCACGACGAATCCCCGACCTACGGCGGGGCGGCACACCCGAGGGAGCACCCATGGCACTCAACGACGATGACATGCAGACCACCAGCGGCGGCGGCCTCGAGGGCCCGGCCGACGGTGGCGCGACCCCGGGTCACCAGGACGGTGGCGCGGATGGTGGTGCCGAGGGTCCGGCCGACGGTGGCGCGACTCCGGGCCAGCAGGACGGTGGCGCGGATGGTGGTGCCGAGGGTCCGGCCGACGGTGGCGCGACTCCGGGCCAGCAGGACGGTGGCGCGGATGGTGGTGCCGAGGGTCCGGCCGACGGTGGCGCGACCCCGGGTCACCAGGACGGTGGCGCCGACGGCAGCGCGTCCTGACGGATCGTCGTGACGATCGTCGACCCGCCGGGCGGCCACGGCCGCCCGGCGGTTCCGTCCCGCGCCCTGGCGGCCCTCACCCGCTGCGTCGGCGTCGAGCCGGCCAAGTTCGCCGCCGCGTACTGGGGCCGCGAGCCACTGCTCTCCCGCGCCGACGAGCTGCCCGACCCACACGGCTTCACCGACCTGCTCAGCCCCGCCGACGCCGACGAGCTGCTCAGCCGGCGCGGCCTGCGTACCCCGTTCCTGCGGGTGGCCAAGGACGGCCGGCTCGTGCCCGCGGCCCGCTACACCGGCGGGGGTGGCGCGGGCGCCGAGATCGGTGACCAGGTCCTCGACGAGAAGGTGCTGGAGCTGTACGCCTCCGGCGCGACCCTCGTGTTGCAGGGCCTGCACCGCACCTGGCCCGCCCTGGTCGACTTCGCCCGCGACCTGGGCGCCGCGCTCGCCCAGCCGCTCCAGGTCAACGCCTACCTGACCCCGGCCGGCAGCCAGGGCTTCGCCACCCACTACGACACCCACGACGTGTTCGTCCTGCAGGTCGACGGCCGAAAGCACTGGCGGATCCACCCGCCGGTGCTGCCCGACCCGCTGGAGAAGCAGCCGTGGGGCGGCCGGGCCGACGAGGTCTCCGCCACCGCCTCCGGCCCGGCCGCCCTCGACGTGGTCCTCGAACCGGGGGACGCGCTCTACCTGCCGCGCGGCTGGCTGCACAGCGCCCAGGCTCAGGAGTCCAGTTCGCTGCACCTGACCGTCGGCATCCGGGCGTTGACCCGGTACGCCCTGGTCGAAGAGCTGCTGGCGCTCGCCGCCGAGGACCCCCGGCTGCGGGCCGGCCTGCCCTTCGGCACCGACGTCGCCGACCCGGACGCCATCGAGCCCGAACTCACCGAGACCGTCGAGGCGCTGCGCGACTGGCTGCTGCGCGCCGACCCGGCCGCGGTGGCCGCCGGGCTGCGGCGGCGGGCCTGGCCGGCGGCCCGGCCGGCGCCGATCCGGCCTCTCGCGCAGGCCGCCGCGCTCGCCGCCCTCGACCCGGACCACCGCATCGCCCCGCGCGGCGGACTGCGCTGGCAGCTCACCCCGGCCGGCGACGGCAGGATCGCGTTGCGGCTGGTCGACCGGACGATCACCCTGCCCGGGCAGTGCGAGACGGCGCTGCGCGCGCTGCTCACCGGCGAGACGATCCGGGTGGGGGACCTGCCCGGACTGGACGACGACGCCGACCGGCTGGTGCTGGCCCGCCGGCTGCTGCGCGAGGCGGTCGCCGTTCCGGCCGAGTGAGGTCACGCGCGACCCGCCCCTGCGCGGCCCGCTCCTGTCGGCTTGCTCCTGCCGCCCCGCTCCTGGCGGGGCGGGGCGGGCAGGGGCGGGGACCGGGCAGGGGCGGCCCGCGCAGGCGGCGAGCGGCGGACCGGCGGGTGCCGGTGGTGCTTGGCCGGCAACGCCGATGCCCGTGACGACCCGCACGCCCTCCTCACGGCGGCGAAGGTGCCGGTCACCGCCTGCGCGCCCGGCTCCGCGCCGCCAACTCGTCGCCCACCACCTCCGACGCCCCGACGACATGGCGAGCCAACAGGTCACGGCGCGTGACCGGACTGTCGGCGTCGGTGCCGCCCCACGCCGCCTTTGCTCTGCACCCACCGGCGCGCCAGATGCGGAGCGTCACCCGGAGGGCACCTCGGGTGGCTGGCCACGACCGCATGCGGCGCACGTCAGCGCGGTGGTGCGTCCGTAGGTGCAGAGCAAAGCGTCCGCGACCCTTCCCCACCTCCCGCCGCCGACGTGACGGACAGTGAACAGCCCGGTCAGTCACGGCGACCGCGCTGGCCCGCCTGTCGGCACCCCGCCACACCGCTCACCGGCCCGCCGCATCACGCCCTCCACCGACCGCTACACGTGCGGGAGCGACGCCGCCGACCGCTGCGACCGAAGGGGCAGGGGTCAGCGGGTCGCCACCAGCAGCGCCACGGTGGTCGCCAGCCCGGCGACCAGCACGATCGCCGCCGGTCGCGGGCCGAGCAGCGCGTGCCGCCGGTCCGCCAGCCGCTTCGCCGGGGCCAACCCCACCAGCGGGCCGAGCAGCGTCACCACCAGGGCCAGCACCGGCATCCCCGCCGCCAGGTCGCCGCCGTAGCGCACCCCGAGCGCGCGGGCGCCGGCCCCCAGGGCGTACGCGAACAGTGCGCCGGCCACCCCGCAGAGCGCCAGCAGCGGGTTCGTCGAGCCAGGCAACTCACCCGGCTGCCCGGCCCGGTCCAACAGGTCCCGTACCCCGCGCAGCGACGCCACCGGGTCCCCGGTGGCGTCCCGCGCCGGCCCCGGCGGCGGTCCGAGGCGACGTGCGCCCAGCCCCACCCGGCCGCGCAGCTCCGCCCAGAGGTGACCCACCTCGGCGTCCACCCGGTCCACCATCGCCCGGGCCTCGGCCACCTCCGCCTCGGCCCGGCGCAGCTGCTCGGCCGCCTCGGCCACCGCCCGGTCGGCGGCGGCGCACTGCTGGTCGTGCCACGCCTGCGCCTCGGCGCGCTGGGACCGGACCCGGCCGGTCAGCTCGGCGAGGCGACGGACCTGGGCGGCGTACGTGTCACTGGCGACCGGTTCGTTCATCGGGACGGACCATAAGGGATGATCACCTGTCCGGTGCGGTGCACCGCGCGGTCGAAGAAGAGCCCGCGCCACGGACGGGGGTACCAGTCCGGCCCGCCGGTGCCCGGGTACAGCGCCGAGCCCAGCTCACCGCCCTGCACGTCGAGTGCCACCCAGGCCCCGATCTGGTCCGTGCGGGCGGCGGGCCCGCCCAGGTCGGCCCGCATCCGGGCCACCCCGCGCCACCAGGCCAGCACGTGGGTACGCCGCTCCGGCCCGTCGTGCAGGATCCGGCGCAGCCGGTCCAGCCCGGTACGCCCACCGACCGACGCCGAGAGCGCACCGGCCGCCGCGTCGACCGCGAACAGCAGCAGGTAGTGCGGGGTGGCCGGGGTGCCCGGCCGGGCCAGCGCCTCGACCGTCTCGGCCATCAGCTCCGGCACCGTCTCCTCGTCGTACCAGGCGGCGTCGTCGGCCAGGTCCTCGTAGAGGGCGCGGGCCGCCGGGTCGGCGTCCGGGTCGAGGCAGGCGATGGAGAACCGGGCGGTGCCGGGCCGGTGCTGCCGGGCCAGGGAACGGGCGGCGGCGTCGAGCACCGCGCACGCCTCGTCGACCCGGGTGCCCAGCACCGCCAGGTTGCGTCCGGGCGCCCGGGGCAGCCGCAGCGCCGCCGAGCGGGCCTGCACGTCGATGATCTCCCCGAGCAGCGCCACCGGCCCACGGGGCGCGGCGTCACCGGCCGGCGGGGCCAGCGCCCGGAAATCCGGCGCGTCGGCCAGCCGGGGGACCGCGTCGCCGTCGAAGAGCCGGGCCGGGGCGGCGTCGGCCGGGCGCATCCGCCACAGCCGGTGCTGCAACTCGCTCCAGGTCTCCCAGTCGCTGGCCGACGGGATCCGCGCCACCTGGTTGCCCTCGGTCATCCCGGACTCGGCGTTGACCACCGCGTGGTACTTCGGCAGCGCCTGCGCGGCGTCGTTGCGCTCGGCCAGGATCCGCAGCGCCTTCGGCAGCGCGATCCGCAGGGTGAACTGGGCGACCAGCGCCGGCCGGCCCCACAGCGCCTCGATGCCCCGCACGTCCTGTGAGGCGAGCACCAGGTGGATGCCCTGCGACCGGCCCCGCCGGGCCAGGTCCTCCAGCAGGTCGGCGGCCTCGCGGGCCACCACGTCCCGGCCGGCCAGCAGCGCCTGGAACTCGTCCACCACCGCCACGATCCGCGGCCAGTGCCCCGTCGGGTCCACCGCCCGCAGCTCGGCGAGCTTGGTGACCTCGTGCTTCTTCGCCGCGTCGGCGCGGCGGCGCAGCTCTTCGGCGAGGAAGCGCAGCAGCGCCAGCCCGAACTCCCGGTCGGTGTTGACGTTGATGCCGACCAGCCGCATGTGCGGCAGCCAGCTCGGGTCGCGCCGGCCCTGCGCGAACCGGGCGAAGGACACCCCCTCCTTGAAGTCGAGCAGGTAGAACTCCAGCTCGGAGGGGGAGTACCGGGCGGCCAACGCGCCGATCCAGGCGAAGATCAGGTTGGTCTTGCCGGTGCCGGACGGGCCGCCGATCAACGCGTGCGGCGGATAGTCGCCCAGGGTCAGCAGGACCGGACGGCCGTGCGGGCCCTCACCGATCGGCGCGGTGAGCCCGTGCGCCGAGTCCTCCTTCCACATCTGCTCCGGCGGGGGCAGCAGGTCGGTGAAGGGGGTCGGCGGGGGGCCGGCGTTGACCCGGGAGGCGATCTCCCGGCAGGTCTCGGTGACCAGGGTGGCCGGCGGCGGCGGGTCGAGGCGTACCGGCAGGCCGCTCGGGCCGCCCACCCGGGCCTCGCCGCTCTCGGCGGTGATCCGGGTGAGCGTCGGGTCCTCCGGCAGGTCGATCCCCCGGACCACCAGGTGCACCCCGCAGGCCGCCCCGGTACGCAGCACCCGGTCGAGTTGGCCGCGCTCGTGCCGGGACAGCTCGTCCCCGCCGAGCAGCACCGCCACCCGCCACGGCTCGGGTCGGCGGCCGGTCGCCGTGGCCAGCTCGCGCAGCGAGGCGTACTCACCGGCGAGGACGGTCTCGTTGATCCGACGGATCTGCTCGACCAGGTCGTCCAGGAGCCGCCCGAGGCCGCCCGGGCCGACGAAGGTGAGCAGCCCGGCGGTGCCGAGCGGGGCGAACCCGGCCAGCCCGCCGCCCAGGTGCTCCGGGTCGTACCCGTAGAGCCGCACCGCGCCGGGGTCGGCCCGGCCGACGCCGCGCAGCAGCAGCGCGGACACCACGGCGTCGCCACCGTGCCGGTCGGCCCCGGCCAGGTGCACGTGCCCGGCGTCCAGCAGCGGCACCAGCGCCGGCACCGGTTCCGCGCCGGGGATGCGCAGCGTGCCCACCCGTACCGGACCGATCGGCTCGCCCCGCGCGGCCGGCGTCGCGTGCCAGTCCGGCCAGGGCGCGGACGCCGCGCCCGGGGCCTCCCGCAGCGCGGCGGCGGCCGTGCGGCGGGCCAGCTCGCCGATCCGTGCGGCGTGCCGGTCGTCGATCTCGGCCAGCCGTCGGTCCCGCTCCGCGGCGACCCGCTGCGGTACGGCGGCGGCCGCCCGTCGCGTCCGGGCCAGCCGCTCCCGGGCGCCGGTCAACTCCGTCTCGGCGACGGCCAGCCGGGTACGGGTGGCGCCGAGGGCCTCGGAGAGCATCCCGCGTACCCGGGAGACGAGCTGCCCGCGCCGGTCAGCCACGGCGTCCGCCGTCGGGCCGGTGGTCGGGCACCGCCTGCCGGCGCGGGTCGGGCTCGTCGGCGCGGGGCAGGTCCCGGCCCAGCCGGGCCAGCAGCACCCCGGTCGCCACCCCGGCCGTCACGGCGGGGTCGGCGGCGTGCGGCTGCTGCTCGCCCTCGCCCCGGCGCGGCGGGGGCATCCGGCAGATCCGGGTGAGCAGGGTGTCCAGCACCGGCGGCGGCAGGCCGGGCAGCAGGTCGCGCACCCGGCCGTCGAGCTCGCCGCGCAGCCGGCCCAGGTCGTCGGCGCGGGGCGGATGCCCCAGCAGCTCCCCGGCGAGGTCGCGCAGCAGGGGCGGGGCGAGGGCGGCCATGCCGAGGCCGACGTCGGCGTGCGCCCGGCGCAGCTCCCGGTGCAGCCGGTCCCGGTCGCCGGAGCGGACGCCGCCCACCACCCGGCGCAGCAGCTCCCGGGAGTCGGCGACCCGCTCGTCCGGCTCGTCCGGCGGGCCCTCCGCGCCCCCGGTCAGCTCGGCCACCCGGACCGACCACCAGCGTTTGACCGTCGGGTCGGCGGCCGGCTCGGCAGCCGGCGCGGCGGGCGGCGGCCCGTCCTCGCGCGGCGCGTCGTGTTTCGGGGCCCGACCGGTGGCCGGTGGTGGGGGCGCGCCGTCGGGGGCGAGCCCGATCGCCGCCAGGTACGCGGTGAGCTGCTCCTGGGCCACCCGTAACGCGTGCCCGGCCGCCTCGGCGTGCTCGACGGCGGCGGAGAGCTCCGGCACCCCCATCGGGTCGGCCGACTCCTGCCGGACCCAGCGCAGCCGCTCGGTGGCCTGGCCGAACTTCTCCAGCGCCAGGGCGAGCTGGGCGAGGGGGAACTCCTCCGCGGCGGCGCGTACCTGCGCCCCGACGTCCTCCACGATGGACACGGCGGCCGCTCAGAGCGTCGAGACGTAGAGCTGCGCCTGCTCCACCGCGACCAGGGTCGCGGCGAGGCATTCCTCCAGCTCCTGCCCGGCCTGGGTCAGCGAGGCCTGGGCGGCCTCCACGGTCTCGTGCCCGCTGCCCTCCAGGGCCCCGGCCAGGGTCTGCTGCGCCTCGGAGAGCTTCTCGCCGGCCGCCTGCACCGCTGTCTGACCGTCCCCGATCTGTTGGAGGGCGACCTCGATGGCTGCCTTCAGCTCGGCGACGCTCGCCACGGTGACCTCCTGGGGGCGGGGAGACGTCCATTACAACGTATACCCGCGCCGTGGAGAACATCCGCCCTGTGGGTGTCCCTGCCCTGTCGTCCCGTTCCGCCCCCCACGTGCGCGAAGACCCGCACCGCCCGACCTCCCCGGTCCCACCAGCACCCCACCCGGTCCCACCCACAGGACCTTCGGACCCCACCCCCACCCACCTCCCCCTGCCCCC
>NZ_JBNADX010000043.1:0-31353 GCF_049629545.1 Micromonospora citrea
GTCGGGCCCGCTCGCACCGCGGGCCCGACGGCGCCTCAGGGCGCGAAGGCCACCGTCACCACCAGGTCGTCGACGCGCAGGGTGCGCCACACCGCCGGGGTGTCCGGGGGTACGGCCAACCCGTGCCGCCGCCACCAGGCGGCCACCGGCACCGCGGCCAGCTTGCACAGGCTCTCCGCGCGGGTCCACCGGGCCCAGAAGTCGGCCCGCCCGAAGCGCCGGGCCAGCGCCGGCGGGATCTCCGCGTCCGCCCGCTCGGCGTCGATCGCCACCCGCCAGCCGGGCGCGGCCGGGCCGTACCAGCCGACGCAGCGTCCGTCGTCGAGGTGGCTGCGGGTCACCGCGTACGCCAGCTCGGCCGGCGTGCCGACGCGCAGGTGCCGTTCGGCGGCGCCCAGCAGGGCCGGCACCGGTCGGGGACCGGAGCCGACCGGACGACGGTCGGCGGTGGCCATCGACGCCGGGCCGGCGGCACCAGCGTCTCTGGCGGCGTCCGGCCCCGGCCCCGCGACGGGCCCCGGGCCGGCGGCACCGGGGTCGATGTCGACCCCCGGCCCGGGGACGGCACCCGGCCGGCGCGCGGCGAGCGCCGGCTCAGACGGAGGCCGCACCGTCCACCACGATCACCTGGCCGTTGATGTTGGTCTGCTCGTGCAGCAGCATCCGCACCACCGGCACCACCTCCGCCGGCTCGGTGAGGTGACCGGTCGGGGTGCGCCGGACGATCTGGTCGAGCTGGGTGCTGCCCAGCACGGCCGACATCTCCGAGGCGAAGAAGCCCGGCGCGACCGCGTTGACCAGCATCCGGCCGCCCAGCTCCCGGGCCAGCGAGCGGGTGGCCGCGTCCATGCCGCCCTTGGTGGCCGAGTACGCGACCAGCCCCGGGAAGCCGCGCTGCGCGCAGATCGAGGTGACGTTGACGATCCGGCCGCGCCGCCCCTGGGCGAGCATCCGGCGCACCACCAGACGGGTCAGCTGCAACGGCGCGGTCAGGTTGGTCTCGACGATCCGGGCGATGTCCACCGTGGAGGTGTGCGTGTGCATCGAGTCCTGCCCGACGGCGGCGTTGTTCACCAGCCCGTCGACCGGGCCGAGCCGCTGCTCCACCTCCCGCACGAACGCCTGGGCGGCGGGCAGGTCGGTGACGTCGACCGCGTCGACGTGCACCCGGTCGGGGTGCTCGGCGGCCAGCTTCTCCAGCTCCGGCGTGACGGTACGGGCGAACGCCGCCACCTTCGTCCCGGCGGCGAGCAGGTCGGTGACGATGGCCAGCCCCAGCCCCCGGGACCCGCCGGAGACGAGGACGACGGTGCTGGGTGGAACGACAGGGGTGTCAGACATCGCTCTTCAACGTCTCCTTGACGGGGATCTCGGGCAGCAGGCGGACCCGGCGGGGCACCGCGTGCTCGGGGAGCCGGTCGGCGCACCAGCGGACCAGGGTGGCCTCGTCGGGCGTCGGGCCGGCGGTCGGCACCACCTCGGCGACCACCATCCGGCCGAGCAGCGGGGCACGGCGGCCGGTGACCCGCGCCCAGGCCACCTGCGGGTGGGCGGACAGCACGTCGCGGACCAGGCCGGCGGAGACCTTGCTGCCGCCGACGTTGATCTCGTCGGAGTCGAGCCGGCCGGTGATCAGCACCCGGCCGTCGACGACCTGCACCCGGTCGCCGGTGCGTACCGGGCCGTCGAGCCCGGCGCCGTGGTGCGGCGAGGTGACCACCAGCTCCTCGCCCTCGACGGAGAGCGTCGGACGGCCGGGGGTGGCCCGGTCGAGCCACTCGACCGGGAAGCCGGCCCGGCCGTCGTGCACCACGATGGACGCCCCGACCTCGGACGAGGCGTAGATCCAGGAGATCCGGGCGGTCGGGAAGACCTCCCGGAGCCGGTCGAGGACGGCCTGGTCGACCGGCTCGCCGCCGAGGGTGAGCTGACGCAGCGGCACCCGGGCCAGCGCCGCGCCGTCGCGGTGCAGGGTGTGCCGCCAGAACGTCGGCGTGCCGGAGACGGCGTCCACCCCGTGCGCGGCGGCCAACGCCGGCCAGTCGTCCAGTTCGTCGGGGTCGACGACCACCAGGTGCTGGCCCGGCTGGGTCAGCGACAGGGTCACCACCTGCCACCAGGCGTACGTGCCGGGGGCGTACGGGCAGAGCCAGGTGCGTTCCGGCTGCCCGCCCCGCACCGTGGTCAGCGAGTCGAGGGTGTGCCCGACCCGTTTCGGTCGGCCGGTGGAGCCGGAGGTGAGCAGCCAGAGCCGGCCCGGCTCGGCGGGACGCTCCGACTGCGGCGCGACGGCACGAGCCTCGCCCGCCGCCAGCTCGGTCACCGTGAAGCCGGCCCCGCGCAGCTCGTCGCGCATCGCCCGGTCCACCCGGCCGGCGGAGGTGAGCAGCAGCTCGGTGCCGTACGTGGCGTGGTGCCGGGCTGCGGCCAGGGCGTCGGCGACGCCGTACGCGAGCACCGCGCCCGGTGACGGCAACACCGGCTCGGCCAGCTCCCGCCAGGTCAGCGCGGTCCCGCCGACGACGATCCGGTTGTCCAGGCCGGCGACCCGCGCGCCGGGGGCCGACGGGCCGTCGGTCGCGACGGTCACTGGCGCTGCAGGGTCACGAGGAAGTCGAGGACGTCCCCGACCGTGGCGATGCGGCGCAGCCCCGGCGCGTCGAAGTTGAGCTCCTCCCCCGTCTCGTCCTCCACCCGAAGGGCCAGCTCGGAGAAGTCCAGCGACCGGAAGCCGATCTCGCGCAGGTCGGTGGCGTCGTCGTCGGGCAGGGCCTTGCCCTGGTTCGCCAGCACCTGCGCCATGAGGTCGCGGATCTGCGCGCGACTCAATTCGTCCATGCGGCGGAGTGTAGCGCCCGGAAATTGTCCACGACATTTCCCGGGTAGGGTTCCGGAGCCACCCGGAATCGAACGGAAAGGGAGCCGGCATGCTCCGCGAAGCGACCGACGACGACGTTCACCTGATGTTGTCCTGGCGTAATCAGGACATCAACCGGCAGGTCAGCAGGACCAGTCACGAGATCACCCCCACCGAGCACGCCGCCTGGTGGGCACAGGTCCGCGCCGACCCCGCCCGGCAGGTCCTGGTGTATGTCCGCGAGCAGCTGCCCTGTGGCGTGGTGACCTTCTTCGACCTGCGGCTGGACGGCCCGCGTACCGCAGGCTGGGGGTTCTACCTCGACGCCGAGGGGCTGGCCGCGCGGGGCGAGACGCTGCCTGCCTGGCTGGAGGTGATGCGCGAGGCGGTCGACCACGCCTTCGACGTGCTCGCCCTCGACCGGCTCGACGGGGAGGTGCTGGCGCACAACACGGTCGTACGGCAGATGAACCGACGGTTCCGATTCGTCGAGGGAACGCCGCGACGGGAGGAGGTCGACGGCCGGGAAATCGAGGTCCTCCCCATTTCCCTGACTCGGGACGATCGCCGTCGGCGTTGATTTCGACAATTGTCCGCCGGGCGGCCACCGAATTGTCATCCGCCGTTCACCCGCCCCGTCCGGCGGCGCCGCGCCGGGGCCGGCCGGCGCGGCGACACCGTCGGCTCAGCCGCGCCGCCAGGCGGCCCAGTGCTGCTCCGGATTGCCACCGAGGCGGACGAAGCCGTACCGCGCGCCGTCCCAGTCGTCCGGCTCGCCGGGCGCCCACCGGGTGAAGACCACGTCGGCGGCGGCCGGCGGCCGGTCGGTGAACCACCGCACGTCGGTCCAGGTCACCTGGTGGCTGAGGTTGAAGCGCAGGATGTAGTGCACGCCGGTCGCGGCGTACACCCGCTCGCCGGGACGTACGCCGAGGTCGGCGACGCGCGGCGTCGGGGCGGTGGCCGCCGCCATCGGCCGGACCAGCCGGTCGGTGATCACCGCCATGGTGGCGACGTTCACCGCCACCAGCGCGGCGAGCAGCGGTGTGCCCAGCCGGGGCCGGCGGGCTGCGGCGACCAGCAGCACACAGCCGGCGACGCCCACCGCCGCGCCGGTGAACGGGCGGAACTCCCGCCAGCCGCCGGTCAGCGCCATCAGGTCGGGCGCGCCGAACCCGCCGTAGCGCAGCTCGTGACCCCGGCTCGCCACGTACGCCAGCCGGGCCGCGATCAGCGCCGCGCCCGCCGCCAGCAGTCCCACCGCCACGGCGGCCCGGCGCAGCAGCACCCGCCCGGTCGCGGTGAGCAGCACCCCCGCCCCCACCAGCAGCCAGAACGGGGCGAGCATCTGCACGTACCGGCCGTAGATGGCGTCCAACGGCTTCGAGGTGATGCCGGCGAGGATCACCGACGCCCCGCCGGCCACCCCGACGCTGGTGACCAGCGCGACGCCGAGCGTCCAGCGCACGGCCGCGTCGCGCTGCGGGCGGCGCAGCTCGCGCACGGCGCTCGCCCAGGCGATCCCCGCCAGCCCGAACGTGATCACCACCAGGTACCAGAGCTGGGTGGCGACGGCCGCGCCGAGCCGCAGCAGGCCCTGCCCGGAGGCGACCGCCCGCACCGTGCCGCCGCCCGGCGGGTTCCCGAGCAGGTAGACCCGGTCGCCGAGCCACCGGATGCCGGCCTCGTTCACCAGCGCCAGGGCCAGCACCGGCAGCACCGCGGCGAGCACCTGCGCCGCGCCGGCCCGGCGGCGGGCGAACAGCAGCAGGACCAGCCCGGCGTGCACCGCCACGATCACCAGGCCACGTGAATGCAGCAGGTGGAACGCGCCGACCAGCGTCCCGGCCGCCACGGCGGCCAGCGCGCCGGGACGGGACACCCAGCGGTGCACGGCGAGCAGCCAGGCCAGCACCAGCGGGGCCAGCACCGCGTCGATCATCGCGACCTGGGCGTAGAAGGCGGTGGCCGGCAGGGTCGCCGCGACGGCGGCGGCGATGAGGGCGTACGACCGGCGCAGCCCGAGCAGCCGGCGGCCGAGCAGGTACGCCAGCGGCAGCGCTGCGGCGTTGACCACCGCGTTGATCAGCTGCACCAGCCGGTAGCTGTCGGTGAAGTCCCGGTCGCCGAGGAAGGCCGGCGAGATCAGCATCGGATAGCCGACCCGGCGCAGCGGACCGTTCTCGCTGCTGAAGCCGCCCGGACCACCGGCGAGCGCGCGGGCGGTGTTGAGGTAGCTGTCCTCGTCGGTGTGCGCGATCGGCAGCGTGACGTGCCGGGCCAGCCACAGCCGCCAGGCCACCCCGGCCAGCCAGCCGGCCACCAGCAGCGCCGGCACCAGCCGGCGCCGCCTCGGGGTGGCCGGCGTCCGCGCCGGTTCGGCGGGGCGTGCCCTCACGTCGGTGCCGGACGCCATCGTCGCCTCCTGCTCGCTGGGCCCCGGCGCTCGCCAGGGGCGGGGTTGCCGCCGTAGCGGCGGATTCCGCCGGCCTGGTCCCGACGCCGCGCCGACCCTCGCGAGATCTTGGCGACTTCCGTGCCGTCCGAACGACAACTCGCCAAGATCTCCAGTCCGCGCCGCGAGGTGGCGGCGTGGACATGCCGGAGGGTCGGGCAGCGGGGCCCGGGCCGGCGGGTGGACAGGTCGCCGGGTCGAGGGGGCAGGTGGTCCAGGCGACCGGTGACACCTGTGCGGCGGGCATCGAAGGGACACGCCGCACCGCGAGGCGCTCGGCGACGCGCCGCACGGACACGGCGCACGGCCGCGCCGAGCACCGCGCGGGGCCACTGTAGTCGGACGGATCCGCGCTGGTCAGCCGCCCGACGGGCACGGTGCAAGTGTTCGCCTGCCGGGCGTTCGGGATTCACGCGGCCAGCGCGGGCGGTTCACCCGCAGGCGTCGGTGCGTTAACCCGCCGTGGCTAGCGTCCGTCCGGTCGCGTGGCCCCGGGCCGCCGGCGCAGAACCTGCGATCATGGGAGCACCACATTGAGTGAGCTGACGGGATCCTCCATCCTGGTCACCGGCGGCACCGGTTCCTTCGGGAAGACCTTCCTCCGGCACATCCTCGCCGAGGCCGACCCGGCCCGGGTGGTGGTGTTCTCCCGCGACGAGCTGAAGCAGTACGAGCTGCGCCAGCACCTGGGCGACGACCCCCGGCTGCGCTGGTTCATCGGCGACATCCGGGACCGGCACCGGCTCACCCGGGCGATGCACGGCGTCGACCACGTGGTGCACGCCGCGGCGCTGAAGCAGGTGGACACCGCCGAGTACAACCCGTCGGAGTTCATCGCCACCAACATCACCGGCTCGCAGCACGTGGTGGACGCCGCGATCGAGGCCGGGGTCCGCAAGGTCATCGCCCTCTCCACCGACAAGGCGTCCAGCCCGATCAACCTGTACGGCGCGACCAAGCTCGTCGGCGACAAGCTCTTCGTCTCCGCCAACCACTACGCCGCCCAGCACCCCACCCGCTTCGCCGTGGTGCGCTACGGCAACGTGGTCGGCAGCCGGGGCTCGGTGGTCCCGCTGTTCCGCCGGCTCGCCGCCGAGGGCAGGAGCCTGCCGATCACCGACAAGCGGATGACCCGCTTCTGGATCACCCTGGAGCAGGCCGTCCAGTTCGTCATGGACTCGTTCGACCAGATGCAGGGCGGCGAGCTGTTCGTGCCGCGCATCCCCAGCATGCGCATCCTCGACCTGGTCGAGGCGGTCGCCCCGGACGCCACCACCCACGAGATCGGCATCCGCCCCGGCGAGAAGCTGCACGAGGAGATGATCGCCCCGGACGACAGCCGGCGGACGCTGCGCGCCAAGGACCGGTTCATCGTCCAGCCCACCATCGCCACCTGGGGCTACCAGCCGCCGGTCGGCTGCGAGCCGGTGCCGGACGGGTTCGCGTACCAGTCGGACACCAACGACGAGTGGCTGAGCGTCGAGCAGTTGCGCGACATGCTCGGCATCACCGCGTGATGGCGATGCTCCCGTACGGGCGGCAGTCGGTCACCGACGGCGACGTCGCCGCCGTGGTCGCGGCGCTGCGCAGCGACTGGCTCACCACCGGCCCGCAGGTGGACGGCTTCGAGGCCGACCTGGCGGGGTGGACCGGCGGGGCCGGCTGCGCGGCGGTCTCCAACGGCACCGCCGCGCTGCACGTGGCGTACGCGGCGGCCGGTGTCGGCCCCGGTGACGAGGTGGTCGTACCCCCGATGACCTTCGTGGCGACCGCGAGCAGCGCGGTCGCCCTCGGCGCGACGGTCGTCTTCGCCGACGTCGAGGAGGAGACGTACACCCTCGACCCGGCCGCGGCCGCCGCCGCGACGACCGCCCGGACCCGGGTGGTGGCCGCGGTCGACTACGCCGGCCACCCGGCCGACTACGACGCCCTGCGCGCGGGGCTGGCCGGCCGTGACACGCTGCTGCTCGCCGACGCCGCGCACTCGATCGGCGCGACGTACCGGGGGCGGCCGGTCGGGTCGCTGGCCGACCTGACCACCTTCTCGTTCTTCCCCACCAAGAACCTGACCACCGCCGAGGGCGGCGCCGTCGCCACCGCCGACCCGCAGCTGCTGAAGCGGGCCCGCCGGTTCCGCAACATCGGGCTGGTCCGGGAGCGCGACGAGCTGCGCGATCCCGACGAGGGCGGCTGGCACCAGGAGGTGCACTCCTTCGGGCTGAACTACCGCCTGCCCGACGTGCTCTGCGCGCTGGGCCGCAGCCAGCTGCGCCGCCTCGGCGACTTCCTGGCCGCCCGCGCCCGGCTGGTCGCCCGCTACGACGAGGCGCTGGCCGACCTCGACGGCGTGACGATCCCCGGCCGCCGCTCCTGGGCCGCCCCGGCCTGGCACCTCTACCCGGTTCGGGTACGCGACGGCCGCCGCCGCGAGGTGTACGACCGGATGCGCGCCGCCGGCATCGGGGTGCAGGTCAACTACCTGCCGGCGCACTGGCACCCGGCGTTCGCCGACCTCGGCTACCGGCGCGGATCCTGCCCCGTCGCCGAGGCGTTCTACGCCGAGCAGCTCTCCCTGCCGCTCTTCCCCACCCTGACCGACGCCGACCAGGACCGCGTGATCGACGCGCTCCACGCCGCCCTGCGCGGCGCACCCGTGCGTCCCGCCGCCTGACGGGGGACCGATGCACCACGCGAACCACTTCTACGGCCACGCCCACGTGCTGGCCCGCTACTGCGGGCTGGGCGACGGGCACCCGCCGCGGATCAACGGGTACGTCCAGCACGGCTGGAACATCGGCGACGGGCTCGCGCCCGGCCACCCGTACGCCGAGTTCACCCCGAGCCTGCTCTGGTCCGAGCAGACCCGCCGGCGGGCCTGGTCGGTGGGGCGACGCAACGTCGTCACCATCGGCGCGCCCTTCGCGTACCTGCTGGACCTGCGCGCCGACGACCCGCCGGAGCCGCAGCGGGAGGGCACCATCTGGTACCCGTTCCACGGCTGGGAGGGCCAGCACGTCAAGGGCGACCACAAGGAGCTGATCGCCCGGATCCGGGCCACCGAACCCGGCCCGGTCACGGTCTGCCTCTACTGGCACGAGTACGGCATGCGCCGGGTGCGCCGGCTCTACGAGAACGCCGGCTTCCGGGTGATCTGCCACGGCTACCGGGGTCACTGGTGGTCCGACACCGACCCGCTCTTCCTCGACAAGCAGCTCACCGAGCTGCGCCGGCACGCCCGGGTCGCCTCCAACCGGCTGACCAGCGCCATCTTCTACGGCATCGCCGCCGGCTGCGAACCGGCCGTCTACGGCGACCCGATGATCCTCTCCGACGAGGACCCCACCTTCGGCGGCACCGCGCGCATCCGCCGCCAGTGGCCGGAACTGCACGGCGAACAGGTCGACCTGACCACCGCCGTCGAGATCGCCCGCGCCGAACTGGGCACCGACCACCGCTGTACGCCGGCCGAGCTGCGCGAGCTGCTCGGATGGGCGAACCTCCAGGAGGACGACGTTGACGACTGAGACCGCGCCCCGGATCGCGCTGCCCGGCGGGGAGATGCTCGCCTGGTCCGACCTGCCGGAGCAGCGGCTGGCCGAGGGCGGTCCACTGGGCGCGCTGCTGGCCCGGGTCGTACCGGCCGGGGCCCGGGTGCTGCTCGCCGGCCCGCACGACCCGGCGCTGCTGGACCGGCTGGCGCACACCGAGGTGACCTGCCTGCTGCGCAGCCACCCGGACGGGGTGACGCTGGCCGACCGGGGAGCCCGGGTGGTGGTGGGCGGCCCGACCGGCCTGCCCGCCGGCGAGCACTGGGACGTGGTGGTCGCCGCCGCCGGCCCGGACGCCGTCGAGTCGGTGGAGGGGCAACGGCTGGGCTGGGACGGCGTGCTGGCCCGGCTCGCCGACGCGGTCGCCCCGGGCGGGACGCTGCTGCTGCGGGTGGACAACCCGCTCGGCGTGCACCGGCTGGTCGCCACCGCCCCCTGGTACGCCGACCGGGCCGACTCGGCGTGGTCCGTCGGCGGGGTGCTGGACACCGGCCGCCCCGCCAACCCGGAGCAGGCGCGGGCCCGGCTCACCGCCGTCGGGCTGCGGGCGGGGGCGTGCTTCGCCGCGTACCCCGAGCCGAGCGCGCCGACGGTGCTGGTGGCCGCCGACGAGCTGGACCGGCGACCCACCTCGGGCCTGTTCGACGCGGTGCTGCACGGCGCCTGCGTGGGCGGCTTCGCCGGCACGGCGGTGCTCCAGGACCCGGCCCGGCTGGCCGTCGACGCCCTGCACGCGGGGCTCGGCTCGGCCCTGGCTCCGGGTTGGCTGCTGCTCGCCCACCGCCCCGACCCGCAGCGGTCCCCCCTCGCCGGCACCGCGGCGCTGCCGGTGGTGCTGGTGCAGACCGGGCCGCCGGGAGTCGGCGTGGTCGAGGTCGTGGACGGGCCGGACGGCTGGCGGTGGCGGGCGACCGGCGGGAGCGACCGGCCCGCGCCGGCGCCCTTCGCCACCCGCGAGGTGGCCCACCGGGACGCCGACGCGCTGGACGGGCCGGTGCCCGAGGGGCGGCTGCTGCGCACCCTACTGCTCGACGCCTGCCTGCGTCGCGACCTGGACACCCTGCGTCACCTGCTGCGCGGGTACGCGGGCTGGCTCGCCGCCCGGGCCGACACCGACGGCCGGCTGACCGGGGCGACCGCGCTCGCCGGCACCGACAACGTGGTGGTGACCGACGGCGGGGTGGACGCCGCGCCCGCGTTCGCCGTGCTCGACCCGAGCTGGCGGGCCAGCACGCCGCTGGACCTCGACGTGGCGCTGGCCCGCAGCCTGTGGCGCTTCGCCGCCGCGCTGCTCACCGGCGGGTACGCCCATCCCTGGACGTCCACCCTGGACGTGGCCGGGCTGACCGTGGTGCTCGGTGGTCTCGCCGGGCGGGAGCTGTCCCGGGCCACCGTCGACGAGGCGGTCGAGGCCGAGGCGGCGATCACCGCCGCGCTGCGCGGCCTCGACGGCGACGGGCGGGTCCGCCTCGCCGACGAGCTGCGGGGGGTCACCCCCACCGACCCGCCGGCCGGGCCCCGCAGCTACCAGCAGTTGCGGGAGGCGTGGGTACGCCAGCGCGAGGAGATGACCCGACTCGCCGCGCTGCTGAAGTGGACCGAGGAGCTGCTGACCTCCCGGGAGCGGGCGTTGCGCCGGGCCGACGCCACCATCAACCTGCTCAGCGGCTCGCTGAGCTACCGGGTGGGCCGGCTCGCGATCACCCCGGCCCGGCTGGCGAAGCGCGGCGCCCGCGCCGCCAAGCGCCGCGCGACCGCCGCGCTGAGCCAGCGCCGGCCGAGGGAGGAACAGCAGTGAGCGAGGGTACGACCGGCGCCCCACCCACCGCCGGGGCGGCACCCGGCTCGGGCGGCGACGCGGACGCCCTGCGGATCGTGGGGATCGTGCAGGCCCGGATGGGTTCGTCCCGGCTGCCCGGCAAGGTGCTGCGTCCGCTGGCCGGGCGCAGCGTGCTCGGCCGGGTGGTCCGGGCCGCCCGGGACAGCGGAGCGCTGGCCGACCTCGTCGTGGCGACCAGCACCGACCCGGTGGACGACGCGGTGGTGGACGAGTGCCGCCGGCTGGACGTGCCGTGGCACCGGGGCCCCGTCGACGACGTGCTGGCCCGGTTCGTCGGCGCCCTGGACGCCCACCCCGGCGACGCGGTCCTGCGCTTCACCGCCGACTGCCCACTGCTCGACCCGGAGATCGTCGCGCTGGTCGCGGCGGTGTACCGGGCGGTGCCCGGACTCGACTACGCCAGCACCTCGATCGCCCGTACGCTGCCCCGGGGGCTGGACGTGGAGATCGTGCGGGCGGACGTGCTGCGTACCCTCGACCGGCTCGCCACCGGTCACCACCGGGTGCACGTGACCTCGTACGCGTACACCCACCCGGAGCTGTTCCGGGTGCTCGGGGTGACTCTCGCCCCGGACCGTTCCGACCTGCGGCTGACCCTGGACACCGAACAGGACTGGGCGCTCGTGCGCGCGGTGACCGACCACTTCGGCGACGTCAGCGTGCCGCTGGCCGAACTCGCCGACTGGCTGGACGGCCAGCCCGCGCTGCGCGCCCTCAACGCCGCCGTACGACAGAAGCGCCTGGAGGAGTCCTGAGCACGCCACGGATCGGACTGCGCTGTGACGCCGGGCCCCGGCGCGGCGTCGGTCACCTGGTGCGCTGCCTGGCCCTCGGCGAGGAGTTCCTGGCCCGGGGAGCCACCGTCGAGCTGTTCGGCACCGTCGAGCGGGTCGGTTGGGCGGCGGCACAGCTCACCGCCCGGGGCATCCCCCTGCACCCCGGGCCGGACACCCCGGACGGGCTGGTCGAGGCGGCCCGGACGCACCGGCTGGACGCGATGGTGCTCGACTCGTACGACCTGGACCCGGCCGGGGCGGGGGCGCTGCGCGCGGCCGGCGTGACCACCCTGGCCATCGTCGACGGGGACACCCGGGGTCAGGACGCCGACCTCTACCTCGACCAGAACTTCGGCGCCGACACGGGCACGGGCACGGGCACGGCGGACGGGCGGCTGCTCGCCGGCACCCGTTACGCGCTGCTGCGCGACGCCGTGATCGCGGCCCGGCCCCCCGCGCCCCGCGAGGCGACGTCGGTGGGGCGGCCCCGGGTGCTCGCCTTCTTCGGCGGCACCGACGCCGTCGGCGCGGCCCCGGTGCTGACCCGGGTGCTGCTCGGCACCGGACACCCGATGGAGCTGACCGTGGTGGTCGGGCGGCCGGAGATCGAGGCGGAACTGGAGGAGGTCACCCCGGGACGCGGGCAGACGCTGCACCCGGTGCCGCCCACCGACGGACTGCCCGCGCTGATCGGCGCGGCCGATCTGGTGGTCAGCGCCGCCGGGACCTCCACCTGGGAACTCTGCTGCCTCGGGGCGCCGTCCGCACTGGTCTGCGTGGTGGACAACCAGCGCGCGTCGTACCGCCGGGTGGTGGCCCACGGGCTCGCCGCCGGCCTCGGCGAACTGCCGGAACTGGCGGCGGCCGGGGTGACCGGACGGACGGCCCGCGCGGCGGCGGCCCGGACCCTGCGCGGGCTGCTCACCTCACCCCGGCGGCGGGCCGCGCTCTCCGCACGTGGCTGGGCCACCGTCGACGGGCAGGGCCGGGCCCGCGTCGCCGACGCCGTCCTGACTCGTACGGGTGTGCTAAACCGCTGATAGGGTGGCGGCATGACGCAGGCCGCCTACCAACCGTCGATGCTCGACCTCGCCGACGCCGGGCCGTCGCCGGCCGCCCTGCCGGGCGCGCTGCGCCGGCACGTGCTCACCCGGGGCGCCTGGGTCGACCATCTCCCCGGCTGGGTGCGCGGCTCCGACGCGGTGCTCGACACCCTGCTGGCCGAGGTGCCCTGGCGGGCCGAACGCCGCACCATGTACGACACCGAGGTCGACGTCCCCCGCCTGCTCTGCTGGTACGGCGAGGGCCGGCCGCTGCCGCACCCCGTGCTGACCGAGGCGCGGGCGGCGCTGACCCGGCACTACGCGCCCGAGCTGGGCGAGCCGTTCGTGACCGCCGGGATGTGCCTCTACCGGGACGGCCGGGACAGCGTCGCCTGGCACGGTGACACCCTCGGCCGCTCCGCGCACACCGACACCATGGTCGCCATCGTCTCGTTCGGCTCGCCCCGGGCGCTGCTGCTGCGCCCGCGCGGGGGCGGCGACAGCCTGCGCTTCCCGCTCGGCCACGGCGACCTGGTGGTGATGGGCGGTTCCTGCCAGCGCACCTGGGAGCACGCCGTCCCGAAGACGACCCGCCCGGTCGGCCCCCGGGTCAGCGTCCAGTTCCGCCCCACCGGCGTCGCCTGACCCCACCCGTCTCGTGCTAGAAACAACTCTCAGGGTCGATCACGCCCCCGTCACCTGACGACGCGAAGGGCGCCCCATGACCCAGTCCCCCTCCTCCCGCTGGTCCCCGTGGACGGTGCACGGCGACGGCCGCTCGGTCACCCCGGGCGACGTGGTGCACCCGGGCGAGCGGCTCTCCTGGCCGCGTACGGTCGGCGTCGGTGTGCAGCACGTGGTCGCGATGTTCGGCGCCACGTTCACCGTCCCGCTGATCACCGGGTTCCCGCCGGCCACCACGTTGTTCTTCTCCGGCCTCGGCACCCTGCTGTTCCTGGTCGTCACCGGCAACCGGCTGCCGTCGTACCTCGGCTCGTCGTTCGCCTTCATCGCGCCGGTGCTGGCGGCGAAGGCCGGCGGTGACATCGGCCCGGCGCTCGGCGGGATCGTCGTGGCCGGCGTGGCGCTCGCCCTGGTCGGCCTGGTGGTGCAGCTCGCCGGCACGCGCTGGATCGACGCGCTGATGCCCCCGGTGGTCACCGGCGCGATCGTCGCGCTGATCGGGCTCAACCTCGCCCCGGTGGCCTGGGACGGTGGGGGCAGCGGCACCGGGGTGAAGGCGCAGCCGCTGATCGCCATGGTCACCCTGGCCGCGATCCTGCTCGCCACGGTCGCGTTCCGTGGCTTCCTGGCCCGACTGTCCATCCTGCTCGGCGTGGTGGTCGGCTGGGTGCTCGCCGCGATCCTCGGCGGCCTCGACCCGAAGGCGGTCGACGGGCTGCGCGACGCGGCGTGGGTGGGGTTGCCCGAGTTCCACGCGCCGAGCTTCAGCCTGCGCGCCGTGGTGCTGGTCATCCCGGTGATCCTGGTGCTGGTCGCGGAGAACGCCGGGCACGTCAAGGCGGTCGCCGCGATGACCGGGCGCAACCTGGACAAGGACATGGGCCGGGCGTTCCTGGGCGACGGCCTGGCCACCGTGCTCGCCGGCTCCGGCGGCGGTTCCGGCACCACCACGTACGCGGAGAACATCGGCGTGATGGCGGCGACCCGGGTCTACTCGACCGCGGCGTACTGGGTGGCCGGGTTGGCGGCGGTGCTGCTCGGGCTCAGCCCGAAGTTCGGCGCGCTGATCCTCACCGTGCCGGCGGGGGTGCTCGGCGGCGCGACCACCGCGCTCTACGGCCTGATCGCCATCCTCGGCGCGCGGATCTGGATCGAGGCCCGGGTGGACTTCCACGACCCGGTGAACCTGATGACCGCCGCCGTCGCGGTGATCGTCGGCGCGGCCAACTACACCCTCACCGCCGGCGACCTCTCCTTCAACGGCATCGCCCTCGGCACCGCCGCCGCCCTGGTCGTCTACCACGCCATGCGCACCGTGGCCCACCTCCGCCGCACCACCCCCCGACCCGGCCCACCCCGGCCCGGTGATCATGAAGTTATTGCCGCGACACGCAGGCGGGAAGGGCAATAACTTCATGATCGACGGCTTCGATCCCTGGGCAAGGGGATGAGGGGGACGGCGCAGGGGCCGGGAGCGGATGCTCCCGGGCCCTGCGCCGTCGACGGTCAGTCGCGTTCGATGAGGTGGCCGACGACCGTGGGGCCGAGCATCACGGCGAAGCCGCTGCCGTCGCGGCGCGGGTCCGCCGGCGGCAACTCGACCGGGTCACCGGTCGCCGTCGCGCCGACCGGTCGCGGCCCGACCCAGGCCACCACCAGATCCTCCTCGCCCTTGAGGAACCGCTGCGCGCGCACGCCGCCGGTCGCCCGCCCCTTCGCCGGGTACGCCCCGAACGGCGTCACCTTGACCGTCGCGCCGGTGGAGGTGACCACCATCGGCTCGCCGTGCCCCGGGTCGTCGGTGCGCACCGCGCCGAAGAAGACCACCCGGGCCTGTCCAGGCAGGTTGACGCCCGCCATGCCGCCGCCCTTGAGTCCCTGCGGACGGACCAACCCGGCGGCGAAGCGCAGCAGCGACGCCTCGCTGGTGATGAAGGTCAGCGTCTCGGCGCCGTCGGTCAGCCAGGTCGCCCCGACCACCTCGTCGCCCTCGCGCAGCGAGATCACCTCGAACTCGTCCGAGCGCACCGGCCACTCCGGGGAGCAGACCTTGACCACACCCTGCCGGGTGCCGAGCGCCAGACCCGGTGAGCCCTGCGCGGTCGCGCCGAGCGGGGCCAGGCCGACCACCGTCTCCCCCGGCTCCAGCGGCACCAGCTCGGCGGCGGACATGCCACCGCGCAGCGACACCGTGCCGGCCTGCTCGGGCAGCACCGGCAGCGGCAGCACGTCGATCTTGAAGGCCCGGCCGGCGCTGGTCACCAGGAGCACCCGACCCCGGGCCGTGGTGTGCACGACCGCGCGTACGGTGTCGTGCTTGACCCGGCCGTTGCGCCGGCGCCCCTCGGCGGCCTCCTCCGACTCGGCCGCGGTCCGGGCGACCAGCCCGGTCGCGGAGAGGATCACCTGGCAGGGGTCGTCGGCGACCTCCAGCGGGCCGGCCGGCACCGACGCGGCCAGCACCTCCTTGAGGTCACCGTCGACCAGGGTGGTGCGGCGCGGCGCCCCGAACTGCTTCACCACCGCCGCCAGCTCGTCGGAGACGACCTTCTTGAGCACCTTGTCGTCGTCGAGGATCTTCGACAGCTCGGCGATCTCCCCGCGCAGCTTCTCCTGCTCGGCCTCCAGCTCGATCCGGTCGTACTTGGTCAGCCGGCGCAGCGGAGTGTCCAAGATGTAGGTGGCCTGGATCTCGGAGAGCTTGAACTTCTGCATCAGGCCGTCCTTGGCGGCCTGCGCGTCCTCGCTGGCCCGGATCAGCTTGACCACCTTGTCGATGTCGAGCAGGGCGATCAGCAGACCGTCGACCAGGTGCAGCCGCTCCTCGCGCTTGCGCCGCCGGTACGCGCTGCGCCGGGTGACGACCTCGTAGCGGTGGGCCAGGAAGACGTCCAGCAGCGCCTTCAGCCCGAGGGTGCGCGGCTGACCGTCGACGAGCACCAGGTTGTTGACGCCGAAGGACTGCTCCAGCGGGGTGAGCCGGTAGAGGTCGGCCAGCAGCGCCTGCGGGTTCACCCCGACCTTGCACTCGATGACCAGGCGGGTGCCGCTCTCCCGGTCGGTGAGGTCCTTGACGTCGGCGATGCCGGTGAGCCGCTTGGTCTTGGTGACCTCGTTGGTGATCGCCGCGATGACCTTCTCCGCGCCGACGCCGTACGGCAGCTCGACCACGGTGATCGCCTGCCGGCCGCGGCTGCCCTCCAGCGGGCCGATCTCCACCTTGCCGCGCATCCGGACCACGCCGCGTCCGGTCTCGTACGCCCGGCGCACCTCGTCCAGGCCGAGCAGCAGGCCACCGGTGGGCAGGTCCGGGCCGGGGACGAACTCCATGAGCTTGTCGAGGGTGGCGTCCGGGTGGTTGATCAGCCAGCGGGCGGCGGAGACCACCTCGCCGAGGTTGTGCGGGATCATGTTGGTCGCCATCCCGACCGCGATCCCGGACGCGCCGTTGACCAGCAGGTTCGGGAAGGCGGCGGGCAGCACGGTGGGCTGGGTCAGCGAGCCGTCGTAGTTCGGCTCGACGTCGACGGTGTCCTCGCCCAGCTCGCCGACGAGCAGCATCGCCTCCCGGGACATGCGTGCTTCCGTGTTGTGGTTGACGAAACCACCGGCGAGGAAGGAGTGATCCTCGGACACGACCCGGACGGAGTAGACCTCTGCCCGTTCGCCGCGGGTCACCTCCGTCACCTGCTCGAATCGGTATCCAGAGTCCATGATGGGAAGGATGGTCGCAAGGACCTCCGTGTCCTTGATCCGATCGATGATGCGGAGGCGCTCGGTCTCCCACCGCTCCACGCGGTCGAAGTTGTGCTGTGTCAGCCACTTACGTCCACTGCCCCGTCGGTCGAAGTCAAGAGCGCTGCGCACGTATTCAGCGACAAACGGGACGTGATCCTTGCTCAACCGATGTGGGCGCAAGGGCGAGTGCCGCAGTACCCGGCTCAGCTCTCCCTGCTTGGTACGGAGGAAACCGACCCGGCCGGCGAAAGCCTTGATGTTCCGAAGACCGGAGACGACGAGGCGATGTTCGAGTGACCCGCTTGGACGCCTGTACTGACGCCAGCACGCGATGACGCCGAACTCGGCGAGCAGCTCCTGAACGTCTCTGGTCAGTCGTTCGCTGTAGCTCGTGTACTGGACGGTAAAGCTGCCGTTCGCGACGCGGACCCCACCGTCACCCTCAAAGAGGGCCATCAGGAAAGCCCGCTTCACCCCCGGGCCGCCGTTCCAGACGAACTCCGGAACGAACTTGTCCCGCGCCTGGTGGCCAATGAACTCACTCAACGGACTCGCACGAAAGGCATCCATACCACCGGCGAAGTCCTGTACATCCAACTCCTGGATGCGCTTACGATCACGGCGAGTCTGCCGCTCACTGACGTAGCGCCGACCGCCCACGATCTGGTCGTACGCGTGCAGGACTTCGCTGAAGAAGTGCTGGTCGGTGTTGTTGAACCCCGCCCGGGACTCACTCGCGAACCCCTCGGAAGCCCACGCTCCGCCGAGCACGCCCAGCATGTACTCCCGAGCGGTGGGGATGACCTGAGACCACGCGTTACGCGCGATACAGACGATCGTGCCGGCGGTGATCTCGTCGAGTCGTCGCCACTGGAAGACCGGGACGCCCATGGGTGACTCGAGGCAGAGCAGCAGGTGGTTCTCACTACCCCGGAGCGAGAATCCCGCTTGCGTGGCGATTCGGATCGTCGGATGCACACCGGAGTTGAAGACTTTGTCGACGCGGATGGCCTTGCCGTCCTTGTCGAGGACCTCGAAGTCGGCATCAGCCTCGCTGTCCGGCTGGAGGTTCACCAGATCAGCAATCCGAGGGCTGGTGCCGTCGGCGAGGCGAATACGAGTGTCACCGGTGACGCAGTAACGCGCCGCGGCCGGTCCGTCGTCCGGGCTGCCAAAATTGCCATGCCCGTCGATGAGTGGCACGTTGAGCGAGAAGTCCTGGGCGAGCCGCACCATGGCGTCGTAGATCGCGGTGTCACCGTGCGGGTGGTAGCGCCCCATCACGTCGCCGACGACGCGAGCCGACTTGACGTGCGCGCGGTCCGGCCGGAATCCGTTCTCGTTCATCGAATACAGGATGCGCCGGTGCACCGGCTTGAGGCCGTCGCGGGCGTCGGGCAGGGCGCGGGAGTGGATGACCGAGAAGGCGTACTCCAGGTAGGAGTCGGAGACCTCGGTGACCAGCGGGTTGTCGAACACCCGCGCGCCGGCCTGGTCGAAGGCGGACAGGTCCACCTTGGCGCGGTCGTCCTTGCGGCGTGCCATCGTTCAGCTTCCTTCTGCGTGCGCGGCGGTCAGCGGGCTCATGCGTCGATCGCTTCCCGGTCGACCCGGTCGGAGGACTCGATCAGCCAGTTGCGGCGCGGCTCGACCTTCTCCCCCATCAGCAGTTCGAGGATCCGCTCGGCGGCGTCGACGTCGTCGAGGGTGATCCGGCGCACCGCGCGGGTGGCCGGGTTCATGGTGGTCTCCCACAGCTCGTCGGCGTCCATCTCACCGAGGCCCTTGAAGCGCGGGATCGGGGTGACGATCTGTTTGCCGGCCTTCTCCAGCTTGCGGACCGTCGCCTCCATCTCGGCCTGGGTGTAGGTGTAGACGGTCTGCGGGTTGCGCCCCTTCGTGGTGATCTTGTGCAGGGGCGGCATCGCGGCGTAGAGCCGGCCGGCCTCGATCAGCGGCCGCATGTACCGGGCGAAGAGCGTGATCAGCAGGGTACGGATGTGCGCGCCGTCCACGTCGGCGTCCGCCATGATCAGCACCCGGCCGTAGCGCATCGCCGACAGGTCGAAGGTCCGCCCCGAACCCGCGCCGAGCACCTGCACGATCGCGGCGCACTCGGCGTTGTCCAGCACCTGCTGGAGGTTGGCCTTCTGCACGTTGAGGATCTTGCCCCGGATCGGCAGCAGCGCCTGATATTCGGCGGTACGAGCAACCCGGGCGCTGTTGTGGACGAAGACTCCAGCCTCGAGGGCGAAGTTGTGGTAGCCCTCGACCGTCAGGTCGTACACGTCCGCGGTCTCGTCAAGCCGTTCCACCGACGCAACGCGGTGGTTTACCAGACCGACCGCCTCTCGTAGGCGGGCGTGGTCGCCGTCGTAGAGGGCGAGGAGCCGGTCGAACCGCAGAGCCGTACGCGCCGACCGCAGGCGCTCGGCCTCGTACGCCTGCTCCAGTTCAGCGTCCGGCAACGCCAGGAACGGAGCAAGGCGCCGCAGTGCCGCGACCCGCCTACCTTCTCGCTGGCGACCCACCCGTTCCGCCCGGGGTACGTTGGCCACGTAGGCGGCCCGACCAGCCTGCGCCTTGGCGAGGTGACCAGTACCCGGGTCCGACATCCGCTGCTTCATCAGACGTGAGTGGCGCGCGCCGAACTCCGGATTCTCCTCGTGCCAGGCCAGCACCGCGTTGCGCTGGCGTTCCCGCTCGGCGGGATCGGCGAACTGTTCGACCGTCTTCTGTGAACGCCAAGCACGCAGCCCGGAATCGTCCCACTGCCGTACCGAACGCTCGCGCCACTCCTGACGACGCGCCGGGTCGGCGAAGTACTTGCGCACGCGGTCGGCGGCTGCCGCCCGGTGCTCAGGCTTCGACCAGTACTGCGCCTGCCGGTCACGCATACGCTCGGCGTAGGCGCGTCGCTCGTCGTCGCTGAGTGCGTTGTACCAGTCCTGGAAGGCATTCTCGAGCTTCGCCCGGAATGCGGGGGACTCGTTGAGCGCGAACAGCCGGGCGAGGCACGCCTCGCGGAACGCAGGATCTTGCCACTGAGCGGTGAGCATGGCGGACCGAAACTCCCGTCCGCCGTTGGCGAACCACTCCCGCCAACCCGCGTGCACGTGCTCGCCCATCATCGCGGCGTGCAGTGCCGAATGGTCGGCCCAGGTCATGCGCTGGATGTTCCGTGGATCGTTGTTGCGCTTGTTGATGTCGATGTGGTGCCGGACGTCTCCGTTGGCGGCGCTGTCCCTCTCGTGGCGGACATTCCAGGCATCGGCGAGGTAATGGGTGTAGACCCACTCCTCGCGGTCGTTCATCCAGACCCGTTCGTACCCATTCAGGTTGTGGCC
The DNA here is from genome assembly GCF_049629545.1 of Micromonospora citrea. Taxonomy (GTDB): domain Bacteria; phylum Actinomycetota; class Actinomycetes; order Mycobacteriales; family Micromonosporaceae; genus Micromonospora; species Micromonospora citrea_A. The sequence goes on from NZ_JBNADX010000043.1 coordinate 20,289, forward strand.
CTCGGCCTTGCTGGAGACGCTCCGGTACAGCGGCATCAGCGAGTCGCCGGGGGTGAGTGCGTCGGCGCGTCGGTAGGAACCGTCACGCAACCGGAACAAGTGGTCCGGCGTGCACCGCACCGACTCGCCGTTGTCGAGGCTGACCCGCACGAGCACCGCATCTCGCTTGGTGAGGCGTGGCTCCACCAGAGGGGCGATCACCACACGGCCAGCCTTGTTGGTCGTGTAGCCGAAGTGGGTCACCCCCTGGGCCCAGTCGGACGTCAGGTCTGCGAAGGACCTGCTCTCACCGGAGGCGAGGGCCACCATGGTCTCGCCGGTGAAGCACCCCAGGGCGCTGTCGCCTTCGACGATGAACAGCTCACTTCGATCGACGCCGGTGGCGCGGCAGTCGACCAGCTTGGCCGGCATCGCCGCGCCCTCCAGGGCGGTCTTGCGCCGGGCCGCGTCCTTCTGCTGCTTCTGGGTCAGCCGTACCCGGGCCGCGTCGACGATCTTCTGCAGGACGGTGCGCGCCTCGGCCTTCGTCCGCCGGTCCTCCAGCCACGCCTTGACGTGCTGCTCGGTCAGCGACTGGATGACCTTGGTGATGCCGGCGGTGGAGAGCTCGTCCTTGGTCTGCGAGGTGAACTGCGGCTCGGGGATGCGCACGTGCACCACCGCCGTCATGCCCTCCAGCACGTCGTCCAGGGTGGGCGGCTCCTCCTTCGCCTTGAGCAGGCCGCGGGTGTTGCGGACGGCGTCGGCCAGGGTACGGGCCAGCGCCCGCTCGAAGCCTTTGCGGTGGGTGCCGCCGTGGGCGTTGCGGATGGTGTTGGTGAAGCACTCGACGGTGCGCTCGTAGCCGGTGCCCCAGCGCAGCGCCACCTCGACCTCGGCGCGGCGCTGCACGTTGGACTGCATCACGCCGTTGGCGTCGGCGGCGTTCTCCCGGTACGTCCCCTCGCCGGTGACCAGCAGGGTGCCGGAGACGGGGCGGTCGCCGGCCGGGGCCAGGAACTCGACCATGTCGGTGAGGCCGTTGGGGAAGTGGAAGCGCTCCTCGGCGGGCTGCTCACCGGTCTCGTCGCGCAGCCGGTAGTCGACGCCGGGCACCAGGAAGGCGGTGTTGCGCAGCTTCATCCGGACGGCCTCGACGTCGAGCGTCGCGCCGGTCTCGAAGTAGCGGGCGTCGTGCCAGTAGCGGATCGAGGTGCCGGTGCGCTGGCCGCGCTTCATCGCCCCGACGATCTGCAGGCCGGGGCCGGGGGTGAAGGGGGCGTCCGGGCCGTCGCCGTCGAAGACGCCGGGCACGCCGTGCCGGAACGACATCGCGTGGATCTTGCCGCCGCGCCGGACGGTGACGTCGAACCGCCGGGAGAGGGCGTTGACCGCCGACGCGCCGACGCCGTGCAGGCCGCCGGAGGTCTTGTAGCCCGAGCCGCCGAACTTGCCGCCGGCGTGCAGCCGGGTCAGCACCAGCTCGACGCCCGAGATGCCGGACTTGGCGTGCACGTCGGTGGGGATGCCCCGCCCGTCGTCGTCGACCTGCACCGAACCGTCGGCGTGCAGCACGACGGCGACCTTCGTGGCGTGACCGGCGACACCCTCGTCGGTCGAGTTGTCGAGGATCTCGTTGACGAGGTGACCGACGCCACGGCTGTCGGTGGAGCCGATGTACATGCCGGGACGCTTGCGGACGGCGTCCAGGCCCTCGAGGTGGGTGAGGTCGTCGGCCCCGTAGAGGGTCTCAGGCTGTGCGGTCAACTGGTCGTACTCCCCCGGTCTCGGCGGTGGTGGTGCCGCTCACCGTCTCGATCTCCACGCGCGGCGCGCCGCAGCGAGCCTAGCCGGACGGCCCGACACGACCATGAACCCCCGCGCGACCCGCCGCACGGCGACGGTCGGTCGGGCGTCAGTGCAGCGCAACGCCGCAGGCCGCCACCGTCTTCCCCGCCTGCCGGGAGGGCCGCCACCGCGCCCGACCCGGACGGAGCGGTCAGGTCGCCGGGAACCGACCGCGCCGGGCCGTACCGGGCCACCGGGGCCACGACGACCCCTAGCGGGCGGATGTTTCACCCCTCGAACGATCACATTACGAGCCATTGACGTTCATCGCACGAGGTGATCTGATCGCGCCTCCAGAGGATCTTTCGCATTTGCATGGACAGATGGGGGACGTCATGTCCAGGTTCCGTCGTACCGCTCTCGCGGCGGCGCTGACCGTCGCCACCGCCGCCCTGTCGGCCGCCGTCGGATCCGCCGCGCCCGCGACGGCGGCGCCACCCACCGCAGCCGTGGCGCTCGGCGACAGCTTCATCAGCGGGGAGGGCGCCGGCGCGTACGCCCCGGTCGTCGACCTCAACGGCGTCGCGCAGTCCTTCCCGGGCTGGTCCGCCCCGAACAACAACGCCTACTTCTGCCACCGCTCGCCGAACGCCTCGCTGTTCCAGGCGGACCTGCCGGGCATCCAGGCCCGGTTCAACCTCGCCTGCTCCGGCGGCCAGCCGCACGACATCGCCAACGCCTCCGCGAGCCGGGCCAAGGGACGGCAGGTGACCGCGCAGCTCGACCAGCTCCGGGCGGTCGGGCAGACCCACGACATCGACCTGGTGCTGGTCGGCCTCGGCTCGAACAACAGCTCCTTCACCTTCGGCAGCGTGGCCGAGAAGTGCGCCAACCGGTTCATCGCCGACGCCTGGACCGGCTGGTGGGAGTTCTGGGCGTACCTCGGCGGGCCGGTGCCGCAGGAGCCCTGCTCGGACGCCGACCTGGCCACGGCCGCGCAGTTCAGCGCCGCCACCGCGGAGACCACGGCGGCGGTCCGGCAGATCCTCACCACGCTCGCCCAGATCGACGCCGACGGCCAGCACCGGATCGTGCTCCAGGACTACACCAACCCGTTGCCGCCGGAGCTGGCGTCGAACTTCTGGACCGAGGACAGCCGCGACGACACCCGGGACAAGTTCCGCGCGCTGGGCGCCGAGCGGTACGCGGGCGGCTGCCCCATCCACCGGGCCAGCCTCGCCCCCGGCCACCGCTTCTCCCAGGGCCTGGGCACCCTGGTGAACTCCGTACGCACCACGCTCGCCGCCGAGTTCCCCACCGCCGACCTGGTCGGGCTCAACGTGCAGCGGGCCTTCGACGGGGCCCGGCTCTGCGAGCAGTCGGGCAGCCCCACCGGCGCGTTGGCCACCCCGATCCGTCTGCAGGACGGCCCCTCGGGCGTCTTCGTCACCAGCCTCTCCGGCTACGACAAGCTGGACATCCAGCGCATCGCGAACACCTGTGGGACGTACTTCCAGACCTGCCAGGAGTCCTGGCACCCGAACGCGGCCGGGCACCGCGTGCTCGGCCGCTGCCTGAGCGGGGCGGCCAGCACGGCGACCCGCGCGGTGGCCTGCGTCCGGGCCCCGGACGGCACGGTCACGGTGAGCTGAGCGGACGACGACCCCGTCGGTGGGGGCGTCCGGCCGACGCCGGACGCCCCCACCGGCTTTCGCGTGCCGGCCCCGCTCTCGTCACCGGCACCGGCAACCCTGCCGACCACGGGTGACCGCACCGGCACCTGGCCGGCGGGCCTCCGTCTGTCGACCAAGAGGTTTGCGTCCGGAACAGGCCCTCCGGAGGACCAGAACTTCTTGATCAACGAGGAGGGCGAGCCGGGCGCGGGGAGGCCGGGTGGGCCGGGGAAGGTCAGGGGCGGGGGGTGAGGGTGAGCAGCAGGGGTGCGGCGGCGGGGGTGTCGACGAGGTCGCCGAGGCGTACGTCGTCGAGGACGGCGAGAAACGCGGCCTGGGCACGACGCAGATGACCGCGCAGCCGGCAATCGGCGCGCAGCGTGCAGCCGGACTCCTCGCAGGCGACGACCTCCTCCTCGCCCTCGAACGCGCGCACCACCTGGCCGACGGTCAACTCCTCGGCGCCCTCGGCGAAGGCGACGCCCCCGGAGCGTCCCCGGATGGTGACCAGCACGCCGATGCGTTGCAGCCGCTGCACCACCTTGGCGACGTGGCTGCGGGGCAGGTCCAGCCGCTCGGCCAACTCCTCGACCGTGCTCCGGGTCGACGCCGTGGCGCTCAGCATGGCGATCCGCAGCGCCATGTCGGTGGACCGGTTGAGCTTCACGTACCGACCCTAGCCAGCGCGGCCGGGGCCGGACAGGGGTCCGAGGTCAGTGACGGCGGCAACAGCGGACCCGGGACCTTCGACCCTAAATAGGAATCCTGGACTCCTGTTTGAGTGGGCGGCGTAGGCAACACACAAGGAGGAGCTGTGCTCTCGGAATCGTCAGCCGCCGTCGTCACCGCGACCCTGCCCGTGGTACGGGCGCACGGGGAGCAGATCACCGGCCGGTTCTATCCGCGGATGTTCGCCGCCCACCCGGAGCTGCTCAACCTGTTCAACCGGGGCAACCAGGCCACCGGGCAGCAGAAGGCCGCCCTCGCCGCCGCCGTGGTCGCGTACGCGGAGCACCTGACCGGCACGGGCGACGCGCCCTGGGGGCCGATCCTCGACCGCATCGCCCACAAGCACGCCTCGCTCGGCATCACCGCCACCTCGTACACGATCGTCGGCCGGCACCTGATGGGCGCGATCGGCGAGGTGCTCGGTGACGCCGTGACGCCCGAGGTCGCCGCCGCCTGGGACGAGGTGTACTGGCTGCTGGCCTGCGAGCTGATCGCCCGGGAGGCCCGCCTCTACACCGAGGCCGGGCTGGCCGAGGGTGAGTCGGTGTGGCGCGGCTGGCGGGTCACCGAGGTGACCACCGAGGCCACCGACGTGCGGTCGTTCACCCTCGTCCCGGTCGACGGCGGTGAAGTGCCCGACTTCGTCCCCGGCCAGTACGTCTCGGTGGCCGTGGACCTCGACGGCGACCTCGGCCAGCAGATCCGGCAGTACAGCCTCTCCAGCCGTCCGGGCGCCCCGCAGTGGCGGATCACCGTGAAGCGGGTCCGCGGCGAGGGCGGCGCGCCCGACGGCACGGTCTCCACCTTCCTGCACGAGCGGGTCGCGGTCGGCGACACGCTGCGGCTCAGCCCGCCCTTCGGCGAGGTGAGCGCGGTCGCCGGCGACGGGCCGCTGCTGCTGGTCAGCGCCGGCATCGGGCTCACCCCGGCGATGTCCGCGCTGGAGTACCTGGCGGACACCGCGCCGGAGCGTCCGGTGGTGCTGGTGCACGCCGACCGGGACGGGGCCGCGCACGCCCACCGCGACGCGCTGCCCCGGCTGCACGACCGGCTGCCCAACCTGCGCCTCAAGCTCTGGTACGAGCAGACCACCGACGGTGACCGGCTGGACGCGCTCACCGCCGAGGTGTCCAGCGGCCGGGTCGACCCGGAGCTGATCCCGGTCTCCCCCGACGCCCACGTGCACCTGTGCGGGCCGCTTCCGTTCATGAACCAGGTCCGCGGCGGGCTGCTGCGCCGTGGCGTGCCGGTGGAGCGGATCGCCTACGAGGTGTTCGGTCCGGGGATGCTGCGCGGCGGCGTCTGAGCCGCATCCGGGGCCGCGAATCTCCACCGTGGAGGTTCGCGGCCCCGTCGTGAAGTCGATGATCTCCCGGTTAGGAGGCGCAGGCCGGGGTAGGGACGTCGCATGCGCGTCCTGGGAACCAATGCGATCTTCCACGATCCGGCCACCGCCCTGGTGGTCGGCGGACAGGTGGTGGCCGCCGCCGAGGCGGAGCGACCGGTTCATCGCCACCCGGGACCGGATCTTGGAGGAGGGCACATGCGCATCGCGATGATCTCGGAGCACGCCAGCCCGCTCGCCGTCCTCGGCGAGGAGGACGCCGGCGGTCAGCACACACACGTCGCCGAGCTGGCCGCGGCGCTGGTCGGCGAGGGCCACGACGTGCGGGTCTACACCCGCCGCGACTCGTCGGGGCTGCCCGAGGTGGTGGACGCCTCCGCCGGTTACCAGGTGCGGCACGTGCCGGCCGGGCCGGCGCTGCGGGTGCCGAAGGACGAGCTGCTGCCGTACATGGGCGAGTTCGGCCGTTGGCTGGCCGACCAGTGGCGGCACGGCGACTGGCGGCCCGACGTGGCGCACGCCCACTTCTGGATGAGCGGGCTGGCCACCCTGCACGCGGGTCGGCGCACCAACACGCCGGTAATGCTGACGTACCACGGGCTCGGCGCGGTGAAGCGCCGGCACCGGGGGGCGAAGGACACCAGCCCACCGGACCGGATCGGCTACGAGCGGGCGCTGGGCCGCGCCGCCGACCGGGTGGTCGTCCAGTGCCAGGACGAGGTCGGCGAGCTGATCCGCCTCGGCGTGCCCCGGTCGAAGATGGCGCTGATCCCGTCCGGGGTCGACGAGCAGATGTTCCGCCCGCAGGGACCGGCCGCCCCGCGCGACCCGGCCCGCCACCGGATCCTCACCGTCGGCCGGATGGTCGAGCGCAAGGGCATCCAGGACGTCATCCGCGCGCTGCCCGCCGTGCCGGACGCCGAGTGCGTGGTGGTCGGCGGCCCGCCCGCCGAGCTGCTGCCGGCCGACGGCTTCGCCCGCCGGCTCTCCGCGCTCGCCGAGTCCTGTGGGGTCGCCGACCGGGTCAAGCTGCTCGGGGCGGTGCCGCGCGAGGAGATGAGCTCCTGGTACCGCTCCGCCGACGTGCTGGTCGCCGCCCCCTGGTACGAGCCGTTCGGGCTCACCCCGCTGGAGGGGATGGCCTGCGGCGTCCCGGTGATCGGCACGAACGTCGGCGGGATCGCCGACACCGTCGTGGACGGGCTCACCGGCGATCTGGTCCCGCCGCGCGACCCCCGCGCGCTGGGCACCGCGCTGCGCCGGCTGCTCACCGACAAGGTCCGCCGCTTCGCGTACGCCACGGCGGCGCTGGACCGGATCCGCAGCCGGTACTCCTGGAAGCGTTGCGCCGAGCAGCTCGGCGCGGTCTACGCCACGGTCGCCCAGGTCGGCCACGTCGCCCCGGCGGTGGCCTGACGGGCGCGGCGGCCCGCGACACCCCTTGGTTACCCGCCGGTAGCTTCCGTCGTACGCTGGACGGATGAGCGGGGAGCCGGAGTACACGCAGGAACACGTCGAGGTCGACGGGGCACGCATCGGCGTGCAGGTGTACCCGGAGCCGGACGGCCCGCCCGGCGCGCCGATGGTGGTGATCTGGCCCGCGATGGGGGTCCGGGCCCGCTACTACCGTCCCTTCGCCGCCGCGCTGCGCGACGCGGGCCTCGCGGTGGCCGTGGCCGACCTGCGCGGCACCGGGGCCAGCACTCCCCCGCCCGGGCGCGCCTGCCGGTACGGCTACGCCGAGCTGGCCACCGACGTCGGCGCGGTCCTCGACGCGCTCAAGCCCCGGCTGGACGGGCGTACCCGGCTGCTGCTCGGGCACTCCCTCGGCGGGCAGGCGGCCCTGCTGCACCTCGCCGTGCACGGCGCGGACGCCGTCGACGGGTTGGCCCTGCTCGCCGTCGGCGTGCCGTACTGGCGCAGCTACCCGGGCCTGCGCGGGTACGGCGTGCTGCCGTACACCCAGGGGATCGCGGCGGTGGCGCGCACGCTCGGCTTCTGGCCCGGGTGGGGTTTCGGCGGACGTCAGGCGCGCGGGGTGATCCGGGACTGGGCACACACCGCGCGGACCGGTCGGTTCCCCGTGCTGGACGGGGTGGACGCCGAGGCGGCCGTGCGGCGGCTGGCCACGCCGGTGCTCGCGGTGAGCATGGACGACGACCAGTACACCCCGCACCCCACGCTGGACCACCTCTGCGCGAAGCTCACCGCCGCGCCGGTGACCCGGGACCGGTACACCGTCGCCGAGGCCGGCGCCCCGCTGGACCACTTCACCTGGGTGCGGGCCGGCGGGCCGCTGGCCCGGCGGGTGGCCGACTTCGCCGCCGGCCTGCCGCCCCGCTGACCCACCGGCACGGCCGTCGACGGGTCAGCCGGTGACGCGGAGCGCCAGCAGGGCGATGTCGTCGCGGGGCGCGTCGACCAGGTCGGCCAGCACCGCGTCGCAGAGCCGCTCGACCGGCAGGTGGGCCAGCCGGCCGGCGGTCACCCGCAGCCGTTCCAGCCCCTCGTCCAGCAGGTACCCGCGACGCTCGACCAGCCCGTCGGTGTAGAACAGCACCGTCGAACCGGCCGCCAGCAGCAGTTCGTGGTCACGGCGCTCCCGAGGTGACCGCAGCCCGAGCAGCGGGTCGACGGGGGCCTCCAGCAGCCGCGCGTCGCCGTCCGGACCGACCAGCACCGGCGGCGGGTGGCCGGCGTTGCACCAGAGCATGCGGGCCCGGCCCGGCACGCCGCCGGGCTGGCCCGGCGCCCACACCTGGGCCAGCACCGCCGAGGCCAGACTCTGCACCCGCAGGCCGGCCAGCACCCGTTCCAGGCCGGCCAGGATCGCCGCCGGGGGCGTGCCCATCAGGTACGCGACGCCGCGCAACGTGTTGCGGATCTGCGCCATCGCGGCGAGCGCCCGCCGGTCGTGCCCGGTCACGTCGCCGATGACCAGGGTCGTCGCGCCGTCGGCGGCCGGGAAGGCGTCGTACCAGTCCCCGCCGACCTGCTCGTGCGCCGTCGCCGGGTGGTACCGCACGGCGACGGCCAGGCCCGGCGTGTGCGCCGGCTCGGTGAGCAGGCTGCGTTGCAGCGTCTCCGAGGTCTGCCGCTGCGCCTGGTGCACCCGGATCCGGTCCAGGGTCTGCGCGCACTGGGCGGCGAACGCGCCCAGCAGCTCCACCTCACGGGGCGCGAAGGGGTGACCGTCGCGCCAACCCACCGTCAGCGAGCCGAGCAGCCGGTCGCCCACCCGCAGCGGCAGCGAGGCCCAGCGGGACAGGCCGGTGTCGGCGAGCACGCCGGCCATCGTGTCGGACCAGGCCAGCGCGGCGTCGCGATCGGGCAGCAGCACGTTCTCGCCGCGCAGGGCCGCGACCGAGGCGGGCAGCGGACCGTGCACCGGCAGGTCGGCGTACCGCTCCCGGGTGTGCCCGCCGAGGCTGTCGGTGAGGGTGAGGTGCACCCGGTCGCCGTCCCGGACGGCGACCGCTCCCCCGTCGGCGCCGAGCGCGGCCAGCCCCCGGTCGATCACCACCTCGGTCAGCGCGGCGACGGTCTCGCATCCGGCGAGCTGGCCGGCCAGGTCGACCAGGGTGGTCAGCTGCCGGGTGACCAGCGCCTCCGACTCCAGGGCGGTCCGCAGCTCGCGGGCCCGCGCGTAGAGGTCGGCCTCGGCCTCGAGCACGCGGCGCCGGTAGTCCTCGCCCCGGGCCCGCTCGACCCGTCCCTGCTCCCGCTCCCGGACGAATTCGGTGACGTCCTCCACCCGGTGCAGCAGCAGCACGGTCCGGCCGTCGTCGTCCAGCACCGGCACGTTCACCGGGCTCCAGTACCGCACGACGAATGTCCCGAGCCCGTCGGGGATGTCGTAGCGTTGCAGCGCCATCGTGTCGGGTCGGCCGCTGTCCCGGGCGCGCACGAGCGAGGCCCGCAGGTTCGGCACCCCGCTCACGTCGGGACCCTGCGGATTGCTCGGGAACGCGTCGAAGAGGTAGCAGCCCAGCAGTTCCTCCCGGGAGCGCCCGGTGGCCCGCAGGTAAGCGTCGTTCACCTCGACGATCACCAGGTCGGGGTCGAGCACCAGGTACGGCGTCGGGGTGGCCCGGAACAGGCGCGCATGGTCCAGCCGCCCCGGATCCCCCGCTGGCCTCCGCCCCCTGCTCATCGCCCTCCCGTCCACCTGCGCGATCATGCCCGGATCCCGGTCGCGCGAATCCCGACAGGTGTGGCGCGGCCGGGCGACGCCCGTCACCCGGCCGCAGCCGGTCACCCACGACGCCTACCCGCCGACCGCCCGGCGACTCCCCCCTCCCGCCGGCGCGGACCGGACGAGCGACGCAAGGGCGGACGGACCGGGCCCCGGTGCGTAGCCGCGCCGACGATGGGTAAGCCGCTGCGCCCGAATACGGTGGAGGGGGATCAGATGTCCGAACGGCACACCGCACTGCGCTCCATGCACGACCTGGGCCTGGCGGCCTGGTTCGGCGGCTCCCTGATGGGAGCGCTCGGCGTGAACGGGGCGGCGGCACAGATCAGCGACTCGACCCAACGGCTGCCGGTCGCCTCGGCGGGGTGGTCCCGATGGACGCCGGTGAACGCGGCGGCGATCGGGGCCCACCTGGCCGGCGCGGCCGGTGAACTGGTCACCGAGAGCCCGCGGGTGTTCGCCCAGCGGGGCGTGGGCCGGATGAGCGCGATCAAGACGGCGCTCACCGTCGGCGCGCTCGCGGTGACCGGGTACAGCCGGCTGCTCGGGATGCGGCTGGAGAAGGCCGGCAACCAGCCGGTCGAGGGGACCACCGAGCCGAACTACCAGACGCCGAGCGACGTGGCGTCCTGCCAGCGGCGGATGAAGGTGCTCCAGTGGACGATCCCGGCGTTGACCGGGGCGTTGGTGGTGGTCACCTCGTACATGGGCGAGCAGCAGAAGCCCGGTCAGGTGTTCCGGGGCATGTTCGGGCGCGCGGGCGGGATGATGAGCGCGCCGAGGACGATGGGCAAGATCGCCGCGATGGGTACGGCGAAGCGCCGGATGGCGATGGCGGGCTGAGGTCGTACCCGACCAGGCCGGTGGGCGGCCGCGCGTCGCAGCGGCGACGGCGGCCGCCGGGCCCGGGGGTCGGGGCCGGACGCCACGACGAGCAGCGAGGTGACCATGACGGCGAACGAGGGACCGACGGGCGGCACGCGACGCGGACCGGAGTCCGCCGCCCCCTGGGGCACCACCGGCGGCTTCGACGCGGGCCCGCCCTGGGGCGCCGGCGAGGACGACCCGATGGGCGAGGGGAGCGAAGAGACCGCGGTGCCGCCGGGGCGGCGCGGCGACCGGCGGGCCGGGGAGCCGGCGGCGCCCACCGGGCCGGCCGGGCGGCACGGCTTCGGCCCGGTCGAGCCGAGCCGGGTCCCCGAGGCGGGGCCCGGCGCCCCGCCCGACCCCGCGCCGGCCCGCCGCACCTTCCCGGACGACACGGCGGGCGGTGACCTGCCGGACAACGCCCTGGAGGAGGCCACCGGGATGCACCCGGAGGGGGTCAGCCGGGACTGACGCGACGACGCGAGCGGG
>NZ_JBNADX010000044.1:0-22523 GCF_049629545.1 Micromonospora citrea
GTGGGTGGGATGGAGGGGGTGGGAGGGGGTGGGAGGGGGAAAGGATGGGGGCATGTTCGGGATGGGGAAGAAGAGGGGCGACGAGCCGGAGGTGGACGCGGCCGTCGAGGAGTTGGCGGGGGCGGACACCGTGGCCTTCGGCGGGGTGGGGATCGCGGGGACGCTGCTACCCGTGACGGAGGCGTACCGGCGGGTCGAGGCGGCGCTCGCCGAGCGGCCCGAGGCGGTCCGCGAGAAGGTCGACCGGCTGCTGCGGCGCGGCTCGCCCGCCGGGAAGGCGTACGCGGCGACGCTGCTGGAACGCGTCGACCCGGTGGCGGCCCGGGACGCCTGGTCGCGGCTGCGCGAGGACTCCGGCGAGTTCACCACCTTCAGCGGCTGCGTGATGGGCAGCGCGAACCTGCGCGAGTACGCGGCCGACCGGCTGGCCGGACCGTAGCCGTTCGGCCGAGTCGACCGGGGCTGCGCCTGGAGAGATCCACCCGTAGCTTGCCCGCATGACACCGCCTGCCGCCACACTGGCACGCCCGCCCCGCCCCACCGTCGTGACCGTCGCCTTCTGGCTGCAGGTCGCCGCCGTCGTCGTGCTGCTCGCCCTGATCGGGCTGGTGGTCTGGCAGGCGGTCGACTGGAACGGTCAGATCGACCGGGCCGCGCGCCTGGTGCCCGACGCCGACCCGGACGAGGTGGCGGGCGAGCGGTTCGGCAACATCTTCACGTCGAGCGTCGTCGGGCTGGCCGCGCTGGTCGTCGCCGGCTGGCTCGGCGGCACCGCCGTGGGCCTGCGCCGGGGCAGCAACACCGCCCGGATCCTGGTCTTCGTGGCCGGCGGCGTTCAACTGCTGCTCTTCTTCGGCCAGTGCTGCACCGGCGCGCTGATGATCCCGTTCTTGTTCGCCCTCGGGGAACCCGAGGAGTGGGACCCGGAACTGGACGGCCCGTACCCGCCCGAGGAGTCGAAGTTCCTCCAGACCCTCTACCCGGACAACGGCTCCGTCCTGCGGGAGGACGTCCTCTTCGGAGCCGGCGCCGGTGGCGGGGCACTGGTCGTCGGGTTGACCCTGGCGGCGGTGGTGCTGCTGGCGTTGCCGGTGGCGCAGCGCTGGTTCGTGCCCCGGTCGGCCGAGGACCCGCGGCCGGTCGGCCCGCCCGCGCCGGTGCCCTTCCTCCTGCCGCCCGGGTACATGATCTGCCCCGACCCCCGCGTCCACGGCGCCCCGCCGCAGGGCCCGGCCACCGCCGGCGCGCCCCCGGTCACCCCGCCCGCCGACGCCCCCGGATCGAACCCGCCGTCCGGCCCGGACCGGCCGGACGGCTTCGCGACCGCCTGATCCGATCGCCGGAAACCGACACCGGGTCACTGTCCGATCACTCAACCGAGCACCGGTTTCCCCAGGTGCGTGGGGTTGTTACCGTCTCCGACCGACGCACGTGGGGAGGCGGTCGCGGTGGACGGGTCGGTGGCGTGGCTGGTGACGACGGTGGGGTGTCTGGTCGGAGTGGCCGGGGTGGTGGTGGCCGCGGTCGCCCTCGCCCGGGCGCGGCAGCGGCCTAAGCCGGCGGGGCCGGGTGACCCGTTCCGGGACACCGACGCCGACGCGCTGCGCGGCGACCCGCGGAAGCTGAAGCCTGGCGACATCGTGGAGATCCGCCAGGTGTCGTACGCGGTCCGCGGCTCGGTGCACCTGGTCGAGGGGGCGTGGAGCTGGGCCGAGCACCTGCTCGACACGGTCGACGGCGCGAAGCGCTGGCTCTCCGTGGAGGAGGACCCGGACCTGGAACTGGTGCTCTGGGACGCCGAGCCGGCAGCCACCATCACCCCGGGCGCCCCCACCATCGACTTTGCCGGCCGCCGCTACTCCTGGGAGGAGTCCGGGCAGGCCCGGTACTCGGCCACCGGCAGCACCGGCCTCGACCCGAGCGGCACGGTCCGCTACCACGACTACCGCGCCCAGGGCGGTGCCCGGCTCGCCTTCGAGGCGTACGGGGAGGCGGGCTGGGAGGTGGCCCGGGGCGAGCGGCTGCACCGCTCCGAGGTGATGGTCTACCCCCAGGGCGGCCCGGGGAAGGTGAGCTGAGGTGCTGGTCAGCATCGACGCCCCGTACGTCGACACCAGCGCCGCCGACCTCGGGCTGGCGCTCGGCGGACCCGAACTGCCCGCGTTGGCCGTCCGCGACCTGCACCTGCCCGGCGGCGTACGGCTGCGACTGCGGCTGCTCGGTGCCTCCCACCAGGTCGTCCTGCCGACCCCGAGCGGTGACCTCACCGAGACGGTGGCCTGCCTGCCCGGCCGACCGCCGCACCTGCCCGGGACGCTGCACGACGAGCCGAACGGCTACCGGTTCACCGCCACGGTGCTCCGGCCGCCCGCCGGTGAGCTGCGCGCCCGGGTCGCGGCGCTCCGCGCCGACCTGGCCGACGACCCGTACGCACTGGTCGGCGTCTTCCCCGGTGACCCGGACGCGGTCACCGCGCTCGCCGTACGCCCCGACCCGCCGGACGGGTCGGTGGGCTGGCGCACCTGGCACGCGTATCCCCAGACCAATGAGCTGGTCCTGACCGAGACGGTGGTGGCACTGCGATGACGTACCGGAGATGGTTCGTGGTGGGGGTGGCCTTCGCGGTCATCGGCGCCCTGGTGGCCGCCTTCGCGATCTTCTACGGCAGCTTCTCCCCGCGCGGCTACGTCGAGGACCGCTACACCCGTGCGGCCGCCCAGGACATCGGCGGCGACGCGGTGGCGTACACCTCGAACAAGTCGCCGAGCCAGGTGGCGCAGGACGTGACCGCCGCCTGGCAGCCGGCCGACCAGTACGTCGACGGCAGCGGCGTCTACCTGCGCTACGACGACGACTCGGTGGTGATCCTGCCGATCGCCACCGGCTCGGTGATCCTGCTGGAACGTCTCCGCACCGCGTACCCGCGCTACCACTCCGCCGTGGGCAACCACTGGGGCTGGGGCCGGGGCAGCACCGTACGCGGTGGTGGCCCCGGCAGCGGCAAGTAGTCCGACCCGAACGACACCCCTGGAGTCCCTGTGCAGACCCTGGTCACCGATCTGCTGGTCACGCTCGCCTACGGCGTGGTCGGCGTCGTCCTGATGGCCGTCGGCTACGCCCTGGTCGACGTCACCACCCCCGGCAAGCTCCACGAGCTGATCTGGGCCGAACGCAACCGCAACGCCGCGCTGCTGCTCGCCTCGAACCTGGCCGGCGTCGGCATCATCGTGGTCGCCGCCATCGTCGCCAGCGCCGACGACTTCGTCCTCGGCCTGATCGGCGCGGCCGCGTACGGGCTCCTCGGCCTGGTCATCATGGCCGGGGCGTTCCTACTGCTCGACGCGGCCACCCCGGGCCGGCTCGGTGAGATCCTGGTCGACCCGGAGCCGCACCCCGCGGTCTGGGTCTCCGCCGTCGTCCACCTCGCCACCGGCGCGATCATCGCCGCCGCGATCAGCTGATGACCGCCGCGAAGACCCCGGCGACGCCCCCGGCCAAGCCGAGCAAGGCCGTCGCCTGGACCATCTGGCTGACCATCGGCCTGGTCGTCGCCGTCTGCGTGGGCGCCGGGATCGCCAACAGCGGCGACGGCTCCGACAAGGTCCCGCCGCCGACCGGGCAGGAGCGCGACGACACCGTGGCGGTCCTGGCACGCTCCTCGGCCAGCCAGGGCGTCTGCTACGGCTGGGAGCTGAAGGACTACTTCGGCTACGGCGACCCGGTCAGCGTCGGCTCCAACCTCGGCGAGGGGGTGGCGGTCGAGGACAATTCCGCCTGCCCGCGCTGGTTGCAGGTCAGCGTCCGGATCTACTACCCGTCGGAGAGCAGCGACAGCGACGACAACGCCTACGTCGACGTCAACGGCTCCAGCGACTTCTCCTCCACCGAACTGCTGCGGATCGAGAACGGCCTGGCGCGGCTCGGCGTCACCGAGAAGGTCTTCATCGACGACCCGGGCTGGGGCATCACCCGGGCCGCCGTGATGCTGCCGCTGCTCGCCGTGGAGGTGGGGGCGGTCGAGCCCGCCGCCACCCCGGCCCCGGCCGCGACGCAGCCGTCGCCGCTGCCCGACCCCGGCAACGACCTGTGGCGGGACCGCTGGGGCTACCTGCTCGCCGCCGGTGGCCTGCTGCTGGTCACCGCGCTGCTGTTCACCGTCGGGGTCGTGCAGCGCCGCCGGCAGCGCCGGGGAGTCGTGCCCGCGCAGCGCGCCGGGGCGGTCGCGGCCGGTTCGCGTACCGCGGGGCAGGCGTGACCGTCGACCCGCCGGCACGGCCTCGCTGGCGGCTGGCCCGGGCGGCGGTGCTGCTCGCGGTCTTCGTCTGCGCGGCCTGCGGCCTGGTCTACGAGCTTGCGCTGGTCGCGCTCGGCAGCTACCTGATCGGCGACACGGTCGGCCAGGCGTCGATCGTGCTCGGCGTGATGGTCTTCGCGATGGGCGTCGGCGCGCTCGTCGCGAAGCCGTTGCAGTCCCGGGCCGCCGCCGCGTTCGCGGTGATCGAGCTGACCCTGGCGCTGCTCGGCGGGCTGTCGGTGCTCGGCCTCTACGCCGCGTTCGCCTGGCTGGACCTCTACGGCCCGGCGCTGGTCGGCACCGCGTTCGTGCTCGGCCTGCTGATCGGCGCGGAGATCCCGCTGCTGATGGTGATGCTGCAACGCATCCGGGAGCAGTCCGCCGGCAGCGCGGTCGCCGACCTGTTCGCCGCCGACTACGTCGGCGCGCTGCTCGGCGGGCTGGCCTTCCCGTTCCTGCTGATCCCGGTCTTCGGGCAGCTCAAGGGTGCCCTGGTGGTCGGGGCGGTGAACGCCGTCGCCGGCCTCGCCCTGGTCTGCACGGTGTTCCGGAAGGAGTTGAGCCGTCGGGCCCGGGTCGCGCTCGGCGCCGGCTCCGTCGTGGTCGCTCTCTGTCTGGGGTACGCCTGGGTCACCGCCGCCGAGTTCGAGGTGACCACCCGCCAGCAGCTCTACCGGGACCCGGTGGTGCACGCCGAGCGTTCCCGCTACCAGGAGATCGTGCTGACCCGGTCGGTGCGCGAGATCGGGCACGCGGACACCGACCTGCGGCTCTACCTCAACGGCGACCTCCAGTTCAGCTCGGTCGACGAGTACCGCTACCACGAGGCGCTGGTGCACCCGGCGCTCAACGGCCCACGCGGCGAGGTGCTGGTGCTCGGTGCCGGCGACGGGCTCGCCGTGCGGGAGATCCTGCGCTACCCGGACGTACGCCGGGTGACGGTGGTGGACCTGGACCCGGCGGTGGTGGCGCTGGCCCGCCGCGAGCCGCAGCTGCGCAGGCTCAACGGCGACGCGTTCGCCGACCCTCGGGTCCGGGTGGTCAACGTCGACGCGTTCGGCTGGCTGCGTACGGCCACGGACCGCTTCGACGTGGTGGTGGCGGACCTGCCCGACCCGGACGAGACGGCCACCGCCAAGCTCTACACGGTCGAGTTCTACGCGCTGGTCCGGACGGTGCTCGCCGACGGCGGGCGGCTGGTGGTGCAGTCCGGGTCGCCGTACTTCGCGCCCCGGTCGTACTGGTCGATCGAGGCGTCGGTGCGGGAGGCCGGTTTCGCCACCACGCCGTACCACGTGGACGTGCCCTCCTTCGGTGACTGGGGTTTCCTGCTCGCCACGCCGGAGGCCACCCCGCCGACGTTGGCCCTGCCGGCGGACGCCCCGCCGTTGCGGTTCCTCGACCCGTCGGTGCTCGGCGCCGCCGCCGCCTTCCCCGCCGACCGGCGTCGCCTGGACGTGCCGGCTTCGACGTTGTTGCAGCCCAGGGTGCTGGAGTACGCCCGCGCGGAGTGGCGCGGCTACTAACGTCGGACGGGTGTCGCCGTCCCGTCGTCGCCGGCTCCCGCCGCGTGCGGTGGACGCGGCCGGGTACCTCCAGGCGTTCGTGCTCGCCGGGGTGGCGACGGTGCTGGTCACCCGGGCCTACCTCCGGGCGGCCGGCTGGCCGCAGCTCGGCGGGGGCGGCCTGCACATCGCCCACGTGCTCTGGGGCGGCCTGCTGATGGCGGTCGGGATGGGCGTGGCGCTGGTGTTCCTCGGCGGCGCGGCCCGGACGCTCGGGGCGATCCTCGGCGGGATCGGCTTCGGGCTCTTCATCGACGAGGTGGGCAAGTTCGTCACCGCCCGCACCGACTACTTCTACCGGCCGGCCGCCTCCATCATCTACGCGGTGTTCGCCCTGCTCGTGGTGATCACCCAGGCGATGCGCGGCCGGACCCGGCTCACCTCCGGCGAGCGGGTGGCGAACGCGCTGGACACCGTGGTCGGCGGCGTCGGCCGGGGGCTCACCGACCGGCGGCGGGTGGCCGCCCTGCGCCTGGTCCGTGGCGCCGGGCCGGACGTCGAGTACGCGGTGTCCCAGCTCCTCGACGCGGTGCCGCACCGGGAGCCGCCGCGACGCCGGTTCTGGCAGCCCTGGCTGGCCCGGCTGCGCGACTGGGCGATCCGGCTGATCACGGCGCGCCGGGTGGTCTCGCTGGTGGTGGTCTACCTGATCGTCGAGCCGGTGATCACCGTGGTCGCGGTGGCGGTGGACGGGGTGACCGGCGAGCTGGACGAGGCCCGGGAGTGGGGCGCGGTGCTCGGGGTGTCCGCCTCCGCGCTGGTCGCGGCGGTGCTGGGCATCCGGGCGGCGTTCCTGCTGCGCCGGGACCGGCCCGGCGCGTTCCGCCTGTTCAAGTTGGCCCTCCTGGTCGACCTGCTCTTCGGGCAGCTCTTCAACTTCACGGTCAACCAGTTCGGCGCCCTGGCCGCGCTCGGGCTGGACCTCTTCCTGCTCGCGGTGGTGACCGCCGAGACCCGGCGGCTGCGGGCCGACGCCGACTGACCCGGGCCCGGTGGTGTCCCGCCGCGCCGGTCACCGGAGGCGGGACGCCCGCGCGCGGGGGACCGGTCCCGGCGGCGGGTCGCCCGAGCACGGCGCGCGGAGGTGGGCCGGAGTGGATACGGTGTGGGACGCGATCCAAGGGAAGGAGAATCGTGGTCGATTCCCAGCACACACCGGCCCGCACCCGGCCGGCCGTGGTGACGATTTCCAGCTACCTGCTGATTCTGTTCGCCGTCCTCCAGGTCATCAGCCTGATCATCACGCTCAGCACCATCGGTGCCCTCCGGGAGGCACTGGACGAGGCGTACCGCGGCACCGCCGCGAACGGCGCACAGAACGTCGCCGACTTCGCCATCGCGTTCGCGATCGGCGGTTCCGTCGTCGGGCTGCTGCTCGCGATCGTGCTCGCGGTGCTCGGCCTCTTCAACAACCGCGGCTCCAACGGCACCCGGATCGCCACCTGGGTGCTCGGCGGCATCCTCTTCTGCTGCTGCGGCTTCGGCACGATCAGCAACACGGCCGGCGGCTTCGCCAACAACACCGGCCCCACCAACGGCGACATGCCCAGCGGCGAGGAGGTCCAGCGCCGGATCGAGGAGGCGCTGCCGTCCTGGTACGGCCCGGTGACCATCGGGCTCGCGGTGCTCGCCCTGCTCGCCCTGCTGGCGGCGCTGATCCTGCTGGCGCTGCCGAAGGCGAACGAGTTCTTCCGCAAGCCCAAGCAGGGCTGGGAGCCGCCGGTCCCCGGTGCGACCTACCCCGGCCAGCCGGCGTACCCGACCACCCCGGGCTACCCGCAGTCCGGCTACCCGCAGGCCCCGGGCTACCCGTCGACCCCGGACCAGCCGGGCCACCCGTCGACCCCGGACCAGCCGGGCCACCCGTCGACCCCGGACCAGCCGGGCCACCCGTCGACCCCCGGCCAGCCGGGCACGCCGCAGCCGCCGAGCGGCTCGGAGTGGCAGGCCCCGTCGGCGCAGCCGCCGTCGTCGGGGGCGCCCGACGCGCCGTCCACCGGTCCGACCGAGCCGGGTCGCCCAACCGACGGGCCGGAGCAGCAGGGCGGGAGCAACCCGCCGCCGGCCGGCTGACGGGCGAGTAGCAGCGACGTGACGATTCCCTCCGAGTAGGTTGCAACCCGACGCCTACCGGAGGGAATTGTCGTGTCGTACCCGGATCAGGTGCCGACGCGTCGGCCCGCCGCCGTCACGCTGGCGGCGGCGGTGCTGGCGCTGATGGCCCTCGGCGCGCTGGCGTACGCCGTCGCGACCCTGCTCGCCCTCGGCGGCACGGTGGACCGGTTCCGCGCCGCCGCGGCCGACACCGTCGCGGGAGCGGACGACGTCGACGGCGTGGTGGCCCTGGTCCGCGCCGGCGCGATCGTCTCGGCGGTGCTGACGGTCCTGGTCGGGGTGCTGCTGGTCGGCCTCGCCGCCGGGCTGCTCGTCGGTCGGCGGGGTGCCCGGGTGGCCACCTGGGTGGTCAGTGGGCTGGGCCTGGTCGCCGGCTGCTGCACCGGAGCGCTGCTGCTCGGGCAGCGGGCCACGCCGCTGGAGACCGGGATCGACGCCAACCTGCTCGGCCTGCTCGGGGAGGCGTACCCGTCCTGGTGGCTGCCGGTGAACGCGGGGGTTTCGGTGGCGCAGCTGCTCGGCTACCTTGTGGTGGCCGTGCTGCTCGTGCTGCCCGCGGCGAACGGCTGGTTCGCGCGCCGCCCGCCCCGGCCGGCGCCGCCGCCGGAGAACCCGTACCGGCTGCACCCGCCGCAGGGTCCGCTGCCCCCTCGCTGAGGAGTCCCGTTGAGCCCCGACCACCCGGCCACCGAGCGACGGGCGCTGGTCACCGGGGCCACCGCCGGCATCGGCGAGGCGTTCGCCCGGCGGCTGGCCGCCGACGGCTGGCACCTGGTGCTGGTCGCCCGGGACGCCACCCGGCTCGACGAGGTCGCCGCCGAGTTGGCCGGCCGGCACGGGCACCGGGTGGAGACGATCCCCGCCGATCTGTCCACGGACGACGGATGCGGGCGCGTCGCGGACCGGCTCACCGACGGTGACCCGGTCGACCTGCTGGTCAACAACGCCGGCATCAGCCTCGACCGACCCTTCCTCCGGTCCACTGCCGAGGACGAGGCGCGGCTGCTCCGGCTCAACGTGCACGCGGTGATGCGGCTCACCCTCGCGGCCCTCGGTCCGATGACCCGCCGAGGACACGGGGCAGTGATAAATGTCTCTTCGGTCGCCGGGTTCGGGCCGGTCATGCCGGGCTCGACGTATCCGGCGAGCAAGGCGTGGGTGACCAGCTTCAGCGAGTCCGTCGATCTCTCGGTGCGGCCGCTCGGCGTCCGGGTGATGGCGCTCTGCCCCGGCTACACCGACACCGGCTACCACGAGCGCAACGGCATCGACATGTCCGGCACGCCCGGCTGGATGTGGCTGCGGGCCGACGACGTGGTCGCCGAAGCCCTCCGTGACCTGCGGAAAGGCAAGCAGGTCAGCGTTCCTGACTGGAAGTACAAGCTCGCCGTCGCCGGCCTGCGGCACGCGCCGCGCCGGCTGCTGCGGCTGGCGTACCGGGACCGGCGCGGACAGGGCGGGCCGACCGGCGGCTGAACCGGCCACTCGGCACCGCCGCTCCGGTCGCCCCGCCGCGGGACGTCGGGCCCGGTCACCGCGGTCGCGCAGCGTAGCCGTCCATCGCCACCCATCGGTCGCCCACCAGGCTGACCCGGGCGGACCCCGAACGCGGCGCACAGACTCGCGCAGTACCCTCTATCGCCATGGGGGACCACGACGACCTGCGTAAATTCATTACCGACCTGGCTGTGGTCCATGGACGGGTGGTGCTCTCCTCCGGCCGCGAGGCGGACTGGTACGTCGATCTGCGCCGCGTCACGCTCCATCACCGGGCCGCGCCGCTGGTCGGCCGGGTGATGCGTGAGCTCACCGCCGACTGGGAGTACGACGCCGTCGGTGGGCTGACCCTGGGCGCCGACCCGATCGCCGTGTCGATGCTGCACGCCGCCGCGGAGACCGATCGCCCACTGGACGCCTTCGTCGTCCGCAAGGCCGGCAAGGCGCACGGCCTGCAACGTCGGATCGAGGGGCCTGATGTGGCCGGCCGGCGGGTACTGGCGGTGGAGGACACCTCGACGACGGGCGGCAGTGTGCTGACCGCGGTCGAGGCCCTGCGCGAGGCCGGGGCGGAGGTAACGGGTGTGGCGGTTATTGTTGATCGAGGAGCCGGGGACGCCGTACGAGCCGCCGGACTGCCGTATCGGGCGGCCTATACGTTGGCTGACCTCGGCCTTGTGGCGTAAAAATTTGCCGATTCGGATCTGCTGATATGCAGGCGGATCGATGCTGCTGGTGGAAGGATGGAATACGTGGGAACTGCGTTGGCTGAAATGACCATGCCTCAGATCTCGCCGCTTGCCGGCGAGCCGATCGAACGTGCCGATGCCGAGCGGCTGGCGGGGGTCCTCAAGGCCCTCGCCGACCCCGCCCGGCTGCGGCTGCTCAGCCTGATCCAGTCGGCGCCCGAGGGCGAGGCGTGCGTGTGCGACCTGACCGCGCCGCTCGGCCTCTCGCAGCCGACGGTCAGCCACCACCTGCGTATCCTCACCGAGGCCGGCTTGCTGGAGCGGGAGAAGCGCGGTGTGTGGGCCTACTACCGGCTGGTGCCGTCCGCGATCGCGACGATCGCGGATCTGCTCACGCCGCCGCGCAAGCGGGCCACCAAGAAGGCTCGCTGATCCCGGTGTCCGTGCGTCGTCCCCCCTCCGGGGCGACCTCCGGTGGCGTGCCAGGGGTGGCGTCATCGGGCGGGTGATGCCTGTCCGTCGAGGGCAGTCACGATCCGTGCCACCAGGGATTCGTGGAGATCACACCGATGGCCGGTCCCTTCCGGGGCCGGCCATCGGCGTCTGCGCTCAGTACTGCCCGTAGTGCTCGCGGGTCTCCCGGATCGCCTCCTCGGCGGCCGCCCGCTCCGCAGCGGTGGTGCCCCGCTTGGCCGCCATACGGGCCCGCAGCAGCTCGATCACGATCGGCACCACCGAGATGGCCACGATCGCGATGAGGATCAGCTCGATGTTGGCCTTGACGAACGGGATCTGGCCGAGGAAGTAGCCGAGCACGGTGACGCCCGTGCCCCACAGGATGCCGCCGATCACGTTGTAGACCACGAAGGTCCGGTAGCGCATCCGGCTCACCCCGGCGACGATCGGCGTGAAGGTCCGCACGATGGGCACGAACCGCGCCAGCACGATCGACCGGGCACCGTACTTCTCGAAGAACTCGTGCGCCTTGAGCGCGTTCTCCTGCTTGAACAGCTTCGAGTTCGGCCGCCGGAACAGCGCCGGCCCCACCTTGCGCCCGAAGGCGTAGCCGACCTGGTCACCGGCGATCGCGGCGAGGGTGATCAGCAGGCAGACCAGCCACAACGGGTACTTGATGTACTGCCCGTCGGCGGTGAGCAGCCCGGCGGTGAAGAGCAGCGAGTCGCCCGGCAGGAAGAAGCCGATCAGCAGGCCGGACTCGGCGAAGACGATGACCAGGATGCCGAGCAGCCCGAAGGCCGAGATCAGCCACTCCGGGTCCAACCAGTCCGGACCCAGTGCGAGAGTGGTGGTGGGCATCGCAGGTGACCTCCGTGTCTGCCTGTGGGTGGTGACGGTTCGTCCGCCACCGGCGACGGCACGCCCCGTAGTGTAGGTGCCGTCCCGTCCGGGCCGGTGCTCGACGTCACACCCCGTGCTCCGGCCGGACCGGGTCACGGCCGGAGCGCGGGGCGGATCACAGCCGGGGATCGACCGGCTCGGACTCGCAGGCGAGGATCGCGAAGACCAGCTCGTGGCGACGCCACAGCGGCGCACCTTCGGCGAACGCGTCGAGGGCGGCCAGGCCGAGGGCGTGCTCACGCAGTGCCAGCCCGCGCTTGCGACCCAGGGACCGCTTCCGCAGCGCCGCGAGCTGACCCGGGTCGGTGTACCCGGGGCCGTAGATGATCCGCAGGTACTCCCGCCCTCGGCACTTGATCCCCGGCTGGAGCAGCGAGCCGCGCGCCGACCGGGCGGCCGGCCCGGCGTACGGCTTGACCACCATGCCCTCGCCACCGGCCGACGTCAGCGCCAGCCACCACTCGGTGGCCGCCGCGACGGCCGACGGGTCGGCCGGGTCGACGACCTGCCGCCGGGTCGGGGTGAAGAACTCCGGGTCCGCCGCGCAGAGCCGGTCGGCCAGGTCGAGATGCCAGCCGTGGTCCCGGTCGGTGAAGCTCACCCCGGCCCCGGCCAGCACCGCGAACGGGGCCAGGGTCACCCCGCGCAGCCCGTCGGTCGGCGCCACGTACGCCCGGTAGGCGGCCGAGTAGCCCTCGACCTCCGCGTGGCGGGCGGCCATCCGCTCCCGCAGCTGCCCCACCGGCAGTCCGCGGGCCGCCGCCGCGTCCAGCGTGCCGAGCACCGCCGGCAGCGCCGCCCGGCCGGCCGCGCCGACGCTCGCGTACTGCTCGCGGATCAGCGCGCCGGCCTTGGCCGACCAGGGCAGCAGCTCGCAGTCGAGCAGCAGCGCGTCGGTGCCCAGTTCGGCCCAGAGCCCGGCCGAGGTGACCGCCGCGCGTACCCGGGCCAGCAGCTCGGAGTCGAGCGGCGCGCCGAAGAACGGCCGCCCGGTGCGGGTGTGCACCACGCCGCCGCCGAACGGGCCGGGCTCCCGCTCCACCAGCACCACCGCCCGGGAACCCATGTGCTTCTCCTCGCAGACCACCCGGTCCACGCCCGCCGCGCGGTAGTCCTCGAACGCCTGCGCCGGGTGCTCCAGGAACCCCTCGACCGTCGACGTCGAGCAGGGCGCCATGGTCGGCGGCAGCCAGACCAGCCGACCCGGGTCGACCGCGAACCGGCTCATCACCTCCAGCGCGGCGGCGGCGTTCTCCGCCGGCACGGTGAGCGTCCCGTACGCGTGCTGGAGGTGCCGCCGGCCGGTCACGTCCGCCAGGTCCAGCACCGTGTCGGGGCGGGCCGGGGCGGTGACCAGTGGACGGACCGGGGCGTACCACTCCTTCACCGCGTCGACGGAGACCAGTTCCTTCTCCGGGTACCGCAGCGCGGTCAGCTTCCCGCCGAAGACGCAGCCGGTGTCGATGCAGATGGTGTTGTTCACCCACTCCGGCTGCGGGGTCGGCGTGTGGCCGTACACGACCATGGCGGAGCCCCGGTAGTCGCGCGCCCACGGGTAGCGCACCGGCAGGCCGTACTCGTCGGTCTCCCCGGTGGTCTCGCCGAAGAGCGCGAACGCGCGGACCCGGCCGGACGCGCGGCCCTGGTACGCCTCCTTCAGCCCGGCGTGCGCGACCACCAGCCGGCCGCCGTCCAGCACGTAGTGGCTGACCAGGCCGTCGACGAAGGTGGCGACCCGCGCCACGAACGCCGGGTCCTCGGCGTCGAGCTGGGCCATCGTCTCCGCCAGGCCGTGGGTGAGCCGCACGTCCCGGCCGCGCAGCTTCCGCAGCAGCTTCTGCTCGTGGTTGCCCGGCACGCAGATCGCGTGGCCGGCCGCCACCATGCCCATCACCAGGCGGAGCACACCGGGGGAGTCCGGGCCGCGGTCCACCAGGTCACCGACGAAGACGGCGGTACGACCAGCCGGGTGCACCGCGTCCACCGGGCGGCCCGCGTCGTCGCGGCACAGCTGCCAGCCCAGCCGCAGCAGCAGCGCCTCCAGCTCCTCCCGGCAGCCGTGCACGTCACCGACGACGTCGAACGGCCCGGTCAGCTCGCGCCGGTCGTTGAACAGCTTCTCGTACCGGATCTCCGCGCCGTCGATCTCCTCGACCCCGCGCAGCACGTGCACCTTGCGGAAGCCCTCGCGGGCCAGCAGCCCGTACGACCGGCGCAGGTCGCGCTGCATCCGGGCCAGCACCTGCCGGCCGAAGGTCCGGTCGGCCCGCCCCTGCGTACGCTCCCAGGCCAGCGCCTCGGGCACGTCCAGCACGACCGCCACCGGCAGCACGTCGTGCTCCCGGGCCACCCGTACCAGCGCGGCCCGGGCGTGCGGCTGGAGGTTGGTCGCGTCGACCACGGTGAGCCGGCCGCGTCGCAGCCGGGTCGCGGCGACGTGGTGCAGCGCCTCGAACGCGTCGGCCGAGGCGGACTGGTCGTTCTCGTCGTCGGCCACCATCGCCCGGAACGTGTCCGAGGAGAGCACCTGGCTGGGCAGGAAGTGCCGGCGGGCGAAGGTGGACTTGCCGGAGCCGGAGACACCGACCAGCGCCACCAGGGCGAGTTCGGGGATGTCGAGGGTGGTCATCGGGTCGTCTCCTCCTTCCGGGCCTGGTCGGTGCTGGTCAGCACGGCCATCTGGGTGGGGCTGCCCAGCTCGGGGTCGTCGTCGCCGACCCCACTGATCACGGCGGTGTAGCCGTACGTGTCCGCCACCCGCGCCACCCAGTCGGCGAACTCGGCGCGGGTCCACTCGAAGCGGTGGTCGGCGTGCCGGAACCGCCCCGCCCCCAGCCCCTCGTAGCGGACGTTGTACTCGGCGTTCGGCGTGGTCACCACGACCGTGCCCGGTCGGGCGTGGCCGAGGACGGCGTCCTCCAGCGCCGGCAGCCGGGGCGGGTCGACGTGCTCGATCACCTCCATCAGCACCGCCGCGTCCCAGCCGCGCAGCCGGTCGTCCCGGTAGGTCAGCGCCGACTGCCACAGCCGGATCCGGTCGCGCTGCCGTTCCGGCAGCCGGTCCAGCCGCAGCCGGCGGGCGGCCAGGGTCAGCGCGTGGGTGGAGACGTCGGTGCCGACGACCTCCGTGTACCGCCGGTCGGCGGCCAGGGCGGTGAGCAGCGCACCGCCACCGCAGCCCAGGTCCAGCACCCGGCTCGCCCCGCTGGCGGCCAGCGCGGCGAGCACCGCCTCGCGACGGCGTACGGCCAGCGGGGCGCGGATCCCGTCCCGCTGTCCCGTCGGCGCGGCCTCGTCGACGCTGTCGTCGGCGGGCGGCTCGTCGGCCAGCCGCAACTCGGCCAGGCGGGCCAGGGCCTGCCCGGCCAACGCCCGGCGGTGGGCCAGGTAACGCCGGGTGATCAGCCCCCGCTCCGGGTGGTCGGCCAGCCAGCCCGCCCCGGCCCGGAGCAGCTTGTCGATCTCGTCCGGCGCGACCCAGTAGTGCTTCGCGTCGTCCAGCACCGGCAGCAGCACGTACAGGTGGTTGAGGGCGTCGGCGACCCGGAGGGTGCCGGTCAGCAGCAGGTCGACGTACCGGCTGTCACCCCAGTCGGGGTGCTGCTCGTCGAGGGGCACCGGGGTGGCCGTGACCGTCCAGCCCAGCGGGGTGAACAGACGTACCGCCAGGTCGGCGTCGCCCCGGCAGCGCAGCACCGGCACCCGCACCTCCAGGGGGACAGCCGTGCCGGCCAGCTCCGGACGCTCCCGCGACTCGCCGCGCAGGGCCGAGCGGAACACCGACGACAGCGCCGAGGAGAGCAGGCTGGAGGCGGCGTACGCCCGGTCGTTGACGTACTGCCCGAGGGTGAAGCTCTCCGGGGTGGCGGCCTGCTTCCGCCCGCGACCCCGGCCCGCGCCGAGCCGCTGCGGGTCGATGTCGAGCAGCAGGGCGGCGGTGCAGCGGGCGTCGTCCGCCTCCGGGTAGAAGACGTGCGCGACGCCGGCGGGCAGGTCGAACGACTGCACCCGGTCAGGGTGCTTGACCAGCAGGTACCCGAGGTCGGTCGCCGGCCGGTGGGTGGTGGTCAGGGTGAGCAGCACCCGCTCATGGTTCCATCGCGCTCGATCTTGCGTCGTCCCGTTTTCCACCCGCCGGGGTCAGGCGACGAAGCGGGTCCCCCGGCGACGGGCCAGCACGTGACCACCGAGGCCGACGGCGAGCAGCAGCCCGCCCACGCCGACGGTGAGCGTGGTGCCGGGTCCGGTGACCGGCAGCAGGGCGTCACCCCCGCCGGTCCCCGGGCGCGGCTGGCCGTCCCCGGCGGTGACCGTCAGGCTGACCTCGGTCCAGTTGTCCCAGCTCGCGGCGTCCGCCCCCGTGGGCGTGCGCTGCGCGACCAGCCGCAGTGGGTTGCCGGTTCCCGCCGGGTGCGGCGGCACCGACCCGTCCAGGTCGCGTTCGACCCGAGCCCAGTCGTCGGTCGTCCACCACTGGAGCCGGTCGGCCAGCACCACGCCGTCGCGCGCCCGCTCGTCCAGCCGCAGGGGCAGCGGCGTCGAGAGCCGGTACGTGACGCCGGGCTCCAGGTCGGTGTCGAACCGGCAGACGAGGGGACCGCCCTCCCGGTGGCGGCAGTTGCGGTGGTCCCCGGCGTACGTCAGCGGCCGGTCCACGTCCAGGGTGAGCACCGCACCCCGCATCGGCACCGGCCCGCCGATGCGTACCGTGCCGGGGAGCGCGACGGGGTCACCCGGTCCGGCGGTGAGCGCGGCCTCCGGCGGGGTCTGCAGGTCCACCCCTTCGACGACGGTGACCGTCGTGCTCCCGACCACGGTCCCGACGGCCGACGTCCCGCGTACGGTCAGCGTGGCCCGGGTGTCCAGGGCCACGTCGGCCCGCGCGGCGACCCGGAACCGCAGGGCCGGCGCCGCGCCGCGCCGGTCGAGCCCGCCGGCGCAGCGCAGGAGATCGGCGTCGCGCAGGCAGACCCACCCGGTGCCGGTCGGCGTCAGGGCGCCGACGGTGTCCAGCCCGGACAGGTCGATGTCGACGGTCACCGTGACGTCCTCGGGACGGGGCCGGCCGACGGAGGAGATCCGTACCTCGCCGGCGGCGTCGTGCCCGGGGGCCACCACCAGGTCCCGGGAGGTGATCCGTAGCTCGCCGGCGGCGACCGCGGGCACCGCGCCCGCAGTGAGGAACCCGCCCGCGACGGCGATCCCGGCGGACCAGCGACGGAGGTGGAGCCGGAGCATGACCTGCCCTCCCGGTCGGTTGCGGAGCGTGGTCAGCTTCTCACGGATGCCGCGGTCCGGAATGTCGCCGCGCCCGGCCGCACCGAATCGCAGGCGTCCACCGTTTTCGGTGCTCAAGGCGCGGTACGCGCTGCTCGGGCCCGGGGTGGCCCTCGTGCGGAGACGGGAGCGCCCCGCCGACCTCGGGAGGTCGGCGGGGCGCCGGGTGGTGCGGGTGGATCAGGCCACGAAGCGGGTCCGGCGGCGGCGGGCCACCACGTAGCCGCCGAGACCGGCGGCGAGCAGCAGGCCGCCGAGACCGGCGATCAGGCCGGTGGACTGGCCGGTGATCGGCAGCGAACCGTCGTCGCCGCCGCCCTGGCCGCCGTCGCCGCCGGTCGGGTTGACGACCAGCTTGGCGACGTCGTTCGCGGCGTTCAGGTCCGCGGTGAAGCCCTCGCACTCGCACTTGGCGTTGATCGTCACGGTGCCGGTGGCGTTCGGCACGACCTTGTCGATCCGCAGCCCGATCTCGACGGTCTGCTCCTCGCCGGCGGCGATGTAGATGTCCGGCCAGCAGCGGTACGTCTTGGCGCCCGGCTTGCCGGCGTCCTCCCAGTCCTCCCGCTCGCCGTCGGTCGGTACGCAGACCTCGGGAACGTCCACCGCGGTGGTGCCCGCCGGCACGACGATGTCGATCTTCGTGACCGGGCTGCCGCTGCGACCGAAGTCCAGGGACGCCGGACCGTTGTTGCGGACACCGACAGTGGCCTTGACGACCGTGCCGGCCTTGCCGGTGACGGAGTCGCCGATGGCGGCCAGGTCCACTCCGTTCTTGCCGTTGACCGTGACCTCCATGCCGGACCAGTTGTTGGTCGGGTCGGTGTCGACCTGGACACCACGCAGGCTTCCGGCCTTGGTCAGGTTGAGCGCCCCGTCACCGCCCGGCTCGCCGATCGAGACGCCGATGTCGTCCAGGTACTTCGTGAAGTCCTCGAACTCCGCCACCGTCAGCCAGTTGTGGTAGCCGTACTCGGTGCCCGGGGCGTAGGCGTCCTTGCCCAGGCGGTAGTCCACCGCAGCGGTCCAGTTCTCGCCCGGCGCCGCGGTGAGGTCGTCGAACCGGCAGGTCCGCAGCTGGTCACCCGCATACGTGCAGTTGCTGTACTTCTTGTCCGGGTGGATGGCCCGGTCGTGGTCGAAGAGGACCACCGCGCCCTTCGCGGTGCTTCCACCCACGTTGCGGACCATCAGTGGGGCGGTGAAGCCGCCGCCCGGCTGTGCCTGCCGCTTCACCTCGGGGCCACCGGCCAGGTCCACGCCCTCACCGATCCGCACCTTGGCGGTGTGGCTGGCGGACGTGGCACCCTTCGCGCTCACGGTGACCTTCAGGTCGCCGGCGTCACCGTCCGCGGCGTCGGCGGTCGGGGCGAGGACCACGTTGAAGTAGCCACCGATGCCCCAGTCCTCGAGACCGACCTCGAACGGGTCGGTGCAGACCAGGACGCCCTGCTCCGGCGTGGAGCATTCGAAGGTGGCACTGTCGGGCTCGACCGTCACCGTGCCGACGAGGTCACGGTAGTCGTAGCGCACGCTCAGGCCGCTGACGACGACCGGCTCGGAGCTGTACAGGACGGGTGATTCCACCTTGCCCTCGGTGCCGACGGCGAGGGTCGTGTCGTTGAAGTACAGGCCGAGGTCGACGGCAGAATCTTCGGCCGAAGCGGGGGTGGCGGAGGCGGCGACGAACGCGCCTGCGACGCCCAACCCGGCGAGCCAGCGCCGGGTGGAGTGCTTGAGCATTGGGGGGTTCCTCCCGTGGGGGTGTTCAGGTGGAGCCTGCGGATCCTAAGGAGCCCTTAAGGTTCCACGTCGCCCCGAACGGCCACTGATCAGGCGAATGAGCCGAACGGTCGAGCATGATCGGCGAATCGGCCGGGCCACGGCGACGCGTCGTCGCCCGGCGGCGACGGGGCGTGACGCGGTGCCGGTCAGGCGACGACGTCGATGCGTCGGCGGCGGGCCACCACGACACCCGCCACGCCGGTGGCGAGCAGCAGCCGCCCCCGGCCACCGGCCCCGTCGTCCGCCCTCCCGGTCGGTTGTGGACCGCTGCCGGAGATGTCGCCGCGCCCGGCCGCAACGTTTCGCCACCCCGCTTCCGTCATCAGGAGCGGGACACCGGGAGGTGCAGTGACGTACGAGGAGTTCGCCGACTCGCGGCTGACCGCCCTGCTGCGGTACGCGGTCATGCTGACCGGCGATCCGCACCAGGCGCAGGATCTGGTGCAGGAGACGATGGTGCGGGCCCAGCTGAACTGGCGACGGGTGGCGCGGGCGGACTCCCCGGAGCGCTACGTCCGCCGGATGCTGACCAACCAGTACGTCGACTGGCGGCGCGGCTCCTGGATGCGCCGCGTGCTGCTGCGCGGCGAGCCGGAGGACGCGGTGCCGGTCGCCGTCGACCACGCGCAGGACACCGTGGACCGCGACCAGGTCTGGGCCTGGCTGGCCCGGTTGCCCCGCCGGCAACGCGCCAGCCTGGTGCTCCGCTACTACGAGGACCTCCCGGACGCCGAGATCGCCGAGATCCTCGGCTGCGCCGTCGGGACCGTCCGCTCGTCCATCTCCCGCGCCCTGGCCACCCTGCGCGCCGAACACGTGGAGGTCTGCTCATGACCGTGGAGGAGGAACTGCGGGCCGTGTTCGTCCGGCACGAGCCGCTGACCCCGCCGACCGGACCGCTCCGGGCGGCCATCGACCGGCTGGTCCGCCGCCGTCGTCGGCGACGCCGGATCCGGGCCGGGGCCACCGCGCTGGCGGTGCTGGCCGTGCTGGGCCTGGCGGCGCCGCAGGTCGTCGACCCGCCGGGGGAGCGGGCCGTGCCGGGTGTGCCGGGCGGGGAACCCGGTGCCCGGAGCGGGGCGCTGAACGTGCTGCTGGTCGGCGTCGACGGCTCCGCGCGGCTGGCCGACTCCGTCCTGCTGGTGCACGTCCCCGCCGACCGTGGCCGGCCCTACCTCGTCTCCCTGCCGCGTGACCTGGAGGTGCCGATCCCCGGTCGTGGCACCGGCAAGCTGAACAGCGCCTTCGCGTCCGGCACCGGTGACGGCCGTCCCGACCTGGCCCGGGGGTACGAGCTGACCAGCCGCACCGTCGCCGACCTCACCGGCGTACGCCCGGACGCGGGCGCGGTGCTGACCTACCCCGTGCTGCGGGAGTTGACCGACCTGCTCGGCGGGGTGGAGGTCTGCCTGCCCCGGCGGGTCGAGTCCGCGCACACCTCGCGGGTCTTCCGGGCCGGCTGCCAGCGGCTCGACGGCGCGGCCTCGGTCGACCTGCTCCGGCAGCGGCGCGGGCTGCCCGACGGCGGCCTCGACCGGGACCGCAACGCCCAGATCTTCGCCGCCGGGCTGGTCCGGCAGGCCGGTGAGCAGGGGGTGCTGGGTGATCCGGTCCGGCTGTCCCGGCTGGCCGCCACGGTCGGGCCGAAGATGGTCGTGGCCGGTGGCGGTAGGTCGCTGCTGGACCTGCTCCGGGTGGTGCCGGAGCTGAAGTCCCTCGATCCGGTCGGGCTGAACCTGCCGGTCGACGCGCCGGCCACCGGCGACTGGCGGATCCGGACCGATCCGGCGGTGACGCCGCAGTTCCTCGCCGCGTTGCGCGAGGACCGGCTGGACCGGTGGGTGGCGGCGCACCCGGACCGGGTCACCAGGATGAGGTGACCCGGCCGGGCGCCCGGTGTCAGCGGTAGTCGTCCTCGTCGGCGGTGACCACCCGGGCCTGCTCCATCGCGTCCCAGTCGGCGACCTCCAGGCCGCGGTGCGGCTCGGCGTCCTCCTCGGTGGGGCCGGCCACCGCGGCCTGCTCGACCGCGTCGGCCGGCTCGGCCTCCAGGTCGCGTTCCTCCGGGCTGAGGTGGTCGCTCGGGGTGAACTCCTCGTCGGGGTGACCCATCGTCGTCCTCCCTGGTTCCGGCGGATTTCCACCCACACCGTACGGGTTGTGCGGGGTCGTCGCGCGGTGGGCGCGGGAAGCGGACTCGGTGGATCCCGCCACCGGGGGCGATCGGCGGTGCCAGGATGGGGACGTGGGCTTCCTGATCCGGTTGGCGATCACCGCGCTCGCGCTGTGGGTCACCACGCTGGTCGTGCCCGGAGTCGACGTGACCGGTCGGGACGGCGCGAACACCGTGCTGACCCTGCTCGCGGTGGCGCTGATCTTCGGTGTGGTCAACGCGGTGCTCAAGCCGGTCGTCAAGGTGGTCGGCTGTGTGTTCTACCTGCTCACGCTCGGGCTGATCGCGCTGGTCGTCAACGCGCTGCTGTTCCTGCTGACCGACTGGATCGCCCGTGGGCTCGACCTGCCGTTCCGGGTGGACGGTTTCTGGGCCGCCTTCTGGGGGGCCATCGTGATGGCGGTGGTGAGCTGGCTGATCAGCGTCGCCGTGCCGGACCGTCTGGAGGGCCGGTGACCGCCCCGACGGGCGCCCACCGGGGCGGTTGTGCTGGCCGACGCCATCTGCGGGATACTTCCGGCGGTGGACAGCGCGGTCCGGCGCACCCGATGGAAGACAGCGGCCGGCTCGGCCGAGAGCGGTAAGTAAGGAGCGTTAGACATGCCCATCGCTTCCCCCGAGGCTTACGCGGAGATGCTGGACCGTGCCAAGGCCGGCCGGTACGCGTACCCCGCGATCAACGTGACGTCGTCGCAGACCCTGAACGCGGCGCTGAAGGGCTTCGCCGACGCGGAGAGCGACGGCATCATCCAGGTGTCCACCGGTGGCGCCGAGTACCTCTCCGGACCGTCGGTGAAGGACATGGTCACCGGTGCGGTCGCGTTCGCCGCGTACGCGCACGAGGTGGCCAAGAAGTACCCGGTCAACATCGCGCTGCACACCGACCACTGCCCGAAGGACAAGCTGGACAAGTTCGTCCGGCCGCTGATGGCCATCTCCCAGGAGCGGGTCAAGAACGGCCAGGAGCCGCTGTTCCAGTCGCACATGTGGGACGGTTCGGCGGTGCCGGTGGCGGAGAACCTGGAGATCGCCGCGCAGCTGCTCGACGAGGCCGCCAAGGGCAAGATCGTCCTGGAGATCGAGGTCGGCGTCGTCGGTGGCGAGGAGGACGGCGTCGAGAACGCCATCAACGACAAGCTCTACACCACCGTCGAGGACGGCCTGGCCATGGTCGAGGCGCTCGGCCTGGGTGAGAAGGGCCGCTACATGGCGGCGCTGACCTTCGGCAACGTGCACGGCGTCTACAAGCCGGGCAACGTCAAGCTCCGCCCGGAGATCCTGAACAACATCCAGGAGGCGGTCGGCGCCAAGTACGGCAAGGAGAAGCCGCTCAGCCTGGTCTTCCACGGCGGTTCCGGCTCGCTGCTGTCGGAGATCCGTGAGGCGCTGGACTACGGCGTGGTGAAGATGAACATCGACACCGACACCCAGTACACCTTCTCCCGGCCGGTCGCGGACCACATGCTCCGCAACTACGACGGCGTGCTGAAGGTCGACGGCGAGGTCGGCAACAAGAAGATGTACGACCCGCGCGTCTGGGGCAAGGCCGCCGAGGCCGGCATGGCCGCTCGCGTCGTGGAGGCCTGCGAGCACCTGCGCTCCACCGGCACCACCATGAAGTGACCTGCGCGTAGCAGCGCGACGGCCGGCGTCCCCCTCCCGGGGCCGCCGGCCGTCGGCGTCCTCCGGGCGGCCCCGGTCCTCCGCCGCTGTGCGGCGTGTCGCGGTTTTTTTGGGAAGAGAGAAACACAACCAAAACAAAAAAAAAA
>NZ_JBNADX010000044.1:22533-29493 GCF_049629545.1 Micromonospora citrea
GGCGTGTCGCGGTGTCCGGGCGGACGGACACCGCGACACGCCGCAAACAGCGCGGGTCGGTCAGGCGGTCGCGGTGAGCACCCGGACGGCCTCCCGGACGTCGTCGGTGAGGTGCACGGTGGTCGACAGGTCACCGAACGGGGAGGCGGCGAAGAGCGGCCGCAGCAGCGACTCGACCGGCAGCTCCCGGGTCCAGTACGCCCGGTCCAGGAAGACGTACGCGCCGCTCGCCCCGTCGGTGCCGTAGTACGTCTTCGTCGCCGCCTGGAACACCTCCTGCACGGTGCCGGCGCGGCCGGGCGCGAAGACGATCCCGCCCCGGGCCAGCCGCAGGATGGTGTCCTCCCGGATGGCGTTCGAGAAGTACTTGGCGATCTTCCCGGCGAAGAGGTTCGCCGGCTCGTGCCCGTACAGCCAGGTGGGGATGGCGAGCCCGCCGGTGCGGGCCCAGTCCACGCCGGGTCCCCGCTGCTGCGGCAGGGTCGGGGGCGTCGCGTACCGCTCGCGTACCGCCAGCGCCGCCGCCGTGTACCGGTCGTGGTCGGTGAAGTCGGGGGCCGCCGCGAGCAGGTCGATCGCGGCGTCCAGTGCGTCGGCCGGCCAAGTTGCGAGGAACGCGCCGAGGTTGGCCGCCTCCATCACGCCGGGGCCGCCACCGGTCACCACCAGCCGGTCGGCCCGGGCCAGCTCCCAGCCCAGCACGGCCGCCATCCGGTACGGCACGCTGCCGCGCGGCACGGCGTGCCCGCCCATCACGCCCACCACCGACTGCGGGCCGTGCGTCGCCAGCCAGGCCCGGGTCGCGTCGGTCAGGGCGTTGTCCACGCCGTGGTCGTGCAGCCGCTGGCCGAGCGCCTCCCGTACGTCCGGCAGGGCGCCGCCGTGCTCGCGGAAGTGGGTGTACACCCGGGTGTCGTACATGCCGGCGAAGCCGCCCTCGGCGAAGCCGGCGGCGAGGTCCTCCGGGGCGTACAGGTGCGAGGGCTGGGTCGGGTACGGCAGCCCGGAGAAGGGCGGCACCACGTTCGCGCCGCGCCGGACCAGGTCGGCGCCGACCTCCCGGTCGGCGAAGCGGCACCCCACGAAGAGGGTGCCCGCGACGTCCGTGGCGGTCAGGTCGGGGACCGGGTCGAGGTCGAGGCGGAGCCCCTGCACGGTCAGCCCGGCCAGGCTGCCGGAGGCGAGCCGCCGGTCGAACGCGGCGCGGGTCTCGATCTCGTCGGGGTGGGTGTGCGGCGCGATGACGTCCGCGGGAGGTGGGGTCGGCACCACGCCATCCTGCCCCGGGCCGGCAACCCGCCAAACCAGGACCGCCCGAACGGACAGGAGCCCGGTGACCGAGGCCACCGGGCTCCTGCGTAACCGGTTCCTGGGGAGGCTCCGGACCAATAGTTGTAATCGAAAACATTGCGCGACGGCATGGGCCGCAGGGCTCGCCGCCACGAACCGCAGGGCTCGCCGCCACGAACCGCAGGCGGGGCGGCCGTTCCACCGTTCAGTCAGCGCGCCGCGCCGGACCCCCTCGCGCGTCGCTACGCGAAGCGGGTTGAATGGGGCGATGCAGAACCTGTTGCCTGAGCCACCGGCCACCCTCCTGCCCGCGCACGACGAGGCCGACGCCGCCCTGGCCGACGCCGTCGGGCAGGGCACCGACGAGGCGTACGCCGAGGTCGCGGCCCGTTTCCCCACCCACAGCGCGGCCTGGGCGGCGCTGGCGGCCCGGGCGTTCGACGCCGGTCAGGTCGTCACGGCGTACGCCTACGCCCGCACCGGGTACCACCGGGGCCTGGACCAGCTGCGCCGCAGCGGCTGGAAGGGGCACGGCCCGGTGCCCTGGTCGCACGCGCCCAACCGGGGCTTCCTGCGCTGCCTGTACGTGCTGTCCCGGGCCGCCGGGGAGATCGGCGAGGCCGACGAGGCGGCCCGCTGTGCCCAGTTCCTGCGCGACTGCGACCCGGCCGCGGGGGACGCCCTCGCCGGCACCGTCAGCTGACCCGCGCCCGGCGGCCGGCCCGGCACCCGTCCGGGACGGCCGCCGGAGCCGGTCAGAGCCCTTCGGCGACCGCGGCGGCGATCTTCAGCCAGGCGTCCCGGGTGGCCGAGGAGAGCCCGCCGTACCGGATCGGCTCGCCGGTGTCGATCAACCGCTCGTACGGCGCGAGCAGCACCGCCCTGGTCCGGGCGGCGAAGTGCTCCTGGATCGCCGGCAGGTCGATCTCCTTGCGGGACGGCGGCATGGAGACCACCGTCACCGCCTGCCGGACCAGCCGCTGCCGGCCGCTCTGCTCCAGGTGGTCCAGCATCCGGGCGGCGGTCTCCGCCGAGTCGTTACGGGCCGACATGGTGACCACGAGCTGGTCGGTGGCGTCCATCGCGGCCTGCCAGTTCTGTGCCCGGACGTTGTTCCCGGTGTCCACGAAGATCAGCTTGTAGAACCGGCTCACCACCTCGCGGATCTCGGCGAACGCCGCCGCGGTCAGCATCTCGCCGCCGGTGGCCGACTCGTCCGAGGCGAGCACGTCGAACATCCCCTCGCCCTGCGAGCGGACGTACTGCGACAGGTCCCCGATCCGGCCGTGCGCACCCTGGAACTGCCCCAGGTCACGCAGCATGTCCCGGACCGTACGGGAGTGGAAGTCCTGCTGGGCGCGCATGCCGAGGGTGCCCTGCGTCTCGTTGTTGTCCCACGCCAGCACGTATCCGCCGCGCTTCTGCCCGAAGGTCATCGCGAGCAGCAGGATGGCCACCGTCTTGCCGGCGCCGCCCTTCGGGTTCACCACGGTCACCTGGCGTAGCCCGCCGAAGTTGCGGCGGACCATCTCGATGTCCCGCTTCACCTCCTGCTCGTGCCGCCCAGGCGGGAGCTTGACCAGCCCGATCTTGTTCACCACCGCCCGTACGCCCATGGTGGCGACCGGGTCGGCGGGGCGGGCCTGTCTGCGGCGGGCGAAGTCCTCGGCGGTCGGCGCGGGCCCGGCCTCCGGGGTCCACGCCGGCTCGGGCGGGCCGGCCGGCTGCTGCTGCGGCATCCCGGCGGGCGGGGTGCCCTGCTGCCAGGCCGGCTGGTACCAGCCGGCGGCCTGCGCCGGCGCGGGGCCGGGCGGCACGGGCGCGGGGTGCGGCGGCACCGGCGCGGGGTGCGGCGGCGACGGTGCGAGGTGCGGCCTGGCCGGTCCGGGCTGCGGGGGCGCCGGGGCGGGCTGCCGGGGTGGCACCGCGAGCGTCGGGCCGGGCGGGTACTCCGTCGGCGGCACGGGCGGGCTGAACGGCGTCCCGGGCGAGGGCGGGAACGGGCCCAGCTTCGGGGCGGGCGGGGTCTCCTCCGGCCGGCCGGGGACCGCCGCGCTGCCCACCGCCTCCTCCCCGGCGGCGGCCGCGAGCCGCTGCGGCGGCTGCGCCCACGGCGACTCCCGCGCGGTGACACCGCTGCTCTCCACCGGTACCACCGGGGTGCCCGGCGCGCTGTCGACGGCTGTGCCGTCCGGTGCGGGCCCGGTGTCGACCGGGCCGGTCCGCGGCTCGACGGTCGTCGGATGGCGGTCGACCGGTTTCGCCGGGTCAGCGTCGACCGGGTCCGCCGGGTCAGCGTCGACCGGGTCCGCCGGGTGGGCGTCGACCCGGTCCGCCGGGTGGCCGGCGATGCCGGTGGCCGGGGCGTCGGCCCGTCCACCGGCCTCGGCCGGGTCCGGACCAACCGGTCCCGGTGCGTTCGGGTCCGGACCGGGTCGCGGTGCGTCGGCCGGTCCCGGCGCGTCGCCCGCCCGGTACGCCCCGGCCGTCCCCGCGTCGGCCGGCCCCCGTCCCGCGCCGGTGGCGTGGGGCTCCACCGCCGGGCCGGACGGCGTGGGCCCGGCGGTGGCGGAAGGCGTGGGCCCGGCGGGCCGGGCGGCGATGACCGGCCCGGGCGTCATCGGCTGGTCCAGGGTGAAGGGCAGGTCGAGGTCGACCGGGGCGGGCTGCCCCACCCGGGGCGTCGGCACGGACCGCTCGGGTACGTCATCGAAGTCCGGCCCGGCGTCGGGCCCCGGCCACGCCGGGTACGGCGCGTAGGACGCGGCACCCCCGGACCCGGAGGCAGGGCCGCCGGCGGCCTCTTCGTGCCGGGTGACGGCGTCGGCCCCGTGCGCCGTGCCACCCCCGTGGCCGGAGGTGCTGCCGGACCCGTTGACGGCCAGGTGCCCGTACCCGTTGGGGTCGTCGTCCTGCCGGTACGGCTGCAGGAGCGTCGGCTCGGCCTGCAGCGACGGCCAGTCGCCGTCCGGCGGGGGTGGTGTCCAGCCCGGGGTCGCCGGAGGCCCGCCGACCTCCGCGGTCAGCGACGGGTACAGCGAGGGCCGGCCGCCCCAGGCCGGGGCGGAGTCGGTCGCGTCGGGCGGCCAGAGCGGTTCGATGTCCCGCTCCGGCACCGGCTGCTGGCCGGGCAGCCGGGCCCGGTCGGCGTTCTCGTCCACCACGGCTCCTCCCCATTCCTCCTGCCGAGGATAGGCCGTCCCGTTCCGGTGACGGACCGTAGCGAAGCGCCGGTTCGGGTCAGTTCGTCCAGACCGCCCAGGCGCCCGGCTCGATCCACCAGGAGCGCTTGCGGCTCAGTTCGCCCTCGACGCCGTCGTCGAGGAACGGGACCTTCGCGTCCCGGGGGACGACCGACACCGCCCGTCCCCGGGCCCGCCGGACCTCGAACCGGATCTTCTTCCTGCCCAACGCCGAGCGGGTCACCACGGGAACGGCCACCGCCACCTCGACCACGCCGTCCGCCGGGTCCGGGTCGGCCAGCAGGGGGAGCCCGTCGAGGCTCGCGTACCCGCCGGCGTTGCCGACCGCGCAGGCCAGGATCGGGTCCTCGCCGTCGGAGAGGAGCGTGTCGTCCACCTCGACCCGCCCGCGCCAGTGCAGCGGGCGGCCGGCGTCGTCCGCCGCGCCGAGCAGCGCGCCGTCCAGGGTGACCGAGCCGCCGTCGTTGCGCAGCAGGTCGAGCCGGCGGGCGGCGCCGTCCAGCACCGCGGCGGCCACCGCCGCCGGGTCGCGGGGCAGCCCGAGCTGCGCGGCCAGGTCACGGTGCGTGCCGCTGCGGGCCGGGTCGAGCGGGAGTACGCCCACCGGCGGCAGGTCCGGCACCGTACGGTTGCCGGCCAGGTCCTCGGGGCGGCGGCTGGGCGGTGGGGCGTACCGCCGGACCAGCCGGCGCAGGACGGCGCGCAACTGGGCGTCGCTGGCCGTGGCGACGACCAGCCGGGTCTTGGAGTCGGGGTCGGGCCAGGCGAGGCCGTCGGCACGCGGCGGGCCGTCGAGCCGGGCCAGCACCTCGTCGACCTCGGCGTCCGAGCGGGCGGTGACCGTCTCCACCCGGGCGCCCCGCGCGGTCAACGCGTCCACGCAGGCCAGCACCGGTACGCGCGGCGTCTCGCAGCGCTCCTCGGCCTTCCCGGCGGCCTTGTCGGCGGCCTCGGTCGCGCCGCCGCAGCAGGAGTCGCCGCTGCCACAGCCCCCACCGGGAGCGTCCCGCTCCGAGCCGAGGGTGAGCAGCACCACGTCGTACACGAAGGAGCCTCCTGCCTCTCGACGCGACCCCTGCCGGTCCCGCCGTCACTACTTGTTAGCCTGACACCCCGGGCTCGCCGACCGGTCGCCACCTGGCACCCGAGCCTTCTGGAGGCGGAAAAGATGCCAGCGATCGTGCTCATCGGCGCTCAGTGGGGCGACGAGGGCAAGGGCAAGGTTACCGACCTGCTGGGTGAGCGGGTCGACTACGTCGTGCGCTACTCCGGCGGCAACAACGCCGGTCACACCGTGATCACGCCGGACGGGCAGAAGTACGCGCTGCACCTGATGCCGTCCGGGGCGCTCTCGCCGAGCGCGATGATCGTCATCGGCAACGGTGTGGTCGTCGACCCGAAGGTGCTGCTGGCCGAGATCGACGGGCTCGCCGAGCGTGGCGTGGACGTCTCCCGGCTGCGCATCTCCGGTGACGCGCACCTGATCATGCCGCACCACCGGGCCCTGGACCGGGTGGTCGAGCGCTACCTCGGCAGCGCCCGGATCGGCACCACCGGCCGGGGCATCGGCCCGGCGTACGGCGACAAGGTCGCCCGGATGGGCATCCGGCTGCAGGACCTTCTCGACCCGGGCATCCTGCGCAAGAAGCTGGAACTCGCGCTGCGCGAGAAGAACCAGCTCCTGTTCAAGATCTACAATCGCAAGGCGATCGACGTCGACGCGACGATCGAGGAGTACCTGGCGTACGCGGAGCGGCTCAAGCCGTACATCGCGGAGACCCGGGTCATGCTCTGGGACGCGCTGGACCGTGGCGAGACGGTGCTGCTGGAGGGTGCCCAGGCCACCATGCTCGACATGGACCACGGCACCTACCCCTTCGTGACCTCGTCGAACCCGACGGCCGGCGGGGCGTGCGTGGGCGCGGGCATCCCGCCGACGGCGATCACCCGGGTGATCGCGGTCAGCAAGGCGTACACCACCCGGGTGGGCTCCGGCCCGTTCCCGACCGAGCTCTTCGACGACAACGGCCAGCACTTGCGCAAGATCGGCCACGAGTACGGCACCACCACCGGCCGGGAGCGCCGCTGCGGCTGGTTCGACGCCGTCGTCGCCCGGTACGCCTGCCGCCTCAACGGCGTCACCGATCTGGTGATCACCAAGCTGGACGTGCTCACCGGCATGGCGAAGGTGCCGATCTGCGTCGGGTACGAGATCAACGGCGAGCGTTTCGACGACATGCCGATGACGCAGACCGACTTCCACCACGCCACGCCGATCTACGAAGAGCTCGACGGCTGGTGGGAGGACATCTCCAAGGCGAGAACCGAGGACGACCTCCCCGAGAACGCCCGCAGGTACATCGCCCGCATCGAGGAACTCACCAACACCCGCGTGAGTGTCGTCGGAGTAGGCCCCGGCCGCGAGGAAAACGTCCTCCGCCACCCCCTCCTCCCCTAACCCCCCACC
>NZ_JBNADX010000045.1:0-27597 GCF_049629545.1 Micromonospora citrea
TGGGGGGTTGGGTTAGGGGAGGGGGTGGGTGATCTTTTCGGTGGTCGTGCGGGATGGCACGCGGGTGGGGTCCAGGTTGGCGCAGAGGACCAGGGTCGCGGCGCGGGTCAGCGGGGCGAGCAGCCAGTCGACCGGGTCGGGGTGGCGGGCCGTGTCGACCAGGACGCGGTCGCCGACGGCGATGCCCAGTTCGGTCGCCCGGGCGTCCGCGCGGGCCAGCAGGTCGGCGTCGCCCGGGCCGCCCTGCGGGGACGGCGTGAAGTGGTCGCCGTGGCCGCGTACCTCCCCGACGAAGTCGGCGAAACCGGCCGGCACCTGGCGCATCGGCAGCCCGAACGGGTCCAGCGCGAGGGCGTAGCGCTCCCCGGCCGACCAGGCGTCCGCCTCGGCGACC
Organism: Micromonospora citrea; assembly: GCF_049629545.1. Taxonomy (GTDB): domain Bacteria; phylum Actinomycetota; class Actinomycetes; order Mycobacteriales; family Micromonosporaceae; genus Micromonospora; species Micromonospora citrea_A. Next base: position 395 of record NZ_JBNADX010000045.1, read on the forward strand.
CGGGAGACGGCGGCGAAGAGCACGTCCACGTCGCCCGGCGTGTCGGCCACCGTCAGCTTCGCCGACCAGCAGCCCAGCAGCACCGCGGCGGTCTGCCAGTGCGGCGGGAGCAGCACTCCGGCCACGTCGCCGGGGACGAGGGCCACCTCGTCGACGAGCAGGTTGGCGGTCTTGGCCACCCAGTTCGCCAGCGTCGCGCCGGACAGCTCGGTGCGCTCGCCGGTGGCATCGTCGTACCAGGTCAGCAGGGGACGGGTGGGGTCGGTCGCGATCGCGTCGGCGAAGACCCGGGCAATGTTGTCGGCCATCGGCGCGAACGATACGCCTCCGGTGTCCGTACTCGATGTCGATGACAAGTCGGCGTACCGTCGGGTCGCAGTCAGCGTCCGGACCGGGCACCGGCGTAGGCTTGCCCGGAGTGTTGTTCCCCACAGACCCGCCAGTTCAAGGAGTCGCCCCGTGACCGCCGGTCGCCCGCCCCGCGTGCTCATCGACGCCACGAGTGTCCCCGCCGACCGTGGCGGCGTCGGTAGATACGTCGACGGCCTCCTCGGCGCCCTCGGCACGGTCTGCGGATCGGCGGTCGACCTGGCCGTCGTCAGCCTCCGCACCGACCTGGAGCGTTACACCCGCATGCTGCCGGGGGCGGAGGTCATCCCCGCGCCGGCGGCCGTCGCCCACCGCCCCGCCCGCCTCGCCTGGGAGCAGACCGGCCTGCCGCTGCTCGCCCAGCAGGTCGGCGCCGAGGTGCTGCACTCGCCCTTCTACACCTGCCCGCTGCGGGCCGGATGTCCGGTCACGGTCACGGTGCACGACGCGACCTTCTTCACCGAGCCGGAGCACTACGACAAGTCCCGCCGGACGTTCTTCCGCAGTGCCATCAAGACGTCGCTGCGCCGCGCCGACCGGGTGATCGTGCCGAGCAAGGCCACCCGCGACGAACTGATCCGGCTTCTCGACGCCGACCCCACCCGGATCGACGTGGCCTACCACGGCGTCGACCACGCGGCCTTCCATGCGCCCGGCGACGAGGAGAAGGCCCGGGTCCGGGCCCGGCTGGGGCTGGGCGGGAGCAGCTACGTGGCCTTCCTCGGGGCGAAGGAGCCGCGCAAGAACGTGCCCAACCTGATCCGCGGCTGGGCCCGCGCGGTGGCCGACCGGGAGGACCCGCCGGCCCTGGTGGTCGCCGGTGGCCAGGGCCACGACGACGACATCGACCGCGCGGTGGCCGAGGTCCCGTCGCACCTGCGGCTGCTGCGCCCCGGCTACCTGCGCTACGCCGACCTGCCCGGGTTCCTGGGCGGGGCGCTGGTGGCGGCCTACCCGTCGTACGGCGAGGGCTTCGGACTGCCGATCCTGGAGGCGATGGCCTGCGCCGCCCCGGTGCTGACCACCCCCCGCCTCTCCCTGCCCGAGGTGGGCGGGGACGCGGTCGCCTACACCAGCGAGGACCCGGACCAGATCGCCACCGACCTCGCCGCTCTCCTCGACGACGAGCCGCGCCGGTTGTCGCTGGCCAAGGCGGGCTTCGACCGGGCGAAGGAGTTCACCTGGGAGTCCAGCGCGGAGGTGCACATCGCGGCGTGGAGCCGGGCGCGGTCCTGACCGTACGGCCGACCCCGCTTCCCTCCTGTGCCGGTTCGGGCATGATGTGCTGATGCTCTACGCCGTCATCCCGGCGGGTGGCAGCGGCACGAGGTTGTGGCCGCTGTCCCGCGCGGGGCACCCCAAGTTCCTCCACCCGCTCACCGGCACCAACGCGTCCCTGCTCCAGGCGACGGTGGACCGGTTGGGGCCGTTGACCACAGCGGAGCGGATCCTGGTCGTCACCGGGGCCGCCCACGCGGCGGCGGTGGCCCGGCAGCTGGCCGGGCTGCCCGAGGAGAACATCCTGGTGGAGCCCTCGCCCCGGGATTCCTGCGCGGCGATCGCGCTGGCCGCGGCCGTGATCGCGCAGCGCGATCCGGAGGCGGTGATGGGCTCGTTCGCGGCCGACCACCTGATCCGTGACGCCGACGCCTGGGTGGAGACGGTCCGCGCGGCGGTGCGCGGCGCGGAGCAGGGGCTGCTGATGACGGTGGGCATCACCCCGACCCGCGCGGAGACCGGCTACGGCTACCTGGAGACCGGTGAGCCGACCGGTGACGGTCCGCTGCGCCCGGTGGTCGAGTTCAAGGAGAAGCCGGCCGCGCCGGTCGCCGAGGCGTACCTGCGCTCCGGGCGGCACCTCTGGAACGCCAGCATGTTCGTCTGGCGGGTGGACGTCTTCCTCGCCGAGCTGGCCCGCCAGCAGCCGGCGCTGCACGCCGGGGTCGTGGCCATCGCCGCCGCCTGGGGCACCCCCGAGCAGGACGACATCCTCGGCACGGTCTGGCCCACGCTGCCGAAGATCTCGGTGGACTACGCGGTGATGGAGGGCGCGGCGACCGCCGGCCGGGTGGCGACGGTCCCCGGCGACTTCGGCTGGAACGACGTCGGCGACTTCCACACCCTCGGCGAGGTGCTCCCCGCCGACGAGGCGGGCAACGTCGTGCTCGGCACCGACGGCAAGCCCGACGTGCTGCTGCACGACACCCACGACCTGGTCGTGGTGCCGCAGTCCGGTCGGCTGGTGGCGGCGCTCGGGGTACGGGACCTGATCGTGGTGGACACCCCGGACGCGGTGCTGGTCTGCCCCCGCGACCGCGCCCAGGACGTCAAGGCGCTGGTCGACGAGCTGAAGGCGCGTGGCGAGGAGGGCCTGGTCTGACGGCTGCCGCCGGGCGACGGCACGGGCCGCCGGGGCAGGTCGACGACCGGCCGGTCAGCGGCCCGGACGGACGGCGGGCCAGAGGGCCGGACGCGTGTCGGGTCAGCGGCCGGACGGGCGGCGGGCCAGGGCGGCCAGCGCGGGCGCGACGAGCTGTACCGTCCCGCCGGCCAGCGGCTCGGGCAGCCGGTCCGGCGGGAACCAGCCCAGCGCCTCGGACTCGTCGCTGACCCGCTCGACCGCGCCGGGCGGGGCGAAGACCGCGAAGCGTACGTCGTGGTGCAGCGAGCCGCCCTGGCAACCGACCGGGTGGACGTCCACGTCGATCGGCACCGGGTCCACCACCAGGCCGGCGATGCCCGACTCCTCGGTCGCCTCGCGCAGGGCGGCGGCGGCCAGCGTACGGTCGGTCGCCTCGCAGTGCCCGCCGAGCTGCACCCACCTGTGGAACTTGCCGTGCAGGCAGAGCAGCACCCGGGAACCGGTGCTGTCGAGGACCAGCGCGCTGGCGGTGACGTGACCGGGTAGGTGGCTCCTGTCCATCGCCACCGGGCCCGCGGCGAGCAGGTCGAGGGTGCGGTGGGCCGCCTCGGCGGCCGCCGGGCTGGTCGGCGCCCATCCGGTCAGCACCGTCACCGCGTCGGCGTGCAGCGCGCGGTGACGGTCGGTGGGGTCGGCGGGACGTGAGGCGGGGGAGGAGTCTGGCACCCCGACACTCTACGAGCGCCGGCTCCGTACCCTGGCCCGGTGACCTTGCGACTCGTCGAGTTCGTCGTGGCCGGCAACGAGGCCAGCGACCTGCTGCCGGTCCGCTCCCCGGCGGTGCTGCGCGCCCACCGGGCCCGGCGCGGCTTCTGGACCGTGCTGGACGAGGGTCCGGTGGAGCGCTGCCTGGCCCTGCTGCTGGAACTCGAGGACGGCGGGTGGGTCGCGCACCACGTGCCGGCCGACGCGGGTCCGGAGAACGGCCGCACCGAGGACGGTGAGGCGCTGGCCCACCACGACGGCTGGGTGTACGTCTTCGGCTCGCACTTCGGCTCGAAGGGCGGCCCGCTGCGCCCCCGCCGCGCGTTCGTGGCCCGGTTCCGGGAGGACGACGCGGCCCTCGCGACGCTGCCGGTGAAGGTGGTGCGCAACAGCTTCCGGGTGCACCGCGCGGTCAACGACGCGCTGGCGAAGGCGCCCTTCGCCCCGTTGACCCCGGGTGAGCGGGTGCGGAGTCGGTTCATCGTCGAGACCCGGGCCCGGGGGACCGTCCGGGCGAAGAGTTGGGTGAGCCGGTTGGCCGAGGACGACCTGCCGCTCAACGTGGAGGCCGCCGCGTTCGCGCCGGACGGCACCGTGCTGCTCGGACTGCGGTTCCCGGTGACCGCGGTCGGGGAGCCGATCCTGGTCGAGCTGTCCGGGGTGCCGGAGATGTTCACCGGCGGGCAGTGGCCCCGCGCCGGCCGGGCGTACGCGCTGACCGGGGTGACCCCGCCCGGCGTCCTGGTCGGCTTCCGGGCCGTCACGCCCACGCCCGACGGCGGGTACGCGGCGGTGGTCGGCTCGATCGACGCCCTCGGCAAGGGTTCGGTGCTGCTGGACGACCACCCGCAGGGCGGTGAGGTGACCTCCCGGCACGTCCGGTTCCGCTGGCGGCCGGGTGCCGACGAGCACCGGATCGCCGGGGAGGTGGTGGCCGACCTGGCGCCGTTCCACCACGTGGAGGGCCTGGCGGAGGAGGAAGGCGCCTGCTTCTACGTCACCGACGAGGACCACCGGGTGGCGCTCTGGATCGGCTGACCTCGCCGACGGCGACGCCCGGGTGACACCTCTGCGGAACTGGGGCCGCAGACCCTCGTGGTGCCGCCCGGGCGCCGCGTCGACCCGGCCCCCGTGCCCCGGCGCGTGACGGATGAGACCCCGTGCACGCCGTACCGGGCAGTAGGAGCATGCCAAGCGGCGGCCCGGCCCGTCGAGGAGTTTCAGCCCACGCTTAAAAGTGCAGGTTAGTGCCGCACGGTACAGTGCAGAGGGTCGGCGGGCGTCCCTCTGCCCGCCCTCGGGAGCGCCGCCATGCTGACGATCCACTTCTCTCCGGAGGACATCCTCCGGACCCGGATGGCCCCGGCCGCGGACCCGGTCTGGGAGCTGGTGCTCAGCCTGCACCTGCTCCAGGGGCGCAGCAGCGACCCGCTGATGGCGCACTGGCGGAGGGGCGTCGCCCGCGAACTGCGCCGCGACGCCGCATCGGAACGGCTGCGGCTGCTCTTCGCGCTCAACCCGCCCCGCGGGTACTTCCCCGACTTCCTCACCCCGTACGACAGCGTCGAGGGATTCGAGGCGGGGCTGGAGGCCGTCCGGTCCACCCCGGCCGGGATCCTGCACCGGGACCTCACCGTGCTGGCCGGCGCGAACGCCCTGCCCTCGTCGGCCACCGCGCTGGCCCGGGGCGAGCCGGAGGTGCTGCGGCACCTGACCGAGTCGATGTCGCGGTACCGGTCGGTGGCGCTCACGCCGTACTGGGCGCGGATCCAGGCGGCGGTGGAGGCGGACCGGACGCGCCGGGCCCGCGCCCTGCTCGACGGCGGCGTGGAGGGACTGCTGAACAGCCTGCGCCCCGCCATGAGCTGGAAGTCCGACCGGCTGGAGATCCACGGGTACCCGGACAGCCGGGAGCTGCACCTGGACGGGCGGGGACTGCTGCTGGTGCCCTCGTTCTTCTGCGCGCGTACCCCGGTGGCCCTGCTCGACCCGGCGCTGCCGCCGGTCCTGGTCTACCCGGTGGACCGGCTGGGCGGGCTCGTTCCCGGTGACAGCGCCGGCGGGTCCGGGAACGGGACCGGCCGGGAGGCGCTCGCCGCGCTGCTCGGGCGGACCCGGGCCGCCGTGCTGGAGGCCAGCGACGACGGCTGCACCACCGGTGAGATGGCCCGCCGGCTGCACATCTCGCCGGCCGCCGCCAGCCAGCACACCGCCGTGCTCCGCCGGGCCGGGCTGCTGGTGAGCCAGCGGGACCGCAACACCGTGCTGCACACCCTCACCCCGCTCGGCCGGGCCATGCTCGACGCCTGAACCGACCGCGGGCGCCCCCGGGTGTCAGAGCGCCAGGCAGGCGCTCGCCGTGCTGCCCGGGGGCGGGGGCAGCAGCGCGGACGGCACGCCCTCGGCGGCCAGCGCGGTGCGCAGCCGCTGCACGTCGGCGCCGAAGCGCACCAGGTCGGCGCGGTCGATGGGGGTGGGCGCCGCGCCGAGGACCAGCCCGGTGGCCTGCTCCGGCCAGCCGGGCACGCTCTCCACCAGTCCGGCGCGTACCTCGTCGTCGGTGACGTGGGTGAAGGCGGTGCCGGGCGCGACCACCTCGGCCACGGCGGCGATCGCCCGGGCCACCGCCGTCGGGTCGGCCGGCGTCGCGCCGGGCCCGTCGGGCAGGGTGGCGGCCTCCCGCAGCCCGGCGGCCTTCGCCTCGGCCGTGCCGAGGGAGAAGAGGTCCATCGCCGCGTCCCGGATCAGGGTGGCCGCGCCGCCGCCGTCGTCGGTACGGCCGGCGGCCAGGTAGCCGCGGACCACCGCGACCGGGACCTGGTCGCACTTGCCCTTGATCAGCTCGCCCGCGCCGGCCAGTTCGTCCACCACGGCCATCTGGGTGAGCTGGAGTTCGTTGCCGTACGGGTCGACCTCACCCCGGTGGTCCTTCAGGGCGGACATGCCGGCCACCCCGAGCGCGACGTCGGTGAGGCCGTTGCGCCAGGGCCGGCCCATCGTGTCGCTGATGATCACCGCGACGTCCAGGTCGTAGCGTTCGCGCAGCGCCGCCCGCAGCGCCCGGGCGGAGGCGTCCGGGTCCTCGGGGAGCAGCACCAGCCGGGTCTTGCCGACGTTGGAAGCGTCGATGCCGGCGGAGGCCATCACGAAGCCGTGGTGGGTCTGCACGATCCGGGTCGCGCCCCGGGTGGCCACCACCCGCGCGGTCTCGGCGGCCAGCACCTCGTCGCGGGCCGCGAGCCGCTCCGGCCCGTCCGCCGGCACGTCGACCAGCCGTCCCTCCGCCTTCGACACGATCTTGCTGGTGACGACCAGCACGTCGGAATCGCGCAGCCACGGCGCGGCGGTGGCGATCAGCGCCGCCAGGTCGTCGCCCTCGGTCACGTCGCCGATGCCCGGCACCGGCAGGATCTCCAGCCTCACACCAGCTCCAACGCGGCCCGGACCATCTGTGCCGTCGCCGCCTCGTCGGTCATCCGCAGCGGCGCGGACCGGACCGTCGTGCCCGGCACCACGGTGCCTTCGTCCTCCGGCGCCACCAGCCAGGCGTCGAGCAGCCCGCCCTCGCTCCGCCCGCCGTACAGCCGGCCGACCCCGGCCGCGCTGCACTCCACGCCCAGCACGGACAGGCAGCGGTCGGCCATGCCCCGGACCGGGGCGCCGCCGATGATCGGCGAGACGCCGACGACCGGGGCGGGACCCTCGGCGACCGCCTCGCGCAGGCCCGGCACGGCCAGCACCGGGGCGACGCTGACCACCGGGTTGCTCGGCGCGATCAGCACCACGTCCGCGTCGGCGATCGCCTCCCGCACCCCGGGGGCCGGCTTCGCGCTCTCCGCGCCGACGAAGACGAACCGGTGTGTCGGGATGTCCGCCCGGTAGCGCACCCACCACTCCTGGAAGTGGATCGCCCGCTGGCCCTGCTCCCCGTCGACCACCACGTGGGTCTCCAGACGGTCGTCGGTGGCCGGCAGCATGCGTACGCCGGGCTGCCAACGGGTGGCCAGCGCCTGCGTCACCTCGGACAGCGGGTACCCGGCGTTGAGCATGGTGGTCCGCACCAGGTGGGTGGCGATGTCCTTGTCGCCGAGGCCGAACCAGGTCGGCTCGGCGCCGTACGCGGCCAGTTCCGCCTTGACCGTCCAGGTCTCACCGACCCGGCCCCAGCCCCGCTCCGGGTCGGCCCCGCCGCCCAGGGTGTACATGACGCTGTCCAGGTCCGGGCAGACCTTGAGCCCGTGCAGGAGCAGGTCGTCCCCGACGTTCACCACGGCGGTCACCTCGGCGCCCACCTCCCGGGCGTACGCCCGAACGCCGAGCAGGAACCGGGCGCCGCCGATGCCGCCGGTCAGAACCACGATGCGCATGCCGTCCATCCTCGCGTACGCGACGCCTGCGTTCGGCCGGTGGTCCGGGAGACTAGGCTCACGTCGGCATCTGTCCGTTTCGCCCGAGGGAGAACTCGTGACCAGCCCCGCCGAGCCGGCGTCGAACGACGCCACGCAGGCCAGGAACCTCACCCGCCCGTTGCGCGAACTGGCCGCGCTCGTGCTGCTCGGCGCGAACGCCGTGCTGCTCTTCGTCGGACTCGTCCGGCTCCTCGTGCCGGCCAACGAGTACAGCACCTTCTCCGGCCGGGCGGGCAGCACCTTCTTCACGTTCGTGGGCATCGAGTCGACGGTCCTGCCGCTGCTGGCCGTCCTGCTCGCCACCCACGTGTCGCCGGTGGTCGGCCGGGCGCGGCAGATCACCCAGGCCGCCGTCGCCGAGTACGCCTTCAGCGCGTTGTTCGGCGCGCTGACCTTTCTGATCTGGCTGGTCGGCCAGCTCGCCACGGCGGAGGTGCTGGAGGCGCTGCTGGGCACGCTGACCCGGGCGGCCTGGTTCGCGATCTTCGCGGTGGCCGCCTTCGTCGCGTACCAGGTGTGGCGGACCCTCTACCACGTGCCGAAGCCCAAGCCGCAGCCCGGCGTGTACGGCCAGCCGCAGCCGGGCTGGCCGCAGCAGCCCGCCCAGGGCGGCTACCCCTCCGCCGGGTACCCGCCGCCGGGTCAGTCCGGCTTCCCGGGCCCGGGCGCCCCGTATGGCCAGCCCGCCACCGCCTCGGCCCCGCCGTTCGGCGCCCCGCAGCCGGCCCCGCCGTACGGGAGCACGCCGCAGTCCGCGCCACCGTACGGCACCACGCCGCAGTCCGCGCCGCCGTTCTCCGGGCCGAACACCGCCCCGCCCTTCGGGCAGCCGCCGTCGGCCGACCCGACCCAGACCATCCCGCGGCAGCCCGGTGACGCCGGAGCGGCCGGCGAGGACAGCGACCGGACCCAGCGGTTCCAGCGGGACGACCCGCCCTTCCCGCGCTGACCCGGACGGCCCTGCCCGGGCGGGACGCGCCGGCGTCCCGCCCGCGGCGTGTCCGGGTTGCTCCAGCGGGCCGCCCCCGCTGCGGGGTCGACGTCACACCGCGTTCCGTGCCCGTCGCGCCGTCGGTGTCAGCGCATAGGCTGAGCGGATGGTTGACCGCACCGATCCCGGCCCGACCACGGCGAGCGTCCGGCGCGCGTTGCGTCGGGCGGCCACCGGGCGCGCTCTGGACGTCGAGGAGGCGACCGCGCTGCTGGCGGCCCGGGGCCCCGAGCTGGACGAACTGCTCCGGATCGCGGGGGAGATCCGCGACGCCGGGCTGCGGGAGGCCGGCCGGCCGGGCGTGGTGACGTACTCGAAGAAGGTCTTCGTCCCGCTCACCCGGCTGTGCCGGGACCGCTGCCACTACTGCACCTTCGCCACCGTGCCGCACCGGCTGCCGGCCGCCTTCCTGGAGCAGGACGAGGTGCTGGCGATCGCCCGGGAGGGGGCGGCGCTGGGCTGCAAGGAGGCGCTGTTCACCCTCGGCGACCGGCCGGAGGAGCGCTGGCCGGCGGCCCGGCGGTGGCTGGACGAGCGCGGCTACGACTCCACCCTGGACTACCTGCGCGCCTGCGCGGTGGCGGTGCTGGAGCAGACGGGGCTGCTGCCGCACCTCAACCCGGGGGTGCTCTCCTGGTCGGAGCTGCAACGGCTCAAGCCGGTGGCGCCGAGCATGGGGATGATGCTGGAGACCACCGCGACCCGGCTCTGGTCGGAGCCGGGCGGCCCGCACTTCGGCTCGCCGGACAAGGAGCCCGCCGTCCGGCTGCGGGTGCTCGACGACGCCGGTCGGGTCGGGGTGCCGTTCACCACCGGCATCCTGATCGGCATCGGCGAGACCCCGGCCGAGCGGGTCGACGCGCTCTTCGCGATCCGCCGCGGGATGCGGGAGTACGGCCACCTCCAGGAGGTGATCGTGCAGAACTTCCGGGCCAAGCCGGACACCGCGATGCGTGGCATGCCCGACGCGGAGCTGCACGACCTGGCGGCCACGGTGGCGGTGGCGCGGGTGCTGCTCGGCCCGAAGGCCCGCGTCCAGGCCCCGCCGAACCTGATCTCCGGCGAGTACGACCTGCTCCTGCGCGCCGGCATCGACGACTGGGGCGGGGTCTCCCCGCTGACCCCGGACCACGTCAACCCGGAACGCCCGTGGCCGCAGCTCGACGAGCTGGCCCGGCACACCGAGAAGTCCGGCTTCACGCTGCGCGAGCGGCTGACGATCTACCCGGAGTACGTCCGGGCCGGTGACCCCTGGCTCGACCCGCGGCTGTTGCCGCACGTCGGCGCGCTGGCCGACCCGGAGACCGGGCTGGCGGTGGAGTCCGCCCGTCCGGTCGGGCGGCCCTGGCAGGAGCCGGACGAGACGTACGGCGGCCGGACCGACCTGCACGCCACGATCGACACCACCGGCCGCACCGGCGACCGGCGGGGTGACTTCGACAGCGTCTACGGCGACTGGTCCGAGGTGGCCGGCAAGGTGGCCCCGGAGGCGGCCGCCCGCAAGGCCGCGGACGTACCGGTGGCCGGCGGTGACCTGGCGGCGGGCCTGCGGTTGGCGGCGGACGACCCGGCTGCGCTGCTGGAGCCGCGGCACTCCGACGCCGCGCTGGCGCTGTTCGGCGCGGACGGCCCGGCGTTGGACGAGCTGTGCCGGCTCGCCGACGACGTCCGGCGGGACACGGTCGGCGACGACGTCACCTACGTGGTCAACCGCAACATCAACTTCAGCAACGTCTGCTACGTGGGCTGCCGGTTCTGCGCCTTCGCCCAGCGCGAGCGGGACGCCGACGCGTACCGGCTCTCGGTGGAGCAGGTCGCCGACCGGGCCGAGGAGGCGTGGGCGGCCGGGGCGAGCGAGGTCTGCCTGCAGGGCGGCATCGACCCGAAGATGCCGGTGACCGGCTACGCCGACCTGGTCGGGGCGATCAAGGCGCGGGTGCCGGGGATGCACGTGCACGCCTTCTCCCCGATGGAGATCGTCACCGCCGCCGCGAAGGCCGGGGTGCCGGTGCGGGAGTGGCTGACCCGGCTCCGCGAGGCCGGCCTGGACACCATCCCGGGCACCGCCGCCGAGATCCTCGACGACGACGTGCGCTGGGTGCTCACCAAGGGCAAGCTGCCGGCCGCCGCCTGGGTCGAGGTGGTCTCGACCGCCCACGAGCTGGGCATCCGGTCCAGCTCCACGATGATGTACGGCCACGTCGACCACCCCGGCCAGTGGCTCGCCCACTTCCGGGTGCTGGCCGGCGTGCAGGACCGCACCGGCGGCTTCACCGAGTTCGTGGCGCTACCGTTCGTGCACACCAACGCGCCGATCTACCTGGCGGGCATCGCCCGGCCCGGTCCCACCTGGCGGGAGAACCGGGTGGTGCACGCGATGGCGCGGCTGCTGCTGCACGGCCGGATCGACAACATCCAGTGCTCCTGGGTGAAGCTCGGCGACGAGGGCACGGTGGCGATGCTCCGGGGCGGCTGCAACGACCTGGGCGGCACGTTGATGGAGGAGACGATCTCCCGGATGGCCGGTTCCGGGAACGGGTCGGCACGGACCGAGGAGCAGTTGCGGGCCATCGCGACGGCGGCCGGACGGCCGGCGCGCAAGCGGACGACCGCGTACGGTCACCGATCCGGATAGCGTCGAACCTTTCCCCGGCGGGAGCCGTACCACTGGTCGCCGGCGGTGGTTTGGGCGAGGGCCGCCGCCGGCAGCCTCGCGCTCCACACCGCGCGCGCTGACGCGCCGCCGGAGGAAAGGTTCCCCATGACGAGTGAAGTGCGGAAGCGTTCCTGGCCGCGACTTACCCGCCGGCAGACACTGACCGCCGCCGCGAGCGCCACGCTCGGCGCGGCGGCGCTGACCGTGACCGGGGTGTCGGCGGCGCAGAACGCCCCGTCGGCTGCGGGCTCGAAGGACGACCGGATCGTCGTCCACCTGCGCGACGCCGCCTCCGGGACGATGGACATCTTCGTCGGCACGTCCCGGATCGAGGTACGCGACCGCGGCCTGGCGGACCGGCTGCGCAGCGCCGCCGGGCGGCGCTGACCCGTCCTCGTCCGCTCCTCCTTCACGACCCGGCGCAGGCTCTCGGCGCCCGGTTCGTCATGCCCCGACGTCCTCCTGATCCCGCAAAGGTTGGTCCGCCATGTCCTCCCACCGCGAAGCACCGGAGATAAGCAAGGACCCGGTCGCCGACAGCTCCGACCTGTACGCCTTCGTCACGCCCGACCGGCCCGACTCGGTGACGTTGATCGCGAACTACGTGCCGTTGCAGCTCCCCTCCGGCGGACCGAACTTCTTCGAGTTCGGCGACGACGTGCGGTACGAGATCCATATCGACAACGACGGCGACGGGCATCCCGATGTCACCTACCGTTTCGAATTCACCACCGAGATCACGAATCCGAACAGTTTTCTCTACAACACGGGGCCGATCGAGTCGCTGGACAGCAAGAACTGGAATCGCCGTCAGTTCTACAAGCTGACCCGGGTGACCGATGGCCGGGAGCACGTGTTGGCGCACAAGCTGCCCTGCCCGCCGTGCAACGTCGGCCGGCTCTCCATCCCGAAGTACAACGACCTGGTCAGGCAGGCGACGTACAGCCTCTCGACTGGTGAGAAGGTCTTCGCCGGGCAACGTGCGGACGGCTTCTTCGTGGACCTGGGGGCGATCTTCGACCTGGGTACGCTGCGGCCGTTCCAGCAGCTGCACGTGGCCGGGAAGAACATCTTCAAGGCCGAGGGTGAGCCGGTCAACGCGCTGGACCGGATGAACGTGCACAGCATCGCGGTGCAGGTGCCGCTGAGCAAGGTGCGCCGCAAGGCCAACCGGTACGGCGCCGCCGACCGCGCCTCGGTCGTCGGGGTGTGGACGACGGCCTCCCGCCAGCAGGTGCGGATCCTCGGCGACAGGGTGGCGGCGGACGCCGCCGCCGGACCGTGGACGCAGGTGTCGCGACTCGGTAACCCGTTGTTCAACGAGGTCATCGTGCCGATGTCCAAGAAGGACCTGTGGAACACGCTGCCGCCGTCGGAGGACAAGCGCTTCGCCCGCTTCGTCGAGCAGCCGGAGCTGGCCGCCCTGCTGCCGGCGCTCTACCCGGACGTCTTCCCCAACCTGGACAAGCTGAACAGGTCCAAGAAGGCCCGGGCCGATCTGGTGGCGATCATGCTCACCGGCATCCCGTCCGGCCTGATCGACGGGTTCACCAACAACACCGGCGATGTCCAGGCCGACATGCTGCGGCTGAACACGGCGATCCGGCCGGCGGCGAAGCCGGACCGGTTCGGGGTGCTCGGCGGCGACCTGGCCGGCTACCCCAACGGCCGGCGGGTCGGCGACGACGTGGTCAGCATCGCGCTGCGGGCGGTGGCCGGGGTCACCGTCCCGCTGGTGGACAAGACCTTCACGCCGGACGCGGCGGCCGGGGCGGTCACCCCGGGGTTGAGCGCGGCCGACGTCACCGCGCCGTTCCTGCGCAACTTTCCCTTCCTCGGCACGCCGTACGACGGGTTCAACAACCCGCCGGCGTCGGCGTCCTGACCGGACGGAGATCGGCATGCACGAGCACCACCACGACCACCGGTACGGGCCGACGGAGAGCGGGACCGTCCTGCTCGACCTCGGTGGGGACACCGGCGCACTGATCATCTACACCGGACGTGACCTGCACGGCCGGGAGATCGAGATCAGTCGGGCCGACCAGCCCACGGCGAAGCGGACCCATGTGGCGGTGCGCGAGCGGATCGTCCGGGACGGGGTGTTCCACAGTGCCGTCTACCCGGACCTTCCCGCAGGGCTCTATACCGTCTGGTGGGACGACGACACGCCCGCCGGGGCGATCTCCGTCACCGGTGGCGCGATCGCCGAATTCGTCTGGCCGAGCAGCGCTCCACCGGGGGTCGGCTGATCGTCGTACCGTGCCCGAACCGTCGCGCCCCGTCCACATCGTGGACGGGGCGCTGTCGGCATTTCCGCCTCGACGGGCGGCTCGCGCCGAACCGCGTTAACCTGTGCCCCACTGAGAACCTGATCTTGGTTGGCTGGTCCACCGGAGCCTCCGCCGGCGTGCCCCGGCGGCGTCCACGGTGGCGACGCCACGGCAGAAATCTCGGGCAACTCGCCGGAGAGGGCGTTACTCGTGCGGGGTCTGAATCGATAGGGCAGGTTGCGAGGCCGGGCGGCCGAAGTGGTCGCCCGCGACGGTGTCGGGAGGGCGACTCCATTATCAAGTTCGGCTTGACGGCGCACGCATTACACGCGTGTAATTTGAATGGGGTTGTTCGCACGGAACGCAACAAATTGGGACCGGACGGACAAGCACGCCTTTCGCGTGGGGGGTTGCAGCGGCGGTGAACGCCGGTGCGCGACAAGGAGGCATCTGATGGACGGCCAGCTCGAGGTGGCCGACCTGCTCGGAAACGCGCCGGAGTGGCAGGAGCGGGCGCTGTGCTCGCAGACCGATCCGGAAGCGTTCTTTCCCGAGAAGGGCGGCTCGACCCGCGAGGCGAAGCGGATCTGTTCGCGGTGCGAGGTCAAGACGGAATGCCTCGAATACGCTCTCGGTCACGACGAGCGGTTCGGGATCTGGGGCGGGCTCTCCGAGCGGGAGCGGCGCAAGCTCAAGCGGCGGGCCGCCTGAGTCGAGGTCGAGCCGGGGCGGTGGGGGCCGCCCGGCTCACGTCCGGCGGGCGTCGCCCCGCGGGTGAACGGCCAGGGTCGCGGGGGCGGCCCGGCCAGGGGGTCGATCAGGCCAGCTCGTCCGGGTCGACTCCGAGCAGGTTCGCCACCTGCTCGATGATCACGTCGTGCACGAGGTCGGCGAGGTCCTCACGGTCCATCGCCCGGAACTCCAGCGGACGCCGGTAGAGCACGATCCGGGGCGGCACCTCCTGCCGGCCGGGTCGACCCGGCAGCAGGCGGGCCAGCGGCACCTCGCCGTCCTCCAGCACGTCGGAGTCGTAGACGTTCAGGTCCGGCGGGACGTCCTCGACGGCGAACTCGACGCCGGCCAGCTCCTTGGCGAAGCGGCGCTCCAGCGTCTCGACGGTGTCGAGCACGAGGTCGTCGAAGATCTCGGCCTTCGTCCGGGCCAGTGGCACGGTAGCCGGCACCAGCCGCCCGCGCAGGCCGCGGCCGTGGCGGTCGCGGTGGGTGCGCCGGCCGGAGCCGGGGCGGCGGTGTTCCGGGCTCGTCATGAGGCAAAGGGTAGCCGCCGCGATCGCCTGGCCTGCGGCAGCGCCGCGCCCGTGGCGTGCCGGGTGGCCGGTGGTGCGAATTGTGATCACCGTGACGGGCGTGTCGGAACGCGAACCAGTGCGCCGGACCCGGTATTGGGGATACCCTGCCGCCGTGAGGTCACCACGGCGCTGCTCCCGTAACGGCTGCCCCCGGCAAGCGGTCGCCACGCTGACCTATGTCTACAACGAGTCGACAGCCGTGGTGGGTCCGCTCGCGGCCTTCGCCGAGCCGCACACGTACGACCTCTGCGAGCCGCACGCCCGCAGCCTGACCGCCCCCCGGGGCTGGGACGTGGTCCGGCACGAGGGCGAGTTCGAGCCGCCGCCGCCCACCACCGACGACCTGGTCGCGCTGGCCGAGGCGGTCCGCGAGGCCGCCCGCCCGGTCGCCCCCCGGCCCCCCGAGGACGACCAGACCACCCACCAGGGCCCGCAGACCGGCCGCCGCGGCCACCTCCGCGTCATCCCCCCCAACCACTGATCCCCCCGGGCACCTCCCCCGGAACGCCTCCCTCGGTCGATCATGAAGTTGTTGCCCTCCGCATCGGCGTGTCGTGACAACAACTTCATGATCGACGGGGGTGGCAGGGGTGGGGGCAGGGGTCAGTGGTTGAGGAGGCGGGAGACGGTGGCGGCGCGGCGGGAGGGGCGGCCGGTGCGGAGTTCGGCGCGGTCGGCGGCGAGCATCAGGCGTAGGGCGGCGTTGACGGCGAGCCAGCGCAGGGGCTCGGGCTCCCAGCGAGGGGAACGGTGGCCGACCCAGGGGAGTCGGGTCAGGTCGCTGTCCCGGCCCAGGATCAGGTCCGCGAGGGTACGCCCGGCGAGGTTGCTGGCGCCGACCCCGTCGCCGACGTAGCCGCCGGCCCAGCCCAGCCCGCTCGCCCGGTCCAGCCCCACCGAGGCGTGCCAGTCCCGGGCCACCCCGAGCGGTCCGCCCCAGCGGTGGGTGACCGGCACGTCCGGGCCGAGCACCGGGAAGAGTTCGCCCAGCGTCCGGCGCAGCGCGGCGAAGACCCGCGGCTCCCGGTCGTACGCGGGGGAGACCCGGGAGCCGAAGTGGTACGGGGCGCCCCGCCCGCCGAAGGCGAGCCGGCCGTCGGCGGTGCGCTGGCCGTAGACGATGACGTGCCGGTGGTCGGAGAAGGTCTCCCGTCCGGTCAGCCCGATCTCGTCCCACGTCGAGTCCGGCAGTGGCGCGGTGGCGACCATCAGCGAGTACACCGGGGCGATCGTGCGCCGGTGCCCGGGCAGCCCCGGCGTCCAGCCCTCGGTGGCGCGGACGACGACGGGCGCCCGGACCGTCCCGTGCGGAGTGACCGCCGCGCCGGCCCGGATCTCGGTCACCGGGGTCCGTTCGGCGATCCGCACCCCGCGCGCCTCGACCGCCCGGGCCAGCCCTCGGACCAGCTTCGCCGGGTGCACGGCGGCGCAGTGCGGGGTGTACGTCCCTCCGCGTACCCCTTCGGCGGCGCAGCGGGCGGACGCCTCGGCGGCGTCGAGCAGCACCAGGTCGTCCGGGTCGAGGCCGTGGGCGCGGGCCGCCGCCACCTCGGCCCGGGCCCGGTCGAGCTGGACCTCCGAGCGGGCCAGCACCACCGTCCCGCCCTGCCGCCAGTCGCAGCCGACGCCCTCGGCGGCGACCACCCGGCCGACCTCGTGGACGGTCTCCCGCATGGCCCGCTGCATCGCCAGGGCCCGGTCCCGGCCGTGCCGGCGGGCCAGGGCGGGCAGCGAGGTGGGGAAGAGCGCCGAGCACCAGCCCCCGTTGCGCCCGGACGCGCCGTACCCGGCGATCTGGGCCTCCAGCACGGTGATCCGCACGGTGGGGTCGGCGACGGCCAGGTAGTACGCCGTCCAGAGCCCGGTGTAGCCGGCGCCGACGACCACCACGTCGGCGTCCGTGTCGCCGGCCAGCGGCGGGCGTGGGGTCAGCGGTTCGTCCACCGTCGACAGCCAGTACGACAGCTCCGGGTAGCGCATGCGGGCTCCGGGGTGGGAAGGAGCCGGGCCGGACGGGCGCCACGGGGGAGGCGTCCGTCCGGCCCGGTGGTCGAAGGAGGGGTTACAGGCGGGTCCACGCCTCGGTGAGCACCGCGCGCAGGATCTGCTCGATCTCGTCGAACTGCTGCTGCTCGGCGATCAGCGGCGGGGCGAGCTGCACCACCGGGTCGCCCCGGTCGTCGGCGCGGCAGTAGAGCCCGGCGGAGAAGAGGGCGGACGAGAGGAAGCCGCGCAGCAGCCGCTCGGACTCGGCCTCGTCGAAGGTGGCCCGGGTGGCCTTGTCCTTGACCAGTTCGATGCCGTAGAAGTAGCCGTCGCCCCGGACGTCGCCGACGATCGGCAGGTCGGTGAGCTTCTCCAGGGTGGACCGGAAGGCGTCCTCGTTGGCGCGGACGTGCCCGATCAGGTCCTCCCGGGCGAAGACCTCCAGGTTGGCCAGGGCCACCGCACAGGAGACGGGGTGGCCGCCGAAGGTCACCCCGTGGGCGAACATCCCGGTCTCGGTGAGGAACGGCTCCATCAGCCGGTCGCTGGCGATCATCGCGCCGAGCGGGGCGTACCCGGAGGTGATGCCCTTGGCGGTGGTGATGATGTCGGGGCGGTAGCCGTACCGGACGGCGCCGAAGTACTCGCCGAGCCGGCCCCACGAGCAGATCACCTCGTCGGAGACGAGCAGCACGTCGTACGCGTCGCAGATCTCACGGACCCGCGCGAAGTACCCGGGCGGCGGCGGGAAGCAGCCGCCGGAGTTCTGCACCGGTTCCAGGAAGACCGCGGCGACGGTGTCCGGCCCCTCCCGCTCGATGGCCCGGGCGATCTCGTCGGCGGCCCAGCGGCCGAACGCCTCGGGGGAGTCGCCGTGCTCGGGGGCCCGGTAGAAGTTGGTGTTGGGCACCTTGATGCCGCCGGGCACCAGCGGCTCGAAGTCGCTCTTGATGCCGGGGAGGCCGGTGATCGACAGCGCCCCCATCGAGGTGCCGTGGTACGCGATGTACCGGCTGACCACCTTGTGCTTGTTCGGTTTGCCGGTGCGCTTGAAGTAGGCCCGGGCCAGCTTCCATGCCGCCTCGACGGCCTCCGAGCCGCCGGTGGTGAAGAAGACCCGGTTGAGGTCGGCCGGGGTCAGCGAGGCGATCTTCTCGGCCAGCTCGACGGCCCTCGGGTGGGCGTACGACCAGAGCGGGAAGTAGGCCAGCTCGGCGGCCTGCTTGGCGGCGGCATCGGCCAGTTCGGCCCGCCCGTGCCCGGCGTTGACGACGAAGAGCCCGGCGAGCCCGTCGAGGTAGCGGCGGCCCTGCGCGTCCCAGATGTACGCGCCCTCGCCGCGCACGATGGTCGGTACCTCGCCGGCGGAGTAGCTGGCCATCCGGGTGAAGTGCATCCAGAGGTGGTCGGTGGCGTCGGCCATGTCAGCCCCATCGGGTCCGGGGCCGGGTCAAGGGGGTGGCGCCGGCCGCTCTGCCCACGGTTATCCCACAGTCTCGCCGCGAAATGCAACCCTGTTGCGGTCAGCTGGCAACGGATTCAGAACGGATGCGTGGCAGGTGCGACGGAATCCGTATCAGGCCGTACCCCAGGTGTAGGTCTGCTTGCGCAGCTTGAGGTAGACGAACGCCTCGGTCGCCAGCACGCCGTCGACGGCGCGCAGCCGTTGCAGGATCTCCAGCAGGTGGGCGTCGTTGCGGCAGACCACCTCGGCCAGCAGGTCGAACGAACCGGCGGTGATCACCACGTAGTCGACCTCCTCGAACTCGGCGAGCCGGTCCGCGACGGCCTCCAGGTCACCGTCGGTACGCAGGCCGATCATGGCCTGCCGGGGGAACCCGAGCTGGAGCGGGTCGGTGACCGCGACGATCTGCATCACCCCGGCGTCGAGCAGCCGCTGCACCCGCTGACGTACCGCCGCCTCGGAGAGCCCGACCGCCTTGCCGATCGTCGCGTACGGCCGGCGGCCGTCCTCCTGGAGCTGCTCGATGATCTGCTTCGCCACGTCGTCCAGGAGGGCGTGACTGGCGCCTTCGCGCACGGCGACGCGCCGCCCGCCGTTGCCGTTCTCCTGCTGCCGGTTCGTCATCGACCACTCCCCATGTCCGGTACGCGCTGAGCCTAGTGCCACCCGGGAGTGTGGCGTAATTCGTCGTCCATGGCTATTCCCGCAACGGAATCCCTTGTAAGGGAGGGAACCTCATGTCAGGATCAGTCGTCCCTGGCAAAGACCCCTCCCGCCGGCGCGTCGCCCCCGTCCCCGTCGCCGACGGACGACCCCCTAGGAGTCGTCACATGCGCACTCCCCCCAGGCCCCTCACCCGACGTGGACTGCTCACCGGCACCCTCTCCTCGGCCGCCCTGCTCGCCGCGGGCGGTGGGCTCGCCGGCTGCGGCACCAAGGCCGCGACCCAGACCGAGGAGGGCTGCAAGAGCGACGACCTCTCCGCCACGGAGAAGAAGCTGGCCTTCGCCAACTGGCCGCAGTACATGGACGTTGACGAGAAGGATGAGTCGAAGCGGCCCACCCTCGACGCGTTCGTCGCCCGGACCGGCATCCAGGTGACCTACACCGAGGACATCAACGACAACAACGAGTTCTTCGGCAAGGTGCAGAACCAGCTCGCGAGCTGTCAGAGCACCGACCGGGACGTCATCGTCCTCACCGACTGGATGGCCGCCCGGATGATCCGGCTCGGCTGGATCCAGAAGCTCGACCCGGCGAAGATCCCGAACGTGGCGGCGAACCTGCTGCCGTCGCTGCTCAACCGTTCCTTCGACCCGGAGAACCGGATCTCGATCCCGTGGCAGTCCGGACTCGCCGGCCTCGCCTGGAACGGCAACGTCACGAAGGAGATCCGGACGGTCGACGAGCTGCTCACCCGCCCCGACCTCAAGGGCAAGGTGACCGCCCTGAGCGAGATGCGCGACACCATGGGCCTGCTGCTGCAGTCCAACGGGCACGACCCGGCGAACTTCACCGCCGCCCAGTTCGACGACGCGCTCAACAAGCTCAAGAAGGCCGTGGACTCCGGCCAGATCCGCCGGTTCACCGGCAACGACTACGCCCCCGACCTGGCCAAGGGCGACATCGCCGCCTGCATCGCCTGGTCCGGCGACGTCATCCAGCTCTCCGGCGAGGACGAGAAGGTCCGGTTCGTCGCGCCCGAGTCGGGCGTGATGCTCTTCAGCGACAACATGATGGTGCCGAACAAGGCCACCCACAAGGGCAACGCCGAAGCGCTGATCAACTACTACTACGAGCCCGCCGTCGCGGCGCAGCTCGCCGCGTACGTCAACTACATCTGCCCGGTCAAGGGCGCGCAGGCCGAGATGGAGAAGATCGATCCCGAACTGGCGGCCAACCCGCTGATCTTCCCGGACGAGGCGCTGCTGCGGAAGTCGAAGGTCTTCATGGCCCTCGACGAGAAGCAGGAGAAGGAGTACGAGTCCAAGTTCCAGCAGGTCATCGGGGCGTGATGGGGATGGGCGCGAAGCTTCGGGAACGTGATTCACCGGTCGGCGACCTGCGGCTGGCCAACCTCACCAAGCGGTTCGGCATCTTCACCGCCGTCGACGACCTCAGCCTGACCGTCCCGCAGGGCTCGTTCTTCGCCCTGCTCGGCTCGTCCGGCTGCGGCAAGACCACCACCCTGCGGATGATCGCCGGGCTGGAGGAACCGACCAGCGGTCAGGTGCTGCTCGGCGACCGGGACGTCACCCGGCTGCGGCCGTACAAGCGGCCGGTGAACACCGTGTTCCAGAGCTACGCGCTCTTCCCGCACCTCGACGTCTTCCAGAACGTCCACTTCGGCCTGCGCCGGCGCGGGCACCGCTCCGGCTACGACGACGTGATGGCCATGCTCGAGATGGTCCAGCTCGAGGAGTACGGCAACCACTACCCCGGCCAGCTCTCCGGCGGTCAGCAGCAGCGGGTCGCCCTGGTCCGCGCCCTCATCAACCACCCGCAGGTGCTGCTGCTCGACGAGCCGCTCGGCGCGCTCGACCTGAAGCTGCGTCGGCAGATGCAGATCGAGCTGAAGCGGATCCAGACCGAGGTGGGGATCACCTTCGTGCACGTCACCCACGACCAGGAGGAGGCCATGACGATGGCCGACACGGTCGCGGTGATGAACGCCGGGCGGATCGAGCAGCTCGGCGCGCCCGCTGAGCTCTACGAGTTCCCGGCCACCGCGTTCGTGGCGAACTTCCTCGGCCAGTCCAACCTGCTCGCCGCCGAGGCCGCCGGCCCCGCCGGGTCGGACGTGCCGGTCACCGCCCACGGCGCCCGCTTCTCCGTCCCCGCCGAGCGCGCCCGGTCCGACCGGGGTGCGGTCTACCTGGGGGTACGCCCCGAGAAACTGCACCTGGTCGGCTCCGCCGCCCAGGTTCCCAGTGGACACCAGCACGTCGAGGGTGTGGTCACCGACGCCTCCTACGTCGGGGTCAGCACCCAGTACCTGGTCCGGACCGGCTGGGGCAGCGAGATCTCCGCGTTCGCGGCGAACAGCGGCACCGGTGGGCAGCACCCGGTCGGCACCCCGGTGGTGGCGCACTGGGATCCCCGGCACGCCTTCCTGCTGCCCCGCGAGCCCGGCCAGGCCGACCGCACCACCCCGCTGCTCGACGAACCGGTCGGAGCGCCGTCGTGAGCGGGCCGGCCGGCGGCGTCACGCACGCCAGGGCCGGGTCATGAGCGCGCTGGCGCACGTGCCGACCCCGTCGGGGCGGGCGACCCCGCTGCCACCGCCCCGCCGGGGGCGGCACCGGCTGCTGCCGTACCTGCTGCTCCTGCCCGGCGCGGCCTGGCTGTTCGTCTTCTTCGCCGTGCCGCTGCTGCAACTGGCCGCGGCCAGCCTCTACGACCCGAGCGGCTCGCTCTCCACCGGGTACGCGCTGACCTGGGCGTTCAGCAACTACCCGGACGCGGTGCAGGCGTACTGGCCGCACTTCGCCCGCTCCTTCGGCTACGCCGGGATCGCGCTGGTGCTGGCGCTGCTGATGGGCTACCCGCTGGCGTACGCGATCGCGCAGAAGTCGGGCCGGTGGAAGAACCTGCTGCTGGTCTGCGTCGTCGCCCCGATGTTCACCAGCTTCCTGGTGCGCACCCTGGCCTGGAAGACCATCCTGTCGGACAACGGCTGGTTCGTCGGGCTGCTGCGCGACGTGCACCTGCTCGCTCCCGACGGCCGGCTGCTGGCCACCCCGTTCGCGGTGATCCTCGGCCTGACGTACAACTTCCTGCCCTTCCTGGTGCTGCCGCTGTACGCGAGCCTGGAGCGGCTGGACCACCGGCTGCTGGAAGCCGCCGGTGACCTGTACGCCAACCCGGTGCAGACGTTCCGCCGGGTCACCCTGCCGCTGTCCATGCCCGGCCTGATCGCCGGCACGCTGCTCTTCTTCATCCCGGCCACCGGCGACTACATCAACGCCGAACTGCTCGGCACGCCCAACGAGTACATGATCGGCAACGTCATCGACTCGGCGTTCCTGGTCCGGCTGGACTACCCGCAGGGCGCGGCGCTGTCGTTCCTGCTGATGGCGGCGATCCTCGCGGTGGTCTTCGGCTACCTGCGCCGTGCCGGCACCCAGGAGGTGTTGTGACGACCCGCGTCGCCCGCTGGCTGGCCGACCGCTGGGTGATGGGCGTGGCCCTGCTGGTGCTCGGCTACCTCTCGCTGCCGATCATGGTGGTCGCCGGCCTGTCGTTCAACCGCCCGTCGAGCCGGCTGTCGTACGACTTCCACGAGTTCACCCTGGACAACTGGCGCAACCCGTGCGTCACCTCCGACATGTGCGACGCGGTGGTGCGCAGCGTCCAGATCGGCTTCATCGCCACCGTCGTCGCCACCGTGATCGGCACCCTGATGGCGTTCGCCCTGGTCCGGCACCGGTTCCGCGGCCGCTCCGGGATCAACCTGCTGATCTTCCTGCCGATGGCCACGCCGGAACTGGTGATGGGGACCTCGCTGCTGGCCCTCTTCGTCTCGGCGGGCGTGCCGCAGGGCTTCTGGACCGTCGTCATCGCGCACGTCATGTTCTGCGTGTCGTTCGTGGTGGTCACCGTCAAGGCGCGGCTGGCCGGGATGGACCGGCGGCTGGAGGAGGCCGCGATGGACCTCTACGCCAGCGAATGGCAGACCTTCCGGCTGGTCACCCTGCCGCTGGTGCTGCCCGGCATCGTGGCCGCCGCGCTGCTGGCCTTCTCGCTCAGCTTCGACGACTTCATCATCACGAACTTCAACGCCGGCACCACCGTGACCTTCCCGATGTACGTCTGGGGTGCCGCCCAGCGGGGCATCCCGCCGCAGGTCAACGTCATCGGCACGGCGATGTTCGGGATCGCGCTGCTGCTGGTCGGCGTCAGTTCGCTGCGCGCCCGCCGGGCCCGGCGCGCCGCGCTGGCGCCACTCTCCGGCCGACGGGCGAGTGGCCCGTCATGATCCTCCCGCATACCGGCAGGGCGCTCGCCGACGCGGCGCCCGTGCCCTACTGGCTGGACCGTCCGGAACGCCCCGACCCGCTGCCGCCGCTGCACGGTACGCACACCGCCGACCTGCTGGTCGTCGGCGGCGGGTACGCCGGGCTCTGGACCGCCCTGCTCGCCAAGTCCGACGACCCCGACCGGGACGTGCTGCTGGTCGAGGCGGGCACCTGCGGGTGGGCCGCGTCCGGGCGCAACGGCGGGTTCTGCGCCGCCTCGCTCACCCACGGCCTCGCCAACGGCGCGCAGCGTTTCCCCGGGGAGATCGACGAGCTGGAACGGCTCGGCCGGGAGAACCTGGACGCGATCGCGGCGACCGTCGAGGCGTACGGGATCGACTGCGACTTCGTACGCACCGGCGAGCTGGCGGTGGCGGTCGCGCCGTACCAGCTCGCCGGGCTGGCCGACGACGCCGCGCTGGCCCGCCGGCACGGCCACGACGTACGGCTGCTCGACCGCGACGAGGTGCGCGCCGAGGTGCACTCGCCCACGTACCTCGGTGGCATGTGGGACACCGGCCGGGTGGCCATGCTCGACCCGGCGAGGCTGGCCTGGGGGCTGCGCCGCGCCTGCCTGGAACGCGGCGTCCGCATCGCCGAGCACACCCGGGTCACCGGGCTGCGCCGCGACTCCGCCGGCCTGCGCGCCGTCACGGCCGGTGGCCCGGCCGCCGCCCCCGGCCTGGTCCGGGCCCGGCAGGTCGGGCTCGCCACCAACGCCTTCCCGCCGCTGCTGCGCCGGCTGCGCGCCTGGATCGTGCCGGTCTACGACTACGCCCTGATGACCGAGCCGCTGAGCCCGGCCCAGCGCGACGCCGTCGGCTGGCGCAACCGGCAGGGGCTCGCCGACACCGGCAACCAGTTCCACTACTACCGGATCACCGACGACGGGCGGATCCTCTTCGGCGGCTACGACGCGGTCTACCACTACGGCAACCGGGTCGCCCCGGAACTGGAGCAGCGACCGGCCACCTTCACCGCCCTCGCCGAGCACTTCTTCACCACCTTCCCCCAACTGGCCGACCTGCGCTTCAGCCACCGCTGGGGCGGGGTCATCGACACCTGCACCCGGTTCTGCCCGTTCTTCGGCACCGCCTACGACGGTCGACTGGCGTACGCGGCCGGCTTCACCGGCCTCGGCGTCGGCGCCACCCGGTTCGGCGCCCGGGTGATGCTCGACCTGCTGGCCGGCGGGGACACCCCGCTGACCCGGCTGGACCTGGTCCGCAGCACGCCGCTGCCGTTCCCGCCGGAACCCGTCCGGGCCGCCGGCATCAACCTCACCCGCTGGTCGCTGGCCCGCGCCGACGCGCGCGAGGGTCGGCGCGACCTCTGGCTCCGTACCCTCGATCGTCTTGGACTGGGGTTTGATTCCTGATGCGCATCCTGCTCGTCGGCGCCGGCGGTGTCGGCTCCGCCGCCGTCGCCATCTCCGCCCGCCGATCCTTCTTCGAGACCATGGTCGTCGCCGACCACGACCTCGGCCGCGCCGTGCGGGCCGTCACCGGCCACGGTGACCGGTTCGTCGCCGCCGCCGTCGACGCCTCCTCGACCGAGGCGGTCGCCGCGCTCTGCCGGGAGCACCGGATCACCCACGTGCTCAACGCGGTAGACCCACGCTTCGTCATGCCGATCTTCGACGCCGCGCTCGCCGCCGGGGCCGACTACCTGGACATGGCGATGTCGCTGTCCCGGCCGCACCCGTCGCGCCCGTATTCCGAGACCGGCGTGAAGCTCGGCGACGAGCAGTTCGCCGCGGCCGACCGGTGGGAGGCGGCCGGACGGCTGGCGCTCTGCGGCATCGGCATCGAGCCCGGCCTGTCCGACGTGTTCGCCCGCTACGCCGCCGACGAACTGTTCGACGAGATCGACGAGATCGGGGTACGCGACGGCGCGAACCTCACCGTCGACGGGTACGACTTCGCGCCGTCCTTCTCCATCTGGACCACCATCGAGGAGTGCCTGAACCCGCCGGTGATCTGGGAGTCCGGTCGCGGCTGGTTCACCACCGAGCCGTTCAGCGAACCGGAGGTCTTCCACTTCCCGGCGGGGATCGGCCCGGTCGAGTGCGTCAACGTGGAGCACGAGGAGGTGCTGCTGATCCCGCGCTGGGTGGAGGCGAAGCGGGTCACCTTCAAGTACGGCCTCGGCGACGAGTTCATCGAGGTGCTGAAGGCCCTGCACAAGGTCGGGCTCGACGCCACCGCCCCGGTGACGGTGCGCGGGATGCAGGTGTCCCCCCGGGACGTGGTCGCCGCGTCGCTGCCCGACCCGGCCACCCTCGGCGAGCGGATGCGCGGCAAGACCTGCGCCGGGACCTGGGTGCGCGGATCGGCCTCCGGCCGTCCCCGCGAGGTCTACCTGTACCACGTGGTCGACAACGAGTGGTCGATGCGGGAGTACGGCCACCAGGCCGTGGTCTGGCAGACCGCGGTGAACCCGGTGGTCGCCCTGGAACTGCTCGCCACCGGCGCGTGGTCCGGCACCGGCGTGCTCGGACCGGAGGCGCTGCCGCCGCAGCCGTTCCTGGACCTGCTCACCGGGTACGGCTCGCCGTGGGGAATGGAGGAACGATGACCCGCTACGGCCCGATGTACGGCCCGGACGTCACCTTCCTCGGCGTGCCGCCGTGCACGCTGGAGGAGCCCGTCACCTACGTCGACGCCGACGTGGTGATCATCGGCGCGCCCTTCGACGGCGGCACCTCGCACCGGCCGGGCACCCGGTTCGGCCCGTCCGCCATCCGGCAGGCGTGCTACCTGCCGCACGACGGCTCCCGCCCGTCCCTGGCGATGCGCGTGGACGGGCTGCGCGACCTGTGCGTCTACGACGCCGGTGACGTGGAGATGTTCTCCGGCGACATCGAGCGGTCGTTGGCCGCGCTGGAGTCCGCCGTCCACGCGGTCGCGCGCGCCGGGGCGATCCCCGTGGTGCTCGGCGGCGACCACTCCATCGCCCTGCCGGACGCCACCGGGGTGGCCCGCCACCACGGGCTCGGCCGGGTGTCGCTGGTGCACTTCGACGCGCACGCCGACACCGGCGACGTCGAGTTCGGCTCGCTGTACGGGCACGGCCAGCCGATGCGCCGGCTCATCTCCTCCGGCGCGGTACGCGGCGACCGGTTCCTCCAGATCGGCCTGCGCGGCTACTGGCCCGGCCCTGCCACGCTGGCCTGGATGGCCGCGCAGCGGATGCGCTCGTACGAGATGACCGAGCTGGTCGCGCGTGGGCTCGACACCTGCCTGACCGAAGCCTTCGCGATCGCGGTCGACGAGTGCGAGGGGGTCTTCCTCTCCGTCGACGTGGACGTGGTGGACCCCGGGATGGCCCCCGGCACCGGCACCCCGGAGCCCGGCGGGCTGACCTCGCGGCAGCTCCTCGACGCGGTTCGCCGGGTCTGCTACGAACTGCCCGTCGTCGGCCTCGACGTGGTCGAGGTGGCCCCGCCGTACGACCACGCCGACATCACCGCGTACCTCGGCAACCGGGTGGTCCTGGAGGCGCTGTCGGCCATCGCCCGCCGCCGCCGCGACGCCGCCGCCGGCCCACCCTGGAACCCCCACCAGCCCCTCCTCGACGCCCGCTGACCCACCCCACCCC
>NZ_JBNADX010000046.1:0-24427 GCF_049629545.1 Micromonospora citrea
TCGATGATGACGTGGGCATTCGTGCCGGAGATGCCGAACGACGACACCGCCGCCCGCCGCGGCCGATCCAACACCGGCCACGCCCGCGACTCCGTCACCAACGCCACCGCACCGGACGACCAGTCCACCTTCGACGACGGCACATCCACGTGCAGGGTCGCCGGCACCACACCGTGGCGCATCGCCTGCACCATCTTGATCACACCAGCAACACCCGCCGCCGCCTGCGTATGACCCAGATTCGACTTCACCGACCCCAACAACAACGGCTCAAGCCCGTCCCGGCCCTGCCCATAGGTGGCCAACAACGCCTGCGCCTCGATCGGATCACCAAGAGTCGTACCGGTGCCGTGCGCCTCCACCACGTCCACGTCCACCGACGACAACCGCGCCGACGCCAACGCCTGACGAATCACCCGCTGCTGCGACGGACCATTCGGCGCCGTCAAACCATTCGACGCACCATCCTGATTCACCGCCGAACCCCGCACCACCGCCAACACCCGATGACCGAGCCGCCGGGCGTCGGCGAGCCGCTCCACGAGGAGGATGCCGACGCCCTCGGCGAGGGCGGTGCCGTCGGCGGCGTCGGCGAACGCCTTGCAGCGGGCCGACATGGACAGGTTGCCCTGCCGGGTGAAGTCGACGAAGACGGCCGGGGTCGGCATCACCGTGACACCGCCGGCCAGGGCGAGATCGGACTCCCCGGACCGCAGCGACTGCACCGCCAGGTGCAACGCCACCAACGACGACGAGCACGCCGTGTCCACGGTGACCGCCGGCCCCTCGAAGCCGAACGTGTACGCCACCCGGCCGGAGCTGATGCTGCCGGCGTTGCCGAGGCCGAGGTAGTCGACGGCCCCGTCGGGCACGTCGGCGGCGCCGTTGGCGTAGCCGCCGTGGGTGAGGCCGGCGAAGACACCCACCCGGCCGCCCTTCAGGCCGGTCGGGTCCACCCCGGCCGACTCGAACGCCTCCCAGGAGACCTCCAGCAGCAGCCGCTGCTGCGGGTCCATCGCGAGGGCCTCGCGCGGGCTGATGCCGAAGAAGCGGGGATCGAAGTCGGCGGCGTCATGGACGAAGCCGCCCTCCCGGACGCAGGAGGTGCCGGCGCGTTCCCCGGTCGGGTCGTACAGGTCGGTGAGGTCCCAACCACGGTCGGTGGGGAAGCCGCCGACCGCGTCACCGGAGGCGGCGACGAGGTCCCACAGCGCGTCGGGCGAGCTGACCCCGCCGGGGAAGCGGCAGGCCATCCCGACGATGGCGATCGGCTGTCGGGCCTCGTCCTCGACGTCGCGCAGCCGTTGCCGGGTCCGCCGCAGGTCGGTGGTGACCCTCTTCAGATACTCCCGGAGCTTCTCTTCGGTGTCCATCAACCTGACCCATCGCGGTGGCCGGCGGAGACCTGACGTAGGCGACGGTACGAATGCGCGAATTCCTCAAGCCAGATCGGTGGTTTCCTTGAGCACAATTCAGCCGAGAGCCACGGGTCCCCTCTGCGGGGAAGCTATGGCGTCGCGATGACCTGCGACAACCCCTAACCCGTACGCCCGTCCGCTAGGGGTGTCCGGGCCCCGACGGATCGGTTTAGCGTCCCTGTGATCGCCCCCGGTGCCAGGTGCCCGGGCACCTCCGCTGGAAGGACCTCGTCACGATGACCGACTCCGACAACGGCCTGTGGGTCCGCCGGTTCCACCCGGCGCCGGCCGGCGCGCCACGGCTGGTGTGCCTGCCGCACGCCGGTGGCTCCGCGAGCTTCTACTTCCCGGTCTCCCGGGCGCTGTCGCCGGCCGTGGAGGTCCTCGCCATCCAGTACCCCGGGCGGCAGGACCGCCGGCTGGAGCCGTGCGTGGACAGCATCGGCGAGCTGGCCCGACAGGTGTACGGGGTGCTGCGGCCGTGGCGGGACCAGCCGCTGGCGATCTTCGGGCACAGCATGGGCGCGACCCTGGGCTTCGAGGTGGCGCGACTGATCGAGGCCGACGGCGGGGCACCGGTGGCGCACCTGTTCCCGTCGGGGCGGCGGGCGCCGTCCTGCGCCCGGCACGAGACGGTGCACCTGCTCGACGACGAGGGCCTGCTGGCGGACGTGCGCAAGCTCAGCGGCACCAACCAGGCGGTGCTCGGCGACCCGGAGATGCTGCGGGCGGCGCTGCCGGCGATCCGCAACGACTACCGGGCGGCGGAGACGTACGCGTACACGCCGGGGCCGAAGCTGAGCTGCCCGGTGACGGTGTTCACCGGTGACGACGACCCGAAGAGCAGCATCGACGAGGCCAAGGCGTGGGAGCGGCACAGCACCGGCCCGTTCGACCTCCAGGTCTTCCCGGGCGGGCACTTCTTCCTGGCCCAGCACCAGCCGGCCATCCTGCGTACCATCTCGGCGGCCCTGGCCCGTACGACGGTGGGCTGATCCGGCGCACGCACGTCGCGGCCCCCGCCGCCCGGGACGTACCCGGGGCGGCGGGGGCCGCCGCGTGTCACGGCTTGTGGGCGACGGCGATGACGTAGTCGAGCAGCGACAGCTCCTTCTTGATCAGCTTCTCGTCGCGCCAGTGGTTGGCCATCCCCTTGACCGCGCTGCGGTCGGCCTCGGCCTGGAACGCCGGGTCGGAGGGGCGGGCTGCCTGGAACCGGCGCCACCCCTCCCAGGTGCGGTCCTGGATGGACTGCACGTCGGGGTTGACGAACCCGGCGGCGGCGAGCTGCTCGGCGTAGACGGTGCGGTCGTGCCAGTTCTCGTCGGGGATGCTGAACTTCACGAAGCTCAGCGGGCCGGAGCTGATCGACATCCGGGCGGTGTCGTTGCTGAGCGGGATGATGTCGGCCGTGGCGATGGTGCCACCCGGCTTGAGCACCCGGAACGCCTCGGCGAAGAAGGCGCTGCGCGGGTAGAAGTGGAACGCCGACTCCAGCGCCACCACCCGGTCGAAGGTGCCGTCGGCGAAGGGCAGCGCGGTGGCGGTGCCGAGCTGGAACTCGGCCTGCTCGGCGAGGCCCTCCTGCCGGGCCCGCTGCTGGGCGTGCTCGACGTGCCGGGGGGTGACGTTGATGCCGTGCACCTTGGCCACCCGGCGCTCGCGCAGCCAGGCGAAGTCCTGGTCGCCGTAGCCGAAGCCGACGTCGAGCACGGTGTCGTCGGGCTTGAAGCCGGCGGCGTCGGCGAGCTTCGTGGCCAGCGCCGCGCCGGCCACGTCGAGGCTGGTCACCCCGTCCTCCCAGTAGCCGACGTTCATGTAGCGGGTGGTGCGGGCGGCGAACTCCACCCCCGGGGACTGGATCTCGTAGAAGCGCCGGACCCGGGTCACCGGGTCCTTCGTGGCCAGGGTGCGGATGACCCGGCCGAGGGTGCGGAGGTTCTCCAGCATGTCTACTCCTTGAGCGGGGATGGTCAGGGGTGCAGGGCCCGGGCGGACACCTGCTGGCGCAGGTCGTCCACCAGGGCGGCCAGGCCGTCCGGGCCGGCCGCGACGCCGAAGACGTAGAAGTCGGGCCGGATCAGCGCGCCGTCGGCGTTCGCGCCGGCCAGCCAGGTGAGGTGGACGCCGTCGAGGTCGACGACGTCGGTGCCGGCCGCGTCGGTGGGCGCGGGGGCGTCGGCGGGGCGGACGGTGACCCGCCGGGTGCCGAGGGCGTCCAGGAACGCCACGGCGTCGGGGTCGAGCGCGGGGGCGAACTCCGCGCGGGTGAGCAGCACGAACCCGGTGCCGACCACCTCGTCGAAGCGCCCGGTCCGCCCACCGGCGGTCACCCGGCCCTGGGGTGCGGGGTCACCGGCGCGCGGGGCCGGCACGCCGTCGGGGCCGCGGTGCAGCACGCCGTCGACGACGGCCTCGCGCAGCGACCGCGCGTGCTTCTGCTGGGTACGGCGGCGCAGCGCGGCCAGCATCACCGAGTCCCGGCCGGCGGCCCGCTTCGGGTCGGTCTCGCAGATCACCGTGCCGGAGTCGATGGACATCCGGATGGCGTGCTGCACGTGCGCCCGCCGCTCCACCTCGTACGTGTCGAGCAGCGCGGCGTCGGCGATGCCCCGGCGCACCAGGTCCAACTTCCAGGCCAGGTTGATCACGTCGCGGAAGCCGGAGCTCATGCCCTGGCCGAGGAAGGGCGGCATGACGTGGGCGGCGTCCCCGGCGAGCAGGACCCGGCCGGCGCGCCACGTGTCGGCGTAGCAGGCCTGGGTGGTGTAGACGCCGTACCGGTCGAGGCGGGCGGTGGCGGGGGTGATGTCGAACAGGCCGAGCAGCCGCCAGACGCTGGCCTCGGTGCGGAACTCCTCCAGCGTCTCCCCCGGCACCCGCATGAACTCCCAGCGGCGGTGGCCGGGGCCGGCGGAGACGGCGGTGCGGGGGCGGACCGGGTCGCAGATCTGCAGGTTGTTCGGCTTGAACTCGTGCGGCTCGTGCAGCACGACGTCGCAGACCAGCCAGTCGTGGCTGAAGCCCAGGTCGGTGACGGTGGTGCCGAGCCAGCGGCGCACGAAGCTGTTCGCCCCGTCGCAGCCGATCACCCAGTCGGCGGTGAAGGCGTGCGCGGCGCCGTCGGCGTCGACGGCGGTCACGTCGACCCGGTCGCCCCGGTCGGCCAGCGCGGTCACCTCCAGCCCGCGCAGCACCTCGACGCCGGGCAGGGCGGCGCCCCGCTCGGCGAGCACGGCCTCCAGGCCGGGCTGGTAGAAGGAGATGGAGTCGGGCCAGCCGGCGGGCCCGTCCTCGGCGACCTTGACGTGCAGCAGGGTACGGCCGAAGCCGTTCTTCCAGGTGTACTCGCCGGACAGCTCGCACACCGGGTCGAGGGCGTCACCGAGGTCGCAGGTGGCGAGGATGCGGCTGGCCTCGCCGTCGTAGGACACCGCGCGGGGCATGCTGTACGGGGTGACCCACTTCTCCACCACCCGTACGGTGAAGCCGCGCCGGGCCAGCAGGATCGCCGCCACCTGGCCCACCGGGCCGTAGCCCACGATCAGTACGTCCGTCATCGCCGTTTCCTCGTCCGTGCGCGTCGGGTCGGGCATCAGAGCCCGAGTTCCGTGTCGATCAGGCTGAAGATCTCGTCGTCGCTGGCCTGGTCGAGGTCCAGGTCGTGGTCGGTGGCGGACGCGCCGCGCATCGTCCGCCACTTGGCGACCAGCACCTCCAGCCGCGCCGCGACCTGGCTGTGCAGTTCCGGCTCCACCACCGTCTCGGTGAGCGACCGTTCCAGGCCCTCCAGTTCGGCGAGGATCGCCGGGGCGGCTTCCGCGCCGTCGGGCACCAACTGGGCGCGCAGGAAGCCGGCCAGCGCGGTCGGGTCCGGGTAGTCGAAGATCGCCGTGGCGGGCAGCCGGTGCCCGGTGGCCTCGGTGAGCCGGTTGCGCAGCTCGACGGCGGTCAGCGAGTCGAAGCCGACCTCGTTGAACGCCTGCGCCGGCCCGATCGCGTCCGGGGTGGCGTGGCCGAGCACGGTGGCCGCCTCGGCGCGGACCAGGTCCAGCAGCAGGGCGGACTGTTCCGGACCGGTGAGCGCGCGCAGCCGGCCGGCCAGGTCCCGGCCGCCGGCGGCGGCTTCGGTGCGGGCCCGGGGGCGTTCCCGCCGGACCAGGCCCCGCATCAGCGCCGGCACGGCGGCCCGCCCGGCGAGGGCGGACACGTCGACCCGGGTGGGCACCAGGTGCTCCTCGGGGGCGGCCAGCCCGGCGTCGAACAGCGCCATGCCGAGGTCGGAGGGGATGGCGAGCTGGCCGTCGCGGGCGGTGATCCGGGGGTCGCTGCGGTCCAGCCCGGCGGTCATCGCGCTGGCCTGCTCCCACAGGCCCCAGGCGTACGACTGGGCGGGCAGCCCGGCGCCGCGCCGCCGCCGGGCGAGGGCGTCCAGGTACGCGTTGGCGGCGGCGTAGTTGCCCTGGCCGGGGACCCCGAACACCCCGGCGCCGGAGGAGAAGAGCACGAAGCCGGCGAGGTCGAGGTGGCGGGTCGCCTCGTCGAGGTGCCGGGCGGCGTCCACCTTGGGCCGGAAGACGGTGTCGATGCGGTGCGGGGTGAGCGCGGTGACCACCCCGTCGTCGAGCACCCCGGCGAGGTGCACCACGGCGGTGAGCGGGTGCGCGGCCGGCACGGCGGCGACGAGCCGGTCCACCGCGTCGCGGTCGGCCACGTCGGCGGCGGCCACGGTGACCGTGGCGCCGAGGGCGGTCAGCTCGGCGGTCAGCTCGGCCGCTCCGGGGGCGTCGGGGCCGCCACGGCTGGCCAGCAGCAGGTGCCGGACCCCGTGGCCGGTGACCAGGCGGCGGGCGACCAGCCCGCCGAGCAGGCCGGTGCCGCCGGTGACCAGGACGGTGCCGTCCGTCGCCCACGGCGTCGGCACGGTGAGCACCACCTTGCCGACGTGCCGGGCCTGCTGGACGTAGCGGAACGCGTCGGGGGCCTGCCGGACGTCCCAGGCGCGCACCGGCAGCGGGGTGAGCGTGCCGGCCGCGAACAGGTCCATCAGCTCGACCAGCATCCGCTGGATCCGGGCCGGGTCGACGGTGGTCAGGTCGTACGCCTGGTAGGCGACGCCGGGGTGGTCGGCGGCGACCCGGTCGGGGTCGCGCAGGTCGGTCTTGCCCATCTCGACGAACCGGCCGCCGCGGGGCAGCAGCCGCAGCGACGCGTCGACGAACTCCCGGGCGAGGGAGTCGAGCACCACGTCGACGCCGCGCCCGCCGGTGACGGCCCGGAAGTGCGCCTCGAAGTCGAGGGTGCGCGACGACGCGAGGTGGCTGTCGGGGACGCCCATCGCCCGCAGCACGGGCCACTTGGCGGGGCTGGCGGTGGCGTACACCTCGGCGCCGAGGTGGCGGGCGAGTTGGACGGCGGCCATGCCGACGCCACCGGCGGCGGCGTGCACCAGCACCGCCTCGCCGGGGCGCAGCCGGGCCAGGTCGACCAGCCCGTGGTACGCGGTGAGGAAGACCACCGGCACGGACGCGGCCTGCGCGTACGTCCAGCCGTCGGGCATCGGCACCAGCAGCCGGCGGTCGGTGACCGCGACCGGGCCGAAGCAGCCGACGAAGACGCCGAGCACCCGGTCGCCGGGGCGCAGGTCGGTGACCTCGGCGCCGACCTCGGTGACCACGCCGGCCGCCTCGCCGCCGGGCGGCCCGGGGTCGCCCGGGTAGAGGCCGAGCGCGTTGAGCACGTCGCGGAAGTTCAGGCCGGCGGCACGGACCCGGACCCGGACCTCCAACGGGCCGAGCGGCACGTCGGCGGCGTCGGTGGCGGCCAGGACGAGGGTGTCGAGGCTGCCGCGTGCCGGGGCGTCGAGCCGCCAGGCGGTCGCGGTGGCCGGCGGGATGAGCGTCGCCGCCTCGGCACGGCGGGCCAGCCGGGGGGCGTGTGGGGCGCCGCCGCGCAACGCCACCTGGGGTTCGCCGGTGGCGAGGACGGCGGCGAGCTGGTCGGCGTCCGGTGGGGTGTCGGCGTCGAGCAGGACGAACCGGTCGGGGTGCTCGGACTGGGCGGAGCGGACCAGTCCCCAGGCGGTGGCGGCGTCCGGGTCGTCGACCTCGGCGGGGCTGTGCACGCCCACCGCGCCCCGGGTGAGCAGGACCAGCGGGGTGGCCGCCCAGCGGGGGTCGGCCAGCCAGCCCTGCACCAGGGCGAGGGCTTCGGCGGCGACGGCCCGGGCCCGGTCCCCGCCCGCCGGGTTGCGGCCGTCCACACTGGCGCGTGCAGCGCCGTCGGCGGCGGTCGGGCCGTCGGCGGCGGTACCGCCGGGCGCGCGGCCGCCGTCGGCGGCAGTGGCGTACGGGACTGCGATGTCGGGGGTGGCGGGTCGGAACAGTGGGGCGAGGACGGCGTCGGGCGGGGGTGCGCCGGCGTCGACCGCGCGGGCGAGCGCGGCCAGGTCGGCGTGGTGCGGGAACGCGCCGACGGCCCGGCCGAGGGCGACGACCCGGGCCGGCGCGACCGGCTCCGGCGCGGCCAACGGCTGCCAGTCGAGGCGGAACAGGGCGTCGTCGACGGCGGCGTCCCGGGCGCCCAGTTCGGCGCGGGAGATCGGGCGCATGGCCAGCGACGCGACCTCGGCCACCGGCGCGCCGGTGGCGTCGGCGACGGTCAGCGCGATGGCGTGCGGCGCCACCCGGGTGAGCCGGACCCGCAGCGCGGTGGCCCCGGCGGCGTGCAGGGTGACGCCGTTCCACGCGAAGGGCAGCAGCAGCCGGTCCGGTCCGGCGTCGCCGAGGCCGCCGAAGTGCGCGGCGTGCAGGGCGGCGTCGAGCAGCGCCGGGTGCAGGGCGTACCGGTCGGCGTCGGCGCGCTGCGAGGCCGGCAGCTCCACCTCGGCGTACACCTCGTCGGCGGTGGTCCACACCGCCCGCAGCCCCTGGAACGCGGGCCCGTACGTGTAGCCGTCGGCGGCGAGGCCGGCGTAGAAGTCGGTCAGGTCCGCCGGGCGGGCGTCGCGCGGCGGCCAGGGACCCGACCCGGGCGGCGGGGCGGGCCGGGCGGCGGTGAGGCTACCGCTGGCGTGCCGGGTCCACGGGGCGCCGGGCGGGCCGTCGGCGGGGCGGGAGTGCACGGTGACCGGGCGGCGGCCGTCCTCGCCGGCTTGGCCGAGCGCCACCTGCACCTGGGTCGCCGCGTCGGCCGGCAGCGCGAGGGGGGCCTCGATGACCAGCTCGTCGAGGACGGGACAGCCGACCTCGTCGCCGGCACGCAGGCACAGCTCGACCAGCCCGGTGCCGGGCACCAGCACCGTCCCGGACACCCGGTGGTCGGCCAGCCACGCCGGTGCGGTGGCGGCGAGCCGGCCGGTGAACAGGTGCCCCCGCGTCTCGGCCAGCGTCACCGACGCGCCGAGCAGCGGATGGCCGGAGGCGTCCAGCCCGGCCGCGCCGACGTCGCCGGGGCCGGTCGCCGGCCGGGGCCAGTAGCGCCGGTGGGCGAAGGCGTACGTGGGCAGGTCGACCCGCCGGCCGCCGGCCAGCACCGGCTGCCAGTCGACCGGCACACCGCGCACGTGCAGCTGGGCGGCGGAGAGCAGGAACCGGGCCCGGTCGCCCTGGTCGCGGTGCAGCGAGCCGACGACCACGGCGTCCTGCTCGGCCAGCGTCTCCTCGATGCCGACGGTGAGCACCGGGTGCGGGCTGCACTCGACGTACGTGTCGTGGCCCTGGTCGGCCAGCGCCCGGACCGCCTGCTCCAGCTCGACCGGCCGGCGCAGGTTGCGGTACCAGTAGTCGGGGCCCATCTCCTCGCCGTCGAGCCAGCGCAGGTCGGTGGTGGAGAACAGCGGCACCGCCGCCGGGCCGGGGGTGATCGGCGCGAGGGCCTCGGCCAGCTCGTCGCGGATGCGCTCCACCTGGGCGGAGTGCGAGGCGTAGTCGACGGCGATCCGGCGTACCCGGGCCCCGTCGGCGGCCAGCTCGTCGAGGAGTTCGGCGACGGCGGCCTCCTCGCCGGAGACGACCACGGCGGCCGGGCCGTTGACGGCGGCCACCGCGATCCGGTCGCCGTGGCGGGCGATCCGCTCGCGGACCGTGTCGGCGGGCAGCGCCACCGAGGCCATCGCCCCGTGCCCGGCCAGCGCCCGGATCGCGCGGCTGCGCAGCGCCACCACCCGGGCGGCGTCGGGCAGGGAGAGCACCCCGGCGACGCAGGCGGCGGCGATCTCGCCCTGCGAGTGGCCGACCACGGCGGCGGGCTGGACGCCGTACGAGCGCCACAGCTCGGCCAGCGACACCATCACCGCGAACAGGACGGGCTGCACCACGTCGACCTGGTCGAGGCCGGGCGCGCCGGGGGCCTGGCGCAGCACGTCGCGCAGGGACCAGTTCAGGTACGGCCGCAGCGCGGCGTCGCAGGCGGCCATCCGCTCGGCGAAGACGGGGGCCTGGTCGAGCAGGTCCAGCCCCATGCCGGGCCACTGGGAGCCCTGGCCGGGGAAGACGAACACGCACCGGCCGGTGGGCCCGGCGTCGCCGCGTACCAGTTCGGGGGCGGGACGGCCGTCGGCGAGCGCGTCGAGGGCGGCGGCGACCCGGTCGGGGTCGGCGCCGACGAGCACGGCCCGGGAGTCGAACGCGGCCCGGGTGGTGGCCAGCGACCAGGCCACGTCGAGGGGCGACTGGTCGGGCCGCTCGGCGAGGTGGGCGTGCAGCCGGCGGGCCTGCCCGACCAGCGCCTCCGGGGTACGCGCGGACAGCACCCACGGCAGCGCCACCGCGTCCTGCGCCCCGGCCGACGCGGCGACGGTCGACGGCGCTGGCGCGGCGGCGGTGCCCGACAGCGCGGCCAGGTCGGCGGTCGTGGCGGGTTCGGACGCGGCGGGTTCGGGTGCGGCGACCGCCTCGACGACGACGTGCGCGTTGGTGCCGGAGATGCCGAACGACGACACCCCGGCGCGGGCCGGCCGGTCGGCGCGCGGCCACGGCCGGGCCTCGGTGAGCAGTTCCACCGAGCCGGCGTCCCAGTCGACGCGGGAGGTACGCCGCTCGGCGTGCAGGGTGCGCGGCAGCCGGCCGTGCCGCATGGCGAGGACCATCTTCAGCACCCCGGCGACACCGGCCGCGGCCTGGGTGTGCCCGAGGTTGGACTTGACGGAGCCGAGCAGCAGCGGCGGGGCGTCGGCGGGACGCCGGCCGTACGTGGCGAGGATCGCCTCGGCCTCGATGGGGTCGCCGAGCGGGGTGCCGGTGCCGTGCGCCTCGACGGCGTCCACGTCGGCGGGGCCGAGCCCGGCGGCGGCCAGCGCGGCCCGGATCACCCGCTCCTGCGACGGCCCGTTGGGGGCGGTCAGCCCGTTGGACGCGCCGTCCTGGTTGACGGCCGTGCCCCGCACCAGGGCGAGGACGGGGTGACCCCGGCGGCGGGCGTCGGAGAGGCGCTCCACGACCAGCACCCCGACGCCCTCGGACATGCCGAACCCGTCGGCGTCCTCGGCGAACGCCTTGCACCGGCCGTCGGCGGCGAGGCCGCGCTGGCGGCTGAACCCGGTCAGCCCGGCGGGGCTGGACAGCACCGACACGCCGCCGGCCAGGGCGAGGTCGCAGTCGCCCTGCCGCAGCGCCTGCACGGCCAGGTGCAGCGCCACCAGGGACGCCGAGCAGGCGGTGTCCACGGTGACCGCCGGCCCTTCCAGCCCGAGCGCGTACGCGACCCGGCCGGACAGCACGCTGCCGGCGGTGCCGGTGAGCAGGTGCCCCTCGTCGGCGGTGGTCTCGCCGTCGTCGGCGGCGACGCCCGGGGCGATCCGGTCGGCGTAGTCCTGGCCGTGGGTGCCGGCGAACACGCCGGTGCGGCTGCCGCGCAGGGTGCCCGGGTCGATGCCGGCGCGTTCGAGGGCCTCCCAGGAGGTCTCCAGCAGCAGCCGGTGCTGCGGGTCCATGGCCAGCGCCTCGCGGGGGCTGATGCCGAAAAACGCGGCGTCGAAGTCGGCGATGCCGGTGAGGAACCCGCCCGCGCGCACGTAGGTGCGTCCGGCCGTGCCGGGGACCGGGTCGTACAGGTCGGGCCAGCCCCGATCGGTGGGCAGGTCGCCGATGACGTCCCCACCGGCGTCGAGCAGCCGCCACAGCTCGTCGGGCGAGCCGATGCCGCCGGGGAACCGGCAGGCCATGGCGACGACCGCGACCGGCTCGTCGAGGGCGACGGTGCCGGCGTCGGCGACCTCGGTGGCGGTGGTGCCCAGCAGCCGGGCGTGCAGGTGCGCGGCGAGCAACTCCGGGGTGGGGTGGTTGAACACCGCGTGCGGGGCGAGCCGGACGCCGGTCACGGCGGAGAGCCGGTTGCTCAGCTCCACCGCCATCAGCGAGTCGAAGCCCAGTTCCTTGAACGGGCGGCGCGGTTCGACCTGCTCCGGGCCGACGTGCCCGACGACGGTGGCGCACCGGGCGCGGACCAGGTCCAGCAGCAGGGCGGCCCGCTCGGGCTCGCCGAGGCCGGCCAGTCGGTCGGCGAACCCGGTGGCGGAGGCCGGCGCGGGGTCGGTGTTGACGGCCCGGCGCGGCGGCGGGGGCAGCAGCGCCCGCAGCAGCGCGGGCACCTCACCGGAGGCCCGGACGGCGGCCAGGTCCAGCCCGATCGGGACCAGCGCCGGCCGGTCGGCGTGCAGCGCGGCGTCGAGCAGGGCCAGGCCGGCGGCGGTGGAGAGGGGGCGGGTGCCGCCCCGGGCGAGGCGGGCCAGGTCGGCGGGGCCGAGCCGGCCGGCCATCCCGCCCTCGGCGGCCCACAGGCCCCAGGCCAGCGCGGTCGCCGGCAGGCCGTGCGCGCGGCGGTGCGCGGCGAGGGCGTCGAGGAACGCGTTGCCGGCCGCGTAGTTGCCCTGTCCGGGGCTGCCGAAGGTGGCCGACGCCGAGGAGAACAGCACGAACCCGGCCAGGTCGAGGCCGGCGGTCAGCTCGTGCAGGTGCCACGCGCCGTGCACCTTGGACCGCAGGGCCCGCTCCCAGCGGGTCGCGTCGAGGCCGGTGAGCAGCGCGTCGTCGGTGGCTCCGGCGGCGTGCACCACGGCGGTCAGCCGGTCGGCGAGCGGGGCGACGACCTCGGCGAGGGCCGCCCGGTCGGCGACGTCGGCGGCGACCGTACGCACGCTCACCCCGGCGTCGACCAGCGGGTCCATCCAGTCGGCCCAGCGGCCCGCGCGGCTGAGCAGCACCAGCTCGGTCACGCCGTGGACGCCTGCGAGGTGGGTGGCGACGTGCCGGCCGATCCCGCCGGTGCCGCCGGTGACCAGCACGGTGCCGCCGGCCAGCGCCGGCAGCGGGCCGGCGGTGCCCGGCGCGGGCGTGCCGGCGGTGGGGTGCTCGACCGGGCGGAGCCGGGGCAGCAGGGCGCGGCCGTCGCGGACGGCCACCTCGGGCTCGTCCGTCGCGACGGCCAGGGCGGCCCGCACGGCGGCGTCGTCGCCCGCGTCGAGGGCGAGCAGCAGGAACCGGCCGGGGTGCTCGCCCTGGGCGACCCGGACCAGCCCGGCGACCGGGGCGTGCACGGGGTCGTCGGCGCGCACGGCGACGGCGAGCCGGGTGTCCTCCGCGCGGGGGTCGTCCAGCCAGCGCTGGAGCATGCCGAGGGTGTCGAGGCCGACGGTGTGCGCGCGGTCGGGCACCGGGTGGTCCGGGTCGCCGTCGCCGACCCGCAGCACCAGCACCGGCGGCAGCGGCCCGTCCGGGGGTACGCCGTCGGCGAGGGTCCAGGCGGGCACCGGCGTGGCCGGGGCGGTGGCGGGCAGCCAGTCGACGGCGTACAGGCCGGCGGGGGCGGCATCCTGCGGCGACGTCGGGCCGGCGGGCGGTGGCACCACGTGGCGCAGCAGCACCCGGTCGACGTCGAGCACCGGCGCGCCGGCGTCGTCGACGGCGCTGAGCGTCACCGCGTCCGCCCCGGCGGGGGCGAGGCAGACCCGCAGCGCGTGCGCGCCGGTGGCGTGGATGCGGACCCCGGACCAGTCGGTGGGCACCGGCCGGACGTCGTCGTCGGTGGTGGCGGTGGCGAAGTCGGCGAGCGGGAGCAGGCGCAGGGCCGCGTCGAGCACCAGCGGGTGCACCCCGTACCGCTCGGCGTCGGCGTCGCGGGCGTCGTCGGGCAGGCGTACGTCGACGAAGAGCCGGTCCCCCGCGACCCACACGGCCCGGGCCGTCTCGCCGGCGAGGGCGCGCCGCTGCGGGGTGTCCAGGTCCACCGGCCGGGCCCCGGTGGGCGGCCAGGCCGGGACGGTGGTGGCCGGGCCGGCGGTCGGGTCGGCCGGGGCGAGCACGGCCTCGGCGACCTCCCGCCACGGCTGGCCCTCGGCGGTCCGGACGTGGCAGCGCGCCACCCGGCGCAGGTGCTCGTCGGGGGCGTCGACGGCGACCTGCACGTCGACGGCCAGTTCGGCCGTCAGCGGCACCGGGGCGGGCACGCTCAGCCGCTCCACGGTCGGGGCGTCGAGGAGACCCCCGAGGTGGGTGAGCATGTCCAGCAGGGCGGTGGCGGGCAGCAGCGCCGGGCCGCCGTCGGGTGCGACCAGCCACGGGTGGGTGGTCGCGGCGAGCCGGCCGGTGCAGACGACCTGGCCGGTGCCGGCGACCGGCAGCACCGCGCCGAGCAGCGGGTGCCCGGCGTCGGCCAGCCCGACGTCGGCCGGGCCGCCGGCCACCGCGGAGTACGGCAGCCAGTAGTGCCGCCGCTGGAAGGCGTAGGTCGGCAGGTCGACCCGGCGGCGCGGGCCGGGTCCGGTGAGCGCGGCGGTGTGCACGTCGACGCCCCGCACGTGCAGCCGGGCGACGGCGGCGAGCAGTTCGCCGGGTTCGCCGTCGACGGTCCGCACGGCGGGGACGAAGGCCAGGTCGTCGGTGTCGGCGGCGAGGCAGTCCTGGGCCATCGCGGTGAGCACCCCGCCGGGGCCGATCTCCAGGAAGGTGGTGGCCCCCTGCTCGCGCAGGGCGCGCATCCCGTCGAGGAAGCGGACGGTGCCGCGCACGTGCGCCGTCCAGTAGTCGGGCGAGCAGAGCCGGGCCGCCTCGACGGGCCGGCCGGTCAGGTCGGACACCACGGGCAGCTGCGGGGTGCGGTACGTGAGCCCGGCGGCCACCTCCCGGAACGCGTCGAGCATCGGCTCCATGCGCGGGGAGTGGAACGCGTGCGACACCCGCAGCCGGCTGGTCCGTCGGCCGGCGGCGCGCAGGGTGGCCACGACGGCCAGCACGGCGTCGGCGTCGCCGGAGAGGACCACGCTTGACGGGCCGTTGACGGCGGCGAGGCCCACCCGCTCGGTCAGGTGTCCGGTGACCTCCGCCTCGTCGGCCTCGACGGCGACCATCGCGCCGCCGGTGGGCAGCTGCTGCATCAGCCGGGCCCGGGCGGCGACCAGCGTCGCCGCGTCGGCGAGGGAGAACACCCCGGCCACGTGCGCGGCGGCCAGCTCGCCGACGGAGTGGCCGAGCAGCACGTCGG
This sequence comes from Micromonospora citrea, assembly GCF_049629545.1. Lineage (GTDB taxonomy): Bacteria > Actinomycetota > Actinomycetes > Mycobacteriales > Micromonosporaceae > Micromonospora > Micromonospora citrea_A. The sequence continues at coordinate 14,895 of NZ_JBNADX010000046.1, forward strand.
GGCGGACGCCCCAGGACTCCAGCAGCCGGTACAGGGCCACCTCGAAGGCGAACAGCGCCGGCTGGGTGTAGAGGGTCTGGTCGAGCAGGGCGGCCAGGTCGTCGCCCTCGTCGGCGGCGACGACGTCCGCGATCGGGTGCGGGGCGTGGCCGGCCAGGCAGCGGTCCAGCTCGGCGCAGGCGGCGTCGTACGCGTCGGCGAAGACCGGGTACGCGGCGCGCAGCCGCCGCCCCATGCCGGGACGCTGGCCGCCCTGCCCGCCGAAGAGCAGGGCGAGCCGGCCGTCGGCGACCCGGCCGGTGAGCACGGCGGCGCTGTCCGGGTCGGCGTCGCCCCGGGCCAGCGCGGTCAACCCGGCCCGGGTGGTGGCCGGGTCGCCGGCCAGCACCACGGCCCGGTGCTCCAGGGCGGCCCGGGTGGTGGCCAGGGCGTGCGCCACGTCGGCCGGGTCGGCGTCCGCGCCCGGGCCGTCCAGCCAGGTGAGCAGGCGGGCCGCCTGGTCGCGCAGCGCCTCGCCGGTGGCGGCGGAGAGCGGCCACGGCACGGCCGGCCGGTTCGCGTCGGTGGGTTCCGGCGCGGGGTGAGGGGCGGCGGGCTCCGGGTCGGCCGGGGGCGCCTCGACGATGACGTGGGCGTTGGTGCCGCTGATGCCGAACGACGAGACACCGGCCCGCCTCGGCCGGTCCACCCGGGGCCAGGGGCGGGCCTCGGTGAGCAGCTGCACCGCGCCGGCGGACCAGTCCACCTCGGACGTCGGGGCGTCCACGTGCAGGGTGCGCGGCAGCGTCCCGTGCCGCATGGCGAGGATCATCTTGATCATCCCGGCCGCCCCGGCGGCGGCCTGGGTGTGACCGAGGTTCGACTTCAGCGAGCCCAGCGCGAGCGGCGCGGCGTCCCCGCGCCCCGCGCCGTAGGTGGCGAGCAGCGCCTGCGCCTCGATCGGGTCGCCCAGCCGGGTGCCGGTGCCGTGCGCCTCGACGGCGTCCACGTCGGCGGTGGTGAGGCCGGCGGCGGCCAGGGCGCGGCGGATGACCCGCTCCTGGGCGGGGCCGTTGGGGGCGGTGAGTCCGTTGGACGCCCCGTCGGAGTTGACCGCGCTGCCGCGCAGCACGGCCAGGACCTGGTGCCCGTCGCGGCGGGCGGTGGAGAGCCGTTCCAGCAGCAGCACGGCGACGCCCTCGGACCAGCCGGTGCCGTCGGCGGCGTCGGCGAACGCCTTGCACCGGCCGTCGGGGGCGAGCCCGCGCTGCCGGCTGAACTCGACGAACGCCTGCGGGGTGCCCATCACCGCGACACCGCCGGCCACCGCCCGGACGCAGTCCCCGGCGCGCAGCGCCTGCGCGGCCAGGTGCAGCGCGACCAGCGACGACGAGCAGGCGGTGTCCACGGTGACCGCCGGCCCTTCCAACCCCAGCGCGTACGCCACCCGGCCGGAGACGACGCTGCCGGCGGTGCCGACACCGAGGTAGCCCTCCGTGCCGGGCGGCGCCTGGCGCAGGTTGGCGGCGTAGTCGTGGTGCATGACGCCGGTGAAGACGCCGGTGGCGCTGCCGCGCAGCGAGGTCGGGTCGATGCCGGCCCGTTCGAACAGCTCCCAGGACGTCTCCAGCAGCAGCCGCTGCTGCGGGTCCATGGCCAGGGCCTCGCGGGGGCTGATCGCGAACAGGGTGGCGTCGAAGTCCCCCGCGTCGGGCAGGAACCCGCCGACGCGCACGTACGACGTGCCGGGCTGGTCGGGGTCGTCGGCGAACAGCCGGGTCAGGTCCCAGCCCCGGTCGGCGGGGAAGCCGGTGAGCCCCTCACCGCCCTGCTCGACCAGGGTCCACAGCTCCTCCGGGGAGCCGACCCCGCCGGGCAGCCGGCAGGCCATGGCGACGACGACCACCGGATCGTCCCGGTCGGAGCCCACGGCCGGGGAGTCCGGCGGGGTCGGGACGCCCGTGGCGGCGCCGCGCAGCCGGGCGGCGAGGTGGCGGGCGAGGGCATCGGGGCTCGGGTGGTCGAAGGCGGCCGTGGCGGAGAGCCGTACCCCGGTGGCCCGGGCCAGCCGGTCGCGCAGGGCGACCGCGCCGACGCTGGTGAAACCGAGTTCCTTGAAGGCGCGGCCGGGGCGGACCGACGCCGCGCCGGGCAGGCCGGCGACCTCGGCGGTGGCGGCACGCACCAGGTCGAGCACGAGCCGGTCGCCGTCGGCGCCGGTCAGCCGGGCCAGCCGGCGGCGCAGCTCGGCGACGTCGGGCTCGCCGTCGACGCCGACGGCGCTCGGGCGGGCGGGGGCGCGCCAGGCGGGGTGGGCCGCGACGGCCCGGTCGGCCGGGACGGCGAGCAGCACCAGGTCGCCGCCGTCGTGGGCGACGTCGAACGCGGCGAGGTCGGCCCGGGTGGGCGTGCCCCCCTCCCCCGCCCCGCCGTCGCCGGTCGGGTCCGTCGTGCCGACCAGCCGGGCGGGCAGCCCGGCCGCGCGACGGCGGGCGACCAGGGCGTGCAACGCGCCGACGGCCGCCGCCGCCCGCTCCCGGCCGGCCGCGCCCAGCAGCGCGGCCGTCGGGACGGCGACGGTGAACGCCGTGGCGTCGGCGTGCCGGGTCCGGGCGTCCAGCGCGGCGGCGAGGGCGAGCAGCCGGGCGACGGCCGCGTCGTCGTCGAGGTCGGTGTCGGACGGGCAGAGGAAGACCGCGCCGACCGGCTCGTCGGTCACCGCCTGCCCGAGCCGGTCGACGTCGGGCAGCGCGACCACCGCGACGGCCTCGGCGCCGGCGGCGGTGAGGTCACCGACCAGGCCGGTCGGGTCGCCCGCGTCGCGTCCCTGGTCGGCAGAGCCGCCGGCGGTCGGGCCGGTGTGCAGCAGCCGCAGCCGGCGGGCCCCGTGCGCGGCGGTCAGGTGCCGGGCCAACGCCGCCCCGGCCGGTGTGTCGACCCCGGTGACCACCGTCAGGGCGGCCGGGTCGACGACCGTCGCCGGTCGCGCCGCCAGGACGGCGGGGGCCGGTTCGAGGGCCGGGTGCCGGGCGACCCCCGCGTGCAGGGCGACCTGCGCCGCGGCGTCGACGGCGGCCGGCAGCAGGGCGGACGAGCGGTCGTCGGCGTCCCGGTCGACCAGCACGACCCGGTCCGGGTACGCCGCCTGGAGGCTGCGCCCCACCGCCCAGGCGACGACGCCGGCCGGGACGAGATCGGGGTCGTCGGCCCGGTCCGTCGTGGACGCGTCCACCGCGCCGGTGGTCAGCAGCACCAGCCGGGCGCCGGCGTACCGGTCGTCGGCGAGCCAGCCGCGCACCCGGTCGGCGAGCCCTGGCACGTCGCCGTCGCCGCTGAGCAGCACCGTCACGTCCGGCACGTCGGGCTGCCCGCGCAGCGCGGCGAGATCCGGGTGGACGTGGAACCGGTCGCCGTCGGCCGCCGTGCGCAGCAGCGCGGCCAGCGCCTCGCCGCCGTCGCCGACGACCGCCCAGCGGCGGCCGGCCGGCACCGGTACGGCGCTCAGGTCCAGCGGTCGCCAGGAGATCCGGCTCAACGACTCGTGGTGGCCGCCGTTGACGCCGCGCAGCCGGGCCGGTCGCGCCAGCAGCAGTCGGCGGGTCACCTTGCCGGAGGCGGTGCGGGGCACCTGCCCGATCTCGTACAGCTCGTCGGGGACCTTGTAGTAGGAGAGCCGTTCCCGGCAGGCGGCGTACCCGGCGCGAGGGTCGAAGCCCTCCGGCCCGGGGACGACGAACGCCACCGGCACCTCGCCGAGCACGTCGTGCGGCCGGCCGGTGACCGCCACGTCGGCGACGCCCGGCACCGCCCGCAGCGCCTCCTCCACCTCGGACGGGTGGATCTTCTCCCCGCCCCGGATGATCAGCTCCTGGTGCCGGCCGGTGACGAAGAGGTTCCCGTCGGCGTCGCGGCGGGCCAGGTCGCCGGTGCGGTACCAGCCGTCGCGCAGCGCGGCGACGGTCACCTCCGGCAGGCCGTGGTAGCCGAGCATCACGCTCGGCCCGCGTACCCACACCTCGCCCTCGGCGCCCGTCGGGACGTCCAGGCCGGTCTGCGGGCTGACCAGTCGCACCTGCACGCCCGGCACGGGCAGCCCGCAGGAGCCCTCGACCGGGGGGCGGTCCGGCCGGCTGATCGCGATCGACCCGCAGGTCTCGGTGCTGCCGTACGCGTCGAGCAGCGGCGCGGCGAAGACCTCCTCGAACGCCGTGCGCAGCGCGCCCGTGGTGATCGCCCCGCCGACCAGGCACACCCGCAGGGCCGGGGCGCGGAAGCCGGTGTCGCGGGCGGCGGCGACCAGGTGGTGGTACATGGCCGGCACGCCGGCCAGCACGGTCGCGGCGTCGGACTCCACAGCTCGCAGCACGTCGTCGGCGGAGAAGCCGTCGACGATCCGGGCGGTGGCGCCGACGGCGGTCACGCTCAGCACGCAGCCGATGTGGGAGAGGCTGTGGAACAGCGGCAGCGGCCAGACCACCCGGTCGTCCGGGGTGAGGCCGGGGATCGGGACGTAGCAGGCGGCGACGGACCACAGACAGGTGCGCTGGGTGGAGAGCACGCCCTTGGGCCGGCCCGTGGTGCCGGACGTGTAGAGCATCCAGGCGACCTCGTCGAGGCCCAGGTCGTCGCGCGCGTCGACGCCCGGCTCGGCGTCGGCGAGGTCACGCCAGGCGGCGACACCGGCGGGCGCCGGGTCGTCCCCGGTGACCCAGACCCGCAGGCCCGGCCGGTCCGCACGCAGCCGCAGCACCTGGTCGAGGTGCTCGGGGTCGGTGACCACCAGGACCGCGCCGGAGTCGTCCAGCAGGTGGGCCAGCTCCGCGTCGGTGCTGCGCGGGTTCAGCGGCACACCGACCGCGGCGGCCCGGGTGACGGCCAGCCACGTCTCCACCGTCTCCACCCGGTTGCCCAGGCAGAAGGCCACCCGCTCGCCGCGGCCCACCCCGGCCGAGGCGAGGTGCCCGGCCAGGCGTCGGGTCCGCGCCTCCAGGTCGGCGTACCCGACCGCGCGGCGGTCGTCGCGGAACGCGACCTTGTCCCCGAACCTGTCGGCGTGGGCCCTCAGCAGACCGGGCAACGGCTGGACCAGGTCGCTCCGAAGCATGTCACCACATCCGTCCGTCGGCGAGACTCCTCATCCGCGGCGTAGACCTCGCTCGCCGTAACGGTGCAATCCTTCCGAGCGCCCTGCCGCCGACCTACCCCTGTCACCCCCTAACCCGTCCCCAGTTCCGGCCGCCGGCCGACCGGCGCGACCTGCTGCGGGGGCGATGATGGGTCGACCCCCGCAGACCGCCGTGCCCGTGCTCCGCCCGCCGTCAGTCGAGGTGCCGTCGTTGGAACACTCGTGGTTGTTCGCCCGCCTGGCCGTGCCGGCCGGCGGGTGCCCGGACGCCCGGGTGGCCTCGCTGGTCGGGACCGTGCTCGCCGACCTGGTCGCCACCGCCCGCCGCGCCGACCCGGAGGCGCAGTGGTTCTACGACCGCCTCGACTCCCCCGTCGGGCCGCGGCTCAGCCTCGGCTTCCACGCCGCGCCGGTCGCGCTCGACGCGGTACGGCGACGACTGCGGACGTACGACCCGCAGGTCACCTTCGCCGCCGACCCGTACGCCGTGCGCGACGCCGCCCGGGGCGGTCCGCTCGCGTCGGCGGCCAGCGACCTGGCCCTGGCGCTGCTCGGCGGGGACGTCCCCTGGCTGGCCGGCGCCGAGCTGGCGCTGACCGTGACCCACCTGCGGCACCTCTGCGAACTGATGCCGGCGGCCGACCGGCTGGCGTTCCTCTTCCTGCACTGGCAGGACCGCAGCCGTCGGCTCACCGGGGCGCAGCGGCGGGAGCTGGCCGCGCAGGCCGACACCGGGGCGGAGAAGATCGTGCTGGCGGCCGGTGACCTGCCGCTGACCGGCGCGGTCGCCGCCGCGTGGCGGCGCTACCTCGACCGGGTGGCCGACGTGGTCGACCGGGACGGGAGCGCGTCGCCGCCGCGCGGGTTCCTGCTGGCGCACCACGCCCAGCTCGCGCACGAGCGGTGGGGCATCGGCCCGGACGTCGACTCGCTGGCCGCCCTGGCGCTGCGGCTGTCGATGGTCCGCGACCGGCCGGCCGCCCCGACGCCGAATCCCACCGCACCGAGGAGTCAGCCCCATGCACCCGTCCGCGCCTGAGCGTCCCGTCGGCGACCCGCCCCGACCGGTGGCCCCCGTGGACGTGCCGGCGCGGACCGCCCGGGTCGCCGCCGTGGATGCGGGACCGGAGTCACCCGCGCCGGCCGCCACCGTCGGGGACGTCGAGCCGGTCCGGATCGACGTGGCGCTCGGCGAGCGCGCGTACCCGGTGCTGATCGGCCCCGGCGTGCGCCACCGGCTGCCGGCGGAGGTGGCGCGGGTCGGGGCGCGGCGGGTCGTGGTGGTGTCGGCCCGGCCGGCGGAGTGGACGCCGGACCCGGGCGTGCCGCACCGGGTGGTGCCGGCCCGCGACGGCGAGCACGACAAGAACCTGTCCACGGTGGAGCAGCTGTGCCGGACGTTCGCCGAGTTCGGCCTGACCCGCTCCGACGCGGTGGTCTCCTGCGGCGGCGGCACCACCACCGACGTGGTCGGTCTGGCCGCGGGCCTCTACCACCGGGGCGTCGCGGTGATCCACCTGCCGACCTCGCTGCTGGCCCAGGTCGACGCCAGCGTCGGCGGCAAGACCGCGGTGAACCTGCCGGAGGGCAAGAACCTGGTGGGGATGTACTGGCAGCCCCGGGCGGTGCTCTGCGACACCGAGCACCTGGGCACGCTGCCGCGACGCGAGTGGCGCAACGGGTACGGGGAGATCGCCCGGGCGCACTTCATCGGTGCGGGCGAGCTGCGCGGGCGGCCGGTGGCCGAGCAGATCGCCGCCTGCGTCGCGCTCAAGGCGCGGGTGGTGGCCGCCGACGAGCGCGACTCCGGGCTGCGGCACATCCTCAACTACGGCCACACCCTCGGCCACGCGCTGGAACGGGCCACCGACTTCCGGCTGCGCCACGGCGAGGCGGTCGGCGTCGGCACGGTCTTCGCGGGCCGGCTGGCCGGCGTCCTCGGCCGGGTCCCGGCCGGGCGGGTGGCCGAGCACCACGACGTGGTGGCCGCCTACGGCCTCGAAACGGCCCTGCCCGCCGACGTCGACCACGACGAACTGGTCGCGCTGATGCGCCGGGACAAGAAGGCCGTGGCCGGGCTCTCCTTCGTCCTCGACGGCCCGACCGGCCCGGATCTGGTCGGCGACGTTCCGGAGGCCGCCGTCCGCGCCGCCCTCGCGGGGATGTGACCGCGCCCCCGGGCCGCTGTCGCGGCCCGGGGGTGATCCGTCAGCGGCTCAGCGCCCGCTGGATCTGCGCGATCAGCACGCCGCAGCTGTCCCGTCCCGAGGCGCCGACCATGCCCAGGATCGTCGCGGGGAACAGGCCGTTGTCCGTCGTTGCCGGGTCGTAGTGCATGAACACGACGAGCTGCCCCCGATCGATGAAGGGGGCGAGGATCGGCTCGGCGTCGACCCCGGGCGCGAGGGAGAAGAAGGTGGTCATGGCGCACGGGTGCTGCCCGAGCAGCGAGCTGCGGTGCAGCACCGACGTGGTGGCGCCACTGACCCGGAAGTTCGGGTCGATGACGCGCAGCTCGCCGGTGCGGCTGATCCCGGCGTCGAACGAGCAGTAGCCTCGATAGCCGAGAGCGCTGGCCTTTCGCACCCCTACGGTCAGCGCTTCGATCAGTTCCGTCGGCGGTTGGTCGTCGTCGAGCACACAACCGGTCCACGTCGAGGTGGGCTGAGGTAGATGGACGGACGACCCGAGGTACTCCACCGAACCGCTGGCCGTGACGGCGAACTGGGCTCCCCAGACCGTCCGGAAGGGAACCTCCTCCTCGACGATCCACCGATCGCTCACCTGTTCCATCTGCTGGAACAGTGACCGGTTCAGCCGATCCTGCAACCGTCTGGTGAAGATCGCGATCCCGCTGTACACCTCGGTGCCGGCCGGCTTGACGACCGCCGGCCGGCGGTCCTGCTGCACGATCCGGCGCACCTCGGCGGGGGTGGCGACCTGGCGCCGGGGCAGGTACTCCGGTGCGATCAGGGTCTCCAGGACGGTCTTGTTGTTGAGGCGGGTCAGCAGGTCCGACGAGTTGCGGGCCGGCGCCGCCCGCAGCTGCGGATCCTGTGGCGGGAACTGGAGCTCCAGCAGCTCGCCCCGTTCGGCGGCCTCCCGGGCGAGCTGGACCGCCTGCGTGCCGGACCGGAACTCGCGCAGGTCACTGGGGACCTTGAGGCCACACCGGCTGATCAGGCGCAGCGACTTGTCCGCGCTGGCCCCGGTGCTGCAGATGGTCGCCGCCTGGTGCGGCAGGGTCAGGTGCAGTCCGGTGACCATGTCCAGCCCGTTGTTCAGGCCGACACCGGCGGCGGCCAGGTAGCGGCTGTCGGCGGTCGCCACCGGGCTGGGTGGCCGGGCGAGGACCACGCCGTCGGGGGAGAAAATCTGTACCTGGATCGGCCCGTCCATGGGGATCTCCTGACATGCCGGCCCGCAGGGGGCCTCGGGGATGGCACGAAGTCCGGGTCCACGACGACCACGAGCAGCGCAGAACGTGATGCGTGGCGTCCCGGTGTGGTGCGGCCGCTCGGCCGTGACAGTCGGGCGTGCCGTGCGTACCGCCGGACGGTCCCGGGTCGGACCGGCCCAGGCAGCGGCTGGCTTGTGGTCAGCACTGCTCCGGCGAGGTGCGCACCAGCAGGCGGTGGTGGTTGCGGGCCACCGCCTGGCTCATGATCGACGAAGCATAGTCAGCTTCGATCCGGGCGCGGGATGGGCCGGACAGTTGAGTGCGCGCAGCCCGTTCCGCCACCGGTCGGCTAGGGGTGGCGGCTAGGGGTGTACGCCACGGCGTCGGGATCCGTAGCGTCGGGGGCCGCCAGGTCGTCGTTCCCCCATCACCGCAACGGATCGGGGGCGGATGTGGGTGCGTGCCCGGGTGTCGTCCGCCGTACGGCCCAGGGGCCGACCGGCCGCCGCGGCCACGCGTCTCCCGGTCACCCCATCTCGCCTCGGAGGTTGGCTCATGTCTGTCGGGTTCGATGCCGCGCATGCCGTGGCAGGTACGGTCGACGCCGCCGGGCCGCTGTCAGACGCCGAACGGCAGCAACTGCTCACCTGGGGCCTCGGACCGGTACGGGAAGTCCCGGCCGAGCCGATCCACGACCTGGTCCTGCACTGGGCCCGACACACCCCCGACGCCGTCGCCGGCATCGCCGGTGACGAGACACTGACCTACGCCGAACTCGACCGCCGCTCCGCCGCCCTCGCCGCCCACCTACGCGCCCACGGCGTCGACGACGGCGACGTCGTCTCCCTCGCCCTGGACCGCAGCCTCTGGACCCTCGTCGCCACCCTCGCCGTCCTACGCGCCGGCGCCGCCTACACCCCCATGGACACCACCTGGCCCACCGCACGCATGCACATGCTCCTCAACGACCACGGCGCACGCATCGTCCTCACCACCAGCCACACCGCCCCCCACATCCCCCGCACCGAC
>NZ_JBNADX010000047.1:0-23190 GCF_049629545.1 Micromonospora citrea
CCCCCCCCCCCGGGCCGCCTCGACGAAGCCCGGCTCCACCCCGTGCTCGGCGTGCTCGCCGACCGAGGAGACCTCGGGCGGCTCCCAGTGGGCGCCGTCGCCACCGGCGGCGCGGAGCACCTGGCGCAGGGCGGGCGAATCCGGGTGGAAGTCCACCGGCTCCAGCCCGCTGGACGGGCAGCCGAGCTGGAAGCTGTGCCCCCGGCCCTCGTCCAGCACCGGCCAGGTGCGGGCGTCGCGGATGACCAGCACCGGGGCGCCGGGCAGCAGCCGGTCGCCCAGGAACCGGACGTACGCCGGCGGCAGGGCCCGCCACCGGGCCAGCAGCGACACCGTCGCCCCGGCCAGCGCGCCCCGGCTGGCCGGGCAGTGCACCTGCCGTACGTGCAGGTCGGGGTTGCCGGCCAGCAGCCGGGCGGCGAGCGCCGCGCCGTGGTCGAGCGCGGCCCGGGGGCGGTCCACCGCCCCCCGGGTCCAGTGCGCGCTCATCTCGAAGCCGGCGGGCAGCCACGGTACGCCGAGCGCGACCGCCAGGTGCACCGCGGCGGCGTGCGGCGAGCCCACGACCACTGCGGGGTAGCACCGGCGGGGGTACTGGTCGACGATCCACCGGGCCACCCGTTCGGCCTCGACCTCGGCGGTCTGCTCCGGGGTGAGCGCGACGCGTCCGGCGGCCCGGGCGGCCGCGGCGCGGCGTACCGCCACGGGCGCGGCGGTGAACCGGGACAGCGGGGTGGGCTGACCCAGGTCGGCGCAGTCCTCGCCGCGCAGCGCCCGGGCGGCGGCCGCCACCAGCACCCGCGCGGTGCTGCCGGCCGCCACGACCCGGTCGCCGGCCAGACCCGCGCCCTCGGCCACGAGCCCCTTCTGTACCTCGGGCACCGGCCCCACCTTGCCTCGATCGCTCACCACGCGGCCCGGCTTCCCGTACCGATGGGGTCTAAACGGGGCATTGGGGGCAATCACCGGGTCGGTGGCGGTACGCCGGTCGAGGTGCCCCCGGGACGGGACCGCCCAGCCGGGACGGTCGCCGCGCAGGAGTTTCGGCGGGACCGGCACGGGCACATCCGACGCATGAGCGCCGAGGACCCCACCGCCGACGCGGCGGCCACCATCACCCCCTACCCGGACGGCCCACTGCTGGTCCGGGGTGACTTCGCCCTGGTCACCCCGGACGGGCGTGCCATCGACGCGCGGCGGGGCACGGTCGCGCTGTGCCGGTGCGGCAAGTCCGCGCTCAAGCCGTTCTGCGACGGCACGCACAAGGCGGTGAACTTCCGCGCCGGCACCGACCGCGCGACCTGACCCGCGCACGAGCAGCGGCCTGAACCCGACCAGGGCGAACAGGTCGACGATCAAGAGGTATACGCACCCTCTCGGGTCGGATCGGTGCGCGGACCTCTTGCTCACCGGTGCCGTCGGACCCGGCGCGGTGGGGGGCGGCGGGTGGGTCAGGCGGCGGCGGGGAGGGCGACGGCTGCCGGACGCAGCGAAGACCGGCCGGCGGCCCAGCTGTCGAGCAGGTGCGCCGCGAAGAGGCGGTCCACCGCCAGCGCGGCGGCCGCGCCGAACAGCACGTCGGCGGCGAGCCCGGGCTCCGCGCGCACCAGCCCGCCGCACAGGTCGTACGCGGCGATCTGCTCGTGCACCGCGTCGGCCTCGACGTGCTCGTCGTAGAAGCGGGTGGCCACCTCGTCCAGGCCGAGCCGGCGCAGGCCGTTGCCGTAGCGGCGGTTCGGCAGCGACGAGGTCATCTCGAAGGCGGCGAGGTGCCCCAGCAGCGCGCCGCGCAGCCGCCGGTGCAGCCCGAACAGCGAGATCAGGTTGTTCGTGGCCAGGGTGACCGCCGGGACCAGGTCCAGGTGGGCGGCGTAGCCGGTGTCCAGGCCGAGCCGGTCCACGGTCGCGCGGAACAGTTCGGCGTGCATCCGGTCCAGCCGGCCGTTGCCGTACTCGTCCATCTGGATCTCCACCAGGGCTGCCTTCGCCGGCCCGCCGAGCCGGGGCAGCCCCCAGCTGTGCGGGTCGGCCTCGCGCAGGTGGTAGATCGACCGGTGGGTGACGAACTCGCGGAACTGCGCCAGGGTGGCCCGGCGCTGCAACGCGGCGGCGAGTGACGGCCCGTCGTCGGCCGCCACCAGGTCGGCCAGCGCCCGGGGCACACCGGCGGGCAGCACCGCCGGCAACGGCCCGACCAGCCGGCGCAGCGCCGCCTCGAAGGCCCGCTCGGCGACCGCCCGGAGCGCCAGCAGCGTGGGCTGCCACTCCCAGTCGTCGTCCACCGCCCGCCAGCCCCGGTAGTGCAGCTCGTAGCAGAGGAACAGGGTCAGCTGGAGGTCCTCGTCGCCGACCGGGTCCTCCGTGGCCAGCTGCGCGCCGAGCCCCGCCGGCAGGTCGTGCGGCGGCTGCCGCAGCGCGTCGACCAGCGCGGCGGAGACCACGCCCCGCGGCTGCGGCAGTGGCGCGGGGCCGTAGCGGCGGTCGACGGCGTCGGACATGGAACCTCCTGGGAACGGCAGGGTCTCCTGATGCCCTACCCGGGTACGGCTAAACGAGGTCCTCGGCCTCCACCGCCGTCCGGGCCCGCAGCATCGTGTCGCGGACCCGCCGTACCGCGTCGCCCTCGGCGAAGATCCCCCGCAGGTCGGCCAGGGCCGGCTCCGGCGGGCGCAGCGGGACCGCCGGGTCCACCACCGCCTCCAGCACGCAGGGCCGGTCCGCGGCGAGCGCCTCGTCCCAGGCCGCCCCGACCAGCTCCGGCCGGTCGACCCGGACGCCGTGCAGGCCGAGCAGCCGGCCCCAACCGGCGTACGGCACGTCGGGGCGGCGGCGGGGCGCGGCGTCGAGGCCCGGGCGTCCGCCGCCCGTACCGGACCGGCCGCGGTTGTTGAGCACCAGCACCACCAGCCGCGGGTCGGCCCACTCCTGCCACCGGTCCGCCACGGTGATCAGCTCGGCCAGGCCGTTGAGCTGCATCGCCCCGTCGCCGACCAGCGCCACCACCGGCTCGCGCGGCCGGGCCAGCTTGGCCGCGACCGCGTACGGCAGGGCGCAGCCCATCGAGCCGAGGGTGCCGCAGAGCTGGGCGTTCACCCCGGGTGGCAGCTCCAGGTGGCGGGCGTACCAGTAGAGGACCGACCCCACGTCGACGGCGACCGCGCCGCAGCGGGGCAACCGGGCGGAGAGCTCGTGCAGCACCAACTGCGGGTTCACCGGCTCGGCCGGCTCGGCGGCCCGGTCGGCGGCGTGCTGGCGCCACCGGTCGACCGAGCCCTCCACGGTCGCCCGCCACTGCCGGTTGGGCTGGTCCGGCACCCGGGCCAGCAGGGCGCGCAGCGTCTCGGCGGCGTCGCCGACCAGCGGCACGTCCACCGGGTAGCGGTTGCCGATCCGCCGCCCGTCGATGTCGATCTGCACCGTGCGGGTCTGCCCCGGCATCGGGAAGTAGTCGATCCACGGGTCGTTCGTGCCGACCAGCAGGAGGGTGTCCGCCCCGCCCATCAGCTGCGCCGCCGCCGGGGTGCCCACCTCGCCCAGCACCCCGGTGTGGAAGGGCAGCCGCTCGTCGAGCACCGGCTTGCCGAGCAGCGAGGTGGCCACCCCCGCGCCGAGCCGGTCGGCGAGCGCGACGACCTCGTCGTCCGCGCCCCGGGCGCCCTGGCCCACCAGGATCGCCACCCGGTGCCCCACGGTGAGCAGCGACGCGGCGGCGTCCAGGTCGGCGTCGTGCGGCAGCACCCGGGCCAGCGGCTCCCCCGGCGTCGCGGTCACCACCCCGGCCGCGTGCGGCTGAAGGTCGGGCACGGCGCCCTCCTGCACCGCCCGGGGCAGCACCACGCAGGTGGGGCTGCGGGTCGCCGCGGCGGTCCGGAACGCCTGGTCGAGCAGGACCGGCAGGTGCGCCGGGGAGCGGGCGTAGCGGACGAACTGGTTGCAGACGTCGCCGAAGAGGCGGCTCAGCCCGATCTCCTCGTGCGCGCCGCCCAGCGGGCCGCTGACGTCCTCCCCCACGAGCGCCACCACCGGCTTGCTGTCCAGCTTGGCGTCGTACAGGCCGTTGAGCAGGTGCACCGCGCTGGGGCCCTGGGTGGCCAGGCAGACCCCGATCTCCCCGGTGAACTTGGCGTGCCCGGTCGCCATGAAGGCGGCGGTCTCCTCGTGCCGGGCCGGGACGAACTCCGGGTCGCCCCCGGCGGCGTCCAGCGCCTCCACCACCGGGGCGATCGCCGCCCCCGGGTAGCCGAAGACGCGGGGCACCCGCCAGGCCCGCAGCCGGTCCACGACCAGGTCGGCCGCCGTCCGGTCAGCCATTGCCACGTCCGGGGGTGCCCGCGTCGACGTAGCGCAGCACCGCGCCGACGCCGTCGGTCAGGTCGGGCGCCTCGTCCGGGCCGAGGACGGTCAGCTCGGCGTCCGTGCCGACCAGCGCCCGGACCAGGGCGGCGTCGGCCCGGGCCTGCTGCGGGTCGCGGACGGCGGCGAGCTGCCCCGGTTCGGTGGCGATGTCGGTGGGCTCGGGGCCGATCCAGAGCTGCCCGTTGGCCGACGGGTCGTCGACGATGAGCATGGTGTCGACCTGGTTGCGTTGCAGGGCGGCGACCACGGCGTCCAGCCCGGCCCCGACGTCCTCCTGCATGCCGAAGCGGTCCAGGGCGGCGGCGACCCGCTGCTCGGCGACCTCGGCGATGGTCTGCACGGTCAGGTCGTCCATCAGGGTGTGGTCGGCCGCGACGTTGCGGGAGCCGGCGTCGGTGCGCACCACCATGTCCTGCCAGCGCTCCGGCAGCTGGGCGGCGATCATGCCGGTGGCCCGGACGTCGCCGGCGACCACGAGCACGTCGGCGCCGACCTTCTCGGCCAGCTCGACGGTGGCGGCGGCAGCGTCACCGGCGTTGTGGTGCCACGCCTCCATCGCCGCGCGCTGGTAGCGGGACTGGGACCAGCCGCCCGGCTGGACCCGGCGCAGCTGCCAGCTCTCCCGGCCCTGCACGTGGGCCCGGCGGGGCACCCCGCCCGCGCTGACCGCCATCGCGTCGGCCCCCCGGCGGTCGGCCAGCACGCGCACCCAGGCGATCTGCTCGCCCCGCTGGGCGACCAGCGGCATGGTGTGCGGCAGGTTCGACCAGACGGCCAGGTCCTTCAGCGGTGGCGCGGTGAGGTACTCGGTGAGCACCACGTGGCCTCGGGTGGCGAAGACCGCGATGCCGTAGTCCCCGGGCATCGGGTCGTGTCCGCGCACCACCCGTTCGATCGCGTCGATGCTCTCCGCGTCGGCGCCCTGCTCCAGCAACTGGCCCTTGAGGGCCCGCCAGCGCAGGTCGACCTGCGGATGCGCGTCGTGGGTGTCCCGGGAGGCGTCCAGGTATACCGAGCACCACGGCCCGGGCCGGTCGTAGAGCGGGCGCAGGAAGGACAGCTGCATGCTCAAGACCCCTTTCCAGCTCGGCCGCACGCTTACCCGCGCCACCGGGGATGTCACCTCGCCGCACCGCTCCGCGTGACCGCGGGTTCATTCACGTCGTTCGACCGGGAGGACCGATACCATCGGTGCACGGAACCGGACTCTCGGTGGTGATCATGGACAGCGACCTCGCGCCCCGCGTCGTGCGCCCGACACAGCGCATCCTCACCGGGCGGGTCGTCCGGTTGCGGGAGGGATATCCCCGGGAGGTCCGCGTCGGGCAGCCGGTGCTGGTGGCGGTGGTGACCGCCGCGAGCGTGATGGGTCTGCTGGTGCTGCTGGTGCGCACGCTGATCTCCTCCGGCGGCGGCGGAGGCGGCGCCCGACGCAAGTGGAAGGACCTGAAGAAGGGGCCCGAGTTCCTGGTCACCCCGCTGCGGGTCCGTGACGCGGCCGGCCTGCTCTACGAGGTGGAGCTGCACGGGCATCTGCCGCAGAGCGCCCTGCACCCGGGCGACCACGTGCAGCTCACCCTGCGCCCGCAGGATCCCGACCTGCCGCCGAAGGTGGAGCGGATCGTCAACCTGACCACCGCGCAGCCGCTGCGGCCGCGTACCGCCACCGTCTGGTCGCATCTCGGGCCGCCGCTGCTGCTCCAGGCGGCGCTCGGGCTGCTGCTGCTGACAGGCCTCGGCGCCTGCTCCATGCTGACCGGCTGAGGGTTTCCGCGCCCGCCCCGGCGGGCACCGGTGCCGTCATGTTCCCCGGCTTCACCCTGGCGCAGGTCGACGTCGGCCCGGTACGCCTGCGCGTGCGGCACGGCGGATCCGGGCCACCGGTGGTACTGCTGCACGGCCATCCCCGCACCCATGCCACCTGGCACCGGGTCGCGCCGCTGCTCGCCGACCGGTCCACCGTGATCTGCCCGGACCTGCGCGGCTACGGCGGCTCCTCGAAGCCGCCGGCCGGCCCCGACCACGCGGGGTACGCGAAGCGGGCCATGGCCCGCGACGTGGTCGGCCTGCTCGACGCGCTCGGCCACGACCGGGCCGCGGTCGTCGGTCACGACCGGGGCTGCTACGTGGCGATGCGCACGGCGCTGGACCACCCCGACCGGGTGAGCCGGCTGGGCGTCCTCGACGGAGTGCCGATCGGCGAGGCGCTGGCCCGCTGCGACGCCCGGTTCGCCGCCCGCTGGTGGCACTGGTTCTTCCTGGCCCAGTCCGGCAAGCCGGCCGAACGCGTGATCAACGCCGACCCGGACGCCTGGTACGGCGGATCGCCGCAGGAGATGGGCGCGCAGGCGTACGCCGACTACCGCCGGGCGATCCACGACCCGGCCACCGTGCACGCGATGTGCGAGGACTACCGGGCGGGGCTGGGGCCGGACCGGGCGGCCGACGAGGCGGACCGGGCGGCCGGGCGGCGGATCGCCTGCCCGACGCTGTTCTGCTGGTCGACCCGGGACGACATGGTCGAGCTGTACGGCGACCCGGCGGCGATCTGGCGCCAGTGGGCCCCGGACCTGCGGGTCGCCTCGATCGAGTCGGGCCACCACATGGCCGAGGAGGCGCCGGAGCAACTGGCCACCGTGCTGGCAGCGTTCCTGTCCGGCTGAGCCGGCGGGCGTGGGAGCGGGCGGGGTCAGCCGACCGGGGTGAGCGGGCGCTGCGGCTGCGGCACGGCGTCGAGCAGGCCGCGCCGCTTGGCCCAGCGCTCGAAGAGCAGGGTGGCGAACGGCGGCACGGAGCAGGCCAGCGCGACGACGGTGACCACCGGGCTCCACCGGTGCGTCCGGGCCATCACCAGCACCAGCAGCCCGTACGCCACGAACAGGGCGCCGTGCACCGGGCCGAAGATCTTGACGCCGATCTCGTCGGCCGGCGGCCCGTACTTGACCGCCATGCCGACCAGCAGGGCCAGCCAGGAACACGCCTCGGCGATCGCCGCCGCCACGAACAGTCGGGTGGTCTTCTCGCGCATCGCGCCATCGTAGCCAGCGGCCCGGCCCCGGTCGGGCACCTCGACCCACCGGCGCGACAGGGATCACCGGCGCGTGGGATGGGTAGGTAAAAGTCCTTCGGGTCTTCCCCGTCCTTGCCGGAACGTGCGAGGTTGGGAGAACCAACGGTGACAGGGTGGTGACCATGGGCGAGGACGTCGGCGTGCGCACCTTCAGTCGTGAGGACCGGGCCCGCTACCGCGAGAAGGTACGCCGGTGCCTGGACGTGTTCGCCGAGATGCTGCGCGAGTCACGCTTCGACGTCGAGCGGCCGATGACCGGGCTGGAGATCGAGATCAACCTGGTCGACGACGACTCCCTGCCGACGATGCGCAACGCCGACGTGCTCTCCGCCGTCGCCGACCCGAGCTTCCAGACCGAACTGGGACAGTTCAACGTCGAGATCAACGTCGCCCCGCGCCGGCTGGCCGGCACCGGCACCGCCGAGTTCGAGCAACACGTACGGGCCAGCCTCAACGCCGCCGAGTCCAAGGCGCGCACCGTCGGCGCGCACCTGGTGATGATCGGCATTCTGCCCACCCTGCGCCCGGAGCACCTGACCGCCGCGACGCTGTCGGCGAACCCGCGCTACGAACTGCTCAACGAGCAGATCTTCGCCGCCCGTGGCGAAGACCTGCGGATCGCGATCACCGGGGTGGAACGGCTGGCCACCACCGCGGACACCATCACCCCCGAGGCCGCCTGCACCAGCACCCAGTTCCACCTCCAGGTCAGCCCGGCGCAGTTCGCCGACTACTGGAACGCCGCGCAGGCGATCGCCGGCATCCAGGTGGCGCTCGGCGCGAACTCCCCCCTCTTCTTCGGCCGGGAGCTGTGGCGGGAGACCCGCATCCCGCTGTTCCAGCAGGCCACCGACACCCGCTCCGAGGAGATCAAGGCCCAGGGGGTACGCCCGCGCGTCTGGTTCGGCGAACGCTGGATCACCAGCGTCTTCGACCTGTTCGAGGAGAACGTGCGCTACTTCCCGGCCCTGTTGCCGGTCTGCGACCCGGAGGACCCGGCCGAGGCGCTCGCGGCCGGCGGGGTGCCGAAGCTCGCCGAGCTGCGGCTGCACAACGGCACCGTCTACCGCTGGAACCGACCCGTCTACGACGTGCTCAAGGGCCGCCCCCACCTGCGGGTGGAGAACCGGGTGCTGCCGGCCGGGCCGACCGTGCTGGACACGGTCGCCAACGGCGCGTTCTACTTCGGGCTGGTCCGTGCCCTGGCCGAGTCGGACCGTCCGCTGTGGTCACAGATGTCGTTCAGCGCCGCCGAGGAGAACTTCCACAGCTGCGCCCGGTACGGCATCGACGCCCAGGTGTTCTGGCCGGGGCTGGGCTACCTGCCGGTGACCGAGCTGGTGCTGCGCCGGCTGCTGCCGCTGGCGTACCACGGGCTGGACCTGTGGGGAGTGGATCCGGCTGAGCGGGACCGGCTGCTCGGCATCATCGAGCAGCGCTGCCTGACCGGGCGCAACGGCGCCACCTGGCAGGTGGAGACGCTGCACCGGCTGGAGTCCGCCGACCATCTGGACCGGCCGGAGGCGCTGCGCGAGGTGGTCCGGCACTACGTGGAGCTGATGCACAGCAACCGCCCGGTGCACGAGTGGCCCCTGCCCTGACCGGCAGGGGCCCGACGGCCCCCTGGGCGTGACCGGTGGCGCGGGACCGGGGAGCGCCGGGCTCAGACCTTGAGCACGACCTTGGTGCAGTCGTCCTGCTTCTTCTGGAACATGCGATAGCCCTTCGCCGCGTCCTTCAGCGGCATCCGGTGGCTGATCACGAAGCTCGGGTCGACGTCGCCGCGCACGATGTGCTCCAGCAGCGGCCGGGTGTAGCGCTGCACGTGGCACTGCCCGGTGCGCATGATCAGCGACCGGTTCATGAACGCCCCCATCGGGAACTTGTCCACGAAGCCGCCGTACGCGCCGACCACCGACACCACTCCCCCGCTGCGGCAGGCCATGATCGCCTGACGCAACGCGAACGGCCGCTCGGTCTCCAGCCGGGCGGCCTGCTTGGCCCGGTCGTACGCGTACATCGCGGCGTTGCCGTGGTGCCCCTCCAGACCGACCGCGTCGATGCAGGCGTCCGGACCCCGGCCGGCGGTGAGCTGGTTCAGCTCGTCGAGCACGTCGAGCTGCTCGTAGTTGATCGTCTCCGCCCCGACCTGTTCGGCGGCCAGCCGCAGCCGGTACGGGTACCGGTCGATCACGATGACCCGCTCCGCGCCGAGCAGCCGGGCGCTGGCCGCCGCGAGCAGCCCGACCGGCCCGGCGCCCCAGACGGCGATCACGTCGCCGGGTGTGATGTCGCACATCTCGGCGCCCATGTAGCCGGTGGGGAAGACGTCGGCGAGCATCAGCGCCTGGTCGTCCGGCACCTCGTCGGGGACCTTGATCGGGCCGATGTCGGCGAACGGCACCCGGACGTACTCGGCCTGGCCGCCGGCGTACCCGCCGAGCAGGTGGGAGTAGCCGAAGATGCCGGCCGGCGAGTGGCCCATGATCTTCTCGGCGATGCCGGCGTTGGGGTTGGAGTTCTCGCAGACCGAGTAGCGGCCCTGCTGGCAGGAGGCGCAGTTGCCGCACGCGATGGGGAACGGCACCACCACCCGGTCGCCGACGGCGAGGTTGTCCACCTCCGGGCCGACCTCCACCACCTCGCCCATGAACTCGTGGCCGAGGATGTCGCCCTTGCGCATCGCGGGAATGTAGCCGTGGTAGAGGTGCAGGTCGGAGCCGCAGATCGCGGTGGAGCTGATCTTCACGACGGCGTCGCGGGCGTTCATGATGCGCGGGTCGGGCACGTCGACGACCTCGACGCTGTCCTTGCCCATCCAGGCGGTCGCCTTCATCGTCTCTCCTCGTCGATCAGCCGCGCAGGCCGGCGGGCAAGGGCTGGGCGGGTCGCTGCCGGAGCTGCTGGTGCAGGCTGATGCCCTCGGGGCTGGCGTCGGAGCGGACCACCTCACCGGTCTCCAGCACCTGCTTGAACCGGCGCAGGTCGTCACGGACCTGCTGCTCCGGCTCCTCGCCGAAGAGCTTCGCCACGGCCCGGCCGAGCCGCCCGGCCGGCGGGGCGTACCCGAGTTCGACCCGGACCTCGGTGCCCCGGTCGCCGGGGGCCGGCACGAAGCGCACCCGGCCGGCGTTGGGCACCCGCGCGCCGGGCAGCGACCGCCACGCGATCAGCTCGTTCGGGCGGTCCTCGACGATCTCGGCGTCCCAGCCGATGTGCCGGCCCGCCGGCCCGCGCGCCGTCCAGTGCGAGCAGGTCCTCGGCGCGCACGGCTTCCAGGTGGGCCATGAACCGGGGCAGGTTCTCCAGGTCGCGCCAGAACCGGTACGCCTCGGACGCCGGCCGGTTCACGGTGACCCCGACCTCCATGAGGATCAGCCGCTCCCGGGCCCGCCGGGCCCGCCCGGCGCGCAGCGCGGCGAGCAGGTCGACGGCGGCGATGCCGGCGATCACCGCCGTGGTGACGGCAACCCGTCGGCGGCGCTCACCGCGCCGGTCGGCGAGGGCCCGCCCGAGCAGGGCGAGGTCGACGGCGTCACCGGCGACCCGGGTCCACGTCCAGCCGGCCGGACGGCGTCCGGCCAGCAGTCCGGCGGCGTGCCCGAGTTCCCGGGCGGCGACGGCCGGGATGACGCCGGCCGCGTGCGGGGAGTCGTCCACCCCGGCCAGTCGCGCCACCGCGCGGGGGGCCACGAGCCCGCCCGCGCCGAGGGCCAGGCTCAGCACGCCCAGCACCCGGGGCAGCCCGGTCCCCCGGCCCCGTCGTTCCAGTTCGTCCAGCACCGTCGGGTCGGTTCTCTGCACGCCGCACCACCGTCGCTCGGCCCTGACCGCCTTCGGGGGACGGCCCGGCGGCGAAAGCCGCCACGACGACGCTATGCCCGCGACGGGGCGCACGAACCGCGAATCGGCACAGAAGCTGCCGGACGACCGGCGTACGGCACAGGCGTGGAAGCGCCGGGTGCCGGTGAGTTCGATGGCAGGAGCGGTCACGCTGCCGGTGCCAGCCACCGGCGGCGGCGGGGAACTCGGCTGGTGCGGCGGCGCGGGATCGATCAGGGACGCCCGGACGGGTCAGCGCAACGCATCGAGGGCGACCCTCGTCGCCTGCGCGATCAACGCGTCGTCGTACCGGGCGTCGCGGGTGTCCCGGCGGGACATCACGGCCAGCACGATCGGGGCGCTGTCCGGTGGCCACACCACGGCGATGTCGTTGCGGGTGCCGTACCCGCCGGCGCCGGTCTTGTCGGCCACCTGCCAGCCCGCCGGCACCCCGGCCCGGATCAGGTTCGCCCCGGTGGTGTTGCGCTTGAGCCAGTCGAGCAGCACCCGCTGGTCCTCGACCGACAGGGCGCCGCCGATCGCGTACGCCTGGAGGGAGTCGGCCATGGCGCGCGGCGTGCTGGTGTCGCGGACATCGCCCGGCGCGGCCTGGTTGAGGGCCGGCTCGGTGCGGGCGGGGTCGGTGACGGTGTCGCCGATGCCGCGCAGCGCCCGCTCGAACCCGGCCGGGCCGCCCAGTTCGGCGAGCATCAGGTTGGCGGCGGTGTTGTCGCTGTGGCGCACCGCCGCGTCGGCGACCGCGCGCAGGGTCATGCCGTCCGCGACGTGCCGCTCGGTGACCGGCGAGTGCGTCACCAGGTCCTCGCGCCCGTAGCGGACCACCCGGTCCAACTGCGCGTCCGAGGTGGCGGCCAGCAGCGCCCCGGCGGCCAGCGCCTTGAACGTCGACGCGTACGCGAACCGCTCGTCGGCCCGGTACGCGAGGGTGCGGCCGGAGCCGGTGTCGTACGCGTAGACGCCGAGCCGGGCGTCGTACCGCCGCTCCAGCGCGGCGAAGTGCGGAGGTGGCGGCACCGGCGTGACGGTCGGGCCGACGGGGGCGGTGGTGCCGGGCACGGCGGTGGGCCGGTCGCTCGTGCAGCCGGCCGTGGTGAGGACGACCGTGACCGCTGTCGCCGCGAGCACCCGCCGTGCGAGTCCGATCATGATGGCACTCCTCCCCGTCGGTGAAGGCCGCCGTGGTGCGACGCCACCCACCCGAGCGGCTCGGGTGGGTGCGACACCGCCGACACCCAGGTCCACCAGCCTGCCACCACCGACGACGCGGACACCCCTATGCCGCGCCGGCCGCCGCGAATGCGAGGTAGATGATCGCGGCCAGTGGCAGGGCCAGGGCCACCGCGAGCGCCCGCCGCCGGTGCGAACCCCCGATCAGCACCACCACCAGGACGCCGAGCGCGACGTCGATGACGGCGTTCCACGCCACGCCCGGCGGATGGTCGGGACCGGCGGCCTTACCGGCGAACCGGGCCGCCTCCTCGAAGAACACCGCTGCCGGCAGCGCGGCCCCGACGATCTGCCGCCGGCCCGTCTCCCGCGCCCAGGTGCCCGCGGTGCCGAAGACCACCCCGGCGAGCACCCCGAACACCATCCACAGCAGCGACGTCGGCGCCCACAGCACCGCCAGGTCGTCACCCTGAAGCAGCGTCGCCGCGAGGTAGTAGCTGGGCACCGCGACGACGAGCAGGACGGTGGCGCCCAGCGCCGCGCGCAGCCCACCGGACCGGACCCAGTACCCGAAGCCGAAGGCGGCGACCGCCCAGGTGGCGGTGGAGTTGCCGAGTTCGGCGAAGGGATACGGCACCGACGTGATCCACACGAAGTCGAGGAAGCCGAGCAGGAATCCGCCCACCACGGCGGCGAGCGCCACTGTCCGATCATTGGGCTGCATGAGCAGCGAGCATACTCGGTATGCACGCGTCACTTGAGCCCACACCCCCGCGCAGAGCGCTGCTGGAGGATTGCGCCGCGCTAATACCTAGAACTACTATGCATTGCAGTCTTAGGGTCGAGGAGGCCACGTGCGCATCACCAAGGACCTCGTCGCCGCCTCGGCGACACCACTCGTGCTGGGCATTCTCAGCGAGGGCGAGAACTACGGCTACGCCATCCTCAAACAGGTCGACGACCTGTCGGGCGGGCAACTGGAGTGGACCGAAGGGCTGCTCTATCCGCTGCTGCACCGGCTGGAGCGACTGGGCCACGTCGAGTCGTTCTGGGTGACCCCGCCGGGTGGACGACGCCGCAAGTACTACCGCATCACCGAACAGGGCCGGGCCGAACTCGCCGAGCAGCGCCGCCAGTGGGCCACGGTCGTCGACGCGCTGCGGGGTGTCTGGAGCGCCGCACAGACCATCACGCCGATCACGCCGGCATGGGAGGCGGGACGATGACCATCGACAGCGATCTGGAGGGCCAGATCGCCGAGTGGCGGGCCTACATGGACCGCCGCCGGGAACTGCACCGCACCGACGCCGAAGAGTTGGAAGACCACCTGCGCAGTCGGATCACCGAGCTGACCCAGGGCGGCCTGCGCACCGACGAGGCGTTCCTCATCGCCGTCAAACGCATGGGCAGCCTCGACGACCTGTCCCGCGAATTCGCCCGCGAACACTCCGAGCGGCTGTGGAAGCAACTCGTCCTGCCCGCCGAGTCGGACGCCCCCACCGCCGCCCGCACCCGCCGCGAACTGCCGGTCATGGTGCTCTGCGCCGCCCTCGCCGCGCTGGCGATCAAGGCGCCGGCCCTGTTCGGGCTCGGCCTCGGTGAGGACGACGACGCCGCCTTCTACGCCCGCAACCTCAGCCTGTTCGCGCTGCCGGCGCTCGCCGCGTACTTCGCCTGGCAACGCCGCGTCGGCCTGCCCGTCGTCGCGGTGCTCGGCGCGCTCTTCGTCCTCGGCGCGGTCGCCGCGAACGCCTACCCGCTCGACGACGACGCGCACACCCTCGTGCTCACCGCCATCCACCTGCCACTGGCGCTGTGGCTGGTCGTCGGCGTCGCCTACGTCGGCGGCGACTGGCGCTCCCACCGGCGGCGGATGGACTTCATCCGGTTCACCGGCGAGTGGCTGATCTACTTCGCCCTGCTCGCGCTGGGCGGCGGGGTGCTCACCCTGTTCACCGTCGGCACCTTCGAGGCCATCGGCATCGACGCCGAAGGCTTCGTCGGCCAGTGGCTGCTGCCCTGCGGCGCGACGGCGGCGGTCGTGGTGGCGGCCTGGCTGGTAGAAGCCAAACAGAGCGTCATCGAGAACATGGCGCCGGTGCTCACCCGCGTATTCACGCCGCTGTTCGCGGCCACCCTGCTGGCCTTCCTGGTCGCGTTCATCGCCACCAACAACGGCATCGACGTCGAACGTGACGTGCTCATCCTGTTCGACCTGCTGCTCGTCGTCGTGCTCGGCCTGCTGCTCTACGCCATCAGCGCCCGCGACCTCACCGCCCGGCCCGGCCTCTTCGACCGCCTGCAACTCGTGCTCGTGGTCAGCGCCCTGGTCATCGACGTCCTGGTGCTACTGGCGATCACCGGCCGGATCACCGAGTTCGGCTTCAGCCCCAACAAGACCGCCGCGCTCGGCGAGAACCTGATCCTGCTGGCCAACCTCGGCTGGTCGGCCTGGCTGTTCCTCGGCTTCCTGCGGGGCCGGATGCCCTTCGCCCGCCTGGAACGCTGGCAGACCCGCTACCTCGCCGTCTACGCGGTCTGGGCCTGGACGGTGGTGCTCGCCTTCCCGCCGGTGTTCGGCTTCGCCTGACCGACGTGCCGACCCGCTCCCTCCTCCGCCCGGGACGGAGCGGGTCGCGGCACGTCACCGGGTCCGGCCGACCAGCGTCGTCAGCCGTGCCACGCCGGCCCCTGCCGGGCCGCCCCGGGCCACCTCGGCGATCACCGTACGGGCCACCGGCCGCCACCGGACCTCGGCCGGCGCGATGCCGTCCGCGTCGACCAGCACCCGCCCGGCCCCGGCCAGGTCACCCACCGCGGAGCGCGCCCTGCGGAGCTGCTAGAGCGCCACGATCGCCGCCGTCTCCCCCGGCAGCTCCACCCGGTCCCGCATCACCGTCACCCCCTCACCGGTGGCCAGCAGCACCCGCCGCGCCACCCCCGGCAACGAGATCCCCTGTGCCCGACCGGCCAGGTTCGCCACGACCAGGGTCTCGCCCCGGCGCATCACCAGGAACCGGTCCCCGTGGCGCACCTGCACCCGGTCCAGCCGAGGGTCGGACAGGTCCGCCCGGCTCTTGCGCAGCGCGATCAGCCGCTTGTGGAACTCGTACATCTCGCGGTGCTCCGGCTTGTCCAGCTCCGCCCAGTCCAGCCGGGAACGCAGGAACGTCTGCGGGTCCTGCGGGTCGGGCACGTCGCCCTCGGGCCAGCCGTGCGCGGCGAACTCCCGCCTGCGCCCGGTGCGCACCGCGACGGCCAACTCCGGCTCCGGGTGGCTGGTGAAGAACTGCCAGGGCGTCGATGCCGCCCACTCCTCCCCCATGAACAGCATCGGGGTGAACGGGGCGGTCATCAGCAGCACCGCCCCGACCCGCAGCAGCGCCGGGGAGAGGGTGGCGGAGATCCGGTCCCCGGTGGCCCGGTTGCCGATCTGGTCGTGGTTCTGCAGGTACGCCACGAAGCGGTGCCCCGGCGTGCGCTGCCGGTCGACCGGCCGGCCATGGCTGCGGTTGCGGAAGCTGGACCAGGTGCCGGCGTGGAAGAACGCGCCGGTGAGCACGTCGGTGAGGCACTCCAGCGAGCCGAAGTCGCCGTAGTAGCCCTGCCGCTCGCCGGTGAGCAGGGTGTGCAGGGCGTGGTGGGCGTCGTCGTTCCACTGGGCGTGCAGGCCGTACCCGCCGGCCTCCCGTCCGGTGATCAGCTTCGGGTCGTTGAGGTCGGACTCGGCGATCAGCGACAGCGGCCGGCCCAGGTGGGTGGAGAGCGTCTCCACCTCGGTGGCGACCTGCTCCAGGAAGTGGGTGGCCCGGGAGTCCGGCATGGCGTGCACGGCGTCCAGCCGCAGCCCGTCGACATGGTAGTCGCGCAGCCACATCAGCACCGAGTCGATGATGTAGCGGCGCACCCCGTCGGAGTGCGGGCCGTCGAGGTTGACGGTGCGGCCCCAGGTGTTGCTCTGCTCGGTGAGGTACGGCGCGAACATCGGCGCGTAGGCCCCGGAGGGCCCGAAATGGTTGTAGACGACGTCGAGGATCACCCCCAGCCCCTTGGCGTGGGCGGCGTCGACGAACCGTTTGAGCCCGTCCGGCCCGCCGTACGGCTGGTGCGGGGCGTACCAGCAGACGCCGTCGTAGCCCCAGTTGTGCTCGCCGTTGAACGCGTTGACCGGCAACAGCTCGATCATGTCGACGCCGAGGTCGACCAGGTGGTCGAGGCGGGCGATCGCCGCGTCGAAGGTGCCCTCCGGGGTGAAGGTGCCGACGTGCAGCTCGTACAGGATGCTGCCGGGCAGCTGCCGGCCGGTCCAGCCCTGGTCGGTCCAGGGGTACGCGGAGTGGTCGTAGAGCCGGCTGGGCCCGTGCACGCCGTCGGGCTGCCAGGCCGAGCGCGGGTCGGGCAGCGCCCGGTCGTCGTCGTCGAGCAGGAACGCGTAGTCGGTGCCCGGCCCGGCGTGGGGGATCTCGATCCGCCACCAGCCCTGCCGGCCGGGGCGCATCTCGTGGTCGGTGTCGCCCGGCAGTCGCAGCCGGACCCGGGCGGCCTCGGGCGCCCACACCGTGAACTCGGTCATGCGGCAGCCTCCACGGAGTCGGTGGGAGCCAGCAGTGCGACGGGGTAGGTGCGCAACAGATCATCGAGCAGCAGCTCAGAACCACTGTAGACCCGACCGGTGAACACGTCCGTAACACTGTTGCCGGAAATCGGCAGGGTGGCGCCCCGCCAGCCGCCGTCGCGGGCCAGCCGCAGCGGCAGCCGGGTGGCCACCGCGACCGCGCCGCCCCGGTCGAAGGCGAGCGCGTGCCGGCCGGCCGGCCCCTGCGCCGGCACCGGCCGGTAGGTGGTGAACAGCTCCGGGTGGTCCCGGCGCAGCCGCAGCGTCCGGGAGACCACCAGCAGCTTCGCCGCGCCGTCGGCGGCCACCGCCGGCCGCAGGCCGCCGTCGAGGCGGGCCAGCAGTTCCCGGCGTACGGCGAAGTCGACCGGACGGCGGTTGTCGGGATCGACCAGGGAGTTCTCCCACAGCTCGGTGCCCTGGTAGGTGTCCGGCACCCCGGGCATGGCGAGTTGGACGAGCTTCTGCCCGAGCGAGTTGGACCAGCCCGCCGGGGTGATCTCCGCGGCGAAGGCGGTGATCTCGGCGTGCAGCTCGGGGTCGTCGTACATCCGGTCGACCAGGGCGTGCAGCTCGTGCTCGAAGGCGAGGTCGGGGTCGGCCCAGCTGGTGCAGACCGACGCCTCCCGGGCGGCCTTCTCGGCGTACGCGTGCAGTCGCTCCCGCTCGACGGGCCAGGCGCCGACGGCGGTCTGCCAGAGCAGGTGGGCGAAGGCCGGGTCGCCCAGCGGCGCCCGGGACGTCCACCGGCTGACCTGCTCGGCCCAGCGGCCGGGCAGCTCCGACAGCACGGCGAGCCGGGCCCGGACGTCCTCGCCACGCTTGGTGTCGTGGGTGGACAGGGTGGTCATGCTCGCCGGCCAGCGGACCTGGCGGGCGGCGGCGAAGCGGTGGAACTCCGCCGGCGGCACCCCGAAGTGGGCGGGCGAGCCGCCGACCTCGTTGAGCGCGACGAACCGGCTCCACCGGTAGTAGGCGGTGTCCTCCACCCCCTTGGCCATGACCGCGCCGGTCAGCTGCGGGAAGCGGGCGGCCAGCTCGTGGTCCGGGTCGCGCAGCAGCGCGGTGACCGCGTCCAGGGTGGCGGCCAGGTCGGGGCGGCGTCGGCCCGCCTCGGACCGGGCGGCGGCCAGGTGTCGGGCGCCCACCGGCGGGTAGCCCCGGTAGACCGGGAAGCAGGCGGCCAGCTCGGCGAGGGCGTCCCGGGTGGCCTGGGGGTCCAGCTCGGGGACGAGCGCGGCGAGCCGGCCCAGCTCAGCGGCGAGCAGCCGGGTGGCGGCCTCCCGCTTGGTGTCGTGGGTGAGGTCCTGCCACGAGGTGTGCCGGCCGGTCAGCCGGCCGTCGAGGGCGGTGAGGTCGCCCGCGGCGTCACCGTCGACGAAGAGCCCGCAGACGGCGGCGAGGGCGTCGTACCCGGTGGTGCCGTGCACCGGCCAGTCCGGCAGTTCCTCGCCGTACTCCAGGATCTTCTCCACCACCAGCCAGACGTCCGGCGCGGCGGCGCGCAGCCGGGCCAGGTAGCCGGCCGGGTCGCGCAGGCCGTCGGGATGGTCGACGCGGATGCCGTCGACGTCGCCGGCGGCGACCCAGCGCAGGATCTCCGCGTGGGTGGCGTCGAACACCGCCGGGTCCTCCACCCGCAGGCCGGCCAGGTCGGAGACGGCGAAGAACCGACGGTACGTCAGCTCGGTGTCGCCGCGCCGCCAGTTGACCAGCTCGTAGTGCTGCCGGTCGTGCACCTGCCGGGGGGTGCCGTCGGCGGTGCCGTCGGCGATCGGGAAGCGGTGCTCGTGGTAGCGCAGCTCCCCGTCGACCACCTTGAGGTCGTTGAGGGCGTCGGTGCTGTCGGCGAGGACGGGCAGCAGCAGCCGGCCCCGGTCCCAGTCGACGTCGAACCAGGACGCGTACGCCGAGTCCCGGCCCCGGCGCAGCACGTCCCACCAGGCCGGGTTGGCGGCGGGCCGGGCCACCCCGGCGTGGTTGGGCACGATGTCCACGACCAGGCCGAGCCCGGCGGCGCGCAGCGCCCGGACCAGGCGCTGCCGGGCGGCCTCGCCGCCCAGTTCGGGGTTGACCGCGCGGTGGTCGACCACGTCGTAGCCGTGCTGGCTGCCGGGGGTGGCGGCGAGCAGGGGCGCGCTGTAGAGGTGGGTGACGCCCAGCGCCACCAGCCAGTCGGCGAGGCCGGCGGTGGCGTCCAGGTCGAAGCCGGGGCGGACCTGGACGCGGTAGGTGGAGCCGACCCGCGTGGTCGGCGTCGTCGTCTCGTCGGGCCGAGGGGTGTCGGGCATGTCAGGCCGTCCTCTCCAGGACCAGCAGCGAGCGGTCCGGCACGCAGATGGCGCCGCCCGCCTCCACCACCGTGGTCTTCTCCGGGTCCGGTTCCGCGGTGCTGATCTTCAGTTCCCAGCGCTGCCCGAACTCCGGCCCGGGCAGGGTGAAGTCCAGCGGGGCGTCGTGGGCGTTGAAGCAGAGCAGGAAGGAGGCGTCGCGGTGGCGCTGGCCGTACTGGCCGCGCTCCGGGATGCCGTCGCCGTTGACGAACAGGGCCACCGAGCGGCCGAAGTCGTTGCCCCAGTCCTCGCCGGTCATCTCCCGGCCGTCTGGGGTGTACCAGGCCAGGTCGGGCAGGGCCGAGCCGGCGGCCCGGCCGCCGACGGGCAGGCCGGTGAAGAAGCGCCGGCGACGGAACACCTGATGGGAGTTGCGGAACTCGGTGAGCCGGCGGACGAAGGACAGCAGTTCGTCGTCGGCGTGCTCCCAGTCGATCCAGGCCAGCTCGCTGTCCTGACAGTAGGCGTTGTTGTTGCCGCGCTGGGTGCGGCCCAGCTCGTCGCCGTGGCCGATCATCGGCACGCCCTGGGAGAGGATCAGGGTGGCCAGGAAGTTGCGCCGTTGCCGGGCCCGCAGGGCGCGTACGCCGGGGTCGTCGGTCTCCCCCTCGACGCCGCAGTTCCAGGACCGGTTGTGGCTCTCGCCGTCCCGGTTCTCCTCACCGTTGGCCTCGTTGTGCTTGTCGTTGTACGACACCAGGTCGTTGAGGGTGAACCCGTCGTGGCAGGTGACGAAGTTGATGCTGTGGAAGGGGCGACGGCCGTCGTCCTGGTACAGGTCGGCCGAGCCGGAGATGCGGGAGGCGAACTCGGCCAGGGTGGCCGGCTCGCCGCGCCAGAAGTCCCGCACGGTGTCGCGGTACTTGCCGTTCCACTCGGTCCACTGCGGCGGGAAGTTGCCGACCTGGTAGCCGCCGGGGCCGACGTCCCACGGCTCGGCGATCAGCTTGACCTGGCTGACCACCGGGTCCTGCTGGACCACCTCGAAGAAGGTGGAGAGGCGGTCCACCTCGTAGAACTCGCGGGCCAGGGTGGCGGCCAGGTCGAAGCGGAAGCCGTCGACGTGCATCTCGGTGACCCAGTACCGCAGCGAATCCATGATCAGTTGCAGCGAGTGCGGGCTGCGCACGTTCAGGCTGTTGCCGGTGCCGGTGTAGTCGACGAAGTAGCGGCGGTCCTCCTCACTGAGCCGGTAGTAGCTGGGCGCGTCGACGCCCTTGAAGCTCAGCGTCGGGCCGAGGTGGTTGCCCTCGGCGGTGTGGTTGTAGACCACGTCGAGGATGACCTCGATGCCGGCGGCGTGCAGCGCCCGGACCATGCCGCGGAACTCCTGCACCTGCTGGCCGAGGCGGCCGAGCGCGGAGTAGCCGTGGTGCGGGGCGAAGAAGCCGATGGTGTTGTAGCCCCAGTAGTTGCGCAGGCCCAGGTCGGCGAGGCGGTGGTCGTGCACGAACTCGTGCACCGGCATCAGTTCGACGGCGGTCACCCCGAGCCGCTTGAAGTAGTCGATCATCACCGGGGAGGCGATGGCGGCGTACGTGCCGCGCAACTCCTCCGGGATGTCGGGGTGGCGCATGGTCAGCCCGCGCACGTGCGCCTCGTAGATCACCGAGTGGTGGTACGGGATGCGCGGCGGCTTGTCGTTGCCCCAGTCGAAGTACGGGTTGACCACCACCGACTTCGGCATGAACGGCGCGGAGTCCGAGTCGCTCATCCGGTCCGGGTCGCCGCCCAGCTCGTAGTCGTAGACCGCCGGGTCCCAGGAGACCTCCCCGTCGACCGCCTTGGCGTACGGGTCGAGCAGCAGCTTGTGCGGGTTGCAGCGCAGTCCGTTCGCCGGGTCCCAGGGCCCGTGCACCCGGTAGCCGTACCGTTGACCCGGCTCGACACCCGGCAGGTACGCGTGCCAGACGTACGCGTCGACCTCGCGCAGCTCGACCCGCCGTTCCGCGCCGGTGTCCCACTCGTCGAAGAGGCAGAGCTCGATCTTCTCGGCCACCTCGGAGAAGATCGCGAAGTTGGTGCCCATCCCGTCGTAGGTGGCGCCGAGGGGGTAGCGCTCGCCCGGCCAGACCTGCATGTCGCTCCTTCGGCCCATGATCATGAGCGCACCGGACGGAGCGGGCCGCCGGTGCGCACGCCGCTAATGCCCCACCGTGCGACCGGTCAATCCAGCCGTTCGGACGGCACCCGATATCCACCCACCTGATACCGGGAGAGACCTTTGGGTGTCCTCCGTCACCATAGGCCGTTTCGAGATGCGGCGGAGAGCGTCATGGCCTTTCCTTGATGCGGGCGCGTCCGCGAGGGCGGCCCGTCGAGCCCTTCGGCCACCCCCACCGCCTTCCTTCGCCGCCACCGTTGCCGGCGCGACCCTTCGTGCATGGACGGAGATTGATGTGACCACCCTGCGGGTCGGCGAGCAGCCCGTGATCGCCCCGGACCGGACCTGTCGGCCGAGCCCCACCTCCCGCGCCCAGATCCCGCAGCAGCACAGCGCCGCCGGCGTGGCCCCGCGGACCCGTCGGATCCTGATGCTCTCCTGGGAGTACCCGCCGGTGCTCGTCGGCGGCCTCGGCCGCCACGTGCACGCCCTCTCGGTGGCCCTGGCCGCCGCCGGGCACGAGGTCACCGTGATCACCCGGCACGCCGACGGCGCGCCCCTGGAGGAGTACGCCGACGGCGTACGGATCGTCCGCGCCGCCGAGGACCCGGTCACCTTCCCGCTGGCCACCAGCTCCCTGCTGGCCTGGACCATGGCGTTCAACCACACGCTCACCCGGGCCGCGCTGCGCGCCACCGAGTCCGGCACGTACGACGTGATCCACGCCCACGACTGGCTGGTCGCACACACCGCGATGACCCTGCGCGAGCACCTGGACGTGCCGCTGGTCAGCACCATCCACGCCACCGAGGCGGGCCGGCACCAGGGCTGGCTGCCGGAGGAGATGAACCGCACCATCCACGGCGTCGAGCAGTGGCTGGCCGGTGAGTCCGGCCGGGTGATCGTCTGCTCCGGGTACATGCGCCAGGAGGTGGGCGCGTTGTTCGGGGTGGACGCGGCCCGCGTCGACGTGGTGCCCAACGGTGTGGAGCCGCACCGCTGGCGGGTGCCGACCTCGGCGGTCGCCTCCGCGCGGGCCCGGTTCGCCGGGGACGGCCCGCTGGTCACCTTCGCCGGCCGGCTGGTCTACGAGAAGGGCGTGCAGCACCTGCTCGCCGGCCTGCCCCGGCTGCGGGAGCGGCACCCCGGGCTGCGCGCGGTGATCGTCGGCGACGGCCCGTACAAGTCGGCCCTGGAGGCCGAGGTGCACCGGCTCGGACTGGGCGCCACGGTGAGCATGCCGGGCTTCCTCGGCGGCACCGACCTACCCGCGGTGATGGCCGCCTCGGACTGCTTCGCGGTGCCGAGCATCTACGAGCCGTTCGGCATGGTCGCGCTGGAGGGCGCCGCGGCCGGGGCGCCGCTGGCGGTGGCCCGTACCGGCGGTCTCGCCGAGATCGTCGAGCCCGGGGTCACCGGGATGACCTTCGCCCCGCAGGACCCGGACGGGCTCACCGAGGCCGTCGACGCCCTGCTGTCGGACCGGGACCGCGCCCGGGTGCTCGCCCGCCGGGCCCGCACCATGGTCCACGAGCAGTACGGCTGGTCGGCCATCGCGAACCGCACCGCGACCGCGTACGCGGCGGCGATCGCCGGCGACGCCGCGTTCACCGCCGAACGGGCCGAACTGCGCATGACCCTGGGTCGGGCCTCCGCCCCCACCCCCCAGGGCAACCTCCTCACCGCCGCCGGCCTCCGCTAA
>NZ_JBNADX010000048.1:0-21445 GCF_049629545.1 Micromonospora citrea
CGGTGGCCGCAGTACCATCCCAAAACCCCGGGGGTAACGGCACACCCCCGCCCCGTTCCGGGGTACCCCCGCGACGACCCACCACCCACCCCACCCGCACACCCGCAGCCGCCGAAGCCGCACTATCCGAGAATGAGGGCTTATTCCTCGTCGAATGGGCCCTCGTTCTCTGAAAGTGCGCGGATCTTCGAGGTGGTTCCGCGTTCGGGGGCGGGACGGCTGCCGGAGGGGTGGGGTGGGGTGGGGTCTTTGGTCCCGGGGGGTGGCGGTCCTGCGCCCCTGCCCGCTTCGGCACCGGCGGCGGAGGCTGGTGCTGGAAGCGAAGAGCGGACCTGGGAGGCTCCCGATGCGCGCGACCGTCGTCACCTCGTTCGACCAGCCGCTGGAGATCTTCGACGTGCCGGTGCCGGAGCCCGGCCCCGGCGAGATCCTGGTCCGGATCGAGGCCAGCGGGCTCTGCCACACCGACATCCACGCCGCGCGCGGTGACTGGCCGGTCAAGCCGAACCCGCCGTTCGTGCCGGGCCACGAGGGCGTCGGCATCGTCGAGCGGGTTGGCGAGGGCGTCACCGAGCACGCCGTCGGCCACCGGGTCGCCCTGCCCTGGCTCGGCTGGGCCTGCGGCACCTGCGACTACTGCGTCTCCGGCTGGGAGACGCTCTGCGAGGCGCAGCGCAACACCGGCTACTCCGTCGACGGCGCGCACGCCGAGTACGCGGTCGCCTCGGCCCGGTACGCCGTCCGCGTCCCGGACGGGGTCGACCCGTTCGAGGCGGCCCCGCTGACCTGCGCGGGCGTCACCACGTACAAGGCGGTGAAGGTGGCCGCGGTACGGCCCGGCGACCGGGTGGCGGTCTTCGGCATCGGCGGGCTGGGGCACCTCGCCCAGCAGTACGCGCAACTGTTCGGCGGCGAGACCGTCGCCGTGGACGTGACGGACGAGAAGCTGCACCTGGCCCGCGCCCTCGGCGCCACGCACACCGTGAACGCGGCCGAGGTGGATCCGGTCGAGGCGGTCACCGCGCTCGGCGGGGCGGACGTGGCGATCGTCCTGGCCGCCAGCCCCACCGTGATCGCGCAGGCCCACCGCTGCCTGCGTCGGGGCGGGCGGCTGGTGCTGGTGTCGCTGCCGAAGGAGAACGGCTTCACCCTGCCGGTCTTCGAGACCGTGCTCAAGGGCATCACCGTGATCGGCTCGATCGTCGGCACCCGCGCCGACCTGGCCGAGGTGTTCCGGCTGCACGCCGCCGGCCACACCCGGGTCGCGTACGAGGTGCGCAAGCTCGACGAGATCAATGAGGCGGTGCAGGACGTGCTGGCCGGCCGGGTCGCCGCCCGCCTGGTGCTGCGGCCGTGACCGCCGTCCGGCCCCCGACGACCGTCCGGCGGCCCGCAGACCCGCCGACACACCCCCTGGAGGGACCAGTCATGACCGGCAACGCACACCTCGATCCGTGGCGCGGCTTCACCGGCACGGCGTGGCGCGACACCGTCGACGTCGCCGACTTCGTCCGCGCCAACCACGAGCCGTACACCGGGAACGCCGCGTTCCTGACCGGGCCGACCGCCCGGACCCTGGAGGTCTGGGCGGCGCTGAAGACGCTCTTCGTCGAGGAGCGCCGGCGCGGGATCCTCGACGTCGACGCCGCCACCCCGTCGACCATCACCGCGCACGGGCCCGGCTGGATCGACCGGGAGAAGGAGCTGATCGTCGGGCTGCAGACCGACGCGCCGCTGCGCCGGGCGATCATGCCGGCCGGTGGGCTGCGGATGGTGGAGACCGCACTGAAGGCGTACGGCTTCGAACCCGACCCGGAGGTCCACCGGATCTTCACCAGCTACCGCAGGACGCACAACGACGCGGTCTTCGACGCGTACCCGGCCGACGTGCTCGCCGCGCGGCGCTCGCACGTCATCACCGGCCTGCCCGACGCGTACGGCCGGGGCCGGATCATCGGCGACTACCGGCGGGTGGCGCTGTACGGCGTCGACCGCCTCGTCGCCGAGCGGAAGGCGCTCAAGGCGGCGCTGGACGACCGGCCCTCCACCGACGAGGTGATCCGCGACCGTGAGGAGCTGGCCGAGCAGATCCGCGCGCTCGGCGAGCTGAAGCAGATGGCCGCGAGCTACGGCTACGACCTGTCCGCCCCGGCGACGACCGGCCGCGAGGCGATCCAGTGGCTGTACTTCGCCTACCTGGCCGCCACGAAGGAGCAGAACGGCGCGGCGATGTCGCTGGGCCGCACGGCGAACTTCGTCGACGTCTACCTGCGCCGTGACCTGGCCGAGGGGCGGCTGACCGAGAGCGACGCCCAGGAACTGGTCGACGACTTCGTGATCAAGCTGCGGATCGTCCGGTTCCTGCGCACCCCCGAGTACGACCAGCTCTTCTCCGGCGACCCCACCTGGGTCACCGAGTCGCTCGGCGGGATGGGCGCCGACGGTCGGCCCCTGGTCAGCCGGACCAGCTTCCGCTACCTGCAGACCCTCTACAACCTCGGCCCGGCGCCCGAGCCGAACCTGACCGTGCTCTGGTCGCCGCGGTTGCCCGTCGGGTTCAAGCGGTTCTGCGCCCAGGTGTCGCTGGACACCAGCGCCATCCAGTACGAGAACGACGAGCTGATCCGCCCCGCGTACGACGACGACACCGCGATCGCCTGCTGCGTCTCGGCGATGCGGGTCGGCCGGGATATGCAGTTCTTCGGGGCCCGGGCCAACCTGGCCAAGGCGCTGCTGTACGCGATCAACGGCGGCCGGGACGAGGTCACCGGCGAGCAGGTGGCCCCGGCGGCCCCGCCGGTCGGCGGCGAGACCCTCGACTACGCCGAGGTGCTGGCCGCGTACGAGAAGACGCTGGACTGGCTGGCCGAGACGTACGTCGACGCGCTCAACGTCATCCACCACCAGCACGACCGGTACGCCTACGAGCGGCTGGAGATGGCGTTGCACGACCACCCGGTGCGCCGGTTCATGGCCACCGGCATCGCCGGCCTCTCCGTCGCCGTGGACAGCCTCGCCGCGATCCGGTACGGCACCGTCAAGGTGCTGCGCGACGGCACCGGGCTGGCGATCGACTACGCGGTCGAGGGCGAGGTCCCGACCTTCGGCAACAACGACGACCGGGCCGACGACATCGCGGTGTGGCTGGTGGAGACGTTCGCCGAGAAGCTGCGCCGGCAGCGCACCTACCGCGACGCCGAGCTGACCATGTCGGTGCTGACCATCACCTCCAACGTGGTCTATGGCAAGCACACCGGCAACACCCCGGACGGCCGGCGCGCCGGTGAGCCGTTCGCGCCGGGGGCGAACCCGATGAACGGCCGGGACACCCACGGCCTGGTCGCGGCCGCGCTGTCGGTGGCGAAGCTGCCGTACGACGCCGCCCGGGACGGCATCTCGCTGACCGGCACGGTCACCCCCGACGGGTTGGGCCGCACCCGGTCCGAGCGGATCGACAACCTGGCCGGGGTGCTCGACGCCTACACCGACTCCGGCGGCTTCCACCTCAACGTCAACGTGCTGGACCGGGCCACCCTGGTCGACGCGATGGCGCACCCGGAGCGCTACCCGCAGCTCACCGTGCGGGTCTCCGGGTACGCGGTGAACTTCGTCCGGCTCACCCCGGAACAGCAGCGGGACGTGGTGTCCCGGACGTTCCACGGGTCGCTGTGACCGTCCGGCCGCCCTCGCCGCCCGGGCTCGCCGAGCCCGGGCGCGCGGGCCTGCCCGGGGTGCCCGCCCCGGCCGGGCCGGCGCCCGCCCGCACGCCCGACGACGCGGCCGGGCGGGGACGGTCCGGCGGCGAGCTGACCGGGGCGGTGCACTCCTGGGACGTCTCGGTCGGGGTGGACGGGCCGGGCACCCGGTTCGTGGCGTTCCTCGCCGGCTGCCCGCTGCGCTGCCGCTACTGCCACAGCCCGGACACCTGGTACCGGCGCAGCGGCCGGCACCGCACGGTCGACGAGCTGATGGCCGAGATCACCCGGTACCAGCGGTTCATCCAGGTCGCCGGGGGCGGGGTGACGCTCAGCGGCGGCGAGCCGCTGCTGCAGCCCCGGTTCACCGGCGAGGTGCTGCGCCGCTGCCACGAGCTGGGCCTGCACACCGCGCTGGACACCTCCGGCTTCCTCGGCGTACGCGCCGACGACGCCCTGCTCGACGCCACCGACCTGGTGCTGCTGGACGTGAAGTCGTGGGACCCGGCGACGTACCGGCGGGTGACCCGTACCGGTTCGGTCGCCCCGACGCTGCGCTTCGGCCGGCGGCTGGCCGAGCGGGGCACGCCGATCTGGATCCGGTTCGTGCTGGTGCCGGGGCTGACCGACGCGGAGGAGAACGTGGCGGGGGTGGCCGACTTCGCCGCCGAACTGGCCACGGTGCAGCGGGTGGAGGTGCTGCCGTTCCACCGTCTCGGCGCGCACAAGTACGCCGACCTGGGGCTGACCTTCCCGCTCGCCGACACCGAGCCGCCCACGCCGGAGCTGCTGGAGCGGGTCCGGGGCCAGTTCGCCGAGCGGGGCGTCACCGTCTACTGAGCGCACGGGTCACCCGGGCGGTGGACCGGTGTCGCGCCGCGCCCCGCCCTGGCCGGTGCGGGCGCAGGATCGGACCATGCGCCCGTACCGCCGCCGGACCCCGGCCCGCTCCGGACCCCGCGCCCTCGCCGCGGCCGCGACCGGCGCGCTGGCCGTGGGCGCCCGCGCCGTCGGCGCCGCCGCGACCGGCGCGCTGGCGGTGTCCGCGCTGGCCGGCGGGGCGACGGCGCTGGGCGTGCTGGCGGTCGGTCGGCTGGCCGTGCGTCGCGCCGTGATCCGGGAGCTGCGCATCGGCCGGCTCGAGGTCGACGAACTGGTCGTGCGCCGGCACGTCGCGGGGACGGGCGGCGACCGACAGTGGGCCGGCGGGGCCGGTCAGCTCGCCGAGGACGTCGGGTAGCCGTACAGGTCCAGCAGCCGCACCCGGGACGCCTGGAGCCGGTCCACCACCACGGCCATGAACCGGGTGGTCAACTCCCGGCCGAGGTGGTCGTCGGAGGCCATCAGCCGGCGCACCCCCTCGGCGGTGAACTCCACCGTCGGGGTACGCCGCACGGCGACCGCCCCGAACTGCCAGCGGTACGGCGGGAAGAGCCAGGACCAGCCCAGCACGCCGCCCGGCCCGATCGACTCGATGCCCACGTCGCCGCGTCCGGGCACCGGGAAGTCCAGCGCCACCTCGCCGCCACGGACGAGCCAGAACCGTTCCGCCGGCTGCCCGGCCCGGAACAGGCGATGGCCGGGGTGCCAGACCACCGGCCGGGCGTACCCGGTCAGCCGGGGCAGCCACTCCTGCGGCAGGCCGGCCAGGAAGGGGTGTTCACGCAGCATCTCCAGTGGCGTCATGCGAGGTCCCTCCGGTAACGGGTGGGGCCCGGCGGACGGCCGGGCCCCTGGGGTCGGGCTCACCGCTTCCCGCCGTGCTCCACGGTCACCGGGATCTCCTGGGCGGTCGGCTCGCTCTCGCCGACCGTCGCGGTGATCTGGAGGATGCCGTCGGCGTAGCGGGCGGCGATGGTCTCCGGCTTGACGCCCGCCGGCAGCGGGATCAGGCGGGAGAAGGATCCGTAGTGGAACTCGGAGCGGACCTTGTCCGCGTGGCCCTCCCGGCGTACCACGTCCAGCCGCAGCGTGTCGCCGGTGCGGGTGATGCGGACGTCCTTGGCCGGTTCGATCCCCGGCAGCTCGGCGCGGATGACGTACCGGTCCCCGTCGAGGTAGTCCTCGACGCGGATCGTCGGCGCCAGCAGCGGGAACCAGGAGAGATTCGTCCAGTCGAACGGCGCGAGCGCGCCGCCCCGGAACTTCGTGACGGTGGACATCGTCGACCTCCTTGTCGCTGGTCCTGCCTCCATCCGACTCCTGCGCGAGGCGACGGCGTCAGGGCCGTTGGTCCCGGGCCCGGCGGGCGCAACGCCTCTGCCCGCGGCGCCGCCCCGGCGGGAGGGTGGAACGGGACGGCGTGCCCGCGACGCGCCGCGCGAGGCGGGGAGGACACCGGTGACGACGACCGGCGGACGAGGCGGGACGCTGGAGGGCACCGTGCAGCGCACGGCCGCCCCGGCCGGGCTGCGCGCCGACGAGGCCGCCGCCCGGTTGCGCGCCGACGGGCCGAACTCGGTGCTCCCGCCGCCGCGCCGGCATCTCGCGGTCCGGGTCCTGCGCCAGCTCACCGACCCCCTGGTCGCGCTGCTGCTCGCCGCCGCCGTGGTCACCACCCTGCTCGGCGACCTGCCGGACACCGTGGTGATCGTCCTGGTCGTCGTGGTGAACACGGTCATCGGGGTGGTGCAGGAGGTCCGCGCTGACCACGCCATCGCCGCCCTGGACCGGCTCGCCGCGCCGACCGCCCGGGTGGTGCGGGACGGCTTCGACATGGTGGTGCCCGCCGCCGACGTGGTCCGTGGCGACCTGGTCCGCGTCGAGGCCGGCGACGTCGTGCCGGCCGACCTGTCGCTGGTCGAGGCGAGCCGGCTGCACCTGGACGAGTCGGCGCTGACCGGCGAGGCGGTGCCGGTCGGGCGGGAGGTCGGGCAGGAGGTCCTGGCCGGGACGGTGGTCACCACCGGCCGAGGCGCGGGCACCGTGGTCCGCACCGCCGGCGCGAGCGCCCTGGGCCGGATCAGCGCGCTGGTCGCCGGCACCCGCCCCACCGCCACGCCGTTGCAGCGCCGGCTGTCCGCGCTCGGGCGGGTGCTCGGGCTGGTGGTGGTGGCGCTGTCCGGGCTGGTCTTCGCCGTCGGGGTGCTCGGCGGGCGGCCGGTGGTGGACATGGCGATCACCGCGGTCAGCCTGGTGGTCGCGGCGGTGCCCGAGTCGCTGCCGGCGGTGGTGACCCTCGCGTTGGCCCTGGGCGCCCGTCGGATGGCCGGCGCGCACGCCATCCCGCGCCGGCTGCACGCGGTGGAGACGCTCGGTTCGGTGACCGTGATCGCCTCCGACAAGACCGGCACCCTCACCGAGGGGCGGATGGCGGTGCAGGCGGCCGTCACCGCCGACGGCGTCGCGTACGGGGTGACCGGGGCGGGCTACGCCCCGCACGGCACGGTGCACCGGGACGGCACGGCGGTGGCCGTACCGGAGGAGCTGCGCCGGTTGGCGCGCGCAGGGCTGCTCTGCAACGACGCCGCGCTGTCGCCGCCGGACGACGAGCGACCCGACTGGGGCGCGGTGGGTGATCCGCTGGAGGCGGCGCTGGTCGCCTTCGCGGCGCGGGCCGGCCTCGACCCGCAGCGCACCCGCGCCGCCTGGCCCCGCGTCGCCGAGCACCCGTTCGACCAGGCCACCCGACGGATGGTCACGGTGCACCGGTCGTGCGACCGGCGGTACCTGGTGGTCTGCAAGGGCGCGCCGGAGAGTGTGCTGGCCGCGCCCCTGGTCGACGCCGGCGCCGAGGAGGTCGCCGAGCTGACCGCCGCCGCGCACCGGCTCGCCGGCGAGGGGCTACGGGTCCTCGCGGTGGCCACCGCCCTGGTGGACACGCCGCCCGACCCGGCCGCGCCGACCGGGCTGCGGCCGGCGGGCCTGGTCGCCGTCGGCGACCCGCTGCGCGCCGGCGCCCCGGAGATCGCCGAGAGCTTCGACGCCGCCGGGGTGCGGCTGCTGCTGATCACCGGCGACCACCCGGCCACCGCCGCCGCGATCGGCGGTCAGCTGGGCCTGTGGCGCGACGGTGACCCGCTCGCCCGGGGCGACGACGACGATCCGGCCGCCGCGCACCCGCAGACCCGGGTCTTCGCCCGCACCCAGCCGGAGCAGAAGCTCGACATCATCGCCGGCCTCCAGTCGCGGGGGCACGTGGTGGCGATGACCGGTGACGGGGTCAACGACGCCCCGGCGCTGCGCCGCGCCGACATCGGGGTGGCGATGGGCGGCGGCACGGAGGTCGCCCGGCAGGCCGCCGACCTGGTGCTGGTCGACGACGACCTGTCCAGTGTGGCCACCGCGATCGGTGAGGGACGCCGGATCTACGACAACATCCGCCGGTTCCTGCGCTACGGGCTCTCCGGCGGCGTCGCGGAGATCCTGGTGATGCTGATCGGCCCGCTGTTCGGGCTGGGCGTGCCACTGCTGCCGGCGCAGATCCTCTGGGTCAACCTGCTCACCCACGGGGTGCCGGGGGTGGCGCTCGGGGCGGAACCGGCCGAGCCGGGCACCCTGCGTCGCCCGCCCCGCTCGCCGCAGGAGTCGGTGCTCGGCGGCGGGCTGGGCCGCGACGTCCTGGTCACCGGCGCGCTGATCGCGGCCGTGGTGCTCGGCGCCGGGGTGGTCGCCGCCGCCCGTGAGCTGCCCTGGCAGTCGGTGGTGTTCGTGGTCCTCGGGCTGGCGCAGCTCGGCGTGGCGCTGGCGGTGCGGGCACCCCGTCCGGCGGGCGCGCGGCGGGCCAACCCGGGGCTGCTGGTCGCGGTCGCCGTGTCGGCGGTGCTGCAGGTCGCCGGGGTGCTCGTCGGCCCGCTGCGGGAGCTGCTCGGCACCGATCCGCTGGGCGCGGACGTGTTGCTGGCCTGCGCGGCGGTCAGCGCGCTGCCCGGTCTCGCGCTGCGGCTCGCCCGCCACCGGCCCCGGCCCGACGCAGACGCCACCGCCCCGCCCGACGGGGACACGCCGACCGTCGTGCCCGGCCCGCGTCGCGCCTCCTCCTGACCGCTGTCACCGCCGGCCCGGTCGTCGTCGACGGCGATACGGCGGCGCGGCGCGGGACGAAGGACCCGGGTCCGGGTGTCCGACGCCTCTGACCGTCGCCACGGCGCGGGAGGATGCTGAGGACGGAGGAAGGAGGACGTGATGACCATCAGATCCGGTGCTCCCGTCGTGGTGGGTGTGGACGGTTCCGCCGCCGCCCTGGACGCCGTACGGTTCGCCGCCCGGGAGGCCGCGCTGCGGCACCGTCCGCTGCGGGTGGTGCACGCGTTCATCTGGCCGCTCATGGGCCAGCCGCTCGGACCGGTGCCCGGCGCCCCGGCGGACGCGGGCCTGCGGGCGCAGGCCGAGCGGTACGTCACGGACGCGGTCGCCGAGGCCGGCAAGACCGCGCCCGAGGTCGCCGTGACCGGTGAGCTGGTCGACGGCGCGCCCACGCCGGTGCTGCTGCGCGAGTCCCGCGACGCGGCGCTGATCGTGCTCGGCAACCGGGGCCTGGGCGGCTTCGCCGGGCTGCTGATCGGCTCGTCGGCCGTACAGGTCTCCGCCCGGGCCGACTGCCCGGTACTGGTGGTCAAGGGCGAGCCGCGCGCCGACGGACCGGTGCTGGTCGGCGTGGACGGCTCCGCGCTGT
This sequence comes from Micromonospora citrea, assembly GCF_049629545.1. Taxonomy (GTDB): domain Bacteria; phylum Actinomycetota; class Actinomycetes; order Mycobacteriales; family Micromonosporaceae; genus Micromonospora; species Micromonospora citrea_A. The sequence goes on from NZ_JBNADX010000048.1 coordinate 9,310, forward strand.
CCACCGAGGCGCTCGGCTTCGCGTTCGAGGAGGCGTCGCTGCGCGGCACCTCGGTGGTGGCGGTGCACGCCTGGCTGACCCCGACACCGCTCGGCCCCGGCGACATGCTCCCCCTGGTGTACGACGTGGACGCGGTCGCCGCCGAGGAGAAGCGGGTGCTGTCCGAGGCCGTGGCCGGCTGGGCGGAGAAGTTCCCGGACGTGCCGGTGCGCCAGCTCGTCGCGCACGGGTCCGCGGCCCGGGTGCTGGTGGAGCAGTCCGCCACCGCGCAGCTGACCGTGGTCGGCGCACACGGCCGGGGCGCCTTCACCGGGCTGTTGCTCGGCTCGGTGAGCCACGCGGTCCTGCACCACTCGCACAGTCCGCTGGCGATCCTGCGGCACCACAAGGAGGACGGCAGGTCCTGACCCGGCGCCGTCCGCGCCGGCCGCTGTCCCGGCCGGCGCGGACGTGCGGCCACCGGCCCGTCACACCGCCCGCCGGCGCGTCCTCGACCGTCGGCCCCTCCCCGGGCGGGGTGCGGGCCGGACGCGACGGCGCGTCCCCGCCGAATGCCGGCGTCACGGGGCGGGTACGTCGACAATGATCGGACCGACCCCGGGGAGTGCCGATGAACCGACCTGTCGTGGTGGGCGTCGACGGATCGCCGTCCAGCCTGGTCGCCGCCGAACACGCGGCCCGCGCCGCCGTGCTGCGGCGGCTGCCGCTGCACCTGGTGCACGGGTACCTGCACCCGCTCGGTTACGGGGTGCCGCTCAACCCGTACGACCTGGGGCTGCCGGCGCCCACCGACGAGTCGCGGCGGATGCTGGAGAAGGCGGCGGCCGAACTGGTCGACCGCTGGCCCGGGCTGACCGTGCAGGTGCGTCAGGTCGCCGGTGGGCCGGGCGCGTCGCTGGTCGAGGCGTCCCGCCATGCCGCGCTCGTCGTGGTGGGCAGTCGTGGGCTGGGTGGCTTCGCCGGGCTGCTGCTCGGCTCGGTGGGCAGCCAGGTGGCGGCGCACGCGCGCTGCCCGGTGCTGGTGGTCCGCCCCGAGGAGCAGCCGATCCCGGTCGACGGGCCGGTGCTGGCCGGGGTCGACGGCTCGGACGGGGCACGGCGGGCCGTCGGGTACGCCGCCGAGGAGGCGGCGCTGCGCGGTGTGCCGCTGGTGCTGGTGCACGTCGGTCCGCCCGACGGGGACCGTCCGGTGCCGGAGGAGGTCGAGGAGTCGCAGGCCGCGTACCAGGCGGAGGCGGTGCGACTGCTCGCCGAGGCGTCCACGGCGGTCCGCGCCGACCACCCGGAGCTGGTGGTGCGCGAGCACCCGGTTCGGGCGGCCGGCGCGGTGCAGGGGCTGGTGGCGGCGAGCGGGGCGGCGTCGCTGGTGGCGGTGGGCACCCGGGGCCGGGGCGGGTTCACCGGGCTGCTGCTCGGCTCGGTCAGTCAGGCACTGGTGCAGCACGCGCACTGCCCGGTGCTCGTCGCCCACCCGTACGACTGAGGCTCAGTCCTCGCGGCGGCCGAGCAGCTGCGCGAAGTCGGTGGTGAGGGCGAACGGGTCGGCGGGGCCGGTCGACGGCGGCCGGCGGTCGACCTGCTCGGCCAGTTCCGTGCCGGCACGCACCACGCGGGCGCGCAGCGCGCCGTCGGCGGCCCCGCCGGACCAGTCCTCCGGTGCGGCGTAGACCGCGGTCGGCACCACCACCGCCCGCAGGTGGCTGAAGAGCGGGCGGATCGCGTGTTCCAGGGCGAGCGAGTGCCGCGCGGTGCCACCGGTGGCGCCGATCAGCACCGGGGTGTCGACCAGCGCCCCGGATTCCAGCACGTCGAAGAAGGACTTGAACAGCCCGTTGTACGACGCGCTGAAGATCGGCGTCACGGCGATCACGCCGTCCGCGCCGGTCACCGCGTCGACGGCCTGTCGCAGCGCCGCCGACGGGAAACCGGTGAGCAGGTTGTCGACCACGTCGTGCGCGTGGTCGCGCAGCTCGACGACGCGCAGCTGGACGTCGTGGCCGCGCCGGGCCAGCTCGTCGCCGGCGGCCGCGGCGAGCTGGTCGGCGAGCAGCCGGGTGGACGAGGGCCGGCTGAGCCCGGCCGAGACCACGGCCAGGGTGCGCCGGGTCATCGGGCGGCCTCCGCTCCCGCCGGGGCGGCGTCGCGGGCCGCGACCAGCGCGGCGTGGGTGGGGGCCTCGGGCACGTGCGCGGGACGCACCGAGTCGAACTCCTTGCGCAGTACCGGGACCACCTCCTCGCCGAGGATGTCGAGCTGCTCCAGCACGGTGCTCAGGGGCAGGCCGGCGTGGTCGACCAGGAAGAGCTGGCGCTGGTAGTCGCCGACGTACTCCCGGAAGCCGAGGGTGCGGTCGATGACCTGCTGCGGGCTGCCCACGGTCAGCGGGGTCTCGCGGCTGAAGTCCTCCAGCGACGGCCCGTGCCCGTAGACCGGGGCGTTGTCGAAGTACGGCCGGAACTCCCGGACGGCGTCCTGCGAGTTCTTCCGGACGAAGACCTGCCCGCCGAGCCCGACGATGGCCTGCTCCGGGGTGCCGTGGCCGTAGTGGGCGAAGCGCTGCCGGTAGAGCCCGACCATCCGCTGGGTGTGCTCCTTGGGCCAGAAGATGTGGTTGGCGAAGAACCCGTCGCCGTAGTACGCGGCCTGCTCGGCGATCTCGGGGCTGCGGATGGAGCCGTGCCAGACGAACGGCGGGACGCCGTCGAGCGGGCGCGGGGTCGAGGTGAACGACTGCAACGGGGTACGGAAGCGCCCCTTCCAGTCGACGACGTCCTCGCGCCACAGCCGGTGCAGCAGGTCGTAGTTCTCGATGGCGAGCGGGATGCCGTTGCGGATGTCCTGGCCGAACCACGGGTAGACCGGACCGGTGTTGCCGCGCCCCATCATCAGGTCCACCCGGCCGTCGGCCAGGTGCTGGAGCATGGCGTAGTCCTCGGCGATCTTCACCGGGTCGTTGGTGGTGATCAGCGTGGTCGAGGTGGAGAGCAGCAGCCGCTCGGTACGGGCCGCGATGTAGCCCAGCATGGTGGTGGGCGAGGACGGCACGAACGGCGGGTTGTGGTGCTCGCCGGTGGCGAAGACGTCCAGGCCGACCTCCTCGGCCTTGAGCGCGATGGCGACCATCGCCTTGATCCGCTCACGCTCGGTCGGCTCCCGACCGTTGGTCGGGTCGACCGTGACGTCGCCGACGGTGAAGACTCCGAACTGCATGACCAGCTCCTCGCGTGTCGGACCGGGGCCGAGGTGGCGTCCCGGACGTCGCGCACAACATATTTGACGAGTCAACTATTCCGAGGGTCTCCGCCGCCTGGGAACGTGACGGCGGTAACTACTGACGGTGGGGTCGCCGGTGATCCAGAAGCGCCACGGCACGTCGTGTGCGGCGGCGACGCCGACGCGCGGGCCGGCGGCGATCTCCGACGGCGCGACCGGACGCTCCGGTGGTGTCAGCAGCAGCGGACCGCTGCCGTCGATCACGGACGTGCCGTTCGCCTCGGCGGTGACCCCCAGCGCGACCACCAGCCGAGCCGGCCCGCGCGCGAGGTCGCGGTCGGCCACCTCGCCGCGACGCTTGCGGGCGACGTCCCGCCCGTCGACGACCTCACCGGCTCGCAGCAGGACCGCGGCGGCCTCGCCCTCACGGCCGCAGACGATGTTCAGGCACCAGTGCACCCCGAACACGAAGTAGGTGTAGGCATGTCCGGCCGGCCCGAACATGACCTTGGTCCTGGGGGTGAGCCCCCGATGGGCGTGCGAGGCCGGGTCCTCCCCGGTACCGGCGTACGCCTCGACCTCGGTCAGCCTGATCCGGACGCCACCGGCCGAGATCTCCCAGCCCAACAGCGTCCGCGCCGACTCGGCCACCTCAGAGGCAGGAGCACGAAGCCATGAGTAGTCCACCGGTCCAGGAAACGTCGCGCGGCGAAGATCGGCAACCGACGGCGGCCTCGACCCGCGTCCGCCAGGGTCCAGCCGGGGGGTGTGGGCTGTCGCCCGGCACCTGTTCGAACAACCCCGCCGTACCTCATCACAGCCGGCGGCGGCGTAAGCCTGGTGGCGGCCGACGCGGCCCCGGCGCGGCCCCGGCGCGGCCCCGGCGCGGTCCGGCGCGGCGCGGTCCGGCCGGGCGTGCTACCAGCGGCCGGTGTGGCTTGAGAACGCTACAGACCTGATGGCATGGATGGATCGCCCGCCGTGATCCACCCACGCCATCAGGTCTGTAGTGTCCGCAGACCCCTCCCGCTCCTGCGGCGACCCGTCGAGACTCCCGACCGGACGGCCGACTCGACACCGCAGTTGCGGCAACGCCACAACTGCCGCGCCGACGGCGTCCGGCAGCAGTCGCTATCTGCCGCGTCGAACGGTCCGCACGCCGAACACCACCGCGCCGACGACGAGCAGGACGCCCAGGAACTGGAGGCCCGGCGAGTCGTCGGCCTCCCCGAGCACGACGCCGGCGACACCGATCGCGACGCCGATAAGGGCGACGAGGACGAGGACGTACTTCACGGGATCTCCTCTCCAGTTCCTTCGTCGACCCATTCGAGAAGGTCACCGGGCTGGCAGTCGAGCACCCGGCACATGGCCTCCAGGGTGCTGAAGCGGACCGCCTTGGCCCGACCGTTCTTCAGCACCGCCACGTTCGCCGGGGTGAGCCCGACCCGCTCGGCGAACTCACCGACGCTCATCTTGCGTTTGGCCAGCTCGACGTCGATGCGCACGACGATGGGCATCAGATCACCGCTTCCATGTCGGTGCGCAGCGTCGTGGCCTGCCGCAGCAGTGCGCGCATGACCACCATCAGGAGCCCCAGCACGGCGACGCCGACCACCATCAGGAACAGCAGGAGCGGCAGCCCGGGGTCGTCCGCGCGGAACCCGACGTAGAGGAACACGCCCAGCAGCACCACCCACGCGGCGGCGATCGCCCAGACGATCGCGTCGACCCAGGCCAGGGAGGTCTCGGTGAAGATGCGGTCGTTCTTGACCAGGGTGAGCAGCTTCCAGGTGGACACGATCACCACCTGGACGCAGAGCACCCAGAAGACCGCGACGGCCGTCATGGGCCATCGCAGGTAGGCGAGGTCCGGGGACTCCTCGGCCATGTGCGCGAACTGCCCGGGAAGCGAGAAGGTCTGCAACATGACCAGGACCCCGAACAGCAGTACGAGGAAGACTCTGAGCGGTGCTACCGCTCGATGTTCGGCCAACATGTATCGAGTTTCGCTCGCTACCTATCGAATGTCAATCGGTTCGGTCATTCGGGAGCACTGCTGCTCCCCGCCGGTTCCGACCAGACGCCCCCTCGGGTGACGGCGTGGGCGATGTGTCCACCTCACCCGGGTCGCCGCTGGTCACGGGTCGGCACCGACCGGCGTGTGACTCGCCACCCGTCCTCGTCATTAGGTTTGCCTCACCTTAGAGTGGCCACCGTGACGCCCCTGTCCGACCTGCTCCCGGCCGTACGCGCGGTGCCGTTCGTCCGCGACCTGGCCCGCCACGGTGACCGCCCCGCCGTCGTGACCGACGGCGGAGTCCTGTCGTACGCCGAACTGGCCGCCCGCGTCGCGCAGACCGCGCGACGGCTCGGCACCCGCCGACGACTGGTCCTGGTGACCGGCGCGAACACGGTCGACGCGCTGGTGGCCTACCTCGGAGCCCTGCACGGCGGGCACCCGGTGCTGCTGGTGCCCGGCGACGGCCCGGCGGCCGGGACGCTGACCGAGGCGTACGACCCGGACGTGGTGATCGGCACGGCCGACGGCGGGTGGACGCTGCGCGAGCGACGGCCGGGGACCACCCACGACCTGCACCCCGATCTGGCGCTGCTGCTGAGCACCTCCGGGTCGACCGGCTCGCCGAAGCTGGTCCGACTCTCCCACGACAACCTCCAGGCCAACGCCGAGGCGATCGCCGACTACCTGGGCATCCGTGACACCGACCGGGCGATGACCAGCCTGCCGCTGCACTACTGCTACGGCCTGTCGGTGGTGCACAGCCACCTGGCCCGTGGCGCCGCGCTCGTGCTCACCGACCGCTCGGTCGCCGACGCCTGCTTCTGGGACCTGTTCCGGCAGGCGCGGGCGACCACCTTCGCCGGGGTGCCGTACACCTTCGACCTGCTCGACCGGGTCGGCTTCGCCGGGCTGGAGCTGCCGCACCTGCGCTACGTGACCGTGGCCGGCGGCCGGCTCGCGCCGGAGAAGGTCGTCCGCTACGCCGAACTGGGCCGGCGCGGCGGCTGGGACCTGTTCGTCATGTACGGCCAGACCGAGGCGACCGCCCGGATGGCGTACCTGCCGCCGGACCTCGCGGTGAGCCGGCCGGAGGCGATCGGCGTGCCGGTGCCGGGTGGGGAGTTCCGCCTCGCCCCGATGGCCGACCAGCCCGACGACGTGGGCGAGCTGGTGTACGCCGGCCCGAACGTCATGCTCGGCTACGCCGAGCGCCCGGCCGACCTGGGCTCGGGCCGTACCGTCGACGAGCTGCACACCGGCGACCTGGCCCGGCGCGGCCCGGACGGCCTGTACGAGATCGTCGGCCGGCGCAGCCGGTTCGCCAAGATCCTCGGCCTGCGGGTGGACCCGCAGCAGGTGGAGGCGCTGCTCGCCGCGCACGACGTCGACGCCGCCTGCCTCGGCGCGGACGACGAACTGCTGGTCGCGACGGCCGGGGACGCCGACCCGCAGCGGGTCCGCCGGCTGGTCGCCGACGAGGTCGGCCTGCCGTCGCGCGCGGTACGGGTGCTGCCCGTGGCGGCGCTGCCCCGGCTGGGCACCGGCAAGGTGGACTACCCGGCGCTGCGTGCGCTCGCCGCGACTCCCCCGCCGCCGCCGGCGGCCGCACCGACCGGTGACGACCTGTGCCGGCTCTACGCCGAGGTGCTCGACCGCACCGACGTGACCCCGGAGCACAGCTTCGTCGACCTCGGCGGCGACTCGCTGTCGTACGTCGAGATGTCAGTCCGGCTGGAGCAGGTGCTCGGTCAGCTCCCGCCGAACTGGCACACCGTGCCGATCGGCGCGCTCCCCGCGCCGAGGGCCGGTCGGCCCCGCCGCCGCCGGGCGTTGGAGACGAGCGTCGCGTTGCGCGCGATCGCCATCGTACTGATCGTCGGCTCGCACATCCCGCTGTTCACCCTCACCGGTGGCGCGCACCTGCTGCTCGGGGTGGCCGGCTTCAACTTCGCCCGGTTCCAGCTCACCGACGCGGGCCGGACCGACCGGCTGCGACAGGTCCGCGCCGGACTGGCCCGCATCGTCCTACCCACCATGGCCTGGATCGCGGCGATGCTGGTGGTCACCGACCAGTACCGGCTGAGCACGCTGTTCCTGGCGCACAGCCTGGTCGGCCCGGACGACGGGCCCACCGAGTGGCACTTCTGGTTCATCGAGGCGCTGGTCTACATCCTTATCGGGGTGGCCGCACTGCTGGCCGTGCCCCGCATCGACCGGCTGGAACGCCGGCACCCGTTCGCCCTGCCGATGGCCCTCGCGGGGGTGGGGCTGCTCAGCAGGTACGACGTGTTCGGCCTGGACGCCCGCTACGACCTGCCCACCGCGCTCGTGGCGTTCTGGCTCTTCGCGCTCGGCTGGGCCGCCGCCCGCGCCGACGGCGTACGGCAGCGGCTGCTGGTGACCGCCGCCGCGGCGGCGACCGTGCCGGGGTTCTTCGGCCAGCCCGGCCGGGAGGCGCTGATCGTGGCCGGGTTCGCCCTGCTGATCTGGCTGCCGACCGTGCCGAGCCTCGGGCCGGTGAGCCGGGTGGCGAGCGTCCTCGCGGGCAGCTCGCTCTACATCTACCTGACCCACTGGCAGGTCTACCCGCACCTGCGGGACCTGCCGCTGGTCGCCCTGGCGGCCTCACTGGCGCTGGGGATCGGGTACGCGGCCCTGGTCAACCGGGCCGGCCGCTGGTTCACCAACCACCGAGCTTCAACAATGCGTTGACAATGCATCGTTGATAGCGTCTGATGGGGACATGGAGCAGTTCACCGCCCCCGACGCCGCCCAGGCCCGGGCCGGGCGCACCTTCGCCGCCCTGCACCGGCTCACCGAGCGGCATGCCGGCACCGACGCGCGCCGACGCCGCCACACCAATCCGTACGTGGCCGACCCGTGGGAGGCCGTCGCTGTCGTCACCGCCCTCGCGGCCGGCGGCGCCGAACTGGAGCCCGGCGAGGAACCGGTCGACGGCGACGACCTCACCGCCGCGCTGACCCTGCTGCCGCACCTGCGCGCCGAGATGGACACCCTGGAGGCGGGGCTGCTGTCCCTGGCCCGGGCCCGCGGGCTCACCTGGCAGGCGATCGCGTTCGGCCTCGGGCTCGGCAGTGCGCAGGCCGCCAAACAGCGGTACGAACGCCTCATGGCCCGCACCGCCTGAGCGGGAGCCGGACCGTCGGAGCGGCGGCGGCGTGCGTTCATGTCGGTGGTGCGTGGGTGGCAGCAGAGCAAAGGCGGCTGCACCCCTCCCACCACCGCACCGCGAAGGTGACGTTCAGTGAACACCATCCCCGCTCACTGAATGCGACGAGGAAGGCCGCCGGCGAGGGCCGGTCGGGCGCCCGCGCGCGGCTCGGTTCCGCCGGTCCACCCCCTCTGCCGCACCGGTCGCCACCCGTCGGTAGGGGCCGGCACGGCGGCGGGTGGCGCTGTCAGACTGGGGCCGGACCGGGACGGGAGGACGCGATGACCCGCGACGAGATGGTGGCGCACTGCCTGGGCCTGCCGGCGGCCTGGCTGGACCGCCCCTGGGAGGACACCGAGGTGGCCAAGGTGGGCAGCCGGATCTTCGCCTTCCTCGGCGCCCCGGACGGCCCGCCCCGCGTGTGGGTGAAGTGCGGCCCCGACCGGGTGCTGGCCGACGAGTGGCTGCACCGGCACCCGGCCGACGCCGAGGTCGCCCCCTACCTGGGCCGGTACGGCTGGAACACGCTGCGGCTCGACGGTGGCATCGCCGACGACGAGCTGTTCGAGGCGGTCGACGCCTCGTACGACGCGGTGGTGGCGAAGCTGCCGAAGCGCGAACGCCCCGCCTGACCACCCCGAGAAATCCCTGATTCCGTCGCCGGGGGCACCGCCACGCGCCGACACCTGCTAGATTTTCTTGGCATGTGCAGGTTTTCGCTATGAGCACGTCCGAGCCGACCGGGGACGAGCTGCTCACGGTGCTGGCGACGCTGGCGAACCCGCACCGGCTGCGGGTGATCGCCGCCCTCAGCCGGGAGCGCACCTACGTCAGCCGACTCGCCCGTGACCTGGGCATCAGCCGGGCGCTGCTCCAGCTGCACCTGCGCAAGCTCGAAGCCGCCGGACTGGTCTCGGCCCAGCTCGAACTCTCCTCCGACGGCAAGGCCATGAAGTTCTACGAGGTCCGCCCGTTCGCGTACCGGTTGACGCCGGACGTCATCGCGGACGCGGCCGACACGCTCAGCACCGACACCGAGGACAGCAACCGACAGGAAGGCGCACGGGATGGACGGACATGAACTGGCGGAGGTCGTCGGGGCGATCGGCATCTTCACCCTGATCACGGTCGTCGTGGTCGCGGTCGTGGCCCGGATCGCGCCGACCTGGCGGGCCCGCGCGCAGGTGGCCCGCGATCAGGAGTACCGGGCGCTGGCCGAACAGTCGGCGCGTACCCAGGAGGAGCTGTCCCGGCAACTCGCGGTGATCAGCGGTCGGCTCACCGAGGTCGAGGGCCGGATGTCCTCGGTGGAACGGGTCCTCAAGGACGTCGAGTAGTCAGGTGCCGGGTCGTCGAGCTGCAACTCGACGACCCGGCGGGGACGAGCATCACCTCGCCGACGGCGAGTTCTCACGCGCGACACCCATCCAGGGAAAGGACAGCAGTTCATGCTGCGCGAACGCAAATCGCCCACCCACCGACCCCCACCCCGTCCACAGCCGCTGACCGAACGGGTGGTCGCCTGGTCGGTGCGCCACCGCACCCTGGCGATCACCGGCTGGCTGGCCCTGGTGGCGGTAGCCGTCCTCGCCGGCGTACTGGTCACCGGGGAGCGGGCCCCCGCCACCGATCCGGGCGAGGCCGGCCGGGCCCGGCACGCCCTGGACGCCCAGCGCGGGTACGAGCCGATCCAGGAGAACGTGCTGGTGCGGCGGCTGGCCAACGACGGGCCACCGGCGACCACCGATCCCCTACTGCGCGCGGCGGTCGCCGACCTGAGCGCGACACTGCGGGCGCTGCCGGCCGGCGGGATCGTCGTCCACGACCCGTACGCCGCCGGCCGGGCCGACCGGATCTCCGCCGACGGACGCTCGGTGCTGGTCACCTTCGGGGTCGACGGCGACATCGACCAGCGCCGGACCCGGTGGGCGGCGGCCACTGCCGCCGTCGCCGACGTCGGCGGGCGGCACCCGCAGATCCGGCTCGCCCAGGCCGGCGACCGCAGCCTCTCCCTCGCCGTCGACCAGGGCGTCCAGGGCGACTTCGCGCTCGCCCATCACCTGTCGCTGCCGCTGACCCTGCTGATCCTGCTGGTGGTCTTCGGCTCCCTCGTCGCGGCGGCGGTGCCACTGCTGCTGACGCTGACCGCCGTGCTCGCCACGCTGAGCCTGCTCCAGGTGATCGACCACTGGCTGCCGATCAACAGCGTGACCGCGCCGATGGTGCTGCTGATCGGTATGGCGGTGGGCGTGGACTACTGCCTGTTCTACCTGCGGCGCCAGCGGGAGGAACGGGCCGCCGGGCACGACCTGCCGACCGCCCTGGCGATCACCGCCGGTACCTCCGGGCGGGTCGTGGTGGTCTCCGGCGTCACCGTCATGCTCTGCCTGAGCGGACTGCTGCTCACCGGGATCGGGGCGTTCCGGGGCGCGGCCGTGGGCACGGTGCTCGTCGTCGGCGCGACGATGCTCGCCTCGGTGACCGCCCTGCCGGCGGTGCTGGCCGCGCTCGGCGACCGGGTGGACCGGCTCCGCGTGCCGTGGCTCGGCCGACGGCGCACCGGGGCCGCCCCGTCCCGGTTCTGGACCGCCGTCGCCGTCGGCGTGACCCGGCGTCCGCTGCTCTGGGGCGTGGCGGGCACCCTGCTGCTCGTCTTCCTGGCGCTGCCCGCGCTGCGGATGCACCCGCAGGACGCCGCCGTGACCGACAGCCTGCCGCGCAGCGTCCCCACCGTGGACGCGGCGGTGCGGATGCAGCAGGACTTTCCGGGCGCCGCCGCGCCGGCCCGGGTGGTGGTGTGGAGCCGCGACGGGTCACCGGTCGCCGGTCGGGCCGACGTTGACGCCGCCGTGGCGGCGCTGCGGGACCGGATCGCCGTCGACGGCGACGGGCTCGACGGCCCGGTCACCGTCGCCGCCGTCGACCGGGCGCTGGTGGTCCGGGTGCCGCTGGCCGGCTCGGGCACCGACCCGGCATCGGAGCGGGCCTTGGCGACGTTGCGCGGCGACGTGCTGCCGGCGACGCTGGGCCGGGTCGACGGGGTGGGGCACGCCGTCATGGGCCGCACCGCGTTCGCCCACGACTTCACCGAGCGGATGACCAGCCGGGCGCCCCTGGTCGTCGGGACCGTGCTGCTGCTGGCCTTCGTCCTGCTCACGGTGACGTTCCGCAGCCTGGCGGTGCCGCTGGTGTCGATCGGGCTGAACCTGCTGTCGATCGGCGCCGCGTACGGGGTGCTGACCTGGGCGTTCCAGGACGGGCACCTCGCCGGGCCGCTGCGCTTCACCCCGTACGGCGGGGTGGTCGGCTGGCTGCCGCTGTTCATGTTCGTCCTGCTGTTCGGGCTCAGCATGGACTACCACCTGTTCGTCCTCAGCCGAATCCGGGAACGCTGGGCGGCCGGCGCCGCCCCCGGGCGGGCGATCGTCGAGGGCGTCGGGCGCAGCGCCGGAGTGGTCACCAGCGCGGCAACGATCATGGTGGCCGTCTTCGCGGTGTTCGTGACGCTCAGCGCGGTGGAGTACAAGATGCTCGGGCTCGGCATGGCGGTGGCCGTACTCGTGGACGCCACGCTGGTGCGCGGCGTGCTGCTGCCGGCGGCGCTGGCGCTCTGCGGCGACCGGGCCTGGGGGCCGCGCCGGCCCTGACGGCGACGCGGCGCGCGGGGTGTCCCCGCGCTCCACAAACCACCATCCCAACCCCCAAGGGGTACAAACCACCCCACGGTC
>NZ_JBNADX010000049.1:0-18938 GCF_049629545.1 Micromonospora citrea
CCGCCCGGACCCGGCGCCCCCGACCACCACCGGGAGACCCCGTGCCGCTCCCCCGCCCCGCCCGCGTACGCCGGCACAACCGGCCCAGCGGCCACACCGACCAACTCTGGTCGGTCCGCACCCAACTCCTCGCGCCCATCCTGGTGGCCACCCTCGGCCTGGTGGTGCTCGGCGCCACCCAGACCGGCACCGCGCTGGACGCCTCCACCGACGCCGACCGCGCCCGGGTCCTCGCCGGCACCGCCACCGCCACCGTGCGCCTGGTGCACGAACTCGAACGGGAACTCGGCGAGACGGCCGCCCTGCGCCAGCGCGGCGGCACCAGCGGCCGCCCCCTCGTCGACGCGCAGCGGCGGCGGGTGGACACCGCCGTCGAGCGGTACCGTTCGGCCAGCCGGGAGGCCCGCCGCGCCGCCCCGGACCTCGGTGGCGCGCTCGACGCCGCCGACGACCACCTCTACCGCCTCGATCCGGCCCGCCGCGCGGCGACCGAGTCCGAGGCGGTCGACTCGACCTACGTGGCGCTGGTCGACTCCCTGCTCTCCGTCGCCGACGCCCTGCCGGCCCAGCTGCGCGACACCGACCTGGCCAACGCGGCCCGGGAGGTGGCGGCGGTCGCCGCCCAGGAGCACCTGGCCTCGCTGGAACGCGACCTGATCCGGGCGGTCTTCGTCCGCAGCGAACTGGCGCCGGGCGAGCTGGTCCGGCTCGGCCAGCTACGGGGCGCGCAGGAGCAGCGCCAGGCCGAGTTCTCCCGGATCGCCGACGACGAGGCACAGGCCGCGTACGCCCGGCTGGTCTCCGGCTCGGACGTGTCGACCGCCCAGCGGATGCGCGACAGCGCCGTCAACGGCGAGACCCTCCCGTCCGCGCTGAAGGTCGACGGCGACGCCTGGTTCGTGGCGCAGAGCGGACTGATCCGCCGGTACAACCTGCTCGGCCGGGAACTCTCCGAGGACCTGGACCGGCAGGCCGCCACCCTGGCCGGGGAGGCCCGGCGGCGGGCCCTGGTCACCGGCGGCGCGACCACCGCCGTGGCCGCCGCCGCGCTGCTCGCCGCCGCGCTGCTGGCGGTGCGCACCAGCCGCCGGCTGCGCCGGTTGCGGATCGCCGCGCTGACCATGGCCCACACCGAGCTGCCCGAGCGGATCACCGCTATCGCGTCCGGCGACGGCACGCCCGCCGAGGGCGCCGCCACCCGGCTCACCGCCGGCATCCGGCAGGGACGCGACGAGGTCGCCCAGGTGGCCGAGGCGTTCGACACGGTGAACCGGGCGGCCCTGCGGCTCGCCGGTGAACAGGCCGAACTGCGGCTGGACGTGACCCGGATGGCCGAGGCGCTGGCCCGGCGGATCCGGACGCTGATCACCCGGCAGCTCCGGCTGCTCGACGAGTTCGAACGCGAGGAGACCGACCCGGACGCGCTGGCCCGGCTGTTCGCCCTCGACCACCTCGCCGCCCGGATGCGCCGCAACGGGGAGAACCTGCTGGTCCTCGCCGGTGGCGAGCCCGGCCGCGCGCACGAGGGCGACCACCTGCTGGCCGACGTGGTCCGCGCCGCCGCCTCGGAGATCGAGGACTACACCCGGGTCGAGATCGACGTGCCGCCCGCCGCCGTGCACGGTTCCGCGGTGGGTTACCTGGTCCATCTCCTCGCCGAGCTGCTGGAGAACGCCACCAACTACTCCCCGCCGCACGCCCCGGTGCACGTGGACGGCCGCCGTACCGTCGACGGGCTCACCCTGCGCGTGCACGACCAGGGCATCGGCATCAGCGACAACCGGCTCGCCGAGATCAACGAGCGGCTGCTCGCCCCGGCCGTGCTCTCCAGCGCCGCGGCCGGCAGCATGGGCCTGCACGTGGTGGCCCACCTGGCGGCCCGGCACGGGATCCGGGTCCAGCTGCACAACACCGGCCATGGCACGATCGCCCAGGTCGAGGTGCCGGAGAGCGCGCTGACCCGGCTCGACGCGGTTTCCCGCCGTCCCGCTCCGAGCCGCCAGCCCTCCTCGTCGGCCGCCTGGTTCCGGCCCCGGGCCGGCACGCCGGCCACCGCGACCGCGGTGCCGTCCGGGATGTCCGGGGCACGGCCGCCCGAGACGCCGTACCACGGCCACGCCCTCGCCGAACCGGTCGGCGCGCACCACGCGCCCACGGTCTCGCTGCCGGTGATCACCCCCGGCGGCCGGGGCGCCGCACCGAGCCGGCCGCCGGCCGCCCGGGCCGCCGCCTCGCCCCCGCCCGGCCCCTCCCGTCCCCTCGCCGGTGGCCCGGTGGCGACCGGGACGGGCCTGCCCCGCCGTACCCGGGGCGGCGCGATGCCCACCGGGCTGCACCACGTCCCGCCGCCCCGGAGGGCGGACGACCCGCTGGACCCGGAGGTGGTGCGGGCCCGCCTCTCCGCCCTCGCCGAGGGCGTGGCCAGCGCGATGCGACGCAACCAGCACAACGGACCGATTGGGAGACAGCAATGACCTCACCCGTGAGCCCGGGCCTCGACTGGCTCCTGGCGAACTTCGCCGAGCAGGTGCCGGACGTCTCCCACGCCGTGGCCGTCTCCGAGGACGGGCTGCGGCTGGCCGCCTCGCCCCACCTCGCGCCCGATCAGGTGGACCAGCTCGCCGCCGTGATCAGCGGGTTGGCCAGCCTCACCGTCGGCGCGGCGCGGCTGATGTCGGCCGGGCGCGTACGGCAGCAGATCGTCGACATGGACGGCGGCGTGATGCTGGTGATGGCGGTCGGCGAGCGGGCGCTGCTCGGGGTGCTCGCCGCGCCGGGCTGCGACCTCGGTCAGGTCGGCTTCGAGACGGCGACGTTGGTGCAGCGGGTGGCCGAGGCGCTGGAACCGGCGGTCCGGGGATGATCCGCCGGTCGCTGCGGTGGCTGGCCGCGCTGCTGGTCACCGTGCTCGCCGCCGGCTGCGGGCAGGCCGAGCCCGCGCCGGACGCCTGGCACGACGGGCGGATCTTCCTGGCCACCGGCAACACCACCGGCGTGTACTACCAGCTCGGCGGCGGCTACGCCGACGTGATCAGCCGGCACCTGCCCGGGTACGAGGCGCGGGCCGAGCCGACCGGCGCCTCGGTGGAGAACATCAACCGGTTGGCCGGCGGGGACATGGAGATCGCCTTCAGCCTCGCCGACACCGCCGCCGACGCGGTCGCCGGGCGGGGCGCCTTCAACCAGCCCCAGCCGGTCCGGGCGCTGGCCCGGGTCTACAGCAACTACACCCACGTGATCGTCCGGACCGACGCGAAGATCAAGGACTTCGCGGGGTTGCGCGGCAAGCGGGTGTCCACCGGTTCGCCGAAGTCCGGCACGGACATCATCGCCGGGCGGCTGCTGACCGCCGGCGGGATGGACCCGGACCGGGACGTCCGTCGGTTCACCCTGTCCCTGCCGGAGACCGTCAAGCGGATGCGGGCGGGCGGCCTCGACGCGATGTTCTTCTCCGGTGGCCTGCCCACCCCGGGCATCGCCGACCTGCTCTCCAGCGCCCCGGGCAAGTTCGAGCTGCTGCCGATCGCCGACCTGATCGAGCCGCTCAACGCCAAGTACGGTTCGGTGTACACCACCGCTGAGCTGCCGAAGGACGTCTACCGCACCCCCAGCGGCACCCCCACCGTGACGGTGGCGAACATGATGCTGGTCGGCGCGGACATGCCGGACCAGCTCGCGTACGACCTGACCCGGCTGCTCTTCACGTACCAGGGTGACCTGATCAGGGTGCACCCGGAGGCGGGCAACTTCACCCGGCAGAGCGCCGCCGGCACCGATCCGATCCCGCTGCACCCGGGCGCGGCCCGCTTCTACCAGGGCGGCTGACGCGGGTCAGACGTCCGCCGGGGCGGTGGCGACCCGGGCGTCGGCGACCAGCCGGTCGGTCTCGGCCAGCACCGCGTCGTCGTCGGCCGGGGTGCCGGGGTCGAACCGGACCGTCCAGGCCAGTCCGTCCACACCGGCCACCCGCCGGGCCGCGATCCGGCCGGCGCCGCCGGGCACCGGGTGGTGCGCGGTGTACGCCACCGAACGGGTGACCCGGGCCCGCACCTGGTGCGGCAGGTCGCCCGGGTCGAGCAGCAGGTACGTCTCGGCGGGACAGTCGGCGACCACCTGGTAGCCGTCCCGCTCGGTCAGCGGCTCGGCCGGGGTGACGGTCAGCTCGCGACCGGACCAGACCGCCTTGAGGATGTCGTGCCAGCCCAGCCGGTGCCCCCGGCCGGGCAGCCAGAGCCCGAGGTTACTGGCGACCAGCACTCCGTCGCCCTCGCCGTTGCCGGCGGTGGCCCAGGCCAGCACCCGCTCGTCGGCGGCGAGCGGGGGCCGGACGGCGGGCGGCAGCTTCGGCTTGCGGCTGAACAGTCCCATCACAGTCCTCCCGCGGCCTGCTCGCGCAGCGCCCGCGCGTGCTGCTCCAGCGAGAGCAGTTCCCCGAAGAGGGCGAAGTACTCGTCCTTGTTGTTCACCGGGTTGATCCGCTGGATCTTGGATTTGAGGTCCCGGATCCGGGCGGTGACCGAGCCCCACTGGAGCCGGGCCATGGTCACCGACACGTATCGCGGGTCGGGCTCGCCGGCGATGCGCAGCGGCTCCACGGCCAGTTCGCCGACGACCGCCCGGGCGGCCAGGTCCTCGCAGGCGTCGCGGACCGACTCGATCCACACCGCGCCGCCGGCCGCCGCCGATGCCCCGCCGGCCGCCGCGATCGCCGACCGCACCGCCTGGTGCACCGGATGCCGGTACTCCGGCGCCTCGACGGCGTCGAACATCGGCCCGGCCAGCACCGGCTCCTGGAGGGCGAGCTTCAGCGCCTCCCGCTCGACCATCGACTGCGGGCTGTCCACGGCCGGCTCGGGCGCGGCGGCGCGGGACCGGGTCGGCGCGGTGGCGTCCCGGTCACCGGTCGGGGCGTTGCCGGCGGCGAGCACCGCCCGCTGCACCGGCTCGATCTCCATGCCGAGGTCGCCGGCGAGCTTGCGCACGTACTCCGGGCGCTTCTCCCGGTCCTTGATCTTGGCGACCAGGGGGGCGGCGCGGCGCATCGCCTCCACCCGGCCGTCGACCGTGTCGAGGTCGTACCGGCTGATCACGTGGCGCAGCGCGAAGTCCACCAGCGGCTCGCGGCGGGCGACCAGGTCGCGGACCGCGAGGTCGCCCTTGGCCAGGCGCAGCTCGCACGGGTCCATGTTGTCGGGGCTGACCGCGATGAAGGTACGGCCCACGAAGCGCTGGTCGTCCTCGAACGCGCGCAGCGCCGCCTTCTGACCGGCGGCGTCCCCGTCGAAGGTGAAGATGATCTCGCCGGCCACCGCGTCGGTGTCCAGCAGGAGCCGGCGCAGCACGCCGATGTGGTCGGCGCCGAAGGCGGTGCCGCAGGTGGCGACCGCGGTCGGCACACCGGCCAGGTGGCAGGCCATCACGTCGGTGTAGCCCTCGACGACGACCACCTTGCCCTGCTTGGCGATCTCCCGCTTGGCCTGGTCGATGCCGTAGAGCACGTGCGACTTCTTGTAGATCGGCGTCTCGGGGGTGTTGAGGTACTTCGGGCCGTCGTCGTCGTCGAAGAGCTTGCGGGCGCCGAAGCCGATCACGTCGCCGGCCAGGTCGCGGATCGGCCAGAGCAGTCGGCGGCGGAACCGGTCGATCAGCGACCCCGAGCGGGCCGGACGGGACAGCCCCGCCGTGACCAGCTCGTCATGGCTGAACCCCTGCTGGCGCAGGTGCTTGGTGAGCAGGTCCCAGGCCTCGGGGGCGAAGCCGCAGCCGTAACGTTCGGCGGCGGCCCGGTCGAAGCCGCGCTGGGCCAGGAACTCCCGGGCCGGTCGCGCGCCGGCCGTGGTGAGCTGGGCCTGGTAGAACTCCACCGCGGCGGCGTGCGCGGCCACCAGCCGCTGCTTCTGCCCCTGCTGCGGACGGCTGCGCGGGGCGGCCTGGTCGCCCTCCACGTAGCGCAACTGGAGGCCGGCCCGGGCGGCGAGCCGCTCGACGGACTCGACGAAACTGAGGTGCTCGGCGTCCATCAGGAACTTGATCGCGTCGCCGCCGACCCCGCAGCCGAAGCAGTAGAAGACGTTGCGCGCGGGCGAGACGTTGAACGACGGGCTCTTCTCGTCGTGGAACGGGCAGAGCCCCTTGAGGTTGCCGCCGCCGGCCGACCGGAGGGTCACCGTGTCCGAGATGACCTCGGCGATGGAGGTGCGCTCCCGGACCAGCGCGATGTCCTCGTCCCGGATCCGCCCAGCCATTCAGTGCCACCCCCTCGGCCCTACATCCTGCCCTGCCGCGGCGGCGATCCGTAGGGCGGGGGACGGGCGTGTGGCGGACGCCCCGGGTCAGCGCGGGCGGCGGTGCAGCCAGCGGGTGACCGGCGGCGGGTCCTCCTCGTCGTACGACCGGGCGGCCCGCACCGCGGCGGCCAGGCCGAACCGGCGGCCCCGGGCCGGCTGCGGGTTGGCCGCCGGGTCCCGGCCCATGTCGCGCAGCAGCGCCACGGCGAGCCCGAGCATCACCACCACGAACGGCAGCGCCACCATGATCGTCGCTTGTTGCAGGGCGGCGAGGCCGCCGGCGAGCAGCAGCGCGGCGGCGACCGCCCCGATCAGCACACCCCAGAGCACCACGAGCACCCGGTGCGGGCGCAGCGCGCCGCCGGAGGTGAGCGAACCCAGCACCAGCGACGCCGAGTCGGCGCTGGTGACGAAGTAGAGCGCGATGAGGACCATGGCCAGCACGCTGGTGACGGTCGCCAGCGGCAGTGCCCCCAGCAGGCCGAAGAGCGCCTGCTCGCTGCCCGCCCCGACGTCCGCCACCAGGTCGCGGGCGCCGGTGGCCTGGGCGCGCAGCGCGCTGCCGCCCATGATCGCGAACCAGATGGCGCTGGCCCCGCTGGGCACCAGCAGCACCCCTACCAGGAACTGGCGTACGGTCCGCCCCCGCGAGATGCGGGCGATGAAGGTGCCGACGAACGGCGCCCAGGAGATCCACCAGGCCCAGTAGAAGATCGTCCAGGAGCCGAGCCAGGCCGGGTCGGAGAAGGCGCCGGTACGGGTGGACATGAACACCAGGTTGCTCAGGTAGTCACCGACCGACGCGGGCAGCACCTCCAGCGTGTAGATCGTCGGCCCCACCACGAACACGAACACCATCAGCAGCACGGCCAGCAGGACGTTGGTGGTGGAGAGCCACTTGACGCCCCGGTGCAGCCCGGAGAAGGCCGACACGACGAAGGCCGACGTGAGCGCGCCGATCACGATCAGCTCCACCGCCCGGGTGTCCGGTACGCCGGCCACCAGGTCCAGCCCGGCGGCCACCTGGAGCGCGCCGAGCCCGAGGCTGGTGGCCGAGCCGAAGACCGTGGCGAAGACGGCGAGCAGGTCGACGGCCCGACCGGCCGGCCCGTCGGCCCGCGCGCCGAGCAGCGGTCGGAAAGCGGCCGAGATCCGGTTGTCCCGCCCCTTGCGAAAGGTCGAGTAGGCCAGCGCGAGTGCGGTGACGGCGTAGATCCCCCACGGGTGCAGCGTCCAGTGGAAGAGCGTGTACTGCATCGCCGCCGCGCCGGCCGCCGGGGTCTGCGCGGCGATGCCGGTGGCCGGCGGTGGCGCGGCGTAGTGCTGGATCGGCTCGGCCACCGCGAAGAAGACGAGGCCGATCCCCATCCCGGCGCTGAACATCATGGCGATCCAGGCCAGCGTGCTGAACTCCGGCTCGTCGTCGTCGGCGCCCAGCCGGATCCGGCCGTACCGGGAGGCCGCGATGACCACCGCGAGCACCAGGAAGGCGTCCGCCGCGACGACGAAGAACCAGCCGAAGGTGTCGATCACCCAGGCCAGCCCGGACTCCCCGAAGCCGGCCAGCGAACTGCGGGCCGACACGCCCCAGAGCACCACCGCCAGCACCCCACCGACGCCCAGCGCGAGCACCACCGGATCGGGGCGCCTGCTCGCTCCCGGACCCGCGTCCTGCACCCGCTCCGCCATGGTCACATCGTGCCGCCGACCGCCCCTTCCATCAGCGATATCCCCTCATCTCACCCACCCACCCGTACCAGCCGCCCGACACCCACCCACCCGAACACCCCACCCCGCCGCCCCGGCCCCGCGATCTTGCACTTGTGGTGGGCACGTAAAGGACATATAGGCCCGAATCCCCAACCTGAACTGCAAGATCGGCGCGGGGAGGGAGGCGGGGAGGGAGGCGGGGAGGGAGGCGGGGAGGGAGGCGGGGAGGGAGGCGGGGTGGGGAGGCGGGGTGGGGAGGCGGGGTGGGGAGGGGGTGGGTGGGGTCAGGTGAGGATGGCGGCTTCTTCGGCCTCTACCTGGCGGTTCCAGTCCGGCTTCGTCGAACGCCAGCCCTCGTCGGTCATGCCGCGACGCCAGTAGCCGGAGATGGAGAGGTCGGCCCGGGGCACGTCCCGCTCGACCCGCAGCAGCCGGCGCAGGTCCTTGACGAAGGTGGCCTCGCCGTGGACGAAGGCGTGCACCCGGCCGGGCCGGAACTCCAGCGCCCGCACGGCGTCGACCAGCGCCGCGCCGACCGGCCTGCCGCCCCGGTGCAGCCAGGTCAGCTCCACCGCGCCCGGGCTGGGCAGCGGCTGCTCGTCCGCCGCCCCGTCCACCTCGACGAAGACCACCGCCGGGGCGCCGAGCGGCAACCGCTCCAGCGCGGCGCCGATCGCCGGCAGGGCGCTCTCGTCGCCCACCAGCAGGTGCCAGTCCGCCGTCGGATCCGGCGCGTACGCCCCGCCGGGGCCGGTGAAGAGCACCTCGTCCCCCGGTCGCAGCCGCGCCGCCCAGGGCCCGGCCAGTCCCTCGTCACCGTGGTGCACCACGTCGAGGGTCAACTCACCGGCCACCGGGTCCCAGGCCCGTACGGTGTACGCGCGCATCCGCGGCCACTGCTCCGCCGGGAACTCCCGCTTGATGGTGGCGAGGTCGACCGGGTGCGGGTAGGTCACCCCGTCCGGCGGGAAGAGCAGCTTCACGTAGTGGTCGGTGTACTGCCCCACCGGCAGCCCGGCCAGTTCCTCCCCGCCGAGGACCACGCGGACCAGGTGCGGCGTGGGTCGCTCGGTCCGCAGGACCCGGGCGGACGTGACTGTCTTGGGGCGGTCGGTCATACGGTTAGGCTAGCCTCAGTCAGCAGGTGATCCCCACCGGGCCGACCTCTGGCCGCGCCGCCGGTGCGACGACCGGGTCGGCCCCGGGACGGCGAGCCGGCAGGTGTCAGCGCCGGCGACGGCGGGATCGGCGGCCGGGAAGGACAGGACGGTCGGCCAGCCGTGACGTCGGGTCAGCGGCCGGCGCGGACCAGGCGGTCGTGCCAGGCCACCGCGGCCGGGTCGGTGAGCGAGGCGACCTGGTCGACGACCACCCGCAGCCGGGCGGCGTCGGATCCGGCGGCCCGCCACAGCGGCGCGAAGACCGGGTCGAGCGCGTCGGGCGCCCGGTCGGCCAGCACGCTCACCAACTCGGCCAGGATCTCCCGCTGCCGCTCGTAGCGGGCCCGGGCGTCCGGGCGGCGCATCACGTACCGCCAGGCGATCCCCTTGAGCAGCGCGCACTGGGCCCGGATCCGGCGGGGCACCACCAGGTCGGCGGCGTAGCGGCGGTGCGGGCCGGGACCGAACCGTTCCCGGGTGGCGGCCACCACGCCGGCGACGAACCGGCCGGTGAGCACGCTGGTGGTCGTCTTCAGGGCCACCTGCGCCCGGTGGCTGCCGTCGTAGCCGGCGAGTCGGGCGAGCACCGGCTCGTCGAGCAGACCGACCAGCACCTCGCCCAGGTCGGCCGGGGACTCGCCGGAGTAGACGGCGGCCACGTCCACGCAGAGGGCGGCCCGCTCGTCCGGGTCGTCCAGCAGCGGGCGCAGCGAGAGGTACCCGCCGTGGATGCCGTCCTCGACGTCGTGCACCGAGTACGCCACGTCGTCGGACCAGTCCATCACCTGCGCCTCCAGGCAGCGGCGGGCGCCGCCGTCCGGCACGCCGGCCCGCAGCCAGTCGAAGACCGGCCGGTCGTCGGCGTACACCCCGAACTTGCGCTGCCCGGGACGCCGGGGCCAGGGGTACTTGGTGACCGCGTCGAGCGAGGCCCGGGTGAGGTTCAGCCCGGCGGGCGCGCCGTCCGGGCCGAGCACCTTGGCCTCCAGCCGGGTCAGCACCCGCAGCGTCTGGGCGTTGCCCTCGAACCCGCCGCAGTCGGCGGCCAGCCGGTCGAGGGCGTCCTCGCCGTTGTGCCCGAACGGCGGGTGCCCGAGGTCGTGCGCGAGGCCGGCGGTGTCCACCACGTCCGGGTCGCAGCCCAGCCGGGCGCCCATCTCCCGGGCGATCTGGGCCACCTCCAGCGAGTGGGTCAGCCGGGTACGCAGGAAGTCGTCGGTCCCGGCGACGTGCACCTGGGTCTTCGCGGCGAGCCGGCGGAAGGCGGCGGAGTGCAGCACCCGGGCCCGGTCCCGCTCGTACGGCGACCGGCCGTGGCCGGTGTCCTTCGGCGTCTCCTCGACGAAACGCCGGGCGTCGGCGGGCTCGTCGGCGCGCGGGCCGGCGACCGGCGCGTCGGACGGCTCGACCGGCACCGTCAGCCCTGCTGCCGCAGCACGCAGAACTCGTTTCCCTCGGGGTCGGCGAGCACCGTCCACCCGACGTCGCCCTGGCCGATGTCGACGTGCCGCGCGCCCATGTCGACCAGTCGCTCCACCTCGGCCTCCAGGTCGGCGGGGCGCAGGTCGATGTGCAGCCGGTTCTTGGTCTGCTTGTCGTCGGTGACCGGCACGAAGACGATGCCGGGCAGCCGCTCGGCGGACTGCCGGATCTCCACCTCGTCCGGCTTCTCGGTGACCACCTGGTAGCCCAGCGCCTCGGCCCACCAGCGGGCCAGCCGGGCCGGATCGCGGGCGTCGACGGTCAAGCTTGCCCAGACGCTGGTCATGCGGCCACCCTTCGCCGGTCCTACGCAACTCGTCGCGGGAGCCAGGTTACGCCGCGCCGTCGAGGTCGGCGCGGCGACGAACGGGGGGGCGACCGGTCCGCAACCGGCCGATCAGTCGAGAGTTGCCGCCCGAGAGCCGACCGTAACGGGATCGCGGGGCGGGCATGGCTTTCGGTAACGTGCCGGGAGCGGTACGTGAGGACGCGACGATCGGGGGGCGCTCGTGCACGTTGACACGGTGACGGAGACGGAGCTGCGCGGGCTGCGCCGGCGTCGGCCGGAGGTGACCGGCACGGTGCTGGCCGGGCGCGACGGGCTGCTCATCTCCAGCGACCTGCCGGCGACCGACGCCACCCACCTGGCGGCGCTCGCCGCGGTGAGCTACGGGGTGGGGCACCAGGTCGCCGACACGGTGCGCGGCGGCAGCTTCCGGGAGTCGGTAGTGCACACCTCCACCGGGTGTGTGATCACCTATCCGGCCGGGCGGCACGCGCTGCTCACCCTGGTCGTCGACGCGGGCACGGACCTGGAGGGCCTGCACGAGGAGGCGAGGGCGGTGGCCGAGCGGGCCGGCGCGGCGGTCGACTCGCAGCGGGTCGGCGCGACGCCGCTGCCCGAGGTGCACGCCGTGCTGACGACGCGTACCCCGGTGGGCGCGCTGGCCCGGCGGCGTCCGGGCGCCACGACCGACTGGGGTCGCTCGCCCTTCTAGGGCCTACGTCGACGGTGGCCCCGGGCGCTGCCCGGAGCCACCGTCGACGACGTGTTCAGCGGCTGTCGGAACCGTCCGTCTCGACGGACGCGCGACCGGCCTCCAACCGCGCCACCGGGACCCGGAACGGCGAGCAGGAGACGTAGTCCAGCCCGACCTCGTGGAAGAAGTGCACCGAGTCGGGGTCACCGCCGTGCTCGCCGCAGACGCCGAGCTTCAGCTCCGGGCGGGCCGCCCGGCCCTCCTCGGCGGCGATGCGGACCAGCCGGCCGACGCCCTCACGGTCGATCGACTCGAACGGCGAGATGCCGAAGATGCCCAGTTCGAGGTAGCGCCAGAAGAACGCGCCCTCGACGTCGTCGCGGGAGAAGCCCCAGCCCATCTGGGTGAGGTCGTTGGTGCCGAAGGAGAAGAACTGTGCCGCCTCGGCGATCTGGCCGGCGGTCAGCGCCGCCCGGGGCACCTCGATCATGGTGCCGATCAGCACCTCGACACCGCTGTCCCCGACCACCTCGGCGATGATCTTCTCAGCCTCGGCGCGTACCGTCTCCAGCTCCTGCACCGCGCCGACCAGCGGGACCATGATCTCCGGCCGGGCCACCGCGCCGGCGCGGGTGACGGTGACCGCGGCCTCCGCGATCGCCCGGACCTGCATGGCGAACAGGCCGGGGATGACCAGGCCGAGGCGGACGCCGCGCAGGCCCAGCATGGGGTTCTCCTCGTGCATCCGCCTCACGGCGGCGAGCAGCGCCTCCTCCTGGGCCACGTCCTCGCCACGTTCCTGGGCGACGGCGACGTTGACCGCGAGCTGCTCCAGCGGCGGCAGGAACTCGTGCAGCGGCGGGTCGATCAGCCGGACGGTGACGGGCAGGCCGTCCATCTCCCGGAAGATCTCCTCGAAGTCGGCCCGCTGCAACGGCAGCAGCGCGGCGAGCGCCGACTCCCGCTCGTCGTCGGTGCGGGCCAGGATCAGCCGCTCGACCAGCTCCCGCCGGTCGCCGAGGAACATGTGCTCGGTGCGGCACAGGCCGATCCCCTCGGCGCCGAAGCGCCGCGCCCGCGCCGCGTCGGCGCCGGTGTCGGCGTTGGTCCGGACCAGCAGCCGTCGTCGGGCGTCGGCATGGGTCATGATCCGGTGTACGGCCCGGACCAGCGCGTTGTCGACGTGCTCCGGGTCGAGGCTGCCCTCGAAGTACTGCACCACCTCGGACGGCATGACCGGCACCTCACCGAGGTAGACCTTGCCGGTGGTGCCGTCGATGGAGACCACGTCCCCCTCGACCACGGTGTGCCCGCCGACCGTGAACCGCTTCGCCGGGACGTCGACCTCCAGCTCGTCGGCGCCGGAGACGCAGGTCTTGCCCATGCCGCGGGCGACCACGGCGGCGTGGCTGGTCTTGCCGCCGCGCGAGGTGAGGATGCCCTGGGCGGCGATCATGCCGTTGAGGTCGTCGGGGTTGGTCTCCCGGCGTACCAGGATGACCGACTCCCCCTCGGCGGCCAGCTCGACCGCGCGGGCGGAGGTGAAGACCACCTTGCCCGAGGCCGCGCCGGGCGACGCCCCGATGCCCTTGGCCACCGGCTGGAAGTCGTGGTCGAGGCGGAACCGGGGGAACATCAGCTGGGCGAGCTGCGCGCCGTTGACCCGGTGCAACGCCTCGTCCAGGTCGATCAGGCCCTCGTCGACGAGCTGGCCGGCGATGACGAACGCGGCGGCGGCGGTGCGCTTGCCGACCCGGGTCTGGAGCATCCAGAGCTTGCCGCGCTCGATGGTGAACTCGATGTCGCAGAGGTCCCGGTAGTGCCCTTCCAGGCGGGCCATGATGTCGAGCAGTTCGTCGTACGACTTCTTGTCGAGCTGCTCCAGCTCCTGCAACGGGACGGTGTTGCGGATGCCGGCGACGACGTCCTCGCCCTGGGCGTTGGCGAGGTAGTCGCCGTAGATGCCCTGCGCGCCGCTGGCGGGGTCCCGGGTGAAGGCGACGCCGGTGCCGGAGTCGGGGCCGAGGTTGCCGAAGACCATGGAGACCACGTTGACCGCGGTGCCGAGGTCGGCCGGGATGCGCTCCTGGCGGCGGTAGAGCACGGCGCGCTCGGCGTTCCACGACTCGAAGACGGCGCGGATGGCGAGGTCGAGCTGCTCGCGGGGCTCCTGCGGGAACTCCCGCCCGGTGTGCTTGGCGAAGATCTTCTTGTACGCGTCGACCAGGCCCCGCAGGTCGTCCGCGTCGAGGTCCAGGTCGTTCTTCGTGCCCTTGGCGCGCTTGACCTCGTCGAGGGCGTGCTCGAACTCCTCGCCGGGCACCTCGCAGACGGTCTTGCCGAACATCTGGATCAGGCGGCGGTAGGAGTCCCAGGCGAACCGGTCGTTGCCGCCGGCCTGCGCGCTGAGCCCGACCACGCTGCGGTCGTTGAGGCCGACGTTGAGGACGGTCTCCATCATGCCGGGCATGGAGAACTTGGCGCCGGATCGCACGGAGACCAGCAGCGGGTCGTCCGGGTCGCCGAGCCGGCGCCCCATCTCCCGCTCCAGGGACTCCAGGTGTGCCTCGATCTGCTCGGCCAGCCCGTCGGGCTCCCGGCCGGTGGCCAGGTACGCCTTGCACGCCTCGGTGGTGATGGTGAAGCCGGGCGGGACCGGCAGGCCGAGGTTGGTCATCTCGGCCAGGTTGGCCCCCTTGCCGCCGAGCAGGTCCTTGAGCTCCTTGTTGCCCTCGGCGAAGTCGTAGACGTACTTGTGATCGACCGTCTCTTGCGCTGCCACCAGAGCCTCCCACGCACGCCGGATTGACACTTAACGAAGGTTCAGTTTGCTGGTACCCCGGGGCCGACCGCCGGTAATCCCGGCGTCGTCAGCGATCGGTGGGCGAAGGTTAAGCGAACATCGAGTGGCCTGGCACCGTTCGTGACGATAGGCACAGCCATCACGACTATCCGCGTTCGTGGTGGTTTCTGGGAACGCTTCCACGAGCACGATCACGCAATTC
Source organism: Micromonospora citrea (assembly GCF_049629545.1). GTDB lineage: Bacteria > Actinomycetota > Actinomycetes > Mycobacteriales > Micromonosporaceae > Micromonospora > Micromonospora citrea_A. Next base: position 14,625 of record NZ_JBNADX010000049.1, read on the forward strand.
CCGGCTCCCCTCGTACCCTTGACGGCGCTGGATCCGCTGAACCTGACCTTTGCCATATCCGTCGCAAATACACCCCGGAGCCGTCGCCGTGCCGACCACCCCCTCCACCAGCCCCGAGACCGACCACGAGCCCACCGGCCTGCCCGTCCACCAGCCCTCCGCCGCCGAACTGGCGCGGACGGCCGCGCGGGCAGCCGGCGAGCTGCTCGCGCCGCCGGCGCCGGTCCGGCTCGGCGACGTGGTGCCGGCCCCCGGGTCGGTCGCCGCCGACCCGGCGGCCGACTTCACCCTGTCCGTCGACGCCGTGATCCAGGTCAGCGCCGGCGCCGCCGCCCGGGACGTGGCCGTGCAGCTCGCGGAGCTGCTGCGCCCGGCCACCGGCTGGCCGCTCCCGGTCACCGGGCTGCCGCACGCCGCCGCCGACGACCGGTTGACGCTCACGCTGACCGGCGCCACGGCCGGGGTGGGCCCGGAGACGGCCGGGACCGACACCGCCACACCGGCCACCGGCGGGGACGGCCACCCGCTCGTCGCGTCCGCCCCGGCCGACGACCTCGGCGACGAGGGGTACCGCCTCGACGTCACGTCCGCCGCGGTACGGATCACCGCCCGCACCGCCACCGGCCTCTTCCACGGCGTGCAGACGCTGCGGCAGCTCCTCCCGGCGGCGGTCGAGAGCCCGACCCCGGTGGACGCGCGCTGGGTGGTGCCCGGCGGCGTGATCGTCGACCGACCGCGTTTCGCCTACCGGGGCGCCATGCTCGACGTGGCCCGGCACTTCTTCCCCGTCGCCGACGTGCTGCGGGTGATCGACCACCTGGCCCGGTACAAGCTCAACCACCTGCACCTGCACCTCACCGACGACCAGGGCTGGCGGATCGCGATCGACTCCTGGCCCGCGTTGGCGAGTGTGGGCGGGGCCACCGAGGTGGGCGGCGGCCCCGGCGGGCACTACACCGCCGCGGACTACCGGCGCATCGTCCGGCACGCCGCCCGCCGGCACGTGACGGTCGTCCCCGAGGTCGACCTGCCGGGCCACACCAACTCGGCGCTGGTCGCGTACCCGGAACTGGCGCCGGACAAGGTCGCGCCGCCGCCGTACACCGGCACCGAGGTCGGCTTCAGCTACGTCGACCCGGCCGACGAGCGGACGTACGACTTCGTCGCCGACGTGCTCGGCGAGGTGGCCGCCCGCACCCCGGGCCCGTGGCTGCACATCGGCGGCGACGAGGCGTTCAAGGTCAAGGGCGCGGCCTACACCGGCTTCGTCGAGCGGACCCAACGGATCGTCGCCGCGACCGGCAAGACGGTGGTCGGCTGGCACCAGATCGCCCCCGCCGCGCACACCGCCGGGCGGGTGCTGCAGTGGTGGGGCACGAACGGCGACGACCCGGAGATCGTCGAGGCGGTCCGCCGGGGCGCCCGGCTGATCCTCTCCCCCGGCAACCACGCCTACCTCGACATGAAGTACGCCCCGGACACCCCGATCGGCCACGACTGGGCCGGCCTGATCGACGTGCGCCGGGCGTACGACTGGGACCCGGGCGCGCACCTGACCGGGGTGCCGGCCGACGCGGTGCTCGGGGTGGAGGCCCCGCTCTGGACCGAGTCGGTCACCACGCCGGCGGAGGTCGAGTTCATGCTCTTCCCCCGGCTGCCCGCCCTCGCCGAGCTGGCCTGGTCACCCCGGGCCACCCACGACTGGGCCGGGTTCCGTGACCGGCTGGCCGGGCACGGCCCCCGCTGGAGCACCGCCGGCATCGCCTTCCACCGCTCCCCGGAGGTGCCCTGGCCGGCCGAGCGGGCCGACGCTGACCGGCTCGACCGGGAGCCCACCCGTCCCATCCCCGCCCAGCCCGGCCCGGACGCCGCCGAGGCGCCCGCACCCACCGCGGCCACCGCCGACGGGTGACCGTCCCGTCGCGACGCGAACCGGTGCGGGTGCCGGGGGCTCAGTCCCGGCAGGCCTCGGCGACGGCGAGGCTGTCCTCGTAGACGTGGTGGCGGGTGATGAGCCCGTCCTCCACCGTCAGGTGCAGGGCGAACCGGGTGCGGAACCGCTTCCCGGTACGACGCACCGTCTGGGACGTCTCGCCGATCACGACGGCGTGCGCCCCGTCGACGAGGATGTCCGTGACCGTGGCCGAGCCCCGCCCGGACACGGTGGACGCGGCCAGGGTGCGATGGTGGTCGGCGACGTCCGCGCGGGTGGCTCGCGGTCGGATCCAGGGCACGTCGGGATGCGTGGCGTCCGGCCAGTCGACCTGCCAGTCGACCCGCTCGGCGTACACCTCGGCGATCCGGTCGGGGTCCTCTCCCGCGACGATGCGGGACAGGAGTTCGTCGACCGTGCTGCGGGTGGTGGACATGTCGTTCCTCCGCGGTGTCGTGGTGGGGTCGGTCATCGTCGGGCGCGGTCGCGCAGCACCGACGCCGTGTGTTCGTCGGCCGGGTAGAACGACTCGATGGACAACTCGGCCAGGGTGACGTCCAGGGGCGTGCCGAACGTCGCGATGGTGCTGAGGAAGACCAGCTCCCCGCAGTCGTGACGCAGCCGCAGCGGCACCACGATCTCGCCCGGGCCGGGCAGCTCGATCTCCGGTTCCGGGCTGTCGCACGGGTAGCCACGCAGCTCGGCCTCCAGGGCCGTTAGCTCCGCGTCGCCGGTCAGCTCGACCTGACGGCCCAACCGGCCCAGCAGGTGCCCGCGCCACTCGCCGAGATTGGCGATGTGCGGCGCGAGACCGTCCGGGTGCAGGCTGACCCGCAGCACGTTCGCCGGTGCGACCAGCAGCTCCGGCGCGACCAGGTCGGTGAAGAGCGTCAGGCTGGAGTTGGCGTCGAGCAGGTGCCAGCCCCGGTCGACCACCACCGCCGGGTACGGCTCGTGACCGGTCAGCACCTGACGTACGGCGGCACGGACCGCCGCCATCTGCGGCGCGCCCAGGGCGTTCTCCGGGTACGCCGGCGCGTAGCCCGCCGCCAGCAGCAGCCGGTTGCGTTCGCGCAGCGGCAGGTCGAGCGGCCCGGCCAGCCGCAGCACCATCTCCCGACTCGGCCTGGACCGTCCGGTCTCGACGAAGCTCAGGTGCCGGGTGGAGATCTCCGCACGGATGGAGAGCTCCAGTTGGCTGAGGCGGCGCAGCTCCCGCCACCGGCGCAGCGCCTCGCCGACCGGCGGCGCGGACGCCTGGACGGTGGCGGTCATCGCAGGCCCCCCGCGGGGTTCGTCGGGCCCGGTCGGAGCCTCGGAACGCGTACGCGGCATGTGGTCGTCATGGATCCCCCGTCAGGTCGTGGTGCGGTGCCCAGCGCCACTGTGCCGCGCGGCGGGGCCGCGCGTCGATTACCTGCCGGGTAATCGCCGGCGGTCCGATCCACGGCCGCGGGGCCGTTACCCGGCAGGTAATCGACACCCTCCGCCGGACGGTGCGAGGGTTCTCGCCGTCACCAACCGACGATGGGAGCACCCGATGAGTGCGCACTCCGACCTGGTCGACCGTTACCTCGCCGTGTGGAACGAGCCCGACGGCGACGCCCGGGCGGCGGCGGTCGCCACGCTCTTCACCCCGGACGCCACCTACACCGACCCGCTGGCGGCGGTACGCGGCCACCAGGAGATCACGGCCCTCGTCACCGGGGTACGGGACACCTTCCCGGGGCACGTCCTGCGCCGGCACGGCATCGTGGACGGGCACCACGACGTGGTCCGCTTCGGCTGGGAACTGGTGCCCGCAGCGGGCGGCGAGTCCGTGGTCGTCGGCTTCGACGTCGCGGTCTGCGACCCGGACGGCCGGGTGCGTGCCGTGCACGGTTTCCTGGACAAGGTGCCCGCAGCGGCCTGACCCGCGTGAGCCTCGGCCCGGCCGGTCCCCACCGGCCGGGCGAGGCGCACGTGCCGACCCCACCCCATGTTGATCAAAAAGTTTCGGTCATCCCCACCCAGCGTGTCGAGACGCAAACTTCCTGATCAACGGAGTCGGTGGGTGGTGGTGGGTGCCCGATTGGGTTGGATGTCCGGTCTGACCTGCGGGGTCCCGTGGTCGGGGCCACCCCGGTGGCGGAATCGGCGACGGGGCCGGGGCGTTGTACATGGCATAACCACCGGCGCTCCCCGCACGGGACGCCACCGGAGCCGACCCCGGGCCCTGGGCCACGGAATGCCCGCCCCGCCGGACCGGTTACACCCCCCCCGGGACAGCGATCCGCCCGGCCCCCGGGCCGTGGAATGCGAGCCCCGCCCGATCGGTTACACCCCCCGGACACCCGAGCAGGCCCCGCCGCCAGGCGTCCCCCCGGACCCCGCGCAGGCAC
>NZ_JBNADX010000050.1:0-17530 GCF_049629545.1 Micromonospora citrea
ACCGGGTGTCGAACAACCCGACCGCCGTGTGGATCGACCGGATCGCCGCCATCAACGGCACCCCGGACAGCAGCTCCAACGGCGCCATGGGCGTACGGGACCACCTCGATGAGGCGCTCGCGCAGGGGGCGAAGTACATCCAGTTCGTCATCTACAACCTGCCCGGCCGTGACTGCGCGGCGCTGGCCTCCAACGGCGAGCTGGGCCCGAACGAGCTGCCCCGCTACAAGGCCGAGTACATCGACCCGATCGCCGCGATCCAGGGCGACGCGAAGTACAAGGACCTGCGCATCATCAACATCATCGAGATCGACTCGCTGCCGAACCTGCACACCAACACCGGTGGCAGCCCCGGCGCCACCCCCATGTGCGACACGGTCAAGGCCAACGGCGCGTACATCAACGGTGTCGGCTACGCCCTGGCCAAGCTGGGCGCGATCGGCAACGTCTACAACTACGTCGACGCCGCGCACCACGGCTGGATCGGCTGGGACAGCAACTTCAGCCCGGTGGCCGGGATCATCAAGGAAGCCGCCACCGCGTCCGGCAGCACGGTCAACCATGTGCACGGCTTCATCGTCAACACCGCGAACTACTCGGCCCTGAAGGAGCCGTACTTCAAGGTCACCGACACGGTGAACGGGCAGATGGTCCGGCAGTCCAAGTGGGTCGACTGGAACTTCTACGTCGACGAGCTCTCCTTCGCCCAGGCGTTCCGCAACGAGCTGGTCTCCAAGGGATTCCCGAACAGCATCGGCATGCTGATCGACACCTCCCGCAACGGTTGGGGCGGCACCGCCCGGCCCACCGGCCCCGGCCCGATGACTGACGTGAACGCCTACGTCGACGGTAGCCGCATCGACCGGCGGATCCACGCCGGCAACTGGTGCAACCAGGCCGGTGCGGGTCTGGGCGAGCGGCCGAAGGCCGCGCCGGAGCCCGGCATCGACGCGTACGTCTGGGTCAAGCCCCCGGGTGAGTCGGACGGCTCCAGCAAGGAGATCCCGAACAACGAGGGCAAGGGCTTCGACCGGATGTGCGACCCGACCTACGGTGGAAACGCCCGCAACGGCTACAGCAGGACCGGCTCCCTGGACAACGCCCCGATCTCGGGCGCCTGGTTCCCGGCGCAGTTCGCCCAGCTGATGCAGAACGCCTACCCGCCGCTCTCCTGACCAGGCGGACGGCCAACCCGCCGCGGCCCGAGTGAGGCATAGTCGCGGCAGGTTCCCCCAGGCCCCTGGTTCGACCGGTCACCGGTCGAACCAGGGGCCTGCACGTCCACCTGATGTCGCGGCTTCGCGGTCGGCGCCACGGGCGACTGCCTGGCCCCCACTGCCAGCCAGCGCGGCGGTGGGCGGTCATCGGGTCGTGGGGTGTGCCCGCCGCCAGCGGCAGTCTGCGCCGCTGGCGGTGGCGAGGCCCATGCCGCCTCGCGTCCGACCCGGCGGTGTTGCGGGGATTGCCGGATTGTTCGGGGGCTTACATCGTCTTCCTCGACCAGGCCCAGGCACGACTGCAGACGCCGATCGTGCTGATTCGGGGCAACCTCAACACCTACGTCAGCCGCCGACGCACTCCCTGATCCCGCTCGCTCGTGGCTGACCCGTGACTCGCCTGCCGTCCTACGCCCTGGACCTCGACCCCACCGGGCTGTCGGGCGTTGGGTGGAACGCGTCCTGACGTTCAGCCTCTGTAGCCGGACGCCGAACGGCACTGCGGTCAGGCGAGTCCGTCCGCTCGATGGCAGAGCTCGGGTCGCCCGGATTGCGGCGAGGGAGGGTGCCCGCCGTCGAGCCAGTTCAGTCGGTAGGTCGCGATGCTGACGGGGGCGGCTACCGCTTCACCTCCCGCCACGAAGCGGGATCGGTGCGCGTAACGGATCCATAACGCATGGACTGCCCGGTCAACGGCATCGATCGTCAGTGTTGATCATGTACCGTACTATCCGCATCTCACATGGAGGATGCCTTGGCACCCAGGTGGCGCCACTTATCACGAGCCGGTGTTCTCGTGCTCGTCGCTGCATTGGCCGTCGGCCTGATCGGTCCGACCGGCGCGCTGCCAACGGTGGGTGCCGCCACCGCCCAAGCGGCTGCTCAGCCAGCCAAGATCATGATCGCTGGTGACTCCATCTCGCACGGCAGCAGTGGCGACTGGACCTGGCGGTATCGTCTCTGGAAGCACTTCGTTGCCAATGGCATCACGGCGGATCTCGTCGGTCCGCGCAACGACCTCGAGAACATCATGACCGCTGAGGCGGGTGACGCCGACCATACCTATGCCGACCCCTCCTTCGACCAGGACCACAACGCGAACTGGGGTAGGCAGTTGCGCGAGGCGGCGGCGGAGATCCGGGACGACGTCGCCCAGTACGACCCGTCGACGCTGCTGGTGCTGCTCGGAATCAACGACCTCGGCTGGCATGGGCGCAGCGCTGAGGAGGTCGAGGTCGACCTCAGGGCCTTCATCGCCAATGCCCGCTCAGGCCGGGCGGATGTCCGTATCGTCCTCGGTAAGCTGCTTCCCACCAAGCGTGCGATCGATGAACCCGTCTTCGCCGACAAGGTGGCCGCCTACAACGACCGTCTCGCCTCCGTGGCGGCTGAACTGACGACGGCGACGTCCCCGATCGTTGTGGCGGACACGCCCAACGGCTTCGTCGCGGCCGACCACACCTGGGACGGCGTCCACCCGAATTCTCGGGGTGAGCTCCGCATCGCCGCGGCCTTCGCGGACACCTTGAGCAGCGCCTTCGGCATCGGCGCCAGCTATGCGCGACCATTTCCGGAAGTGCCGATCGGACCGCAGGACGCGCCCGACGTGACTGTGGTCCCGACCGGCGCGACGACGGCGGACCTGAGCTGGACCCCGTCGCTGGGGGCGACTCAGTACTGGGTCTGGACCAAGGACAACATCCTGAACAAGGAGTGGAAGCGGCTGCCCATTCCCTTGACGCAGGAGTACAACCCCTGGCACATGACAGACCTGCTGGCGGGCAACACGTACCACTACAAGGTGCAGGCCGCCAAAGGTGACGACGAGGGTGCCATCTCCACCGAGGTGACGCTGCCCGTCGGCGGACCGGTGCCGGCCGCCGCCACCAGCCTGACCGCGACGGCCGGTGACGGCAATGCCGTGCTGAGCTGGACCGGCGGAGAGAACGCCACTTCCTACAAGATTCAGATGCGCAACGTCACCGCGGGCCAGGCGTTCGAGGAACTGCCGTACCCGATTTCCGAAACCACCTGGACGGCGGGTCTGCTGCAGAACGGCGCGACCTACGAGTTCAAGGTCAAGTCGCTCAATGGCCTCATCGAGGGCGGACTGACAGCGGCGGTCACGGTCCGGCCGACCGGACCGCCCCCCACGGCGCCGGCGAACCTGTCGGTGACCAACGGTGCCGGTGAGGCGACCCTGACCTGGGTCAGCGACGTCAACGCCACCGGTCACGAGGTCTACATGCGCGACGTGACCTCCGGCGAATCGGACTTCACCAAGCTGCCGCACGTCGTGCTGGGAGAGCGGTGGGTCGCCGGGCTGCTGGTCAACGGCGCGACCTACGAGTTCAAGCTACGGGCGATGAACGGTCTGATTCCCGGGAGCTTCTCCCCGGTCGTCACGGCCCGCCCGTCCGTACCAACCCCGTCGGCGGCCACCAACCTGACTGCCGCGGCGGGCAACGGTCAGGCGACGCTGAGCTGGACGGCGGGTCTACATGCCGCCGGCTACTACGTCGAGCAGCGCAACGTGACGCTCAACGAGAGCTTCAGCCGGCTGCCGTACGCGGTCTCGGGCACGACCTGGACGGCCGAAGAACTCGTCAACGGCGCGACGTACGAGTACCGGTTGGTCTCGACGAACGGTCTGATCATGGGTGCGACGTCGGCAGCGGTGCGGGTGACGCCGACCGTAGCGCCGCCGCCGGCCCCGACCGGGCTGACGGCGACGGCGGGTGACCACCGCGCGAGGTTGACGTGGACGGCGGCGGCCAACGCCACCGGCTACCACGTGCACATGCGCAACGTGACGGCGGGCGAGGCGTTCCGGAAGCTGCCGTTCCCGGTGAGCGGCACGTCGTGGACGGCTGGCAGCCTCGTCAACGGCGCGACGTACGAGTTCAAGCTCCAGTCGGCCAGCGGCCTCATCGAGGGTGCCACGTCGGCGACGGTCAGCGTACGGCCCACCGGGCCCGCGCCTTCCGCGCCCACGGGCTTCACGGTGCAGGCCGGAGACCGTAAGGCGATCCTGACGTGGAACATGCCGACCGGTGCCACATCCGTCTACATCCACGTCAAGAACGTGTCGGCCGGCGAGACGGTCTTCACGAAGCTGCCCTACCCGGTCGCCGACGACAGTTGGACGGCGAGCGGACTCGTGAATGGAGCCACGTACCAGTACAAGGTGCAGGCCTACAACGACTTGATCGCCGGCAGCACCAGTGTGACCGTGTCGGTCGTGCCGCAGGGACCACCGACACAGGGGCCAGAGAGCCTGTACGCCGTTCCCGGCAACCAGAAGGTGACGCTTCGCTGGTCGGGTGCGTCGCGGGCCACGGGTTACGACATCTGGATCCGCGAGGTGACCTTCGGCGGGAGCTGGAAGAAGCTGCCGTACACCGTGTCGGACGACACCTTCACCGCCGGGCTGCTGGTGAACGGGGCGACGTACGAGTTCAGGGTGCAGTCGAAGGATGGACTTCAGGCCGGTGGCTACTCGAACACGGTCTCGGCGGTGCCCCTGGGCCCGACCCCGCAGGTGAGTTTCCTGTCTGTGATCGGTAGGTCGAACGGCACTGCCGACTTGGAGTGGAACGGGCACTCCACATCCAGTGGCTACTACATCCAGATGCGTAACGTCAGCCGGGGAGAGTCGTTCCAGGAGTTGCCGTACGCGGTCTCGGGCACATCGTTCACCGCCCGGTACCTGTTCCCGGGTGAAACCTACGAATTCCGCGTGCAAGCCGTCAACGGCCTGCAACGGGGCGTCATGACGCCGGGCGAGCAGGAGACGATGCCGCTGCCTAACCCGGTGTCCAGTCTGTCGACCTCCGCCGGGATCTTCAGCGTGTCCTTGTCGTGGAAGCCGTTCTCGGGGCAGTCCGCAGACGGCTACAACATCTACTACATGCGCACGCCCGACTGCAGTCGGCCCATCTTCTACAGCAGGTCCCAGTTGACCTGGGCGGGCTACGTCACGGGAACCCACCACACCTTCAACTACCTCTTCGATCCGGGATGTCACTGGTTCGAGGTCGTGCCGACGCTGTACGGCAAAGAGGCCGCGTTCTTCCAGTCGGGCCCCAGGGGCACCTTCACATACAAGGGCCACAACGACGACTCGGATCTATACGAGGCCACCCTCACCTACATGTACAAGGAGATGTACAACAACGCGCGGTCGAGTGCGGCCGCTTCCATCGCCACCATGAACGACCTCGCCTGGCTCTCACCCATCGAGAAGTTGAACGCCTATGCCGCATGGGGATGGCTGGTCCGTCCCGGCGGCGTGTGGGACCACAAACCGCCGATCGCCCGGGTCTTCGGGCCCGGGCGGGAGGACGGCTACAAGTCCTACCGGTATCGCATCCCCGGCCTGCCCTATGAGGTCTACTACGACGTGTGGTCGAACATCCACTACGGCTACGTCGGTCGGCGAGCCAAGTTCACGGAATGGGAGTTGCAAACGGGTGCCGCCCCCGTGGGTGTGCAGGACGACGGCGACGTGCGGTCGATCGGTATCGGGGCGAGCCTGTGGAACAGCCACGGCTATGGCCTGTCGCGGCAGAACATCGACAGCGCCATCCGGGCCAACTGGCTGGGGTACCTCGGGGAGGACAAGGTGCATCCGTGGGAATTCTCGCTGGTCCCGAACCTGTGATGCCGCGTTCCGTGACGGCTCGTGGGTCAGCGATCGCAGCGGCAGTGGTTGTCCTGGTGGCCGGATGCAGCGCGGACGACCGACGCGCGGCACCCGTCCCGAAGGTCACTGGCACGCCGATGGCCTCACCGGCGGCGTACAACGCCGAGGACGTGCGCCTCGCGACCGTTCTGCTGACGCGTCGGCGGGAGGCGGTGGCTCTCGCCGACATCGGGGTCCAGCGGGCCCGGGACGCGCAGGTACGACAGTTGGCGGAAGGTCTTCGGCAGGGGTACGCGGGCGAGATCAGAAAGTTGGAGGGGCTGTTGACCACTTGGGGTGGGCCGTCCGAGCGACCACCGGCGCCGGCTGAGCAGGATCGGCTGCGCAGCGTGCCGGCCGAGGCGTTCGACGCCGCGTTCCTCCAAGCGCTGATCACCAATACGCGGCAAACCCTCGGCGATGTCGGTCGGCACCGTGAGGTGACGGCGTCCGGGGAGTCGCAGCAGCTCTCCGCCGGCGTCACGTCGGCCGGCACGGCGCTGCTCGTCTCCCTCGAGGAGATGCGGAAGGGCTGACGATCGTCGAACGGACGCCGTCGTTCCCGCCGTTCCTCTGGTGTCCCTGAGGAACGGCGGGAACGACCGAGCCGGATGCGCAGGGCAGGTGCGCGGCGGCCTCACCCGTGCCGACGGCGATGAAATATCGTGGTGGGCGTGCCGACCAGCCCCTCGCCGATCCGGTCGACGCGGCGCGGTCGCATCGTCCCCGTTGTGGCGGCCGCCGCCGTCGTGTCCTTCGTCGCCGCGGTTCTGGAGATCCGTCAGGTGGCCCTGGTATGGAAGACCTGCGAGCTCGACTCCGCCGGGGTTGGATTCTTCCTCATGCTCTTCCATCTGCCGCTTCTGGTCGTGGCGCAGACTGCGGTCGTCACTGGTGTCGCGTTACCGCTGATGGGCGACCGCTTGCGGGCCGACCGGGTGCTGCTGGTGACAGCCTCGGGTCTCGTGGCCCTTGCGGCGTCCGCCGTCGTCTACTTTCTCCTCCAGGGCTTCCCGGTGACGAACGAGTTCTGCCCGACGCCGCAACCCGACTGGTGGCCCGGATCGTAACCGGCTCCGAAGGACACCTCACCTCCTTCGAGCTTCGGATACGAGCGGGTGAAGGCCTTACCGGATGATCCGGGCGGTCGGGTCGCAGAGCAGCCGCCGACCGTCGCCTGCGGCGGCGCTTCGCGTCGCCGGCCCGCCGAGGCTGCTTCGACGGCATTCAGCAGCACCCCTCACGACCTGCGATCTCTCGTTTTCGTAGGTCCGAGTGGGTGCGGCGTCCTGCTGCACACCGACGGCCATCTGGCTGGTGGGCCGGTCGTGATGCTCACCCGCGTCGGCCTCGGCTCGGCGGATCCAGTTCCGGAACGCCTCATGATGCACGCCGAGTTGCTCGGCCAGACGCCGGATCACCGGCTTCGGATCCGACTCGCGGTTCAAGCGCACAGCGCGCTGACGTAGCTCGTCGGGGTACCGGTTCGGGCGCAGGTGCACCTCTACTCCTGTTGAGTGATCGTGGCGGCTGCGATCTCGCTGCCCTGCATGTTCCCGGTCACCACGACGGTGTCGCCGGTCTGGAGGTTCTTGAGCGCACCGGGCAGCCGGACCTGCGTACGGTCGTCCGTCTGCACGGTGACCACCTCGCCGGACTCGCGCCGGATCTTCATGACGGTTCCGTCGATGTCGGTGACGGTGCCGGTAGTGGCCGGGGTGGCGGTGGCGGCCGGGGGAGCGGCGCCACCGCCACGGGCACCGCCGCCGCGGGCCCCACCGGCGGGTCCGTCGACCGCCGCTCCGCGCCCCGCCGGTGCGGCTGCGGGTTCCGGTCCGTACGCCTGCTGCGCCTGCGCGCCGCCGGCGAAGCCGCCGACGAGCAGCAGCGCTGCCGCGAGCCACGGTGTGGCCCGGTTCCGCCAGGGGCGGGGCGCGGCGGCGAGAGCGGTGTCCAGATCGGTCGTCATGTCTTCACCTGTCATTCGTAGCGGAGTGCGTCGATGGGGCGCAGGCCGGCGGCGCGGCTGGCGGGGACACTGCCGAAGAACAGCCCGATCGCGACGGAGACGCCCAGGGCCAGTGCGACGGAGCTGGGCACGATCACCGGTTGCACACCGACGATGGTGAACCGGCTGCCGATGAGTGCGGCGGCCACGCCCAGACCGCCGCCGAGGACGCTGAGCATGGTCGCTTCGGCGAGGAACTGGGTGAGGATGGTGCGCCGGGGCGCGCCGAGGGCCTTGCGGATGCCGATCTCCCGGGTTCGCTCGGTGACCGTCACCAGCATGATGTTGGTGATGCCGATGCCGCCGACGAGCAGGCTGATACCGGCGACGGCGCCGAGCAGGACGGTGAAGGTCTGTGCCGTCTCGGTGCGGGTGGCGAGGAGTTGGGCGGCGTTCTGGATCCGGTACGGCGCGGCCCCGGCACCACCACCGCGGCCGGTGGCGGCGGCGCCGGCCGGCAGCTTGAGGCGCTGGTTGAGGATCTGGGTGACCTGCTGCTGGGCGGCGTTCACGCGGTCCGGGCCGGTGGCCTCGACGAGGATGGAGGTGACCGGGCCGTACCCGGTGAGGGTCTGCTGCACGGCGGTGAGCGGGGCGACGGCGACGTCGTTGGGGTCGGAGAAGCCGGACGCCGAACTCTTCTCGGCGAGGACGCCGACGACGGTGAACAGGGCGCCGCCGACGGTGACCTGCTGACCGACCGGGTCGGTGTCGGCGAACAGTTCGGTGGCCACGGTCCGGCCGAGCACGACCACGCGCCGACCCTGGGTCACGTCCTGCTCGGTGAAGGCGGCGCCGGCGGCGACTGGGCTGTTCGACGAGCCGAAGTAGGTCGGGTGGGTGCCGAGGAACTGCGCCACCGGGTGCTCCGTCCCGGCGTGGGTCATCGTCGGGGCGGTGTTGACCACCGGTGAGACCGCCCGGACGTCGGGGGCGAGGGCCGGGTCGTGCAAGGACTGCGCGATGTCGACGGTGAGTGCCGACGGCGTCGTGCCGCCGCGGGCGGTGCTGGACACGGTGATGGTGTTGGTGCCCAGCGCCTCGATGCTGCGGTTGACGGCCTGGGCGGAGCCGTTGCCGACGGCGACCAGCAGGATGACGGCGGCGACGCCGATGAGGATGCCGAGCATGGTCAGCGCCGAGCGCAGCTTGTTGGCGGCGACGCCACGGCCGGCGAAGCGGAGGATCTCCAGCAGGCTCACCGGGCACCGTCCTGTCGTACGTCGGTGGTGATCCGTCCGTCGAAGAGGGTGACCAGCCGGCGGGCGCGGGCGGCCACCTCGGTCTCGTGGGTGATCATGACGATGGTGCGGCCGGCGGTGTGCAGCTGGTCGAGGATGGCCAGCACCTCCTCGGTGGAACGGCTGTCGAGGTTCCCGGTGGGTTCGTCGGCGAGGATCAGCGCGGGCTCGGTGACCAGGGCGCGGGCGACGGCGACGCGTTGCTGCTGCCCGCCGGAGAGCTGGTTCGGCTCGTGGTCGGCCCGGCCGGCGAGACCCACCATGTCCAGGGCCGCGAGGGCCCCCCGGCGTCGCTCGGCCGGCTTGATGCCGGCGTACGCCAGGGGCAGCTCGACGTTGGCCACCGCCGAGGTGCGGGGGATGAGGTTGAACGACTGGAAGACGAATCCGATCCGCCGGTTGCGGACCAGGGCCAGCCGGGTGTCGTCGAGCCGGCTGACGTCGACCCCGTCCAGGCGGTAGGTGCCGGCGCTGGGTACGTCGAGACAGCCGAGGATGTTCATCAGGGTGGACTTTCCGGATCCCGAGGAGCCCATGATGGCCACGTAGTCGCCGGCCGCGACGGTGAGGGACACCCCGCGCAGCGCGTGCACCGTCGCCTCGCCCTGCCCGTACACCTTGGTCAGGTCACGGACGTCGAGCACCGGACGGGTCCGGGCCTCGGCGGTGCGGTGGGAGTCGCCGACCAGGTAGAGCGTCATCGGTTGCCCCGCCCGCCGCCACCGGTCAGGCCGCCGCCCGCCGGCCCACCCCGCCCGCCGCCGCCGGTGCCCGTGTCGGCGCCGCCGGTGCTGGGCAGCACGACCCGGTCGCCTTCGGTCAGGCCGGAGGTGATCTCGACGAGTTGGTCGCCCCGCAGGCCCACCTCGACCGGACGGACGACCGGGGTGCCGTTGTCCAGGACGGTCACGGTGTGCCGGTTGCCGGCGCTGGTGACCGCGAGGGCAGATACCGCGACGACGTTCTCGGCCGTGTCGAGGGTGACGGTGACCTGCACGCTCTGGCCGGGCCGGGCGGCGTCGGGACGGTCCTTCAGGCTCAGGGTGACGCCGTAGGTCACCACGTCGTTGGCGGTGGTGGCGTTCGGGTCGATCGCGGCGAGCGTCGCCTCGGCGGTGGTACCGGGCAGCGCGTTCCAACTGACCGTGGCGGGCATGCCCGCCGTGAGCCGGGTCGCGTCGGCCTCGGGAACCGCGGCGGTGACCTCCAGCCGGGTCAGGTCGGCGATCTGCACGAGTCCCTCGCCTCCCGAACCGGATGCAGCGCTGCCGGCCCCGGAGGCGCCGCCCCCGGTCACGCCGCCGGTGGCCGCGCCGCCCGCCGAGGTGCCGGAGTCACCGACGCTGCCGTTGACGGCCACCACGGTGCCCGCGATCGGCGCGGTCAGGGTGGCGCCGTCGACCTTCTCCCGAGCGGCGGCGACCTTCAGCTCCGCCTGGGTCACCGCCGCCTGCGACTGGGTGGTCGAACCGTCCGTCCCTGCCGCCCGGTCCGCCGCATCCTGCGCCGCGTCCAGGTCGGCCTCGGCCGCCGCCAGTTCCCGCTTCGCGGCCGAGGCGTCGACCCGGGCCAGCACCTGTCCCTTCTTCACCGAATCGCCGACGGCGACCGTGATCTCCGTGATCGGCCCGGCGGTGGCGAAGGTCGCGCTCGCGGTCGCCGCGCTGCGCACCGATCCGGGTACGGACACCGCAGACGTCACCGTCGCCCGGCTCACCGGCACCGTCCGGGCCTCGCCGGCAGCCGCCGTCTCCGGTCCGGTGAACGCGGTGTACGCCCAGCCGCCCGCGAGCAGCACCGCCACGGCGAGGCCGGTGTTGACGAGCAGGGACGGGCCGCGGGCAGGGATGAGTCGTCGCACACGCATGTCCGACAGCCTGGGGGTGGCGGCTCGGAGCGGACCCGGCGCAACCTCGGAGTCGGCTGGGAGTCGGACGGCGGTCAGCTGTCGGCGAGGAAGTCCGCGATCCGGCGCCAGATGTCGTCACTGTTGTCGTCCTGCATCATCAGGTGCGTGTTGCCCCGTACGCC
Organism: Micromonospora citrea; assembly: GCF_049629545.1. Lineage (GTDB taxonomy): Bacteria > Actinomycetota > Actinomycetes > Mycobacteriales > Micromonosporaceae > Micromonospora > Micromonospora citrea_A. The sequence continues at coordinate 11,182 of NZ_JBNADX010000050.1, forward strand.
CTCGTCGGGCAGGTACACCAGTCGGGCCGGGTGGCCGGCGGCGTCGACGAGACCGACGGTGCTCCGACAGGCGTCGAGCCGCCCGGTCTGCCGACGTTCGGCGATCCGGTCGCCGTAGACCGCGATCGTCGGCGCGGTGGGTGCCTGGTCGGCCTCAGTGGGGCAGCCGACGGGTTCGACGGCCACCACCGCCACGACCTGCTCCGGGTGCTGGTCGGCCACCGCGAACGCGGCCGAACCGGCGGCCGAGTGGGCGAGCAGGATCGCCGGGCCGGTCCGCTCCAGCAGGGCGAGCAGCGCCTGTTCCTGAGCCGGCGCTCCCGGTCCCCGGCCGCCGCTGTCGCCCGCACCGCTGGCGGTGGCGGACGGCGTGGGGGCGGGCTGCCGTGGGGCCGCGCCAGCGCGCGCACCCCCCACGCCGGCGCCGGCCTGCCAGTACGGTGGCAGCGCGGCGAGGAACTGGTCGATGTCTTGCACCGGGAACCGGGTGTCCGGGTACGGCTGCCCGGGCTTCGAACCGAAGCCCCAGCGCGGCCAGATCTCCTCCTCGCTCCACACCGACATCGTCGGTTGGCTCTCCGGTGGGGCCTCGCCGGCGGCCACCGCGTTGAACGGCCGCACGTCGAAGCCGGAGACGGCCAGGGACGGCTCGTCCAGCACGTACACGGGGTGGCCGGCGCGGGCCGCCTGCTGTGCCCAACCCTCCCGGCCGTCGGGCGTGCTCAGGAAGATCGACGAGCTGAGCCCGAGCCCCGGCATCATGATCACCGGCGGCTCGTCGGCCCCGGCGGGGACGAGTTGGTGGACCATCGCCTGCCCGGTCCAGGTGGTCGACGTCCGGTCGCCGGTGTCGTCGGTGACCTGCTGCCCACCGACGAAGAAGTAGCCGGTCGCCGTCACCGTCAACCCGTCGTCGCGGGCGTCGCCGACCCACCGGGGCACCAGCAGCGCCCCGGTCAGAACCGCCAGGGCCGTCGCCGTCGCCGCTATGGCCCGTGTTCTCGTGCGCATGTTGCCTCCCGTTCGGTTCGTGTACCGGGAGTGAACGAGGCCAGGCTCGAAGCGGGCTCCGGGTCCGCTGGACGTTTCCGGACAGCCGCCGGTGGCTCAGCTGTGCATGGTGCGCAGCAGGTCGACCAGTTCGTCGTGGTCGGCGTCGGGCACCGAGGGCAGCAGGACCCGGAAGGTGGCCCCCCGGCCGGGCGCGGTGAGCAGTTCGACACGGCCCTGGTGCCCCCGCACGAGGGCCGCCACGATGGACAGGCCGAGGCCGGACCCGCCGCTGCCACGTGTCCGGCTCGGATCGGCGCGGTAGAGCCGCTCGAAGACCCGTACGGCCTGGTCGGCGGCCAGGCCCGGCCCGTCGTCGGTCACCTCGAGCACCGCTGCCGGCGTTGCGGCGGGCAGCGGGTCTCCCACGGCCGTGACGGGCGGCGGCCCTGCCGGTGTACGGCGTAGCCGCCCGGCGCGGACCGTGACGCGGGTCTGCGGCGGCGTGTGCTGCAGGGCGTTGTTGAGCAGGTTGGCGGCCACCTGGCGCAGCCGGTGCTCGTCGCCGGTGACCATGACCGGTTCGAACGCGGCGTCGTCGTCGAGGGCGGCCAGGCGGATCTGTCGCTGCGGTGCGCGGGCGTGCGCGTCGCGGACGCTGTCGGCGGCGACGGCCAGCAGGTCGACCGGTTGGCGTCGCAGGGGGCGTTCGTGGTCGAGTTGGGCGAGCAGCAGGAGGTCCTCGACGAGCAGGCCCATCCGGGCGGCTTCGGCCTCGATCCGCGCCATCGTCTCGTCCAGTTCCGGGCCCGGTGGCGCTCCGCCGCGGCGGTAGAGCTCGGCGAACCCGCGAATGGAGGTCAGCGGCGTGCGCAGCTCGTGAGAGGCGTCGCCGATGAACTGCCGCAGCCGCCGCTCCGACTCGCGGCGGGCGGCGACCTCGGTGGAGATCCGGTCCAGCATCAGGTTGAGCGCCCCACCGAGCCGGCCCGGCTCGGTGTGCGGATCGGCGTCGGGCACCCGGCGGGACAGGTTACCCCCGGTGATCTGCGCCGTGGTCTGCTCCATCCGGGTCAGCGGCCGAAGGCCGAGCCGGACCACCATCGCGGCGAGCGACGCCAGCAGCATCAGGACGACCATGATCACGACCGCGTCGATCAGCAGCAGCAGGTCTGTGGTTTCCTCGACCTCACGCAGCGACACCGCCAGCACCGCGATGCCCCGGTCGTCGCCGCGCTCGACCACCAGCACCCGCCAGGCGGGTGTGCCGTCGACGGCCTCGACGGTGTACGGACGGGCGTCGTCGGTGGCACGGGCGACGAGCCTGTCGTACGGCTCGACCACCGGCACGGTGATCGTCTCGTCCGAACGCCGGACGTCCTCCAGGCTGCCGTCCGGGCCGTACAGCAGCACCACCTGCTCGGGGCCGAGCCGGGCGCGCGGCAGTACCCGGGTGCGCTCGTGCGGGTCGTAGGCCGGGACGGTGTCCCGGGTGAACGGCCGGCTGACCGCGGTGAGCTGGTCGTCGATCCGGTCGGTGAGGGTCCGGCGCAGCAGCACCAGCCCGGCCGTGTTCGCCACCACCAGCGCCAACGCGGTCAGCGCCGCCACGACCACGACCAGCCGGGACCGAAGGGTCCAGCGCCCCCAGTTGCGCAGTCGCCGCACGCGGACGGCGCGACGGCGTCCCACCGTCACCCACCCCCGGTGCGAGGCACCCGCAGCGTATAGCCGACACCCCGCACGGTGTGGACCAGCGGTGGGGCCTGCACGTCGATCTTCTTGCGCAGGTAGTAGATGTAGGACTCGACGATCCGTCCGTCGCCGCCGAAGTCGTAGTTCCACACCCGATCGAGGATCTGCGCCTTGCTGACCACCCGGCCGGCGTTGACCATCAGGTAACGCAGCAGGTTGAACTCGGTCGGCGACAGCTCGACGACCCGGCCGCCGCGGCGGACCTCGTGGGCGTCCTCGTCCAGTTCGAGGTCGGCGTAGCGCAGCACGCCGTCCTGCGCCGGCGCGTCGTCGGCACGGCTGCGGCGCAGGATCGCCCGGATCCGCAGCACCACCTCCTCCAGGCTGAACGGCTTGGTCACGTAGTCGTCCGCCCCGACGGTCAGCCCGGAGATGCGGTCCTCCACCGCGCCCCGCGCGGTGAGGAACAGCACCGGCACCCCGGCCCCCGCGCCGCGCAGCCGCCGGGCGACCTGAAAGCCGTCGAGGTCGGGCAGCATCACGTCGAGCACCACCAGGTCCGGATCGAACTCCTCGGCCAGGGCCAACGCCTCGCGGCCGCCGCCGGCCACCCGGACGTCGAACTCGACCAGCCGCAGCGTCGCCGACAGCAGGGCACGGATGTTCTCCTCGTCGTCGACGACGAGCACACGGGTACGGCGATCAGACACGGTTGCCAGGTCTATCCGCCAAACCTCGGAGCGAGCTGGGAGCGACCTGTCCCGGAGCTGAGCGAGATCATCCGGCGGCGAGCAGCAGGTCACCCTCGGCGAGGCCGGACCTGATCTCCACGAACTGGTCGCCCCGTACGCCGACGACGACGGCGCGCGGTTCGGCCGCCCCGGCGAGCAGTACGGTGCCCGACCCGTCGGGCCGTACCTCGACCGCGGCGGCCGGGACCCGCAGCACGTCCGCGACGGTGGCTATCCGGATCCGCACGGCGGCGCTCTGCCCGATCAGCAGATCGTCGGGAGCGTCGTCCAGCGCGAGCCGGACCCCGAACCGGACCACCTGACCGTCGCTGGTGCCCACCGGGTCCACCTGGACCACGTCGGCGTTCAGGTCGGTGTCGGGCCGTCCGGCCGGGGTCACCGTGGCGGTCTTACCCACCGAGATCTGCCCGGCGTCGGCCTCCGGGAAGGTCGCCGTGACCTGCATCCCGTCGACGACCGCCAGTTCGATGAAGCGCGCACCCGCGGACACCCGGGCCCCCACCGGCCCGGCCACCGACAGCACCCGGCCGGCGACCGGCGCGGTGATGGTCGTGCCGGCCAACCGGTCCTCCGCCTCGGCCAGGGCCAGCTGCGCGGCGGTCACCCGCTGGTGCGCCCGCAGCACCGGGTCGGCTCCGGCGGTGTCTCCGCCCGGCCCGGAACCACCCGCGTCGGTGGGGCAGTCTCGGGGACCTGCCGGCGCCGGCGTCGTCGCCGGCCCCTTCCCGGCTCGGTCCGGTGATGGTGGCGTGGACGGGACCGACGTCCCGGTGGGCTCCGGAGCGGCCGACGACGTCGGTGGCATCGACGGCGGATCGGGCTCGGGTTGCGGCGTGGGTGACTGGGCAGCCGAAGGAGTCGCCCGGGCGCTGCTCACCTCTCGGGCGGCCAGGGCGACACCCGCGGCCGCATCCGTCCGGGTGGCCGCAGCGGGCGACGCGCCGCACGCGGCGGCGGACTTGCCGTCCTCCGCCGCCGAGTCGGTGAGCGTGGCCTGCGCGTCGGTCAGCGCCTGCTCCGCGCGCGCGACCTCGGCGCGCGCCTCCTCGTCGGCGACCACCGCGAGTGTCTGTCCGACGGTGACGTCGTCACCCGGACGGACCCGGACCTCGGTCACGGTGCCGGCGGCGGCGAACGCCAGCCCTCGGCTCGTCGCAGGGCGTACGGAGCCGGTCGCGGCGACCGCCGAGGTCACCGCCCCCCGATCGACCCGTACGGTGGCCGCCGGTGCACCGGTCCCGTCGGCGCCGCCGGAGAACGCGGCCGCCCCGGCCACGACGGTGACCGCGACCAGCGTGGCGGTGGCGACGACAGCGGGTACCGGCCGGCGCCGGACCGCTCGCCACACGTGCAGGTGGATGCCCATGGCAGCCGATCGTCGACGCACTTCCTGACAGCGGACTCGGCCGTACCTCGGAGTTACCTCACAGCCCGCCACTCCGAGGCGACTCCCAGGCTCGTCGGAGCGACGCCGGAGGTTGGTCGTCTCTGCTGACCCCGTCGCGCGGGCGTGGGCCCGCACACAAGACTCGAGGAGAGCCATATGCCCCGCATTCATCGGCGAGTTGCCCTGACCGTGGCGATCGGCACCGCGCTGCTCGCCATCGCGACCGGCTGCGGCGGCGAGCCGGCGGCCGAGCAGTCGCAGCCGACCGAGCCGGCGTCCGGCGGGCTGGCCGCGTACGCGGCGTGCCTGCGCGAGCAGGGCATCGACGTACCCGAGGAACTGCCGTCGGCCCGACCCGGCCGCAGCGGGCAGGCGGAGCGGACCGCCCGACCGACGACCCGGCCCACCGCCCGACCGTCCGGGCAGCCGGGCGACGGGAACCGCCAGGGCGGGCAGGATGCGCTACGGCCGGCCGACATCGACGATGCCACCTGGGACCGCGCCCAGCAGGCGTGCGAGGGCTCCCGTCCGCAGGGCGGCCGACGCGGGAACGGCTGACCCTGGGCGGGTGCCGGACACAAGACCTGTGACGGCGGCGAAACCTTCATCCGCGTACCGGGGTGTCTGTCTGTGAGCCGCCCGGCCGGGACCGACAGCACCCGGTCCCGCCGGACGGTGATCACACCCTCGTACCGGAAGGACCTCTGATGTCACGGATCTCCCGTCCCGGTCTCGCGGCTGCGGCCTGTGCCCTCGGGCTCGGCGCTGTCGTCGCGTTGACCGGGCAGCCTGCGCAGGCCGCGCCGCCGGCTCTCGATTTTGGTTGTGAGCGGATCGCCTGGAGTTCGGACGGTAACTACCACGATCGCGACGACATCGGCGCGTCGGCGATGGCGTTGGCGTTGCTCGCCGAGCGGGGGCAGCAGTCGCGGCTGGTGCACTGGGACTACAACTCGCACCTGGGCAGCTCGACGGCGAGCTGGGAGCGGGACATGGTCACCGCCACCGAGGGCGTCGGCGGGCGGTTCGGCTACGACGTGGCCGGCATCTTCCGCAACAGCCAGACGAATCTGGACGCCGCGGTGACCCACCTGCGTTCGGCGGTCGACGCGTCCACCGCTACCAACCGGCTGTGCCTGGTCGGCGCCGGCCCGATGGGGGTGGTGTACCGGGCGTTGCAGGGCTCGAACAGCGCGGCGCGTCAGCACGTCACGCTGATCTCGCACTCGGACTGGAACAACAATCACGACGACGATGACAACCGGTGGAACCTCGCCGACATCCGCCGCGACTTCCCGCAGGTCAAGTACAAGAGGATCCCGGATCAGAACGCCGGTCTGGGCACCGGTGGCGGTGAGGAGAAGTGGGCCTGGATGGCCGACAACTCCGACCAGCGGCTGCGCTACGCGCACGACGTCGTCAACAACATCATGAACAAGAAGGGCGACGTCTCCGACGCCGGAATGATGTACTACCTGATCACCGGCGACGACTCCGGCAACGCCAACAAGCTGCGCACCTTCCT
>NZ_JBNADX010000051.1:0-12823 GCF_049629545.1 Micromonospora citrea
GGATGCGGCAGTGCGCTGGGGGGCGGTGTGCCGCAAAGGGGGAGGTTCGGGGGACGTCTCCGGCGGCGGTGCCTGCGCGGGGTCCGGGGGGACGCCTGGCGGCGGGGCCTGCTCGGGTGTCCGGGGGGTGTAACCGATCGGGCGGGGCTCGCATTCCACGGCCCGGGGGCCGGGCGGATCGCTGTCCCGGGGGGGTGTAACCGGTCCGGCGGGGCCGGTATTCCGTGGCCCAGGGCCCGGGGTCGGCTCCGGTGGCGTCCCGTGCGGGAGCGCCGGTGGTTATGCCATGTACAACGCCCCGGCCCCGTCGCCGATTCCGCCACCGGGGTGGCCCCGACCACGGGATTCCGCAGGCCAGACCGGACATGTGCGTCGAACCTCCGGGCCAGGTCCGGACATCCGGTACCGGACCGGACGACGCGTCGACCCCGGCGGCGGACCACCCGCCGCTCCCTGCCGCGCCGGTTGTGGACGCCACGGACCTGACCGACCACCCCCGCCGGGCGCACGGGGGTGGGGTCGTACCGAGCGGCCCGGACGGGGTGGCCATGCCGCATGCCAGCCGGGAACCGCTGCTCCACGGCCCTGCCGACCAGCCACCGGGGAGAGCCGTCGAGGTCTGTCACGATGTCGGCATGGAGATCTGGCACAACCCGGCCTGCTCGAAGTGCGTCGGCGCACGCGCCACCCTGGAGGAGGCCCGGGTGCCGTTCCGGCTGCGGGCGTACCTGGAGCAGCCGCCCGACGCGGACGAGTTGCGTGACGTGCTGCGTCGGCTCGGGGCGCGGGCCTGGGACGTCTGTCGTACGGGGGAGCCGGCCGCGGTGGCGCTGGGCATGGCCGGCTGGGCCCGCGACGACGCGACCGAGCCGCGCTGGGTCGAGGCGATGGTGGCCCACCCCGAGCTGATCCAGCGCCCGATCCTGCTGCTCGACGACGGGAGCGCGCTGGTCGGCCGTACCCCGGACGCGCTCGACGAGGCGGTCCGCCGCGCCCACGGGTGAGCCCGGCGGGCGTCAGCCGAGCAGCGCGGCCCAGAGCACCACGGCGACCAGGGTGCCGATCTGCCCGATGTTGACCAGCAGCAGCGGTCGTCCCGGGTCGGTCTGCTCGGCCCGTTTGCGTCCCCGCCGAGGGGTCGGGGCGGTCGGCGGCCTGGCGATCCCGCCGATCAGCAGCGGGGCCAGCCCGGCCAGGAGACCGACGTGGAGCGCGCCCGCCCCCGACGGCAGGTCCTCGGCGGGACCGCTGCTGGCGAAGAGCACCGTCAGGGCGAAGGCGAGCAGGACGACGCTGCCGATGAGGGCGTACAGGGCGGGGCGGCCGGGCCGCGCGTGCCGGTAGAGCAGGCCGGCCAGCACCATCGTGCCGCCCACCGCCGTCCAGCCGGCGACGGCGAGCCCGACGGGCTGGCAGCGGTCGGTGGTGCAGAGCAGCTCGTACAGGCCGGTGAGCGTGGCGCCGGCGGCCTGGATGCCGAACACGATCGCGGCGAGGACGGCCGCCACCGTGCCGACGACCTCCACCGGGGTGAGCGTCGGCCAGTCGGGCGCGTCCTGCCGGTCGCGTGCCGGCCGGGGCGTGGCCGGCGCCCGCAGCGGCGCCCGGGGCGACAGCGTGCGACCGTCGACGGTCACCGTGCACCATCGACCGTGCTCCGGAACGCCGTGCAGCAGGGCCCGCCGTCGCTCCCCGCCGGACAGGCCGTCCTCCGGCCGGACCGGCAGCTCGCCGAAGGGCCGCCCGCCCGCCGACCGGTGGCAGAGTCGGACCACCCCGCCGTCGAACTCGACGAAGACCCAGCTCACCGGCTGGGACCGCCGGGTGAATCGCGACCGGGAGACCGCGGTCGTCGCCACCGGCACGCAGAGGCCGAGGCCCACCACACCGAGCAGGGTGGCCAGGGACAGCCACGGGGTCAGGTCGTACGGCTCGCTGAGCGGTTGCCGCAGGCCACGGTCGTCGACGGCGAACCGGAACGTGCCGCCCACCGGGTGGTCGTCGGCCTCGAACACCGTCATCCGCGTGGTGCCGCCGTCGGGCAGGGCCAGTTCCACCGTCTCCCGGTCCGGGTGCGCCCGGACCGTGCCGGTGACCGTCGTCGCGGTGGCCTGCCGGGCGTCCGCCCGGTCCTGCGCGTGCCCGACCCAGAGCGCCACCGCGACCCCCGCGCCGAGCAGGGCCGCCGCGGCGAGGGTCGGCGCGAGCGGCGGGCGCAGCGCCCAGCGCACCGGCGGCACCGGTTCCCGCTCGGCGGGCTCCGGCGCGCGGGCGGGGGCCCGGCGGGCGGAGCGGCGGTGCAGCAGCAGGCAGCCGGCCGCGTACGCGAGCGCCACCCCGGCCGACCACAGCGGCGGCCCCTGTCCGGGACGGGCCAGGGTGTAGCCGACCAGCCCGACGGCGGTGACCACGCCCACCCCGGCGGCGAACCGCAGCCCCAGCCACCCGGCGACGACGCTGCTGAGCAGCAGGCCGATCAGGACGTTGCCGGCCCGGTCCGGGCCGCACGGAGCGGCCTCGGTGCAGGGCGGGTAGGGCGCGGCCGCCATGACGGTCATCAGCAGCACCAGTCCGCCGACTAAGACCAGTGCGCCGGTGGCACCCCGGCGTCGCCGGGCGTCGGTGTCGCCGGGCACCTGCCGCAGCGTCTCCCAGTCCAGGAAGTCGGGCACCGGTGCCTCCCCCGTCGTCGCAGCGGAGCCCGAGGGTAGGGAGACGTGGCAACCCCGCCGACGCGGGACCCGGGTCAGGCCGGCCCGTCGCCCGGCGTGCCGCTCCCGGCGGCCTGCGCGTGCCGCTCCCGCAACCGGTCCCGGATCTCCTCCGGGGTGTACGCCCGGCGGCGTCGCTCGGCGCGGGCGATGACCACGCCGGACGCCGCGACGCCGGCCAGACCGGCCAATCCGAGGACCTTCCACCACCGCATCCGTTGCCGCATCGGCTTAGGGTAGTGCTCCATGAGCGAGCGCAGCGAGCGATGTGCCGGCACGCGACGCCCGGTGCCGGTGGCCGGCCCGGGTCAGGCGGCGGCATGAGCATCAGCCTGGACGAGGCCGTCGAGCTGACCCGTACCGGGGATGTCTGGGTGTTCCGGGGCCGCAGCGTGCCGGACCGGGCCATCCAGCTGACCACCAACAGCCCGGTCAACCACGTCGGCATGGCGGTGGTGCTGGACGACATGCCGCCGCTGATGTGGCACGCCGAGCTGGGCCGGTCGCTGCCGGACATGTGGACGGGCACCCACCAGCGCGGCGTGCAGCTGCACGACCTGCGCGACGCGGTCTGCGTCTGGGCCAACCGGTACGGCCAGCGCGGCTGGTTGCGCCAGCTCGAACCGCCGGCCGGGCCCGACCGGGAGGAGGCGGTGCTGCGGACGATCGCCCGACTGGACGGCACGCCGTTCCCGAGCACCGCCCAGCTGGCCTGGCGGTGGGCCCGGGGCCGGGTGCCGCAGGTCCGGCTGCCGCTGCCCGGCCGGCCCGACCGGCGGGGCGCGTCCCTGCCGGACCGGGCGCTGGAAACGGCGTACTGCGCCGAGGTGGTGGCGGTGACCTACGAAGAGATGGGACTGCTCCCGCCCGGCCGGCGTCCCAACTGGTACGACCCGGGCCGGTTCTGGAGCGGTGACGACCTGGACCTGACCGACGGCGCCCGGCTCGGTGCGGAGATCGAGGTGCGCATCCCGGCGCGCTGAGGTTTGCCGATGCCCGCCGACGGCAATCAGTGAGCCCGTGAACGCCTCCACCGATCTCGACACGCTGACCGACTTCTTCGACCGGTACGGCGTGGCGCTCACCGCCGGCGACGTGCCCGCCATCGCCGGGTGCTACGCCCTGCCCGGGCTGGTGGTGGCCGACACCTACAGCTTCTCGTTCAGCACGATGGCCGCCGTCGCGCTCTCCTTCGTCGGCGCGGCGCCCGACTACCAGGAGCGCGAGCTGGTCGCGGCGAACGCCCTGATCGAGGACGTGGAGCCGGTCTCCGCGCTGCTCACGATGGTGGCCGTGCAGTGGGAGTTCCTGGACAGCCAGGGCCGGGCGGTGCCCGGCGAGCGGTACCGCTACCTGCTACGGGCCACCGATGACGGGCCGGTCATCTGCACCGTCGTCCGCACCGCCTGACCGCGGCCCGTCGGCAAGGCCTGCCCCTGTTCAGGCCCGAAGTGGTCAGTCCCGCTCAGCCGTTTTCCTGGACCGGCGGGCCCTACGGACGGTACCGGGCGGGCCCGCTGTGAACCAGGCACGTCACTGGCTAGGCTGGCGCGTCTGCTCGGACAAGGGGGCCTTCATGTTCGACCGCTCGGCCGCGCGGCCCGGGGCGCGATCCGCACCGGCCCTGCTGGCGTCCACACCGTGGATCGTGGTGCTGCTCGGGGTCGGCCTGCTGGCCGTCCTGCTGCTCTTCGCGACGCTGTCGTTCCGTGGCGCCGAGCACCAGGCGGCGCCGGAGCCGGCGCCGCCGATGTACCTGCCGCGGATGCCCGCCACCCCCGCCGCCGTGGCGAGCACGGACACCCCGCTGGTCGCGGCCGACGCCACCCGGTCACCGAGCGTCACTCCGACCCCGTCCCCGAGCGTCACCTCACCGCGGCCGACCGTGTCCCCGTCGAGCAGCCGTAGGGCGGGCACGGGCGGCTCGGGTCGGGTGACCGCCGCCTACCGGACCACCGCCAGCGACCGCGACTCGTTCGCCGCGACCCTGACCGTGCGCAACGGCACCGGCAGCGCCCAGGAGTGGGAGGTGGAGCTGCTGTTCACCGGCAACGTCAAGTCGATCCGGGCGTCGTCGTCCTCCGGGGTGTCGGTCCGTACGCAGGGCAGCGGCTGGTTCGTCCTGCGCGGCACCAGGCCGCTGCCGGCGGGGGAGAGCGCCCTGGTGTCGATGACGTTCGGCCGTACCGGCAGCGGTGACCGTCCGGGCCAGTGCACCGTCAACGGCGTCGCCTGCACGATCGGCTGACCTTTCCGCTCCGGTCGTACTGTTAGGACACTTAGTGGGAGTCGGGCTCTTTCCGGCATTGCCGATCATCGCTACGCTCTCGGACGGCACCTGAGAAGGAGGGGCATGTCCGGCAGACGTCACGCACGATCGCCGCTCGGCGGTCTGCTGCAAATGGCATGGTCCCCCTGGATCGTGGTGGTCGCCGGCGTGGTCGCCCTGGTGACCTTGCAGGTGGTGGCGCTGCTGGCGGTCCCCGGGCGGAACCGGTTCGAGGCCGGGTCGCCCGAGCCGGCGCCGACCCTGGCGCTGCCGGACCTGCCGCCGCCGACGACACCGACCCGGGTCGCGGCGACGCTGCCGATGCCGGTGGTCCCCGGTCTGTCCCCCCGCCGGACCGAGCCGTTGCCCGGCACCGCGGGCGGCACCGAGGCTGCACCCCCGTACGGTGACCCGGTCCCGCCGGGCGCAACCTCGCCGCCGGCCCCACCCCCCGCTCCCGCGCCGCCGGCTCCCGCGCCGCCCGCCCCGTCGGTGACCGGCCGGTACAGCAAGCTCAACGACTACGGCGACGCCTTCATCGGCGAGGTGCTGCTGACCAACACCGCGTCGGACCCCCGGTCCTGGACGGTGCGGCTGGTGCTGCCCCGTGGCCGGCTGGTCACCTCGTGGGTCGAGGGCGCCCCGCAGGGGACCGCCCGGATGTACGACGGCGTCTTCACGTACACCAGCGGGGTGGACCTGGGCGGCCGCTCCTCGGTGCCGCTGCGGTTCCACTTCGAACACACCGGTGGGACCAACCGTCCGAGCAGTTGCACGGTCGACGGGTTCGCCTGCTCCGGCCTCTGATCCGCGCTTCCGCCGCCGCCCCGCCGACCCGGTCGGCCGGGCGGCTTCTTCGTGTCCCGGTAGCGCACGGTGACGGCGGATACGCTCTCGGGCGACGCCATGTTTCGCAAGAGCACTGCTTTGTTGCGACGCCGTTTGCAAGGTATTGCAGAATGTTTCGGCAAGAGCTAGCGTGCGGGCGAATCAACGACCAGAGGAAGGCCGTCGATGAAACCCCCGCCGATATCCCGCAAGGCGCTGTTCGCCTTGATCTCCACACTTACCCTCGCCCTCGTCGGCGTCCCGGTCGCCGTCCAGCAGCTCGGCGCGGACGCCACCGACCGGGCCACCGGCACCGACCCCCTGGCTGCCGCCGGCGCCGTCCAGTGGCGTACCGAGCCCTCCGCGGACGCCCTGCTCAAGGCTGGTGCGAGCAAGGGAAGGGCGGAGCAGTTCTACTTCGTCCTGCCGGACCGGTTCGCCAACGGCGACAAGCGCAACGACAAGGGCGGGCTGACCGGTGACCGGCTCAGTACCGGCTGGGACCCGAAGGACAAGGGCTTCTACCACGGCGGCGACCTCAAGGGGGTGATGGACAAGATCGACTACATCCAGGGGATGGGGACGACCGCCATCTGGCTCGCCCCGGTCTTCAAGAACCGGCCCGTGCAGGGCAGTGGGGCCGACGTCTCCGCCGGCTACCACGGTTACTGGATCACCGACTTCACCCAGGTCGACCCGCACTTCGGCACCAACGACGACCTGAAGAAGCTGGTCAAGCTCGCCCACCAGCGGGGCATCAAGGTCTACCTCGACGTCATCGTCAACCACACCGCCGACGTCATCAAGTACGCCGAGGACGAGTACACCTACGTCGACAAGAAGACCGCGCCGTACGAGGACTCCCGGGGCCGGGCCTTCGAGGACCGCAACTACGCCGACGGCACCCGCGACTTCCCCGACGTGGACAAGGAGTCGTTCCCGTACACGCCCACCTTCGCCAACCCCGCCGACGCGAAGGTCAAGGTGCCGGCCTGGCTGAACGACCCGACGATGTACCACAACCGCGGTGACTCGACCTTCGCGGGCGAGAACAGCGAGTACGGCGACTTCTTCGGCCTGGACGACCTCTGGACCGAGCGGCCCGAGGTGGTGCGCGGCCTGACCAAGGTCTACGGCGACTGGGTGGAGTCCACCGGCGTGGACGGCTTCCGGCTGGACACCGTCAAGCACGCCAACCTCGACTTCTGGCCCCAGTTCAGCCAGGGCATCGAGCGCCGCGCCGAGAAGGCCGGCAAGAAGGACTTCTTCATGTTCGGCGAGGTGTACAGCGCCGACCAGGACGTCACCTCGACGTACGTGCGCCGTGGCGGCCTGCCCGCCACCCTCGACTTCTCCTTCCAGGAGGCCGCGCGCGGCTACACCGCCGCCGACGGCTCGGCCAAGGCGCTCGCCGACGTGTACGCCCGCGACGACCTCTACGCCGCCCGGGACACCAACGCCAACCGGCTGACCACCTTCCTCGGCAACCACGACATGGGCCGGATCGGCTCGTTCATCGCCGCCACCGGTGGCGACGACGCGAGCCAGCTGCGCCGCAGCCAGCTCGCCCACCAGCTGATGTTCCTCACCCGTGGCCAGCCCGTCGTCTACTCCGGCGACGAGCAGGGCTTCACCGGCCCCGGCGGGGACAAGGACGCCCGGCAGGACATGTTCGCCAGCAAGGTGGCGGACTACCTCGACGACGACCTGATCGGCACCACCCGCACCCACGCCGCCGACCAGTTCGACGCCGGCCACCCGCTGTACCGCACCATCGCCGAGCTGGGCAAGCTCCGTGCCGCACACGCCGGGCTGCGCGACGGCGTCCAGGTGACCCGGCACGCCGCCGACGGCCCGGGCGTCTTCGCCTTCTCCCGGATCTCCCCGGCCGACCGCACCGAGTACGTGGTGGCCGTGAACAACGCCGCCACCGAGCAGACTGTCACGGTGGACACCTGGTCGCCCGGTACCACCTTCACCGGCATCTACGGCGGCGCCGCCACCCCGGCCGCCGGGGCCGACGGCAGGCTGAGCCTGACCGTGCCGGCGATGTCGGCCGTGGTGTTCAAGGCCGGCGCGGCGATCCCGCAGGCCGTCGACGCCCCGGGGATCACCGTCACCGGGCCGGGCGACGAGCCGGTCGCCACCAAGGCCGCCGTCACCGCCGAGGTCACCGGCGACCCCCTCGCGACCGTCACCTTCGCCGCCCGGGTCCCCGGCGGCAGGTGGACGCTGCTGGGCAGCGCGCACCGGGCCCCGTACACCGTGCACCACGATCTGACCGGCCTGCCCGGCGGGACGAAGGTCGAGTACAAGGCCGTCGTCCGGGACGGCAAGGGACGGACCGCCAGCACCCGCTCCAGTGGGATCGTCGGTACTCCGGCCCAGGGCGCGTCCCGCGACTGGGTGGTCGTGCACTACCAGCGTCCGGCCGGTGGGTACGCCGACTGGGGCCTCTACACCTGGGGCGACATCGACCCCGCGTACGCCACCGAGTGGCCCAAAGGGCAGCCGTTCGCCGGTGAGGACTCCTACGGCCGGTTCGCCTGGGTCAAGCTGAAGCCGGGCGCGAAGTCCGTCGGCTTCCTGGTGGTCGACTCCGACGGGAACAAGGACGTCGCGAACGACCGCACCGTCGATGTCACGCAGACCGGCGAGGTCTGGGTCAAGCAGGGCGACCCGACGCTCTACCCGACCCGGCAGGCCGCGACCGGCGAGCCGGATCCGGCGGTCGACGAGGGCACCGCGCTGATCCACTGGCGCAAGGCCGACAACGACTACGACGGGTGGGGCCTGCACCTCTGGGACGGCGCCGCCAACCCGACCGACTGGGCCAAGCCGCTCGCACCCGAGAAGGTCGACTCCTTCGGCGCCGTGTTCCGGGTGCCGCTGGCCTCCGGCGCCACCGGGCTGAGCTACATCTTGCACAAGGGCGACGTGAAGGACCATCCCGAGGACCAGCGGCTGGACTTCGCCGGCGCCGGGCGGGAGGTCTGGCTGCTCGCCGGGGTCAAGGGCCGACTGCTGCCGGCGACCTCCTCCGGCCCGGCCCGCGACCTGGACCTCACCAAGCAGAAGGCGCAGTGGATCGACCGGTCCACCGTCGCCTGGCAGACCGGCCCGACCGACGGCAAGCGGTACGCCCTGGTCGCCGCCCCGACCGGGGGGCTGACCATCGCCGACGGCGAGCTGTCCGGGACGTACACCTCGCTGCCGCTGCGGGTGCAGCGCAACGGGCTCACCGAGGCCCAGCGAGCGGCCTTCCCGCACCTGTGGGCCTACCGCGCC
The DNA here is from genome assembly GCF_049629545.1 of Micromonospora citrea. Classification (GTDB taxonomy): domain Bacteria; phylum Actinomycetota; class Actinomycetes; order Mycobacteriales; family Micromonosporaceae; genus Micromonospora; species Micromonospora citrea_A. Next base: position 9,097 of record NZ_JBNADX010000051.1, read on the forward strand.
TTCAGTCTGGACCGGGCCGACCTGGCCAAGGTGCCGGCGGCGCTGCGTGGACAGCTCGTGGTGACCGAGCGGGACGCCGAAGGCACGCTGCTCGGCGCGACCGGCGTGCAGATCCCGGGCGTGCTCGACGACGTCTACCGCGCCGCCACCGGGGCGAAGCTCGGCGCGACCTTCGCCGGCAAGGTGCCCACCCTCGCCGTCTGGGCGCCGACCGCGCGGCAGGTGTCGCTGCAACTCTTCGACTCGCCCACGGCGCAACCGAGGACCGTGGCGATGAGCCGCAACGACCGTACCGGCGTCTGGTCGGTGCGGGGCAGCCGCGACTGGACCGGCCGGTACTACCGCTACCAGGTCGAGGCCTGGCAGCCGGCCGCGCAGAAGGTGGTCACCGCCTCGGTGACCGACCCGTACTCGGTGGCGCTCGCGCCGGACTCGACGCACAGCCAGATCGTCGACCTCAGCGATCCGGCGCTGGCCCCGGCCGGCTGGTCGAAGCTGCGCAAGCCGCCGGCCGTGCCGCCCGCGAAGGCGCAGATCTCCGAGCTGTCGGTACGCGACTTCTCCATCGCCGACGGCACCGTGCCGGCGGAGCGGCAGGGCACCTACCTCGCCTTCACCGACCCGAACACGGCCGGGATGAAGCACCTCAAGGCCCTCGGTGACGCCGGGGTCAACTACCTGCACCTGCTCCCGTCGTTCGACTTCGCCACCATCCCCGAGCGCCGCGCCGACCAGCAGCAGCCCGCCTGTGACCTGGCGAAGCTGCCGCCGGACTCGGCCGAGCAGCAGAAGTGCGTCGCGGCCGTGGCCGAGAAGGACGGCTACAACTGGGGGTACGACCCGCTGCACTACACCGTGCCGGAGGGCGGCTACGCCGTCGACCCGGCCGGGGCGAAGCGGACCACCGAGTTCCGGCAGATGGTCGCCGGGGTCAATGGCGCCGGCCTGCGGGTGGTGATGGACGTCGTCTACAACCACACGTCGGCTTCCGGCAACGACCCGAAGTCGGTGCTCGACCAGGTGGTGCCGGGCTACTACCACCGGCTGCTGTCCGACGGCACGGTCGCCAACTCGACCTGCTGCGCCAACACCGCCCCCGAGCACGCCATGATGGGCAAGCTGGTGGTGGACTCCCTGGTCACCTGGGCGAAGCAGTACAAGGTGGACGGCTTCCGGTTCGACCTGATGGGCCACCACCCGAAGGCGAACATCCTGGCCGTACGCAAGGCGCTGAACGAGCTGACCCCGGGGCGCGACGGCGTGGACGGCAGGAAGATCCTGCTCTACGGCGAGGGCTGGAACTTCGGCGAGGTCGCCGACGACGCCCGGTTCGTGCAGGCCACCCAGGCCAACATGGCCGGCACCGGGATCGGCACCTTCAACGACCGGCTCCGCGACGCGGTGCGCGGCGGCGGTCCGTTCGACGGCAACCCGCGGATCCAGGGCTTCGCCTCCGGCCTCTGGTCGGACCCGAACGGCGACGACGTCAACGGGACGGCGGCGGAGCAGAAGGCCCGGCTGCTGCACTACCAGGACCTGATCAAGGTGGGGCTGACCGGCAACCTGAAGGGTTACCGGTTCACCGACTCGTCGGGCCGGCGGGTCACCGGCGCGCAGGTGGACTACAACGGCTCCCCGGCCGGGTACACCGCCGCGCCGGGCGAGGCGGTCACCTACGTCGACGCGCACGACAACGAGATCCTGTACGACGCGCTGGCGTACAAGCTGCCGCAGGGCACCTCGGCGACCGACCGGTCCCGGATGCAGGTGCTGGCCCTGGCCACCACCGCCCTCGGGCAGGGCAGCGGGTTCGTGACCACCGGCACCGAACGGCTGCGCTCGAAGTCGCTGGACCGCAACTCCTACAACTCGGGGGACTGGTTCAACCAGATCCGCTGGGACTGCGCCCAGGGCAACGGGTTCGGCCTCGGGCTCCCGCCCGAGCAGGACAACAAGGACAAGTGGTCGTACGCGAAGCCGCTGCTGGCCGACGAGAAGCTGGTCCCGGACTGCGCGGCGGTCGACCTGACCGACGCCCGGTACGCGGAACTGCTGAAGATCCGTGAGTCCTCGCCGGTGTTCGGGCTGCCCACCGCCGAACAGGTGCAGAGGCGGGTCGCCTTCCCGCTCTCCGGCGCGAAGGAGACTCCCGGTGTGCTGACCATGACCCTCGACGCCCGCGGGCTGGACGGGAAGTGGAAGTCGGTCACCGTCGTCTTCAACGCCACCCCGGAGGCGGCGAAGCAGCAGGTGACCGGCCTGCGCGGGGCGAACGTGGCGCTGCACCCGGTGCTCGCCGGCTCGGCCGACCCGGTGCTGCGGACGGCCTCCTTCGACCGGGCGAGCGGCACGTTCACCGTGCCGGCCCGCAGTGTGGCGGTCTTCGTCCAGAAGTAGGCGTGACACGGTCCGGCCCCCTTCCGCGACAGCGGAAGGGGGCCGGACCTCGTTTTTGCGTCAGCCGGTGTCGTTCCGAGCGATCACCGGGTCACCGGTTCAGTTGGCGCAGCCGGTGACGTTGACGCAGTTGCGTGGTTCGTTGTTGCGGATGATGGTTTTGTCGTCGATGGTGACGTCGTTGGTGTTGTTGTCGTTGAAGATGCCGCCGGCGCCGGTGGTGGGGCTGCCGGCTTCGGCGGCGAAGTTGTAGATGATGGTGCTCTTGCGGACGGTGAGGACGCCGTTGTTGTTGTCGTTGTAGATGGCGCCGCCCTCTTCGGCGTGGTTGCCCTTGAACTCGGTGTTGAAGAGGTTCAGGGTTTCGTCGTTGTAGAGGCCGCCGCCGTTGTCGCCGGCGGTGTTGTCGAGGAACTTGGTGTGCTTGACGGTGGCGATGCTGGTGCTGTCGTGTTCGATGCCGCCGCCGTTGTCGGTGGCCTTGTTGCCGGCGATGACGACGTATTCCAGGGACATGACGGAGTTGCCGTTGGTGGAGATGGCGCCGCCGTCGTCGCCGGCGACGTTGCCGGCGAGCTTGGTGCGGATGACGGTGAGGTGGGAGTTCTCGTCGCTGTCGATGCCGCCGCCGTCGTTGGTGGCCTTGTTGTTCAGGATCTGGCTGTGGGTGATGGTGGTCCTGCCGTTGTCGCGGTTGGCGATGGCGCCGCCGTTGCCGCCTTGGCCGGTGCTGGTGGCGGTGTTGTTGGCCAGTTCCGAGTCGTGCACGGCCAGGGTGCCCTCGTTGTAGATGGCGCCGCCGTTGCCACCGGGGGTGCCGGTGCCGCGGGCGTGGTTGTCGGCCAGGACGCTCTTGTGGATCTCGACGTCGCCGAGGTTGTAGATCGCGCCGCCGTTGCCGCCGGTGGCGCCGACGCCGGTGGCCCGGTTGTCGACGAGCTTGGTGTGCTTGAGCACGGCCCGGCCGCCCTCCTGCACGAACAGGGCGCCGCCGTTGGCGCCGTTGGGCTGCAGTGGCGGCGGTGAGGTGACCTGGCCTCCCCTGAGGGTGAGGTCCTTGAGGATCAGCTCACCGCCGGAGAGGACCTCGAAGAAGCGGAACAGCTCGCTGCCGTCGTGGACCAGCTTGGAGTTGTGCCCGAGCAGGACGATGCGCTCGTCGATGGCGGGGAAGGCGTTGTTGTCGGTCTGCTCGATGAGCTTGTACTCGCAGTCCTTGGCCAGCTGGAACACCCCACCGTTGTCCTCGTTGGCCCGGTTCACCGCCTCGACCAGCACCTCGCTGTCACACGGCAACTGCTTGGCCGGACCGTACTCGTCCTTCTCCTTG
>NZ_JBNADX010000052.1:0-11969 GCF_049629545.1 Micromonospora citrea
CCAGTGTCTCCGCCATCTGAGCACCCCGACCCGACATTCGCGGGCCGTGGGCTCCATGCCGTCTTTCGACGGATGGTGCTCCTTAGAAAGGAGGTGATCCAGCCGCACCTTCCGGTACGGCTACCTTGTTACGACTTCGTCCCAATCGCCAGCCCCACCTTCGACGGCTCCCTCCCACAAGGGGTTGGGCCACCGGCTTCGGGTGTTGCCGACTTTCGTGACGTGACGGGCGGTGTGTACAAGGCCCGGGAACGTATTCACCGCAGCGTTGCTGATCTGCGATTACTAGCGACTCCGACTTCACGGGGTCGAGTTGCAGACCCCGATCCGAACTGAGACCGGCTTTTTGGGATTCGCTCCACCTCACGGTATCGCAGCCCATTGTACCGGCCATTGTAGCATGCGTGAAGCCCTGGACATAAGGGGCATGATGACTTGACGTCATCCCCACCTTCCTCCGAGTTGACCCCGGCAGTCTTCGATGAGTCCCCGCCATAACGCGCTGGCAACATCGAACGAGGGTTGCGCTCGTTGCGGGACTTAACCCAACATCTCACGACACGAGCTGACGACAGCCATGCACCACCTGTGACCGCCCCCGAAGGACCTCACATCTCTGCGAGTTTTGCGGCCATGTCAAACCCAGGTAAGGTTCTTCGCGTTGCATCGAATTAATCCGCATGCTCCGCCGCTTGTGCGGGCCCCCGTCAATTCCTTTGAGTTTTAGCCTTGCGGCCGTACTCCCCAGGCGGGGCGCTTAATGCGTTAGCTGCGGCACAGGGAACCGGAGAGGCCCCCCACACCTAGCGCCCAACGTTTACAGCGTGGACTACCAGGGTATCTAATCCTGTTCGCTCCCCACGCTTTCGCTCCTCAGCGTCAGTATCGGCCCAGAGACCCGCCTTCGCCACCGGTGTTCCTCCTGATATCTGCGCATTTCACCGCTACACCAGGAATTCCAGTCTCCCCTACCGAACTCTAGCCTGCCCGTATCGACTGCAGGCCCGCAGTTGAGCTGCGGGTTTTCACAGTCGACGCGACAAGCCGCCTACGAGCTCTTTACGCCCAATAAATCCGGACAACGCTCGCGCCCTACGTCTTACCGCGGCTGCTGGCACGTAGTTGGCCGGCGCTTCTTCTGCAGGTACCGTCACTTACGCTTCGTCCCTGCTGAAAGAGGTTTACAACCCGAAGGCCGTCATCCCTCACGCGGCGTCGCTGCATCAGGCTTCCGCCCATTGTGCAATATTCCCCACTGCTGCCTCCCGTAGGAGTCTGGGCCGTGTCTCAGTCCCAGTGTGGCCGGTCGCCCTCTCAGGCCGGCTACCCGTCGTCGCCTTGGTAGGCCATCACCCCACCAACAAGCTGATAGGCCGCGAGCCCATCCCAGGCCGAAAAACTTTCCACCACCAACCATGCGATCGGAGGTCATATTCGGTATTAGCCCCGGTTTCCCGGGGTTATCCCAAAGCCTAGGGCAGGTTGCTCACGTGTTACTCACCCGTTCGCCGCTCGAGTACCCCGAAGGGCCTTTCCGCTCGACTTGCATGTGTTAAGCACGCCGCCAGCGTTCGTCCTGAGCCAGGATCAAACTCTCCAACAAAAACTTGTCGAAAAACTGTCCTGACAACAAAAGTGTTGCCAAAGGAATCCCAACCAACAACCCTCCCGAAAGAGAATCGCCAGTCCGGGGTATAAATCATAATTGGCACTGGCTTATCAAGCACCCTGTTGAGTTCTCAAAGAACAACCACACACCGCCCGGAAACCCCACAACCGCAGGACCCCCGACCCGGGGCACATCGTCCAACCGCGTCCAACGCTCTCGCGCCGGGCACTTTTACTACGTTACCCGGTGATATCCGCCGTGTCAAACCGCTCTGTCGCGATCAACACCACTTCCACCACAATTCCGGGCACCACAAATCAACCGGCTCACGCCGCTCGAATCGTGGTTGTCGACAGGCCGGCCGTTGCGGTTTCCCGCACGCTCGCCCGGTGCCCTGCCGGCGATGAACCATACCCGGTCGGCTCCGCCTCACCAAATCCGCCCTGCGGCGGATCCGGGGCACCGCCCGGCTCGAACTCCGGAAGACGCAGCCTCCGCAGCCCCAAGTCCACTCCCGCGCTCGGCCGTCCAGGACTTTCGCCCTGTTTAGTCCGTTCCGCGCTGACAGAGAAAAAGTTACGCCCCCAGCGAGTTGATCGTCAAATTCGCCGGGGGCGTCCCGCGTCACACTCTCGTCGTACGGCTATGTGCGCAGCTCGACCCCGGCGAAGGACCGCTTGCCGCGGCGCAGGACCAGGTAGCGGCCGTGCAGCAGATCCTGCGCAGCGACCACCGCGTCGACCTCGGTGACCCGGGTGTTGTTGACGTACGCGCCGCCCTCGGCGATCACCCGGCGCGCCTCCTTCATGCTCGGCACCAGCCCCGACTCCTTGAGCAGGCCGGCCACGTCCGGCAGCTCGTCGAGATGCACCAGGCCGGCCTCGGTCAGCGCGGCCCGCAGGGTCTCCGGCGTCAGCTCCTCCAGCGAGCCACGGCCGAACAGGGCCTGGCTCGCGGCGACCGCCTGGGCCATCTCCCGCTCACCGTGCACGAGGGCGGTCAGCTCCTCGGCGAGCGCCCGCTGGGCGGCGCGGGCCGCCGGCCGCTCGGCCGCCTCCTTCTCCAGCGCCTCGATCTCCTCCCGGGACCGGAAGCTGAAGTACCGCAGGTAACGGGTGACGTCGCGGTCGTCGGCGTTGACCCAGAACTGGTAGAAGGCGTACGGGCTGGTCATCTCGGGGTCGAGCCAGACGGCGCCGCCCTCGGTCTTGCCGAACTTGGTGCCGTCGGACCGGGTCACCAGCGGGGTGGTGAACGCCTCCACCGGCCCCGCCCCGCGCCGGCGCACGTAGTCGACCCCGGCGGTGATGTTGCCCCACTGGTCGGAGCCGCCGTACTGGAGCTGGCAGCCGTGCCGGCGGTGCAACTCGAAGAAGTCGTTGGCCTGGAGCAGTTGGTAGCTGAACTCGGTGAAGCTGATGCCGGTCTCCAGCCGGGCCTTGACCACCTCGCGGGCCAGCATCTTGTTCACCGGGAAGTGCTTGCCGACGTCGCGGAGGAACTCGACCACCGACATCTGGCCGGTCCAGTCCAGGTTGTTGACCAGTTGCGCCGCGTTCTCACCGGTGTACGACACGAAGGGCGCGAGCTGGTCGCGGATGCGCTGCACCCAGCTCGCGACGACCTCCGGCGGGTTGAGGGTGCGCTCGGCGCTCTCCTTCGGGTCACCGATCTGCCCCGTCGCGCCGCCGACCAGCAGCAGCGGCCGGTGCCCGGCGAGCTGGAGCCGACGGGCGGTGGCGACCTGCATCAGGTGGCCGACGTGCAGGCTGGGCGCGGTCGGATCGAAGCCCACATAGAAGGTGGCGCTCCCGCCGTCGAGCAGATCGCGCAGCTCGTCGAGGCCGGTCGAGTCCTGGATCAGGCCTCGCCACCGCAGGTCTTCGGTCAGGGAGTCCCGCCCGTGCGGGAGGTTGCTGTCGGTCACGGTCACCGATTCTCCCCCATGCCGGGCACCGGGCCGTACCGGGTTTGCCCGGTCCGCCCGCCGACTAGGCTGCGCCTGGCCGAGGCGAGGAGGGACGGGTCGTGGAGATGCCGGACATGACGGGTGGCCTGGTCGGGCTGCTCGGGCTGAAGTTCGACGAGATCGGCGCCGACCGGGTGGTGATCCGCTGGCAGGTACGCCCCGAACTGCACCAGCCGTTCGGCATCCAGCACGGCGGGGTGTACTGCGCGGTGGTGGAGACCGCGGCCAGCGTCGGCGGGTCGATCTGGCTCGGTGGACGCGGCACCGTGGTCGGCGTGTCGAACCAGACGGACTTCCTCCGGGCGGTACGCGACGGCGAGCTGACCGCCGTCGGCACACCCGTGCACCGGGGGCGCAGCCAGCAGCTCTGGCAGGTGGAGATCACCGACGCCGACGGGCGGCTGGTCTCCCGCGGGCAGGTGCGGTTGCAGAACCTCGCCCACCCCTGAGCCGGACCACCGCGCCCGGGACCGCCCCGGCCGGATGCGGCGCCGCCTGTCCGGTTCGCCGGAAAAGGTGCTGCTGACGCCGATATCGTCGCGTCGATGAGACCGGCCGCTGCGTACCCGACGTGAGGAAGCTCCTCGCCGCCACGCTCGGCGTGCTCTCGGCCATCGGGGGCTTCGTCGACATCGGCGACCTGGTGGCGGCGAGCCAGGCCGGGGCGCGGTTCGGCATGGGGCACGCCTGGGTGCTGGTCCTCGGGGTGGTCGGCATCTGCGCGTACGCCGACATGGCCGGCCGGATCGCGGCGGTGAGCGGCCGGGCGGTGTTCGACCTGGTCCGGGAGCGGCTCGGCCCACGGGTGGCGCTGCTCAACCTGGTCGCCTCCTACCTGGTCACCGTGCTCACCCTGGCGGCCGAGCTGGGTGGTCTCGCGCTGGCGCTGCAACTGGCGTCGCGGGTCAGCTACCTGCTCTGGGTGCCGGTGGCGGCGTTCGCGGTGTGGCTGGTGCTGTGGCGGATGCGGTTCCAGCTGATGGAGCGGGTGTTCGGGCTGACCGGCCTGACGCTGGCGGTCTTCGCGGTCGCGCTGTTCTGGCTGCCGACCGACTGGCCGGAGCTGGCCCGTCAGGCGCTGCACCCGCAGGCGTACGGGCAGGGGTGGGGGGCGTACTGGTTCGTGGCAGTGGCGTTGTTCGCCTCCACCGTCAGCCCGTACGAGGTGTTCTTCTTCTCCTCCGGCGGGGTGGAGGAGAACTGGACCGCCGCGGACCTCGCCGACGCCCGCACGAGCGTCCTGGTCGGGTTCCCCGTCGGCGGCTTCCTCGCGCTGTCGCTGGTGGCCACCGCGACGGTGGTCCTCCACCCGTACGGCGCCTCGCTGTCGACCCTCGACGAGGTGGCCCTGCCGGTGGTCCTCGCCTTCGGCGGGGTGGGCCTGGCGATCGCGGCGCTGGCGTTCTTCGCGGTGACCTTCGGCGCCGCGCTGGAGACCGGACTCTCCGCCGCGTACGCGGCCGCGCAGTACTTCGGCTGGCAGTGGGGCAAGCGGGTCAGCCCCCGGGAGGCGGCCCGGTTCCACAGCGTGCTGCTGGTCAGCGTCCTGCTCGGGGTGCTGGTGCTGGCCACCACCGTCGACCCGGTACGGCTCACCGAGCACATGCTGATCGTCAGCGCGGTGGCGCTGCCGTTGACGTACCTGCCGATCCTGATCGTGGCGAACGACCGGACGTACCTGGGCGACCGGGTCAACGGGCGGATGTCCAACCTGCTCGGGGCGGTCTTCCTGGTGGTGATCGTGGCGGCGTCGGTGGCCGCGATCCCGCTGGCGGTGTCGACGGGGATGGGGCGATGAGGGTCCAACTCGGCCGGCAACTGCTCGACCGGCAGATCGTCGACTCCGCCGGACGGCTGGTCGGCAAGGTCGACGACGTCGAGTTCGCCGTCGACGCCGACGGCTACCCGTACGTGGCGTACCTGCTCAGCGGGCAGGGGGCGCTCGGGCAGCGGATCGGCGGACGGATCGGCCGGCTGCTGGTGGCGGTCGCCGACCGGTTCACCGAGAACCCGCCGACGCCGCCGGTGCGCATCCCGATCACCCTGGTCACCCGGATGGACAGCGCGGTGTGGCTGCGCTGTCGGGGCGAGGAGCTGCCGCGTCCGCCGGTGGAGGCGTGGCTGCGCCGGCACCTGATCGACCGGATCCCGGGGGCCGACCGTGCGAGCGGGTGAGCTGCTCGGCCGCACGGCGTACGACCTGCACGGGCGGCGGCTCGGCCGGGTGGTCGACGTGGTGGTGCGGGGCGGGTTCCCGCACGGGCGGCTGAGGTTGACCGACGTGATCGTCACCGGCCACTGGTGGGGCCGCCTGGTGGGGCGGCTGATCGGCGCGGAGCGTCACCCGTCCGGGCCGTGGGCGATCCGGGTGGTGGCCCGGGCGTTGAGCCGCAGCACCCGTCAGCTCCCCGCCGACCAGGTGCAGCTCCTGCCCCCGGTGCCCGACTTCCCGTTCGGCCGCCCGGACGGGTGAGCCGGTGCCGGGGTCAGCCGCGGGCCTCGTCGAGCACCGGCTCACCCTCGGCGGACTCCTCGACGGTGGCGACGCGACGCAGCCGTGCCTGGCTGATGGCCCGCTGGTCGATGGCGGCCACCTCGATCTCCCACCCGTCCACGGTGACGCTCTCCCCGGCCACGGTGGGGATGTGCCCGAGGCAGCTCAGCAGCATCCCGGCGACCGTGGTGTAGTCGCCGGCCGGCCGGCCGGGCACCTCGACGCCGACGTCGGGCAGGTCGTGCACGGGGAAGGTGCCGGGCAGCAGCAGGGCGCCGTCGGCCTCGGTGCGCACCGCGCGCACGTCCCGGTCGGTCTCGTCGTAGATCTCGCCGACGATCTCCTCCAGGATGTCCTCCAGGGTGACGATCCCGTCGACCGCGCCGCGCTCGTCCACCACCAGGGCGATGTGCTGGCGTTCGGCCTTGAACTGCCGCAGCGCGTCCACCACCGGCAGCGAGTCGGGCAGCAGCATGGGCGGGCGGGCGATCTCGTCGACCGGGCGGTCGTCGGGCACCCCGACCAGGTCGCGCAGGTGGATGACGCCGGCCGCGTCGTCCAGGCCGCCGTGGCGCACCACCGGGGCCCGGGAGTGGCCGGTGGCGGCCAGCACCAGCCGGGCGGCCTCCGCGGTGGTGCCGCTGTCGAGCGTGAAGACCTGCAACCGGGGTACGAGCACCGCCTTGAGCTGCCGGTCGGCGATCTCCACCGCGCCGGCGATGATCATCCGCTGTTCCTTGGTGAAGCCGTGGTTGCCGGCGACGATGTCCCGCAGTTCGTCGGGGCCGATCTCCTCGGGCTCGTGCTTCGGGTTGAGCCCGACCAGCCGTACGACGAGGTCGCTGGTGGCGCCGAGGGCCCAGACGGCGGGGCGGGTGACGGAGGCCAGCAGGTCCAGCGGGCGGGCCACCAGCAGCGCCCAGCGCTCGGCGGACTGCATGGCGATCCGCTTCGGGGCCAACTCGCCGAAGACCAGGGTGACGAAGGTCAACGCGAGGGTGACCACCACGATGGCGACCGTCTCGGCGGCGCCGCCGACGAAGCCGAGCAGCGGCACCAGGGGCTTGGCCAGGGAGACCGCCGCGGCGGCCGAGGCCAGGAAGCCGGCCAGGGTGATGCCGATCTGGATGGTGGCGAGGAACCGGTTCGGGTCCTTGGCGAGCCGGGCCAGCACCCGCCCGGCCCGGCTGGTGCGCTCCAGGCGCTGCAACTGGCTGTCGCGCAGCGACACCAGCGCCATCTCGCTGCCCGCGAAGATCGCGTTCAGGACGACCAGGACTCCGACCAGGGCCAGTTGGCTCCAGTAGCTCTGCACGCCCGGCTCTCTCCCTCACCGCGACGGTACGCCGGGTCACGCCCGGCGCCGCCGGACGGAGGACCCGTCCGGCGTAGGCCCCTCTGTGCCCCGCGGCGGGCCGGGTGAATCCTTCCCGGGCGTGCGGTCCGGCTCAGGCCGGCGCGGGCGCGGGGAGATCGAGCACGTACGTGCCGTCCTCGGGGCGGAAGCCGAGTCGGTGGTAGTAGGGGGCGACCATGCCGGGCGGGCTGACCACCCGGCGGAAGCCCCGGTCCGTGAAGAGGCTGCTGCGCCGGTAGACGAACTCTCCCGGGGTGAGGTCCCGGAACCGGGGGGTGACGTAGTCCAGGTCGATCTGGGCGATTCCGTCCGGCTCGGCGTGCGACAGCACCACGCCCACCACCTCGTCGGCCTTGAGCACCAGGAACGCCGAGCGCTCCGCGGCGTGCGACTCCCAGCGGAAGTCCGGGTTGAACCGGCTGATGTCGGCGGCGTGCACCCGCAGGGTGTGGGCCAGGAACCGGTCGTCGACGCCCACCTCCACCGCCTGGTAGGTCTGCTCGTCGTGCCGGGTGGCCAGCAGCTTCCGCAGGTACCACACGTTGATCACGGTGAGCACCACGTTGAGGCCGACCATGGGCCAGACGGCCACGGCCGTGTTGTAGCCGATCAGGATCAGGCAGCCGAGCAGGTTGAGCGCGCGCAGCCGCAGGATGCGCGTCTGCAGCAGGGACCAGACCAGCAGCGCGGAGCCGGCCCAGCCGACGAGTTCCAGCCAGTTCACTCCCGGGAGACTAGTGGTTGCCCTGCTCAGCCGCCTCGGCGGGCAGCTCCAGCACCCACTCCTCGACCTCGACGCCACGGCCGGGGGCGAAGCCCGCGTCCTCGCCGACGACGACGAAGCCGCACTTGCGCAGCACCGCCAGGGAGGCACGGTTGTCCTTGGCGGCGCGGGCACGCACCGGCCGCTGCGGCAGCTCGCGCAGGAGCGCGGCGAGCGCGGCGGTGGCGTACCCCCGGCCCCAGCGCCGCGGGTCGATCCAGTAGCTGACCTCGGTGCGCTCGTCCACCGGGAAGGCGGCCACGTGGCCGACCACGTCCTCGCCGACCACGATGGTGCGGTTGACGACGCGCGGGTCGGCGCGGATGCGGGCCCAGTGCGCGTCGAAGACGGCCCGGTCGGTCGGGTCGGCGGGGCCGAAGGCTGCCATCCAGGCGGCCTGTGGATCCTGCTCGTGGGCGAAGAAGTGGGGCAGGTCGGCGTCGCGCACCGGGCGCAGTCGCAGCTCAATGGTCACCGCCGGAGGATACGCACCGGGTGTGACGATCCCGGGACCTCCGGCCCTGAGCCCGTACCGTCCGGCCCTGCCGGCGCAGGCACGCGCATTGCTACCAACGAATAAAGAGGATCCGTGCGGTAGCGGAGTGGGAGGCCGGGACCATGGCCAAGTTCGTCTACGACTTCATCGAGGGTGACCGCAGCAGAGCCGATCTGCTGGGTGGCAAGGGCGCGAACCTGGCCGAGATGACCCGGCTGGGGCTGCCCGTCCCACCCGGGTTCACCGTCAGCACCGACGCCTGCCGGGCGTACCTGCGCACCGGCGAGCCCCCGGAGGGGCTCTTCGCGGAGATCAACGCCCACCTGCGGGAGGTGGAGGCCCGGCTGGGCCGGTGGCTCGGCGACCGGCACGACCCGCTGCTGCTGGCGGTCCGCTCCGGCGGCCGGTACTCGATGCCGGGGATGATGGAGACGATCCTCGACATCGGGCTCAACGACACGACCGTGCACGGCCTGGCCGCGCGCGCCGGCGACGACCGGTTCGCCTGGGACTCGTACCGCCGGTTGATCCAGATGTTCGGCCGGACCGTGTACGGGGTGCCGGCCGAGGAGTTCGAGCGGGAGTTGGAGGCGCTGCGCGCCTCGGCGGGGGCGGCCGGCCCGAGCGCGGAGCAGCTGCGCGACCTGGTGGAGACGTACAAGAAGGTCTTCGCCGCGCATGTCGGGCACGACTTCCCGCAGGCCCCGCACGAGCAGCTGTACCTGGCGGTCCGGTCGGTGTTCGAGTCGTGGAACTCGGAGCGGGCCCGGATCTACCGGCGGCAGGAGCGCATCCCGGACGACCTGGGCACCGCGGTGAACGTGATGGCGATGGTCTTCGGCAACCTGGGCCCGGACTCGGGCACCGGGGTGGCGTTCACCCGCGACCCGGCCACCGGCGCGCCCGGCGTGTACGGCGACTACCTGCCCGACGCGCAGGGCGAGGACGTGGTGGCCGGCATCCGCAACACGATCCCCCTGCCGGAGCTGGAGCGGATCGACCCGGCGAGCTTCCGCCGGCTGATGACGATCATGGCGACGCTGGAGCGGCACTACCGCGACCTGTGCGACATCGAGTTCACCATCGAGCGCGGCCGGCTGTGGATGCTGCAGACCCGGGTCGGCAAGCGCACCGCCGCCGCCGCGTTCGTGATCGCCGCGCAACTGGTCCAGGAGGGGCTGATCAGCCTGGACGAGGCGCTGCTGCGGGTCAGCGGCGCGCAGCTCGGCCAGCTGATGTTTCCGGCCTTCGACCTGTCGGGCGCGCCGACGCCGCTCGCGGTCGGGGTGGGGGCCTCCCCGGGGGCCGCGGTGGGCCGGGTGGTGTTCGACTCCGCCGCCGCGGCGGCGGCCACCGAACCGGTGATCCTGGTCCGCCGGGAGACCAACCCGGACGACCTGCCCGGCATGATCGCCGCGGCCGGGGTGCTGACCTCCCGCGGCGGCAAGACCTCGCACGCCGCCGTGGTGGCCCGGGGCATGGGTCGCACCTGCGTCTGCGGGGCGGACGCCCTGCGCATCGACCCGGAGCGCGGCGAGTTCGCCGTCGGCGACCGGATGGTCCGGGCCGGGGACGTGATCTCCATCGACGGCACCACCGGCCGGATCTACGCCGGTGAGATCCCGGTGCAGCCCTCCCCCGTCGCCCGTTACCTCGCCGGCGAGCTGGAGCCGCAGGCCGACCCGCTGGTCGCGGCGGTGCACCGGCTGCTCGGCCACGCCGACACGGTGCGCCGGCTGGGCGTGCGGGCCAACGCCGACACCGGGCGGGACGCCCGCCGGGCCCGCCGGTTCGGCGCCACCGGGATCGGGCTGTGCCGTACCGAGCACATGTTCCTGGGCGAGCGCCGGGAACTGGTGGAGCGGCTGATCCTGGCCGACGGCCCGGACGAGGTGAGCGCCGCGCTGGACGCGCTGCTGCCGTTGCAGCGGGCCGACTTCGTGGAGATCCTCGCGGCGATGGACGGGCTGCCGGTGACCATCCGGCTGATCGACCCGCCGCTGCACGAGTTCCTGCCCCCGCTGCACGAGCTGACCGCCCGGGTGGCCCGCGCCGAGGCGCTCGGCGCGGACCCCGGCCGCGACGGCCGGCTGCTGGTCGCGGTCCGCCGGATGCACGAGTCGAACCCGATGCTCGGCCTGCGCGGGGTGCGCCTCGGGCTGGTGGTCCCGGGGCTGTTCGCCATGCAGGTCCGCGCGGTCGCCGAGGCGGCGGCGCAGCGGGTGCGCGACGGCGGTGACCCGCGGCCGGAGATCATGGTGCCGCTGGTCGGCGACGTGAAGGAACTGGCCGCCGTCCGGGTGGAGGCCGAACAGGTGCTCGCCGGGGTGCCGGGGGCGCCGGAGATCCCGATCGGCACGATGATCGAGGTGCCGCGGGCGGCGCTGACCGCCGGGGAGATCGCCACCGAGGCGCACTTCTTCTCCTTCGGCACCAACGACCTGACCCAGACCGCCTGGGCGTTCTCCCGCGACGACGTGGAGGGCTCGTTCTTCGGCGCGTACCTGGAGCGGGGGATCTTCGCCGTCTCCCCGTTCGAGAGCATCGACGTCTCCGGCGTCGGTCGGCTGGTCCGGCTGGCCGTGGCGGAGGGTCGGGCCACCCGGCCGGAGCTGACCATCGGGGTCTGCGGCGAGCACGGCGGCGACCCCGAGTCGGTGGCGTTCTTCGCCGACGCCGGGCTGGACTACGTCTCCTGCTCGCCGTACCGGGTGCCGATCGCCCGGCTGGCGGCCGGGCGGGCCGCCGTCGACCCCACCACCGGCACGTCCGACTCCCGATAGGAGGGCAGCGCGATGACCGCGATCTTCAACCCCACCGGACCCGCCCCGCTGGCCCCGCCGCCCCGGCGGGCCCCGGAGCCGACGGCGACGCCCGCGCCGGTCGTACCGGTGGGGCCCGTCGGGCCGGTGCTGGAACTGCCCGGCACGCCGGCGGCGGCGCTGGTGCCGGTGACCCGCGACGGTCGGGCCGTCGGGGCGTTCGTCCTGGCCGGCGGACGGGTCCGCTACCGGTCGGTGCCGGACCCGGACCAGGTGCTCGCCGCCGCGGCCGGCGCGGTCGCCGTGGCGCTGCTGGCCACGGCGGTGGCGGTGGCGGGTCGACGCCGGCCACCGGCGATCGGTGCGGTGACGATGGGCCCCGGCGGCTGGGTCAGCCTGCGCGGGACCCGCGCCCCGGCGCTGCGCCCGGCGACGCCCCGGCCCTGGTGGGCCCGCGTGCTGCGGGCCCGCCGGCTGGTCGTCGAACGCTGACCCCGGTGCCGCCGGGGCCGGCCCACG
>NZ_JBNADX010000053.1:0-9622 GCF_049629545.1 Micromonospora citrea
ACGGCGGCCGACCACGACGGCGGGGTGGCCCGACCGTGACCGGCGCAGGGATCAAGCCTGACCGCCCGGAGCCGGGCACGGTCGGGCCACCCCACCCACGCAGCCGATACCTCCGGTCGTAGCCGAGACGCACCCGCGCGGGCCGGAAGGTGCGAGGGGCGGGTTGGTCGGCCGGTTCGGGCCGCAGCGGGGTTACCCTGAGGGCATGCAGACCACGGCGACCCCCGCGTGCCTGGCCCGCCCGGGCCGGCCCGCCGTGGTGGCGCGCACCCTCACCGAGCTGGCCGGCCCCACTCGGGGTGTGGTGGAGCTGCCGGTACGGCTGATGTGGAACCGTGAGCGGACGTTCGACCTGGCGGATCCGGACGACCTGCTCTGGATGTACGAGAACGTGCTGCGGGAGAGCACCCGCACCGACGACCTGCGGCAGCTGATCAACGGCCGCACGCTGCGCCGGGTGTGGCGTCGACTGAACCTGCCCCGGGGTGTGCGACAGGCGTGGGAGAGCCGGCACCGGGGCCTGCGTACCGCGTGACGCACCTGCACGACTTCTACCGGGAGGTCGCCCGGGTGGCCCTGACGGCCGCCGGGCCGCACCGGTTCGTGCTGGGCGGCGGGGTGGCCTGGGCCGCGCACGGCCTGGTCACCCGGCCGACGGAGGACGTCGACCTGTTCGCCGACGTGGAGGGCGCGGCCGCGGCGGCGGCGACGGAGGTGCGCGTCGCGCTGGAACGCGCCGGGTACGAGGTCGTCGACGCCGACCCGGACAGCGACCTCGCGGAACTCTTCGACGGCTTCGACCGGGACATGAAGGACTTCGTGGTCACCCGCGGGGCGCGGCAGATCCGGCTGAGCCTGGCCCGGCTCGACCGGTACCGCTCCCCGGTGGTGATGGACTTCGGTCCGGTGATGGACGTGCGCGACCTGGTGGCGAACAAGGTCGCCGCCCTGGTGAACCGCCGCGAGGTGCGCGACTGGATCGACGTGGCGGCGGCGCTGGAGCACTACTGCGTCACCGAGCTGCTGGAGCTGGCCCGGCAGGTCGACCCGGCGCTCGACGACTCCGACGTGCGGGAGGCCGGACGGTACCTGGACCGGGTCGCGGACCGCCGGTTCACCCGCTATGGACTGGACGCCACGCAGGTGGCGCAGCTGCGGCGGCGACTGGCCGCCTGGCCGCGCTGACCGCCGAGGACGCGGACGCCCGGATGGCGGTGCGCCACCCGGGCGGGGCGGGGCTCACTTGGTCGGACGCCCACCGGTCACGCCGAGGATCTCCCCGGTGACGTAGCTGGACTCCTGGGAGGCGAAGAAGACGTACGCCGGGGCGAGCTCGGCGGGCTGTCCGGGACGGCCCATCGGAGTGTCGGTGCCGAACTGCTTCACCTTCTCCTCCGGCATGGTGGCCGGGATCAGTGGCGTCCAGACCGGGCCGGGCGCGACCGCGTTGACCCGGATGCCCTGCTCGGCGAGCTGCGCGGCGAGCGCCTTGGTGAAGTTGGCGATGCCCGCCTTGGTGGTGGCGTAGTCGAGCAGCTGCGGCGACGGGTCGAACGCCTGGATGGACGTGGTGTTGATGATCGTCGCACCTTCCTTCAGGTGCGGAAGGGCCTCCTGGCAGAGCCAGAACATGGCGTACAGGTTGGTCTTCATGACCCGGTCGAACTGCGCGGTGGTGATGCCGGCGATCCCGTCGTCCTGCGACATCTGGTAGGCGGCGTTGTTCACCAGGATGTCGATGCCGCCGAGGTCGGACAGGGTACGCGCGACGAGTTCCCGGCAGTGCCCCTCGTCGGTGAGGTCGGTGCGCACCGCGACGCCCTTGCGGCCGGCCTGCTCGACGAGCCGGACCGTCTCCCGGGCGTCGGCGTCCTCCTCCTCGCCGAGGTAGGAGATGAGCACGTCGGCGCCCTCCCGGGCGAAGGCGATCGCGACGGCCCGGCCGATGCCCGAGTCACCGCCGGTGATCAGGGCGCGCTTGCCCTCCAGTCGGCCGCTGCCCCGGTACGACTCCTCACCGTGGTCGGGTTTCGGTCCCATCTCGCGGGTCGAGCCCGGCGCGGACTGCTGCTGCGCCGGCTGCCCCTCCTGCTGGCCGTACTGGCCGGTGGGGTCCTGCGGGGTGAACTGGTCCTGGCTCACGGGTGTCTCCTTCGTCCGTCCCGGTCCCTGTCTGCCCTACCCGTCGGCGGGGTGCGGAAACGGGCACGGCGGCGCTCCGGACGACCCCGGTGTTACGCGCAGGTGGCCGGCGGCGCTGGTGGTGTGAAACACCTCGGGTCGCTGTGGCAGGAGTGACAGGGGCTCGTTATGGTGCGCATCGGTGCCCACGAGGCGCCTCACCCCCATCGGAAAGGCACCGCATTGACCTCCTCCTCCGGCGCCTCGCGCCGTCAGGTGCTGGCCGTGGCCGCCGCCGCGGCGACCGCTCCCCTGCTCGCCGGCGCCCCCGCCCGGGCCGCCGAGGCGAAGGGCCCGAAGACCTGGGACCTGACCGTCCTGGGCACCTCGGACACGCACGGCAACGTCTACAACTGGGACTACTACAAGGACGCCGAGTACGACGACAGCCGGCACAACGACGTCGGTGTGGCGAAGCTGGCCACCCTGGTCAACCAGGTCCGCGCGGAGCGCGCGGGCCGGGCGACCCTCGTCCTCGACGCCGGCGACACCATCCAGGGCACCCCGCTGGCCACCTACTACGCCAAGCAGGAGCCGATCACCGTCACCGGTGAGACGCACCCGATGGCGAACGCCATGAACGTGCTCCGGTACGACGCGGTGACGCTGGGCAACCACGAGTTCAACTACGGCCTGCCGCTGCTGGCGAAGTGGATCGAGCAGCTCGGGTTCCCGGCGCTGGCCGCGAAC
Source organism: Micromonospora citrea (assembly GCF_049629545.1). Lineage (GTDB taxonomy): Bacteria > Actinomycetota > Actinomycetes > Mycobacteriales > Micromonosporaceae > Micromonospora > Micromonospora citrea_A. Next base: position 2,872 of record NZ_JBNADX010000053.1, read on the forward strand.
GCGCTCAACGAGAAGACCGGCAAGCCGGCCTACCTGCCGTACGTGATCAAGAAGGTGCACCTCGGCGGGGCGGACTCCCCCACCATCCGCGTCGGCATCCTCGGCCTGACCAACCCCGGTTCGGCGATCTGGGACAAGGCCAACGTCGAAGGCAGGCTGATCTTCGCCGACATGATCGAGACGGCCGCGAAGTGGGTGCCGATCATGCGGGAGCGCGGCGCCGACCTGGTGATCATCTCGGCGCACGGCGGCGACAGCGGCACCTCCAGCTACGGCCCGGAGCTGCCGATCGAGAACCCGGTGGCGCTGATCGCCCAGCAGGTGCCGGGCATCGACGCGATCCTCTTCGGCCACGCCCACGCCGAGGTGGTGGAGAAGTTCGTCACCAACACCGTCACCGGCGAGCAGGTGCTCACCGCCGAGCCGTCCAAGTGGGGGCAGCGGCTGACCCGGATGGACTTCACCGTCCAGAAGGTGCGCGGCCGGTGGAAGGTCGTCACCAAGGGCGCCACCATGCTCAACACCAACACCGTGGTCGAGGACCCGGCGGTGCTCGCCGCCGTGCGCGGCCAGCACACCAAGACGGTGGACTACGTCAACACCGTGGTCGCCCAGTCCTCGCAGGAGCTGTCGGCCGCCGAGTCCCGGTACAAGGACACCCCGATCCTGGACTTCATCAACCACGTGCAGACCGAGGTCGTCACCACCGCGCTCGCCGGCACGGCGTACGCGGGCCTGCCGGTGCTGTCCATCGCGGCCCCGTTCAGCCGTACCGCGGTCTTCTCGCAGGGCGACGTGCGCATCCGTGACGTCGCGGGCCTGTACGTCTTCGACAACACCCTCGAGGCCGTGGTGCTCACCGGCGCGGAGGTGCGGGCCTACCTGGAGTACTCGGCGAAGTACTTCCGGACCCTGGCCGTCGGCGCCACCGTCGACCCGACCACCATCAGCGACCCGGCCGTCCCGGACTACAACTACGACGTGATCTCCGGGCTCGACTACGACATCGACATCTCCGAGCCGGTCGGGCAGCGGATCACCCGCCTCGTCCTGCCCGGCACCGAGACCCCGGTCGCCGACGACGCGCAGTTCGTCATCGCGGTCAACAACTACCGGCGCAGCGGCGGCGGCAACTTCCCCGGCATCGTGAAGACCCAGGTCTACAACCAGCAGCAGGAGATCCGCCAGCTGCTGATCGACTGGGCGCAGGCCAAGGGCGTCATCGACCCGGCCGACTTCTTCGTGCCGAACTGGAAGCTGGTACGCGAGGGCGTGCCGGTCTTCTGACCCGTACCACCGTCGACGGGCCGTGGGTGTCCTCGCACCCGCGGCCCGTCCGCGTACCCGGTCAGCCCACCCCCGGCAACAGGCCGAGCGCCCGCTGGTCGGGGTCGTCCACCGGTTCGGGATAGTCCCGCCGGGCGTCGGTCTCACGCAACTCGACCCGCTCGTCCGGACGGACCGGCGCGGGCAGCTCGCCGAAGCGGACGTGCCGCAGGAACGCGTACTCCTCGTCGGTGAACGACGCGGGAACCGGCTCACTCATACCGCCATTCTCCTCCCGACACCGGCCGGCATCAACGACGCCACCGGGGGTAAACGCGCCCCGACCGGCGTCGGCGACGAGGTGGAGGACGAGCATGCGCGCGGTACGGATGACCAACCCCGGAGTGCTCGAGCAGGTCGAGGTCCCCACCCCGACGGCCGGAGCGGGCGAGGTGCTGCTCGCCGTCGGCGCGGTCGGCCTCTGTCACTCCGACCTGCACATCCTGGACGCCCCGCCGGGGCTCTTCCCCACCCCGATCACGTTGGGCCACGAGACCGCCGGCACGGTGGAGGCCGTGGGCGCCGGGGTCACCGGGTGGACCCCCGGCGACCGGGCGGCGGTCTACGGGATCGTCGGCTGCGGCACCTGCCGGGGCTGCCTGCGCGGGGCCGAGAACCAGTGCCGCCGGATCCTGCCGGGTGGCATCGGGCTCAGCCGCGACGGGGGTCTCGCCGAGTACGTCACCGTGCCCGCCAGGAACCTGCTGCACGTCGGGGACATGGACCTCACCCAGGCCGCGCCGCTGACCGACGCGGGGCTGACGCCGTACCACGCGGTGGAGCTGGCCCGGCCGGCGTTGCGCCCCGGGACCTTCTGCGTGGTGATCGGCATCGGCGGGCTGGGGCACATGGCGGTGCAGATCCTGACCGCCACCACCGCGGTGCGGATCATCGCCGTCGACACCAGCGTCGCCGCGCTGGACCTGGCCACCCGGATGGGCGCGCACCACGTGGTGCAGGCCGGCCCGGAGGCGACGCAGCGGATCCGGGAGATCGTCGGAGAGGCCCCGGACGGCGCCGACGTCGTGATCGACTGCGTCGGGGTGGACGCGACGCTGACCACCGCCCGCACCGTGGTGGCCACCGGCGGCAAGCTGCTGCTGGTCGGGCTGGGCGGCGGCACGCTGCCGGTCCACCCGGTAGCCGACGCGCCGCCCACCCTGCCGCTGGAGACCACCGTCGAGATCCCGTTCTGGGGCACCCGTGCCGAACTGCAGGAGGTGATCGCGCTGGGCCGGGCCGGTCTGATCACCGCCGACGTGCAGACCTTCCCGCTGGAGCGGGCCCCCGAGGCGTACGACCTGCTGCGCCGGGGCGAGGTCCACGGCCGGGCGGTGGTGGTGCCCTGAGCGGGTCGGCCGCTCGGGGCGAGGTGCCGTCCGGGACGGTCAGCGGGGCAGGGTGGCCGTGGGCCGCACCGGCGGGAGGCGGTTCAGCAGCGCCAGCCCGGCCCGTACCGGCGCGAGGGTCAACGTCCGGTCGAAACTCGCCCGGCCCTGGCAGAACCGCACGAACATCGACCAGCCCGCCGGCGTGGCCAGCAGTGCGTGGAAGACGTCCGGCCGGCGTTCGAAGACCTCCAGCAGGCGGTGCCCCGCCCGCATCGACGGCACCAGCCGCTCGCGTACGTCCCGCTCGTAGCGGTCGAGGTCACCGGCGGCGACCGCCTCGCCGGCGAGGGCGCCGGAGCGCAGCGCGTAGCTGATCCCCTCCCGGCTCCACGGTTCGAGCAGGCCCGCCGCGTCCCCGGCGACCAGCACCCGGCCCCGGCGCAGCGGGGAGTCGTCGGCCCGGCAGCGGGTCAGGTGCCCCGAGTCGTGCTCCGGCTCCACCTCGGACAGGCCCAGCCGGTCGACGAAACGGCGCAGGTACTGGCGGGTGCCCTCGCCCTCGCCCCGCCCGGCGATCACGCCGACGGTCAGCGACGACCCCTTCGGGAACACCCAGGCGTACGAGCCGGGGATGGCGCCCCAGTCGAGCAGCAGCCGGCCCTGCCAGCGCCGCTGCACGTGCGCCGGGACCGGCAGCTCCCGCTCCAGGCCCAGGTCCACCTGACGGAACCGGACGCCCACGTGCCGGGAGGTCACCCCCGACGAGCCGTCCGCCCCGATCACCGTCCGGGCCCGCACGGTGGCACCGTCGGCCAGGCGTACGCGTACCCCGTCGGGATCCTGGTCGACACCCCGCACGGCGACCCCCTCGCGCAGCTCGGCCTCGGCGGTGACGGCGGCCGAGCGCAGCCGGTCGTCGAACTCGTCGCGGCGCACCATGGCCACCAGCGGGGTGCGGTGCCGGCGGGTGAAGGCGCGTCGCCCGTCCCGGGTGAACGTCACCCGGTCCACCCGGTCGTGCGCGGGCACCTCGATCCGGCCGGCGACGGCGGACAGCGAGGTGCCGATCAGGCCGCCGCCGCAGGTCTTGTAACGGGGGTGGGTGGCCCGGTCCAGCACCAGGGTGCGGACACCCGCCGCGGCGGCGACCCGCGCGGCACAGAGCCCGGCGGGGCCGGCGCCGACGACGACGAGATCCCAGATGATCACGGCGTCCACCCTAGGGCACCCCGGCCCGGTCGGCCGCGCATGACGGACCGAACGGACGGGCATTGTCGGTCACCCACGGGGTAAGCCGCGGTACCCGGACCGCCCGGTGGACGGGCGGTTCACGGCAAGGAGGTCACCATGCAGCAGGTACGTCTGTCGGAGGCCGAGGAACGGGTGTACGACGCCGTCGCGGCGCTGGAGTCGCGCGGGCAGGTGCCGTACCCGGATCTGATCGCCCAGGAGGCGGGGATGGCGGAGGAGGACGTGCACCAGCCGCTGCACCTGCTCACCGAGAAGGACCTGCTGCACCGGGAGGACTCACCGATGGCCGGGCTGGACTTCGGCCCCCGGTGGTGCGCCCGCCAGATGGCGTGACCCGTCCGCCCCGCCGGGGCGCCGGCGGCGCGCGGCCGTGCCTGATCGACCGCCCGCGGTGAGCGCCACCGGTGACCGGCGCCGGTGGCACGCTCTCGGCGTCGGGCTGGTCGCGGCGTTCATGACCCTGCTGGACGTCAGCATCGTCAACGTCGCCGTGCCGTCGATCCAACGGTCCCTGGGTGCCGGCCCCAGCGACCTGCAGTGGGTGCTCTCCGGGTACGCGCTGACCTTCGGGTTGCTCCTGGTGCCCGCCGGTCGGTTCGGCGACGCGCACGGGCGACGCACCGCCTTCGTGGTGGGCGTCGCCCTGTTCACCCTCACCAGCGCCGCCGCCGGCCTGGCCACCTCCCCCGGTTGGCTGGTCGCCGCCCGGCTGTTGCAGGGCGCCGCCGCCGGCGTGGTCAACCCTCAGGTCACCGGCCTGATCCAGCAACTGTTCCGGGGCTCCGAGCGGGGCCGCGCGTTCGGCCTGCTCGGCGCGACCATCGGCGTCTCCACCGCGATCGGTCCGCTGCTCGGCGGCCTGCTCATCCAGTTCGGCGGCGCCGCGCACGGCTGGCGCTGGGTGTTCTTCGTCAACGTGCCGGTGGGTGTCGTCGCGGTGCTGCTCGGCTGGCGGCTGCTGCCGGCCCGGCCGACGGGGCAGCCCGACCGGCACCGGCTGGATCCGCTCGGGGTTCTGCTGCTCGGCGGCGGGGTAATGCTCCTGCTCCTGCCGCTGGTGCAACGGGAGCAGTGGCAGAGTCCGTGGAAGTGGGCGCTGATCCCGGTCGGCGTGGCGGTGCTGCTCGGCTTCGCCCTGTGGGAGCGCCGGTACGCCCGACGGGCCACGCCCCTGTTCGACCTGCGGCTGTTCGGGCTGCGCTCGTACACCCTGGGCACGCTGATCGCGCTGGTCTACTTCGGCGGCTTCACCGCGATCTTCTTCATCTTCACCCTCTACCTGCAGAACGGCCTGGGCTACAGCGCGCTGGTGGCCGGGCTGGCGATCACGCCGTTCGCCCTCGGCTCGGCACTGGCGTCCGCGCTCGGCGGCCGGATCGTCGACCGGATCGGCCGGCCACTGGTCGGCGTCGGACTCGTCGTGGTGGTGGCCGGCCTCGGCGCGACGGTGATCGTCCTGCGCGGTTCCCCGACCGCCGGGGTCCCGCTGCTCACCGCCGTGCCGCTGCTGCTGGCCGGGTTGGGCAGCGGCCTGGTCATCACGCCGAACCAGACGCTGACCCTGTCGCAGGTGCCGGTGCCGCAGGCCGGCAGCGCGGCCGGGATGCTGCAGACCGGCCAGCGGATCGGCTCCGCCGCGGGCATCGCGGCGGTCGGGGCGCTGTTCTTCTCGTCGCTGGAGAGCAGTCGTGGCGACTGGTCGACGGCCTTCCGGCACTCGCTGCTGCTGGCGGCGGGGATCATCGCGCTGGCGCTCGCCGCCGCGCTCGTGGATGTGACACTGAGCCGTCGCGCCGACCGGACGCAGCGTGCCGGCCGCTCCTGACCGTGCCGGCAGCAGCCCCGCACCTTCCCGGGCCACCCCAGTTGATCATGACGTTGGTGGCAGCCGGAGAGATCCACACCGCCACCAACTTCATGGTCAACTTGCGGGGTGGTGGGTCTGAGCAGATACGCCGCTGGCCGGCACCCCGTTGTGGGGTGCCGGCCAGCATGCGTGTGTGGGTGGGTCAGCTGTTCCAGTGCTCGGCGACGAGGTCGGCGGCCTGCTGCTCCCACTGGGCGTAGTGGTCCGGGTAGGCCGACACCTGCACGGTCTGGGCGGCCTTGGTCAGCGGCATATCCTGCCAGCCGTCGACCTGCTTCAAACCCTTGAGGAAGGCGAGGGTGGAGTACTCGGGGTCGGTGATCTGCTCGACCGTGCCCCAACCACTGGACGGGCGCTGCTGGAACAGGCCCTGCGAGTCGTGGTCGTTGCGGTCACCCAGGTGACCCAGGTTCTCCAACTTCGACTCCTGCAACGCCGTCGCGATCGACACCACCGCGGCCCGCTCGTCCATCCCGGCCTTCTTCGTCGCCGCGATGATCGCCTTGGTGTTGGCGACCTGCTCGTCGGTCAGGTCGACACGCGACTGCTCGCCCTGCACACCGTGCGGAATCAGCTTGCCCTTGTCCACACCCGACTTCTCCGCCATCACCGCGACGGTCTTGACGTCAGCCGGAGCGGCGTGGGCCTCGGTCACCGGGCCGGCGAACACGCCACCGGCAAAGGCCAGACCAGCAACACCCAGAACGCTCTTACGAATGATCGTGGTGTTCATCAGGAAGCTCCTTCACGGGGGTCGACACACACGCTCGATGGGGGCCGAGCACGTGCGGGCACCTCGACAGGCGCTCAAAGGGGGAAAGTCGATGCCCGGCTCCACGCAAACCCCGAGGGGTTCGCGGTCACGCCAAGCCGAGAGGCTCGCGGCGCCGGGACCATGTGTAACGACCGGCGGGCCACCACCATTCCCGGCCCGGGCACCACCCCGGGCCGACCCGATCGGGGCCTGGCAGCGGGG
>NZ_JBNADX010000054.1:0-6012 GCF_049629545.1 Micromonospora citrea
GGTCATCGGGTGTTGGCGGTGGTGCGGGGTTCGGCGGTGAATCAGGATGGTGCGTCGAATGGTTTGACGGCGCCGAATGGTCCGTCGCAGCAGCGGGTGATTCGTCAGGCGTTGGCGTCGGCGCGGTTGTCGTCGGTGGACGTGGACGTGGTGGAGGCGCACGGCACCGGTACGACTCTTGGTGATCCGATCGAGGCGCAGGCGTTGTTGGCCACCTATGGGCAGGGCCGGGACGGGCTTGAGCCGTTGTTGTTGGGGTCGGTGAAGTCGAATCTGGGTCATACGCAGGCGGCGGCGGGTGTTGCTGGTGTGATCAAGATGGTGCAGGCGATGCGCCACGGTGTGGTGCCGGCGACCCTGCACGTGGATGTGCCGTCGTCGAAGGTGGACTGGTCGTCCGGTGCGGTGGCGTTGGTGACGGAGTCGCGGGCGTGGCCGGTGTTGGATCGGCCGCGGCGGGCGGCGGTGTCGTCGTTCGGCATCTCCGGCACGAATGCCCACGTCATCATCGAACAGCCCGAGCCGGAGCCACGGACGGACGACGCGCAAACGGGCACGGGCACCGGACAGCCGGACGCCACCGGGCGGCCGATGCAGGCCGCCACGCTGCCGGCGGGAGAGGCATCCGGCCGACAGCCGGAGACGGGCAGCGACCTGCCGGTGGTGCCCTGGCTGGTGTCGGCGCGTTCGGAACCGGCCCTGGCCGGGCAGGCGGCCCGGCTCACCGAGTTCACGCGGGAGCGCGACGACCTGTCCCTGGCGGACGTCGGCTGGTCCCTCGCCAGTTCGCGGGCCGCCCTGGAACACCGGGCCGTCCTGCTCGCGGCGGACCCGGACGGTTTACGCGCCGGCCTGTCCGCCCTCGCCGAGGGCGCGACCGCACCTGGCCTCGTCACCGGCGAGGTCACCCCCGGTCGCCGGGCGGTGTTGTTCACGGGTCAGGGTGCGCAGCGGGCGGGTATGGGTCGGGAGTTGTACGACCGGTTCCCGGTGTACGCGGACGCCTTCGACCGGGTGTGTGCGTTGTTCGATGCTCCGCTCGATCGTCCGTTGCGGGAGGTGGTGTTCGCCGAGTCGGGCAGTGAGCTGTCGGCTCTGTTGGATCAGACGGTGTTCACCCAGGCGGGGTTGTTCGCGGTGGAGGTGGCGCTGTACGAGTTGCTGTCGTCGTTCGGGATGACCGCTGACTATCTGGTGGGTCATTCGATCGGTGAGGTGACTGCCGCTCATGTGGCGGGGGTGTTGTCGTTGGAGGATGCCTGCGCGTTGGTGGCGGCGCGGGGGTCGTTGATGCAGGCGTTGCCGTCCGGTGGCGGGATGCTGGCGGTGGGTGCGTCCGAGGCCGAGGTCCGCGAGGTCATCGGCACCGGCAGCGCAGGCGATGACGGCGGCACGAGCGCGAGCGGTGGCGTGGTCGACCTGGCAGCCAGCGGCGGCACCGACAGCGGCAGTGCAGGTGGTGTGGATGTCGCGGCGGTGAACGGTCCCCGGTCGGTGGTGCTGTCCGGGCCGGTGGCCGAGTTGGATCGGGTCGAGCGGGTGTGTGTCGAGCGGGGTTGGCGGGTCAAGCGGCTGTCGGTCAGTCACGCGTTCCACTCGCGTCTGATGGAGCCGATGCTGGAGCAGTTCCGGGCGGTCCTGGCCGGCCTGGACTGGCACGCCCCGAAGTTGCCGATCGTGTCGAACCTGACCGGTCGGGTCGCGGACCCGGCGGAGATCGCGGGGCCGGAGTACTGGGTGCGGCATGTGCGGGAGGCGGTCCGGTTCGCCGACGCGATCGCCACCCTGCACGAGGCCGGGGTGAGTACCTTCCTGGAGGTCGGCCCCGACGCCACGCTGACGGCGATGGCCGCCGACACCTCCACCGACCGGCCGGCCCACCACGTCGCCGCCCTGCGCCGCGACCAACCGGAGACCACGGCACTGGTCACCGCCCTGGCCCGCCTGCACGTCACCGGCACACCCGTGGACTGGGCGGCCTGGTTCACCCACACCGGCCACCAGCCGCACACCGTCGACCTGCCCACCTACGCCTTCCACCACCGCCGCTACTGGCTGGAGGCCCGCACCCGCGCCCACGGCGTCGACGGCGGCACCGCACCCGACGACGACGCGTTCTGGCAGGTCATCGAGAACCAGGACGTCGAAGCCCTCGCCACCACCCTCGCCGTCGACCCGCAGGCCCCGCTCGGCGCGGTGCTGCCCGCCCTGTCGGCGTGGCGACGCCGCCGTGACGTCGAATCGAGGCTCGACTCGTGGCGGTACCGGGTCGCCTGGCAGGCGCTCCCCGACAGCCACCGGCAGGAGGTCGGCGACCTCCTGCTCGTCGTACCCGCCGACCCGGCCGGGGCCGCCGGGGAGTGGATGGCCGCGCTCGCCGCGCCCGGCGTACGGGTGCTGCCGGTGGCCGCCGGCCGGGACCGCACCAGCCTGGCCCGCGACCTCACCGAGGCGTACGCCGACGAGCGCCCCGGAGTCGTGCTGTCGCTGCTGGGGCTGACGCCCGGAGCGCACCCCGATGCTGCCTGTGTGCCGGCCGGCCTCGCCGGCACCGTCAGCCTCGCCCAGGCCCTCGGCGACGCCGGGATCCCCGCCCGGCTCTGGATCGCCACCCGGGGCGCGGTCTCCGTCGACCCCCGCGACCACCCCGTCGACCCTGACCAGGCGACGCTCTGGGGCTTCGGCGGCGTCCTGCGCGCCGAGCACCCCCACCGCTTCGGCGGCCTCGTCGACCTGCCCGCGACGGCCGACCCACGCGGCGTACGGCTGCTGCGCCGGCTGCTCGGCGGCGAGCACGCCGAGGACCAGGTCGCGCTGCGCGCCACCGGCCCGTACGCCCGGAGGCTGGTCCGCGCCGGCCAGCCGGCGGGCCCGGGTCGCGGCTGGACCCCCCGCGGCACCGCACTCGTCACCGGCGGGACCGGCGCCCTCGGCGGTCACGTCGCCCGCGCCCTCGCCGCAGCCGGCGCCGAGCACCTGCTGCTCGTCAGCCGGCGCGGCCCCGACGCGCCCGGCGCCGCCGCCCTCGCCGAGGAGTTGACCGCGCTCGGCGCCCGGGTCACCGTCGCCGCCTGCGACGTGGCCGACCGTGACGCCCTGCGCGACCTGTTGGCGACCGTGCCCACCGACCTGCCGCTCACCGCCGTCGTGCACACCGCGGCGGCGCTCGACGACGCCGTCGTCGACACCCTCACCGTCGCGCAGATGTCGACCGCCCTGCGGGCGAAGGTCACCGCGGCCGGCAACCTCGACGCGTTGACCCGCGAGCACGACCTGTCGGCGTTCGTGCTGTTCTCGTCCCTGGCCGGCACCATGGGCGGCCCCGGGCAGGCCAACTACGCCCCCGGCAACGCCTGGCTCGACGCCCTCGCCGGCCGCCGCCGCGCCGAAGGGCTGCCCGCCACCTCGATCGCCTGGGGCCTGTGGGCCGACGGCGGGGTCAGCGCCGGCGACTTCGAACGCCGGATGGCCCGCACCGGCATCGGGGCGATGGACCCCGCGACGGCCGTCCGCGCGCTCACCCGGGCCCTGGACCACGACGAGACCCACCTCGTGGTCGCCGACGTCGACTGGGACCGGGTGGCCGCCCACGCCGCCGCCCGGCAGCCCGACCCGCTGCTGCGCGAGCTGCTGACCGCGCCGCAGGTGACCGACGCCGCCACCGCCGAGCGGGCCACCGGCGGCGGCGCCCTGCGGCAGCGCCTCGCCGGACTCACCGAGGCCGAGCAGCTCACCGCCCTGCGCGACCTGGTGCGCGCCGAGGTCGCCGCCGTGCTCGGCCACGGCAGCGCCGACCAGGTGCCGGCCGCGCGGGCGTTCCGGGACCTCGGCTTCACCTCCCTCACGGCCGTCGAACTGCGTAACCGGCTCGACGTCGCCACCGGGCTGACCCTGCCCGCCACGCTCGCCTTCGACCACCCCAACCCCACCGCCCTGGCGGCGCACATCCGCACCGAACTGCTCGGTGGGGCGGCGCTGCCCGCGACGCGGACCCCGACGGTACGGCCCGCCGACGACGACCCGATCGTCATCGTCGGCATGGGCTGCCGATTCCCCGCCGCAGCGGGATCGCCGGCGCAGTTCTGGCGGCTGCTCGCCGACGGCGTCGACGCGATGTCCGACTTCCCGACCGACCGGCACTGGGACCTGGCCGCGCTGCACCACCCCGACCCGGACCACCCCGGTGCGTCGTACGTGACGCAGGGGGCGTTCCTCGACGACGCGGGGGCGTTCGACGCGGAGTTCTTCGGCATCTCCCCGCGCGAGGCGGTCGCCATGGACCCGCAGCAGCGGCTGCTGCTGGAGGTGTCCTGGGCGGCGATCGAGGACGCCCGGATCGACCCGCTCTCGCTGCGCGGCAGCCGCGTCGGTGTCTTCGCCGGCACCAACGGCCAGGACTTCGACAACCTCATCCGGTACGGCGGGGAACGCCTCGCCGGCTACGGTGCCACCGGCGCCTCCGCGAGTGTGCTGTCGGGGCGGGTGGCGTACTCGTTCGGGTTCGAGGGGCCGGCGGTCACCGTCGACACGGCGTGTTCGTCGTCGCTGGTGGCGCTGCACCTGGCGGCGCAGTCGCTGCGGTCCGGGGAGTGCGACCTGGCCCTCGCGGGTGGCGTGACGGTCATGGCCACCCCCGGGGCCTTCGTCGAGTTCTCCCGGCAGCGCGGGCTCTCCGCCGACGGGCGTTGCCGCTCGTTCGCCGACTCCGCCGACGGGACCGGCTGGGGCGAGGGCGTCGGGGTGCTGCTGGTACAGCGCCTCTCCGACGCCCGGCGGGACAACCGCCGGATCCTGGCGGTGCTGCGCGGCAGCGCGGTCAACCAGGACGGGGCGTCGAACGGGTTGACCGCGCCGAACGGGCCGGCGCAGCAGCGGGTGATCCGGCAGGCGCTGGCCAACGCCGGGTTGAGCACGGCGGACGTGGACGCGGTCGAGGCGCACGGCACCGGCACGACGTTGGGCGACCCGATCGAGGCGCAGGCGCTGCTGGCCACGTACGGGCAGGGCCGCGACGGGCGCGAGCCGCTGCTCGTCGGGTCGGTCAAGTCGAACATCGGGCACACCCAGGCGGCAGCGGGTGTGGCCGGGGTGATCAAGATGGTGCTCGCCATGCGGCACGACCTCGTGCCGGCCACCCTGCACGTGGACGCGCCGTCGTCGAAGGTGGACTGGACCTCCGGCGCGGTCGCGCTGGTCACCGAGGCGCGACAGTGGCCGGCTGTCGACCGGCCGCGGCGGGCGGCGGTGTCGTCGTTCGGCATCTCCGGAACGAACGCCCACGTCATCGTCGAAGAGCCCGAGCCTGTCGCCGTGCAGCCGAAGTCGCTCGACGGGCAGCCGGGCACCACCGCTGCGACGTCGGTCGTGGCGCTGCGGGCAGGAGAGATCCCCGGCGGGCAGCCGGGCACGAGCGCCGACCTGCCGGTGGTGCCGTGGCTGGTGTCGGCGCGGTCCGGGCCGGCCCTGGCCGGGCAGGCGGGACGGTTGGCCGAGTATGCGCGGGAGCGTGACGCCCTGTCCCTGGTGGACGTCGGCTGGTCCCTGGCCACCTCCCGGGCGGCCCTCGAACACCGGGCGGTGGTGCTGGGCTCCACGGTCGACGACCTGCGCGCCGGGCTGGCCGCGCTGGCCAAGGGTACGACCGCACCCGGCGTCGTCACCGGCGAGATCGCCACCGGTCGCCGGGCGATGCTGTTCACCGGTCAGGGTGCGCAGCGGGCGGGTATGGGTCGGGAGTTGTACGACCGGTTCCCGGTGTACGCCGACGCCTTCGACCGGGTGTGTTACCTGTTCGACGGCCGGCTGGACCGTCCGTTGCGGGAGGTGGTGTTCGCCGAGTCGGGCAGTGACCTGGCGGGCTTGTTGGATCGGACGGTGTTCACCCAGGCGGGGTTGTTCGCGGTGGAGGTGGCGCTGTATGAGCTGCTCTCCTCGTGGGGTGTGCGGGCCGATTATCTGGTGGGTCATTCGATCGGTGAGGTGACTGCCGCTCATGTGGCGGGGGTGTTGTCG
>NZ_JBNADX010000055.1:0-5359 GCF_049629545.1 Micromonospora citrea
TGTCCGGCGGTGTCCTACTCTCCCACACCCTCCCGAGTGCAGTACCATCGGCGCTGGAGGGCTTAGCTTCCGGGTTCGGAATGTTACCGGGCGTTTCCCCTCCGCCATGACCGCCGTAACTCTATGAACATGTCAAAACAACCCTTTCGCGGGTGTTCGCTTGTTCAGAGTTGCACAGTGGACGCGTAGCAGCTTGGTAGTCAAGTCCTCGGCCTATTAGTACCGGTCAACTGAACCCGTTACCGGGCTTACATTTCCGGCCTATCAACCCAGTCGTCTAGCTGGGGGCCTTACCCCACAAAGTGGGTGGGATACCTCATCTTGAAGCGAGCTTCCCGCTTAGATGCTTTCAGCGGTTATCCCTTCCGAACGTAGCTAACCAGCCGTGCCCCTGGCGGGACAACTGGCACACCAGAGGTTCGTCCGTCCCGGTCCTCTCGTACTAGGGACAGCCCTTCTCAAGTATCCTACGCGCACGGCGGATAGGGACCGAACTGTCTCACGACGTTCTAAACCCAGCTCGCGTACCGCTTTAATGGGCGAACAGCCCAACCCTTGGGACCTGCTACAGCCCCAGGATGCGACGAGCCGACATCGAGGTGCCAAACCATCCCGTCGATATGGACTCTTGGGGAAGATCAGCCTGTTATCCCCGGGGTACCTTTTATCCGTTGAGCGACACCGCTTCCACTCGCAAGTGCCGGATCACTAGTCCCGACTTTCGTCCCTGCTCGACCTGTCAGTCTCACAGTCAAGCTCCCTTGTGTACTTGCACTCAACACCTGATTGCCAACCAGGCTGAGGGAACCTTTGGGCGCCTCCGTTACCCTTTAGGAGGCAACCGCCCCAGTTAAACTACCCACCAGACACTGTCCCTGAACCGGATAACGGTCCGAAGTTAGATACCCAAATCAACCAGAGTGGTATTTCAAGATTGCCTCCACCCATACTGGCGTATGGACTTCACCGGCTCCCACCTATCCTACACAAGCTAATTCGGATACCAATGTCAAGCTATAGTAAAGGTCCCGGGGTCTTTCCGTCCTGCCGCGCGTAACGAGCATCTTTACTCGTACTGCAATTTCGCCGGGCCTGTGGTTGAGACAGTGGGGAAGTCGTTACGCCATTCGTGCAGGTCGGAACTTACCCGACAAGGAATTTCGCTACCTTAGGATGGTTATAGTTACCACCGCCGTTTACTGGCGCTTAAGTTCTCCGCTTCGCCCCGAAGAGCTAACAGGTCCCCTTAACGTTCCAGCACCGGGCAGGCGTCAGTCCATATACATCGAATTACTTCTTCGCATGGACCTGTGTTTTTAGTAAACAGTCGCTTCCCCCTGCTCTCTGCGGCCATACAACGCTCCACCCGCGCGGGGCTTCACGTCTCCGGCCCCCCTTCTCCCTAAGTTACGGGGGCAATTTGCCGAGTTCCTTAACCACAGTTCGCCCGATCGCCTCGGTATTCTCTACCTGACCACCTGTGTCGGTTTGGGGTACGGGCCGCTCAGAACTCGCTAGAGGCTTTTCTCGGCAGCATAGGATCACTGACTTCACCTGAATCGGCTCGGCATCACGTCTCAGCCTATATGCACCACGGATTTGCCTATGGTGCGGCCTACACGCTTACCCCGGCACAACCACCGGCCGGGATCAGCTACCTTCCTGCGTCACCCCATCGCTTGACTACTACCCGCCAGGTTCCCACGCTCCCCAACCTCAACCCGAAGGTCTTGGCTGGTTTGGGTGGTTAGCACAACGAGGTTCATCAGGGACGCTCTTTCGCGGGTACGGGAATATCAACCCGTTGTCCATCGACTACGCCTCTCGGCCTCGCCTTAGGTCCCGACTCACCCAGGGCGGATTAGCCTGGCCCTGGAACCCTTGGTCATCCGGCGGAAGGGTTTCTCACCCTTCTTTCGCTACTCATGCCTGCATTCTCACTCGTGCCGCGTCCACAACTGGGTCACCCCGCTGCTTCACCCCCGGCACGACGCTCCCCTACCCATCCACACACCTGCACAAGGAATCAAGTCCAAGCGAGGTTGAAATGTGAATGCCACAGCTTCGGCGGTGTGCTTGAGCCCCGCTACATTGTCGGCGCGGAACCACTTGACCAGTGAGCTATTACGCACTCTTTAAAGGGTGGCTGCTTCTAAGCCAACCTCCTGGTTGTCTATGCGACCCCACATCCTTTTCCACTTAGCACACGCTTAGGGGCCTTAGCTGGTGATCTGGGCTGTTTCCCTCTCGACTACGAAGCTTATCCCCCGCAGTCTCACTGCCGCGCTCTCACTTACCGGCATTCGGAGTTTGGCTGATTTCGGTAAGCTTGTGGGCCCCCTAGACCATCCAGTGCTCTACCTCCGGCAAGAAACACGCGACGCTGCACCTAAATGCATTTCGGGGAGAACCAGCTATCACGGAGTTTGATTGGCCTTTCACCCCTAACCACAGGTCATCCCCCAACTTTTCAACGTTGGTGGGTTCGGCCCTCCACGCGGTCTTACCCGCGCTTCAGCCTGCCCATGGCTAGATCACTCCGCTTCGGGTCTAGGACATGCGACTCGATCGCCCTATTCAGACTCGCTTTCGCTACGGCTCCCCCACACGGGTTAACCTCGCCACATGCCACTAACTCGCAGGCTCATTCTTCAAAAGGCACGCCGTCACCCCGCAAGGCTCCGACGGATTGTAGGCGAACGGTTTCAGGTACTATTTCACTCCCCTCCCGGGGTACTTTTCACCATTCCCTCACGGTACTCGTCCGCTATCGGTCACCAGGAAGTATTTAGGCTTACCAGGTGGTCCTGGCAGATTCACGGCAGATTTCAGGGGTCCGCCGCTACTCGGGAACACCCACAGAAGGTCAGCAACTTTCACCTACCGGACTCTCACCGCCTACGGTCAGCCATTCCAGACTGTTCGGCTAGCCACTGACTTTATAACTCCTCGAACAAGTGTCAGCTTGTTCAGCAGGGTCCCACAACCCCGACCACGCAACCCCTGACAGGTATCACACGCAGCCGGTTTAGCCTCAATCCGCTTTCGCTCGCCACTACTCACGGAATCACTAAATTGTTTTCTCTTCCTACGGGTACTGAGATGTTTCACTTCCCCGCGTTCCCCCCACACACCCTATGTGTTCAGGTGCGGGTGACACCACATGACTGGTGCCGGGTTTCCCCATTCGGACACCCTGGGATCACAGCTTGGTTGACAGCTCCCCCAGGCCTATCGCGGCCTCCCACGTCCTTCATCGGCTCCTGGTGCCAAGGCATCCACCGTTCGCCCTTGACAACTTGACCACAAAGATGCTCGCGTCCACTGTGCAATTCTCAACAAACGACCAACCCACAACCAGAAACACCCCACACCAAACGCCACCACAGTGACCGGTATGCAGGGCCAGGTCATGCCTGGCAACCAACCCCCACCACAGGTGAGGTCATGGCTCTGAAAGACAACCCACGGGTTGTTCCTTCAGGACCCAACAGGGTGCTTACCGCCAGCCACCAGCCGCACCAGGAGCAAAACCGTTCCCACCACCCCGAAGAGTGGCTGTACTAGGTGTCCCAGCCGTTGCCGGCGCCTGACTGACCAGTGTCTCCGCCATCTGAGCACCCCGACCCGACATTCGCGGGCCGTGGGCTCCATGCCGTCTTTCGACGGATGGTGCTCCTTAGAAAGGAGGTGATCCAGCCGCACCTTCCGGTACGGCTACCTTGTTACGACTTCGTCCCAATCGCCAGCCCCACCTTCGACGGCTCCCTCCCACAAGGGGTTGGGCCACCGGCTTCGGGTGTTGCCGACTTTCGTGACGTGACGGGCGGTGTGTACAAGGCCCGGGAACGTATTCACCGCAGCGTTGCTGATCTGCGATTACTAGCGACTCCGACTTCACGGGGTCGAGTTGCAGACCCCGATCCGAACTGAGACCGGCTTTTTGGGATTCGCTCCACCTCACGGTATCGCAGCCCATTGTACCGGCCATTGTAGCATGCGTGAAGCCCTGGACATAAGGGGCATGATGACTTGACGTCATCCCCACCTTCCTCCGAGTTGACCCCGGCAGTCTTCGATGAGTCCCCGCCATAACGCGCTGGCAACATCGAACGAGGGTTGCGCTCGTTGCGGGACTTAACCCAACATCTCACGACACGAGCTGACGACAGCCATGCACCACCTGTGACCGCCCCCGAAGGACCTCACATCTCTGCGAGTTTTGCGGCCATGTCAAACCCAGGTAAGGTTCTTCGCGTTGCATCGAATTAATCCGCATGCTCCGC
The DNA here is from genome assembly GCF_049629545.1 of Micromonospora citrea. Lineage (GTDB taxonomy): Bacteria > Actinomycetota > Actinomycetes > Mycobacteriales > Micromonosporaceae > Micromonospora > Micromonospora citrea_A. Next base: position 4,287 of record NZ_JBNADX010000055.1, read on the forward strand.
CGCTTGTGCGGGCCCCCGTCAATTCCTTTGAGTTTTAGCCTTGCGGCCGTACTCCCCAGGCGGGGCGCTTAATGCGTTAGCTGCGGCACAGGGAACCGGAGAGGCCCCCCACACCTAGCGCCCAACGTTTACAGCGTGGACTACCAGGGTATCTAATCCTGTTCGCTCCCCACGCTTTCGCTCCTCAGCGTCAGTATCGGCCCAGAGACCCGCCTTCGCCACCGGTGTTCCTCCTGATATCTGCGCATTTCACCGCTACACCAGGAATTCCAGTCTCCCCTACCGAACTCTAGCCTGCCCGTATCGACTGCAGGCCCGCAGTTGAGCTGCGGGTTTTCACAGTCGACGCGACAAGCCGCCTACGAGCTCTTTACGCCCAATAAATCCGGACAACGCTCGCGCCCTACGTCTTACCGCGGCTGCTGGCACGTAGTTGGCCGGCGCTTCTTCTGCAGGTACCGTCACTTACGCTTCGTCCCTGCTGAAAGAGGTTTACAACCCGAAGGCCGTCATCCCTCACGCGGCGTCGCTGCATCAGGCTTCCGCCCATTGTGCAATATTCCCCACTGCTGCCTCCCGTAGGAGTCTGGGCCGTGTCTCAGTCCCAGTGTGGCCGGTCGCCCTCTCAGGCCGGCTACCCGTCGTCGCCTTGGTAGGCCATCACCCCACCAACAAGCTGATAGGCCGCGAGCCCATCCCAGGCCGAAAAACTTTCCACCACCAACCATGCGATCGGAGGTCATATTCGGTATTAGCCCCGGTTTCCCGGGGTTATCCCAAAGCCTAGGGCAGGTTGCTCACGTGTTACTCACCCGTTCGCCGCTCGAGTACCCCGAAGGGCCTTTCCGCTCGACTTGCATGTGTTAAGCACGCCGCCAGCGTTCGTCCTGAGCCAGGATCAAACTCTCCAACAAAAACTTGTCGAAAAACTGTCCTGACAACAAAAGTGTTGCCAAAGGAATCCCAACCAACAACCCTCCCGAAAGAGAATCGCCAGTCCGGGGTATAAATCATAATTGGCACTGGCTTATCAAGCACCCTGTTGAGTTCTCAAAGAACAACCACACACCGCC
>NZ_JBNADX010000056.1:0-4650 GCF_049629545.1 Micromonospora citrea
CCGATGCTGGAGCAGTTCCGGGCGGTCCTGGCCGGCCTGGACTGGCACGCCCCGAAGTTGCCGATCGTGTCGAACCTGACCGGTCGGGTCGCGGACCCGGCGGAGATCGCGGGGCCGGAGTACTGGGTGCGGCATGTGCGGGAGGCGGTCCGGTTCGCCGACGCGATCGCCACCCTGCACGAGGCCGGGGTGAGTACCTTCCTGGAGGTCGGCCCCGACGCCACGCTGACGGCGATGGCCGCCGACACCTCCACCGACCGGCCGGCCCACCACGTCGCCGCCCTGCGCCGCGACCAACCGGAGACCACCAGCCTGGTTACCGCCCTGGCCCGGCTGCACGTCACCGGCACCCCCGTCGACTGGACGGCCTGGTTCACCCACACCGGCCACCGGCCCCGCACCGTCGACCTGCCCACCTACGCCTTTCAGCGGCAGCGGTACTGGCTCGACGCCGGCCCGTCCGGCGCCGACGCCTCCGGCCTCGGCGTCCGGGGCACCACCCACCCCCTGCTCGACGCCGAACTGGTCACCGCCACCGACGACGTACGCATCCACGGCGGGCGGCTCTCTGTACGGACCCGGCCCTGGCTCGCCGACCACGTGGTGTGGGGGTCGGTCGTCGTACCGGGGGCGGCACTGGTGGAGATGGCGCTGCACGCGGGCGCGCAGGCCGCCTGCGACACCCTCGAGGAGCTGACCCTCGCCGCCCCGCTGGTCCTGCCCGAGCAGGGCGCCCGCGCGGTGCAGCTCGTCCTCGGCGCCGCCGACGGGCACGGCCGCCGCCAGGTCAGCGTCCACTCCCGGCCCGCCGACGACCCGGGCGCCGAATGGACCCGGCACGCCGAGGGCGTCCTCGCCCCCGGCCGGACCGACCCGGCGGAGCCGCTGACCACGTGGCCGCCACCCGGCGCCACCGCCGTGCCGGTCGCGCCGATCTACGAGCAGCTGCACCGGCTCGGCGTCGACCACGGGCCCACCTTCCGGGGCCTGCGTGCCGCGTGGCGTACCGACGACGCCGTCTACGCGGAGGTCGCGCTGCCCGACGGCGTCGCCCCCGCCGGGTTCGGCCTGCACCCGGCGCTGCTGGACGCGGCGCTGCACGTCGTCGGCCTCACCGACGACACCGACGACGCCACGGCCCGACTTCCGTTCGCCTGGTCGGGCGTCGCACTCACCGCCGTCGGCGCGACCCTGCTGCGGGTACGGGTCACCCGCACCGCCTCGGCGGTGTCGCTGACCCTCGCCGACGGGACCGGCGCACCCGTCGCCCGCATCGACTCGCTCGTCTCCCGGCCGGTGAGCGCCGACCAGCTCGACGCCACCGGCCCGGCCGAACTGCCCCTGTTCGACCTGCGCTGGTCCCCACTGCCGCTACCGTCGCGGCCGGCAGCCGGGATCGTGGCGCTCGACGCCGCCACCGGCCTCGCCGCCACGGCGCTGCCCGGCGGGCTTCCCGCGCTCGCCGACGCCCTCGACGCCGGACGGCACGATCCCCGGCTGGTGCTGCTGCCCGCCGGTGACCCGCCGTCGGATGATCCCCTCGACGCGACCCGGGCCCGCCTCGCCGCCACCCTGACCGCCGTGCGGGAGTGGCTGGCCGACGACCGGTTCGCCGACCGGCGGCTCGTGGTGCTCACCCGGGGCGCCGTCCCCGCCGACGCCACGGGCGAGGTGACCGACCTGCCCGGCGCTGCCGTCTGGGGCCTGGTCCGCTCGGCGCAACTGGAGCACCCCGGCCGGTTCGTGCTGGTCGACCTCGACGGCGAGGTCGACGCCGACCTGCTCGGCCGCGCCCTCGCCAGCGACGAACCGCAGCTCGCCGTGCGCGACGGCCGGCTGCTCGTGCCCCGGCTCGCGCCGGCCGAACCCGACCCGACGGGCGCCGTCGACCTGCTCCCCGACGGCACCGTGCTGGTCACCGGCGCCACCGGCGCCCTCGGCGGCCTCCTCGCCCGGCACCTGGTCACCGCGCACAAGGTCCGGCACCTGCTCCTGGCCGGCCGGCGCGGCGGCGACGCGCCCGGCGCCGCCGACCTGCTCGCCGAGTTGACCCGGCTCGGCGCGCAGGCCCGCTTCGTCGCCTGCGACGTGGCCGAACGGGACCAGGTCGCCGCGCTGCTCGCCGCCGTCCCCGCCGACCACCCGCTCACCGGGGTGGTACACGCCGCCGGTGTCCTCGACGACGCGACCGTCACCGCGCTGACCCCCGAGCGGACCGCCGCCGTGCTGCGTCCCAAGGCAGACGCCGCCTGGCACCTGCACGACCTCACCCGGCACCTGGACCTGCCGATGTTCGTGCTCTTCTCCTCGATCGCCGGCCCACTCGGCGGCCCCGGACAGGGCAACTACGCGGCGGCCAACGCGTTCCTCGACGGGCTGGCCCACCAGCGGCGCGCCGCCGGACTCGCCGCCACCTCCCTGGCCTGGGGCCTGTGGGGCGAGGACAGCGGGATGACCCGCGACCTGGGCGCCGGCCGCCGGGAACGGATGGCCCGCCAGGGCGTCGCCCCGCTCGGCACCGCTGCGGCGCTGGCCCTCTTCGACGCCAGTCGGCGCAGTCGGCAGCCGCTGCTGCTGCCCGTCCGCCTCGACCTGGCCGCGCTGCGTGCGCTCACCACCGTCGACCACCTACCGGCGCCGCTGCGCGGCCTGGCCGGGGTCCGCACCCGGCGCACCGCCGCCGGCAGCGCGCCGGGCGGCGGGTTCCGCGACCGGATCGCCGCGGCGTCCGACGAGGACCGCCGGCGGCTGGTCGAGGAGCTGGTCACCGGCCAGGTGGCGGACGTGCTCGGGTACGCCTCGGCGGCCGCCCTCGGCGCCGGGCAGTCCTTCACCGAGCTGGGCTTCGACTCCCTGACCGCCGTGGACCTGCGCAACCGGCTCACCACCCTGACCGGCCTGTCGCTGCCGGCCACCCTGGTCTTCGACCACCCCACCCCGGAGACGCTCACCGGGTACCTGATGTCGCGGCTCGGTCCCGGCCGGTCCGCCCCTGCCGTCCTCGACGAGCTGGCCCGGCTGGAGGCGGCGTTCGCGGCGACTTCGGCGGAGACCCTCGCCGAGCTGACCGCCGACGAGGAGACCCGCTCGGCACTCACCGTGCGACTCCGGGCGCTGCTCACCCGTGTCGACGGCGACGCCGCCGACCCCGGCGTCGCCCAGGCCCTCGACGAGGCCAGCGACGACGAACTCTTCGACTTCATCGACAGCACGTTCGGTCGTTCCTGACCGTCGTACCGCCCCGGCTTGCCGACCAACGCGACAGGTGAATACCCCGATGGCGAACGAAGCCAAGCTCCGTGAGTACCTCAAGCGCGTCACCGCCGACCTGCACGAGACCAGCGAACGCCTCAAGGCCGTCGACGCCAAGAGCCACGAGCCGATCGCGATCGTCGGGATGAGCTGCCGCTACCCGGGCGGGGTCCGCTCACCCGAGCAGTTGTGGGAGCTGGTGGCCACCGCCGCGGACGGCGTCACCGGCTTCCCCACCGACCGGGGCTGGGACACCGACGGGGCGTACGACCCTACGGGGGAGCGACGGGGCAGCACGTACGCCCGTGAGGGCGGGTTCCTGCACGACGCCGGGGACTTCGACCCGGACCTGTTCAAGATCTCGCCGTACGAGGCGCTGGCCATGGACCCGCAGCAGCGGCTCATGCTGGAGGCGTCCTGGGAGGCGATCGAGGACGCCCGGATCGACCCGCTCACCCTGCGCGGACAGAAGGTCGGCGTTTTCGCCGGCATGATGTACCACAACTACGCCGCCGGCCTCGGTGAGATCCCGGCGACCCTGGACGGCTTCATCGGCGGCGGTACGGCCAGCAGTGTGCTCTCCGGCCGGGTGGCGTACACCTTCGGCTTCGAGGGGCCGGCGCTCACCGTGGACACCGCCTGCTCGTCGTCGCTGGTGGCGTTGCACCTGGCGGTGCAGTCGCTGCGCTCCGGCGAGTGCACCCTCGCGCTGGCCGGCGGCGTCACCGTGATGACCACCCTCGAGACGTTCATCGACTTCAGCCGCCAGCGTGGGCTCGCCCCGGACGGGCGGTGCAAATCGTTCGCCGAGGGCGCCGACGGGACCGGCTGGTCCGAGGGCGTCGGTGTGCTCCTGGTGGAGCGGTTGTCGGATGCGCGGCGGTTGGGTCATCGGGTGTTGGCGGTGGTGCGGGGTTCGGCGGTGAATCAGGATGGTGCGTCGAATGGTTTGACGGCGCCGAATGGTCCGTCGCAGCAGCGGGTGATTCGTCAGGCGTTGGCGTCGGCGCGGTTGTCGTCGGTGGACGTGGACGTGGTGGAGGCGCACGGCACCGGTACGACTCTTGGTGATCCGATCGAGGCGCAGGCGTTGTTGGCCACCTATGGGCAGGGCCGGGACGGGCTTGAGCCGTTGTTGTTGGGGTCGGTGAAGTCGAATCTGGGTCATACGCAGGCGGCGGCGGGTGTTGCTGGTGTGATCAAGATGGTGCAGGCGATGCGCCACGGTGTGGTGCCGGCGACCCTGCACGTGGATGTGCCGTCGTCGAAGGTGGACTGGTCGTCCGGTGCGGTGGCGTTGGTGACGGAGTCGCGGGCGTGGCCGGTGTTGGATCGGCCGCGGCGGGCGGCGGTGTCGTCGTTCGGCATCTCCGGCACGAATGCCCACGTCATCATCGA
>NZ_JBNADX010000057.1:0-4494 GCF_049629545.1 Micromonospora citrea
CTCCTGCAACGCCGTCGCGATCGACACCACCGCGGCCCGCTCGTCCATCCCGGCCTTCTTCGTCGCCGCGATGATCGCCTTGGTGTTGGCGACCTGCTCGTCGGTCAGGTCGACACGCGACTGCTCGCCCTGCACACCGTGCGGAATCAGCTTGCCCTTGTCCACACCCGACTTCTCCGCCATCACCGCGACGGTCTTGACGTCAGCCGGAGCGGCGTGGGCCTCGGTCACCGGGCCGGCGAACACGCCACCGGCAAAGGCCAGACCAGCAACACCCAGAACGCTCTTACGAATGATCGTGGTGTTCATCAGGAAGCTCCTTCACGGGGGTCGACACACACGCTCGATGGGGGCCGAGCACGTGCGGGCACCTCGACAGGCGCTCAAAGGGGGAAAGTCGATGCCCGGCTCCACGCAAACCCCGAGGGGTTCGCGGTCACGCCAAGCCGAGAGGCTCGCGGCGCCGGGACCATGTGTAACGACCGGCGGGCCACCACCATTCCCGGCCCGGGCACCACCCCGGGCCGACCCGATCGGGGCCTGGCAGCGGGGGCGTGCTGCTGCGGTCGTACACATGATGTAACGACCCCGCCCCCGCCACCATTCCACCACCACGGTGCCGCCGGTCACGGGACACCCGCACAGATCGGGCATGAACCGCACACCAGCACCACCACGGCAGTCGCCTGAACCGGACACCCGACCCGGACCGCTCACCACGCACACCGGTTCGGGGTGCTGTTGTTGGCGCCAGGGCAGCAACAACCGCACCCGAGGCCGGACACCCCCGCCCGCGTACCCGAAACGGACACGACGGACGCCGCACACACGGACGGCGCGCACCGCCAGCGGGTGAGCACGGCGGGCCTCGCGTGGGCGTGGGTCAGGTGATGCGGGAACGGACCTTGTCGGCGCAGGCGGTGACGACGGCCCGGGCGTCCAGGCCGAGGCTCTCGATGGCCACCAGGGCGGTGAGGACGACGTCGGCCAGTTCGGCGGCGACGTCCTCGCGGGTGTGCGTCACCCCCTTGCGGGGGTTCTGGCCGACCAGGCCGATCCACGCCCCGGCGACCTCCCCCGCCTCCTCGGTGAGCTTGAGGATCCGGCAGGTCAGCTCGGCCTGCCCGGTGCCGTTGGCGGCGTCCAGCCAGCCGCGCGAGGTACGGGCCGTGTCCCAGATCAACTCGTCCATCGGATCAGTGAACCGGACAGGGGTGACGATCCGTATCCGGGGGCGGTCGGCGGCACGACGTCGACCCGGTGGGGGCGACGCGGCCACCACCTGGACCGGAAGGGACGTGTGGTGATGCCGGAGGCCCCGGAGTCGGTGTACGCCAGTGTGGTCGCTCGGAACCCGGGCGAGCCGGAGTTCCACCAGGCGGTGCGGGAGGTGCTGGAGAGCATCGGCCCGGCCCTGGCCCGGCACCCCGAGTACGCGAAGGCGCGGATCATCGAGCGGATCTGCGAGCCGGAGCGGCAGATCATCTTCCGGGTGCCGTGGGAGGACGACCACGGTCGGGTCCGGGTCAACCGCGGTTTCCGGGTGGAGTTCAACAGCGCGCTCGGCCCGTTCAAGGGGGGCCTGCGCTTCCACCCGTCGGTCTACCTGGGGATCGTGAAGTTCCTCGGCTTCGAGCAGATCTTCAAGAACGCGCTCACCGGCCTGCCGATCGGCGGTGGCAAGGGCGGCGCGGACTTCGACCCGAAGGGCCGCTCGGACCGTGAGGTGATGCGCTTCTGCCAGAGCTTCATGACCGAGCTGTACCGGCACATCGGCGAGCAGACCGACGTCCCGGCCGGGGACATCGGGGTCGGCAGCCGGGAGATCGGCTACCTGTTCGGGCAGTACAAGCGGATCACCAACCGGTACGAGTCGGGAGTGCTGACCGGCAAGGGCCTGGCGTACGGGGGCGCGCAGGTGCGCACCGAGGCGACCGGGTACGGCGCGGTGTTCTTCGCCGAGGAGATGCTCAAGCAGACCGGGGACAGCCTCGACGGCAAGCGGGTGGTGGTCTCCGGGTCGGGCAACGTCGCCACGTACGCCATCGAGAAGGTGCACCAGCTCGGCGGGACGGTGGTGGCCTGCTCGGACTCCGACGGTTACGTGCTGGACGAGAAGGGCATCGACCTGGAGCTGCTGCGGGAGTTGAAGGAGCAGCGGCGCGCCCGCCTCGACGACTACGTGCGGCACGTGCCGCACGCGGTGGCGGTCTCCGGTCGTACCGTCTGGGAGGTCCCCTGCGACCTGGCCGTCCCCTGCGCGACGCAGAACGAGATCGGTGGGGCGGAGGCCGCGTCGCTGGTCGCCGGCGGTTGCGTGGCGGTGGTGGAGGGGGCGAACATGCCGACCACGCCGGAGGCGGTGCGCATCCTCGGCCGGGCCGGGGTGCGGTTCGCCCCGGGCAAGGCGGCCAACGCCGGCGGGGTGGCGGTGAGCGCCCTGGAGATGCAGCAGAACGCCAGCCGCGACTCGTGGACGTTCGTCCAGTCGGAGCAGCGGCTGCGGGAGACGATGCGGGACATCCACGCCCGCTGCTGGGCCACCGCGGAGGAGTACGGCCTGCCGGGCGACTACGTGGCCGGCGCGAACATCAACGGCTTCCGCCGGGTGGCGGAGGCGATGCTGGCGCACGGTCTGGTCTGAGGATCCCGACCGGGCGGCGCTGACCGGTCGGTCAGGTGGAGCATTGACAGCCCTCGCGGGGCGGGCCTAGCTTCAGTGCGCTACCGGCCGGTAGGCACCGTCCCGCCTGGCCGCCCTCGGGCGGCACCCGTCTCCGGGGGAGCATCGATGCTGTCCTCAACCACCCGTCTCACGCGCCGGCTGCTCGCCGTCGGCGCGTCCCTCGCCCTGACCGTCGGGCTCGCCGGCGCGGCGCCGGCCACCGCCGCCGACGGCGACGACGGCTCGCAGCCACTGCCCGGCTACACCATCAACAACCCACCCCTGGCCCCGCTCGTCGTGGGCGGCGCGCCGACCACGGTACGGCAGGGCGTGCACCGGCACGCCGGCTACATCGTCGAGGTGCCGGCCGCCTGGAACGGTGAACTCGTCATGTGGGCGCACGGCTACCGCGGCCAGACCACCGTGCTCTCCCCCGAGGCACCGGGCTTCGGCCTGCGGCAACGGCTGCTGGGCCAGGGGTACGCCTGGGCGTCGTCGTCGTACACCACCAACGGCTTCGACATCCGCTCCGGCGTGGTCAGCACCCGCGAACTGGCCGACCTGTTCGCCTCGACGGTCGAGCGTCCGAAGCGGACGTACGTGACCGGCGTGTCGATGGGCGGCTACGTCATCGGCCGCTCGCTGGAGCAGTACCCGGGCTACTACGACGGGGCGCTGCCGATGTGCGGGGTGCTCGGCGACCACGAGCTGCTCGACTTCTTCCTCGACTACAACCTGGTCGCGCAGGCGCTCGCCGGAGTGCGGGCGTACCCGACGCCGAGCGACTACCTCAGCAACGCGGTGCCCCGCATCCAGGTGGCGCTCGGCCTGGCCGGGCTCACCCCCACCGGGCCGGACACCACCAACGAGCGCGGCAAGCAGCTGCGGGAGATCACCGTCAACCGCTCCGGCGGGCCGCGCCCCGGCTCGGAGGCGGCCTTCGCGGTCTGGAAGGACTTCCTCTTCGCCATCAGCACCACCGACGGCGGGGACTCACCGGCGCAGCGGCCCGGGCAGCTCGCCATGAACCTGCTGACCCGCTACAGCCCGAACGGGCCGGTCGACGTCAACGCCACCGTGCAGCGGGTCGCGCCGGAGAACTTCCGGCAGCGGTTCTCCCCGGTGCTGACGGAGGTGCCACGCATCGCCGGCCGCCCCACCGCGCCGGTGCTCAGCCTGCACGGCCTGGGTGACCTGTTCGTGCCCTTCTCCATGGAGCAGGCGTACGCCCGGGACGCGGCGCGGCACGGTCGCAGCCGGCTGGTCGTCCAGCGGGCCGTCCGCGCCACCCAGCACTGCGAGTTCACCCCGGCCGAGGCCGGCGCCGCCTGGGACGACCTGGTCTCCTGGGTACGCGCCGGAGTCCGTCCCGCCGGCGACGCGGTCACCGATCCGAAGGCGGTCGCCGCGCCGGACTTCGGCTGCCGGTTCAGCGACCGGGCCGCGTACGACGCCGGCGCGGGCACCCGCCGGCTGTACGCGAAGTGCCCCTGACGGTCACCGGACACGCGGCTGGCCGGCACCCCGTTGTGGGGTGCCGGCCAGCATGCGTGTGTGGGTGGGTCAGCTGTTCCAGTGCTCGGCGACGAGGTCGGCGGCCTGCTGCTCCCACTGGGCGTAGTGGTCCGGGTAGGCCGAGACCTGCACGGTCTGGGCGGCCTTGGTCAGCGGCATGTCCTGCCAGCCGTCGACCTGCTTGAGGCCCTTGAGGAAGGCCAGGGTGGAGTACTCGGGGTCGGTGATCTGCTCGACCGTGCCCCAACCGCTGGAGGGGCGCTGCTGGAACAGGCCCTGCGAGTCGTGGTCGTTGCGGTCACCCAGGTGACCCA
>NZ_JBNADX010000058.1:0-4414 GCF_049629545.1 Micromonospora citrea
CCGTCCGGTGGCGGGATGCTGGCGGTGGGCGCGTCCGAGGCGGAGATCCGCGAGGTCACCGACTGCGGCAGCGCAGGTGGTGTGGATGTCGCGGCGGTGAACGGTCCCCGGTCGGTCGTCCTGTCCGGCCCGGCAACCGAGTTGGACCGGGTGGCGCAGCTCTGCGCCGAGCGGGGTTGGCGGGTCAAGCGGCTGTCGGTCAGTCACGCGTTCCACTCGCGTCTGATGGAGCCGATGCTGGACGAGTTCCGGGCGGTCCTGGCCGGGCTGGACTGGCGTGCGCCGAAGTTGCCGATCGTGTCGAACCTGACCGGCCGGGTCGCGGACCCGACGGACATCGCGGGGCCCGACTACTGGGTGCGGCACGTGCGAGAAGCGGTCCGGTTCGCCGACGCGATCACCACTCTGCACCAGGCCGGCGTGAGCACGTTCCTGGAGGTCGGTCCGGACGCGACCTTGACGGCGATGGCCGCCGACACCTCCACCGACCGGCCGGTCCACCTCGTGCCGGCCCTGCGCCGCGACCAACCGGAGGCCACGGCACTGGTCACCGCCCTGGCCCGGCTGCACGTCACCGGCACCCCCGTCGACTGGACGGCCTGGTTCACCCACACCGGCCACCAGCCCCGCACCGTCGACCTGCCCACCTACGCCTTCCAGCGCACCTGGTACTGGCCGGAGGTGGCGACGACCCCGGGCGGGAATGCCGGGATGGACAGCGAGCTCGACCAGCGGTTCTGGGCGGCGGTGGAGCAGGAGGACCTGGCCGGGCTGGGGGAGGAGTTCCAGCAGGCGGCGGAGCAGCCGCTGAGTGCGCTGCTGCCGACGCTGGCGCGGTGGCGGCGGGCGGGACGGCGACGCGGCACCGCCGACTCCTGGCGCTACCGCGTCGAGTGGCGACCCGCTCCGTCCGTACCCGAGCCGGGGCTGACCGGGACGTGGCTGGTCCTGGCGCTGCCCGACCAGGCCGACCACCCGCTCGTCGGTGGCCTGGCCGCGCACGGCGCCGACGTCGTTCCGGTGGTCCTCGACCCGTCGGCGACCCGCCGGGACGACGTGGCCGCGCGGCTGCGCGCCACGTTGCCCCAACTCGGCGAGGTCGCCGGGGTGGTGTCGTTGTTGTCGTTGTCCGGCCCGCAGCTCGGCGAGGTGCTGGCGGCGGTGCAGGCGCTGGGTGACTGTGCGGTGGGTGGTCGGGTGTGGTGGGTGACCCGGGGTGCGGTGTCGGTGGGTCGGTCGGATGCGTCGGTGGATCCGGTGGCGGCGGCTGTCTGGGGTTTGGGTCGGGTGGCGGCGTTGGAGGATCCGCGTCGGTGGGGTGGCCTGGTGGACGTGCCGGAGGTGGTCGACGCGCGGGCGGTGCGGCGTTGGTGTGGGGTGTTGGCGTCGGGGGTTGAGGATCAGGTGGCGGTGCGGTCGTCGGGGGTGTTCGTCCGGCGTCTGGTGCGGGCTGCTGATGATGTGGTGCGGCGTGGGTTCCGGTTGTCGGGCACGGTGTTGGTGACCGGTGGTACGGGTGCGCTCGGCTCTCGCGTCGCGGAGTGGGCGGTGCAGGCCGGGGCCGATCATGTGGTGTTGACCAGCCGGCAGGGTGAGCGGGCGGCTGGGGCGGTGGAACTCGCGGAGCGGCTGCGTGCCGCCGGAGCGCGGGTCACCGTCACCGCGTGCGACGTGGCCGACCGGGCGGCGCTCGCCGGGCTGCTGGACGGACTCACCACCCAGGGCGAGCCCGTGCGCGCCGTCTTCCACGCCGCCGGAGCACCCCAGTTCACCCCGCTGCCCGACATCACACCGGACGACCTGCGCGACGTCCTCCGCGCGAAGGTCGACGGCGCGGCGCACCTCGACGACCTGCTGCCCGACGGGCTGGACGCGTTCGTGGTGTTCTCCTCCATCGCCGGAGTGTGGGGCTCGGCCGGCCAGGCCGGCTACGCCGCCGCCAACGCGTACGCCGACGCCCTCGTCGCCCGGCGACGGACCCGCGGCGCGGTCGGCACCTCGATCGCGTGGGGACCCTGGGCCGGCGCCGGGATGGCCGTCCAGGGCGAGGCACAGGACCAGCTCGCCCGGCGCGGCCTGCCCGCGATGGCACCCGACCTGGCGATCACCGCCCTGCAGGGCGCCCTCGACCGGGACGACACCGCCGTGGTCGTCGCCGACGTCACCTGGGATCGGTTCGCCGCCTCCTTCACCGCCCTACGCCCCAGCCCGCTGCTCGGCGAGATCCCCGAGGCGCGACCCGAACCGGCCGGTGGCGAACCCACCGACGGTGGGCGGACGGGCCGCCGACTCGCCGGCATGACCCCCGCCGAACAGGACGCGCACCTGCTCGACCTCGTCCGCGCCCAGGCCGCCGCCGTACTCGGACACGCCACACCCGACGCCGTGCCGGCCGACCGGGCGTTCCAGCGGCAGGGCTTCGACTCGCTCACCGCCGTCGAACTGCGCAACCGGCTCACCACCGAGACCGGGCTCGCCCTGCCCAGCACGCTCGTCTTCGACCACCCCACACCGCTGGCCCTGGCCGCCCACCTGCGCGCCGAACTGACCGGCGCACCGGGCGGAGCACAGGAGCGGGAGCGGGTCGCCACGGTCGACGACGACCCGGTCGTCATCGTCGGCATGGCCTGCCGGCTGCCCGGCGGCGTCGACACCACCGACCAACTGTGGGACCTGCTCGCCACCGGCCGGGACGGCATCTCCGACTTCCCACTCGACCGGGGCTGGGACAGCTTCCTCGACGGCCGGCTCTCCGACACGTCGTTCCCCCGCCAGGGCGGCTTCGTCTACGACGCCGGCGCGTTCGACGCCGAGTTCTTCGGGATCTCCCCCCGCGAGGCCCTGGCCATGGACCCGCAACAACGCCTCCTGCTCGAGGTGTCCTGGGAAGCCGTCGAGTCCGCCGGTACGGACCCGTCGCGGCTGAAGGGCGAGCGGGTCGGCGTCTTCGCGGGCGCCAGCTTCCAGGGGTACGCCTCGACCGCGATGGGCCGCGACCAGGAGGTCGGCGGTCACCTGCTCACCGGCAACGCCACCAGCGTGCTGTCCGGGCGGGTGGCGTACTCGTTCGGGTTCGAGGGGCCGGCGGTCACCGTGGACACGGCGTGTTCGTCGTCGCTGGTGGCGCTGCACCTGGCGGCGCAGTCGCTGCGGGCGGGGGAGTGCGACCTGGCCCTCGCCGGCGGCGTCACCGTGATGGCGTCCCCGGCCACCTTCGTCGAGTTCCAACGCCAGGGCGGCCTCTCCGCCGACGGACGCTGCCGCTCGTTCGCCGACTCCGCCGCCGGCACCGGCTGGGGCGAGGGCGTCGGCATGCTCCTCGTCGAGCGCCTCTCCGACGCCCGGCGCAACGGCCACCGGATCCTGGCCGTGGTGCGGGGCTCCGCCGTCAACTCCGACGGCGCGTCGAACGGCCTGACCGCGCCGAACGGGCCGGCGCAGCAGCGGGTGATCCGGCAGGCGCTGGCCAACGCCCGGCTGAGCACCGCCGACGTGGACGCGGTCGAGGCGCACGGCACCGGCACGATGCTGGGGGACCCGATCGAGGCGCAGGCGCTGCTGGCCACGTACGGGCAGGGCCGGGAGGGCCGCGAACCGCTCCTGCTGGGCTCGATCAAGTCGAACATCGGGCACACCCAGGCGGCCGCAGGTGTGGCCGGGGTGATCAAGATGGTGCTCGCCATGCGGCACGGCCTCGTGCCGGCGTCGTTGCACGTGGACGTGCCGTCGTCGAAGGTGGACTGGACCTCCGGCGCGGTCACGCTGGTCACCGACGCGCGGCCGTGGCCGGACCTCGACCGGCCCCGCCGCGGTGCCGTCTCCTCCTTCGGGATCTCCGGCACCAACGCCCACGTGATCATCGAACAGCCGGAGCCGGAGCCGGTCGGGGCGTCGAAGGGCGATCCCCTGCCCGTCGTGCCGTGGCTGGTGTCGGGGCGGTCCACGGAGGCCCTGGCCGGGCAGGCCACCCGGCTCGCCGCGCACCTGCGAGGCGAGCAGGAACAGTCCCCGGTCGACCTGGCCTGGTCGCTGGCCACTGCCCGCGCCGCCCTCGAACACCGGGCGGTGGTGCTGGGCTCCACGGTCGACGACCTGCGCGCGGGGCTGGCGGCGCTCACTGACGGGATGCCCGCCCCCGACGTGGTCACCGGTCAGGTGTCGTCGGGTCGTCGGGCGGTGTTGTTCACGGGTCAGGGTGCGCAGCGGGCGGGTATGGGTCGGGAGTTGTACGACCGGTTCCCGGTGTTCGCGGATGCGTTCGATCGGGTGTGTGCGTTGTTCGATGCTCGGCTGGACCGTCCGTTGCGGGAGGTGGTGTTCGCCGAGTCGGGCAGTGACCTGGCGGGCTTGTTGGATCGGACGGTGTTCACCCAGGCGGGGTTGTTCGCGGTGGAGGTGGCGCTGTATGAGCTGC
>NZ_JBNADX010000059.1:0-4107 GCF_049629545.1 Micromonospora citrea
CCCTCGTACCGGAAGGACCTCTGATGTCACGGATCTCCCGTCCCGGTCTCGCGGCTGCGGCCTGTGCCCTCGGGCTCGGCGCTGTCGTCGCGTTGACCGGGCAGCCTGCGCAGGCCGCGCCGCCGGCTCTCGATTTTGGTTGTGAGCGGATCGCCTGGAGTTCGGACGGTAACTACCACGATCGCGACGACATCGGCGCGTCGGCGATGGCGTTGGCGTTGCTCGCCGAGCGGGGGCAGCAGTCGCGGCTGGTGCACTGGGACTACAACTCGCACCTGGGCAGCTCGACGGCGAGCTGGGAGCGGGACATGGTCACCGCCACCGAGGGCGTCGGCGGGCGGTTCGGCTACGACGTGGCCGGCATCTTCCGCAACAGCCAGACGAATCTGGACGCCGCGGTGACCCACCTGCGTTCGGCGGTCGACGCGTCCACCGCTACCAACCGGCTGTGCCTGGTCGGCGCCGGCCCGATGGGGGTGGTGTACCGGGCGTTGCAGGGCTCGAACAGCGCGGCGCGTCAGCACGTCACGCTGATCTCGCACTCGGACTGGAACAACAATCACGACGACGATGACAACCGGTGGAACCTCGCCGACATCCGCCGCGACTTCCCGCAGGTCAAGTACAAGAGGATCCCGGATCAGAACGCCGGTCTGGGCACCGGTGGCGGTGAGGAGAAGTGGGCCTGGATGGCCGACAACTCCGACCAGCGGCTGCGCTACGCGCACGACGTCGTCAACAACATCATGAACAAGAAGGGCGACGTCTCCGACGCCGGAATGATGTACTACCTGATCACCGGCGACGACTCCGGCAACGCCAACAAGCTGCGCACCTTCCTGACCGCGCCCGGCAGCGGCCGGGTCTCCTCGTAGCCGTCCAGTCACCGGGGCGCGCCGGTGGTGGGTGTCGCACACCCACCACCGGCGTGATCTCGTTCGCGGTGCCGCGGCACCGATCAGGGCCGCAGGTGGATGAGGAGTGCGTCGGTGGGCGTCGTGTCGTCCATCAAGGCGGCCTGCAACTGCTGGCGGCCGCGCCGCAGCCAGGTCTTGACGGTGTTCTCGGGTACGCCCAACTCGGCGGCCACGTCGCGGACGGGAAGGTCGACGACGTAGTGCAGGACCAATGCCCGTCGGTGCCGTACCGGCACCGCCCGCAGGGCCTCGGCGACGGCGACGCTGTCCCTGCCGTCGTCGTGGTGGGTTCGACTGGTCCCGAGGCGCAGCAGGGCATGAGCACCGCGCACTGCCTTGCGGCGCCGGGAGAAGGCGAGGTGGAACGCGACGCGGCGTACCCATGCCTCGGGCGCCTCGTATCTGCTGATCTTCGCCCACCGGGGCAGTGCGCGGGAGAACGCCTCCTGAGCGAGTTCCTCGGCGTCATGACGGCTGCCGGTCAGCACGAACAGCTGACCTACCAGGCGACGGTACGTGGCCAGGTAGAACTCGGTGAAATCCCGCTCTGTCGACATCGGACCCCTCGACACCTGCCACACCACGCGCTGCACGGGGGCGCGTGTTCGGGTGGCGACCGTCCGACCTGGATGATCCATATCATCCAGATAAGTAACGATCGCACCGTATGGGCCGCAAGCCCGGGCCGACTTCACTGACCTCGACGGGATCCTGGCCCCCGGAGACAGGTGCGAGAAGACCAAGCTGCTGGAGCCGATGCGACGCACGCTGGAGCAGTTCAACTGGATCGAACAGGCCCGCTTCTCCGTCCGCGGTAACCAGCGGGCCTTCTACGTTGATGTCCTGCACGACCGTGTACCCGACTGACCGCCTTCTGCCGGCGACCGACCACGCGCCTGGAGCCCGCCTCGAGGACGTGGTCAGAAATCTTCTGCACCGTGAAACCTGGCGCGTGAGACCGGGGTGTCTCCTGTCGGGGCACCCTTCGCGGTGACGGGGGCCGCCCGCCGGCGGTCGCCATTGAGAGTGGCGCTCCGAGGGGATCGCGGAACATTCGCGCATCCCCGAATTCGGCGTGCCCGAAATCGTTTGAGGTAAGTATTCGCTGCGGCAGAAAATAACGTCGGCATTTGAACCGTCCACGTCGGTCAGGCCGTACTCCTGTGCGGACAACGGCTGCCGGATGACCGGAATCCCGTCCATACCGAATTGCCGGTGACCGTATGTCCAGCTGTCGGGGCGAGACCTGGGTGTCTCGCTCCGACAGCCTGTCCCAGGGAGGGGTCATTGGTTACTCGGACAGAGGTGGGTCAGGTCAGGTGGGGGCCGCTGTGGCGGCCTACCGACACGCGATTTTCTGCTGTGCCCGCGAGCGGTAGGGATGTCGGCGGGTCATCGGCAGTGCATCGGCGAGGGGCGTCGTGAACCGCGCGCGGGTCTCACGGCAGGGCTTGAACCTGAACCATTACCACTGGCCCGGTAACGTGCGGTGGCGCCGCAATCGTGGGCCGGCAGTCGGCCGACAGTCCATGAACGACCGCAAGACAAGGAATCACCGGAGTGCCGGCCGGCCGGCACGACACCGCCGCCCGGCCGATCTGGCCGATCACCTCGACCACGTTCGGGGGGTGCTGGCGGCACTCGTGCTGGCGTTCGACGCGTTGGCCCGTGCCGCCGTCCGGGCGCGGCACTGGGTGACGTGCACGCTGCTGCGTCCCCGTGGTGGGCGGTGGTGTTGGCGCTGCGACTCCCGGATGCTCCGGCGTCCGCGGCGCGGGGGTGCAAGGGCCGACTATCGCCGCGTGTCTCGTCCGGCCCGATCCGCGCGATGACGGCCTGTGCTGCTCGGCCCGGTGAGCCGACAGGCAGGGATCAGTCCTGGCGGCCGTGTCGGCGGCACCAACCAGTTCGGGATCTGCCGTGCTGCTCCGAGGTCCGTTCCGCGTGCAGCTGACGAGGCTGTCGAGGCGGGGTGAGGGTGTGCCGTGGTGGAGGACGGTCTCGGTGCGGTCCAGCGCCGCGCGCGTTTCCTGAAACATTTCACTGGCGGCGGACAAAAGAGCCCCCTGCCGTCGACAACGGTGGTAGGTGGAATGCCGGAGATGCACATGCTCTGACCTCGATGCGGGACCGTAAAGGCGGCAGATCTTGTCCCTGTCGCGGAAGAAGGCATAAGCCGGTTTGCATTCAGGTATTGCGATGGAAGGGCTCCCAGTTATGGTTGGTCCACCGCCGGATCACACCCAGCGTGTCGGCGGGACGGTCGAGGGCACCCGGTTCGCCGGGCGACCGTTCCGTCGGCCTGGACCATCGTGTCCGAAGCGCATCGCCGCCCGTCCGGGCCGGGCACCCCCGAATACATCTGATGGCATCGGTAGGCCGTTCGCAGTCGACGCCCGCCGGGCCGTCCAGCCGGGCCGTTCGCGGACCCGGTCTCGCCCAAGGAGATCTGTGGCATGAATCTGTGGAGAAACCTGTCCGGCAGGCGCCGGGCGGTCGCACTCGCCGGTGCGAGCGCCCTGGTGGCCGGCGGGCTGGTGACCATTCCGGTCACCGCGGCGCAGGCCGCGACCCAGTGCAGCGTCGACTACACCACCAGCGACTGGCCAGGTGGCTTCACCGCCACCGTCGTCATCAAGAACCTCGGTGACCCGGTCAGCTCGTGGAACCTCGGCTTCACCTTCCCGAACAGCAGCCAGCGTGTGCAGCAGGGCTGGTCGGCGAAGTGGTCGCAGAGCGGCCAGAACGTCACCGCGACGAACGAGTCGTACAACGGGTCGCTCGCCTCCGGCGCCAGCACCAGCATCGGGTTCAACGGCGCGTGGAGCGGCAGCAACCCGAAGCCGACCTCGTTCACCCTGAACGGCGTGGTCTGCAACGGCGGCACTCCGACCACCCCGCCGACGACCACCCCGCCGACGACGCCGCCTCCGACGACGCCGCCGCCCACCACCCCGCCGCCGACGACGCCGCCGGGGGAGCGGGCGGACAACCCGTACCTGAACGCCAAGGGGTACGTGAACCCGGAGTGGAAGGCCAAGGCCGAGTCCGTCGCGGGCGGCAACCGGGTGTCGAACAACCCGACCGCCGTGTGGATCGACCGGATCGCCGCCATCAACGGCACCCCGGACAGCAGCTCCAACGGCGCCATGGGCGTACGGGACCACCTCGATGAGGCGCTCGCGCAGGG
>NZ_JBNADX010000060.1:0-3732 GCF_049629545.1 Micromonospora citrea
GTCGGTGCGGGGGATGTGGGGGGCGGTGTGGCTGGTGGTGAGGACGATGCGTGCGCCGTGGTCGTTGAGGAGCATGTGCATGCGTGCGGTGGGCCAGGTGGTGTCCATGGGGGTGTAGGCGGCGCCGGCGCGTAGGACGGCGAGGGTGGCGACGAGGGTCCAGAGGCTGCGGTCCAGGGCGAGGGAGACGACGTCGCCGTCGTCGACGCCGTGGGCGCGTAGGTGGGCGGCGAGGGCGGCGGAGCGGCGGTCGAGTTCGGCGTAGGTCAGTGTCTCGTCACCGGCGATGCCGGCGACGGCGTCGGGGGTGTGTCGGGCCCAGTGCAGGACCAGGTCGTGGATCGGCTCGGCCGGGACTTCCCGTACCGGTCCGAGGCCCCAGGTGAGCAGTTGTTCCCGTTCGGCGTCTGACAGCGGCCCGGCGGCGTCGACCGTACCTGCCACGGCATGCGCGGCATCGAACCCGACAGACATCAGCCAACCTCCGATCAGGACCGGCGTCACCTGCACGGGTACGGCCGGGTCAGGAACCAGGAACTGCGGGGACGCGCCCGGTGACAGCCACGTCCGGGATGGACGAATTCAGCGCCCAGCCATCGCCGGGCCGGCTTCGAGGAAGCGCAGCATGTGACCGTTCAGCTCCTCGGCGAAGCGGTACGGCAGGTAGTCCGTACGGATGGTCACGCGCAGCAGGGCGTGGTCGGGCCGGGGCAGCACCTCGACCGTGAGGCCGTTGGACACCTCCCGGGCGTACGGGTCGACGACCTCCTCGGCCCGGCAGCCGGGCAGCTCCAGCGGCAGCACCACGTTGTCCTGGAAGACGAACGTCGGCAGGCTGGCGACCACCTCACCCGAGAGCCCGGCGGCGGGATCGTCGGCGGTCTCCGCGAAGGGGACGTCCTGGGCCCGCATCAGGTCGCTGATCGTCTCGTTGACCCGCAGGACGAGCTTGTCGTCCTCCGGCCCGTCGAACCGCACCCGGACGCAGTTGAGGTTGAGCCGGGTGGTGAACGCGGAGTCGAGAACCCGGCTGCCGCGCTTCGCGACGACCATCAGCAGGCCGATGTCGTCCTGCCGGTGCACGGCGCGCAGCGCCGAGGCGAACGCGGCGACGAAGTAGCTGGAGCGGCTGAACCGCTGTTCGCGCGCCGCCCGGTCCCAGCGCTGCATCACCTCGGGGCTGACGGTGACGGTGTGGCCGGCCTTCGGCCCCCACGCCAGCGCCTGCTCCAGGGACACCGTGGGATCACCGGCACCCTGGCGGGGCAGCCCGCGCAACTGTTCGCGCCAGTAGGCGCGCTGCGCCTGGAGGTCGGCGGCCTCGCGCAGCCGCATGTACTCGTCGTAGGACTGGCGCAGGGTGGGCGCCGGTCGCTCCCACACCGGGGCCTGACCCGACCTCCGCGCCGCGTACGCGTGGCTGAGGTCGCGCACCAGAAGCGCGTACGACCAGCCGTCGAAGGCGATGTGGTGGATGCCGATGCCGAACAGGACGCGGTTGGTCGAGGGGTGTCGGATCAGCGCGGCGCGCCAGTTGCGGCCCTGGGTGTAGTCCAGCGGCTGCTGCACGGCGTTTGCCAGCTGGTCCAGGGCTTCCTGTTCGGTGGTGGCGTCGGTCAGCAACTGCAACTGCGGCATCCCCGGGTTCGGCGGCACCAGCGCGACGGGCGGATGCACCCGGCGGTAGCGGGCGTGCAACGCCTCGTGCCGGCGGTGCACGTCGCCCAGCGCCGCCATCAGGGCGCGCAGGTCCAGGTCACCCTCGATCCACCAGGTGACCGGGACGACCACCTCCAACGGCGACATCAGGCACTTCGCCACCTGCTGCGCGAGCGGCACCGGCCCGGGGCGCTGGCGGGTCTGCGCCGGGCCGGTGGGCGTACGCCGGGGTGCGGTGGTCAGCCAGTGAGCGAGGGTGTGTGGGGTGGGGGTGCGGTGGATCTGGGAGACGGGAACGACGGTGTCGGTGGTTTCGTCGATGGTGGTGGCGACGGTGGCGGATTGCAGGGAGGTGCCGCCGAGGTCGAAGAAGTTGTCGTGGGTGCCGACGTGGTCGATTCCGAGGACGTCGGCGAAGATGCCGGTGAGGAGTCGTTCCTCGTCGGTGGTGGGTGCGACGAACTCCACGCCGAGGTCGGGGCGTTGTGTGGTGGGTTCGGGCAGGACCCGCCGGTCGATCTTGCCGGTGTCGCCGACCGGGAACCGGTCGACGACCATGATCACCGCCGGCACCATGTAGGCGGGCAGTTCGGCCGCGGCGTGTTCGCGAACCGCCCCGACCGCGGGGCTCCGGCCGTCGCGCCCCGTCACGTAGCCGACCAGTCGGGCCACGCCTCGGTCCTCGCGGCGGACCACCACCGCGCCGTCCACGTCGGGGTGCTGCGCCAGGACGGCTTCGATCTCCCCGAGTTCGATGCGGATGCCGTTGACCTTGACCTGGTGGTCCATGCGGCCGAGGATCTCCAGGGCTCCGGCTGGGTTCCATCGGCCGAGGTCGCCGGTGCGGTAGGCGGGGCCGCCGCCGTGCGGGTCGGTGACGAAGCGTTCGGTGGTGAGTTCGGGACGGTGCAGGTATCCGTCGGCGACGCCGAATCCGGTGATCAGGATTTCGCCGGGTGTCCCGGCGGGAACGAGGTTCAGGTCGGTGTCGACGACGCGGATCTGCCGGTTGGGCATGGGCCAGCCGATCGGCACGTACGGCCCGTCCCAGCCGGCGGACGCGTCGAACCAGGTGCACGCCACCGCCGCCTCCGCCGGCCCGTACGCGTTCAACACCCGGGTGCCCGCGGTCAACCACCGCTGGGCCAACTGCGGCGGCAGCGCCTCGCCACCGAAGATGATGCAGCGCAGACCGGGACAGGCCGCCGGGTCGAGTGGGGCGATGTTGGTGGCCGGTCCGAACGTGTGCGTCACGCCGTGCCGGTTGACGAGGTCGGTGAGCCGACGCGCGTCGAGCAGGTCGTCGCGGGAACACACCACCACACACCCGCCGGCAGTGAGCGTGGCGAAGATTTCCCCGAACGCGGCATCGAATACCGGCGCCGCCGAATGCAGCATCCGGCTGCCGGGGCCGATGCCGCACTCGTCGCTCATCCAGGCCAGGAAGTTCGTCAGCCTGTCGTGCGACAGCACGACGCCCTTTGGGGTGCCGGTGGAGCCGGAGGTGTAGATGACGAACGCGGGGGCGGTGGCCGGCACGGCCGGCAATCCGGCTGGATCCGCGGTCCAGTCGTCGTCGAGTGCGATGACGTGGACGTCGTCGGTGCGGGGGATGTGGGGGGCGGTGTGGCTGGTGGTGAGGACGATGCGTGCGCCGTGGTCGTTGAGGAGCATGTGCATGCGTGCGGTGGGCCAGGTGGTGTCCATGGGGGTGTAGGCGGCGCCGGCGCGTAGGACGGCGAGGGTGGCGACGAGGGTCCAGAGGCTGCGGTCCAGGGCGAGGGAGACGACGTCGCCGTCGTCGACGCCGTGGGCGCGTAGGTGGGCGGCGAGGGCGGCGGAGCGGCGGTCGAGTTCGGCGTAGGTCAGTGTCTCGTCACCGGCGATGCCGGCGACGGCGTCGGGGGTGTGTCGGGCCCAGTGCAGGACCAGGTCGTGGATCGGCTCGGCCGGGACTTCCCGTACCGGTCCGAGGCCCCAGGTGAGCAGTTGTTCCCGTTCGGCGTCTGACAGCGGCCCGGCGGCGTCGACCGTACCTGCCACGGCATGCGCGGCATCGAACCCGACAGACAT
>NZ_JBNADX010000061.1:0-1922 GCF_049629545.1 Micromonospora citrea
GTGGTCTCCGGTTGGTCGCGGCGCAGGGCGGCGACGTGGTGGGCCGGCCGGTCGGTGGAGGTGTCGGCGGCCATCGCCGTCAGCGTGGCGTCGGGGCCGACCTCCAGGAAGGTACTCACCCCGGCCTCGTGCAGGGTGGCGATCGCGTCGGCGAACCGGACCGCCTCCCGCACATGCCGCACCCAGTACTCCGGCCCCGCGATCTCCGCCGGGTCCGCGACCCGACCGGTCAGGTTCGACACGATCGGCAACTTCGGGGCGTGCCAGTCCAGGCCGGCCAGGACCGCCCGGAACTGCTCCAGCATCGGTTCCATCAGACGCGAGTGGAAGGCGTGACTGACCGACAGCCGCTTGACCCGCCAACCCCGCTCGGCGCACACCTGCGCGACCCGGTCCAGCTCTGTCACCGGCCCGGACAGGACCACCGATCGGGGGCCGTTGACCGCCGCGATGTCCACACCACCACCGACACCGGCAGCACTGGCGGCGAGGTCCGCACTGCCGCCGTTTGCGCTCGCAGAGCCGTCATCGCCAGGGCTGCCGGCTGCATCCCCGCTGCGGGCTGTCCTGCCACTGCCGGTGCTGGTGCCGATGACCTCGCGGATCTCAGCCTCGCTCGCACCCACCGCCAACATCCCGCCACCGGCGGGCAGGGCCTGCATCGATGACCCGCGCGCCACCACCAGGGTGCACGCATCCTCCAGCGACAACACCCCCGCCACGTGGGCGGCGGTCACCTCACCGATCGAATGCCCCACCAGGTAATCGGCCCGCACCCCCCAGGACGACAGCAACTCGAACAGCGCCATCTCCACGGCAAACAACCCCGCCTGGGTGAACACCGTTTGATCCAACAGACCCAACAGCTCACTGCCCGGCTCGGCGAACACCACCTCCCGCAACGGGTGGTCGAGCCGACCATCGAACAGCGCACACACCCGATCAAAGGCGTCCGCGTACACCGGGAACCGCTCGTACAACTCCCGACCCATGCCCGGCCGCTGCGCACCCTGACCGGTGAACAGCACCGCCCGGCGGCCCGACGACACCTGACCGGTCACGAGGGTCGCGGCGGGGTGGCTCGACGAGGACGTCGTCTCGGAGCCGCCGTCGGCGAGGACGTCGACCGTGGCGAGGAGCGCGTCACGGTCGGTGCCGAGGAGCACCGCCCGGTGGTCGAGGGCGGCGCGGGCGGTGGCCAGGGACCAGCCGATCTCCACGGGTGACGTTCCGGTCTCCCGTCGGGCGAACTCGGCCAGCCGGGCCGCCTGCCCGGTCAGGCTCTCCGCCGACCGTCCCGACAGGAGCCAGGGCACCACCGGCAGGTCGACCTCGACCGGTCCGGACAGCCCGGCGTCCGCCCCCGGCTGCCCAGCGTCCGGCTGAGACTCCGACTCAGGCTCCGGCTGCTCGATGATGACGTGGGCATTCGTGCCGGAGATGCCGAACGACGACACCGCCGCCCGCCGCGGCCGATCCAACACCGGCCACGCCCGCGACTCCGTCACCAACGCCACCGCACCGGACGACCAGTCCACCTTCGACGACGGCACATCCACGTGCAGGGTCGCCGGCACCACACCGTGGCGCATCGCCTGCACCATCTTGATCACACCAGCAACACCCGCCGCCGCCTGCGTATGACCCAGATTCGACTTCACCGACCCCAACAACAACGGCTCAAGCCCGTCCCGGCCCTGCCCATAGGTGGCCAACAACGCCTGCGCCTCGATCGGATCACCAAGAGTCGTACCGGTGCCGTGCGCCTCCACCACGTCCACGTCCACCGACGACAACCGCGCCGACGCCAACGCCTGACGAATCACCCGCTGCTGCGACGGACCATTCGGCGCCGTCAAACCATTCGACGCACCATCCTGATTCACCGCCGAACCCCGCACCACCGCCAACACCCGATGACC